>NZ_JBIBWF010000012.1:0-258390 GCF_043081085.1 Streptomyces sp. NPDC014891 | reverse complement strand
CCCGTCGAGCGGATGATGCGCGACGCCAAGATCACCCAGATCTACGAGGGCACCAACCAGGTCCAGCGCATCGTCATGGCCCGCAACCTCCCGTAACCGACCGTCACCCGACCGCTTGACGCTTGAAAGGAGCCAGGCCGTGACCCTGAGGATCGCTGTCTGTGTGAAGTACGTACCCGACGCGACCGGTGACCGCGGTTTCGCCGACGACCTGACGGTCGACCGCGACGAGGTCGACGGCCTGCTGTCGGAACTCGACGAGTACGCCGTCGAGCAGGCGCTGCAGATCTCGGAGGAGTCCGACGACGCCGAGGTCACCGTGGTCACGGTCGGGCCGGACGACGCCAAGGACGCGCTGCGCAAGGCGCTGTCGATGGGCGCCGACAAGGCCGTCCACGTCAACGACGAAGACATCCACGGCTCCGACGTCATCGCCACCTCGGCGATCCTCGCCAAGGCCCTGGAGAAGACCGGCTTCGACCTGGTCGTCTGCGGCATGGCCTCGACCGACGGCACCATGGGCGTGCTGCCGGCGCTGCTCGCCGAGCGGCTGAGCCTGCCGCAGGTCACCCTGCTCTCGGAGCTCTCCGTCGAGGACGGCCTGGTGAAGGGCCGCCGCGACGGCGACGCCGCCACCGAGCTCCTGGAGGCCCCGCTGCCCGCGATCGTCTCGGTGACCGACCAGTCCGGCGAGGCCCGCTACCCCTCCTTCAAGGGCATCATGGCGGCCAAGAAGAAGCCGGTGCAGGAGCTGGACCTGGACGACCTGGACATCGACGCCGACGAGGTCGGTCTCGCCGGGGCGTGGACCCTGGTCGACGCCGTGGCGGCGCGCCCCGCCCGCACGAAGGGCACGATCGTCACCGACGAGGGCGACGGCGGCAAGCAGCTCGCCGCCTTCCTCGCCACCCAGAAGTTCATCTGACCCACCGTCAGCCTGACACCCCACAGGAGCAACGAATCATGGCTGAGATCCTGGTTCTCGTGGACCACGCCGACGGTGCGGTCCGCAAGCCGGCCCTCGAACTGCTGACCCTGGCCCGCCGCATCGGCGAGCCCTCGGCGGTCGTGCTCGGCGCCGGCGAGGCCGCGGCCTCGATCGCCGCCACCGCCGGCGAGTACGGCGCCGCGACCGTGTACGTCGCGGACGCCCCCGAGTTCACCGAGCAGCTCGTCGTGCCGAAGGTCGACGCGCTCACCCAGCTCGCCAAGGAGAAGGGGGCGGCCGCCGTCCTGGTGACCTCCTCCGGCGAGGGCAAGGAGATCGCGGCCCGTGTCGCGCTCCGCCTCGGCTCCGGTCTGATCACCGACGCCGTGGAGCTGGAGGCCGGCGAGAACGGCCCGGTCGCCACGCAGTCCGTGTTCGCCGCCTCGTACCAGGTGCGCTCGACGGTCACGCACGGCGCGCCGGTCATCACGGTCAAGCCGAACTCCGCCGCCCCGGAGGCCTCTTCGGCCGCCGGCACGGTCGAGAACGTCACGGTCTCCTTCACCGGCAACGCCGCCAGGGTCGTGGCCCGCACCCCGCGCGTGTCGACCGGCCGCCCGGAGCTGACCGAGTCCGCGATCGTGGTCTCCGGCGGCCGCGGTGTCGGCGCGGCCGAGGGCTTCGCGGTCGTCGAGAAGCTGGCCGACTCGCTCGGCGCGGCCGTCGGCGCCTCCCGCGCCGCGGTGGACGCCGGCTGGTACCCGCACTCCAACCAGGTCGGCCAGACCGGCAAGCAGGTCTCGCCGCAGCTGTACGTCGCGGCGGGCATCTCCGGTGCGATCCAGCACCGGGCCGGCATGCAGACGTCGAAGACGATCGTCGCGGTCAACAAGGACCCCGAGGCACCGATCTTCGACCTGGTGGACTACGGCGTGGTCGGCGACCTCTTCGAGGTGCTGCCGCAGCTGACGGACGAGATCGGCGCCCGCTGAACCGTCCGCGCCCGGTGACCTGAAAGGGGTGGGTGGTGGCACTCTGTGCCACCACCCACCCCTTTCGCGTCTCCCGCACCGGGTCCGGCGATCAGATCCACCCGTCGAGGGGGACCTCCTCGCAGAGCCGGACGACCGGCCTGCGACCGGTCACGCCGACCCCCGAGGAGACCTTGACCCGGACGCCGGGGCGCACCGCGTGCAGCGGCCCGTCGACCCGGCAGCGGACGGTGAAGCCCTCCGCCATGTAGACCGGCCACAGGTCGGCGTCGGCCGCGGCCACCCCGCGCCGTACGGAGATCACGCCCTCGCCCTCGCTGAGTTCGGGGGTGAGATCGGTCGACCCGCAGGTCGGACAGAGCAGTCGCTGGAACGTCGTGGTGTGGCACCAGCGGCAGCGCTGGAAGTAGAGCTCGGCGTCGGGGCCCGCCTCCTCGGCGGCCTGGACGGCGGTCCCGCTCCTCAGTCCCGTGTGGAACACGATGCCTTCTCCTCGCACTCGGCGGCTCGACCGTGCATGGAGCAAAGATATGGCACTGAGTGCCATCAAATAAAGACCTGAGTTCCCCTAATCGGAGATACCGCGAACCCCCGGCGTCGCGATCAGCCCTCGCCGAGGCTCGACTCCACCTCACGCACCACGCGCCACATGGGGGTGGAGCGCTTGGTGATCACCACGACGACGTCCTCGGCCTCCTCGGCGGGGGCGGCCACCACCGCGTCCGGGCTCCAGGTCCCGCGGACGAACTCCAGGGCGGTGTCCACCTCGGCCAGCGGGTCGCCCTCGCCGCCCGAGCGCAGCCAGTGCCGCAGGGCGTGGTTGTGGGCGGCCACCACGGCCGCCGCCGCCACGTTGGCGCGCAGGGTGCCGTCCCTGCGGTCGGCCCAGCGGGTGCGCAGGTAGTCGCCGAGGGTCTTCTCGTAGCGCCAGACCACCGACAGCTCGTACGTGCGCAGGCCGGTCACCTCGCGGGTGAGCCGGTAGCGCTGCACGGAGAAGGTCGGGTTCTCGGCGTACATCCGCATGACCAGCCGGGCCGCGCCGCAGACCCGGACCATCGGGTCGTCGGAGTCGGCGCTCGCCGCGAGGAAGCGGGTCATGTCGGCGAGGCACTGCTCGTGGTCGGGGAAGACCACGTCCTCCTTCGAGGGGAAGTACCGGAAGAAGGACCGCCGGCCGACCCCGGCGAGGGTCACGATGTCGTCGACGGTGGTCTGCTCGTAGCCCCGCTCCAGGAAGAGCTGGAAGGCCGCGGCGATGAGGGAGTCCCGCATCGCGGGCTTCGTGGTGTTCGACGACGCTGATCCGGCTGTTCCCATGGGCCGAACCTAACACCCGTGACTCCTTCGCGCGGCACTAGGTGCCGGGGAGAACCGGCACCGAGTGCTTTGGCGAGGGTACGGAGGCCCGGCAGGCCGGGACAGGCGTCAGCGGGCGGCCATCCGGAGGGCGCCGTCCATGCGGATCGTCTCGCCGTTGAGGTAGTCGTGCTCGGCGACCATCGTCACCAGGCGGGCGTACTCCTCCGGCCGCGCGAGGCGCTGCGGGAAGGTGACGCTCGCGGCGAGACCGGCCCGGACGTCCTCACCGAACCCCGCCATCATCGGGGTGTCGACGATCCCGGGGGCGACCGTGACGACCCGGATGCCGAACTGTGCGAGGTCGCGCGCGGCGGTGACGGTCATGCCGGCGACGCCCGCCTTGGAGGCCGCGTAGGCGATCTGGCCGACCTGGCCCTCGAACGCGGCGATCGAGGCGGTGTTGACGACGAGTCCGCGCTGGCCGTGCTCGTCGGGCTCGTGCCGGGCGATGGCCTCGGCGGCCAGCCGCATCACGTTGAACGTGCCGATCAGGTTCACGTCGACGACGGCCCTGAACAGGTCCAGGTCGTGCGGGCCCTTGCGGCCCAGGATGCGGGCCGAGGGCGCGATGCCGGCGCAGTTGACGGCGAGGCGCAGCTCGGCGCCGTCGGCCTCGACCGCCGCGAGGGCCCCGCGGACCTGCTGCTCGTCGGTGACGTCCGCGGGGAGCAGCCGGACGCCCTCGGGCTGCTGTCCGGCGGCGGCCACGGCCTTGTCCAGATCGAGGCCGTAGACCGTGGCGCCCCGGGCGGCGAGGGCCGCCGCGGTGGCGGCGCCGAGACCGGAGGCGGCACCGGTGACGAGAGCGGCGGAGCCGGCGATGTCCATGGAACTCCTCGTTCGTGTCGTGCGGGTGCGACCCTGCCGCCGGGTTGGCCGCCGGGTCGGGCGCGTGCCCGCGGAGGACCGCGCGGTCCGCGCGATCTGCGCCGCCCACCATAGAACCGCAGGCCGCGTCCCCGGAAGCGGCGCCGGGCCCGGTGGGCGGCGGACGACGGGTCGGTGGACGACGGGTCGGTGGACGGCGAACGGCAGGGCGGACGGGGGCCGCTGGGGCGCCCGCGGACCCGGCCGGTACGGCAGGGCGGGTCAACCGGTCGGCCGGCCGCGGGCGGACCGGCGGAGCCGTCACGGCTGGACGAGCCCCCGGCTGATCACGAGGCGCTGGATCTGGTTGGTGCCCTCGAAGATCTGGGTGATCTTCGCCTCGCGCATGTAGCGCTCGACCGGGAAGTCCCGGGTGTAGCCGTAGCCGCCGAGGACCTGGACCGCGTCGGTGGTGACCTTCATCGCGGCGTCCGTGGCGATGAGCTTGGCCGCGCTGGCCTGGCGGCTGAAGGGGCGGCCGAGGTCCCGGCGGCGGGCCGCGTCCAGGTAGGTGGCGCGGGCCGCGTCGACGGCGGCGGCCATGTCGGCGAGGAGGAAGCCGAGGCCCTGGTGGTCGATGATCCGGCGGCCGAAGGTGGTGCGCTCGTTGGCGTACGCCACGGCCGCGTCGAGCGCGGCCTGGGCGAGGCCGGTGGCGCAGGCGGCGATGCCGAGGCGGCCGCTGTCGAGGGCGCTGAAGGCGATCTGGAGGCCCTGGCCCTCGTCGCCGACGAGCCGGTCGGCGTCGATCAGCGCGCCGTCCCAGTAGGCGGAGGTGGTGGGCACGGCCTGGAGGCCCATCTTGCGCTCGGGCGCGCCGAAGCCGAGGCCCTCGGTGGCGCCGGGGGCGAGGAAGCAGGAGATGCCGTGGCTGCCGGGGGCCGTCCGGGCGAAGAGCGCGTAGAAGTCGGCGCGGCCGCCGTGGGTGATCCACGCCTTGGTGCCGGTGATCCGGTACCCGCTGCCGTCCTCCTGCCGCTCTGCCTTGCAGGCGAGGGCGGCCGCGTCGGAGCCGGCCTGCGGCTCCGAGAGGCTGTAGCCGCCGATGGTGCGGCCCGCCAGCATCTCGGGGAGCCAGCGCTCCTTCTGCGCGGCGGTGCCGAAGGTGTGGAGCGGGTGGCAGGCGAGGGTGTGGACGCTGGTGGCGACGGCGACGGCCGCCCAGCGCGCGGCGAGTTCCTCCAGCACCTGGAGGTAGACCTCGTACGGCTGGCCGCCGCCCCCGTACTCCTCGGGGTAGGGCAGGCCGAGCAGCCCGGCCTCGCCGAGGGTGGCGAACAGTCCCTCGGGGTACCTCTCGGCGGCCTCGTGCTCGTCGACCCGGGGAGCGAGCTCCTTGTCGGCGATCTCCCGGGTGAGGGCGATGAGGTCCGCTGCCTCGGGGGTGGGAAGCAGGCGGTCGACATCCATGGCGACTCCAGCGGCGCGCAAAGTGGTACTGGGACGGGTACTGCAGTACCGCTCAGCGTAGCGCAGAAGGGTGTCGGCGTAACCCCGTGGAGAGCCGGCCTGGAATACTGGGCGGGTGATCGAGACCCCAGCCGCCGACAGCCCCAAGCTGACGGGCCGCGGAGCGGCGCGCCGCTCCGCCCTCTTCGAGGAGCTCGTCGCCCTGCTCGTCGGCGAGGGTTTCGCCCGGCTGACGCTCGACGACCTCGCCGCCCGGCTGCGCTGCTCGAAGCGGACCCTGTACGGCCTGGCCGGCAGCAAGGAGCAGCTGGTCCGGGCGGCCGTGGTGCACTTCTTCCGGCGTGCCACCGCGCGGGTCGAGGCGGTCCTGGCGGCCGCGACCGATCCCGCAGAGCGGCTGGCCGCCTATCTGCGGGCGGTCTCGGCCGAGCTGGCGCCGGTCTCCCCGCAGTTCTTCGACGACGTCGCGGCCTTCGAGCCGGCGGCGGAGGTGTACGAGCGCAACACGCGCGCGGCGGCCGGGCGGGTCCAGCAGCTCATCGAGGAGGGCGTCCGGGCCGGGGTCTTCCGCGAGGTGCACGTGACCTTCGCGGCCGACGTGATCTCCTCGGTGATGGTCCGCATCCAGCGCCGCCAGGTCGCCTCGGCGACCGGCCTGGCCGACGCGGAGGCGTACGAGCAGCTGGCCGAGCTGCTCCTCAGCGGGCTGCGCAAGGCCTGAACCGGGCGGGGCGGGCCGCCGGGCGCCCGCGTTCAGACTGTGAAGCCGGAGTCCGCTTAATTCAGGATATGAGTTAAACCTCAAGAGAAGAGCGCGTCCGGGGCACCCGCAGCGGTATGTTGCGGTGGAAGACTCTTCCACCTGGGGGCCCGAGTGACCAAGCGGAACGGCCGCACCGTGCGCGACCTGCGACGCGAGAACCGCACCGCCGTCCTGCAGCGCCTCTACTTCGACGGGCCGCTGAGCCGCTACCAGCTCGGCCCGGCGACCGGTCTCAGCTCGGGCTCCGTCAGCAACGTGGTCGCGGAGCTGGTCGCGGAGGGCCTGGTGGAGGAGGCGGGCAGCGTCGACTCGGCCGGCGGGCGCCCGCGTACGCTCCTGCGCATCTCCCCCGACAGCGGCTGCATGATCGGCGTCGACGTCGGCGAGACCCGGGTCAGGATCGAGCTGTTCGACCTCGCCCTGACCGAACTGGCACGCACCGAGCGCCCGTTGGCCGTCGACGGCCCGAACCCCCACGAGCGGTACGAGGTCGGGGTCGTCGTCGGACACGTCCGGGAGGGCATCGCGGAGGTGCTGCGGAGCGCGGACGTGCCCGCGGAGCGGCTCCTCGGCGTCGGCGTCGGGGTGCCCGGCATCGTGGCCCGGGACGCCGGGGACGGCGCGGTCGTCCACGGCCAGACCATCGGCTGGGACGCGGTCCCGCTGGAACGGCTGCTGCGGGAGAGCGTCGACCTGCCCGCCTCGGTGCCCTACTGGATCGACAACGGCGCCAAGACCCTCGGGCAGGCCGAGATGTGGTTCGGCGCCGGGCGCGGGGCGCGCAGCGCGGTGGTGGTCCTCTTCGGCTCGGGTGTCGGCGCGTGCGTGGTCACCGATCCGATGGGGCCGGGCCGGGCGATCGAGTGGGGCCATCTGACCGTCCGCGTGCGGGGGCGGCGCTGCCGCTGCGGGGCGCAGGGCTGCCTGGAGGCGTACGCCGGGGCGGAGGCGCTTCTCGAGCGGTGGCGGGAGGCGGGCGGGGTGCCGCCGGCGGGCGCGGACGAGGAGACGGCGCTGACCGCGATGCTCGCCGCGGCGTATCCGGCGGAGCCGGGGACGGAGCCCGACGCGACGGCGCTCGCGGTCCTGGCCGAGACCGCCGAGTACCTCGGCGCCGGCTTCGCCGACCTCGTCAACCTCTTCCAGCCCGAACGGATCCTCGTCGGCGGCTGGGCCGGCCTCCAGCTCGGCACCCGCTTCCTGGAGACCGTCACCGGCTACGCGCTGCAGTACGCCCTCGCCTACCCGGCGGCCCGGGTCGAGATCGGGATGGGCACGCTCGGTCCGGACGCGGTCACCGTCGGGGCGGCGATCCTGCCGCTCGCGGACTTCTTCGCCCGGGGCGGCCGGCGGGACGAGACCGGGACCGCCGAGGAACCGCCGGCCTGGGCGTCGACGCTCAGGGAGCGCGCGGCGCGGTGACGGCGCGGGCCGTCAGGCCACGGAGCCGATCCGCCGCGCGGGCTCGGCCGGTGTGTCGTGGTGGATCGGGGTGTGGGCGCCGGTGAGGGAGCGGCCTGTGCCGCCCCGGCGGTTGGCCACGATCTCGGCGCCGATCGACAGGGCCGTCTCCTCGGGCGTGCGCGCCCCGAGGTCGAGGCCGATCGGCGAGCGCAGCCGGGCGAGTTCGAGTTCGGTGACGCCGACCTCGCGGAGGCGCTCGTTGCGGTCCTCGTGGGTGCGGCGGGAGCCCATGGCGCCGACGTAGGCGACGGGCAGCTTGAGGGCGGCCTGGAGCAGCGGCACGTCGAACTTGGCGTCGTGGGTGAGGACGCAGAGGACCGTGCGGCCGTCCACCTCGGTGGACTCCAGGTAGCGGTGGGGCCATTCGGCGACGATCTCGTCGGCCTCGGGGAAGCGGGCCGGCGTCGCGAAGACGGGGCGCGCGTCGCACACGGTGACGTGGTAGCCGAGGAACTTGCCGACCCTGACGAGGGCGGCCGCGAAGTCGATGGCACCGAAGACGATCATGCGGGGGGCCGGGACCGAGGACTCGACGAGGAGGGTCAGCGGCTGTCCGCAGCGGCTGCCGTCCTCGCCGATCTCCACGGTGCCGGTGCGTCCCGCGTCGAGCATCGCGCCGGCCTCGCCGGCCGCCGTGCGGTCCAGTTCGGGGTGGCCGCCGAGGCCGCCTTCGTACGAGCCGTCGGGGCGGACGAGGATCGCCCGGCCCATCAGGTCCTCGGGGCCGGTGACGATCCGGGCCAGGGCCGCCGCCTCCCCCGTGGCGGCGGCGGCGAGCGCGGCGGGGACGACCCCGCCGCGGATCGGTGTGACGAGGATGTCGATGATGCCGCCGCAGGTCAGACCGACCGCGAAGGCGTCCTCGTCGCTGTAGCCGAAGCGCTCGACGACGGTCCTGCCGTCTTCGAGGGCCTGCTGGCAGAGGTCGTAGACCGCGCCCTCCACACACCCGCCGGAGACCGAGCCGATCGCCGTGCCGTCACTGTCGACGGCGAGTGCGGCACCCGGCTGCCGGGGCGCGCTCCCGCCGACCGCCACGACCGTGGCGACGGCGAACTCGCGTCCCTGCTCGACCCACCGGTGCAGCTCTTCGGCGATGTCCAGCATCTCGAACTCCTCGATGTCTGTGTGTGGAGGGCGGCGGTAGGGCGTCAGCTGACGCCCAGCCAGCTCTCGATCGGATGGATCGCGAAGAACACGATGAAGATCGCGGTCAGGCCCCACATGAAGGCGCCCACTTCGCGTGCCTTGCCCTGCGCCGTCTTGATCACGGCGTAGGAGATGACGCCGGCCGCGACACCCGTGGTGATGGTGTACGTGAAGGGCATCAGGACCACGGTGAGGAACACCGGGATCGCGACGGAGCGGTCGCTCCAGTCGACGTGCTTGGCGTTCTGCATCATCATCGCGCCGATGACGACCAGGGCGGCGGAGGCCACCTCGGCCGGCACGATCGCGGTGATCGGGGTGAAGAAGAGGCAGGCCGCGAAGAACGCGCCGGTGACGACCGAGGAGAGACCCGTGCGGGCTCCCTCGCCGACGCCGGTCGCCGACTCGACGAAGACCGTCTGGCCGGAGCCGCCGACGCCGCCGCCGATGACACCGCCGGCACCGTCGATGAACAGCGCCTTGGAGAGGCCGGGCATCCGGCCCTGGGAGTCGGCGAGCTTGGCCTCGGAGCCGACGCCGATGATGGTGGCCATCGCGTCGAAGAAGCCGGCGAGCACCAGAGTGAAGATGATCATGGTGATCGTGATGTAGCCGACGTCGCCCCAGCCGCTGAAGGACACCTCGCCGATGAGCGAGAAGTCGGGCGTGGAGACCGCGCTGCCGCTGAGCTCCGGCGGGCCGGAGAACCAGGCCTTGGCCGGCAGGTCGCCGACGGCGTTGACGATGGCGGCGATGACGGTGCCCGCCACGATGCCGATCAGGATGGCGCCGGGCACGTTGCGGGCCTGGAGCGCGAAGATCAGGAGCAGCGTGAAGGCGAAGATGAGCACGGGCCAGCCGGCCAGCTCACCGGCCGGGCCGAGGACGACCGGGCCGCCGCCGGGCGACGGGTTCTCGTGGACGAAGCCCGCCTTGACGAAGCCGATGAGCGCGATGAAGAGACCGATGCCGATGGTGATCGCGTGCTTGATCGCCAACGGGATCGCATTCATGATCATCTCGCGGAGGCCGGTGACCACCAGGAGACAGATTACCACACCGTAGGCCACACACATGGCCATGGCCTGCGGCCAGGTCATGACGGCGATGACCTGCGAGGACAGCACGCCGGAGACGCTGAGACCGGCTGCGAGGGCGAGCGGGACCTTGCCCCAGAAGCCCATGAGCAGGGTGGTCACGGCGGCGGCGAGCGCGGTCGCGGTGATGAGGGCGGGCTGGCTGAGGACGTTGCCGTCCACGTCCTTGCCGCCGAGGATCAGGGGGTTGAGCAGGAGAATGTACGCCATCGCCATGAAGGTGGTGACGCCGCCGCGGATCTCCGTCGCGACGGTGGATCCTCTCTCCGAGATGTGAAAGTACCGGTCGAGCCAAGAACGGCCGGCGGGGACGTTCGAGCCGGAGCCCGCGTCCTCCGAAGCGGTCTTGGGCTCCACAGACGACTGGGTCATGGGGCCTACTCCCAAGGTTCAAAGGGGCACCCGCGTCAGACTTCGAAGGACTTCGTATCTGCTGAAGTTGCGGGATTTGGGATGCTGCGTGGGCTGCACGACCCGGGGGACGGCCCGAGACGAACGGGGGTGTATCGGTACTGCTGGTCCTGCTGGTCCTGCTGGTGGAGCGGGTCCTGCTGGGGGTCGCTCCGGGCGGCGCGGGCTGGGAAGTGTGACGTTCCTGGGAGGCACGCACCGCCCGGAGAGTCCTAGAGGGTGCCGGTGAGCGCCTCGGGGCGGACCGGCGTCTTGTTGAGCTCCAGGCCCGTCGCGTTCCGGATCGCCGCGAGGACGGCCGGGGTGGACGACAGGGTCGGGGCCTCGCCGAGCCCCCGCAGGCCGTACGGCGCGTTGGGGTCGGCCAGTTCGAGTACGTCGACCGGGATGGTCGGCGTGTCGAGGATCGTCGGGATCAGGTAGTCCGTGAAGGAGGGGTTGCGCACCTTCGCGGTCTTCGGGTCCACGATGATCTCTTCCATCACCGCGACGCCCAGGCCCTGGGTGGTGCCACCCTGGATCTGGCCGACCACGGAGAGCATGTTGAGCGCCTTGCCGACGTCCTGGGCGGTCGCGAGCTCGATGACCTTGACCAGGCCGAGCTCGGTGTCCACCTCCACGACCGCGCGGTGCGCGGCGAAGGTGTACTGGACGTGGCCGTCGCCCTGGCCGGTGACCAGGTCGAACGCGACGGTCGGGCGGTGCCGGAACTCGTGCTCCTGGTCGACGGCCTCGCCTTCCAGGACGTCCGCCAGGTCCGCCAGGACCTCGCCGCCGTCGGTGACGACCTTGCCGTTCTCCAGCAGGAGCTCGGCGGTGGCCCACGCCGGGTGGTAAGAGCCGAACTTGCGGCGGCCGATCTCCAGAACGGCCTCGCGCACCTTCTCGCAGGTGTTCTTCACCGCGCCACCGGTCATGTACGTCTGCCGGGAGGCGGACGTCGAGCCGGCGGAACCGACCTGGGTGTCGGCCGGGTGGATCGTCACCTGGGTGACGCCGAGCTCCGTGCGGGCGATCTGCGCGTGGACGGTGACACCGCCCTGGCCGACCTCCGCCATGGCCGTGTGGACCATGGCGACGGGCTCGCCGTTGATGACCTCGAGTCGCACCCGGGCGGTCGAGTAGTCGTCGAAGCCCTCGGAGAAGCCGACGTTCTTGATGCCGACCGCGTAGCCGACGCCTCGGACGACGCCCTCGCCGTGCGTGGTGTTGGACAGACCGCCCGGCAGCGCGCGGACGTCCGCCTGCTCACCGGCGGCGAGCCACTGCTGCTCCGGCGGCATCGGGCGGGCCTTGACCCGGCGGAGCAGCTCGGCGACCGGGGCCGGCGAGTCGACGACCTGGCCGGTCGGCATGATCGTGCCCTGCTCCATCGCGTTCAGCTGGCGGAACTCCACCGGGTCCATGCCCAGCTTCGCCGCGAGCTTGTCCATCTGCGCCTCGTAGGCGAAGCACGCCTGGACCGCGCCGAAGCCGCGCATCGCGCCGCACGGCGGGTTGTTCGTGTAGAGCGCGACGGCCTCGATCTCGACGTCGTCGATGACGTACGGGCCGACCGAGAGGGAGGAGGCGTTGCCGACGACGGCCGGGGAGGCCGAGGCGTAGGCGCCGCCGTCCAGCACGATCCGGCACTTCATGTGCGTGATCTTGCCGTCCTTGGTGGCCCCGTGCTCGTACCAGAGCTTCGCCGGGTGACGGTGCACGTGGCCGAAGAAGGACTCGAAGCGGTTGTAGACGATCTTGACCGGCTTGCCGGTGCGCAGCGCCAGCAGGCAGGCGTGGATCTGCATCGAGATGTCCTCGCGACCGCCGAAGGCACCGCCGACGCCGGAGAGCGTCATGCGCACCTTCTCCTCGGGCAGGCCGAGGACGGGGGCGATCTGCTGGAGGTCCGAGTGCAGCCACTGGGTGGCGACGTAGAGGTCGACACCGCCGTCCTCGGAGGGCACGGCGAGGCCGGACTCCGGGCCGAGGAAGGCCTGGTCCTGCATGCCGAAGGTGTACTCGCCGGTGACGATGACGTCGGCCTTCTTGGCGGCCTCGTCCGCGTTGCCGCGGATGATCGGCTGGCGGTGCACGATGTTCGGGTGCGGGACGTGACCGGAGTGGTGGTCGTCGCGGCCCTCGTGGATCAGCGGCGCGTCCTCGGCGAGGGCGGACGCCTCGTCGGTGACGAGCGGCAGCTCCCGGTAGTCGATCTTGATCTTGGCGGCCGCGCGGCGCGCGGTCTCCGGGTGGTCGGCGGCGACCAGGGCCACCGGCTCGCCGTGGTGGCGTACCCGGCCGTTGGCCAGGACGGGGGTGTCCTGGATCTCCAGACCGTAGTTCTTCATCTCGGCCGGCAGGTCGTCGTACGTGAGGACGGCGTACACGCCGGCCATCGCGAGGGCCTCGGAGATGTCGATGGAGACGATCTCGGCGTGCGCGACGGTGGAGCGGAGCGTCTGGCCCCACAGCATGTCCTCGTGCCACATGTCCGAGGAGTACGCGAACTCGCCGGTGACCTTGAGGGTGCCGTCGGGGCGGAGCGTGGACTCGCCGATGCCGCCCTTGGTGTGGTTCTGGGTGACGTTGGTGGGGGTGCCCGCCGGAGCGGTGCGCGTGTTCTGGGCCATCGTCAGACCGCCTCTCCCTGACGGGCGGCCGCGAGGCGGACCGCGTCGAGGATCTTCTCGTAGCCCGTGCACCGGCAGAGGTTGCCGGAGAGGGCCTCACGGATGTCCTGGTCGGACGGGTCGCTCTGGCGCTCCAGGAGCTCGTCGGCCGCGACCAGGAGACCCGGGGTGCAGAAGCCGCACTGGACGGCGCCCGCGTCGATGAACGCCTGCTGGATCGGGGAGAGCCGCACGCCCTCACCGGTCTGCGAGTCGGCCGGCTTGGCCTGCCACTTCTTCGCGGAGTCGAGGCTGGTGCCGCAGCCGCCGGTGCCGCAGGCACCGCCCGGGTGGGCGTCCTCGCGGTGCTGGGAGTAGTCCGCCAGACCCTCGACGGTGACGACCTCGCGGCCCTCGACCTGACCGGCGGCGACCAGACACGAACAGACCGGCACCCCGTCGAGGCGGACCGTGCAGGAACCGCACTCGCCCTGCTCGCAGGCGTTCTTGGAGCCCGGGAGCCCCATCCGCTCACGCAGGACGTAGAGGAGCGACTCGCCCTCCCAGACGTCGTCGGCTTCCTGCGGACGTCCGTTGACCGTGAAATTGACGCGCATGTTTATGCAGCTCCCTCAAGCGGGCGGCCGGTGCCGCGGTACTGCTCCCAGGTCCAGCCGAGCTGGCGGCGGGCCATGATGCCGACGGCGTGGCGGCGGTACTTGGCGGTGCCTCGGACATCGTCGATCGGGTTGGCGGCGCCCGAGCAGAGGTCGGCGAACTGCTTCGCGATCGACGGGGTGATGATCTTGCCGTTGTCCCAGAAGCCGCCCTCTTCCAGCGCGGCGTTCAGGAAGGCCTCGGCCTCCTTGGCGCGGATCGGGGTGGGCGCGGCCGAGCCGATGCCGGTGCGCACGGTCCGGGTCTCCGGGTGCAGGGCCAGGCCGAAGGCGCAGACGGCGATGACCATCGCGTTGCGGGTTCCGACCTTGGAGTACTGCTGGGGGCCGTCCGCCTTCTTGATGTGGACGGTCTTGATGAGCTCGTCGGGCTGCAGCGCGTTGCGCTTCACGCCCGTGTAGAACTCGTCGATCGGGATGAAGCGGCTGCCGCGCACCGACTCGACCTCGACCTCGGCGCCCGCGGCGAGCAGGGCCGGGTGGGCGTCACCGGCGGGCGAGGCGGTGCCGAGGTTGCCCCCGACGCCGCCGCGGTTGCGGATCTGCGGGGAGGCGACGGTGTGCGAGGCGAGCGCCAGGCCCGGCAGCTCGGCCCGCAGGTTCTCCATGATCTGGGTGTACGGAACGGCGGCGCCGAGGCGGACGTTCTCCTCGCCCACCTCCCACTCGCGCAGCAGCTCGATGCGGTTCAGGTCCAGGAGGTACTCGGGCCGCCGGTGGTCGAAGTTGATCTCGACCATGACGTCCGTGCCACCCGAAAGGGGCACGGCCGTGGGGTGCTCTGCCTTGGCGGCGAGCGCCTCCTCCCAGCTGGCGGGGCGAAGGAAGTCCATGGTGGCTCTCTTCTAGTGATTCTGGTGATCGGGGGTCGTGCGCAGGGTTCCGGGGGGACGGCCGGTCCTCGACTTCACGTTCATGTGCTGTTCACGCGGTGTGTGGCCTAGTACACAAGCCCACGATCGCCCGGTGCAGTCACCGAAAACATGAAGGAGTTGGCTGGGTCCCGCCGTCGTCTTGTAGATTCGAACGAAAGGCGGGGAACAGTCACCTCGCTGTTTTCCCCCGGAAACGGTGGCACCACGCCACCGTCGACAACGCGACACCTCCACCACCCACTGACGAAGGAACGGCGGCGACACGATGCGGCTGCGCGCACTGCTGGAACACGACGCGCTCGGGCTGCGCCTGCTCGGTGGCGACGACGAGCTGGACCGCACCGTCCGCGGCGTGATGACCACGGATCTGAAGGACCCCAGCCGGTACCTGTCCGGCGGCGAGCTGGTGCTCACCGGGCTCGCCTGGTTGCGGGAGCCGGCCGACGCCGAGCCTTTCGTCCGGATCCTGGCCTCGGCCGGGGTCGCCGCGCTGGCGGCGGGCGAGGCGGAGCTCGGCGACATTCCCGACGATCTCGTAGAGGCGTGTTCACGCCATCGTCTGCCGCTCTTCGCGGTGAACGAGACCGTTGCATTCGCGACGATCACCGAACACGTTGTTCGACAGGTCTCCGGCGAGCGGGCCGGCGACCTGGCGGCCGTCGTCGACCGGCACCGGCGGCTCATGACCTCGGGGCCCGCAGGCGGCGGGCCCGAGGTGGTCCTGGACCTGCTCGGCTCCGACCTGGACCTGCGGGCCTGGGTCCTGTCCCCCACCGGCCGCCAGATCGCGGGCGCGGGCGAGCCCCTCCCGGCCCCGCTCGCCGCCACGCTGGCCGGTGAGCACCTCGCCGCCACCCGGACCGGCCGGCGCGGTCCGCACCGGCTCAGCACCGGCGGAACGGCGTACTCGCTGTTCCCGATCCGCAACACCGGCCGGGGCGCCGCCCCCGCGTCCCGCGACGTGCGCGAGACGGTCCTCTCGGACTGGCTGCTGGCCGTCGAGGCGGACGCCGGGGACTGGCCGGCCGCCCGGCTCGACCTGCTCCAGGGCGTCACCCAGCTGATCGCCGTCGAGCGGGACCGGCGCGACGCGGCCCGCACGGTCCGGCGCCGGCTCGCGCAGGAGGTCCTGGAACTGGTGCAGACGGGCGCCGCGCCCGCCGAGATCGCGGCCAGGCTGCGGGTGGCCGCCCCGGTGCTGCTGCCCGGGCTCGGTACGGCCCCGCACTGGCAGGTGGTCGTCGCCAGGGTCGAGTGGGAGCAGGAGGCCGGTCAGGGCACGGCCCTGGACGCCGGGCCGGTCGCCCAGGCGCTCCTGGAGGAGATCCTCGTCGACCCGGGGACCATCGGCGCCGAGTCCGCCGACCGGATCGCCGTCGCGCACACCGGCGACGAGGCCATCGCGCTGGTGCCGCTGGCCGCGGGCCCGCTGCCGGACAGCGAGGACGAGGCTCCGGCGACGGCGCTGGGCCTGCACGCGGACGCCCTGCTCGCGGCCGTACGCGCTCCGCTGTCGGCGGGTCTCGCCGACGACGGGCGGCTCACCCTCGGGGTCAGCGCCGCCGTGCACTCCGCGGAGGGCCTGCGCGGGGCGCTGGAGGAGGCGCGGCACGCCCGCCGGGTGGCCGCGGCCCGTCCGGGCCGGGTCTGCGCGGCCGGCCACCACGAGCTGGCCTCGCACGTGCTGCTGCTGCCGTTCGTCCCGGACGACGTCCGGCGCGCGTTCACGGCCCGGCTGCTGGACCCGCTGCGTGACTACGACCGCCGGCACCGCGCGGAGCTGATCCCGACCCTGGAGGCCTTCCTGGACTGCGACGGCTCCTGGACGCGCTGTGCGACCCGGCTGCACCTGCACGTGAACACGCTGCGGTACCGCGTGGGACGGATCGAGCAGCTCACCGGCCGTGACCTGTCCCGCCTGGAGGACAAGCTCGACTTCTTCCTCGCGCTGCGGATGAGCTGATCGGATGACCCCGGGCGCCGCACGCGGCCTCACCCGTTCGGGCGAGTCCGGTGGAGTGACGTCCGGGCCGGCGGGGGCCGCCGGCCGGGGCGGCCCGCGGGCTCCCGCCGGGGCCTGATCGCGGGCCCGGCGGCGATCTGACGGCCCGTCGGCCGCGGCCGGGGCGGTGGGGGCCCGGGGTACCGGTGTCTTGTGAAATCTTTCACCTGACCCCTTGGCCAGGTACTCCCCTTCGTGCTGAGATGCGGGTCTCACTCAACAGCTCAATGGCGCGCTCGGGGAGGGCAATGTGGCGGATACCGCCATGTCTGGTTCCGAATCAAGGGGCGGCGAAGATCCGTCCCTCGCCTACGGCAAGGAGACTCCCGTGGAGACCGCCATATGGCGGCTCCGCTCCCGGGGTTGCTGGACGGACGCGGCCGCGCTCCTCGCGCCCCACGCCACCGAACCGGCCGCCGCACTCGAACGGGCCGCGCTGCTGATCGAGCGCTGCCTCTACACGGAACAGGGCTGGGCCGACGCGGAGGAGGCGCTCCGGGCGGCCGAGGCGGTGGCCGGCACCGACGAGGAGCGCGGGGCCGCCGCCTGCGAACGCGGCTATCTGGCCTACGCGTCGACGCTCCTGGGGGTGCGCGACCGCGCCGACGAGGCGCGCATGGCCCTGGGCCGGGCGGCCGCGCTGATCTCCCCGTCCGCCGAGGGCAGACCGCTGCTCGACCTGCGCCGGGGGCTCATCGCGCAGAACCTCGGCGACTCCCCGCAGGCCGCCCATGCCGCGTACCGCAGGGCGCACGCCGGGGCGACCGCGCAGGGGGACTCGCTGCTGCTCTCCTCCACCTGGCGGCATCTGGCCGGACTCGCCCTGCGGGAGGGCGAGTTGGCGGAGGCCCGGCACGGCTTCGCCGAGTCGCTGCGGATCCGGGAGGAGTTGGGCTATCTGGTCGGCACGGCCCCGGCCCTCACCGCCCTCGCCACCACCGAGACGGAGCCGGAGGCGGGGCGGCTGCGCGCCGAGGCGCGGCGGCTCTTCCGTCTCCTGGGCGGGGTGCCCACCTGGCTCGCGAGCCAGCTGACGCCGCAGCCGGCCACCTGAGCCGTGCTCCCTGAGGGCCCGGTGACGGGCCCTCAGGGACGGAAGCGGCGCGGCGCCAGGCACACCAGGCTCTCGTCGGTTCCGACGAGCAGCGAGCCGGCGCCGGTGACGGCGACCGCGCGGACCGGGGGGCCCGGGCGGAACGAGAGCGTCGGGCCGCCCTCCGGGCGGTGCAGCTGGACGAGGCCGTCGCCCCAGGCGACGGCGACCAGCGGGCCGTGCGGGGTCTCCGTCGCGTGCAGGGCGACCACCGGCGAGGACCGTTCGGCGAGCGGCTCGGGGCGCGGGTCGCGGCCTGGGGTCCAGAGCCGGACGGTCCCGTCGACGCCTCCGGAGCAGACGAACGGCGCCTCGGAGTCCACCGCCGCGACCGCCGCGACCCGGCCGCTGTGCGAGGCGGCCTGGTGCAGACCCCGCAGGCCGAACGCGTGGACGGAGCCGAGCCGGTCCCCCACCACCACGGAACCGGCGATCGCCGCGAGGGCCGTGCCCGGGTGCCGGGCCAGGGTCGCCGAGACGGCCTCGGTCAGCCGCTCCAGGTACGGGGCCCGCGGCGCCGTCCCCCGTACGGTGTGCAGCCTGCCGCGGTCGTCCAGGAGCAGCACCGTGCCGTCCGGCGCGGGGGCGAGCGCGGTGACCCGGCCGGGCACGGTGTGGGCGAGGCGGCCCGCCGGGCTCGCGTCGGCCTCGTGGAGCAGCCGGACGGCGCCGGTGCGGTCGCCCACCAGGAGCGTCCCCTCCAGCGGTCCGCCCGCCGCGCCGAGGACGGTCACGGGTCCCGGCCAGGGCGGGGTGAGGTCGCCGCGGTGCCGGGCCCAGCGGAGCCGCCAGGGCGAGTCCTGCGCGAGCTCCGCGAGCGCGGGGCGCAGTCGGGGGTCGGCGCCGTCGCCGAGGGCCGAAAGCAGCACCAACGCCCGTTCCGCCGGGGCCTGTTCGCGACAGAGGGACTGACCGGCCCGCATCCAGGCGGCCCGCAGCCCGCCGTGGTCCTCGGCGGCGCTCTCGCCGGGCCGGGCGGGTTCCTCGGGGCCGTCGAGGGTGCCGGGGAGTCCGGCGGCGGCCGCTCCGGTGACGTACGCGGTGGTGACGAGCAGCGGGTCGGCCGTGCAGACGGCCACCGGGTCGGAGAGGTCGGGCAGCGGGCGGTTCCGCTCGGGGGCGCCGGTGCCGGGGGCCTCGGTGTCGCCGTCGAGGTCCACGACGGCGACCCGCCGGTCGGTGCGCAGGGCCGCGGGGGCCGGGGTGCCGCTGCGGGCCTCGACCACGAGACGCACCCGGCCGACGCCGGCGAGCTCGGCGATGAGGTCGGTGAGCGCGGCGGGTTCGGCGGCGGCGTGCAGATCGGTGAGGAGGAGGACGGCGCGCCCGGCGGGCCGGGCCTCACTGGTGGCGAGGGCGTGGACGAGGTCGCCGGGCGACCGCGCCACCACGCCGAGGCGGTCGGCGATCGTCCAGGTCGCGCCGAGGGCGCTCTGCCCGGCCAGCGGGACGAGGACGCGGGCCGTGCGGCGGCGCGGGCGGCCGGCCCGCGGGCCGTGCTTGGCGAACCAGCCGAGCAGAGCCGTCTTGCCGCTGCCGGGTGCGCCGGTGACCAGGCAGAGCCGCGGCGCCTCGGGATCGGTGAGCCAGCCGAGCAGGGCGGTGGCCTCGGTCTCCGTACCGGTGACGGGTCGGCCTCCGTCCGCAGGGGACGGGGTCGCGGACGGCATGGGGCACCTCACGGGCGACGCGGTACGGGCGGCTGTCGCCCTCGACCTTAGTGGGCGCGGGCCCCCCGGGACCGCCCGTCGCGAGGACGGCCTTCGAGGAGCTTTCGCGGGGCTCCGCCCGGCCGGGCCGGGCGTCCCGGCGGGCGGTGGGGCGTCAGGGGTTCAGGCCGGTGAAGTGCTCCCGGACGAGGGACTCCACGACCGTCAGGTCCTGGGCGATCAGGGCGTCGAGCAGGGCGGTGTGCTCGGCCGCGTCGGCCACCAGCACGCCGTGGCGGACCACCGGCGCGCTGATCAGCGGCCACTGGGAGCGGCGGTGGAGGTCGTCGGCCACGGTGAGGAGCTGCTCGTTGCCCGCGAGGGAGAGCACGGCCCGGTGGAAGGCCCGGTCGGCCTCGGCGTAATGGGCGCGGTCGCCCCGGGCCGCGGCGGTCGAGGTGGCCTCGGCGACCGGGCGGAGCTCGGCCCAGCGGGCGGCGGGGACCGTGCGGGCGAGCCGCAGCATGACGGGGACCTCGATGAGCGCGCGGACCTCGGCGAGTTCGGCGAGTTCGCGGGGGGTCCGCTCGGTGACGCGGAAGCCGCGGTTGGGCACGACCTCGACGGCGCCCTCGACGGCCAGGCGCTGCATGGCCTCGCGGACCGGGGTGGCCGAGACGCCGAACCGTTCGCCGAGGGCGGGGGCGGAGTACACCTCGCCGGGGACGAGCTCGCCGCCGACGAGGGCGGTGCGGAGCGCGTCGAGGATCTGCCCGCGGACGGAGTGCCGGACGACGCGGGGGCCGGCGGCGGGGGCGGGGAGGGAGAGGGGGTCCTGCGCGGGGGCGGGGGGCGTGCCCGCGGCGCCCGGGCCGCCGTGGGTGTGCTCGCCCCGGGCGCCGTCGGAGCACCGGTGGGCGCCCCCGGCGGCCCGCCCGGCTCCCCGGGTCTGCCCGGGCACCCGGGCGGGCCCCTCGGGATCCCTGGCGGGGTCGCCGTGGGGCGGGGACGGATCCTCCGTCGCCCGCTCGCGCGCTGCGCCCTGCTCCACCCGGGTCCTCCTGCGACCTCTCGCCGGGCCCGGCTCGCGTCGCGCGGGTCCCCCTGTGCACCATAGGCGAACGGAACCGCATCGGGGGTGTGAGGACTGCCTCGCCGGTGAGGGCCCGGTGGTGAGAGGCGACCCCGGATCGGGTAAGGTAAGGCTAACCTTTCACCGCTCGCGATTCGGTGGTCCGTATGACCGTCCCCGCCCTGTTGCCCGCCGCCCCGGCCTCGCCCGTCGCGGCCTCCTACGCCCGGCTCGCCGAGGTCTTCCCCCATCTCCGGATAGAGGAACACGCCCACGGCGAGCCGCTGCCGCGCGGCGCGGGCTGGGTCGGCGCGGAGGACCTCGAGGCCGGCGGCCCCGACCTCGACGCCTTCCTCGCCTGGGACAACGCGCAGGTCCTGCGCGACTACGGCACCCAGGCCCGCCCCGACGTCGTCGCGAGCTTCGGGCTGCACCGGTACGCCTGGCCCGCCTGCCTGCTCGTCACCGTCCCCTGGTTCCTGGACCGCAGGGTGCCCCGGCTGCCCGCACGGAACGTGTCGTTCCAGCGGGCGCTCGGCCGGCTGGCCGTCCGGGTGGAGGAGTTCGCCTGCCTGCCCGACGACCCCGCCGCGTCCCTGCCGGGCGCCCGGGTGGTCGCCGACGAGGACGCCCTGCGGGCCGAGGTCCGGTCCTCGCTCGCCGAGCACTTCGAGGCGATCCTCGACGGCTTCGGCTCCCGGATGCGGCGCGGCCGCCGCGCCCTGTGGGGGATGGCCACGGACGAGATCGTCGAGGGCCTCTGGTACGTCGGCACCCTGTTCGACGAGGAGCGGCGGGCGATGGCGGAGCTCGACCTCCTCATGCCGGGCACCGCCAAGCCGTACAAGCCCTACGCGGGCGCGGCGGGCTTCCGCGAGCTGCCCGGCACCGCGGGTCCGGACGGCGCTCCGCGCGCCACGCGCGACCGGGCGACCTGCTGCTTCTTCTACACCCTGCGGCCCGAGGACACCTGTCTGACCTGTCCCCGTACCTGCGACGCCGAGCGGGTCCGGCGGCTCGCGGCGACGGCCTGAGCCTCCCGGGTGGTCACACCACCCGGAGGGGTGGCGTGAATCGAACCCAAAGCCCCTCCCTTGTATGGGCGTTCGACCAGATCGCACCTATTCGTAGGTCGTGGCGCCCCGATGGCGTGCTCTTGCCCGGAAACCCCTTGAGCGCCCCGCGGGGTCGGCCAGTATGGGCCGCCAAACGCCCTACTGCGATGCAAGGGACACCGCATGAGACTGACCGACATATCGCTGGACTGGCTGCTTCCGGGCGGCGTCATGGTGGCCGGAGTCCTGACGGCGGTGGCGGTGCTCGCGCGCGGGAAGCGCGCCGGTGACCAGGCCGCGGCCGAGGACTCCTGGGAACGCAGCGAGGAGCGCCGCAGACGCAAGGAGGCGGTGTACGGCACCGCTTCCTACGTGCTCCTCTTCTGCTGTGCCGCGGTCGCCGCGGCGCTCTCCTTCCACGGCCTGGTCGGCTTCGGCCGGCAGAACCTCAACCTCACCGGGGGCTGGGAGTACCTCGTCCCCTTCGGCCTCGACGGCGCCGCGATGTTCTGCTCGGTGCTCGCGGTCCGCGAGGCCAGCCACGGCGACGCGGCCCTCGGGTCGCGCCTGCTCGTCTGGCTGTTCGCGGGCGCGGCGGCCTGGTTCAACTGGGTGCACGCTCCGCGCGGCCTGGGCCACGACGGGGCACCGCAGTTCTTCGCGGGGATGTCGCTCTCGGCCGCGGTCCTGTTCGACCGGGCGCTCAAGCAGACCCGCAGGGCCGCGCTGCGCGAGCAGGGCCTGGTGCCCCGCCCGCTGCCCCAGATCCGGATCGTGCGGTGGATGCGGGCGCCCCGGGAGACGTTCGCCGCCTGGTCGCTGATGCTGCTGGAGGGCGTACGGACTCTGGACGAGGCCGTGGACGAGGTGCGCGAGGACCGGCGCGAGAAGGAGCAGAACCGGATCCGCCGGCGCGACCAGGTCAAGCTCGACCGGGCCCGGCTGAAGGCGATCAACCGCCAGCACCGCGCCTTCGGGCTCGGCAGGGGCGGCGGCCGCCAGGTGGAGATGGCGGCGCTCAACGCCACCTCGGGCGCCGGTACGGGCCCGGGTCCGGGCTCCGGCACCGGCTCGGGCACGGGTTCCGCGACGGCCTCCGTGCAGGCCGCCGTCGCGGAACCGGCCATAGCGGATCCGGGACAACTGCCGCTTCGACCCCGGCCCTCCCTCCGCCCCGTCCGCGGTCGTGACACCGCGACCGGGGAGTCCCGGACGGTGGATCTCACCGCGGAGGACGACACCCAGGCGCTGCCCCGTCTCGACTCCCTGGAGCGCAAGCTCAAGGACCTGGAGCAGCAGTTCGGCTGAGCGACCGCTCCGTCCACCGCGAACGGCGGGGCCGCCCCCTCAGGCGGCCCCGCCGTTCAGTTCGAACCAGACCACCTTGCCCACCTCGTGGTCGTCGACCCCCCAGGAGTCGGCCAGGGCGTCCACCAGGATGAGGCCCCTGCCGTGCGTACCGTCGTCGGCGGGCGGTACGTGCGGCTGCTCCAGGCCGGGGACGAAGTCGCGGACCTCGACCCGCAGCTGCTCGGGCACGACCGTCGCCGTGACCACGGCCCCGTGCCCGGTGTGGACCAGGGCGTTGGTCACCAGCTCGCTGGTGAGCAGTTCCGCCACGTCCGAGGCGCCGGGCCCGCCCCACTGCCCCAGCAGTTCGCGTAACGCGTGCCGCACCTCCGGCACCGCGGTGAGATCCGCGCATCCCAGCTTTCTGAGCAGTTGAGTCGGCTGTCGTGCCTCCCCGGCCATATCCCCCACCCACAGATCGCGTCGAACAGGCTCACGGGATGCATGCCCCGCCACATCCCCCGCATGCCCTCAGGGCCGGGGCACGTTGCGCAGGTTG
Organism: Streptomyces sp. NPDC014891; assembly: GCF_043081085.1. Taxonomy (NCBI): domain Bacteria; kingdom Bacillati; phylum Actinomycetota; class Actinomycetes; order Kitasatosporales; family Streptomycetaceae; genus Streptomyces; species Streptomyces sp. NPDC014891. Next base: position 235,081 of record NZ_JBIBWF010000012.1, on the reverse strand, counting down.
GAGCGGGCCATCTGGAGCATCCGGCCCACCCCGCCCTCCAGGACGATCTTTCCGGCGGAGAGGGCGAAGCCGGTCACCATGTCGGCGCTGATCTTCGGCGGGATGGACAGCGCGTTGGGGTCGGTGACCACGTCCACGAGGGCCGGGCCCTTGTGCCGGAAGGCCTCCTTCAGGGCGCTCGCCAGATGCTTGGGCTTCTCGACCCGCACGCCGTGGGCTCCGGCGGCGCGGGCGATGGCCGCGAAGTCCGGGTTCTTGTTCGTCGTTCCGTACGAGGGCAGTCCGGAGACCATCATCTCCAGCTCCACCATGCCGAGCGAGGAGTTGTTGAAGACGATCACCTTGACCGGCAGGTCGTACTGCACGAGCGTGAGGAAGTCGCCCATCAGCATGGAGAACCCGCCGTCGCCGGAGAGCGAGACGACCTGGCGGTTCCGGTCGGTGAACTGCGCGCCGATGGCCTGCGGCAGCGCGTTCGCCATCGAGCCGTGGCTGAACGAACCGATGATCCTGCGCTGCCCGTTGGGGCTGAGGTAGCGAGCCGCCCAGACGTTGCACATGCCGGTGTCGACCGTGAACACGGCGTCCTGGTCGGCGAGTTCGTCGATCACGGAGGCCACGTACTCGGGATGGACGGGGACGTGCTTCTCGACCTTGCGGGTGTAGGCGCGGACGACGCCTTCGAGGGCGTCCGCGTGCTTCTTCAGCATCTTGTCGAGGAAGCGCCGGTCGGCCTTGGGTCGGACACGGGGGGCCACGCAGCGCAGGGTCTCGCGGACGTCGCCCCAGACGGCCAGGTCGAGGCGGGAGCGGCGCCCGAGGTGCTCGGGCCGGACGTCCACCTGCACGATCTTCACGTCGTCGGGCAGGAAGGCGTTGTACGGGAAGTCGGTGCCGAGCAGGATCAGCAGGTCGCACTCGTGGGTGGCCTCGTACGCGGCGCCGTACCCGAGCAGCCCGCTCATGCCGACGTCGTACGGGTTGTCGTACTGGATCCATTCCTTGCCGCGCAGGGCGTGCCCGACCGGCGACTTGATCCGCTCGGCGAACTGCATGACCTCGGCGTGCGCCCCGGCGGTCCCGCTGCCGCAGAAGAGCGTCACCCGGTCCGCCTCGTCGATCATCCGGACCAGGGCGTCGACCTCGGCGTCCCCCGGGCGGACGGTCGGCCGGGAGGTGACCAGCGCGGTCTGCGCCGCCTTCGCCGGGGCGGGCCGGGCGGCGACGTCACCGGGCAGCGCGACCACGCCGACGCCCCCGCGGCCGACGGCGTGCTGGATCGCGGTGTGCAGCAGCCGGGGCATCTGCTCCGGGCTGGAGATGAGTTCGCTGTAGTGGCTGCACTCGCTGAACAGCCGGTCCGGGTGCGTCTCCTGGAAGTAGCCCAGGCCGATCTCGCTCGACGGGATCTGCGAGGCGAGCGCGAGCACCGGCGCCATCGAACGGTGCGCGTCGTACAGGCCGTTGATCAGGTGCAGGTTCCCGGGGCCGCACGAGCCGGCGCAGGCGGCGAGGTCTCCGGTGATCTGGGCCTCGGCGCCGGCGGCGAAGGCGGCGACCTCCTCGTGCCGCACCTGGATCCAGTCGAGCGAGGGGGTGCGGCGGATCGCGTCGACGACCGGGTTCAGGCTGTCGCCGACGACGCCGTACATGCGCCGGACGCCCGCGCGGACGAGGATGTCGACGAACTGCTCCGCCACGTTCTGTTTGGCCATGCCTCCATCAACCCACGACCCGGCGGGTCGCGCCCGGTGGACTAGGCCGTCTCCTCCGGCTCCTGCCGGTCGGGCCCGTGTAGTCCGGTGAGGGGGCCTACGCCTCCCAGACACCCACCCCCGTGCGGTCGTCGGCGTAGCCGGTCACCCTCAGCTGGGTGTCGGCGAGGAACGCGGCCAGTCCGGGCGCCTGGGCGTCGGCCCAGCGGGTGGCGAGCTCGCGGGCGAGAGCGGGCTCCCCGCGCATCGGTTCGGCGAGGCCGGGGGAGGCGAGGAGCAGGGTGTCGCCGGGGCGGGCGACGGAGGCGCGGAAGCGGAACGGCTCGGCGGGCGGCGGCACGGGCTCCTCGACGAGCGGCCCGGGCGCGGTGGTGATGCCGAGGTCCATGGTGAGCCGGTCTCCCTCCTCGGTCTCGGAGGCGGTGTCCGGCGGGGGCGGCGAGCCGAAGCCCAGGACGGGGGCGCCGGTGACGGCGGCCGGTTCGGGCAGGAGCGGTTCGATGTCCTGCCAGGAGCCGTCGCGGAGCCGGAAGAGACCGCCGCCGCCGATGCCGAAGAAGACACGGGTGCGGCAGTCGGGGTCGGCCGGGACGAGCAGGCACCGGAGGGTCGCGGTGTACTCGTCGGGGGCGAGGCCCCGTTCGGCTGCGCGGGCCCGGAGCCGGCCGTAGGTGCGGTCGGTGAGTCGGTGCAGTCCCGACTTGAGGTCCCCGCGGCGGCCGGATCTGATGTCCTCGGAGAGCCGGGCGTGGCTGCGGCAGACGGCCTCGGCGATCCACCGGCAGGCGTCGGCGGCGGCGAGGTGGGCGTCCTCGGCGGCGCGCGAGCCGGCGGCGACGGCGACGAGCACGAGCGCGGTCTCGTCGTGGCCGAAGCGCGCGGTGAGCAGGGCGTCGCGGCGGGGCTCGCCCCGGTAGCGGGCGGAGTCGCCGCGGACGGAGGCGGCTCGCAGGGTGCAGGTGCCGTAGCGGGCTCCGTCGAGCACGGTGTCGGCGACCAGTTCGCCGAGCTCGCCGGGCCGGGCGACGGGCAGGGCGGTGGGCTCGGCCTCGTAGGTGGGCGGCCGGCTCCCGACGTATCCGGTACGGGGCCGGGGCACGGATGCGTGGGGGGCGGCGGCCGGGTCGTCCTCGCCGTCGGCGGGGTCCGGCACGAGCTCGGTCTCCTCCGGCGCGTCCGGCGCCGGGACGGCGGGGGCTTCGGCGGGCGGCGGGGGCGGGGGCGGGGGCGCGGGGAAGGTCTGCGGTCCTTCCTGCCGCGCCTCCCAGGGCGCCCGTCCGGGCACCGGGGGTGCGGCGGGTGCGGGCGGCGGGGGCGGCCCGGGGGCCCGCGCCGGGACGGGTGGCGCGTCGGCGACGGGGGGTGCGGGCGGGGGCGCCGGGACGGGGACGGCCGTCGTGGCCCGTGGGTCGGGTGCCCGGGGAGGCACGAGGGGCCCCGGGTCCGGTGGCGGCGGCCCGGTGTCCGGGGGCGCCGTGTCCGGCGGGCCCGTGGTGACCCGGGTCGCCGTGGTGAAGCGGTCGTCGAGGGTGTCACCCGACGGCGTCGGGGCCGTGTCCGGCGCCGACTCGTCGTAGAGCTCGTCCCACCAGTCGTCGTCCCCCTGCTGAGTCATGCCCTTATTGTCCACCGCACGGGGCGCCCGAAAACGGGACATCGGGAAAACCGTCGCCGGAAAGGGGTGGTCCGCCGGGCGGCCCCACCCCCCACGGGAAGGACGCCCGGCGGACCGGCGTGATCAGCGCACGTCGTAGGCGCGGACCACGGTCTGGGTGACGGAGTCGCCGTGGGCGTCCGTCAGTTCGGGCCTCAGGGTGACCTGCCTGCCGGTCGCGCCCGCGTGGTTCACGGTCGCGGCGCAGTGGCCGCCCTGCTGAGAGACCTGCGCTTCGGTCCAGGTCGTGCCCCCGTCGTAGCAGTACGAGAGCGTGGCCGAGGTGAGCGCCGCGGGGGTGTGGCCCGCGTGACCCGTCGCGGTGAGGCCGATGTGCCGGCCGTCGGTCGCGGCGAGGGTCTTGAGTCCGCCCTCCGGAAGGTCGTACCGGGGGAAGAGAATCGGGATGCCTTGAGAATAGACGCTCGCGTCGAGCTTGGAGGTGGATTCGCACACCGACGTGACGGAAGTGGAACGCGCCCAGACCCGGCTTCCGGTCTTCATGACGTTCTGTTCGAGGCTGTACCTCCCCTCCTCGGCGGGCACCGGGAAGGCTCCGAACGGCCATCCGGACTCGCCGAGGTCGGCGCGACCGCGGTGACGGACCGCGTCGTTCGCCGCCCCCGGGGCCGTACGCGAAATCGGGCGCATCGCTCTCCCCCTCTGATTCCGGGGAAAGGGCACAAGGGACCTGTCTCCGGGAGCTGTCGGTGCTGCGGTGGCGCCACATTGGCAGAGGTGAGGGCGGTACAGGGATGATGGGAGAGGCGGGAATACGCCGTGGCCGTTTTCCGCCAGGTCACCAACGGAACGAATGCCTCCGGTGGACGTCCCGGGAAGACGCCGGGCGCGTCGCCGGAGGTGGGGCGAGGGGTGGGGCATCCATGCTGGGAGCGATAGGACTCGACGAGCGCCAGGAGTCCGCGTACCGGGCGCTGGTGGCGCTGGGCGCGGCCGAGGTGACCGATCTCGCGCACCGGCTCGCCCTGCCCGAGCTCGACACCGAGCGGGCCCTGCGCCGCCTGGAGTCCCAGGGGCTCGCGGCGCAGTCCTCCGCCAGGACCGGCCGGTGGGTGGCCGCGCCGCCCGGGGTGGCCCTGGGTGCCCTCCTCACCCAGCAGCGCCACGAGCTGGAGCAGGCGGAGCTGGCGGCGGCGCTGCTGGCCGAGGAGTACCGGGCGGACGCCGCGGAGGCCGCGGTGCACGACCTGGTGGAGGTGGTGACCGGCGCGAGCGCGGTCACCCACCGCTTCCTCCAGCTCCAGCTGGGCGCGCAGGAGGAGGTCTGCGCCCTCGTCACGGGCAAGCCGATCGCGGTCTCGGGCATGGAGAACGACGCGGAGGAGCAGGCCGCCGGGCGGGGGGTGCGCTACCGGGTGGTGCTGGAGCGCGAGGTGCTCACCCTGCCGACCGGATTGCTCGAACTCTCGGCGGCGCTCGGCCGCGAGGAGCAGGTGCGGGTCGCGGACCGGGTCCCCACCAAGCTGGTGGTCGCGGACCGCTCGCTGGCCATGGTGCCGCTGACGGGGCGGGGGGCGGAGCCGGCCGCGATCGTGGTGCACGCGAGCGGGCTGCTGGAGTCCCTGATGGGCCTGTTCGAGTCGGTGTGGCGGGACGCGCTGCCGCTGAGACTCGGGGCGGGCGCGCAGATCACCGAGGAGGAGGCGCCCGGTCCGGACGTGATGGACCTGGAGATCCTCTCGCTGCTGCTCGCCGGGATGACGGACGCGAGCGTGGCGAAGCAGCTGGATCTGGGGCTCAGGACGGTGCAGCGGCGGGTGAAGGGCCTGATGGAGCTGACGGGGGTGACGACGCGGCTGCAGCTGGGCTGGCACGCGTACGAGAAGGGCTGGGTGGCCCGCGGCTGAGCGGGCGGGACGCGGCGGTCCGGCCGGGGGCCGGGGGCGGCTGCCGGGCGGCGGGCACGCCGCGGGCCGCGGGCGGGACGGCGGGACGCCCCCGCCGTACCCGGATGCCCGCCGCGACCTGCGCGGACGCCGGTTCTGGGGGACCCTGGGCGCGTGGGTGTGTGGCAGCTCCTGATGGTCGCGACGGTCATGCTGCTCGGCCTGTTCGGGGTGCTGGCCCCCGGCGTGCCGGGGACGTGGCTGGTCTGGGCCGCGATGCTCTGGTGGTCGCTGCACGAGCGGACCGACCTCGCGTGGATCCTGCTCGCCGCCGCGACCGGCCTGCTGCTGCTCACCCAGGTGGTCGTCTGGCAGCTGCCGCCCCGGCGCTTCCGCGGGGTGGGCATCACGCGGCGGATGGTGGTGTGCGCGGGCGCGGGCGCGCTCCTGGGCTTCGTCCTGGTGCCGGTGGTCGGCGCGATCCCCGGCTTCGTGGGCGGGATCTACCTCTCCGAACGCCTCCGCCTGGGCGGCCACGGCCAGGCCCGGGCGGCGACCAGGACGGTGATGCGGGCGGCGGGCACGAGCGTGCTCGTGGAGCTGTTCTCCTGCCTGCTGATCGTGGGGGCCTGGGCCGGGGCGGTGCTCTGGGGCTGAGCCCGGGCCGGGGGCCGTCCGGGCGGCTCCGGGTCCGGGTCCCGGGCCGGGAGCGGGCCCCGTGGCTCCGGGGCTCAGCGCGAAGGCCGGTGGGGGCCGTCCTCGCGGCGGCCGGGAGCCGCCGGGTGCGGAGTCCCGAGGTAGCGGGCGGCGTACGAGCGCCACGGCCGCCACTCCTCCGCGGCGGGCACCCCCGCCGGGAGCACGTCCGGGTCGCCGAGGGCCCGCATCCGGATCAGTGCGGCGGCCCCGGCCGTCACGCCGGGGACCTCTCCGAGGGCGGCCTGGGCCTCGTCCCGGTCGGCGCCGGGGTCGAGGCGTACGGTGCCGTCGGCGAGGGCCCGGGCCAGCGGGCCCGCGACGGGGTGGCCGGTCAGCGCCCGGGGCTCCGGGAAGAGGTGGGTGAGGCCGCCGCAGCCGGTGGCCAGCGGGGTGCCGTGGGCCGCGACGACCCGGTCGGACTCGGCCGCGCCGAGCAGCGTCCGCAGGGCGAACTCCTCCGGATCGGCCGTCCCCGGGGACCGGACGCCGGGCCGGGCGGCCACCTCGGCGGCGAGTCCGGGCGCCGCGCCGAGGCGCTCGGCGACGGCGTACGGGTCGGCGTCCAGGTCGAAGAGGCGGCGCAGCCGGTGCACGGCGGTGGTCAGGTCGCGCAGCTCGGTGAGGTGGATCCGGGCCTCCAGCCAGCGCCCGGCGGAGCGCTCGTCGACGGAGACGATCCCGGTGCCGTACGGGAGGCGGAGGGTCCGCCGGTAGGTGCGGGCGCCGGCGGCGCCGACGACCTCCTCCACCCGGGGCAGGGCCTCGGCCGCGAGCAGGTCGAAGACCTCGCCCGCGGCGTACGGGCCGCGGTGGGCGAGCCGCAGCGGCACCCCGGCGGCGAGCGCGGTGCGGGCTCCGGTTCCGCTGCCCGCCTCGGCGCGCAGTGCGCTGGGGGTGCGGGCGTACACGGTGCGGATCGTCTCGTTGAACTGGCGGACGCTGGCGAAGCCGGCCGCGAAGGCGATCTCGGTCACCGGCAGCCCGGTGGTCTGGAGGAGCAGTCGCGCGGTGTGGGCGCGCTGGGCGCGGGCGAGCGCGACGGGCCCGGCGCCGAGCTCGGCGTTGAGCTGGCGCTGCACCTGGCGGGTGCTGTAGCCGAGGCGTCCGGCGAGGCCGGGGACGCCCTCGCGGTCGACGACGCCGTCGCCGATCATGCGCATGGCGCGCCCCACGACGTCGGCGCGCACGTCCCAGGCCGCGGAGCCGGGCACCGCGTCGGGGCGGCAGCGGCGGCAGGCCCGGAAGCCGTGGCCCTGGGCCGCCGCCGCGGTGGGGAAGAAGGCGACGTTCTGCCGTTTGGGGGTGACGGCGGGGCAGCTGGGACGGCAGTAGATGCCGGTGGTGCGGACGGCGAAGAAGAACTCTCCGTCGAACCGCGCGTCCCTGCTGCTGACCGCCTCGTAGCGGGTGTCGTCGTCCTTCACGTCTCCAGTGTGCGACGGCCGGCGACCCCCGGCTCGCGGTTTTCGGACACGGCGCTCGCGCGGGGAGGGCGGGGAGGGCGGCCCTCCCCGCCCTCCCCGCCCTCGCTCCGGCTACCGGATGCGTCCTCGCTTCATCTCCATGGCCTGGCGGCCCTCGGCGCCCTTGCGCTTCCAGTCCTTGAGGATCTCGCTGCGTACCCGGGCGTCGGTCTTGGCGACGATCCGCTGGTTCTCGCGGAGCAGCTTGCGGTAGCTCTCCAGTCGGCGCACCGGCAGTGAGCCGTCCTCGATCGCCGCGGCCACCGCGCAGCCGGGCTCGGACTCGTGGGCGCAGTCGTGGAAGCGGCAGTCCGCGGCGAGTTCCTCGATCTCCGAGAAGACCTGGCCGACGCCGGTCTCCGCGTCCCAGAGGCCGACTCCGCGCAGCCCGGGCGTGTCGATGAGGACTCCTCCGGCCGGGAGGACGAAGAGGTTGCGGGTGGTGGTGGTGTGCCGGCCCTTGCCGTCGATGTCGCGGGCGGCCTGGACGTCCATGACGTCCTCGCCGACGAGGGCGTTGGCGAGGGTCGACTTGCCGGCGCCGGAGACGCCGAGCAGCACGGTCGTCCCGCCCGTGACGATCGCGGAGAGGACGTCGAGCCCCTCCCCCGTGGTCGAGCTCAGGGGCACGACCTGGACGCCGGGGGCGACCGTCTCGACGTCCTCGACGAGGTACGAGAGGCCGACGGGGTCGGGTACGAGGTCGGCCTTGCTGAGGACGACGGTCGGCTGGGCGCCGGACTCCCAGGCCAGGGCGAGGAAGCGCTCGACGCGGCCGAGGTCGAGTTCGACGGCGAGGGAGACGGTGATGACGGCGTGGTCGACGTTGGCCGCGAGGATCTGGCCCTCGGAGCGCTTGGAGGAGGTCGACCGCGCGAAGGCGGTACGGCGCGGCAGGCAGGCGCGCACGTAGCGGGGGTCGCTCGCTCCCTCGGGGTCGACGGCGGCCCAGTCGCCGGTGCAGACGACGCGGAGCGGGTCGTGCGGGGTCACGAAGGCGGTGTCGGCGCGGACGAGCCCGTCGGCGGTGGCGACGTCGCACTGGCCGCGGTCGACGCGGATCACCCGGCCGGGGACGAGTCCCCGGGCGGCGTACGGGGCGAACGCGGCGGCCCAGCCGGAGTCCCAGCCGTGCGCGTCGAGCGTCGGGGAGGAAGCGGAGGAGGTGACGTGGGAAAGCGGGAGAGACAAGGGGGACCCTTCACAGGGGTGGCCCCGGCGGCGCGCTCCGGGAGCGCGGAGGTCGAGCGGTTGTCAGCCGGTGGCCACGGAGGTGGTGTGGATGAACTTCTGCGTGGGGGCAAGGCCCGTCGTGACGACAGCCATCGGTCACACCTCCTGTGGGTCTTCTCGCGTGGATCTTCGCGATCTCGGGGAACACGGTAGCCGCACCGCTTCGGCGGGCGCCACCGGTTTTCTCGCCGGGTGCCGGCGGGGGCGGTCGGCCGTCCCCGCCGGCACCCGTGGGGGTCAGCAGGCCCGGTAGCGGTACGAGCCGCCCGGGGCGCTCACGTCGAGGTCGCGCTGGACGATCGAGAGCGTGCCGCCCCAGTCCGCGCACGCCCGGCCGTAGCCGGTGCCGGTGTACTCGATGACGTAGACGCGGTTCGCGTACGCCGTCGCGTACGCCTCGCACTCCTCGTACTGGCCGCACTCCTCGGCCACCGCGAAGTCGAAGCCGATCGTCCCGCGCTCGGGCAGCAGCTCCGTGGTGTTCTTCTGGCCGATGGCGAGTCCGGCGACGTGCGCCCGCTGGGCCAGGAGCCGGGCGAACGCCGCGTTGTGCTGCTTCGTCAGCCGGCCGCCCGAGCGCTCGTACGAGTCGAGGTTGTCGGGCTCCACCGCCTGGAAGCCGCTCTTCGCGCAGCCGTCGATCCATCCGCCGACGATCTTCGCCAGCCGCTCGCGGCGGTCCGCGGTCGAGGTGTCCAGCAGCACCTCGCCCCAGTCCTCGTCCTGCACGGGCGCACCGGAGCGGTCGCGGAGCAGCAGGTCCGGCTGGTTCGTCTCCCACCAGTCCAGCGCGTCCGGCTGGGTCTGGAAGGCGTTGACGTAGCAGATGTTGTAGAGCCCGGCGGCGGGCTTCGCCGTACGGTCGCGGGAGACGACCCCGACGTTCTTCGGCGGGGTGTAGGCGCCGCCGATCTGGTAGTCGAACGGCGCGTTCGCGGTGGGCAGCGCCACCTTCGCGGTCGTCGGCCCGGCGGGTGCGGTCGCCTTCGGGGCGGTCGTCGCCTTCGGGGCGGTGGTCGCCCGCCGGGTGGTGGTCGGCTTGGGAGCGGTGGTCGGTTTCGCCTGGGCGGGAGCCGCCGTCTTGGGAGCGGTGGTCGGCCTCGCCTTGGCGGGGGGCGTCGGCCCGGCCGTTGCGGGGGTCGTCACGTTCCGCGCGGCGCGCGGCCGGGTGTCGCCCGACGACGCGACGGCCTGGGTGAACAGGACACCGGCGCCGAGCGCCGCGACGACGCCCGCGGCGAGCGCCGCCCGCGTCGACTTCCTGCGGCGGAACGGGGTGGGGGCATGCTTCGGCACACGTTCTCCAGCACGAGGGGGGAAAGGATGTCCGTAGCCTCCTCGTTCGATCGTGAGGAATTCATGAGGCGCCCGCCCGCGCGTGCCGGGCCTGGCCCGCCGGTCCGAGCGCGAGCAGGAAGACCGCGCCTCCCCCGGGCCTCGCCCGCGCGGTGAGCGTTCCCCCGTGCGCCGCCGCGATCTCCCGGACCAGGGATAGACCGATCCCCGCCCCGCCGCCGCGCGAACGGAACCGTTCGGTCAGATCCGGCAGTTCCTCCGCCGCCACGCCCGGCCCCCGGTCCGCCACCGACACCGTGTGGCCCCGCACGCTGACGTCGATCTCCGCCCCGCCGTGCGGATCGCCCGGCGTGCGTCCGTGGCGCAGCGCGTTGTCCAGGAGGTTCCGCACGGCCACGCGCGTCAGGGCGGGATCGGCGTCCACCACCGACTCGTCGAGCCGCAGGGTGAGGGTGAGCCGACCGGGCGGCAGTTCCCCGCACGCGTCCTCCACCAGCTGGTCGAGGCGGAGCGCCACCGGGCTGAACGAGGCCGCCGAGTCCTGGAGCCGCCCCCGTGTCAGGACGTTCTCCACGACGTCGGTCAGCCGGTCGGTGGCCCGCCGGATCCGCGGCAGATGGGTGGGCAGCTTCCCCGGGTCGGTCCCCGCCACGTCCATCGAGCTCCGCATGATCGCCACCGGGGTGCGCAGTTCGTGCGCGGCGTCGGCGAGCAGCCGCTCCTGGGCTTCGAGCGCCTGCCACGCGGGCCGCAGGCTGCGCCCCGAGAGGAGGTGGCCGGTGAAGGCGGCGAGCAGGGTCAGGAGCCCGGAGCCGGTGAGGACCGCGTACGTCAGGCGGGTGTGTTCGGCCATCCGCAGTCCCGGGTCGCCGATGACGACGACGGCGCCGGTCGTCTCCTGGGTCTCGTCGTGGTAGAACGGCCGCGCCACGGCGTAGGCGGTCCGGTCCCCGGCCGGGACCTCCTCGCGCACCGTGACGTCCTCGTCCATGGCGGTACGGGCCAGGGCGGCGATCCGTTCGCCGGAGACGGGGACGGAACGGCTCCCGGAGGTGAAGACCCGGTCGAGCCCGCCGGGCCCGGCCGGACGCACCGCTCCGGTCGGACGGCCCGCACCGGGCGTGCGCGCCTCACCGCCCGCCCGTCCGGCGGCCGGTCTCCCCGTCGCGTCCTTCCCCGCGCCGTCCGCCACGCCCTTCGCGGGCGTGCCGATCCTCGTCCGGCTCAGCAGGACGGAGACCTGGTGGCGGCCCCGCGTGGACTCGTCGTCGCGCAGGCCGTCGAGCTGGACTCCCGCGTCCGTGTAGTAGATCAGCGAGGTGCTGACCGCCGCGTGCCGGAGCATCTCGTCGAACTCCGCGTTCCGCCAGGAGCGGCCGTCCGTGTGGATCACCAGCCAGGAGAGCACGCTCACCCCGACCAGCGTGGTGAGCGTGTACGCGAGGGTGAGCCGCCGTTGCAGACGGCGCAGTCGGCGGCGCGGCCCGGCGGCGCGGTCCCGGTCGGTCACGCGCCGTCCCCGGTCGGACCGCCGAGGAGGAACCCGTGGCCCCGCACGGTCCGGATGAGCTGCGGCGAGCCGAGCTTGCGGCGGAGTCCGGCCATCACGGCGTCGACCACGTTGGACACCGGGTCGGCCATCTCGTCCCAGCAGTGCTCCACGAGCGCGGTGCGGGTGACGACGTTCTCCCGGTGGACCAGGAGGTGGTGCAGGACGGCGTACTCCTTGGGCGTCAGCGAGAGCAGGACGCCGGCCCGGCGGACCTCCCGGCGGGCCGCGTCCAGCTCGATGTCCGCGTGCGCCAGGTGGACGGACAGCCGGCCCGGCGCGCGCCGGGTGAGGCTGCCGACCCGCATGACCAGTTCGACCATGGCGAAGGGTTTGGCGAGGTAGTCGTCGGCTCCCGCGCGGAAGCCCTCGACCCGGTCGGGCAGGGCGTGGAGGGCGGTCAGGCAGAGGACCGGCGTGGACCAGCCCGCGCGGCGGCGGCCGTCGAGCGCGCGCAGGGTGTCGCCGGAGGGGACCATCCGGTCCAGGACCACGCAGTCGTACTCCGTGAGGTCGAGCAGGTAGTCGGCGTGGGGCCAGTCGGCGACCGCGTCGACGGCGTACCCGGCGTCCTTGAGACCCGCCTCGATGAGCTCGCGGAGGTCGGTCTCGTCCTCGACGAGGAGTACGCGCATCTGGTGCCGCCTTGCGGTGTCGCGCCGACGCCCCGGGGGCGCGGACGGGAGGAGGGGCCCCGCGGTGGGGCGGCCTCGGCGACCGTGAGAGCGGGACGGGAAAGTCATATTAATCAGGCCAGTCGGGCGGATCCCGACGAGGAGTGGCCGGATCCGTACGGACGATCCGCCGGAGGCCGCCTCGCCGGACCTCGGGTGCCGCGTCCGATTCGTACAAGACCGGCGGAGGGCGCCCTGCCTACCGTGCCCCCATGGACACAGCACCTGACCTCAGCCCCCGTCTGGACATGATCGGCGTCGTCGTCTCCGACATGGCCGCCTCGCTCGCCTTCTACCGCCGTCTCGGCCTGGACATCCCGGACGGGGCCGAGTCGGCCCCGCACGTGGAGGCCGCGCTGCCCGGCGGGCTGCGGATCGCCTGGGACACGGAGGACGTCGTGCGCTCCCTGGACCCGGAATGGCGGCGTCCCGAGGGCGGCAACCGAATCGAGCTCGCCTTCCGGTGCGCCACGCCCCGGGCCGTGGACGCGGCGTACGAGGAGCTGGTCGCCGCCGGGTACCGGGGGCATCTGAAGCCCTGGGACGCCTTCTGGGGGCAGCGCTACGCCGTGGTCCTCGACCCGGACGGTTCCGGCGTCTCGCTGTTCGCCGATGCCGCCGCCGACGCCGTGTAGGCGCCGAGCGTCATGCCGGCCAGCGCCCTCGTCTCGCGTGCGAGGTGGGCCTGGTCGGCGCAGCCCGCGCGGACGGCCGCCTCCGCGTACGGCACCCCGGACAGCACCAGCGCGAGGGCCCGCTGGAGCCGGAGGATACGGGCGAGGGTCTTGGGGCCGTAGCCGAAGGCGTCGAGGGAGCGCCGGTGGAGCTGCCGGGCACCGAGGCCGACCGCGTCGGCCGTCTCGGCGACCGCCCGGCCGGCCGCGAGGCGGTCCGCGACGGCCCGGAGCAGCGGGTCGGGCGCGGGGAGGTCGGCGGCCCGGCGCCGGACGGCCTCGTCCAGGGCCGCGGCCGGGTCGGGGGCGTCGGTGATCCGTTCGCCGAGCCGTCGCGTCCCGGCGGCGCCCCACAGGTCGGCGAGCGGGACCCGCCGGTCGCGCAGCTCGTGGGCCGGTACGCCGAAGAAGGCGGGGGCGTCACCGGGGGCGAAGCGGACTCCCGCGTACCGTTCGGCGGACTCCGCCGGTACGTGCGCGCGTGTGTCGGGTCCGGCGACGAGGAGGTGTCCGCCGGCCCAGATCAGGTCCATGCAGCCGTCGGGCAGGACGGGCCGGGAGCCGCCCGTGCCGGGGCCGGCGGCGGTCCGGGTCCACAGGACGGCTCCGTCGAGCAGGGCGGGGCGTTCCTCGTACACGCCCCCAACGTAGCCCCACGCCGGTGGGTCAGTCCTTCTCCCAGCCGGAGTGGAGGCGGGACTTCACGTCGTCCGGGGGCAGGAACCGGGACCAGCGCTCGGGGAACTCGGACGGCATGTCGGGGTCGTCCTCGTCGACGTCCTCGGCCTCCGCGCGCACCCGGGCGACGAGTTCCGCCGCCTGGACGGCGCGGGCCCGCTCGTTGGCCTCGCGGGCCGCCGCGGTGGCGACCGAGGGCCAGACGCGGTCGATGGCGGCGTTCACCGCGGCGCCGACGAGGACGGCGAAGGCCGAGATGCCGATCCAGAGGAGGACGGCGATGGGGGCCGCGAGGGAGCCGTAGATCGTCGGCCCCTCGACCTGGCTGGTCAGGTAGATGCGGAGCAGGAAGCTGCCGAGGACCCACATCCCGAGGGCAACGAGGGCGCCCGGGATGTCCTCGATCCAGGGCGATCTGACGGGCACGGACACGTGGTAGAGCGTGGTGAGGAAGGCGATGGAGAGCAGGATGACGGCCGGCCAGTAGAGCACCGAGACGACCTCGGTGCCCCAGGGGACGAGTTCGACGACCCGGTCGGGGCCGACGACCGCGAGGGGCAGCACCACCGCGCCGATGAGCAGGGCCACGAGGTAGAGCAGGAAGGCCAGGAGGCGGGTCTTCACGATCCCGCGGTGGCCGTCGAGCCCGTACATGACGGTGATGGTGTCGATGAAGACGTTCACGGCGCGCGAGCCGGACCAGAGGGCGATGGCGAAGCCGAGGGAGATCAGGTCGGGCCGCTTGCCCTGGGTCACGTCGTCGAGGATGGGCTTGGCGATGTCCTCCACGCCCCGGTCGGAGAGGACCGTTCCGGCGGCGCGGAGGATGTTCTCCTGGATGCTCGCCACGGTGTCCGTGTTGGTCCAGTCGTCGGCGTAGCCGAGGAGGGCGATCAGGCCGAGGAGCAGCGGCGGCAGGGACAGCAGGGTGAAGAAGGCGGCTTCGGCGGCGAGGCCGAGGATCCGGTACTCGATGCACGAGTTGACGGTGTCCTTCAGGAGCAGCCAGGCCATCTTCCGCTTCGAGACGTTGCGGTAGAGGACGCGCGCGCGGTGGAGCCTGCTCCAGGGCCGCCGCTCGGGCCGTTCGGGTGTTTCGCTTGCTGCCTGCACCTGCTTACCGTATCGGCATGGCACCGCGCTCCCACACCGTGACCAACCAGCCTCCGCCCCTGGTCGGGTACGACGTCTTCACGACCGATGCCGTCCTGACGGAGGCGGTGGAACGGCACCTGGCGCCGGATCTCCACGCGGAGGTCCGGGAGGACCTCGTCGTGCTGGGCCGGGCGGCGGGTTCGGCCCAGGTCCGGGAGTGGGGGGAGCTGGCGAACGCGAACCCGCCGCGGCTGCGGACCCACGACCGGTACGGCCGCCGGATCGACGAGGTCGCGTTCGATCCGGCCTGGCACCGGCTCCTCGGCAAGTCGGTGGGGGCCGGGCTGACGGACGCGTGGGGCCGGCCGGGCGGCCATGTGCGGCGGGCCGCCGGGTTCCTGGTGGTGTCGCAGGCGGAGGCCGGGCACGGCTGCCCCGTGTCGATGACGCACGCGTCCGTGCCCGCGCTGCGCGCCGAGCCGGAGCTGGCCGAGGTGTGGGTGCCGGCGGCGACCTCGCACGTGTACGAGCGGGAGCTCCGCCCGGTGGCGGAGAAGCCCGGCGCGCTGCTCGGGATGGCCATGACGGAGAAGCAGGGCGGCAGCGACGTCCGGGCGAACACGACGGAGGCGCGGCCGCTGGCCGCCGACGGCGAGTACGTCCTGACGGGGCACAAGTGGTTCTGCTCGGCGCCCATGTCGGACGCCTTCCTGGTCCTCGCGCAGGCTCCGGCGGGGCTCACCTGTTTCCTGGTGCCCCGGGTGCTCGCGGACGGTTCGCGGAACGCCTTCGCGCTGCAGCGGCTGAAGGACAAGCTGGGCAACCGCTCGAACGCCTCCGCCGAGGTGGAGTTCGACGGGACGACCTGGGCGCGCCGGGTGGGCGCTGAGGGGCGCGGGCTCACCACGATCATGGGCATGGTCGCGGCGACCCGGGTGGACTGCGTCCTCGGCTCGGCCGCGCTGATGCGGCAGGCGGTCGCGCAGGCCGTGCACCACTGCACGTACCGCGAGGCCTTCGGCGGGCCGCTCGCCGACAAGCCGCTGATGCGGAACGTGCTCGCGGACCTCGCCCTGGAGTCGGAGGCGGCCACGGTGCTGGGCATGCGTCTCGCGGCCGCCTACGACGCGGCCGACGCGGGCGGCGACCACGCCGAGCGGGAGCGGGCCCTGCTCCGCATCACCGTTCCGGCGGCGAAGTACTGGGTCGCGAAGCGGTGCACGCCGATGGTGGCGGAGGCGCTGGAGTGCCTGGGCGGCAACGGCTACGTGGAGGAGTCCGGGATGCCCCGGCTGCTGCGGGAGTCGCCGCTCAACTCGGTCTGGGAGGGCTCGGGGAACGTGCAGGCGCTGGACGTGGTCCGGGCGCTGCGGACGGAGCCCGCCGCGCTGGACGCGTTCCTGCGGGAGGTCGGGGCGGCGCGGGGCGCGGACCACCGGCTCGACCGGGCGATCCGGGGGCTGCTCGTGGAACTGGCGGACCTGGACGGGATCGAGGCGCGGGCGCGGCGGCTCGCGGAGCGCCTCGCGCTGGTCCTCCAGGGGGCCCTGCTGGTGCGGTGGGCGCCGCCGGAGGTCGCCGACGCGTTCTGCGCGGCGCGGCTGGGCGGGGACGGGGGCGCGGCGTTCGGGACGCTGCCGCACACGCTGGACCTGCGGGCGCTGGTGGAGCGGGCGCGCGTGGAGGTCTGAGACGGCGCGGCGCGGGCGGCGCGGGCGGGCGGCGCGGCGGGGCGCGGCGGGGGAAGTCTGCCGCGCGCGCCAGGGGTGGACCCGTGAGGGTCGGCGCGCGCGGAAAAGCGGGGGTGGTGCTGCGCCGACACGGCACCACCCGCCGCTCGCACCAGCTTCACCCGGGGGGCCGGTCGCCGACCAGAGTTGCAAAGGGTTGCAGGATTACCCGAACCGGGCCTCGCGGGGCGGTTCCGAACGGCACGATGGGCACCGACACTCCGGACATCTGCCCCGTGCAGAACCGATACAGCACCCCGGGTGGCTGGGAGAGACCGATGAAGAACACGCAGCTCGACATGAAGCGGCTCGCCGCCATGGACGCCGCCCGGGCCACCCGGCTGCTCCACCGGGTCCGCGAGGAGACGCTCGCCGGGCGGACGCCCCCGATCGCGCCCCGCCCGGTGATCGACGCGTCGTGGCAGCGGATGGCCCGGCTGGGGCTCGACCCCGACCAGGGCACGAGCACGGTGCTCCTGCCTCCGGACGAGCTGGAGGAGCGGCGCAGGAGCACGCTCCTCTCCGAGGTGATGCAGACGCTGAGCGGCGGCCTCGCCGGCATCGCCGACACCTCGCTCCAGATCATGATCGTCACCGACGAGTACGGCCGGGTGCTGTGGCGGCAGGGGAACCCGGCGGTGATGCGGCAGGCGAACGGCATCTGCCTGGAGGAGGGGGCGTCCTGGGCCGAGCGCACCACCGGGACGAACGCGGTCGGCACGGCCCTCGCCATGGGCCGTGCGGTACAGGTGCACTCCGCCGAGCACTACGTCCAGGCGCTCCACAACTGGACCTGCGCCGCCGCGCCGGTGCACGACCCGCGCGACCGGCGGCTGCTCGGCATCCTGGACGTGAGCGGTCCCGCGTCCACCTTCCATCCGGCGATGCTGGCCCTGGTCGGTTCGGTGGCCCAGCTCGCCGAGGCGGAGATGCGGGAGCGGCACCACCGCTCGGTCGAGCGGCTGCGGGCGGTGGCCGCGCCGATCCTGTGCCGGGTGGGCGGCCGGGCCGTCGCGGTGGACAGCCACGGCTGGACGGCGGCGGTGACGGGGCTCGCGCCGGTGGACCGGATCGCGCTGCCGAAGTCGTTCCGCTCGGGCCGGATGTGGCTGCCCTCGCTCGGCGTCTGCGCGGTGGAACCGCTGCCCGGCGGCTGGCTGCTGCGGGTCGAGGAGGAGACGCCGTCGGAGGAGCCGGGCGCGGCGGCGGCGAGCCGGGTGGTGCTCGACCTGAGCAGACCGCGCCGGTGGACGGTGTCCGTCTCGGGGGCCGCGGGCAGCTGGCAGCAGGAGCTCAGCCCCCGGCACGCGGAGCTCCTCTACGTCCTGGCGCTGCACCGGGACGGCCGGACGGCGGCGGAGCTGGCGGACGACGTCTTCGGCGACCGCACGCGGACGGTGACGGTGCGGGCGGAGATGTCCCGGGTGCGCCGGAACCTCGCGGGGGTCCTCGCGCACCGCCCGTACCGCTTCAGCGAGGAGGTCGCGGTGGAGGTGCTCCGCCCGGAGCGCCCCGCGGACCTGCTGCCCCACTCCCTGGCGCCCGCGGTGCGGGGCCCGGGCGGGGGCGGCTGAGCCGCCGCTCGGGGATCCCGCACGACCGCGCCGGCCTCCCGCTGTCCAGCATGCGGACAGCGCCGGCGGGGGCGGGCCCCGGCCCCGCGGATGCGGACGGCGACCGGTGGGCGGGCTCCGGCCCCGCCGATGCGGACGGCGACCGGTGGGCTGGCTCCGGCCCCGCCCCCCCGGTCGCCGCGCCGGACGGGGCCGTGATGCGATGAGTCCATGCGCATCACTCTCACCACCTGGTCCCTCGAACAGACCTCGCCGTCCGATCTCCGCCCCTCCCCCGCCCCGGAGGGCGACGACATCACGGTCGCGCGGGCCGCGGTCCCGTCGCCGGAGTACAGCCGCTTCCTCTACACGGCGGTCGGCGGCGACATCCGCTGGAACGACCGGCTGTCGCTGACGTACAAGCAGTGGCAGGAGATCGTCGACAAGCCGGGCGCCGAGATCTGGGTGGCGTACGACAAGGGGACGCCCGCCGGGTACGTGGAGCTGGACCCGCAGGACGACGGCGTGGTGGAGATCGTCTACTTCGGCCTGATCCCGGCCTTCCGGGGGCGCCGGATCGGCGGCCACCTCCTCTCCTACGGGGCGGCGCGGGCCTGGGACCTGGCCGACCGCTGGCCGGGGCGGGAGACCACGCGGCGCGTCTGGCTGCACACCTGCTCGCTGGACGGCCCGCACGCGATGGCGAACTACGAGCGCCGCGGCTTCCGGCTCTTCGACACCAAGGTGGAGGAGGTCGAGGAGAGCGAGACCCCGGGCCCCTGGCCGGGCGCCCACGCCTGACGGCCGGGGACGTGACGTCCCGTGCGTCACCGGACGCGTCACGGGACGCACGGCGTCGAGGAGCGGCGAAGGGGCCCTGATCAGGGCCCCTTCCGCGTGACCCAGACCACACCGTCTCGACAAGCGAGACGGCTATGTCCGCATTCTGGACGATGCTGGACTGGGTCCAAAGTCCCGTGACACGCTTCCGTCATGTCTGGAACTGGAATTGCCTTGGTGAGTCGGCGGCACGTCGACCTGGGCCGCATGTCCAGCGCCATCTGTCCGGCGCGCTGAGAGAACCAGCACCGCCGCGATCACTTTTCAGCACGACTCTGCCCGACCCTGCTGCGCACTGACGCGCCACCCTCCGACCTGAGCGCCAGTGTGCAGGTCAGAGCCGCCCTCTCGCAGTCCCGAAGGACAAGACGCCATGGCCGCCACCCCGGAAAACCCCACTCCCGCCGCCGCACGCCGCAAGACCGGGCGCCACCGTGGCGAGGGTCAGTGGGCCGTGGGGCACTTCACCCCGCTGAACGGCAATGAGCAGTTCAAGAAGGACGACGACGGTCTCAACGTTCGGACACGTATTGAGACGGTCTACTCGAAGCGCGGATTCGACTCCATCGACCCCAACGACCTGCGCGGACGCATGCGCTGGTGGGGCCTCTACACCCAGCGCAAGCAGGGACTGGACGGCACCAAGACGGGCGTCCTGGAGCCGGAGGAGCTGGACGACGAGTACTTCATGCTCCGCGTCCGCATCGACGGCGGCCGGCTGACGACCGAGCAGCTCCGCGTGATCGGCGAGATCTCCGAGGAGTTCGCCCGGGGCACCGCCGACATCACGGACCGGCAGAACGTCCAGTACCACTGGATCCGCATCGAGGACGTCCCCGAGATCTGGAACCGCCTGGAGGCGGTCGGCCTGTCCACCACCGAGGCCTGCGGCGACACCCCGCGTGTCATCCTCGGCTCCCCGGTGGCCGGCATCGCGGCCGACGAGATCATCGACGGCACCCCCGCCATCGACGAGATCTACCGCCGCATCGTCGGCAACAAGGACTTCTCCAACCTGCCCCGCAAGTTCAAGTCCGCGGTCTCCGGCTCGCCGCAGCTCGACGTGGCGCACGAGATCAACGACATCGCCTTCGTCGGCGTGGACCACCCGGAGCACGGCCCCGGCTTCGACGTCTGGGTCGGCGGCGGCCTCTCCACCAACCCCAAGCTGGGCGTCCGCCTCGGCGCCTGGGTCTCCCTCGACGAGGTCCCGGACATCTACGAGGGCGTCATCTCGATCTTCCGCGACTACGGCTACCGCCGGCTGCGCAACCGCGCCCGCCTGAAGTTCCTCGTCGCCGACTGGGGCCCGGAGAAGTTCCGCCAGGTCCTGGAGGACGAGTACCTGCGGCGCAAGCTGACCGACGGCCCCGCTCCCGAGCAGCCCGCCGGCCAGTGGCGCGACCACATGGGCGTGCACCGGCAGAAGGACGGCCGGTTCTACATCGGCTTCGCCCCGCGCGTCGGCCGGGTCGACGGCGCCACGCTCACCAAGATCGCGGGTCTGGCCGAGCAGCACGGCTCCGGCCGGCTGCGCACCACCGCGGACCAGAAGATGATCCTCCTCGACATCGAGGAGGCCCAGCTCGACTCGGCGGTCGCCGCCCTCGAGGCCCTCGACCTGCGGGTGAACCCCACGCCCTTCCGGCGCGGCACCATGGCCTGCACCGGCATCGAGTTCTGCAAGCTCGCGATCGTCGAGACCAAGGCCCGCGGAGCCTCGCTCATCGACGAACTGGAGCGCCGCGTCCCGGACTTCGACGAGCCGCTGACGATCAACATCAACGGCTGCCCGAACGCCTGCGCCCGCATCCAGGTCGCGGACATCGGCCTCAAGGGCCAGCTGGTCCTGGACGACGAGGGCAACCGCGTCGAGGGCTACCAGGTGCACCTCGGCGGCGCACTCGGCCTGGAGGCCGGCTTCGGCCGCAAGGTCCGCGGCCTCAAGGTCACCGCGGCCGAGCTCCCCGACTACGTGGAGCGCGTCCTCAAGCGCTTCCAGGCGGAGCGCGAGACCGGCGAGCGCTTCGCCACCTGGGCCGCCCGCGCCTCCGAGGAGGCACTGTCGTGAGCGAGCGCGCCGCCCCCTTCCACTGCCCCTACTGCGGCGACGAGGACCTGCGTCCCCACGAGCAGGGCCACGGCGCCTGGGAATGCGCCGCGTGCAGCCGAGCCTTCCAGTTGAAGTTCCTGGGGCTGCTCGCCCCCGGGACTTCGGGTCGTACCCCTGGAGGGAAAGAGATATGACGCTCACTCAGCACGCCACCGCGGCCGACCTCAAGGCACTCGCCGAGCAGGCCGGCCGCGATCTGGAGGACGCCTCCGCGGTGGAGATCCTCCGCTGGGCCGTCGACACCTTCGGCGACCGCTTCTGCGTCACCTCCTCCATGGAGGACGCGGTCGTCGCCCACCTCGCCTCCCGGGTCCGGCCCGGCGTCGACGTCGTCTTCCTCGACACCGGCTACCACTTCGAGGAGACCATCGGCACCCGTGACGCCGTGGACGCCGTCATGGACGTCCACGTCATCACCCTGACCCCGCGTCAGACCGTGGCCGAGCAGGACGCCGAGTACGGACCTGAGCTACACGACCGCGACCCCGACCTGTGCTGCGCGCTGCGCAAGGTCAAGCCCCTGGAGGACGGCCTCACCGGCTACGCCGCCTGGGCCACCGGCCTGCGCCGCGACGAGTCCCCCACCCGGGCGAACACCCCGGTCGTCGGCTGGGACGAGAAGCGCCGGAAGGTCAAGGTCTCCCCCATCGCACGCTGGACGCAGGACGACGTCGACGCGTACGTCGCGGAGCACGGCGTCCTCACCAACCCGCTCCTGATGGACGGCTACGCCTCCGTCGGCTGCGCCCCCTGCACCCGCCGCGTCCTGGAGGGCGAGGACGCCCGCGCCGGACGCTGGGCGGGACGCGGCAAGACCGAATGCGGGCTGCACGGATGACGGACACTCAGGAAGTTCAGGAGAAGCACGTGACGGGTGCCACCATCTGGCTCACCGGCCTGCCGAGCGCCGGCAAGACCACCATCGCGTACGAGCTGGCCGGCCGGCTCCGCGAGGAGGGCCACCGGGTCGAGGTGCTCGACGGCGACGAGATCCGCGAGTTCCTCTCCGCGGGCCTCGGCTTCAGCCGCGAGGACCGGCACACCAACGTGCAGCGGATCGGGTTCGTCGCGGAGCTGCTCGCCTCCAACGGCGTGAAGGCCCTCGTGCCCGTCATCGCCCCGTACGAGGACAGCCGCGAGGCGGTCCGCAAGCGCCACGCCTCCGAAGGCACCCCCTACGTCGAGGTCCACGTCGCCACCCCCGTCGACGTCTGCTCCGTACGCGACGTGAAGGGCCTCTACGCCAAGCAGGCCGCGGGCGAGATCAGCGGCCTCACCGGCGTCGACGACCCGTACGACGAGCCGCGCGACCCGGATCTCCGGATCGAGTCCCACACCCAGACCGTGCAGGAGTCCGCGGCGCAGCTCCACGCGCTGCTCACCGAGAGGGGTCTGCTGTGACCACCGTCGCCCATGTCCACGACAGCACCGACAACCCGTTCGCGCTGTCGCACCTGGACTCCCTGGAGTCCGAGGCCGTCCACATCTTCCGTGAGGTGGCGGGCGAGTTCGAGCGGCCGGTGATCCTCTTCTCCGGCGGCAAGGACTCCATCGTCATGCTGCACCTGGCGCTGAAGGCCTTCGCCCCCGCGGCGATCCCCTTCACGCTGCTGCACGTCGACACCGGGCACAACTTCCCCGAGGTCCTGGAGTACCGCGACCGCACCGTCGCCGAGCACGGCCTGCGGCTGCACGTCGCGTCCGTGCAGGAGTACATCGACTCCGGCCGGCTCCGCGAGCGCCCCGACGGCACCCGCAACCCGCTGCAGACCGTGCCGCTCACCGAGGCGATCCAGCAGCACCGCTTCGACGCCGTGTTCGGCGGCGGCCGCCGCGACGAGGAGAAGGCGCGCGCCAAGGAGCGCGTGTTCTCGCTCCGCGACGAGTTCTCGCAGTGGGACCCGCGCCGCCAGCGCCCCGAGCTCTGGCAGCTCTACAACGGCCGGCACGCCCCCGGCGAGCACGTCCGTGTCTTCCCGCTGTCCAACTGGACCGAGCTGGACGTCTGGCAGTACATCCAGCGCGAGCGGATCGAGCTCCCGGCGATCTACTTCGCCCACGAGCGCGAGGTCTTCGCCCGCAACGGGATGTGGCTGACGGCCGGCGACTGGGGCGGCCCGAAGGAGTCCGAGACCACGGAGACGCGGCTGATCCGCTACCGCACCGTCGGCGACATGTCCTGCACCGGCGCCGTCGACTCCGACGCCACCACGCTGGACGCCGTCATCGCCGAGATCGCCGCCTCCCGGCTCACCGAGCGGGGCGCCACCCGCGCCGACGACAAGATGTCCGAGGCCGCGATGGAAGACCGCAAGCGCGAAGGGTACTTCTAATGAGCACGTCCACCGAGCAGCTGACCGAGCAGCTGGCGGCCACCACCCTGCTGCGCTTCGCCACCGCCGGCTCCGTCGACGACGGCAAGTCCACCCTGGTGGGCCGGCTCCTGCACGACTCCAAGTCGGTCCTGGCCGACCAGCTGGAGGCCGTGGAGCACGCCTCACGCTCCCGCGGCCAGGAGGCCCCCGACCTGGCGCTCCTCACCGACGGGCTGCGGGCCGAGCGCGAGCAGGGCATCACCATCGACGTGGCCTACCGCTACTTCGCCACGCCCCGCCGCCGCTTCATCCTCGCCGACACCCCCGGGCACGTGCAGTACACCCGGAACATGGTGACCGGCGCCTCCACCGCCGAGCTGGCCGTGGTCCTCGTCGACGCCCGCAACGGCGTCGTCGAGCAGACCCGCCGGCACGCCGCCGTCGCCGCCCTCCTCCGCGTCCCGCACGTGGTCCTGGCCGTGAACAAGATGGACCTGGTCGACTACCGGGAGCCCGTCTTCGCCGCGATCGCCGAGGAGTTCACCACGTACGCCTCCGAGCTCGGCGTCCCGGAGATCACCGCCATCCCGATCTCCGCGCTGGCCGGCGACAACGTCGTGGAGCCCTCCGCGAACATGGACTGGTACGGCGGCCCGACGGTCCTGGAGCACCTGGAGACCGTCCCGGTGAGCCACGACCTGACGGCCTGCCACGCGCGGTTCCCGGTGCAGTACGTGATCCGGCCGCAGACCGCCGAGCACCCCGACTACCGGGGCTACGCGGGCCAGATCGCCGCCGGCGCCTTCCGGGTGGGCGAGGAGATCACCGTCCTGCCCTCGGGGAAGACCTCCACGATCACCGGCATCGACGCGCTGGGCGAGTCCGTGGACATCGCCTGGGCACCGCAGTCGGTCACCATCCGGCTCGCCGACGACATCGACATCTCGCGCGGCGACCTGCTCGCCCCGAGCGGTGACGCCCCGGCGACCACACAGGACATCGAGGCGACCGTCTGCCACGTGGCGGACCGGGCGCTCGCCGTCGGCCAGCGGGTGCTGCTCAAGCACACCACCCGCACGGTCAAGGCGATCGTCAAGGAGATCCCCTCGCGGCTGACCCTGGACGACCTCTCGCAGCACCCGACCCCGGGGCAGCTGGTCGCCAACGACATCGGCCGGGTCGTGGTGCGCACCGCCGAGCCGCTCGCGCTCGACACGTACGCCGACTCGCGCCGCACCGGTTCGTTCCTGCTGATCGACCCGGCGGACGGCACCACGCTCGCGGCGGGCATGGCGGGCGACTCCTTCGCCACCGCCAAGGCCGTCGTGGTCGACGCAAGCGGCGACGGCGCCGACGACAAGGACGAGGAAGGGTGGGACTTCTGACATGAACGAGAACGTCTACGCCACCTTCGCGAAGGAAGGCGGCCGGGTGGGCTCCGGCGCCCTCGGCGCGGGCATGGGAGGCGTCGCGCGATGTGCGTGCTGACCTCGACGCGCCGCCCGTGCGGCGCGACCCCGCTCCACCCCGAACGACATAGACGCAGACTTCGAAAACGCTGAATCGAGGGGAACACCTCCCGTGCCTGCCACCACCCGTACCACCCTGCGCCGCGGCCTCGCCGCCGCCGCCGCTCTGCCGCTGCTGATCGGCGCGCTCGCCTCCTGCGGCTACGGCTCCGACGCGAAGAACGACGAGAAGAAGGTGGCAGCCGAGGGCAAGAAGCTCTCCGCCGACACCGTACGGCTCGGGTACTTCCCCAACCTCACGCACGCGACCGCGCTGATCGGCGTCAAGGACGGCCTGATCCAGAAGGAGCTGGGCGGCACCGAGCTCAAGCCGCAGACCTTCAACGCCGGCCCGTCCGAGATCGAGGCGCTCAACGGCGGCTCGCTCGACATCGGCTTCATCGGCCCGTCGCCGTCCATCAACGCGTACGTCAAGTCCAAGGGCAAGAACCTGCGGATCATCTCCGGATCCGCCTCCGGCGGCGTCAAGCTGGTCGTGAACCCGGACAAGATCAAGACCCTGGACGACCTCAAGGGCAAGCGGATCGCCACCCCCCAGAAGGGGAACACGCAGGACGTCGCGCTCCTCAACTGGATCGCGGAGAAGGGCTGGAAGGTCGACCCGGAGTCCGGCAAGGGTGACGTCTCCGTCGTCCGCACGGACAACAAGGTGACCCCGGACGCCTTCAAGTCCGGCTCCATCGACGGCGCCTGGGTGCCCGAGCCGACCGCCTCCAAGCTCGTCTCCCAGGGCGGCAAGGTCCTCCTCGACGAGACCACCCTGTGGCCCGGGAAGAAGTTCGTGATCACGAACATCATCGTGTCGCAGAAGTTCCTCACGGAGCACCCGGACGTGGTCGAGGCCGTGCTGACGGGCACGGTGAAGACCAACGAGTGGATCAACGCCAACCCGGACAAGGCCAAGGCGTCCGCCAACGCGGCGCTCAAGTCCCTCGGCGGGAAGGCGCTGGACGCCAAGGTCATCGACCCGGCGTGGCCGAGCATCGCGATCACCGACGACCCGCTGGCCGCGACGCTCAAGACCCAGTCCGAGTGGGCGGTCAAGGCTCAGCTGATCAAGCAGCCCGACCTGGCCGGCATCTACGACCTCACGCTCCTCAACAAGGTGCTGAAGGCCGCCGGCAAGCCCGAGGTCTCCGACGCCGGTCTCGGCGTCAAGTAACCGCCGAGCCGACGAACCAGACCGCGAATCCGTAACCCCAGGAGGTGACGACCATGGCCACGACGTTCGCCAAGGCTGCCGAGGGCACCGTAGCGGAGCAGACGCACGCCGCCCGGATCGAGCACGTCTCGAAGTCCTTCTCCGGCCCGGCCGGTACCCAGCTCGTCCTGGACGACGTCACCCTCGACGTCGCGCCCGGCGAGTTCGTCACCATCCTGGGGGCATCGGGGTGCGGCAAGTCCACCCTGCTGAACCTGGTCGCGGGGCTCGACCGGCCGACCCAGGGGTCCATCGAGACCCCGGGCGGCCGGCCGGCCCTGATGTTCCAGGAGCACGCCCTGTTCCCGTGGCTGACCGCGGGCAAGAACATCGAACTGGCCCTGCGGCTGCGCGGGGTGCCCAAGGCCGACCGCCGGCCGGAGGCGGAGCGGCTGCTCGAACTGGTCCGGCTCGGCGGCGCGTACGGCAAGCGGGTCCACGAGCTGTCCGGCGGCATGCGGCAGCGCGTGGCCCTCGCCCGGGCGCTCGCCCAGGACAGCCAGCTGCTGCTGATGGACGAGCCGTTCGCGGCCCTGGACGCCATCACCCGTGACGTCCTGCACGGCGAGCTGACCCGCATCTGGGAGGAGACGAACCTCTCCGTCCTGTTCGTCACCCACAACGTGCGCGAGGCCGTGCGGCTCGCCCAGCGGGTCGTGCTGCTCTCCTCCCGTCCCGGCCGGGTCGCGAAGGAGTGGACCGTGGGCATCCCGCAGCCGCGCCGCATCGAGGACGCGGACGTGGCCGAGCTGTCCCTTGAGATCACTGAACACCTGCGTGGGGAGATCCGCCGCCATGGCCAGCACTGACACCGCAGCGACGGTCAAGAAGGACGACCTCGCCGGTCTGGAGGCCGGTCTCGACGCCCTGGACGCCGTCGAGATCCGCCGCACCCCGGTCCGCGAGGTCCTGCTCCGCAAGGTCTTCCCGCCCACCCTCGCCGTCGTCCTCGTCCTCGCCGTCTGGCAGATCCTCGTCTCCGCGAAGATCGCCGACGAGACGAAGCTGCCCGCGCCGTCCGCGGTGTGGGACGGCCTGACCGAGATGTGGCTGCAGGGCACCCTGCTCGAGGTCATCTGGACCAGCGTGTCCCGCGGTCTGGCCGGCTTCCTGCTGGCCCTGGCCATCGGCACCCCGCTGGGTCTCCTGGTGGCCCGGGTGAAGTTCGTCCGCGCCGCGATCGGGCCGATCCTGTCGGGTCTGCAGTCGCTGCCCTCGGTGGCGTGGGTGCCGCCGGCCGTGCTCTGGTTCGGACTGAACGACGCGATGATGTTCACGGTGATCCTGCTGGGCGCCGTCCCGTCCATCGCCAACGGCCTGGTGTCCGGCGTGGACCAGGTCCCGCCGCTCTTCCTGCGGGCCGGCCGCACCATGGGCGCCACCGGCCTGCGGGGCACCTGGCACGTGACGCTGCCCGCCGCGCTCCCCGGCTACCTGGCCGGCCTCAAGCAGGGCTGGGCGTTCTCCTGGCGCTCGCTGATGGCCGCCGAGATCATCGCCTCCTCCCCCGACCTGGGCCTCGGCCTCGGCCAGTTGCTGGAGAACGGCCGGAACAACATCGACCTGCCCGGCGTATTCCTGGCGATCCTGCTGATCCTGGTCGTCGGCATCGCCATCGACCTGCTGATCTTCAGCCCGCTGGAGCGCTGGGTGCTCCGCAGCCGCGGCCTGCTGGTGAAGTGAGCCGATCCACCGTGAACCGACCCGTCCTCCTCGTGATCGCCCACGGCAGCCGCGACCCGCGGCACGCCGCGACCGTCCAGGCGCTGGTGCGCCGGGCCGCCGCGCTGCGGCCGGGGGCGCGCGTGGAGACGGCGTTCCTGGACTTCAACCTGCCGACGGTGCCGGGGGTCCTCGACCGGCTCGCCGCCGAGGGCGTCCGGGACGTGGTGGCGCTGCCGCTGCTGCTGACCCGGGCGTTCCACGCGAAGGCCGACATCCCGGCCGTACTGCGGCAGGCGCCGCCCTCGCTGCGGATCCGCCAGGCGGAGGTGCTCGGGCCCTCGCCGCTGCTCGTCGAGGCGGTGGAACGGCGGCTGTACGAGGCCGGGCTCGCGCCCGGCGACAAGAGCGCGACCGGGGTCGTCCTGGCCTCGGCGGGCTCCACAGACCCGGAGGCGATCGCGGTGATCGCAGAAACGGCGCGGGAGCTGCGGCGCACCGGTTGGTGCTCCGTGCGGCCCGCGTTCGCCTCCGCATCCCTTCCGCGCACGGAGGACGCCGTGCGCGCCCTGCGCGCGGAGCCGGGCGTCCGGCGCGTGGCCGTCGCACCGTACGTGATCGCCCCCGGGCGGCTCCCGGACCGCATCGCGGCGGGCGCGGCGGAGGCGGACGTCCTCGCGGATGTCCTGGGGCCGTCCCCGGAGTTGGCCCGGCTCCTGCTGGAGCGCTACGACGCCGCGCACGCGCCGCGGGTCGCCGTGGCCCACTCGGCCTGATCGGCGGGGCACCCCACGGGGGTCTGCCTTTCGGACGATTCGGCCGGTCGACGGATGCGACGAACCTCATGGGGGGAACCGTGCATCCTTCGCCCCCTTTCGAGCGTCTTCTGTGCACCGGGTCTTTTGCGGCCCGGACGACATCGGTTCCTACCAAGGGCAGAAGACTTTGATCACTTCGACACTCGGCGTGCGCAGAGCCGTGACCGTGACGGTCACGGCCTCGGCCGTGCTGGCCGGCGGCCTCTTCACCGGTCAGGCGTACGCCGCGCCGCCCACCCCGTCGATCACCGCCCAGGGCGGCTTCGTCATGAACAACGGGACGGGCGCGACGCTGTTCGGGAAGGCCGCCGACACGCGCCGGTCGACCGGCTCGACCACGAAGATCATGACCGCGAAGGTGGTGCTGGCCCAGCGCGGCCTGAACCTCGACGCCAAGGTCACCGTCCAGAAGGCCTACAGCGACTACATCGTCTCCAAGAACGCCTCGTCCGCGCGGCTCATCGTCGGGGACAAGGTGACGGTCCGGCAGCTCCTCTACGGCCTGATGCTGCCGTCGGGCTGCGACGCGGCCTACGCGCTGGCCGACAAGTTCGGCACCGGCACGACGCGGGAGGCGCGGATCAAGTCGTTCATCGGGAAGATGAACACCGAGGCGAGGAACCTCGGGATGCGCAATACCCACTTCGACTCGTTCGACGGAATAAGCAATGGGAGCAACTACTCCACGCCCCGCGACCTGACGAAGCTCGCGAGCAGTGCGATGAAGAACTCCACCTTCCGCACCGTGGTCAAGACCAAGTCCACGAAGCAGAAGGTGACCACGAAGACCGGCGGGTACCGGTACATGTCGTGGACCAACACGAACAAGCTCCTGAGCACGTACAGCGGTGCGATCGGTGTGAAGACCGGCTCGGGCCCGCAGGCCAAGTACTGCCTGGTGTTCGCGGCGACCCGCGGCAGCAAGACGGTCATCGGCGCGGTGCTCGCCTCGTCGAGCGAGGCGAACCGGGCGACCGACGTCAAGAAGCTGCTGGACTACGGCTTCGCCAGGTAGGCGACCGGTCGGACGGACCGGTCGTCGAACCGCCGGTCCTCCCGGGGCCCGTCTCCCGCTCGTCGGGAGGCGGGCCCCTTCCCGTGTCCGGCCGGCGGGCAGGACTCAGGAGAAGTCGAGGCCGCCCGTGCGGGTCCGCTTCAGCTCGAAGAGGTCCGGGTGGCCGGCCAGGACCCGGAAGGCGTCGAAGAGTTCGGCCGCGCGCTCGCCGCGCGGGACGGCCCGCAGGACCGGGCCGAACCAGACGGTGCCGTCGACGTGGAGGGTGGGGGTGCCGACGTACGCGTCGGCGTCGGGGTCCTTGCCGGCGTCGTGGCTGCGGCGGACGGCCTCGTCGTGGGCCGGGTCGTGGGCGGCCGCGGCGAGTCCGGCGGGGAGGCCGAGTTCGGCCAGCGCCTCGGCGACGACGGCGTCGAAGTCCTCCCGCTTCTGCTCGTGGATGCGGGTTCCGTACGCGGTGTAGAGCGGGCGCAGGATCTCCTCGCCGTGCTGTGCGGCGGCGGCCGCCGCGACTCTGACGGGTCCGACCGAGGCGTCGACGAGGGTGCGGTACCAGTCGGGCAGGGTGTTGCCCTCGTTGTGGAGGGCGAGGCTCATGACCCGGAAGCGGAGGTCGATGTCCCGCTCGCGCTCGACCTCCAGGATCCACCGGGAGGTGATCCAGGCGAAGGGGCAGGCGGGGTCGAAGTAGAAGTCGACGGCGGGGCGGGGGGCGGCGCGGGGCTGGAACCGGTCCTGCGGCTGGATCTCGGTGGTCGTCATGGAACGAATCTAGCCAGCCATTGGCCTGTCCCCCTGGTCCAATCGGGCGCCTTCCCCCTGGGCCATTCCGTCAGTCTCCCCGGGTCATCTCCACCAGCTTGACCACCGTGTTCCAGTTCCGGGCCGTGACCACGAGGCCCTTGACGACCTTCGCCCGCGTCAGGGCGTCGGCCAGCTTGGACCGGCCCAGGCCTTCGGGGACGTACAGGTAGACGACCCGGTCGCCGAGGGCGAAGTCCTCGGGGGCGAACGCCTCGCGGTCGATCGCGGCGAAGCGCTCGGGGTCGGCCGGGCCGGAGAGGTAGAGGGCGTGGAGCTGCTTGCCCTCCAGTTCCGCCGCCGGGAAGGGGCAGTCCTCGGCCACCGAGGCCAGGTAGTCGGCGTCGCGCACGAGGCAGTCGACGCGGAAGCCGAAGTGGTCCTCGATCGCCTGCTCGATCGCGTCGGTGAGCGCGTCCCCGTCGGCTCCGCGGCCGGTGGTGAAGACGGCGTTGCCGCTCTGCAGGTAGGTGCGGACGTCCTGGTGCCCGAGGCCTTCCAGGACGGAACGGAGCTCCGGCATGGGGACCTTGCGGTGGCCGCTGACGTTGATGCCGCGGAGCAGGAGGGCGTAGGTCTGCGTCATGGGTTCAGAGTAGGGCGGGCCACCGCGCCTCGTGGGGGGCGGCACGGTGGCCGGTTCGACCCTGTCCGATCAGGGGGAGCCGCGAGAAGACCCTTCACCCATCTGTGACTTATTCAACAAACTTTCGTAATGCCGAAGCCTCTGCGACCCCCTCATTTGCGCTGATAGCGGGCGAGCACCCGGTTGCCGTCCTCCACCAGGCGCCGGGCGAGCTCGGCACCGTCGATGGCCCCGCTGTAGTACTCCTGGAAGGCGGGGGTCGCGACCTTGTCCTTCCACTCGGGGTATCCGCGCACCGACTGCGCGGGGGCCGGCCGCAGCCGTTCGGCGAGCGCGGCCCCGGTCGCCCAGCCGTCCCGGTCCGTGCGGAGCGAGGGGTCGGCGAGCGCGGTCGTGCCGGTCGGCAGCATCCAGTCGCCGCGCGCGAGCCGCACCGTGTTCTCCGGGCGCAGGAGGAAGTCGAGGAACGCGGCCGCCTCCTTCTTGTGCGGGCTGTCCTCGGCGATGGACAGGGTCTGCGGGGAGACGCCCTGGGTGAGGCCCGCGTCGCCCGCGGGGGCGGGCAGGACCGTCCACGCGAATCCCTCGGGGGCCTGCTGGGCGATCTGCTGCCGGTAGGCGAACCCGAGCGGGACCATGGCGTACTTCCCGGCGAAGAAGCCGGGGAGCGTGTCGGAGCCGCCGCTGCCGAGCGTGGTGCGCGGGGCGGTGCGGTCGGTGACGACCTGGTCGTGGATGGTGCCGGGGACGACGGCGTCGGCCTCGGTGAAGCGGACGGTCACCCGGCCGTCGGCCGCCCGGTGGAAGAGCTGTCCGCCGGCGGAGAGTCCCAGGTTGAGGCTGACGGAGACGGGCTCCTTGAGCGGCCACGCGACGGCGTGCCGGCCGGGTCCCATGGCGCGGGTGAGGTCCTGGGTGATCCGGCGGAACTCGGTCCAGGTCCAGGGCTCCGCCGGGGTCGGGAGGCGAACGCCGGAGTCTTCGAGGATCTTCCGGTTCGCGATGATCACCCGTGGTTCCTGGAGGAACGGCACGCCGTAGACCCCCTCTCCGAAGGTGGTGGTCTCCCAGCTGCGGGCGGGGATGTCGGCGCGGAGCCGCTCGGGCAGCAGGGGGCGCAGGTCCGCGAGGTCGCCGCCGTAGGCGAAGTCCGCGAGGTCGTCGGAGGCGTCGTGGATGATGTCGGGCGCCTCGCCGCCCTCGAAGGAGGTCAGGAGCTGGTCGTGGACGGAGTCCCAGCTGCCCTGGACGTAGTCGATCTGCACGTCGGGGTGGGCGGCGTTCCACTCGCGCACCAGCTCCCGGTTGGCGTCTACGGACTCCTTCTGCCAGGCGAGCGACTGGAAGCGGAGCCGTACGGCCCCGTCCCGGGAGGTGTCGTCGCCGGCGGTGCAGCCGGTGAGGAGCAGGGCCAGGGCGGCGGTGAGGGCGAGGGTCCGTCGCCTCATGACTTCACCGCCCCGGCCAGGGTCCCGCCGGTGATCCGCCGCTGGAGGAGGGCGAAGACGACGAGGGAGGGCAGGGTGGCGAGGAAGGCCGCGGCCGCGAGCGGCCCGAGGTCGGCGACGCCCTCGGCGCCGAGGAAGTGGGTGAGGACGACCGGCAGGGTCTGCTTCTCGGGGGTCTTGAGCAGGACGAGCGCGAAGAAGAACTCGTTCCACGCGGTGACGAAGGCGAAGAGGGCGGTGGCGACGACACCGGGGGCGAGCAGCGGGGCGGTGACCGAGACCAGGGTGCGGAGCCGGCCCGCCCCGTCGACCGCGGCGGCCTCCTCCAGTTCGGCGGGGACGGCCCGGACGTACCCGGTCAGCATCCACAGGGCGAAGGGCAGCGACCAGACCACGTAGACCAGGACGAGGCCGAAGACGCTGTTCACCAGGTGCAGGTGCTTCAGGATCAGGAAGAGGGGGATGATCACGAGGACGAACGGGAACGCCTGGCTGATCACCACCCAGCCGGTCGCGGCCGAGGCGAGCCGGCCCCGGTGGCGGGCCGCCACATAGGCGAGCGGGGTCGCGACGGCCACCGCGGTGACGGCGGCGGCGACCGCGGCGACCAGGCTGTTCCCGGCGGCCCTGAGCAGCGGCTGCTCGTCGAAGGCCTGCCGGAAGTTGCCGAGGGTGGGGTCCTTCGGGATCCAGGTGGGGTGCAGCGAGGCGAGCTCGGGGGCGGGCTTGAAGGCGGTGGAGACCAGCCAGAGGAAGGGGAAGGCGAGGAAGACCAGATACGCGAGGAGGGCCGCGTACTGGCCGACCCGCGCGGCTCGGCTCGTCCGGAAGGCGCTCACCGGTCCTGGTCCCCTTTCAGCCGTCGTACGAGGGAGAGCGCGACGAGCACCGAGACGGCGGCGACCATCACGCAGCCCATCGCGGCGGCGTAGCCGAACTGTCCGTAGCGGAAGGCCTCTTCGTAGGCGAAGAGCATGGGGAGCCGGGTGCGGCCGCCCGGTCCGCCGTTGGTCAGCACGTAGACCAGGGCGAAGGAGTTGAAGTTCCAGATGAGGTTGAGGGCGGTGATGGCGAGGGCGACCGGTCGGAGCGCGGGCCAGGTGACGGTGCGGAAGCGGCGCCAGG
The DNA here is from genome assembly GCF_043081085.1 of Streptomyces sp. NPDC014891. Lineage (NCBI taxonomy): Bacteria > Bacillati > Actinomycetota > Actinomycetes > Kitasatosporales > Streptomycetaceae > Streptomyces > Streptomyces sp. NPDC014891. The sequence continues at coordinate 201,768 of NZ_JBIBWF010000012.1, read as the reverse complement.
CACCGGCCCCGTCGAGGGCGGCGGCCTCGTGGAGCTCCCGCGGGGTGTTCTGGAGTCCGGCGAGGAGGGCGACGGTGGTCTGCGGCATGCCCGCCCAGACGCCGACGACGATCACGGCGGGGAGGGCGGTGGCGAGTCCGGAGAGCCAGTCGCGGCCGTCGCCGAGGCCGAGGTTCCGGACGGTCTCGTTGAGGATGCCGGCGTCGGGGTTGTAGACGAGGCGCCACATGATGCCGACGACGACCTCCGGCATGGCCCAGGGGACGATGGCGAGGGCCCGGGCGAGCCAGCGGAGGCGGAGCTTCTGGTCGAGCAGGAGCGCGAGACCGAGGGCGAGCAGGAACTGGGGGACGGTGACCCCGACGGCCCAGACCGCGCCGATGCGGAAGGAGTCCCAGAAGAGCGTGTCGTGCAGCAGGTCCTGGAAGTTGAGCGTGCCGACCCAGCCGGTGGCCGTGGTGCGGCCCGACTGGGCGTCCGTGAAGGCGAGCGCGATGCCGTAGAGCAGGGGGCCGACGCTGAGGACCAGGATCGGGAGCAGGGCCGGGAGCACCAGGAACCAGGCGCCGAAGTCGGGGCCGCGCGGGCGTCCGTCGCGGGCGGCGCGCGGGGGGCGCTTCCGGCCGGGCCGCTTCGTCGCGGTCAGCGAGCTCACCGATCCGACCCCCGTCCGCCCGCCCCCGGCGGCCGCCGGGAACCCCGCCATGGTCCTGACGGTCCCCGGGACCGTCAAGGCGATCTGCGCGGTGAGCTGCGTGGATGGGAGACTTTGGCGCAATCACACGGGTCGCCGTCGGACGGACCGCGGCCGTACGGGTACGGGAGAGGTCGATGGACGAGGCGCGGGCGCGGGAGATCCTGGCCGCTGCGGGGCTGCCGGTCGCGGAGGCGCGGCTGCTGGCCCTGGGGGAGAACGCGGTCTTCGCCGTGGGTGGTCTCGCCGTGAAGGTGGGCCGGGACGCGGAGCTGTTCGAGCGGGCGGAGCGGGAGGTGGCGCTGGCCGGCTGGCTGGCCGAGGCGGAGGTCCCGGCGGTGCGGGCCGCCGAGGAGAAGCCGCTGCTGGTGGAGGGTCATCCGGTCACCTTCTGGCACCGGCTGCCCGACGCCGTGCGGCCGGCGGAACCGCGCGATCTGGCGCCGCTGCTCCGGCGGATCCACGCGCTGCCGGAGCCGACCGGCTTCACGCTGCCGCGCCGTGAGCTGCTGGGCGGGGTGGAGCGGTGGCTGCGGCTCGCGGGGGACGCGATCGACCCGGCGGACGCGGCCTTCCTCCGGGAGCGGCGGGACGCGTTCGCCCCGGCGGCGGCCGCGCTGACGCCGCGTCTGGCACCGGGCCCGATCCACGGCGACGCCCTCCCCCGGAACGTGCACGTGGGCCCCGACGGCCCGGTCCTGGTGGACCTGGAGACCTTCTCCTCGGATCTGCGCGAGCACGATCTGGTGGTGCTCGCCCTCTCCCGGGACCGGTACGGCCTGGACCCGGTCGCCTACGAGGCCTTCACCGAGGCGTACGGCTGGGACGTGCGGGAGTGGGAGGGATGCGCGGTGCTGCGTGGGGCGCGGGAGACCGCGAGCTGTGCGTGGGTGGCGCAGCACGCGCCGGCGAACCCGAAGGCGCTGGCCGAGTTCGAGCGGCGGGTGGCCTCGCTGCGGGACGGTGATCCCGAGGTCCGCTGGTACCCGTTCTGACGTGACGGGCCCGGCGAGGCGGGACGGGCGGGCCGGAGGACGGCTAGCCGGCCACGGCGACGGCGTCGCGCAGGGGCCAGGTGGAGTCGACGACCGCCTCCTCGTCGCCCTTGCGGCGCAGGAAGGCCTGGAAGTTCTCGGCCCAGGCGCGGTACCAGCCGATCTGGCGCTCGTGGAGCTCGGCCGGGTCGAGTTCGGCGACCTGGCGGTGCCGCTCGGCTATCGCGACGGCGACCCGGACGGCGGCGAGCGCGTCGGCGGCGGCCTGGTGGGCGGCTTCGAGCACCACCCCGTACTCCCCGCAGACCGCTTCCAGGTTCCGCTTGCCGCGCCGGTAGCGGTCGACGGCGCGGTCGATGGTGTACGGGTCGACGACGGGCCCGATGGGGACGCCGCCGATGCGCTCGCTGAGCGAGGGCAGTCCGTGCCGGCGCAGTTCGGCGGAGAGCAGCGTGAGGTCGAAGGAGGCGTTGTACGCGACGACCGGGACGCCGTCCTCCCAGTAGGCGGCGAGGGCGGTCGCGATCTCGTCGGCGACCTCGCGCGCCGGGCGGCCCTCGGCGGCCGCGCGCTCGGTGCTGATGCCGTGGATCGCGGAGGCCTGCTCCGGGATGCGGATGCCCGGGTCGGCGAGCCAGTCCCGCCGGCGCGTGACGTGTCCCCCGCCGTCGACCTCGATGATCGAGGCCGTCACGATCCGCGCCTCCAGCGGTTCGGTGCCGGTCGTCTCCAGGTCGAAGCCGACCAGCGTCTCGCCGTGCCAAGCCATCGGGTCCTCCTTACGTGATCTCCCCCGTGGTGCTGACCACCCTCGCACGCACCACTGACAACGCCTTCCGCCTCCCCCGTCGACGGGTCAGGAAACAGGCCGGGAATCGAGCCAGACGGACTCGAACTCCTCCCGGTATGTCTCGAAAAGTCCGTGATCGCCGTCACGGATGCCCTGGCCGTGGCGCACCACGTTCCGCCCGCCGCCGCGCAGGACGAGGACCGGCGCCTCCATGCCCCGGGCACGGCGCAGGTAGGACTGCACGACCCCGACGCCGTCCGGCCCGTCGCCGTCCACCAGGTAGGCGGTGAAGCGGGGCGTCTCGTCGAAGACGTGGATCTGGAAGGCCCCCGGGTCGCGGAGCTTCGAGCGGACCCGGCGCATGTGCAGGATGTTCATCTCGACCGAGCGGCTCAGCTCGCCCTTCTTCAGGCCGAGTTCCCGCTCGCGCCGCTTGACCGCGCTGCTCGCCGGGTTGAGGAAGAGGAGCCGGGTGCGGCAGCCGGACTCGGCGAGGCGCACCATGCGGCGCCCGGAGAAGTTCTGCACGAGCAGGTTCAGGCCTATGCCGGTGGCGTCGAGGCGCCGCGCCCCGCCGAAGAGGTCCTCGGCGGGCAGCTGCCGCTGGAGCCTGACCCGGTCGGGGTGGACGGAGACCACGTCCGCGTACCGGTCCCCGACGAGGTCCTCGACCGCGTCGACGGGCAGCCGGTCGGCGGAGGGCACCCCGGCGCCGCCGCCGAGGATCTCCAGGATGCGGGCCGAGGCCCGTTCGGACTGGGCGAGGACGGTCAGCGAGAGGGCCCGGTTGCGGGAGACCACGTTCCGCGTGACCTCCAGCTCGTCGAGGGCGAGCTCGACCTCCCGCCGGTCGTCGAAGTACGGCTCGAAGCACGGCCAGTGCTGCACCATCAGCTCGCGCAGCTGCGGCAGCGTGAGGAAGCTGAGGACGTTGTCGTCGGCCGGGTCCAGGAGGTAGCCCTTGCGGCGGGACACCTCGCGCACGGCGACCGCCCGCTGGACCCACTCCTGGCCCGCCGGGCCCGCCGCGGCGACCACCCAGTCCTCGCCGTGCACGGGCTCGTACACGGGCCTCAGGACGGCGGCGACGACGGCGCGCAGCCGCTGCTCGACGAGGTTGAGCCAGATGTAGGCCCGTCCGGCGCGCTGGGCGCGGGTGCGGACCTCGCTCCAGGCCTCGGCGTCCCAGTCGAGTTCCGCCCCTATCTCCACCGGCCGGGCCACGGTGACCGTGCCGGGCGGCACGGCTCCCGGCGGCGCGACCGCGCCGGACGGGGCCTCGGCGGGGCCGGCGGGACCCTTCTCCTGACCCGGATCCCCTGGGGGCAGCTCCAGACCTCCCGAGCTCACCCGCGCACCGCCTTCTGCTCCTGGACGCCCGTGTCGACCGGTCCGACAACGATCAAGGAAGGGTACTCCGCGAGCGGGAGGCGGTGCAGCAGGATCGTCAGGCTGCTTCCTCAACTCCCCAGATCGGGTTGTCCGTTCTGGGAGGCGAGTTCGGACGGAGTGAGCGGATTCATAGCGGTTACGTCCCGGGGGGCGAGCTGGAAGCCCTGCCAGTGCACCGGCATGGGCTGCTGGTCCTCGTCCCGGGCGACGTGGTGGAACCCGATGTTGACCCAGACGGTCGGCTTGGTCAGGGTCTCGCCGTTCACCCACTTGTCCACGCTGTCACCGGCGTTGGGCGCGCAGCCGCCGATGTTGTTGCTGGCGAACTTCTCGCAGGCGCGGGCCTGGGTGAAGTACACGTCGTGCTTGGTGAAGCCGCGCCCCGCGTGGGTGTCGGTGTGACCGGGCACGATCTCGTAGGAGCGGGCGTGTCCGTCGGCGTTCTTGCCGGTCCCGCTGACCACCCGCCACCAGCGCATGTTCTTCGCGTCGCCGGCGAGTTCCCTGGTGACCTGGGTGCGCACGGTCTTCACGGTGGGTCCGCCGCCGCCCGGGGCGGGCGCGGTGACGGTGGAGTCGAACTGCTCGATCCGGTCCCTGGTGGAGCCGTCGAGGCCGAAGTCGAGCTTCCAGAAGACGTTGTGGGCGTGGCTGGTGGCGTAGGAGCGGGAGCCCTTGCCGATGGGCCAGCCGCGGCCGTCGGTGGCGTTGTAGTCGACGGGCGAGAGGCTGCCGGTGGCACCGACGTTGGCCCCGATGGTGCCGTCGGCGGAGAAGCGCCATTCGGAAATGTACTCGTACCAGCCGACCTTGTTCACCGTGTAGACGAGGAGGTCCTTGGCCTGGGCCTGGTAGACCCTGCCGCCGCTGTCGCTGGCCATGCGGTAGGCGTGGCCGCGCGCCCGGGTGGTGGTGCACAGGCCGGTGATCCTCCCGACCTCGGGCACCTTGACGGTGGTGAGGGTGCCGCCGGGGCACTCGGCGGGCTTGAGGTTCTGCAGGCCCCAGCCGAAGCCGGCGCCGGTGAGGTCGTCGTACTCCGCGCCGCCGTCGTCGTAGGGCACGTGGATCTGGGCGAGCCGGGCGCTGGCGAGGACCTTGATCGGAGCGGCCGCGCCGGGCGGCTGGTACGTCACCTTGTCGAGGGTGAGCCCGGCGTCGGTGTCGTAGCGCCAGCACATGCGCCAGGTGGCGCCGCCGTCGAGCTTCTGCGTGATGCGGTAGGCGTCGGAGCAGTCGCCCTCGGGGGTGACGGGGGTGCGGGTCGGGGGCGGCGGCGGCACCGCGGGGGTGCGCGTCGGGCCGGGGGCCGGGGCGGCCGGAGCCCCGGTCGCGGGGGCGGTGGCGGCGGTCGCGGTGCCGAACAGGACGGCGGCGGCCAGGACGGCGCCCCGGGTCCGGGCGCGCCGGCCGCGCGCGGCGGTCGGGCTGAGCGGGGTGGGCATGGGGACGTACTCCCTCGTACGGAGGTCGGCCCGCCGTCCGCGCGGGCGCGGCGGGAGAGGACCGGCGGCGGTGGTCAGCCGACGCGGGTGACGGTCCTCGCGGAGAGGTCGACGATCAGGTCGCGGGTGTCGATCCAGGCCCCGTTGAGGACCTTGGTGACGAGCCGTACGCACCGGTGCTCGCCGCAACGGCTCAGCCGGGCGGGCACGTTCGCCTCGCGGTAGGGCCGGTAGACGTCACCGTTGAACCACAGTTGGGCGGTGGAGGCGAGCTCCTTGCCGGTGGCGTCCCGGTAGTCCTCCCGGACGCCCTGGCCGAGCGGGCTCGCGAGGATCAGTTCGAGGGCCTCGCGCAGCTCCTCGGGGTGGGCGGAGGGCTGGACCCCGCGCTGCGCGGCCGACTTCTCGACCGCGCCCGTGGCGAGGTTGACGGTCCGGGTGACGAGTTCGTCGCGCCCGTAGTCGTAGAAGCGGACCTCGGCGCGGCGCGTCCCGTCCCCCGGGAGAGGGTCGGCGAGGCCGGTGCCCAGGTGCTGGGGTCCCCTGCCGCCCTCGACGTCGCGCTGGGCGGACGCGCCCGGCGGGGTCAGCGCCAGCGCCTCGGCGCGGGCGAGCTCGTCGTCGGTGAGCGGATCGCTGCCCACGCCCCTCTCTCCTTCGGCGGCGGCGGGGGCCACCGCCGCCGGCGGCACGGCGCCCCGCGCCTGCCCCCCGGCTCCCGCCTCGGCCGCTCCGGCTCCCGCTCCCCCGCCGTCCGCCGCGCCGCCGCGCGCGGTGGACCCGGCGGGCCCGGGCGCGCCCTGGCCGACGGAGACGCCCGGCAGACCGACCGCCACCGCGACGGCGGTTCCCGTCACCGCCATGGCCGCCCCGGCCACCACCTTCCCCAGGTGGCGGCGCGCTATTTCGTACACACTTCCCCCTCATTCCCCCTCCGGAACCGCGGTCACCCGGTAGGACGGGGCGAAGTCCTAGGAGGTTGCGCCTCTTTCGGGCAGGATTCGGCCGAAGAACGTCCACAGGACCCGGACAGATGAGGAAGAGTCGTATCCATGCAGGTCTGGCCGGGACAGGCGTACCCCTTGGGCGCCACCTATGACGGTGCGGGAACCAACTTCGCGGTCTTCTCGGAGGCCGCCCACAGGATCGAGCTGTGTCTGCTCCACGACGACGGCTCGGAGACGGCGGTGGAGCTGCGCGAGACCGACGCGTTCGTGCGGCATGCCTATCTGCCGGGCGTGATGCCCGGCCAGCGGTACGGGTTCCGCGTGCACGGCCCGTACGCGCCGGAGCGCGGGCTGCGCTGCAACGCGGCGAAGCTGCTGCTCGACCCCTACGCGCGCGCGGTGTCGGGGCGGGTCGACTGGGGCGAGGCGGTGTACGGGTACCACTTCGGGAAGCCCGACTCGCGCAACGACCTCGACTCGGGGCCGCACACGATGGCCTCGGTCGTGGTCAACCCTTACTTCGACTGGGGCGACGACCGGAGGCCGCGGACCGAGTACCACCACACGGTGATCTACGAGGCCCATGTGAAGGGCCTCACGATGCTCCACCCGGACCTTCCGGAGGAGCTGCGCGGGACATACGCCGGGCTCGCGCACCCGTCGGTGATCGGGCACCTCAAGGAGCTGGGGGTCACGGCCCTCGAACTTATGCCCGTCCACCAGTTCGTGAACGACCACCGGCTCGTGGACGCGGGGCTCTCCAACTACTGGGGCTACAACACAATCGGCTTCTTCGCCCCGCACAACGCCTACGCATCCTGGGGCGACCGGGGCCAGCAGGTCCTGGAGTTCAAGTCGGCGGTGCGGGCACTGCACCAGGCGGGCATCGAGGTCATCCTCGACGTGGTGTACAACCACACGGCGGAGGGGAACCACCTGGGCCCGACGCTGTCCATGCGCGGCCTGGACAACCCCTCGTACTACCGGCTCGCGGACGACCCCCGCTACTACATGGACACCACGGGCACCGGGAACTCGCTGCTCATGCGGTCCCCGCACGTGCTCCAGCTGATCATGGACAGCCTGCGGTACTGGGTGACCGAGATGCACGTGGACGGCTTCCGCTTCGACCTGGCGGCCACCCTGGCCCGGCAGTTCCACGAGGTGGACCGGCTGTCCTCGTTCTTCGACCTCGTGCAGCAGGACCCGGTGGTCAGCCAGGTGAAGCTGATCGCCGAGCCCTGGGACGTCGGCGAGGGCGGCTACCAGGTGGGCAACTTCCCGCCGCTGTGGACCGAGTGGAACGGCAAGTACCGGGACTGCGTGCGGGACCTGTGGCGGGGCGAGCCGCGCACCCTGGCCGAGTTCGCCTCCCGGCTGACCGGGTCCTCCGACCTCTACCAGGACGACGGGAGGCGGCCGCTCGCCTCGGTCAACTTCGTGACCTGCCACGACGGCTTCACGCTCCGCGACCTCGTCTCGTACAACGACAAGCACAACGAGGCGAACGGCGAGGGCAACCGGGACGGCGAGAGCCACAACCGGTCCTGGAACTGCGGGGCCGAGGGCGACAGCGAGGACGTCGGCATCGCGGAGCTGCGCGCCCGTCAGATGCGCAACTTCCTGGCCACCCTGATGCTCTCGCAGGGCGTGCCGATGCTCAGCCACGGCGACGAGTTCGGGCGCACCCAGGGCGGCAACAACAACGCCTACTGCCAGGACAACGAGGTGTCCTGGGTGCGCTGGCCGAAGGAGGACAGCGAGGCGGAGGCGACGCTGCTCCGCTTCACCCGGGCGATGGTGCGGCTGCGCCGTGAGCATCCGGTCTTCCGCCGCCGCCGCTTCTTCCACGGGCGGCCGGTGGAGGGCACGCACGACGAGCTCACCGACATCGCCTGGTTCACTCCCGAGGGAGAGGAGATGACGTCCCGGGACTGGCAGGCGGCGCACGCGCAGGCGCTGACCGTCTTCCTCAACGGGAACGCGATCTCGGAGCCGGGCACCCAGGGCGAGCGGATCGCCGACGACTCCTTCCTGCTGATGTTCAACGCCTCGTCGACGGAGCTGGAGTTCGCGGTGCCGGACAGCCACGGGACCCGCTGGCGCACGGTGGTGGACACCTCCGACCCGGAGGGCATGCCGCCGCAGGAGGGGCCGGAGCTCGCGGGCGGCGAGCGGGTCACCCTCGCCCCGCTCAGCCTGACGGTTCTGCGCCGGCCGGCCTGAGGTCCCGTACGGGGCCTGCCGCCGCCGTCCGCACCGTCCAGGACAGCAGCGCGCAGGCCACGGCCGCCCCCACCGCCACCGCGAAGGCGGCGGGGGCTCCGTGGCCCTCGGCGAGCCGGCCCGACACGGCCAGCGCGAGGGCCTGCCCCGCCACGACCCCGCTGGTGAGGAAGGCCATGGACTCGGCGAGCCGGCCGGCCGGCACGGTCCGCTCGGTGAGCCCGAAGACGGTGATCAGGTGCGGGGCGTAGGCGGCGCCCAGGACGACGACGACCGCGTACAGCGCGCCGAGCGAGCCGACGAACAGCAGCGGCACGGAGAGGACGACGAGGGCCGCGGTCGCCGCGCGCCAGCGGGCCATGAGTCCGATCCGGACGGGCACCGCCGCCATGGAGAGGCCGACGGCGGCGCTCATCACCCCCATCGCCGCGTAGACGAGGCCGGCCTGGGCGGGCGCGCCGAGCTCCTCGGTGAGCGAGGTGATGCCGGCCTGCGAGGCACCGAACATGGCGCCCTGGAGGACCATCGAGCCGCGCAGGGCGTACGCGGATCCCGGCAGCCGCGTCCGTTCGGCGGCGCCCGTACGGGTGGTCGCGGACGGCTCCGGACGAGTGGCCCGCGCCGACGGGTGGAGGGCGAAGGCGGTGCCGAAGACCGCGAGGAGGAGGGCCGCGAGGAGCAGCGCCGCCGCCGGGTGGGCGAGGGCGGCGGCGAGGCCGACGAACGCCGGGCCCAGGACGAAGGACACCTCGTCGAGGGTGCCCTCGAAGGAGAGCACGGTGCCGACGGTCCGGTCGTCGGCGCCGGAGCGGCGGGCGAGGGCCACCGAGCGGGTCCTGGCGAGCGGTCCCACCTGGGGGACGGTCGCCCCGGCGAGCGCGCCGAGGACCATCAGCCAGGCGGTGGGGGCGTGGGCGAGGGCGGCCGACACCAGGGCGGTGACGGCGACGGCGTTGGCGAGGGAGGCCGCGAGGACGGTCCCGCGCTGGCCGTGCCGGTCGCTGAGCCGCCCGACGACGGGCCCTCCGAGGGTCTGCCCGGCCGCGAGCGCCCCGCCGGCCAGGCCGGCCGTGGCGAGGGAACCGCTCGTCTCGGCGACCAGGAGCAGACTGCCGAGCTGGCACATGGCGGTGGGCAGCCGGCCGAGGAAGGAGAGGACCGGCAGCGCGGGGCCGAGCAGGGAGAGGGTGTCGCGATACGTCCGGAGCATCGGGCGAACGTAACGCGATGCACACGAACGGGTGCATGAGGCGATGACACAGAAGCCCTCCGGCGGGGTACGTACGTTCGCATGACCTCCCTCCCGTCCGGCTCCGCCCAGCCCCTTCCCGCGCTCCCCACCGCCACCTACCGGCTCCAGCTCCAGCCGGACTTCCCCTTCGCGGCGGCCGAACGGGCCGCCCCGTACCTCGCGGACCTCGGGGTCTCGCACCTCCACCTCTCCCCCGTCCTGGAGGCCGTCCCCGGCTCGGCCCACGGGTACGACGTCACGGACCACCGGTCCGTGCGCGCCGAGCTGGGCGGCGAGGAGGGGCTGCGGTCCCTCGCCGCGACGGCCGGGGCGCACGGACTCGGCCTCGTCGTCGACCTGGTGCCCAACCACATGGCGGCCTCCGCCCGGCACAACCACGCGCTGCGGGCCGTGCTCCGCGACGGCCCGGACTCGCCGTACGCCCGCTGGTTCGACGTGGACCGGTCCGCGGGGGACGGCCGGCTGCTGCTGCCGGTGCTTCCCGCGCGGCTCCCCGAGGTGCGGGACCGGCTGCGGGTGGGTAACGGCTCGCTGCGTCTGGACGGGCAGGACTTCCCGCTGCGGCCGGGCACGGAGGGGCTGCCGATCGACGAGCTGCTGGACGCCCAGTGGTACCGGCTCGCCTGGTGGCGGCTGGCCCGCACCGAGCTCAACTACCGCCGGTTCTTCACCATCTCGGAGCTGATCGGGGTGCGGGTCGAGGACCCCGAGGTGTTCACGGCGACCCACGCGAAGATCGTGGAGCTGGTCGGGGACGGGGTGATCCAGGGGCTGCGGATCGACCACCCGGACGGACTGGCCGATCCGCAGGGCTACCTGGAGCGGCTCGCCGCGGCCACCGGCGGGCGCTGCTGGACGGTGGTCGAGAAGATCCTCACCGGCCCGGAGGTGCTGCCCGACGCCTGGCCGGTGGCCGGCACCACCGGGTACGACGCCCTGCGGCACGTCGACGGGGTGTTCACCGATCCCGTCGGCGCGGACGAACTGGCCGACCTGTACCGGGAGTCCGTGTCCCGGGCCGGTGACCGGGGCGGCCGCTGGGAGGCCACCGAACGGCGGGCCGCGTACGAGGTGGTCGGCCACGACCTGGCCGCGGAGACGGCCGTCCTGACCCGGATCGCGGAGCGGATCTGCGCCGCCGACCCCGCCCTGCGGGACCACGCGCCCTGGGCGCTGCGCACGGCCGTCCGCGAGCTCCTGGTCCGGGTCCCGGTGTACCGGTCGTACCGCACCGGGGGCGAGGAGGTGCTGACCCCGGAGGCGGCGCGGGGCGCGAAGGCGGCGTTCGCGGTGCCGGAGGAGGCGGCCGCGGTGGACACCGTGCGGGCCCTGGCGCTCGGGACGCTCGGCGACGGGCCCGAGCACCTGGCGTTCCGGGCCCGGTTCGCCCAGACCTCCTCGGCCCTGCGGGCCAAGTCCGTGGAGGACACGGCGTTCTACCGGTACACCCCGCTGCTCTCGGCGAACGAGGTGGGCGGCGACGCGGGGCGACCGGCCGTGTCGGTGGAGGAGTTCCACGCGTTCTGCCGGCGGATCTCCCGGGACTGGCCGGGCACCGGCACCGTGCTGTCCACGCACGACACCAAGCGCAGCGCGGACGTCCGCGCGGCGATCGCGGTCCTCTCGCAGTGCCCCCAGGTGTGGGCGGACCTCCTGGGGGAGGTCGCGGGGGTGTCGGCGCCGGATCCGCACGTGGCCTGGACGGCCTGGCAGACCGCCTTCGGCTTCGGCGCGCCGGACGCGGACCGGCTCGGGCCCGCGATCCTCAAGTCCGTGCGGGAGGCGGGGCTGCGGACCAGCTGGACGGAGCCGGACGCGGAGTACGAGCGGGCGGTGGAGGAGTTCGCGGCGGCCGGTCCGGGCCGGATCCCGCTGCGGTCGGCCTCGGAGGCGGCCTTCGCGCTGGAGCCGCACATCCGGGCGCACGCGCTGGGCGCGCTGCTCGCGCAGCTGACGATGCCGGGGGTGCCGGAGCTGTACCAGAACACGGAGCGCGAGTACCGGGCGCTGGTCGATCCGGACAACCGGGCTCCGTTCGCCGTCGGCGCGGACGACGACCACACGGCCCTGGTGCGGGCGGCGCTGCGGCTGCGCCGTGAGCGTCCGGCGGCCTTCGGGGCGCGCGGCGGGTACGCCCCGCTGGCGGCCGAGGGGCCGACCGCGGCGCACTGCCTGGCCTTCGTGCGGTCGGACGAGGTGATCACCGCGGCGACCCGGCTGCCGCTGCGCCTCGCGGAGGCGGGCGGCTGGCAGGACACGGAGCTGGTCCTGCCGGAGGGCCGGTGGGCCGACGCCCTGGACGGGGTGCGGGAGTTCATCGGCGGTCCGGCGACGGAGCTGAAGCTGGCGGAGCTGTTCGCGGAGCGTCCGGTGGCGCTGCTGGCGCGCGTCCGCGACTGAGGGCCCCGGGGGGTGTCCCCGGGGCCCTCTCCGAGGATCAGGAGCGGGAGGCTCGCGAGACCTCGCACTTGGTGTACTCGGAACCGTCGCCGGAGCCCGGGTAGGGGGTGCTCAGTTCGACGCTCTGGGAGGCGCCGGAGGCGACCGCGACGGCGGTCTTCGTCGCGGTCGCCGGGATCGCGGTGCCGCCCGCGTCGCCCTTGAACTTCATGGTGACGCTGTAGTCGTAGTCGAGGGCGCCGTCGTTCTTGACGGTGATCCGGGCGACGAGGTTCTTCGTCGCCGGGTCGAACTTGCACTCGTTGATGGTCACGTCGCGGACGGCCTTGTCGGCGCTGCTGGAGCCGCCGGGGAGGGAGCCGCCGGACGTGCCGCCGGAGGTGCTGTCGTTGTCGCTGTTGTGGTTACTGCTGCTGGAACCGCCGGAACCGCTGCTGCCGCCGCAGCTGCCGCCGTGCGAGCCGCGGGCACCGGTCAGGGCGACGACCGCGATGCCGAAGACGGCGATCGCGCGGACATGACGCATCTTCACGTTTGAATCCCCGTTGAAAGTGGTACTGAAAAGGGCGCTTCTTGACGAGCGCACGTCACCCTAGCAGCGGTCGGCGGTGTCGTTCAGCCGCCCGGACGGACGATCAGACTCCGCGGCGCCCGGGTGATGAGCCCGGTCCACACGGGCCGGAAGCCGTCGGCGAGCCGGAGTCGCGGCATGGCCGTGAACAAGGCCCGCAGGGCGTACTCGGCTTCCAGGCCGGCCAGGATCACGGCCGGGCAGAAGCCGCTGCCGTAGGTGAGTTGGCCCGGGTCGTCGCGGAACGGATCGAAGCGGTCCGGCTCGCGGAAGCGCTCCGGGTCGCGGCCGGCCGAGCCGACCAGCAGGGCGACGGAGGCGCCCGCGGGGACGGTGCCGCCGCCGACCGCGACCTCGGCGGAGGTGCGGCGCACGGCGATCTGCACGGGCGGGTCGCGGCGCAGCGACTCCGCCCAGGCCCGGCTTACGAGTCCGGCGGGGGCGTCGCGGAGGGCGGCCACCTGGTCCGGGTCCGACAGGACGTTGCCGAGGAAGGAGGCGAGGGCCTTCTCCCGTACGGCGATCTGTCCGCCGCACTCGCCCGCGAGGGCGCCCGCGGCCCGGCCGCGGACGAGCCGCATCATGTCGCGGTAGGGGACCCCGACGGCGGCGGCGACGGTCCCGGCGGGCAGCCAGTGGCAGAACTCGGCGACCAGGTCGGCCTGCGGGCGCTCGGCGATCCGGCGGGCCAGGACGTACGCCGTCCGCTCGGTGACCGCGCGCAGGGCCGCCACGTCGACGTCGACGTGGGCCCGGGCGCAGGGCGGGTCGCCGGGGCGGTGCCCGTGGGTGAACCGGCTGTCGGTCAGGGCGGTGGCCACGTCCGCGTACCGGCTGAGGACCCAGGCCCGCAGCAGCGGGTCGTACGTGAGCGGGAACTGTTCGCGCAGGGTCCGGTGGATCCCGTGCGGGTCCCGCGAGGCACCGGGGTCGAGGGGGCTCGGCGCGACGACCCCGGCCCCGGCCGGGCCGCCGGTCCGGTGCGCGGTGGGCACGCGGCCGGGAAGGGACGCGGGGCCGGTGCGCAGCACGCCGCCCGTCCGTCCCGCGGTCGCGCGGCCGTCGGCCGGGGGCGTCGCCGGTGCCATGGACGGCAGGCGGGTCCAGGGGTCCGCGGGCGGTGCCTCCGGCAGGTCGTCGCCCGTGCCCCGGCCCGGCTCGCGGTGCTGCTCGTGGCTCATCGCGCCCCCTGTCGTTCGGCGGTGGGTGCCGCGGCCGAAGACGGTGGCGCGCGTCCCCCCAGCCCACCACCGCCCGCGCCACGCCGCCCGCCGCATACCGCCGAACGGGTGGTACGTGGACGGGCGGCGTGCGGGGCGACGGAGACTCGGCGGGCTCGGCCGCGCAGCCGGAAAGGGCTGCCGCTAGGGCCTAGCCGTGCGAGAGGCGGAAGGACATCTGGCCGAAGCCGACCACGTCGCCGGAGCGGACGACCACCGCGCCCGTGACCCGCCGTCCGTTGACGGTGGTGCCGTTCGTGGAGCCGAGGTCGCGGAGGACCCACATGCCGCTCTGCATCGACAGCTCGGCGTGCAGCCGGGAGGCCGTCTCGTGGCTGAGGCGGAGGCCGTTGACCGGGTCGCGGCCGATGCGCAGCGGGTGCGGGCCCGGCAGGGGGAGCAGCAGCTTCGGCAGCCGCTCCGCGGACCAGGCGCGTCCCAGCCTGGCCGTGAACGCCGACATCCGCTCGACCGCGCCCACCACCCGGCGGGTCCAGGTGCCCTCGGTCCTCAGGTCGGCGGTGAGCAGGGCGAGTTCGTCGGGGCGCCGGGCCTGGAGCGCGCGCTCCATCCGGTAGACGAACGTGTCGTGCGAGAGGCGGCCCTGGGCGGCGCCCTCACGGAGCAGCACCAGCGCGCGGTCCCGCTCGGCGTCGGTCAGCCGAGGGGTGTTCGCCGGAAGCTCGAAAGGGGTCGTCACCTCTTGATTGTCCTTCCGCCGGGGCCGCAGTGTCCAGAAGGGCCCCGGCGGAGGAAACTCCGTACCCCGTCGGCGGTGCCCGCTGCTACGGTCTGCCGTCTCCACCGCACCGATTCCCCAGGGGGGAAACACGACGTGACCACGTCTCCTTCGAGCACCACCAGCACCACCAGTACCACCAGCGGCACCGGGACGACCGGCACCGCCGACGGCACGGTCCTCCTGCCCGGGCTCGTCGTGCGGCCGCTCGCCGGGCCCGAGGAGCTCGACCTGTTCCTCCGCCTCACCTACTCGCTCGACCACGAGGTCGCCGACGACCTCGCCACCGGCCGTCGCGTCCCCGGGTGGATGTGGGTCGCCCTCGACGGCGACCGGCTCCTCGGCCGGCTCTCCTGGTGGACGAACGCGGCCGGCGGCCGGCCGCAGGCCCTCGACTTCCTGGACCTCGCCCCGGAGCTGCCGGAGGCCGAGCGCGCCGAGGTCGGCCGGCGGCTCCTGGAGACCGCCACCGCCGCCGTCGTCCCCGCGGGGACGCGGCCCCCCGAGTTCGGCCGCTTCATGCCGGCGGACTGGCGCGAGCGGCCGGAGACCCGCTCCCTCCTGGAGTCCGTCTTCGGTGTCCTGGTGGAGGCGGGCGCCCGTCCGCTCGTGGAGCGGCTGCGCCTGGAGTGGCGCCCCGGCGCCCCCGTGCCGGAGCCGGACGGCCGCCTGGAGTTCCGCCCGGTCCGGGACCGCGAGGACCTGGTGACGCTGATGACTCCGGTCATGGAGGGCACGCTCGACGCGCACGGTCGCGCCGATCTGGCCTCCGGTCTCTCCGCCCGCGAGGCCGCGGAGCAGCACTACGACGAGGAGCTGGCGCACTACGCCTCGCCGCGGGAGTGGTGGCGGGTGGCGCAGCTCCCGGGGACGGGCGAACCGGTCGGCTTCGTGGTGCCCGCGCGGAACAACTACCACCACACGATCGCGTACATCGGCGTGCTGCCCGCGCACCGCGGCCACGGGTACGTCGACGACGTCCTGGCGGAGGGCACGCGCGTCCTCGCCGCCGCCGACGTCCCGCGGATCCGGGCGGCGACGGACCTCGGCAACGTCCCGATGGCGGCCGCGTTCGCCCGGGCGGGCTACGTCACCTTCGAGCGCGCCGTCAACTACGTGTGGGACACACCGGGCGTGGCGGGGTCCTGACTGCCAGGATGGTCGCGGTAGCCGGCCGTGCCGCGGCCGGTCCGTCGACGAGGGGATCCCCGTGCTCTTCGAGGTGTGGGCGCCGAGCGCCCGTGACCGGGTGACGCTGGAGCTGAACGGCTCCTCGCACCCCCTGGAGCGGGACGCCGAGCGGGAGGGCTGGTGGACGGGCGTCGTCGCCGCCGAGGACGGCGACCGGTACGGCTTCGCGCTCGACGGCGGGCCCCTGCTGCCCGACCCGCGCTCGCGCCGGCAGCCCGACGGTCCGGACGGGCTGAGCGCGGTCGTCGACCACTCCGCGTACGTCTGGCGGAACGAGTCCCCGAAGCTGCGGCTCCGCGGCGCCGTCCTGTACGAGCTGCACGTCGGCACGTACACCCCGGAGGGCACCCTGGACGCGGCGGCCGCGCGCCTCGGGGAGCTCGCCGGCCTCGGCATCACCCATGTGGAGCTGATGCCGCTGTGCCCGTTCCCCGGGGTGCGGGGCTGGGGGTACGACGGGGTGGCGCCGTGGGCGGTGCACGAACCGTACGGCGGTCCCGAGGCGCTGAAGCGGTTCGTGGACACGGCGCACGGCCTCGGCATGGGTGTCGTCCTGGACGTCGTGCACAACCACCTCGGTCCCGACGGCAACCATCTCCCTTTCTTCGGGCCGTACTTCACGGAGACCCATCACACGCCGTGGGGCGCGGCGGTGAACCTGGACGCGCCCGGCTCGGACGAGGTCCGCGCCTACTTCCGGGGCAGCGCGCTCGCCTGGCTGCGTGACCACCGGATCGACGGGCTGCGGCTGGACGCCGTGCACGCGCTGGCCGACACCCGGGCGCTGACCTTCCTGGAGGAGCTGTCGGCGGCCGTCGACGAGCTGGCGAGGGAGCAGGGCCGGCCGCACTTCCTGATCGCCGAGTCCGACCAGGGCGACCCGCGGACGACGACGCCGCGGGCACTCGGCGGGCTCGGGGTGCACGCCCAGTGGAACGACGACTTCCACCACTCGCTGCACACGGCGCTGACGGGTGAGTCCCAGGGCTACTACGCGGACTTCGCGCGTGCCCCGATGGCCGCCCTCGCGAAGACCCTCACCCATGTCTTCTTCCACGACGGCACCTGGTCGGCGTTCCGGGGGCGCCGGCACGGGCGTCCGGTGGACCGCGAGCGGACCCCCGCCCACCGCTTCCTCGGGTACGCGCAGACCCACGACCAGATCGGCAACCGGGCGCTGGGCGACCGGCTTTCGGCCTCCCTCTCCCCCGGGCTGCTGGCCTGCGCGGCGACGCTGGTCCTCACCGGGCCCTCGGTGCCGATGCTCTTCATGGGCGAGGAGTGGGGGGCGTCCACCCCCTGGCAGTACTTCACCGACCACACCGACCCGGAGCTGGCGGAGGCCGTACGGCGGGGCAGGCGGCGGGAGTTCGCGGAGCACGGCTGGGACGAGAACGAGGTGCCCGACCCGCAGGAGGCCGCCACCCGTGACCGTTCGGTCCTCGACCGGTCCGAGCGGGAGCGGGATCCGCACCGCCGCCTGCTCACCTGGCACCGCGAGCTCATCGCGCTCCGCCGCACCCTGCCGGACCTGACGGACCCGGACCTGGCGGGGGTCAAGGCCGCCTTCGACGAGGAGGCCCGCTGGCTGGTCTTCCGGCGCGGTGTGCTGCGGGTCGCGGTCAACCTGGGCAAGGAGCCGGCCGCGATCCCGCTCGGCACCAACGGCCGCGACCGGGTGCTGGCCGCCTGGGAGCCGGTCGAGCCCCCGGCGGCGGACGGGGTCCTGCGGCTCCCCGGCGAGTCGGCCGTCGTCCTGACGGACGGCTGACCGGGCCTGCCACTGCGGCTACGGCTACGGCTACTCGACGATCGCCATGGCGTGCGGGGTGTTGTTGAAGCGGCGCCCCCCGCCGTCCTCCGTCGCCGTGACGATGTCCTCGATGCGGACGCCGAAGCGGCCGGGGAGGTAGACGCCGGGCTCGATGGAGAAGCACATGCCCGGCACGATCGGCAGTTCCTCGCCCTCGATCATGTACGGCGGTTCGTGGGTGGTGACGCCGATGCCGTGACCGGTGCGGTGGATGAAGTACTCGCCGTAGCCGGCGTCCGTGATGACCTTGCGGGCCGCCCGGTCGACCTCCTGGCAGGCGGCCCCGGGCCGTACGGCCTCGAAACCGGCCTGCTGGGCCTCCCGGACGAGGTCGTGGATCCGCCGCTCCTCGTCGGTGGGCTCGCCGACGTGGACGGTGCGGGTCGTGTCGGAGCCGTACCCGTGCTTGAGACCGCCGAAGTCGAGGACCACCATGTCGCCGCGCTCGATGACCCGGTCGCCCGCCTCGTGGTGCGGGTTGGCGCCGTTGGGGCCCGAGCCGACGACGGTGAAGTCGACCTGGGAGTGCCCGAAGCGCAGCAGCAGGGCGGCCAGGTCGGCGGCGACGTCGGTCTCCCGGCGTCCGGCGAAGCGGACCCCGAGGATCTCGCCGTACGCCCGGTCGGCGGCGGCTCCGGCGGCCGCGATCCGGGCCAGCTCGTGGGCGTCCTTGACGCCCCGGAGCATCGGCAGGGCCTCGGTGAGGGAGACGTACGAGGTCCCCGGCAGGGCCTGCTGGAGCCCCAGGAGGTGCATGGCCCAGGCGTTGTCGCTGACGCCGAACCGGCCGTCGGCGTCGAGGAGGGGCGCGGTGACGGCGTACGGGTCCTTGCCGTCGGTCCAGTCCCGCAGGGTGAGCGCGGCGGCCCCGGCGACCTTCTCGGCGTCGGGCGCCTCCAGGGTCGGGACGACGAGGACGGGGTCCCGGCCGGGGGCGACGACGAGGGCGGTGAGCCGCTCGGTGATCGCGGTGGGCTGGTAGCCGGTCAGGTAGACGAGGTCGGGGCCGGGGGCGACGATCACGCCCGCGAGTCCGGCGTCGGCGGCGGACGCGGCGGCGCGGGCCATGCGGGCCCGGTAGTCGTCCGCGGTGAACGGCACGGGGGTGTCGCCCCGCTCGTCGGCCGCTTCGGGGGCGGGGCTGCTGGGCATCGGGGTCTCCTTCTGGGCGTCCGCGGCGTCCTCGGCGTACCGCAATCCTGCCGGGGGAGGCCCCCGTCCGCGACCGCTCAGCGGAGGTCGGGGCCCTGCGCGATCAGCCGTTCCAGGAGTTCCTGGAAGTCGTCGCCGACGACGATCCGCAGGTCTCCGCGCTCCTCGTCGTGCTCGCTGAGCTGGGTGAGGGTGCCGCCGCGCCACCAGAAGACGTACGGGCTGATGGCGCCCGGCGTGTCCTCGTACCCGGAGGCGGCGAAGGAGGCCATCGCGCCGAGGGCCGGGATGATCGAGGTGTCGCGGATGGGGTGGAAGGCGAGCTGGTGACGGAAGGGCATCGCGACGAGGGCGCCGTGCTCGCCGAGCGGCAGCCCGGTGACCCGCCGGGCCACGCCCTCCAGGTCGAGGACGCGGCTCGCGGTGTAGAAGGAGTCGCCGAGGATGATCTCGAAGCACATGCCGTCGGCGTCGCGGACGGTCTCGTGCTCCTCGACGGGCAGCCCGCGCAGGTTGCGCAGGGCCCGGTCGCGCAGCTGGGCGTGGTCGCCGAGCCGTTCCAGCGCCTCGTCGGTGAGCATCATGACGCTCTCCGGCAGGTCGAGGGCGAGGATCTCGTACAGGCCGGGGCCGACGGTCCGCGCGTACCCGAAGGCGGCGGCGTCGATGCCGTCGCCGCTGACGACCCGGGGGTACAGCTGGGAGCGGATCTGCTCGGGCGGCAGGGTGTCGAGCGCGGAGGGGCCGTCCATGGCGCGGACGACCAGTCCGATGTGGCGGTTGATCATGCCGGGCCAGACGCGGGGCCCGCGCCGGTCCTGGTGGCAGACGGCGGCGAGGTTCCCGAGGCCGAAGCGGCGGCCCTTGTCGTCGACGACGTGGTCGGCGTAGACGCTGACCTCCAGGCCCAGCTCGGCGAAGGTCTCCCGGACGCGTCCCCGGAAGAGCGCGGCCTCACGCTGCGAGAAGTACGTGAACCCGGGGTCCCTCGGTGCGTCGTCGCCGTCCCGCCTGGGTCCTCGTCGCAACCACGCCACGCCCGCCCGCCTTCCGTCGCCGTTGCGCACAGGGTAGCGACTACGGGTGTCGGCTCTTGAGCCGTCGGGTGAACTCGGCGAGCGGGCTTCCGGGTTCGGCCGGCGGGCCGGTCGGGAGGAGGAGTTCGGTGCGGTGGACGAGCCGCGGTGCCACCAGGGGGACGGCGCGGGCGCCGGGGACGTCGGCCGCCGTCGGCGCGGGCAGCAGGGCGAGGCCGTGGCCTCCGGCGGCCAGGGCGGCGAGGGCGCGGGGGTCGCCGCCCTCGTAGCGCAGGGCGGTGCGGAACCCGCGTCCGGCCGGCCCGCCGTGGACGGCCCGCAGCCGGCCGAGGGGGAGCCCGGCGCAGGGCGCGTCGAGCCAGCGGGCGTCGACGAGGTCGTCGAGGCGGAGTCCGGGGCGTCCGGCGAGCGGGTGGGAGGCGGGCAGGACGACGACGAGCGGTTCCTCGGCGACGCCGGTCGCGGCGAGCGGGGCGACGTCGGGGAGGGGCAGCGGGTCGCTGGGGGCCGCGATGCCGTCGACGAGCCCGGCGTCGGCCTCTCCGGTGGCGACCGCGGCGGGCACCCGCTCGCGGGGCAGCGCCCGCAGGGTGGTGCCGGTGGCGGGCAGGGCGGCGAGGACGCGGGCGTGCAGGGCGAGCGGGGAGGCGGCGACGCCGAGGGTGGTGCGGGGTGCGCCCGCGAACCGGTCGAGGTCGGCGCGGGCCGCGTCGAGCCGGAGGAGCAGCCCTCCGGCGTGCTCCAGGAGCCGGGTGCCGGCGGGGGTCGGGGCGACCGGGCGGCGGGTGAGCAGCGGCAGCGCGAGGTCGGTCTCCAGCGCTGCGATGTGCTGGGAGACGGCGGACTGGGTGTAGCCCAGTTCGCGGGCGGCCGCGGAGAAGGAGCCGAGCCGGGCGACGGTGACGTACGTGCGGAGCAGGTGCGGGTCCATGGGGGCGGGTGGGCGTCAGGACCCGTCGGGGGCGGTGAGGAGGGCCTGCGCGTAGTGGGCGAGGGACCGGTTGTACCGGGGCAGCAGGGGCGCGAGGGCGCCGAGGGCGAGGGAGGCGGCCTCGCGGTCGCGGCCGGTGTCGGCGAGGGCGAGGGCGAGGAAGGCGTCGACGGCGCCGGAGAGCGCGGTCTCGTCGGCGTCGAGCCGGTCGGCGGGGATGTCCCGCTCGGCGGTGAGCAGTTCGACGCTGCGGTCGGGACGGCCGAGGTTGCGCAGGCTGCTGGCGAGCTGGATGACGGCCCGGCGGCGGCGCAGCCCGGTGAGGCCCCGGTCGAGGGCCTGACGGTAGAGGCGCACGGCCTCGTCCGGCTGCCCGGTGGAGTCGTGGGCGGCGCCCAGTTCGAAGAGGGCGGCCGCGTCGTCGGCGGGACGCTCGGCGGCGAGGGCCGCGGCCCGGGCCCGGAAGTCGGCGGGCTCGTGGGCGTCCAGCCGCTCCCACAGGGCGGCGACGCGCCGCTCCCAGTCGGACGGTTCCTGATCGGTGGTCATGGCGCCACCCTATCCAGCCCGGCATAAGCGTTCCTGATGGACCGTGCAGTGATCATCGTTGGACGTGAACCTCCGCCGGGACCAGGGTGGGTGTCCATGAACAGCACGCGCTCCCTCCCCCGCCTTCCCCGCCTCCCCCGGATCGCCCTGGTCGGCGACCGTTCCCCGCACGTCCGCTCGCACGTCCGGATCCCGGTCCTGCTCGACGCCCTCGCCGAGCACGAGGGTCTGGTCCTGGACGCGTACTGGATCCCGACGGGGGACGCGGAGGCGCCCGGCGCGGTGGCGGGCTTCGACGCGGTGTGGGTGCTGCCGGGGAGTCCGTACGCGAGCGAGGCGGGCGCCCTGGCCGCGATCCGCACGGCCCGCGAGGACGGCATCCCGTTCCTCGGCACCTGCGGCGGTTTCCAGCACGCGCTCCTGGAGTTCGCCCGGGCCGTCTGCGGTCTGACGGGTGCGGCGCACGCGGAGAACGACCCGTCGGCGGACGCCGGCGACCTGCTGATCGCCCCGCTGGCCTGCTCGCTGGTGGGTCACGAGGGGGTCGTACGGGTCACCCCGGGCTCGCTCGCCGAGCGGGCCCTGGGAGCGGAGCGCACCACCGAGCGGTACCACTGCGACTACGGCCCCGACGACCGCCGCCTGGACACGCTGAGGGCGCACGGGATGCGGTTCACCGGCGTGGACGAGGAGGGCGGTGTCCGCATCGCCGAACTCCCCTCCCATCCGTTCTTCCTGGCGACCCTGTTCCAGCCGGAACTGGCCGGTGACGGCACCCGCCCGCATGCTCTGGTCCGGGCGCTGGCGGTGGCGGCGGCCCGGCACGCGGCGGGATAGGCGGGCCCGGGGGCGGGTCCGGTCTCAGGTCATCGGGACGACGAGGTGGGCGCGGTCGCGGCCGCGGGCGACCAGGCGGGCGTTCGGCTCGTCGGAGTCGTGGACCCAGCGCTCGGCGCGGGCGCGGTCCTTGCCGAAGCGGACGTGACGGTCGACGAGCCGGGGGATGCGGTGCCGGGCGTCCAGGTCGAGGTACCAGGCCTCGTCGAGGAGTGGCAGGACACCGGCCCAGTCGCCCTCGTCGTGGAGGAGGTAGTTGCCTTCGGTGACGACGAGCGGGACCTCCGGGCCGACGGGTACGGCCCCGGCCAGCGGCTCCTCCAGCGTGCGGTCGAAGGCGGGGGCGTAGACGGTGGTGCCGGGCGCGGGGGCGCGCAGGCGGGCGAGGAGCGCGAGGTACCCCGCGGCGTCGAAGGTGTCGGGTGCGCCCTTCCTGGCCGCGCGGCCGAGGCGTTCGAGTTCGGCCTGGGCGAGGTGGAACCCGTCCATGGGGACAAGGACGGCGAGCCCGTCGAGGCGGTCGACGAGCCGGGCGGCGAGGGTGGACTTCCCGGCGCCGGGCGGGCCGGCGAGGCCCAGGACGCGGCGGGCGGTCCGGCCGTCGCCGGGGCGCCCGGCGAGGTCCCGCGCCCGGGCGGCGAGGCGGTCGAACTGCTGCGCGTCCATGCGGGGCATTCTCCCACCGCGCCCGCGGGCCCCGCGGCCTCCGGGCCCCGTCCGGCCCGGCGGCGCCCCGGGGGGCCGCGGGCAGGCCCGGCGCAGGCAGGCCGCCGTCCGGACACGACCCCCGGGCCCGGCCCTGACACCGACCCTCGCCCGGCCCTCTTCGGACCCTCGTCCGGACCCTCCCACGGCAAGGGTCGCGCACGGGCCGACACGGGTCGACGCGGATAGATTCCTGCCCCTGCCACGTATTACTTTGGGGTAATGCCGTCCATCGCACTCGTGACCCTCGTCGTCCGTGACTACGACGAGGCCATCGCCTTCTACACCGACGCCCTCGGGTTCGACCTCGTCGAGGACACCGACCGGGGCGGCGGCAACCGCTGGGTCGTCGTGCGCCCGGCCGGCGCGGGCGGCGTCGGCGGTCTCGGGAACGTGGGCCTGCTGCTGGCCCGTGCGAAGAACGACACCGAGGAGGCCTCGGTCGGCAACCAGACGGGCGGCCGGGTCGGCTTCTTCCTGCACACCGAGGACTTCGCCCGCGACCACGCGCGGATGACGGAGGCGGGCGTCACCTTCCTGGAGGACCCCCGCCACGAGCCCTATGGCTCGGTCGCCGTCTTCGAGGACCTGTACGGCAACCGCTGGGACCTCCTCCAGCCGGCCTGACCGACAAGACACCCCCTCGGGTTCGTCGCCCTAGCCGAGCAGTGCGAGCAGCCGGCCCAGGGCGTCCACCACGGGCTGGCCCACGGCGCCGACGGCGGCGGCGATCTGCGCGACCGACGCCAGCACGAGGCCGCGCTGCCGCAGGGCCGCGCGGTCGGGGGTCAGCTCGGGCAGCGCCTCGTCGACCGTCTGCGCCTGCTCCGGGGTGAGGTGCGGCCGGAGGCCCTGGAGCAGGCGGGTGAGCTCCTCGACGGCGACGCGAAGCAGGTCGTCACCGCCACCACCGACCGTGCCGTAGTTGATGCCGACGTTGCCTTGGCCGTCGTTCATGTTGATCATGGTTCCGTGATTGTTCGTCGTGTCGCCGCTCACAGGCTGATCCCCCTGTTGTTCCGGCCGCCGTTCATGTTGATCACGGTGCCGTAGTTGTTGTTCGTGGTGTTGAACTGCTGCACGGTCCGGCTGAACTCGGCCGCCGGGTTGTCGATCGCGTGGGCGATCAGTCCGGCGATCTCCCTCAGTTCCTCCATGCTCGGCAGCGTCACGACCACCGCGGAGCCGCTGGACATCTCGACCAGCAGCACCGGCTTCGCCGCCGCGAACAGCTCCCTGCCGAGGTAGACCGCCAGGGCGATCAGGACGACGAAGAGCAGCGGGCCGAACTCCCCGACGGCCGCGTCGCCGTCGCTCACGCCGTTGAGCACCGCGTAGATCACGAGGGCGACGACCAGCCACTTCAGGAAGCGGAGCAGGGCCGCGCCACGGTCGGGCTTGAGCCGGAAGGCCTCCACCCGGGTGATGTTGTGCAGCGGGAGGGCGGCGGCGCCCACCCACAGCATCCGGCGGCTGACCCGCAGCTGAAGGACCCCTCCCCAGCCGTCGCCCGGCGGCGGCACCGGGGGCGGCTCCGGCGGATCGGACGAGGCTCCGGACGGCGGCCCGACCGGCGGGCCCGACGGCGGATCGGACGGCGGCCCGACCGGCGGGCCCGACGGCGGATCGGACGGCGGCCTGGGCGGCGGCGGTCCGGGGTCTCCGGTGACGGTCATGCGTTCCCCCGTGTTCTCGTCACTTCCTCCCGCACCCTGCGGGAGCACCATTAAGCGCCCGGAGACGATTCCCAGGCAGAGGAGATACGGCCAATCAGACGGCTCTGGCCGAGAATTGACTGTTCATCAGCATCACGGCCCGCTCTCCGGTCGCCGTTCCGCGGGCTCCGGGAAAACCACTGTCGCGCCGCCCGCCCGCCTCCCTACACTCACGTCTCGCGGCGCACCGACCGATGCGCCGCCCGACGTCCGACCGAGGGGAGACGACCGTGCGCCGCCACAACGCCGCCGCCGTGTCGTCCGCCCGTGCCCGGTACGACGTGATCCTCGCCTCTCCCTCCGGCCGGTGGCGGCTGCGCGCCCGCCATCGCCGCCCCGTGACGCCCCCTCCGTCCTCCTGACGGCCCGCGTACGCGAATCGCGCTGCCCTGTCACGTTCCAGCAGCAGCGAAAGGCACGACACCGTGCGTACCCACCCCGTCGACCGCGTCCGCAACCTCGGCATCCTGGCCCACGTCGACGCCGGCAAGACCACCGTCACCGAGCGGATCCTGTACCTCACCGGCGCCACCCACCGGCGCGGCGAGGTCCACGACGGCACCACCGTCACCGACTTCGACCCGCAGGAGCGGGACCGCGGCATCACGATCTTCGCCGCGGCCGTCAGCTGCGACTGGGCCGGGCACCGGGTCAACCTGATCGACACGCCCGGGCACGTCGACTTCTCCGACGAGGTCGAGCGCTCGCTGCGCGTCCTCGACGGCGCGGTCGTCGTCTTCGACGCCGTCGCGGGCGTCGAGCCGCAGAGCGAGACGGTGTGGCGGCAGGCCGACCGGCACGGCGTCCCCCGCATCGCGTTCGTCAACAAGCTGGACCGCGCGGGCGCGGACCTCGACGGCGCCGTGGAGTCGATCCGGACCCGACTCGGCACCGTCCCGCTGCCCGTCCAGCTCCCCGTCGGCCGCGAGGACGGCTTCACGGGCGTCGTGGACCTGGTCAGGATGCGGGCGTACGTGTGGGCCGACGGCGCCGACACGTACACCGACCTGCCGGTCCCCGACGACCTCGGGGACGAGGCCCGGCGGCGGAGGCGGCACCTGGAGGAGACCGTCGCGGAGCTGCATCCGGGCGCCCTGGAGGAGTTCTGCGGCGAGGACGCGCTCTCGGCGGACACCCTCACGGGTGCGCTCCGCGACCTGACCCTCACGGGCGAGGCCGTCGTCGTCCTCTGCGGCTCGGCCTACCGCAACCGCGGGGTCGAACCGCTGCTCGACGCCGTGGTCGCCTACCTCCCGGCGCCCTCGGACATGCCTCCGGTCCGCGGGGAGGTGCCGGCGGACCCGGAGGCGCCGTTCACCGCCCTCGCGTTCAAGGTGAACGCGACGGCCACCGGCCGGATGACCTACGTCCGCGTCTACGCGGGCACGATCGGAAAGGGGGACACCGTGCTCGACACCGTCGGCGGACGCACCGAGCGGATCGCCCGCATCCTCCGGGTCCAGGCGGACCGGGCGACCGAGGTCGACACGGCGCGCGCCGGGGACATCGTCGCCGTCGTGGGACCCAAGGGCGCCCGCGCCGGGGCGACCCTGTGCGCCCGGGACGCGCCGATCGTCCTCGAACCGCCGACGACCGCCGACCCGGTGGTCTCGGTCGCGGTCGAGGCGCGCCGGAGCACGGACACCGGCCGTCTGGCGACGGCCCTCGCGCGGCTCTCCGAGGAGGACCCGTCGCTCGTCGTGCGCTCCGACCCGGAGACGGGCCAGACCGTCCTGTCGGGTCTGGGCGAACTGCACCTGGAGGTCGCGGTGGAGAAGCTGCGGCGGGACCGGGGCCTGGAGGTCGCCGTCGGCCGTCCCCAGGTCGCGTACCGGGAGACCGTGGCGAAGGGCGTCACCGGCCTGCTCCACCGCCACGTCAAACAGGACGGCGGCGCGGGCCAGTTCGCCCACGTCGTCATCGACGTCGAGCCGCTCGCGGACGCGCAGGACGCGGAGTTCGCGTTCGCGTCGACGGTCACGGGCGGCCGGGTCCCGCAGGAGTACGTCCGCGCGGTCGAGGCCGGCTGCCGGGACGCCCTCCTGGAGGGCCCCCTCGGCGGCCATCCGGTGACGGGCGTCCGGGTCACGCTCACGGACGGCGCGACGCATCCGAAGGACTCCTCGGAGATGGCGTTCCGCACGGCGGGCAGGTTCGCGCTGCGCGAGGCGCTCCGCGCGAGCGTCATGACGCTCCTGGAGCCGGTGGCCGACGTGACGGTCACCGTCCCCGCGGAGTCCGTCGGCGCGGTCCTCGGCGACCTCGCGGCCCGCCGCGGCCGGGTCACGGACCAGACGACCCGCTCCGGTACGGCCGTGGTGGCGGCGACGGTGCCGCTGGCCGAGCTCTTCGGCTATGCGTCCCGCCTGCGCGGCCGCACCCAGGGCCGGGGCACCTTCACGACCCGCCCGGCGGGCTACGCCCCGGCGCCGGGCGGCCGGACCGGCTGAGTGCGGGGTGTCCGGCCCGTGGCGACCCCACGGGCCGGACACCCGGTCAGGAGCCGAGGTCGAGCTCGGCCCGTACGGTCTTCCCGACCGGTACGCGGTCGAGCACCGACCACCGGGAGGCCAGCGCCTCGACGAGCAGCAGGCCGCGGCCGCCCTCGTCGAGGGCCACCGGGGCGGTGGCGGCGGGCCTCCGCTCGCCCCGGGTGTCAGAGACGTCGATCCGCAGCAGCAGCCCGGGGGTGTACGAGAGCGTCAGCTCGAAGTCCCGCCCGGACACGCGGCCGTGGGTGACGGCGTTGGCGGCGAGCTCGGCGACGAGCAGGGCGACGGTGTCGGAGGTCTCGGAGCCGTAGGGGACGCGCCACCGGTCGAGCTGGTGGAGGGCGAGCCGACGCGCGAGGCGCGCTCCGCGCGGGGTCGAGCTGAAGCGCTGGGTGAACACACGTACGGTGACGGCGGCTTGGCGGGTCGCGGGGGTGGTCATGGGGCCAATGTGGCGTCCCACGAGGAGGGTTGCCAGGTCAGAAACCCGTACGCTCTCGCAGCGTACGGGTTCACACTCTGGACGGTACCGGTAACTACTGGTGAGCATGGATGCGTTCAGGTGAGCGCACGGGTGCGGGAGGTGGCCGGGGTGATGGATGAGGTTCCGGACGAGGTTCACGGCGGCAGCGAACCGGAGGCGTCGGACAGCCTGAAGGCCTTCGGGGAGGTGGTCAAGGCCTTCCGCAAGCGGGCAGGCCTCACGCAGGAGCGCTTCGCGCCGATGGTGGGGTACTCCGTGCCGACGGTCGCCTCCATCGAACAGGGACGCCGTTTACCGCCTGCGGCCTTCGTGAACCGGGCAGAGGAGGTACTCGACGCCTTCGGAGCGATCAAGGGAACGGCGAAGCACGTGGCGCGGAAACCGGGCCTGGCGAAGTGGTTCCGCCACTGGGCGAAGCTGGAGCTGACAGCGGCGACGCTGTACACGTACGAGAATCGGCTGGTGCCGGGGTTGCTTCAGACGCCCGCGTACGCGAGGACGCTGTTCGAGGAGCAGATCCCAGCGCTGGGTGACGACGAGATCGAGTCGCAGCTCGCGGCTCGTGTCGAGCGGACGAAGCTGCTCACCGAACGCCCCCACACGATCTACAGCTTCATCGTCGAGGAACACGTGCTGCGCCGTCAGACGGGCGGGCCGGTGATCATGCGGGAGCAGATCGACCACATCCTCGACATCTGCCTTCGGCGCAACATCGACCTCCAGATCATGGCGCAGTCACGCGGGCACCACGCAGGTCTGGGCGGGCCACTGCAGCTCTTGGAGACCCAGGAGAACAAGTGGTACGCCTATTGCGAGGGGCAGCGTGCCGCCCACCTCATCGCGGACGCGAAAGAGATCAGCATCCTTCAGAAGCGGTATGCCAGGATGCGGGCACAGGCTCTGTCCTTCGAGGAGTCCGTGAGTCTGTTGCGGGAGATGCGAGGAGCACCATGAGCACCACAGACCTGGCCTGGTTCAAGAGCAGCTACAGCAGCAGCGGCGACGGAGACTGCGTCGAAGTCGCCACCCGCCCCTCCACCGTCCACGTCCGTGACTCCAAGAACCCCGCCGGGCCGCAGCTCGTCGTCTCCCCCGCCACCTGGACGGAGTTCGTCGCCGACCTGGGCTGACCCGCGTCTGACAGGATGCGTGTACCCGCCCTCCACCGCACGCGGACGGGCCGGTGCACGCACGACGCGAGGAGCACGGACCAGATGAGCACGACGCCCGGCGGGTACCTCGCCGACCTCTTCTCCCTCGACGGCCGCACCGCGATCGTCACCGGCGGCAGCTCCGGCATCGGGCGGGCCGTCGCGGGGGCCCTGGCCCGGGCCGGCGCCCGGGTGGTCGTCGTGGCGCGCAAGGAGGCAGATCTGGCCACCGCCGTCGACGAGCTGACCGCCGACGGCTGCCGGGCCGCATGGGTGAGCGCGGATCTGGGCACGCGCGAGGGAATCAAGGCCGGCGCGGAGCAGGCCGCGGCGGTCTTCGGCGAACCCGACATCCTCGTCAACTCCGCCGGCGTCAACCTCCGTCCCCCGCTAGGCGAGCTCGGCGAGGACGTGTGGGACACGACGATGACGGTGAACCTGGAGGCCCCGTTCCTCCTCGGTCAGCGCTTCGGTCCCGGCATGGCCGAGCGCGGCTTCGGCCGGATCATCCACATCACCTCCCAGCAGGCGCACCGCGCCTTCGTGCAGAGCGGGGCGTACGGGGTGTCCAAGGGCGGCCTGGAGTC
Source organism: Streptomyces sp. NPDC014891 (assembly GCF_043081085.1). NCBI lineage: Bacteria > Bacillati > Actinomycetota > Actinomycetes > Kitasatosporales > Streptomycetaceae > Streptomyces > Streptomyces sp. NPDC014891. The sequence goes on along the minus strand of NZ_JBIBWF010000012.1, from coordinate 172,453 downwards.
GCTGGCCCGCTCGCAGGCCGAGGCCTGGTCCCCGTACGGCGTCACGGCCAACACGCTGGTGCCCGGCGTCGTGCTGACCCCGCTCAACGCGCGCCTTGCCGCCGACCCCGACAAGGTGGCCGCCCTGGCCGCCCGGACGCTCGTCGGCCGCAACGGTCTCGCCGAGGACTTCGCGGGCGCGGCCGTGTTCCTGGCGAGCGCGTCCTCCGCGTACGTCACCGGGCAGTCCCTCTTCGTCGACGGCGGCTTCTCCGTGCACTGACGGCTCCCCGTCCCGTACGAGATCCGGCCATCTCCCGCCCCTGAGGGACGTCGGATTTCAGTCATAGTTCACGGAAACCCTGGCGCCCCTCACGGTGAGTACTTGAATGGCCTCACCTGTTTGCGGGTGAGTGCACGGAACAACCGGGGGAACACATGGAGCCACTGACGGCCATCGCGGCTGCGGGCGTGGCGCTCGTGGTCAAGGGCGCTTTGGAGGCCACGGGGCAGGAGGCGGGGCGGAGCGGCTGGACCGGCGGAGCCCGGCTGGTCGCCCGGATCAGGGAGAGGTTCCGGGGGGACGGCGACGCCGAGGCCGCGCTGGAGCGGGTGACCGACACGCCGGACGACGAATCCGGCCGCCAGGACCTGGAACGGATGCTCTCCGCGCACATGCTGCGCGACCGGGACTTCGAGGGCGACATGCGGCGGCTCGTCGACGAGGCCGTCGCCGCGTCCGGGCGCGGCGGGCCGCAGGTCAGCGCGGCGCTGATCAAGAACGCCCAGGTCTTCAACGAGAAGGTCGAGATCCAGGGCGACTGGAACGTCTCCTGACGACGTCCCCACGTCCTCGGTAACCGAGGACCGCACGTCCCCGGTCGCCGAGGACCGCCGCACCTCCCCGCCGGTCGGGGAGGGCGCGTCCCCGACCAAGGGGGGCGGCCGTGCCGCTCCCGCCTCTTCGCCGAACCACCCCGGAAGACCTGTGCCATGAGCGAGGAACCCACCGCCGAGCCGTCGGCCGGCGGTCCGACCGACCGCTCCGAGGCCTCCCCCGCCCCGACCTCCCCGCCCGATGCCACGGGTGCGCCGGAGGGCGGGTCCCGCGGGGACGGCCCGGAACAGGACGGACCCGTCAGCGCGGACGCGGCCATGCGCTCCCTCCAGGAGGGAACCGCCGCGGACGACGCCGAGCGGTCCGACGCGCAGCGCGCCGGCGCCATCGCGGACCTGATCGCACGGCGACTGAACGACGACGCCTCCGGCACCCGGATCGGCACCCTGGCGCTCTTCAACGACACCGTCAGCTTCGGCGGCGGATTCAACGCCGGAGGCGAGCGGCACGCGCGGGCCGGCCACCGCGGCGGCGGGACCGTGCCGCTCGGGGCCGCCGAACTCGGCGACCACACCGAGCTGTTCGTCCAGCCCGCGGGGTACGCCTCCGCTCTGTCGGCGCTGAGCGAGCATCGGCTCCTGGTGCTGACCGGGCCGTCCGGCAGCGGCCGGGAGGCCACCGCCGTCAACCTGCTCGCCGAGGCCCTCGCGCTGGGCGGCGCCGACGGCGGCGGCGTCTGCCACCGCCTCCTCGACCCGGCGGCCGTCCTCGCCCCCGACTGGGAACCCCCCGTCAAGGACAGCGGATACCTGCTCGCCGTCGAGGACGGCCGGGCCGGCGCACGGGACTTCGAGGCGCTCCCCCGCAGGCTCCCGGCGGTCGTGGCGGCGCTGCGCCACCACGGCTGCCACCTGGTCCTGACCGGCGGCCAGGACCTCGCGGTCACCGTCCGGGCCGACGGCACCGAGTCGGTGGCCGTGCACGCGCTGACGCCCGTGGACCCGCTGGCCGTCCTCGAACGGCGAGTGCTCGGGCACGGCGGCTCACCGGAGGCCCTTGCCCGGCTGCGGGAGACGCTCGCCTCCGGCGGCGTCGCCGACACGCTGCGGGAGATGCCCGCCGCACGGCACGCCGCGCGTCTCGCCGCCGATCTCTCCGCCGGCCGGGACGTGGTGGCGGCAGCGGCCGCGCTGCGCGACCCGAGCGACCAGGTGCGGGCCTGGTTCGACCGGCACCGGAACCCGGAGGCGGTGGCGTTCGCGCTCGCCGCCGCCGTCCTGGAGGACAGCGGCTACCTCACCGTCGCCGAGGCGGCCGTACGCCTCCGGGCGGCCCTCGCGACCCCCGAACCCGCCCCGCCGGACGTACGGTTCAGGGACCGGCTCGGCGACGAGCAGCAGTGGATACGCCTCGACGCCGACGCCTCGGGTCCGCCGCGGGTCCGCTTCCGGAACCCGCTGCTGGGCCAGGTCGTCCTGGTCTACGCCTGGACCGGACTCGACGGCTGGCGCGAAGCCCTCCTCAGCTGGCTGCGCCGCCTCCTCGACCACCACGACCTGGAGGTCCGCGCCCGGGCCGCCGTCGCCGCCGGGATCCTCGCCTGGGCCGACCACCACTACGCGGTGCACCGCTTCCTGACCGCCTGGGCCTCCGCCGACTCCTGGCAGCTCCGCCAGGCCGCCGCGACCGCGCTCGGCGTGGCGGGAAGCCGGGAGGACTCGACCGAGGCCGTGTGGGAACTGCTGCACGGCTGGGCGCGCGGCGGCAGTTCGGTCCGCCAGCGGCGGCTCGCCGGGACCGCGGCCAACACGGCGGGCGGGCTCCTCGGCCGGGAGGCGCCCGCACGGGCCGTGGCCGTCCTGCACGACGCACTCGACCGCGACGACGACTGGGGCACCCTGCCATCCGTGGCCTGGGGCGGGGTCCGCCTCGCCCACCAGGGGCGGGCGGCGGAGCTGCTCGACGCCTACCTGGACTGGTCCGGGCCGCAGGACCGCTCGCCCATGGTCGTCAAGTCGCTGTCGGCCTTCCTCTTCGCCACGGGCCGCCCGTACGAACCGGTGACCGGCGGACCGGCGGAGGGCGTGTCCGGCGTCCCCCTGCTGCTCAGCGCCCTCCCCTCGCACGAGGAGCGGATGGCGGAGTTGTGGGCGCGTTCGCTGGCCTGCCCGCCGCTGCGGGACCGGGCACTCGCCGCACTGCGGGAGTGGATCGACGTCCACGCCGACCGCGGCGGCCGGTCCGCCCTCGAAGCGCTGAACCGCCTCCTGTGGGACGTCTCCCGGACCTCGAAGCCCCACCGCGAGCGGCTGCTGTGGTGGCTGGGGGCCTGGGCGGAGGACCGCGAGCGGCCGTCGCGGAACGCCGCCCTGCTGCGTGACGCGCTGGCCCGTACGACCTGACACGGACGACCGGGCACGACCCGACCGTTCGAACCGCCCCGACCGAGAGGGCGGAACGCCCCGAGGAAGTGGAAGGAGGCCCCCCGTGGGAGAACAGCAGACCTACGACCCGGTGCTGTCCTACGAGGAACTGCCCAAGTGGCGGCTGACGAGTCCGGTACGTCCTCCGCAGCCCGGTCGCGCACTGGTCCTGGTCCGGGAGAGCGGCCCGTCCCTGACGGTCCGCAACGGGGAGGAGATACCGTCCTCCCGCTTCGGCGCCTACAGCGGGATGTTCACCGTCGACCTGACCGAGCACCGTCTCGTCCTCGACATACCGCTGCTCAGCCGCGACCACACGTTCTCCTTCCGCAGCCGGGTCGACCTGGTGTGCCGGGTCGCGGACCCCGCCCAGGTCGTGGACCGCGGCATCCGGGACATGAGCGAGACGCTCTTCGACTACCTGCGGAAGACGCTGCGCGAGGTCTCGCGGGAGTACGACATCGCCCAGTTCCACCAGGCGGAGGTGGCGCTCAACGCCACCGTGGCCGGGTTCACCGGCGACGACGCGGTCCGGCTGCGCGGCGTCCACGTGGAACTCCTCGTCGACGAGGACGAGATCGCCACCAGCGGGCGCGACTTCCGGGACGTCGTCCGGGAGACCCGGCTCGCCGGGATGCGCCGCGCACGGCACGTGGACATGATCCGCGAGGAGGGCCTCGACGGCCTGATCGCCGAGATCATGGAGAAGGAGGGCCCCCGCGCCGCCCTCACCTGGATCGAGAAGAACGAGGCCGAGAAGCGCGAGGTCCGGCAGACCATCATGCGTCTCGTCCTGGAGCGCGGCGACGCCGACCGGGAGCCCTTCGAGCAGGCCGAGCTGGAGCGGACCATCCTGGAGGAGGTCCTCCGCGAGGGCGACGGGCTCTTCGACGGGGCGGCCCGGCGCGGGCGGCTGCGCGGCTCGCTGGCCCGCCCCGCGGACCCGCCGGCGGCCCTCGGCCCCGGCCACGGGCCGGAGGACGAACCCCGGCCCCGCGACGCGCTCCGCGGGGAGGTCGTGCGGGACGCGGGCCCCACCCGGCCCGGCCGCAGCCGGATCTCGGGGACGTACGGCACCGGCCGCACCGGGGGGTACGGGCCGGGCGCCCGCGCGGCGGACCACGACGGCGGGTCCGGGCGCGCGGGCGGCACGGGGTACGGACGCGAGGGCGGTTACGGACGGGACACCGGGACGGGCCATGGCGCCGGATCCGGGCCCGACGCCGGGTACGAGGGCGCGTACGAACGGGGTGCCGGGACGGGCCGCGGTGCCGGGTACGGGGCCGACTCCGCGTCCGGGCGGGACGGCGAACGCGGTGGCGCGGCCAGCGGGTACCCGTACGGGGGCGACTCCGGATACGGGCGCGACGGCGCCGCGGCGCGCGGGACCGGGCGCTCCGGGGCGCCCGAGGACGAGCCGCTGCCCGACCCCAGCGCGGGACGGGGCCGCGACCGGGAGCCCGCCCCGGAGCGGCGCTCCGGCCCCGCCGACCGGCCCGGCACTCCGCCCCGCGGCGCCGCGTCCGGCGAACCCGGCCCGGACGCGCCGCCGCCGAGGGTGAGCCGGGTGCGCGGCACCACCAAGCGGGACACCCCCCGACCCGGACCCGACAGGGAGCGTTGATGGAGCACGACCACAGTGCGTGGCGGGCCGGGCCCGCCCACCGCCCCGATCATCGTCCGCCCGCGGCCGCCCCGCCGGGCCCGCCGCCGCCTCCCGGGCCGCCGGGTCCGCCTCCGCCACCGGGGCCTCCCGGCCCTCCGCCGCCGCCCGCGCCCGCCGCGGCACCGGCGCCCGCGGGCACGCCGCCGGCGCCCGCGGGTGTCGCCGGTCCGCTGATCGGGCCGGGGCCGATGGCGGGCCCCAAGGGAGCGCACCACGCTCCCGCCGGGTCCCGCGACGAGCCGAAGCCGGAAGAGCGCCGGCTGCCGCCCCAGCTGGTGTGGTCGGCGCCCGACGGCTACACGGGGTTCCAGGCGCTCTCGGTGTGGACCGAGCAGGTGGCCGGTCACGGTGAGGACGCCGAGCCGTTCGTGGTGCACCACTGGCCCGGCGATGAGGGCATGATCGCGGTGTTCGACGGTTCGGGCGGCGCGGGCGCGGGCCCGGTCTGGCAAGGGCCGGACGGCCTCCGGCACACCGGGGCCTGGGTCGGCTCGCGGGTCGCGCGGCTCGCCACCGAGTGCTGGTTCCGCGAGGTGGCACGCGAGGGCGAGGAGGCCGGACCCGAGAGCCTGCACCAGTACCTGGACTGGTTCCTCGCCATGGCACCGCAGCGCCGCAGCAAGATCGGCGGCACCATGCGCCGCCACCTGCCGACGACCCTGGCGGGCGTGCACTACCGCGTCCACGGCAACACCACGGTCGAACTGCGCCCGCTGTGGGCGGGCGACTCCCGGGCGTACGTGCTCACGCCGACCGGCGGCCTGCACGTCCTCACCCGGGACCACACCCGCGAGAGCGACGCCCTCGAACTGCTGCGCACCGATCCTCCGATGACCAACGTCATCTGCGCGGACCGGGAGTTCACCATCGACACGCAGCACATCGCCTCGTTCGACATGCCGTGCGTGCTGATCGCCGCCACCGACGGCTACTTCGGCTACGTGCACACCCCGGCCGACTTCGAGCACCTGCTCCTGGACACCCTGCGCCGGGCCGGCAGCACGTACGAGTGGGCCGACCTGCTCCGCCGCGGCGTCCAGCGGTACACCGGGGACGACGCCTCGCTGGCGCTGCTCGCCCTCGGCCACCAGGACTTCCCGACACTGGCCGCCACGTACGAGCACCGCTTCGCCGAACTGACCGAGCGGTACGCACGGGGGCGCCCGGCCGTCCTCGACGGGACGCCGCGCGCCCGGGGCGGGGAGCCGGAGGAGCCGGAGGGCCCGCAGGAGACCCAGGCCCGCGTCCGCGCCTGGCAGGACCGCACCTGGGAGACCTACCGGACCACGTACGAGACCCACCTGCCGCCCGCGTCCGAGGAGCACCGATGAAACTGGGCGACACGATCGCGGGCTACCGCATCGTCACCGAACCGACCAACGCCAACGGGGGGAAGTGCATCTGGGCCTTCGCGGAGAAGGACGGGGGCCAGTACTTCATCAAGCAGTTCCTCGAACCCAAGCGCCCGCGCGACGACGCCGCCGACTCCAAGAGCGTCCGCATCCGCCGCGAGGTCGCCAAGGAGTTCGAGAAGCGGCACCGCGACGTCATGAAGCGGCTGCGGCCGGACACCCTCGGCGGCGGCAACATCGTGCTCGCCACCGACTTCTTCCACGTGGGCTCCACGTACTACAAGGTCACGGAGCGGATCGACACCACCAGCCTGGACCGGCCCCAGGACCTGGACCCCCGGCAGAAGACGGTGCTGCTCAAGACGCTCGGGTCGAGCCTCAGGCAGCTGCACGACAGCGGCACCGTGCACGGCGACCTCAAGCCGCTGAACGTGCTCGTGCAGAAGCGGGAGGGCGCGGCCTTCCACGCGGCGAAGCTGATCGACTTCGACGACTCGTACGGCTCCGGGAACCCCCCGCAGCCCGACGCCATCGCCGGCGACTCCGTCTACGGCGCCCCGGAGTGGCTCCGCTACATCAAGCTCGACGGGACGGTCCGGCCGAAGGACCTCACCTGCGCGGTCGACGTCTTCGCGCTGGGCCTGATGACCCACACCTACGTGGTGGGCGAACTCCCCGGATACGAGAAGGAGTTCGACTCGCCGGCGGACGCCGTGAGCAGCGGCGCCGAGCTCCGCTTCGACTCCCGCCTCTCGGACGAGCTCCTCGCCCTGCTGCGGGCGATGACGGCCGCCGACCCGCGTGCCCGGCCGGACGTCGGCGTCTTCCTGGCGACGCTCGCCGACCCCGAGGTGTGCACGCTCCGGCACCGCAGGCCCGGGACCACGGCCGCCCCGGCGGCCACCGCGGGCGGGCCCGCCGGGGGCTCCGGCGCGGCCCCGGCCGAGCCGGCCCCCGCGAAGAGCCGGATCCGCTCCACCTTCGGCCGGCGCAGGGAGGCCCCGGCACCCGCGCCCGCCGCGCCCCCGGCGCCCCGCCCGGCACCCGAACCGCCCCCGGCCGCCACCGGGACCCCGGCGCCCGCTCCGGAACCGGGCAGGTCCCGCGTCCGCATCAACCTCGGCGACCGCCGCACCCCCTGACGACCGCCGCACCCCTGACAAGGAGAACGTCCCCATGAACGACGCCCGCGGGCAGTACCAGGGCAATCTGCAGTACGCCGTCGACATCGCGCTCTGCATCGACGCGACCGGCAGCATGCACCCCGTCCTCGGCACGGTGAAGGCGAGCGCCCTCCAGTTCCACCAGCGCCTCGACGACGTGATGGCCAAGAAGGGCAAGTCCATCAGCCAGCTCCGGCTGAAGGTCATCGCGTTCCGCGACTTCGGCGACAACCCCTCGGACGCCATCGAGGAGACGGACTTCCTCCACCTCCCCGCGCAGGCCGCGGACTTCCAGCGGTTCGTCGGCGGCATCGAGGCGGGCGGCGGCGGCGACATCCCGGAGTCCGGCCTGGAGGCGCTCGCCCTGGCGATCAACTCCCCCTGGGAGACCGGCCTCGACCGCAGGCGCCATGTGATCGTGATGTTCACCGACGCCCCCGCGCACGCCCTCGGCACGGTCGGCGCCGACGCGCCCACCTACCCGCGGCACATCCCGCGCAGCCTCGACGACCTCTTCGAGCAGTGGGGCTACGCCCGCAGCCAGAGCTCGGTCATGGAGCAGTCCGCCAAGCGGCTCGTACTGTTCGCGCCCGAGGAGGCCCCGTGGTCGGACCCGATCGCCGAGGAGTGGGACCTCACCCTGCACTTCGCCTCCAAGGCGGGCGAGGGGCTGGAGGAGTTCGAGATGGACGAGATCATCGAGACGATCGCGAACAGCCTGTGAGGTTGGAGTGGGACGGCTTCACGCTGTCCCTGACCTCCGAGGGCCTGGTGGAGTTGCAGTGGATCGGCGCGGGCGTCCTGGAGGCCAAGCCGTCGCACTGCACCTCCGCCTCGTTCCGGCCCCCCTCGGCCACCAGGCCCGGCCACGAGCTGGACTTCCGGTTCCGGTTCCCGGGCGGCGCCTCCGGGACCAAGACGGCCTGGGTGCGCGTGGACGTCCCGCCCGCCATGGTGGACCAGGTCAGGCGGTTCATGGCCGTGCTCTGGCGCGACTACTCAGTGCCGGACCTGCCGGAGGAGTCCGGGCCCGCGGCGGATGCCCGGGGCGGAGGCACGCGCGCGGGTGTTCCCGCCGCCGTCGCCGCGCCGCCGCCCCCGGCCGTGGTCGAACCCGCGGACCCGGCGCCCGGGGCGGCGACGGAGGCCGTGGAGCTGGAGCGCGTGCCCGAGGGCAGCGCCGCGTGGATCCTCAGCCCCGCCGGGGAGAGGTCGGAAGAGCTGTTCGCGGACGTGATGGAACGTCTGGCGAGCAGCGATCGCTGAGAAGGGACGACAGGGGTGGCGGGCTCGGCGGACTGGAAGTGCGCGGACTGCGACAGCAACAACGGGCTCAAGGACACGGCCTGCACCATCTGCGGGTCCACCCGGCGGGCTCCGATGCCGCGGCCCGCGGCCCCCTCGCGCCCGGCGCCCAAGCGCCCGTCGCCCGCGCGTCCCGCGGGAGACTGGCAGTGCCGGGTGTGCCGGGCCACCAACCCGGCGCGGCGGAGCACCTGTTCCGGCTGCGCCAAGAGCCGGGAGGAGTCCGGCGGCCCCGCCCCGAAGGCGACCCCGCCGCCGACCAGGACCTCGCGCGTCACCTCCACCGGGACGTCCGGGAAGGGGACGGCGAAGAAGGCGGCCCCGTCGCGGCCCACGCCCCGGCGGACGGCCTCGCCCCCGCGGTCGGGCGGTTCGAAGGGGACCGGCCCGACTCCGACGGGGCTCCTGTTCCCACCGCCGAGCGGTACCGGCTACACGCCGCCCCGGCGGACGCCGGCCCCGGCGCCGGCCCCTCCGACGTACACCGAACCGAGCCCGTACGTGCCGCCCGCCTCGTACCGGCCTCCGGCGAAGGAGAAGAAGTCGCGCGGCTGCCTGGTCTTCTTCCTGCTGGTCGCCGTCCTCGTGGTGGTCGGGATCCAGAAGGGCTGGTTCGCCCAGATCGGCGACGCCATCGAGGAGGCCGGCACGGAGCCGGCGGCGGGCGACCCGCGCCCCACGGCCGCCGCGTGCCCGGCCAGGATCGCCGACGAGATCCGGGGTGGCGACGGGGCCACCCTGGTCGAGGCCTTCCGTACGAAGAACAAGCAGATCACCCTCTGCCGCACGCGGGCCGGGGCGCTCTACTACTTCGGTGAGTTCAGCGACCGGCGCGAGCCGGGCATCGCCATGCGGGCCGAGCGGACGACGGACGGGTACGAGGCGACGAACAGCCCCTACCGGTACGTCATCCGCGGGGACACCGTCTCCGTCTACAAGTCGGGCGCCCGCATCGGCCGCGAGGAGCTCGTCCCGGAGCCGTCCCCGAGCTGAGCCCCTCGCACGCCGGTGCCGACTACTCCGTGGGCTCCAGCCGCAGCGAGATCGAGTTGATGCAGTACCGCTGGTCCGTCGGCGTGGGGTAGCCCTCGCCCTCGAAGACGTGGCCCAGGTGCGAGCCGCAGCGGGAGCAGCGGACCTCGGTGCGGACCATGCCGTGGGAGCGGTCCTCGATCAGCTCGACGGCGGAGCTGTCCTTCGGGTCGAAGAAGGACGGCCAGCCGCAGTGCGAGGCGAACTTCTCCTTCGACGTGAACAGCTCCGCGCCACAGGCCCGGCAGGAGTACACGCCCTGCGTGGTGGTGTCCGTGTACTCGCCGCGGAAGGCGGGCTCGGTGCCCGCCTGGCGCAGCACCTGGTACTCCGCCGGGCTCAGCTCCGCACGCCACTGCTCGTCCGGCTTCTCGACGTCGTACGCCATGAACTCGCTCCCTCTGCTGCTTGCCGCTACTTCGACAGGTGGTCCAGGATGCGCGGTCCGAGGTCCGTGACGTCGCCCGCGCCCATGGTGAGAACGAGATCACCCGGGCCGGCCATTCCCTCGATGATCTCGGGGACCGCGCCCTTGTTGTGGACCGGGGTCACGTCGGCCCCGGCCTTCCGGGCTGCCTCGATGATCAGCTCGCTGGTGATGCCCGGGATCGGGTCCTCGCGGGCCGGGTAGATGTCGAGGACGACGGAGGCGTCGGCGAGGGCCAGTGCGTCGCCCATCTCCTTGCCCAGCTCCTGGGTGCGGGAGAAGAGGTGCGGCTGGAAGACGACCAGGAGGCGGGAGGCCCCGGCGGCGCCGCGCATGGCCTCCAGGTCGGCGGTCATCTCGGTGGGGTGGTGCGCGTACGAGTCGATGACCTGGACGCCCCTGGCCTCGCCCTTGAGCTGGAGGCGGCGGCCGACGCCGGTGTAGGCGGTGAGGGCGCGGGCGAGGTCGGCCGGGTCGATGCCGACGCGGGCACCGGCGGCGAGGGCCGCGGCGGCGTTGTGCGCGTAGTGGCGGCCGGGGACGGAGACGGTGAAGACGTGCTCGACGCCGTCGAGGGCGACCGTGACCTCGCTCTTCATCCCGTTCGGGACGATCTTGAGGATGCGGGCGTCGGAGTCCTCGGTCTCGCCGACCGTGACGATGCGCAGACCGTCGCGGTCCGCGACGCGGCGGGCCAGCTCGCGGGCGCCCGCGTGCTCGCCGACGACCAGGGTGCCGCCGGGGCGGATCTTGGCGGTGAAGGCCTCGAAGGACTCGTAGATCTCGTCCATGGAGGCGTAGTTCGCGTGGTGGTCCAGCTCGACGTTGAGGACGATCGCGACCTCGGGGTCGTACTTCTGGAAGCTGCGGTCGCTCTCGTCGGCCTCGGCGACGAAGACCTCGCCGTCGCCGTGCAGCGCGTTGGTGCCGGGGCCCGCGAGGTCGCCGCCGATGGCGTACGAGGGGTCGAGGCCGAGCTCGGTGAGGGCGACGGCCAGCATGGAGGTGGTCGTCGTCTTGCCGTGGGTGCCGGCGACGGCGATCGCGCGCAGGCCGTCCATGAGGGAGGCGAGGGCGTCGGAGCGGTGGACGACGGGGATGCCCAGCTCGGCGGCACGGGCCAGCTCGGGGTTGTCGGCGCGGATGGCGCTGGAGACGACCACGGCGGAGGCGTCGTCGGCGAGGTGCTCGGCGGCGTGGCCGATGTGCACGGTGGCGCCCAGGGCGCGCAGCGACTGGGCGGTCGCGGAGTCCTTGGCGTCGCTGCCGGCGACCTTGGCGCCGCGCTGGGCGAGGATCTTCGCGATGCCCGACATTCCGGCACCGCCGATGCCGATGAAGTGCGGCCGTTCCATGGCGGCAGGGATGGCGGGTGCCATGTGGATCTCTCCCCGGAGTGCGTCTCGTGGCTCCTACCTGTTGCGCGCGCAACAGGTAGTGGTGGAAAGCCCCAGCCTAGTGGTTCCGGCCGGGTGGGCCCGGCGGGCGGCGGCGGGGCGGGCGTGTGGCGGGGCGGGGGTGCCGGGGCGCCGGTGCAGGCGACGCCCCGCCCGGGGCGCGCCGGTGCCCGCGACCCCCTGCACGGGGCGCGGGCACCGACGGGTGCCGGCCGGGCGGCTACCCGGCGGCGGCGTCCTCGCTGTGCGCGAAGAGCTTGAGGACGGGCACCCCGACCTTGTGACGGGCCCGGGAGGCCCAGTCGCGGTGGAAGAACTCCTCCACGTAGTGCGGGGCGGTCAGCACGATCACCTCGTCCGCCTCGGCCTCCTCGACCACCGACTTCATCTTGGTGAGCGGGTGGTCCTCGACGACCTGCCCGACCGCCTCGCAGCCGGCGTCCCGCAGTGCCTGGAGCGAGTGCTCCAGGGCCAGCTCGGCGGGGCGTCTGGCCTCCTTCCCCTCCGGCTCGTCGCCCTCGCGGGTCGCCTCCTTCAGTTCGCCCATCGCCACGTCGTCGATGGCACGCAGCAGTACATCGGCCTGGTCACCACGCGGCTGCATCAGAACGATGAAGGACACGCCCTCCTCGCCGTGCAGCGTGGTCACGAACTCCACGTCGACGGCCGTCAGGGGCTTCTCGATCATCAGAACGCTTGTGAACACCTCATGAGCCCTTCTGCGGAAACCATCCTTCCCCGTGCCCGCACGGGGTCTGCGTCAGTAAGTGTGCCCAGCCCACGCTAAGCGGAACGACAAATTCCGCCGATTGTCAGATCCGACGGTAGCGGGTGAAGAGGAAGCCGTCCTGCTCCAGCAGCGAAGCCAGCGCGAAGCGTGTCGGGACGGCCGTCGCGGGCCCCCCGGCGATGCGCTGGGCGTCGCCCGCCGTCATGGTCGGCGAGACCGAGAGGCACAGCTCGTCCAGGACTCCCGCCGCCGTGAACTGGCCGAGCAGCCGGGGTCCGCCCTCGGTCAGCTGCCGCCGGAGCCCGCGCTCCGCGAGCACCGCCTTGGCCCGGGCCGGCTCCACTCCGGCCCCGTCGCCCGCCACCAGCACCTCGGCGCCCGCGGCCCGCGCCGCCCGGACCCGCTCGGCGGGTGCGGCGGCGCCGGTGAGGACCAGGGTCGGCACCAGCGGCTCGGTGAAGAGCGGGAGCGAGAAGTCCAGGTCCAGGGAGGCGCTGACCACGGCGATCACCGGGGCCGGCCCCTGCCGGGCGGCGGCGCGGCGGGCGGCGAAGGCCTCACGCGCGCGTGCGGGGCGGTACCCCTCCAGGCGTACCGTTTCGGCACCGGCGACGACGACGTCGGCCAGGGCCCGCAGGGTGCCGAAGATCCGCATGTCGGTGTCGGAGGAGAGCGGCTGCGACCGCCCGTCGTGCTGTCCCGCCCCGTCGAGCGAGGAGACCATGTTGGCCCGCAGCCACGCGCCCCCGCCCGCGGGGAGCTCCGGGTACGCGTAGGCCTCGGCGAGCGCGTCCAGCGACCACTCCTGGTCAGGGGCGGTGGAAGCTGTCATGTCCGTCACAGGGAAGAGCTGTCGCATCCTCCGAGTCTGACATGACGCTTAGAGTGGGTAACTGTGTCGACCCGTGCCCTCCCCGAAGCCGCATCCACCCCGGCGGCCCCGCTCTCGCTCTGCTCCCGAGAGCCCCATGTCCCCGCCGACCGGCTCGTCGCGGAGATGGTGCCGCCGCCGCGCTTCGACTCCGTGCGGTTCGACACGTACCACCCGGACCCCCGGCAGCCCACCCAGGCCGACGCCGTCACGGTGCTGAGCGCCTTCGCCGAGGGCCTGGGCGGAGCGCACGCCTCCGGCGCCGGGAAGCGCCGCTGGTTCGCCCGCAAGCCGGCCGCCCCCACCGGTCCGCGCGGGGTCTACCTGGACGGCGGGTACGGCGTCGGCAAGACCCACCTGCTCGCCTCGCTCTGGCACGCCACCCCCGCCGAACCGGCGCTCAAGGCGTTCGGCACGTTCGTCGAGCTGACCAACCTGGTCGGGGCGCTGGGCTTCCAGCAGACCGTGAAGACCCTCGGCGGCCACCGCCTCCTCTGCATCGACGAGTTCGAACTCGACGACCCGGGCGACACCGTCCTCGTCTCCAGCCTTCTCGGCAAGCTGGTCGAATCGGGTGTGGCGCTCGCCGCCACCTCCAACACGCTCCCCGGCAAGCTCGGCGAGGGCCGCTTCGCCGCCGCCGACTTCCTGCGCGAGATCCAGGGCCTCTCGGCCCACTTCCGGCCGCTGCGGATCGACGGCGAGGACTACCGCCACCGCGGCCTGCCCGAGGCCCCGGCCCCCCACTCCGACCAGGTCGTCACCGCGACCGCGTACGCGACGCCGGGCGCGTCCCTCGACGACTTCCCGCACCTGCTGGAGCACCTGGCCAAGGTCCACCCGAGCCGCTACGGCGCGCTCACCGACGACCTCGCGGCCGTCTGCCTCACCGACGTCCAGCCCGTCCCGGACCAGTCGACGGCCCTCCGTCTCGTCGTCCTCGCCGACCGGCTGTACGACCGCGAGATACCCGTCCTCGCCTCCGGACTGCCCTTCGACCGGCTGTTCAGCGACGAGATGCTGAACGGCGGCTACCGCAAGAAGTACTTCCGGGCGATCTCCCGGCTCACCGCGCTCGCCCGCGACGCCAAGGGGCTGGTCCCGCAGTAGGTTGGAGGCCGTCACCCGATCGAAGGGATTCACCATGGCCACCGTGCGTCACGCCCACACCGTGTGGGAGGGCGACCTCCTCAAGGGCTCGGGCGTCGTCACCCTCGACTCCTCCGGCATCGGCTCGTACGACGTCTCCTGGCCCTCTCGCGCCGAGGAGGCCAACGGGAAGACCAGCCCCGAGGAGCTCATCGCGGCCGCGCACTCCTCCTGCTACTCCATGGCCTTCTCGCACGCCCTGGCCGGCGCCGGCCACGCGCCGACCCGCCTGGAGACCAAGGCCGACGTCACCTTCCAGCCGGGCGAGGGCATCACCGGCATCCACCTGACCGTGCGCGGCGAGGTCCCCGGGGTGGACGCGGAGACGTTCCAGGGGCTCGCCGAGGACGCGAAGAAGAACTGCCCGGTCAGCCAGGCCCTCACCGGCACGACGATCACCCTCACGGCAGAACTCGCCGCTTCCTGACCCCCGGTCGGCACACGCGCCACATGAGTCCGTTGTGGCCCGCATGTTCACCTGCCACCACCGTGCGTGGTACACACATGCGGGTCACACGTCACTTCACACACCTGTCCGCCAACAGGAAAGTGGGCTGTCTCATGTCCGCGACACGACGTCAGATCCTGTCCCGCACCGGCGCCACCGCCGCCGGGATCGCCTTCACCGGCACCCTCTCCGAACTCTTCGCCGGCACCGCGAGCGCCGCGACCGGCGGCCACACGGGACGGGCCGGCTACGGCCCCCTGGTCCCCGACCCGCACGGTCTGCTCGACCTCCCGGCCGGCTTCCGCTACAAGGTCCTGTCCCGCCAGGGCGACCCGCTCCGCTCCGGCGAGGGCCCCGTCCCCAGCAACCCCGACGGCATGAGCGCCTTCGCCGGCCGCCGCGGCCGCGTGCACCTCGTCCGCAACCACGAGAACCGTGTCACCGGGAAGATCGGCGTCCCGACCGTGCCCGGTCTGACGTACGACCCGGCCGGCAAGGGCGGCTGCACGGCCCTCGAACTCGACGGCCGGAACAACGTCCTGGGCGAGCGGGTCGCCATCGCCGGTACGGCCGTGAACTGCGCGGGCGGCCCCACTCCCTGGCGGACCTGGCTGACCTGCGAGGAGACCGAGGACAAGGCCGGCACCAACGGCTACACCAAGGACCACGGCTTCGTCTTCGAGGTCGACGGCGCCGACCCGCACCGCACCGGGGCCGTCCCCCTCACCGCGATGGGCCGCTTCCAGCACGAGGCCGTCGCGATCGACCCGGCGAGCGGCATCGTCTACGAGACGGAGGACGCCTTCGAGCACCCCTTCGGCCTCTTCTACCGCTTCCTCCCCCACCGGCCGCTCGGCGGCACGGGCTCGCTGCGCGCCGGCGGCGCCCTGGAGGCCATGCGGGTCCCGGGCGTCGCCGACCTCTCGGTGGTGCAGGAGGCGGGCACCCGCTTCGAGGGCGTCGAATGGGTCCCCGTACCCGACCCGCAGGCCGCGCTGACCCCCATCAGGCTGCAGGACTTCGGCCCCCGGGGCATCACGCACGCCCAGAAGCTGGAGGGCTGCTACTGGGGCGGCCGGTCCGTGTACTTCGTGTCCTCCTTCGCGCGCCTGGACGACGGCTCCGGCGCCACGCACTTCGGCCAGGTCTGGAAGTACGAACCGCACCGGCGCCGGCTCACGCTCGTCGTCGTCTTCGGCCCGGACACCGACGTCCGGCTGCCCGGCGAGTCTCCGGACAACATCTGCCTGGCGCCGAGCGGCGGGCTGATGGTCTGCGAGGACGGCGAGGGGGCGCAGCACGTCTTCGGGGTGAGCGAGCGGGGCGAGGTGTACCCGGTCGCGCGGGGCGCGCAGGACATCGGCGGCCCCGGGGCACCGGAGTGGGGCGAGTTCGCGGGCGTCACCTTCTCGCCGGACCGGGCGACCATGTACGTCAACTGCTACACGCCGGGCACGACGTTCGCGGTCACGGGTCCGTGGCACTGAGCTGAGGTCCCCGCCCGGCTGCGGGTGGGTCGGCGTGTGTCGGGGTGTCGGCTGAGCGCGTGGACTCGCGCTCAGCCGCTGCCGCGTCGCGAGTCGTAGAGATTCTGATCAGTTAACTTCCGATTGTGAGATCTTCTGTACGAAATCTGACGGCTCTCGGTCTTCTGGGGGCCGTCCTCGTCGGCTGCGGCCGGGAAGCCGTCGACACCGCCCCGGTCGCCCGTCCCGAGAGGACGGCCGGCACCGCCGCCCCGGCCCCCCAGGGCACCGCCGCCCCGCCCAAGGCCGCGCGCGGCCCCGCCGCACCGCCCACCATGGCCCCGGGCCCCGGCGGCCGGACCCCCGTGTACACACACCGGGTCAAGGCAGCCGGCGGGGCGGCGTCCCAGGCCGCGGAGAAGGTCGTCGCCCTCACCTTCGACGCCGACATGACCGCCGATCAGGGCCCGCGGGCCGCCGGGGGCGAGCGCTTCGACAACCCTCAGCTCATCGCGACGCTGCGGCGGCTCGGGGTGGACGCCACCGTGTTCATGACGGGCCGCTGGGCGGAGGAGTACCCGGACCAGGCGAAGTCCATCGGCGGCGACCCGCGGTTCGAGATCGCCAACCACTCCTACAGCCACTACGCCTTCGCCTCCCCCTGCTACGGCCTGCCGACCGTCGCCCCGCCCGACATGGCGGACGACGTGCAGCGGGCCTTCGACTCCTTCCGCGACGCCGGAGCGGTGAACGTCGTCCCGTACTTCCGCTTCCCCGGCGGCTGCTACGACGACGCGGCCCTGCGCGCCCTCACCCCGACCGGGGTGACGGCCGTCCAGTGGGACGTGGTCAGCGGCGACGCCTTCGCGAAGGACCCGGACGCGGTGGCCGAGCAGGTCCTCGACGGCGTGCGGCCGGGCTCCCTGGTCGTCATGCACTGCACGCGCAGCGCGGCCCCGGTCACCGAGCAGGCGGTCCGCCGCATCGTCCCGGAACTCCGCGCCCGCGGCTACCGCTTCGTGAAGGTCTCGGAACTGATGCGGGGCTGAGCACGGCGGGCGGCCTCACTCCAGGCGGGCCGTGGCCGCGCGCGAGACGGCCGCGCACCCCGCCGCGAGGAGCACGGCGCCCCCGCAGGCGAGCCACGGCGGAGTCGCCGTCGCCGTGCGGGCCCCGGTGATCAGGGCCGTCATCGCGTGCTTCGCGGGCGAGCCGGTGGTCACCAGCGCGAGCAGCGAGCCCAGGACCAGGGCCGAGACGGACCAGCCGGGGCCCCGGACGAACGGCCGCGAGGCCAGCGCGCCGACGCAGGCCCCGGTCAGGACACAGGTCAGGACCGCCAGAAGGCCCGTGGCCACGGCGGCGGACGCGGCGACACCGCGGCGGTCGCCGACCGCGGTCACCGCGAGGACCGCGACCCCGCCGACGAGGGCGGGCAGGAGGGTCCCGGCGGCGAGCGCCGCGAGGTGCGCGCGGCCCCGGCCGGCCGCCGCGGCCACGACGTTCCGGGCGGCGGGCGGCTCCTGGGTGACGCAGATGCGCACCGCCCAGGCCGTCACCGGAAGCAGCGCGCCGGCGGCGAGCCCGAGCGCCCCGAGGACCGGTTCGCCCGCGCGGACACCGACGCCGAGGACGGCCGCGTACAGGAGGAGCGGTGCGAGCCAGCGCTGGGAGCGGAGCAGCAGGCCGGTCTGGTAGCGCAGGAGCGCCGTCATACGCGTACGCCTTCGGGGTCGGTGACCGGTCCGAGACGGTGGATGTGGCAGGAGGCGGTGAGGAGGGCGCCCAGCAGGGCGTCGGAGTGCGCGGCGTCGACGGTGAGGACGGTGGTGCCGTCGCCGGCGGGGCCCGGTGCGACGAGCGGGCGGCCGGGCAGCCGCTCCGGGAGGGGGCGCGGGCCGCCCGAGACGGTGATCCGCACCCGCGGTCGCGGGCCGTCGGCCGGACCGGTCCGCCCCGCCGCCGGGTGGGCCCCGGGAGGCGCCGGGACCGCGTGGACCCGCCCGTCGCACACCGCGTGGACCGCAGACGGCTCCCCCGCGAGCCGGCGCGGGTCGTGGTCGACGAAGACGACGGTCCCGCCGGCCGCTCGGCGAGAGCGGACCGCCGCGTCCAGCTCCGCACGCGCGCCCGTGTCCAGGCCGGTCCAGGCCTCGTCGAGGACGAGGAGGCCCGGGTCCGCGAGGAACGCCTGAGCCACGGCGACCTTCTGGCTCGTGCCCTTGGAGAGCTCCGCCATGGCCGTACCACGGTGCTCGGTCGCCCCGAGGCGTTCGAGCCACTCGCCCGCCCGGTCCCGTGCCCGCGCCCCGCCGAGACCCTGGACCCGCCCCAGGTGGACCAGGTAGTCGAGGGCCGTGAAGGGCAGGGCCGCCGGGAAGCGCTCGGGGATGTATGCCGTGCGGGGCGGGCGGCCGGTGACGCGTCCCGTGGTGGGTGCGTCGACCCCGGCGACGATCCGGAGCAGCGTCGACTTCCCGGTGCCGTTCGCGCCGACGATCCGGACGAGCGCCCCGGCGGGCAGGTCGAGGTCCACCCCGCGCAGGGCCCACGGCCCCCGGAGGCCGTGCCGGCGCCCGACGCGCTCCAGCCTCACCCCGAGGACTTCTGCGGGGTCAGCTCGCTGGGCCGGACGACGACGAAGCCCTGGCCCTCCAGCTTCAGCTGGACCGCCTCGCCCGAGCCGCCGCGGATCATCGAGCCGACGGACTGCGAGCGGTGCAGCGAGGTGCGGAGCTGCTCGCTCCAGCCCACGACGGCGTCGGTGTCGACGAAGACCGGGGCCTGCGGCGTGACGGGAATGACGATCGGGCTGCCCTCGCAGACCAGGGCGACCTTGCCGTAGCCGGAGAAGACGGAGTTGAAGAGGCCTCCGCCGGTCATGCCGGCGCCCTTCACCGTCCTGATCTCGTAGTGCAGGGTGGTGTCGAAGCAGAGGACGTTGCGGCCGTTGACCGAGAAGGCGTCGCCCTGCTCGATCTCGACGATGAAGCAGTTCTGCGCTTCGTGGGCGAACCACGCCTCGCCCTGGCCGCGCACGGTCATCAGGGCGAGGCCCTCGCCGGTGACGGCCCGCTTGAGCAGGCCTCCGATGCCCTGGCCCTTGCGTTCGAAGGCGAGGTCGCCGCGGAAGGCGATCATCGATCCCTGACGGGCGTGCATCTCGCCGTTGACGGTGTATTTGACGGATTTGGCGTTCTGGAGGGTCATTCCCGGGAAGTCCGCGGTCTCGGCGAGGTGTTCGCCGCTGAAAAGATCACTCTTCATGAGGGGCATCCTGTCCCGGAGTCCTCCGTTCCCACAAGAATCGCCCACGGCGGCAATGGCAGACTTGCCCGGTGAGCAGCAACGAGACCGACACCCGCGATGAGAAGCCCCAGTTCGTCCTGCCATTGGTGGTGCGGATCGAACGGGACGCGCCGCCGTCCCGCACCGACGCCCTGGAGACCGCCGCGCGCGCCGTCCTGGAGATCCTCACCGACGACCGCTCGCTCGGCGAGGGCGACTGGGCACAGGCCGTGGCCGACTGGCAGGACGCCAGGATCCGCAAGGTGGTGCGCCGGGCGCGCGGGGCGGAGTGGCGGCGCGCGGGCGCGCTCCCCGGGATCACGGTCGGCGGCCGGGAGGCCGAGGTCCGGGTCTTCCCGCCGGTCCCGCTCGACGGCTGGCCCAAGGAGCTGGCCAGGCTCCAGGTGTCGGGCACCGACCTCGACGACCCGGAGGCGCCCGGTCCCGTCCCCGCCGGGGCGGTCGTGCTGTGGATCAATCCGGAGCTGGAGATGTCGGCGGGCAAGACGATGGCCCAGGCGGGCCACGGGGCGCAGCTGCTGTGGTGGGCGATGGACGACGCGGACCGGAAGGCCTGGCACGCGGCGGGCTTCCCGCTCGCGGTCCGCACCGCCACGGCCGAGGAGTGGCCCGCGCTGACCGCGAGCGGCCTCCCCCTGGTCCGGGACGCGGGCTTCACCGAGATCGCGCCGGGTCCCACCGTGGTGGCCGAGGGGAGCGACCGCTTCGCCCCCGGGCTGCGGCTTCCGCGTCCCTAGGGACCCGTCTCCCGGGGCGGGGGCCGCATGCCCGGCCCGATCCGGGAGGCGGCTTCCGGCCGTAGCGGTCGGATCTCCTCCGTTCGGCGTGACCGAAACGGAACCTCAAATCAACCTCTGAACGTGGTCCTCCCGGGGTTCGAACGCCTCCGCAGCGGCCATCACGTGGATGACTGAGGACCGAAGGAGGGGGACATGACGGAACTCGGCATCGGCATCGGCTGGCGTCCCGAGATCGCTGAGGCGGTGGAGGGGCTGTCCGGCATCGACTGGGTGGAGGTCGTCGCGGAGAACATCTGCGCCGACCACCTGCCCGACTCCCTGACCCGGCTGCGCGAGCGCGGCGTCACCGTCGTGCCGCACGGCGTCTCGCTGGGGCTCGGGGGCGCGGACCGCCCCGACCCGGCGCGGCTCGCCGCGCTCGGCGAGAAGGCCGTGGCGCTCGGGGCGCCGCTGGTCACGGAGCACATCGCGTTCGTCCGGGCCGGGGGGCCGCTCACCGCGACCCCGCAGCTCGAAGCGGGCCACCTGCTTCCCGTGCCGCGGACCCGGGACGCGCTCGACGTGCTCTGCGAGAACGTGCGGATCGCCCAGGACGCGCTGCCCGTGCCGCTCGCCCTGGAGAACATCGCGGCGCTCGTCGCGTGGCCGGGCGAGGAGATGTCCGAGGGGCGCTTCCTGGCGGAGCTGGTGGAGCGCACGGGGGTACGGCTCCTCATCGACGTCGCCAACCTGCACACCAATCACGTCAACCGGGGCGAGGACCCGGCGCGGGCCCTCGCGGAGCTGCCGGTGGAGGCGATCGCGTACGTGCACGTGGCGGGGGGTGTCGAGCGGGACGGGGTCTGGCACGACACCCACGCGCACCCGGTGCCCCGGGCGGTGCTCGACGTGCTGGCGGACCTCGCGTCCCGGGTGGCGCCGCCGGGCGTGCTGCTGGAACGCGACGACGACTTCCCGCCCGCGGAGGAACTGGCGGGCGAGCTCCGCGCGATCCGCGCGACGCTGGCCGGCGCCCGGCGCGGCGGGGCGGTCCGGGCGGACACGGCCCACCGGCACGGCGCCCGGCCGCCGGTGCCCGCGCCCCGCGAGACGCTCCTCATCGGCGCCGGAGCCCGGGTCTCCGGCGGGCCGATGCCCGAGGTCCCCCCGGTGGCCCCCGCCGAGGCGGCGCCCGCCGCCGCGCCGAGCCCCGCGGCCGGCGCCCGGCAGCGCGTGGCGGTCGCCCAGGCCGCCCTTCTCTCCGCGCTCGTCGCCGGCACCCCCGCGCCCGAGGGCTTCGACAACCGGCGGCTCGGCGTGCAGAGCCGGGCCCTCGCGGCCAAGCGGGCCGGGGTCGTCGCGAAGGTCGCGCCGGAGCTCCCCGAGATCCTGGGCGCGGGCTATCGGCCGGCGTTCCTCGCGTACGCCCGGTCCCGGCCGATGAGCGGCGGCTACCGCCGGGACGCGCTGGACTTCGCCGAGCACCTGCTGATCGCCGGACGGCCGGAGGACCCCGCGGCGCGGCGGCGGCTCACCGAGTGGTGGCAGGACCGTTCCGGCAGCCGCCCGCCCGGCCGCGCCACCCGGCTCGTCCGGGCCGCCCGCCACGCACTCGTACGGAAGTGAGGTGCTCGTGAACGTCCTCGTCACGGTCTTCTACCTGGCCGGCGTCGCCGGCATCGCCCTGCTCCTCACCCGGGTCGTCCGGACCCGCCGGGGATCCGGCGGCCCGGTCCACGACCGGTACGAGGTCGCCTTCCTCAACGGCGGCCCGGCCAGGGTCGCCGACGCCGCCCTGACCGCCCTCCAGGCGGACGGCAGGCTGGGGATCGGCGGCCCCGGCATCGTGGCCGTGGTCCGCCCCGTCGCGTACGACCCGGTGGAACGGGCCGTGCTCCAGGCGCACGCGGCCGCCCCGCACGGGGCCCTGCACCACCTGCGGCTCGCCGTGATGCAGCACCCGGCGGTGCAGGAGATCGGCGACGGGCTGGCGGGGCGCGGGCTCGTGGTCGACCCGGCGACCCGGCGCACGACGGCCCGCTGGTGCGGGGCGCTCCTCATCACCGGCTTCATGCTCTTCCCGGTGTCGATCGTGCTCACGGTCGTGGAGTTCGCGGGCACCCTGGACCCCGGCGCGGACATGCCCGTCCCGTTCGTCTTCAAGGTGGTGCCGATCCTGGTCGCCCTGCTGGTCACCGCCGCCGTCTGCGGGTCGCTCACCGGCCGGCAGACCACCCCGGCCGGCCGGCGCGCGGTCGCCGCGTACGGGCGGGAGCACGGCCCGCGCGCGGACCCGGCCCTGCTGGTGGCGCTGTACGGGCTCCGGGCGCTCCCCGACCCGGTGCTGCAGCAGCAGCTCGTGGCCGCGGCCCGGTTCTACGGGCCGCCCCGGCGGCGCGGGCGGGGCGCCCGGAGCACCGTGCCGCCGTACCGGCACGGCGGCACGTCGGGGTCCCACGACGATGTCGCCGCCGCCACCGTGTGGTGCGCGGGGGCGAGTGCCTGCGGCGGGGGCGGCGGATCCTGCTCCGGCTCCGGGTCGTCGTGCTCGTCGGGGTCCTGCTCGGGCGGCGGTTCGAGCTGCGGCGGCGGGGGCAGCGCGTGCTCCAGCTCCAGTTCGTGCTCCAGCTCCAGTTCCAGTTCGTGCTCCAGCTCCAGCGGGAGTTCGTGCTCCAGCTCCAGCAGCTGATCACCCGTTCGAGTGGCGGGGCGGCCCCGCCTCCCGTACAACTCGGTCATGGTCTGGGTTCCCCTGCTGCTCGTGGCGTGCGTGGTCGCCGGTGTCGGCTGCGCGCGGCTCTGCCGGGCGGCGCTCGCGGCGGCCGGGGACGGGGACGTGCCCGGCGGGGGTGCGCCGGAGCTGACCGTCGGCGAGGCGGCCTATCTCGCCGGCGGGCCGCTGCGGGTCACCGATCTGACCCTGGTGTCGATGCACCGGGCGCGGCGGCTGTTCCTGGCCCGCACGGGCTGGGCGACGGTCGTGGACGCGGAGGCCTGTGCGGCGGACCCGCTGGAGCGGGCCGTCGTCGGCGCCCTGGGGCCCGGCGGTCAGGCGCCGATCCCCGCCGTCCGTCCGCTGGTCGCCGACGCGGAGTCCGTCCGGCTGCTCGCGGAGCGGCTCGTCGAGCGGGGGCTCGCCGTGTCGGCCGCGGGCCGCCGGGAGGTCGCCGCCGGGGTGCGGGCGGTGCGGGCGGGGCTCCTGCTGAGCCTGGTCCTGGGGGCGGTGTCCGCGCTGCTCGTGCCGGCCGCCGAGCGTGCCCCGGTGCTGGCCGGGTTCGCGCTGCCGCTGCTCGCGTCGGGGCTCTGCCTGCTGATCGGGCGGGCCGAGGTGTACCCGTACACGCGCTGGGCGTCGCCGGCCGGGCAGCGGGTGCTCGCGGGGCTGTCCGCCGCGGATCCCCTGACCGCCCTCGCGACGCGGGGCACCGGGGTGCTCGAACCGGAGCTGCGGGCCGCCCTGTGCGGCCGGGGCTGAGCGGCCGGGACCGAGCAGGCCGGGGCCGGCCGGAGGTGCTCCCCCGGAGCGTGCCGAAGGCCGGTGGGGCGGCTGGAACGACCCCGGAAATGACGCCGGTGCGGCGCGCGTCGTGCGCGCCGCACCCGGAGCCGGACCCGGTGTCGCTGGAGCGGCGGGCCCGGTCGGGCCTGCCGTCTGATCTTCCGGGTCGAAGGATGGCACGCCCGGCCGGAGCCGGACC
This sequence comes from Streptomyces sp. NPDC014891, assembly GCF_043081085.1. NCBI lineage: Bacteria > Bacillati > Actinomycetota > Actinomycetes > Kitasatosporales > Streptomycetaceae > Streptomyces > Streptomyces sp. NPDC014891. Next base: position 148,481 of record NZ_JBIBWF010000012.1, on the reverse strand, counting down.
ACCACCAGGTCTTGCGTGCGGCCGTCAGGCCAGGCCCGCCACCAGGTCGGCGACGCTCTTGCGGCGACCGGTGTAGAACGGGACCTCCTCGCGGACGTGCATCCGGGCCTCGGAGGCCCGCAGGTGGCGCATGAGGTCCACGATGCGGTGCAGCTCGTCGGCCTCGAAGGCGAGGAGCCACTCGTAGTCGCCGAGGGAGAAGGAGGCGACCGTGTTGGCGCGGACGTCCGGGTAGCCGCGGGCCATCTTGCCGTGGTCGGCGAGCATCCGGCGGCGGTCCTCGTCCGGCAGCAGGTACCAGTCGTAGGAGCGGACGAAGGGGTACACCGAGACGTAGGCGCGCGGGTTCTCGTCGGCCAGGAAGGCCGGGATGTGCGACTTGTTGAACTCGGCGGGGCGGTGCAGCGCCATGTTCGACCAGACCGGCTCCAGGGCGCGGCCCAGGCGGGTGCGGCGGAAGAGGTTGTACGCCTCCTGGAGCTCGTCGCTCGTCTCGGCGTGCCACCAGATCATCACGTCGGCGTCGGCGCGCAGACCGGAGAGGTCGTACGTGCCGCGGACGGTGATGTCCTTGGCCGCGAGCTGGTCGAACAGCTCCTGGACCTCGTCGGCGTAGCCGCCGCGGTCCTCGGGGAGAACGTCGCGCAGCTTGAAGACAGACCACAGGGTGTAGCGGATGACCTCGTTGAGGTCCTTCGCCTTCTTACCGGCGTTCGGGATCTTTTCGGGCGCACTCATACGCCTATTCTCGCCCGTCACAGGGAGTGCCCCGCACCGGGGTCGGTCCTTTTCGACGTGGCGATGATCTCGTCCGCCGCCCGGTGGGCCGAGGCGATGCAGGCGGGGATGCCGACGCCGTCGTACGCGGCGCCCGCGACGCGCAGTCCCGGGAGGGCGGCGACGGCCTCGCGGACCCGGGCGACCCGGTCGAGGTGGCCCACGGGGTACTGCGGCAGGCCGCCCGTCCAGCGGGTGACGGCGGTGGCGACGGGCCGGGCGGCGAGGCCCGTGGCGGCGCCGAGGTCCTTGAGTGAGGCGGCGACGAGGTCGGCGTCCTCCCGCCGGACCTGGTCCTCCTCGCCGTGGCGCCCGACGGAGGTGCGCAGGACGAACAGGTCGGGGGCGCCGTCGGTGACCCAGCGCCACTTCTGGGAGGAGAAGGTGGAGGCCTTGATCGTGTGGCCGTCGACCGGCGGCACGAGGAAGCCGGAGCCGGCCAGGGCGGGCACGTCGGTACGGCGGAACGCGAGGGTGACCAGGGCCATGGAGGCGTAGGCGACGTCGTCCAGCTCGGCGGCCGCGGTCGGCGCGTGCGGGGCGAGGAGCCGGGCCGCGGGGCCCGCGGGGGTGGCGAGGACGACGGCGTCGGCGGCGAGGGCCCGGTCGCCGCAGACGACCTGCCAGCCGGTGGCTCCGGTGCGGCGGAGCGCGGTCACGGGGGCGTCGGTGACGATCTCGCCGCCCGCGGCGCGGATCGCGTCGGCCACGGCGCCGGGCAGGGTGCCCACGCCGCCGTCGACGCCGAGGAAGACGGAGCCGCCGAGGCCGGTGCCGGCGCCCGCCGCGTCGGCGGGGGCCGCCGCCCCCGCCCGCTGGACGGCGCGGACGGCGTCGGTGAGCGTGCGGTGGCCGCGGGCGGCCGCGAAGAGCGCCGGGACGGCGGCCTTCATCGAGATGCGGTACGCGTCGCCCGCGTAGACCCCGCCGAGGAGGGGTTCCACGAGCCGGTCGACGACCTCGTGGCCCATGCGCGCGGCGACGTACGCGCCGATGGCGGTGTCCTCGCCGAGCTCGGTGGGGGGCAGTTCCGCGTCGAGGCCGATCCGGCGGACGCCCTCCGCGGAGAGCAGGCCCTCGACGGCGCGGGCGTCGCCGGGGACGCCCATGACATGGCCCTTGGGCATGGGGACGAGCGCGCCGCGGGACCAGACGGACGCCGTGGTCGTGCCGGGGGCCTGGAGCCGGACGCCGAGGCCGACGGCGCGGGCGAGGTCGACCGCCTCGGGCCGGCGGGCCAGCAGCGACTCCGCGCCGAGGTCGACGGGGGCGCCCGCGATCTCCCCCGCGAGCAGCTTGCCGCCGAGCCGCGGCCCCGCTTCGAGCAGGGTCACCCGGTGGCCGGCGAGGACCAGCCGGTGGGCGGCGGCGAGTCCGGCGATACCGCCTCCGGCGACGACGACATGGGGTCCCGTGGTGTCCGCGTTCATGGGACCACTCTCTCAAATCGCCCACGAGGTCCGGTTCCGAGGCTCCGCCGCGCGCCCGCGCCCGTTCCGAGGCCGGACCGTGACCGCATCGCTACCGCCGGAGGGCAACCCGTCCGGTGGGTCGGCACGTCGAACCGGCGACACCAACCACCCTTGGGGGGAATCGATGCGGAGCGCACGTACGACGGCGAGAACGCGGGCGGCGGCGGGCGGGGTCCTGCTCGCGGCCGCGCTGGTGCTGACCGGCTGCGGAGCCGGCGGCGACATGTCCGGGGACGCCAAGCGGGACCTGAGCGCGGCGGACGCGAAGGGCGGCGCGGAGCGGGGGGCCGCCGACGGCTACACGGGACCGGACGCCGGCAAGCCCTCGGCCGCGCCCTCGAAGGCCCCGGCTCGGCAGCACGTCATCCGTACCGCCTCGCTCGCGGTGGAGGTCGGCGACGTGACGAAGGCACTGGCCACCGCCCGTGACGTGACGGCCGCCGCGGGCGGCCGGGTCGAGAACGAGTCGACCGAGCGGGTCGAGGAGGGGGACGTCGTCTCCCGCGTCGTGCTGCGGGTGCCGCAGGAGCGGTACGACGCGGTCCTCGGCGAACTCACCGGCACCGGCAGGCTGCTGTCGCGCACGGCGGACGCCAAGGACGTCACCGAGCAGGTGGTGGACGTGGAGAGCCGGATCGCCACCCAGCGGGCGAGCGTGGCGCGGGTGCGCGCCCTGATGGACCGGGCGGAGAAGCTGGCCGACGTGGTGACCCTGGAGGGCGAGCTCAGCCGCCGTCAGGCCGACCTGGAGTCGCTGCTGGCCCAGCAGGCCTCCCTGAGGGACCGCACGTCCCTGGCGACGATCACGCTGGAGCTCTCCCAGAAGGAGAAGCCGCGCGAGGAGGAGGGCGGGGAGGGCCGCCCCGGCTTCGGCGACGCGCTGAGCGGCGGCTGGAACTCCCTGGTGGGCGCGGCCTCCTGGGCCGTCGTGGTACTGGCGGCCCTGGCCCCGTGGCTCGCCGTGGCGCTGGCCGGCTACCTGGTGTGGAGCCGTGTCGTCCGTCCCCGGCGCACGGGCCGTGCGGCCCGCACCGCCCCGCCGGCGGGCCCGGCGGCCGTCCCCGCGGCCCGTCGCAACGCCGCGGGAGCCGCCGTGCCGCCCGCGGACCCGGACGCCCCCGGCAGCGGCGAATGAGCCGTCGGGGGCGGGCGGTTCGGCCGGCTCGGCGTCCCCGGCCGGGAACGGCGCCCACACTGGAGGCATGAGCGAACGACTGGTGGTCATCGGTGGCGACGCGGCGGGGATGTCCGCCGCGTCGCAGGCACGCAGGCTCAAGGGGCCCGAGGAGCTGGAGATCGTCGCGTTCGAGCGCGGCCACTTCTCCTCGTACTCGGCCTGCGGCATCCCGTACTGGGTCGGCGGGGACGTCGCCACCCGCGACGAACTGATCGCGCGCTCCCCCGCGGAGCACCGGGAGCGCGCGATCGACCTGCGGATGCGGACGGAGGTGGCGGCGATCGACGTGGACGGTCAGCGGGTCCTCGCCCGGGACCTGGCGACCGGCGGCGAGACGTGGACGGGCTTCGACAAGCTGGTGGTCGCGACGGGCGCCCGCCCCAAGCGGCCCGCCCTGCCGGGGATCGACGCCCCCGGGGTCCACGGGGTGCAGACCCTGGACGACGGTCAGGCGCTGCTCGACTCGCTGGACGCGACCGACGGACGGCGGGCGGTCGTGGTCGGCGCGGGCTACATCGGCGTGGAGATGGCCGAGGCGCTCCTCCACCGCGGCTACGAGGTGACGGTCCTGCACCGGGGCGAGCAGCCGATGGCGACCCTCGACCCGGACATGGGCCGGCTGGTGCACCGGGCGATGGACGGCCTGGGGATCACCACGGTCGCCTCCGCGGAGGTCACGAAGATCCTCACCGGCGAGGACGGCCGGGTGCGGGCGGTCGCGACGGACGGGGCCGAGTACCCGGCGGACGTGGTCGTCCTGGGCATGGGCGTGGTCCCGGAGACCTCGCTCGCCCGGGCGGCGGGGCTGCCGCTGGGGACGCACGGGGGGCTGCTCACCGACCTGGCCATGCGGGTCAGGGGCCACGGGAACATCTGGGCGGGCGGCGACTGCGTGGAGGTCCTGGACCTCGTCTCGGGCCGTGAGCGGTACGTGCCGCTGGGGACGCACGCGAACAAGCACGGCCAGGTCATCGGGTCGAACGTCGGTGGCGACTACGCCACCTTCCCGGGGGTCGTGGGCACGGCGGTGTCCAAGGTCTGCGACCTGGAGCTGGCCCGGACCGGGCTGCGGGAGAAGGACGCGCGGGAGGTCGGGCTGAAGTACGTGACGGTGACCGTGGAGTCGACGAGCCGGGCCGGGTACTACCCGGGGGCCGCGGCGATGACGGTGAAGATGCTGGCGGAGCGGCGCACCGGCCGCCTGCTCGGGGTGCAGATCGTGGGCCGGGAGGGCGCGGCGAAGCGGGTGGACATCGCGGCCGTGGCGCTGACGGCGGGGATGACGGTGGAGCGGATGACGGCGCTGGACCTGGGGTACGCGCCGCCGTTCTCCCCGGTGTGGGACCCGGTGCTGGTCGCGGCCCGCAAGGCGACGGCGGCGGTCCGGGCGGCGGGCTGACGGAAGCGCGACGGCCGCCGGGGTGTTCCCCGGCGGCCGTCGGACGGGTGGCGCGGGCGCGTCAGACGGCCGTCCGGGTGTGGACGTACTCGACGAGCCGGGACAGGGCGTCCGGGTCCATCGACGGCATGACGCCGTGGCCCAGGTTGAAGACGTGGCCCTCCAGGTCCCGCGCGGCGGCCAGGACCTCGTCCGTCTTGGCCTCGACGACCTCGGGCGAGGCGAACAGCACGGCCGGGTCCAGGTTGCCCTGGAGCGCCTTGCCGGGGCCGACGCGGCGGGCGGCCTCGTCGAGCGGGACGCGCCAGTCGACGCCGACGACGTCCGCGCCGGCCTCGCCCATGAGGCCGAGCAGTTCGCCGGTGCCGACGCCGAAGTGGATGCGCGGGACGCCGTAGCCGGCGACCGCGTCGAACACCTTCACCGAGGCCGGCATCACGGAGCGGCGGTAGTCGGCCGGGGCGAGGGCGCCGACCCAGGAGTCGAAGAGCTGGACGGCGGAGGCGCCGGCCTCGATCTGGACCCTGAGGAAGGCCGAGGTGATCTCCGCGAGCCGGTCGAGCAGGTCGGCCCAGAGCTGCGGGTCGCCGTACATCATGGCCTTGGTGCGCTCGTGGCTGCGCGACGGGCCGCCCTCGACGAGGTAGCTCGCGAGGGTGAACGGCGCGCCGGCGAAGCCGATGAGCGGGGTGTCGCCCAGCTCCTCGGTGAGCATCCCGATGGCCTCGGTGACGTAGTGGACGTCCTCGGGGGTCAGGTCGCGCAGCCGGTCCAGGTCGGCGCGGGTGCGGATCGGGTCGGCGACGACCGGGCCGACGCCGGGCTTGATGTCGAGGTCGAGGCCGATGGCCTTGAGGGGGACGACGATGTCGCTGAAGTAGATCGCGGCGTCGACCTTGTGGCGGCGGACCGGCTGGAGGGTGATCTCGGTGACCAGCTCGGGGCGCATGCAGGACTCGAGCATGGGGATGCCCTCGCGCACCTTCAGGTACTCGGGGAGCGAGCGCCCGGCCTGGCGCATGAACCAGACGGGGGTGTGCGGCACGGGTTCGCGGCGGCATGCCTTGAGGAAAGCGGAGTCGTACGTCCGCGACTGCTTCGTCTGCTGGCCCGTGGGGCGTTCGTTGGCACTCACGCCCAGAATCTTCGCATGTGGCGGGAAGCCGCTCGTCCGGGCAGGGTGTCCCTCCCTGCGCAGAGGCCCCGTTCCGCCTACTCTTCCCCGCATGGCTGCGGCTCAGGGACATTTTTCCGATCATTCCGACGGCGATCGAGGGACGGACGAAACGGCGGACAGTACGGAGGCGAACCCGGTGCCACCGGCGTTCCGGCGGGCGGTGGAGGCCCTGCGCGCGGCCCGGCTCCGGCCCGAGATCGAGATCGACCCGACGAGGCCGCCGCAGCGGCTCGCCCCGCACGCGTACGCGGTGGAGGCGGCCGTCGTGGACGGTGAGGAGGACCTCGCCGACGGGCGGCTGGTGCTGCTGCACGATCCGGACGGGCACGAGGCCTGGAAGGGCACCTTCCGGCTCGTCACGCTGGTCCGGGCGGAGCTGGAGCCGGAGATGGCGGCGGATCCGCTGCTGCCCGAGGTGTGCTGGTCCTGGCTGACCGGGGCCCTGGAGTCCCGGGGGCTCGCGTACGGGGAGGCCGGCGGCACCGTGACGATGGCGGGCTCCCACTACTTCGGCGGTCTGGCCGACCGCAGGCCCGCGACGCAGATCGAGATCCGGGCGTCGTGGACGCCGCGGGAGGGCCTGGGCGGGGTCCCGGACACCGCCGCGCACCTGGCGGCCTGGTGCGATCTGCTGTGCCAGATCGCGGGTCTGCCGCCGGCGCCCGCGGACCCGGCGGCGGGGACGACGGGGACGGTGTCGGGCGCGGGGATCGTCTCGCTGCCGCAGCGGCGGGGGCCGCAGCAGGTCTGAGGGACGGGATCAAGCCAACCTTCGGTGTGTCCGAACGGCGGCCCCGGCCCTCCCCCTCAGGAGTGAATCGAGGGGGCCCGCTCGTAGGATGATCGATCACGCGTCCGAATTGCCCCAATTGTTACTCACCAAATCGTGATCTTTCCCTAAAGGCGGGCGACCCACCTGCCGAAGGAGTCAGTGACCCCTTCACAGCACGGGTTCGCCCCCGGCTTCTTCCCCGAGCCGGCTCCGTCCCGCACCCTTCCCCCCAGGAGGCCTGGTGTCCGTTCTCCTCGAGCAGCCCGCAAGCCTGGTCGCCTACCGCCCGAACAAGCCGACGGCCATGGTCGTCGTGGCCGACCCGCGCGTCCGCTCCACCGTGACCCGCCACCTGTGGGCCCTCGGAGTACGCGACGTGATCGAGGCTTCTTCCATCGCGGAGGCACGTCCCCGCGTCGGCAACCCGCGCGACATCTGCGTTGCCGACGTCCACCTGCCCGACGGCAGCGGCCTGACCCTGCTGTCCGAGACCCGCGCCGCGGGCTGGCCCAACGGCCTGGCCCTCTCGGCTGCGGACGACATCGGCGCCGTGCGCAACGCCCTGGCGGGCGGCGTGAAGGGCTATGTCGTCACCGGCACCCGTACCAACATCGGCCACCCGACCCGTCCGGGCGCCGCCCCCATCGGCGCCGCGGCCGCGCGCCTCGGCCACCGCCGCCCCCCGGGTGCCCCGAGCCACCCGGGCGGCTACCGCGAGCTCTCCGGCCGTGAGGTCGAGGTGCTCCGGCTCGTCGCGGAGGGCCAGTCCAACAAGGCGATCGGCGTCTCCATGGGCCTCTCCGCCCTCACCGTGAAGAGCCACCTGGCCCGGATCGCCCGCAAGCTGGGCACCGGCGACCGCGCCGGCATGGTCGCCGTCGCCCTGCGGACGGGCATCATCCACTGACGGAGCGGTGGACGAGAAGGCGGCGCCTGTCGACGGAACGTTCCGTCGACAGGCGCCTGCCGTTCACCGATACCCTTGACAGGTGACCGACGCCCAAGAGACCGCAGCAGACACAGCACTGCGCACCACCGGGGGCGGCCCCCCGGACGACGATGTCCCTGCGAATGGGCTTCCGATCCCGTTGCTGGAGCCCCGCGAGGGGATTCCGCCCGTCGTCGAGACCGAGGACGCCCTCGCCGAGGTGATCGCCGCCTTCGCGGGCGGCCGCGGCCCCGTCGCCGTGGACGCCGAGCGCGCCTCCGGCTACCGCTACGGCCAGCGCGCCTACCTCGTCCAGCTCCGCCGCGAGGGCGCGGGGACCGCGCTCGTCGACCCGGTGGGCTGCCCCGACCTCTCGGGGCTCGGCGAGGCGCTCGCCGGGACCGAGTGGATCCTGCACGCCGCGACCCAGGACCTCCCCTGCCTGCGCGACATAGGCATGCGCCCGACCTCGCTGTTCGACACCGAGCTCGCCGGGCGTCTCGCGGGCTTCCCGCGCGTCGGCCTCGGCGCGATGGTCGAGTCCGTCCTCGGCTACGCCCTGGAGAAGGGCCACTCCGCCGTCGACTGGTCCACCCGGCCGCTGCCCGAGCCCTGGCTGCGGTACGCGGCCCTCGACGTCGAACTCCTCGTCGACCTCCGGGACGCCCTGGAGAAGGAGCTCGACCGGCAGGGGAAGCTGGAGTGGGCGCACCAGGAGTTCGACGCCATCGCCTCGGCCCCGCCCGCCCCGCCGCGCAAGGACCCGTGGCGGCGCACCTCCGGCATGCACAAGGTGCGGCGGCGCCGTCAGATGGCCGTCGTCCGGGAGCTGTGGACGGCCCGCGACAAGGTCGCCCAGCGGCGTGACGTCTCCCCCGGCAAGGTGCTGAGCGACGCGGCGATCGTGGAGGCGGCGCTGGCGGTGCCGGTGAACGTGACCGCCCTCACCGCGCTGCCCGGCTTCGGGCACCGGATGGGCCGGCGCCAGCTGGAGCAGTGGCAGGCGGCCGTCGACCGCGCCCGCGCCCTGCCCGAGAGCGAGCTCCCCCAGCCGGGCCAGCAGGTGGCCGGCCCGCCCCCGCCGCGCGCCTGGGCGGACAAGGACCCGGCCGCGGCGGCCCGGCTGTCGGCGGCCCGCACGGCGGTCTCGGCCCTCGCGGAGGAGCTGAACCTGCCGCAGGAGAACCTGATCACCCCGGACACGGTCCGCCGGGTCTGCTGGGAGCCCCCGGCCCCGGCCGACGCGGACGGCGTGGCCGCCGCCCTGACCGGCCACGGCGCCCGCCCCTGGCAGGTCGGCCTGGTGACCCCCCTCCTGGTACAGGCCCTGACGGCGACGGCCTGACCCGCCCGCCACCCGATACGAGAGCCCCCGGCACGCCGAAATGCGCCGGGGGCTCCGTCATGTCCGGCAGGCTTCGGGGTGTGACCTTCGCCGCTTGGCCGTCAAGGACTGGGCAGCCTGGTTACCCACAAGTAGCATGGGGGAAGCAAGCGCACGCTTAGGCGTGTGCCGCAGCAGTGCCATCCCGCACCCTGGAGGAGAGCCATCGTGCCTCGTACCGTCAGGGACGTCGTCTTCGTCGACGGCGTCCGCACCCCGTTCGGCAAGGCGGGCCCGAAGGGCATCTACCACGAGACCCGCGCCGACGATCTCGTCGTCAAGGCCATCCGGGAGCTGCTGCGCCGCAACCCGGGCCTCGACCCCGCGCGCATCGACGAGGTCGCCATCGCCGCGACCACGCAGATCGGCGACCAGGGTCTGACCCTCGGCCGCACGGCGGGCATCCTCGCCGGGCTGCCGCAGTCGGTGCCGGGCTACTCCATCGACCGCATGTGCGCCGGTGCGCTCACCGCCGTGACCAGCGTCGCCGGTTCGATCGCGTTCGGCGCGTACGACGCCGTCATCGCCGGTGGCGTCGAGCACATGGGCCGCCACCCCATGGGCGAGGGCGTCGACCCGAACCCGCGCTTCGTGTCGGAGAAGCTCGTCGACGAGTCCGCCCTGTTCATGGGCATGACCGCCGAAAACCTGCACGACCGCTACCCGAGCATCACCAAGCAGCGCGCCGACGAGTACGCCGTGCGCTCGCAGGAGAAGGCCGCCAAGGCGTACGCCGACGGCAAGATCCAGCAGGACCTGGTGCCGATCTCGGTCCGCCGCACCGACGCCTCCACCGGCGAGACCGGCTGGGGCCTGGTCACCGCCGACGAGCCGATGCGCCCGGGCACGACCCTGGAGTCGCTGGCCGGCCTCAAGACGCCGTTCCGCGTCCACGGCAAGGTCACCGCGGGCAACGCGGCCGGTCTGAACGACGGCGCCACCGCCTCGGTCATCGCCTCCGAGGACTTCGCGCGGGAGAACGACCTCCCCGTCAAGATGCGCCTCGTCTCGTACGCCTTCGCCGGCGTCGAGCCCGAGGTCATGGGCTACGGCCCGATCCCCGCGACCGAGAAGGCCCTCGCCCAGGCCGGCCTGTCCATCGAGGACATCGGCCTCTTCGAGATCAACGAGGCCTTCGCGGTCCAGGTCCTCGCCTTCCTGGAGCACTACGGCATCGCCGACGACGACGCCCGCGTGAACCAGTACGGCGGCGCCATCGCCTACGGTCACCCGCTCGCCTCCTCCGGCGTCCGTCTCATGACGCAGCTGGCCCGCCAGTTCGAGGAGAACCCGCAGGTCCGCTACGGCCTCAACACGATGTGCGTCGGCTTCGGCATGGGCGCCACGGTCATCTGGGAAAACCCCCACTGGGAGGGCAAGTGAGCACCACCGCCGAGCTTCTGAAGGGCGCCGCGGAGCTCTTCCCCGACGAGGTCGTCACCAGCGCCCACGTACGGCACTTCGACCTGCCCGCGGGTGCGGGCCGGTTCGCCCTGATCACGCTGGACAACGGCTTCGACCACACCAAGCCGACCACCTTCGGCCCGCAGTCGCTCGCCAACCTGAACACGGCGATCGACCAGGTCGAGGCCGAGGCCGCCAACGGTGAGATCACCGGCGTCGGCATCACCGGCAAGCCGTTCATCTTCGCCGTCGGCGCCGACCTCAAGGGCGTCGAGCTGCTGAAGAAGCACGACGAGGCGCTCGCCATCGGCAAGGGCGGCCACGACGTCTTCAAGCGCCTGTCCGCGCTCGCCGTCCCGACCTTCGCGTACTACAACGGCGCGGCCATGGGCGGCGGCGTCGAGGTCGGCCTGCACTGCACCTACCGCACCGTGTCGAAGGCCCTGCCGGCCTTCTCCCTGCCCGAGGTCTTCCTCGGCCTGGTGCCCGGCTGGGGCGGCTGCGCCATCCTGCCGAACCTGATCGGCGCCGAGAAGGCCGTCTCGGTCATCATCGAGAACTCGCTGAACCAGAACCGCCAGCTCAAGGGCAAGCAGGTCTTCGAGCTCGGCATCGCCGACGCCCTCTTCGAGGGCGCGGACTTCCTGGAGCAGTCGCTGATCTGGACGGCCTCCGTCCTGAACGGCTCCGTGACCGTCGAGCGCCCCGAGGTCGACCGCGGCGAGGCCTGGGACCAGGCCGTCGCCAAGGGCCGTGCCATCGCCGACTCCAAGGTCCACGGCGCCGCGCCGGCCGCCTACCGCGCCCTCGACATCATCGGGGCCGCCAAGGACGGCGACCTGCAGAAGGGCTTCGACGCCGAGGACCAGGCCCTCGCGGACCTGATCATGGGCGGCGAGCTCCGCTCCGGCATCTACGCCTTCAACCTGGTCCAGAAGCGCGGCAAGCGCCCCGCCGGCGCCCCGGACAAGTCGCTGGCCCGCCCGGTCACCAAGGTCGGTGTCGTCGGCGCCGGTCTGATGGCCTCCCAGCTCGCCCTGCTCTTCCTGCGCCGCCTGGAGGTGCCGGTCGTCCTGACCGACATCGACCAGGAGCGCGTCGACAAGGGCGTGGGCTACGTCCACGCCGAGATCGACAAGCTGCTCGGCAAGCGCCGCATCAACCAGGACAAGGCCAACCGCCTCAAGGGCCTGGTCTCGGGCGTCCTGGACAAGGCCGAGGGCTTCGCGGACGCGGACTTCATCATCGAGGCCGTGTTCGAGGAGATGTCCGTCAAGCAGAAGGTGTTCGCGGAGGTCGAGGCGGTCGCCCCGGCGCACGCGATCCTCGCCACCAACACCTCCTCGCTCTCGGTGTCGGAGATGGCCTCCAAGCTCCAGAACCCGGAGCGCGTGGTCGGCTTCCACTTCTTCAACCCGGTCGCCATCCTCCCGCTCCTGGAGATCGTCCGCGGCGAGCAGACCGACGACGCCTCCCTGGCCACCGCCTTCGGCGTCGCCAAGAAGCTGAAGAAGACCGCGGTCCTCACCAAGGACGCCCCGGCGTTCGTCGTGAACCGCATCCTCACCCGCTTCATGGGCGAGATCCAGAACGTCATCGACGAGGGCACGCCGGTCGAGACCGCCGAGAAGGCGATCGAGCCCCTCGGCCTTCCGATGTCGCCGCTGGTGCTCCTGGAGCTCGTCGGCCCGGCCATCGGCCTGCACGTCTCCGAGACCCTGAACCGCGCCTTCCCGGAGCGCTTCACCGTCTCGCCGAACCTCAAGCGTGTCGTCGAGGCCGGCAAGCGCGGCTTCTACGTCTACAACGCCGAGAACGGCTTCAAGCCGGAGCTCGACCCCGAGGTCGCCGCCCTCCTCGTGCAGGGCGACTCCGTCCTCACCGAGGAGCAGGTCCGCGACCGCGTCCTGGACGCGGTGGCGCAGGAGATCGGCCTGATGCTGGAGGAGGGTGTCGTCGCCGAGGCGCAGGACATCGACCTCTGCCTGATCACCGGTGCGGGCTGGCCCTTCCACCTGGGCGGCATCACGCCGTACCTGGACCGCGAGGGCGTCTCCGAGCGCGTCAACGGCAAGCGTTTCCTCGCGCAGGGCGTGGCGAGCGTCCCGGCGTAACACCCGGCCTCGCGCCCCAGGGCGTACGTGGACGGCCCCGGCACCCCATGAGGGTTGCCGGGGCCGTCCGCGTGTTCCGGGGCGCTCCCCGGGCCCGTGAGGGCCTTCTCGGGGCGGTGTCACCCTATGGAGCGCCAGCCCTCCAGCAGCAGTCCCTCCGCCGCGGCCTTCTGGCGGGTGGTGATCGGCGCTCCGTCGCCGATCCGGGCCATCGCGACCAGGCGGCCGTCGAGTCCGCGGGTGAGGACGGCGGCGAGGTCGGCGTGCCGCTCCCCGGTCTCCGACCACTCGATGCCCTCGGTCTCCTGCTCGCTCGGATAGGCGGCGAGGGCGAGCCGGCCGTCGTCGGACTGCTGGGCGAGGACCGTGCAGTCGAAGCCGTCGATGAGGCAGCGGGTGGCGGCGAGCCTCCCGGTGCCGACGGCCTTGCCGAGCACCGTGGGCTCCAGGGAGCGCTCCGGCGACCAGGCGCGGACCTGCCCGTCGAGGTCCAGGTAGAAGAGGGTGACGTGCCCGGAGGGGCCGGTCGTGGCGGCCAGGGTGCCCATGGTCACCGAGGCCGGGAGCAGCTCCTCGCGGATCGGCTTGGCACCGGACTCGCGCTGGACGTAGCGGACGAGGCCCTTGGCGTGCGAGCTGTACAGCTCGACGAAGCCGGAGCCGTTGGTGATCGCGACCGGCGAGGGGTCGGTCTTCGAGCCCATCAGGTCCCACCAGGGGTGCCAGCCGCCGGTGTCCTTCTGGGCGCGGACGCTGAGCCCGCCGCCGCCGTTGCGCATGAAGGCGTACGCCCGGCCCTGGCCGTCCACCGCGACGGCGGGGTTGCCGGTCCACGGCCCCTTGCCGTTGGAGTGCCCGAGGGGGCGCCACTCCAGGGCGGGGCGGCCCGTCTGGAACTGGACGCTGTGGACGAGCTCCAGGTGCCCCTCTCCCCCGTCGGTCGGCCGCAGGGCGACCAGGTGGACGTAGCGGTCGGCGCCCTGGCCGACGGCGAGGAAGGGGGTGAGGCCCCCGGCCGGGCCCGGGCCGCCGAGCGAGACGGGGCCGGTCCAGGAACCGTCGGGTCCCTCGGTCCAGCGGACCACTTCTCCGTCCCTGGGCAGGTAGGCGCTGAACCTGCCCTCCGCTCCTCGGGTCAGCCAGGCGCCCTGGAGCAGGGGGGCGGTGGAGGGGGCTGCGGCGGCCTGGGATCGATTAGCCATGGGGGGATCCAGCACTCCGGTCGTCGGAAGGAGTTCGGGTACGAAACGACTTTAGTCGCCCTTCCGAACGGTACTTTCCGCGCCTGCCGCATCCCGGCCGTCTCTCCCGGCCGCCCTCCCTCGCTGGTCCGCTCAGTACGTCGCGTCCTGCCCCTGCCTCCCGAGCCGGCTGTGACTGCGCCCGTACAGGAAGTACACGACGATGCCGATCGCCATCCATACCGCGAAGCGGAACCAGGTCTCGCCCGGCAGGTTGAGCATCAGCCAGAGCGAGGCGGCGATGGACAGGATCGGCAGCACCGGCACCCAGGGGGTGCGGAAGGCGCGCGGCAGGTCGGGGCGGGTGCGGCGGAGCACGATGACGCCGAAGGCGACGACCACGAACGCGAAGAGCGTGCCGATGTTCACCAGGGTCGCGAGCTCGTTGATGCTGGTGAAGCCGGCGACGACGGCGATGATCACACCGAGCAGGATGGTCGGCCGGTACGGGGTCTTGAAGCGCGGGTGCGTCTTGGAGAAGAAGCGCGGCAGCAGGCCGTCGCGGCTCATCGCGAAGAACACCCGGGTCTGGCCGAGCAGCAGGATGAGGCAGACCGTGGTGAGGCCGACGGCGGCGCCGAAGCTGATCACGCCCGCGTAGAAGGGATGCCCGGCGGCCTTGAAGGCGTCGGCGAGCGGGGCGCTCACGGAGAGCTCCGAGTAGTGCTGCATGCCGGTGACGACCAGCGCGACGGCCACGTAGAGCACGGTGCAGATGAAGAGCGAGCCGAGGATGCCGCGGGGCATGTCCCGCTGGGGCAGCTTCGTCTCCTCGGCGGCGGTGGCCACCACGTCGAAGCCGATGAAGGCGAAGAAGACGACCGAGGCGGCGGTGAAGATGCCCATGACGCCGAAGTTGGTCGGCTCGTAGCCGAAGATCAGCTGGACCATCGGGGAGTCCCAGCCGGAGCCGCCGCCCTCGGGGGTGACCGCCGGCGGGATGAAGGGCTTGTAGTTGTCGCCGACGATGAAGAACAGGCCGGCGACGATCACGATCATGACCACGGTGACCTTGATCGCCACGACGAGCGCGGTGATCCGGGCGGAGAGCTTCATGCCGAGGACGAGGACGACGGTCAGCACCAGGACGAGCAGGAAGGCCAGGATGTCGAAGGTGCCGCCCGGCACGTCCGGCCCTTCGAGTGCCGCGGGCAGGTGCCAGTCGATGTTGTCCATGAGCGAGCGGACGTAGCCCGACCAGCCGACGGCGACCACCGCCGTGCCCAGGGCGAACTCCAGGACGAGGTCCCAGCCGATGATCCAGGCGGGCAGTTCGCCGATGGAGGCGTACGCGAAGGTGTACGCCGATCCCGCCACCGGCACCGTGGAGGCGAACTCGGCGTAGCACAGGGCGGCGAGGGCGCAGACGATGCCCGCGGCGATGAAGGCGAGGGCGGTGGCGGGGCCGGCGTTCTCCTTGGCGACCTTGCCGGTCAGGACGAAGATGCCGGTGCCGATGATGACGCCGACGCCGAACACCATCAGGTCCCAGGCGGACAGGGACTTCTTGAGCGCGTGCTCCGGTTCCTCGGTGTCGCGGATCGACTGCTCGACCGTCTTGGTCCGGAACACTCCGCTGTTGGCGCGTGGCTGCTGGTCCGTACTCACTCGTCGTACCTCCCTGCCATGGGGCTGCCCGTCCTGTGGACAGGATGCACGCCCAGGGGCCGATCGGCACTCCGAAGAGTGAACCGATCGGCCCCTGGGGTGACACGGGGTGACGGTGACCGTCAGTCGCGGGCGGGCTCCACGGCCTGCGCGCTGCTCTCGAACCGGCCGTCGAGTCGCGAGACCAGGCCGGTGACCTGCCGGGCGATGTCCGGGGCGGTCAGACCGATCTCCGCCAGGACCTCGCCGCGGGAGGCGTGGTCGAGGAACCGCGGCGGGATGCCGAAGTCACGCAGCGGTACGTCCACGCCGGCGTCGCGGAGCGCCTGGGCGACGGCCGAGCCGACACCGCCGACGCGGCTGTTGTCCTCGACGGTGACGACGACCCGGTGGCGCTCGGCGAGCGGGGCGAGGGCCTCGTCGACGGGCTTGACCCAGCGGGGGTCGACCACGGTGGTGGAGATGCCGTGGTTGTCGAGGAGGTCGGCGATCTCCAGGCACATGGGCGCCAGGGCGCCCACGGAGACCAGGAGGACGTCCGGCCGGTCCGAGCCGGGCTCGCGGAGCACGTCCATGCCGCCGACGCGGCGCAGGGCCGGTACGGCGGGGCCGACGGCGCCCTTGGAGAAGCGGACCACGGTGGGGGCGTCGGTGACCTCGACGGCCTCGCGCAGCTGGGCGCGGACCTGGTCGGCGTCGCGCGGGGCGGCGAGCCGCAGGCCGGGGACGACCTGGAGGATCGACATGTCCCACATGCCGTTGTGGGAGGCGCCGTCGGTGCCGGTGACGCCGGCCCGGTCCAGGACGAAGGTGACGCCGCACTTGTGCAGGGCCACGTCCATGAGGACCTGGTCGAAGGCGCGGTTGAGGAAGGTCGCGTAGACCGCGAAAACCGGGTGCAGGCCGCCGGTGGCCAGGCCGGCGGCCGAGACCGCGGCGTGCTGCTCGGCGATGCCGACGTCGAAGACCCGCTCGGGGAAGGCCTTGGCGAACTTGTCCAGGCCGACGGGCTGGAGCATGGCCGCCGTGATGGCGACGATGTCCGCGCGCTCCTTGCCGAGGGCGACCATCTCCTCGGCGAAGACGCCGGTCCAGTCCGCGCCGGAGGAGGAGATGGGCAGGCCGGTGTCGGGGTGGATCTTGCCGACGGCGTGGAAGCGGTCGGCCTCGTCCTGGAGGGCCGGCTGGTAGCCGCGGCCCTTCTCGGTGAGGCAGTGGACGATGACGGGCCCGCCGAAGCGCTTGGCGCGCGTCAGGGCGGACTCCAGGGCCTCGATGTCGTGGCCGTCGATCGGTCCGACGTACTTGAGGCCGAGGTCCTCGAACATGCCCTGCGGGGCGATGAAGTCCTTGAGGCCCTTCTTGGCGCCGTGCAGGGTCTCGTAGAGGGGCTTCCCGACGACGGGGGTGCGCTCCAGGATGTCCTTGCCGCGGGCGAGGAAGCGCTCGTAGCCGTCGGTGGTGCGCAGGGTCGCCAGGTGGTTGGCGAGGCCGCCGATGGTCGGCGCGTAGGAGCGCTCGTTGTCGTTGACGACGATGACGAGCGGGCGGTCCTTGGCGGCGGCGATGTTGTTCAGCGCCTCCCAGGCCATGCCGCCGGTGAGGGCCCCGTCGCCGATGACGGCGACGACGTGGTCGTCCTTCTTGAGGACCTCGTTGGCCTTGGCGAGTCCGTCGGCCCAGCCGAGGACCGTGGAGGCGTGCGAGTTCTCGATGACGTCGTGCTCGGACTCGGCCTGCGAGGGGTAGCCGGAGAGGCCGCCCTTCATCTTGAGCTTGGAGAAGTCCTGGCGGCCCGTGAGCAGCTTGTGGACGTAGCTCTGGTGGCCGGTGTCCCAGAGGACCTTGTCCTTCGGGGAGTCGAACACGCGGTGCAGGGCGATGGTCAGCTCGACCACGCCCAGGTTGGGCCCGAGGTGCCCGCCGGTCTTGGAGACGGCGTCCACGAGGAACGTCCTGATCTCGTCGGCCAGCTGGTCCAGCTGTTCCGGGGAGAGCCGGTCCAGATCTCGCGGTCCCCTGATACGGGTCAGCAGAGCCACCCGTGCCTCCTTGCGTTTGAGCTGGTCGAGCTTGCCGATTTGTCGAGTCTAATGTTCCGTCTTGGATCGTGGGCATCGGGCCGGGGGGTCGGGCGTCACTCCCACGGCCTACATGTCGCTGATCTGTACGGCTCCGCGCCCTGGTCCGCGGGGATTCCCGCGGCCCCTGGTACTGCTCCGGACGCAGCAGTGCCCGGCGCCGGTTTCACGGCGCCGGGCGGTGTGGCGGGCGTTACGCGGACGGGGGCGGGGCCCCTAGGCGCGTCCCGCCGTCTTCTGCGTCTTGCGGGAGACCGAGTCGATGATCACGGCGATGAGCAGGACCGCGCCGGTGATCATGTACTGGATCGCGTTCGAGGACAGGTTCATCTGGTTCAGGCCCTGGACGATCGACTGGATGACCAGGATGCCGAGGAGCGCCGACCAGACCTTGCCGCGTCCGCCGAACAGGGACGTTCCGCCGATGACCGCGGCGGCGATGCACATCATCAGCTGGTTGCCGCCGCCGAGGGAGCGGTCGGCGCCGCCGGTGGCGGAGGCGAGGAACAGACCGCCGATCGCGCCCATCGTGCCGGAGATCATGAAGACCGAGATCCGGATCCAGGCGACGTTGATGCCGGCCCGGCGGGCGGCCTCGATGCCGCCGCCGACGGCGAAGACCTGGCGGCCGTAGGTGGTGCGGCGCAGCACGAAGTCGGTGACGAGCAGGATGACCAGGAAGATCACCAGGGAGAGCGGCAGGCCCTGCTCCTGGTTGAAGCCGTACGCGGCGACGAGGACCAGGACCGCGAGGACGGCCGTGCGCAGGATGATCTCGCTCTGCGGGCGGTGCGGCAGGTCGGCGGACTTGCGGCGGCGGGAGTCGCGCAGCTGGGCCAGGTAGAACGCGGCGACGACGGCCACGGCGAGGCCGTAGGCGGCGGCGACGTCGGAGAAGTAGTACTTCGTGAGGTCGCCGACGAAGCTGCCGATCGGGGTCGGGATGGTCGACTTGTCGCCCATCACCCAGGTCTGGAGACCGGCCCAGCCGAGGAAGCCGGCCAGGGTGACGACGAAGGCGGGAACGCCGATCTTCGCGAAGACCAGGCCGTGGAAGGCGCCCAGCAGGGTGCCGGACAGGATGCCGAGGAGGATCGCCAGGGAGTCCGGCATGTCGGTGCCGAGGACGCCCCAGACCGAGCCGGCGAGGCCGGCCACCGAACCGACGGCGAGGTCGATCTCGCCGAGCAGCAGCACGAAGACGATGCCGACGGCCATGATGCCGGGGCCGACCGCGTACAGCGTGATCTGGTCGAGGTTGTACGAGGTGATGAAGTTGCCGGTGAGGGCCTGGAAGACGATGCCGATGACGATGAGGCCGACGACGACGGGCAGCGAGCCGATCTCACCGGAGCGGATCTTGCGCTTGAACTCCTCGACGTAGCCCTTGAAGCCCTGCTCGCGCACGAGCAGGCGGGGGTCGACGGCGGGTATCGCCGCGGCGGCCGGGGCCTCGGTCACCGGGGCCGTCTCGTCGGGGGTACGGGGCTCGGGCACCGCTGCCTCTTCGCTCGCGGTGGGAGGGGTGTTGCTCACTTCGCTACCTCCGCGTTGCGGGCCTGACGGCGGGTCACGGCGTTGTCCGTGGCACCGGTGATCGCGGCGATGATCTCTTCGTGCGTGGTGGTGGCGACCGGGAAGGTGCCGTTGTTGCGGCCCAGGCGCAGCACGGCCACGGTGTCGGCGACGGCCTTCACGTCGGCCATGTTGTGGCTGATGAGGATGACGCCGAGGCCCTGCTCGCGGAGCCGCTCGACCAGGTCGAGGACCTGTGCGGTCTGCTCGACGCCGAGGGCGGCGGTCGGCTCGTCGAGGATGACGATCTTGGGGTCGCCGACCAGGGCGCGCGCGATGGCGACGACCTGGCGCTGGCCGCCGGAGAGGGCGGCGACGGGGATGCGGACGCTGGGGATGCGGATCGAGAGCGTGGAGAGCAGGTCCTTGGCCCGCTTCTCCATGGCGACCTCGTCGAGGACGCCGCCCTTCTTGATCTCGCGGCCGAGGAACAGGTTGGCGACGACGTCCAGGTTGTCGCAGAGCGCGAGGTCCTGGTAGACGGTCGCGACGCCGAGGTTCTGGGAGTCGTGCGGGCGCTGGATCTCCACCCGCTCGCCCTCCCACTCGATGACGCCCTCGTCGATCGGGTGGACACCGGCGATCGTCTTGACCAGCGTGGACTTACCCGCGCCGTTGTCGCCGACGAGCGCGACGACCTCTCCTGCGTGGACTTCGAGATCGACACCGGAGAGGACCTGAACCGCTCCGAACCGCTTGAAGATCCCGCGCAACGCCAGCACGGGCGCCTGCGTCTGGGACACGTGAACCAACTCCTTCGCCGCGCGCGGGCGGCGGCATGTCGCGCCACCGGTGCAGCGCCAAAGTTCGAGGGGGGGCTGAGCTCGTCCGGCCCCCGGACCGACAGCGGGGTCTGGGTCGGCCGGGGGCCGGACGGGCGGAGGGACGGATCCGGTCGACGGGCTCGGGGCGTGCGGCGGGGGCGCGCCCTCTCGCGGGCAGGCGCCCCGGCGGGGCCGTCCGCCCCGTGGCCGGGGCTTCAGGCCCTGTACGCGGGCCGGTGTCGGGATCCGTGGTGCCGGGCCCCCTGGGGGCCCGGCGGGCACGGCTCGGGGGTTACTTGATGCCGAGTTCCGTGCACTTGGCGGCCAGGTCCGAGGTGCAGAGGTCGGCGGCCTTGTAGATGCCGTCCTTGATCACCGTGGTCTGGATGTTGGTCTTGTCGACCACGACCGGCGGGAAGAGCGTCGACGGCACGCCGTCGGTCGCGCCCTGGGCGCCGAGGTCCTTGCCCTGGAGCAGGTTCACCGCGAACTTGGCCGCCTCGGGGGCGAGCTGGAGCGGCGACTTGTAGATGGTGAAGGTCTGCGAGCCGGCGATGATGCGCTGGATGCCCGCGACCTCGGCGTCCTGGCCGCCCACCGGAATGCCCTTGATGCCGGCGTTCTCGAGGGAGGTGATGACGCCGCCGGCCATGCCGTCGTTGGCCGAGTAGACCGCGTTGATCTTGTCCTTGCCGACCGAGGAGATCGCGGCGGACATCTTCTCGCCGGCGACCTTCGGGTCCCACTCGCCGGACGCCTCGTAGGCGATCTTGCCGACCTTGCCGTCGAGCGCGGTGTGGGCGCCCTTCTTGAAGAGGCCCGCGTTCGGGTCCTTCTCGTCGCCGTTGATCATCACGACGTTGGCGGTGGCGGCCTTGGCGCCGAGGGCGGCGAGGAGCGCCTGGCCCTGGAGCTCGCCGACCTTGTTGTTGTCGTGGCTGACGTAGGCGTCGGCGCCCTTGACGGCACGGTCGTACGCGACGACCTTGACGCCCTTGGCCTTGGCCTCGGTGACCCAGCCCTCGGCCTTGGTCGCGTCGACCGGGTCGAGCGCGATGACCTTGATGCCGTCGGCGATCAGCTGGTCGAACTGCTGCTTCTGCTTGACGACGTCGGAGACCGCGTTGTTGTACACGACCTCGCAGTCGCCGCACGCGGCCTTGACGGCCTTCTCGAACTGGGGCTTGTCCAGAGCCTCGTAGCGCGAGGTCTTGTTCTCCGGAAGGAGCAGACCGATCTTGGTCGAGCTGCCCTTGTCTCCGCTGTCGTCGCCGCCGGCCTGGCCGCAGGCGGCGAGCGAGAGGGCCATCGAGACCGCGGCCGTTGCTATGACGGCACGACGCGTCACTGCGTTCATGTGGGGTTGCCTCCCTGACGAGGCCGCGACGTTGCGGCCGAGGTGGCACGAAGTCAACTCGGCCGCACGGTTGCCGTCAAGAAGTAAATTCTTAACGAGATGACAACGGTGGTGTTCGTTATCTAAGTGAACGCAAGGCGTGAGGCCGGAGCGGCCGCCGGCAGGGCACTCTCCAACAGGGTCGAATCGCCCATTTCACTCAGTACGAGGGCCAGGGCGCCGAGCACTTCGGCGCGGCCGCCCAAGGCCCCCTGGGCCAGCGAGAGCTGCCGGGCGGCACTGGGGATCGCGTAGCGCGACACGGAGTCCCTGATGGGCGCCAGAACCAGCTCCCCGGCCTCCGCGAGGTCCCCGCCGAGCACCACCCGGCTCGGGTTCAGGAGATTGCAGAGGTTGGCGATGCCGCTGCCGATGTGCCGCCCGACGTCGGCGATGACCCGGCGGCAGCCGGGATCGCCCTCGCGGGCCAGCTGGACGACCCGCTCCATGGTCAGGTCCGGGCCGTGGCTGGGCTGGAGCAGCGGCAGCACGTACCGGGCGGCGGTGAAGGTCTCCAGGCAGCCCCGGTTGCCGCAGCGGCAGACCGGGCCCGACTCGTCGAGCGTGATGTGCCCGATCTCGCCGGCGGTGCCGCCGGGGCCCCGGTAGACCCGCCCGTCGATGACGAGCCCGGCGCCGACGCCGCTGGCCACCTTGATGTACGCGAGGTCCTTGACGCCCCGCCCGCTGCCCCAGACCAGCTCGCCGAGCGCGCCGAGGTTGGCGTCGTTGTCGACGTGCACGGGCACGCCGAGGCGGCCGGAGAGCTCCTCGGCGGGGTTGATCCCGCTCCAGCCCGGCAGGATCGAGGTCGAGCCGAGGGTCCCGGAGGAGACGTCGATGGGACCCGGGACGCCGAGCCCGACGCCGATGACCTTGTCCCGGCCGATCCCGGTGGCCTCGATCAGCCGGTTGACCAGCTGCTCCGCCCGGTCGAAGCCCTCGGCGGCGGAGGCGTCCACGTCGAGCGGCTCCGCCTCCTCGGCGAGGACCTGGTGGGCGAGGTTGCCGACGGCGACCCGGAGGTGGGTGTGGCCGAAGTCCACCCCGATGACGATGCCGGCGTCGCCGGAGAGCGAGACGCTGCGGGCCCTGCGGCCGCCCGCCGAGGTGGGCGTGACGTCGACGGTGCCGCCGTCCTTCAGCTCCCTGACGATGTTGGAGACCGTCGCGGCGGACAGGCCCGTCGCCCGGGCGATCTCCGCCTGGGTGAGCGAGCCGGCCATGCGCACCGCCCGGACGACCCGTTCGAGATTGGCCCTGTGCAGAGACGTCTGCGACCCCGGAGTCTCCATCGACTCACTCACTCCCACCGTTTTCTCCAACATGTGAACTCTAAGGGGACGCTTTCGGCTTGCTCCCCGTCAAGACCTTGAGGTGGGGAGGGTCTGTGTCACACCGCGCGCCGCCCCACGCCCAGGGCCCCCGGCGCGGTTGCGCCGGGGGCCCTGGGGACTGCGGGACAGGAGTGCTACTTCACGGCGCCGGCGGTCAGACCGGCCACCACCTGCCGCTGGAAGATGATGTACGCGGCCAGGACCGGCAGCATCGCCATCACGAGCCCGGCGAAGAGACCGGACCAGTCGCCCTTGTAGCCCTGGCTGACCGCCAGCTGGACGAGGCCCTGGGAGAGCACCTTCTTCTCCGGCTCGGTGTTCAGCACGGTGGGCAGCAGGTACTGGTTCCACTGCCCGAGGAAGTTGAAGATGCCGACGCTGATCAGTCCCGGCTTCGCCATCGGCAGCATGACCTGGAAGAAGGTCCGGGTGTGCGAGGCCCCGTCCACGAAGGCCGCCTCCGCCACCGAGGTCGGCAGGGTCCGGAAGAAGGCGGTGAGGAAGAAGACGGTGAACGGCAGCGAGTACGCGATGTACACGAGGATCAGGCCGTGCAGCGTGTTCAGCAGGGCCATGTTCTGCATCACGTAGAACAGCGGCACGAGCGCCAGGATGATCGGGAAGCTCATCCCTCCGATGAAGAGGAAGTAGATGAACCGGTTGCCCGGGAAATCGAAGCGGGCCAGGACGTAGGCCGCCATCGACCCGAAGAGCAGGGTGCCGACGAGCGAGCCTCCGACCACCAGGATCGTGTTCAGGAAGTAGTCGCTCATGTGCGCCTCGGTCCAGGCGCGCGACCAGTTCTCGAAGTGCAGCCTGTCGGGCAGCGACCAGGGCGAGGTGAAGATCGCCTTGTCCGTCTTGAAGGAGGTCATGACCGCCCAGAGCAGCGGCATGACGACCATGATCGCCCAGATGATCAGGACGCCGTGTGAGAAGACGTTGAGGGTCGCGCCCTCCTTCTTCGGCTCCTTGCGGGGCGCGGGGGGCGGCGTCCTGGTGACCACGGGCCCGGAGCCGCCCGGGGTGCCGTGGCTCTCGACGCCGGTGGTGGCAGTGTCGGTCGTCTTCATCAGAACTCCAGCCGCTCGCGCCGGCCCACCTTCATCACGACGGCCGCGAAGGCCAGCGTGACGATGAGGAGCGCGACACCGATGGTCGTGGCGTAGGCGGCCTGACCGTCCCGGAACGCCTTCTGGTACACGTACAGCGGAAGGACGATGGTGGAGTAGTCGGGCCCGCCGCCGTTGGGGCCGACGGTCATGATCTGGACGACCGCGAAGGACTCCGCGCCGAGGGCGAGGATGCCCATGTAGATCCAGCCGGACTGCACGGTGTCCCAGAGCAGCGGCAGGGTGATCTTGAAGAAGGTGGTGAACCGGTTCGCGCCGTCGAGCAGGGCCGCCTCGTAGAAGTCCCTCGGAATGGACGCCATGCCGGCCGAGAAGAGGACGACGAAGAATCCGACGGTCGACCAGACGAGAACCACCATCACGCAGATGAGGGCGAGGTCCGGGTCACCCAGCCAGTCGGGCTGGACGTCGCCGAGACCGACCCCCTTCAGAACGGAATTGATCGCTCCGCTGTTCGGGTTGTACGCGAACTGGAAGAGCAGTGCCACGATCGCGATCGAGAGCACCTGCGGGAAGAAATAGACGATCTTGTAGAAAGACGATCCGCGCACACCCGCGATGGCCGCGCCCTTGCGGCGCCGACCGCCGACATTGAGCATGAAGGCGAAGAACAGCGCGAGTCCGACGGTCACCAGGGGCAGCACCAGCGCGAAGATCAGGCTGTGCTGGACCGACTTCCAGAAGACCTCGTCGTCCAGCATTCTGCTGTAGTTGTCGAATCCGACCATCCCGAATTCGGGGCTCAGTCCCGTCCAGTCCGTGAACGAGTAGTAGATGGACTGGATGAAGGGCCAGATGACGAAGAGCGCGTAGAGCGCCAGGGGGGCCGCCAGGAACCCCACGATGAAACGGTACTTGCCGTGTTGCATTCCTACCGACCCCGATCTTCCCGCGAAGGCGCGCCCCTGCTGTGACGCGCGAAGGGCCCGGGGCCCGCTCCCGGTCGGCGGGAAGGGGCCCCGGCACTGCTCACTGGTGCTTGTAGTGCTTGATCGAGGAGTCCTTGGCCGCCTCGTCGGCGTACTTCTGGATCTTCTTGATCGTCTCGGCCGGGGTCGCCCGGCCCGCCATCAGCTCACCGATACCGGCGACACCGATCTTCTCCTTCTGGAGGGCGACGTACCAGTCCTGGAGGCGCGGGTTGACGACGTTCTGGCCGGCCTTCTCCAGCGCCGCGACGCCGGACTTCAGGCCCGGGGACAGCTCGATCCCGTCGGTGCCGCCGTTGAGGGCGGTCAGGGACTTCACCGACTGGGTGAAGTTCTTCGAGGAGGCCTCGCTGAGCATGATGCGCAGCTGCTCCATGCCGCCCGCCGGGTTCGCCGCCTTCGCCGGGACGATGAAGGGCTCGCCGCCGGCGGCCCAGATGGTGCCGAACGGCATCTTGTCCGAGGCGTCGAGGCCGGTCGGGCCCGAGACGGCGAGGCCGAAGTCGGCCGGCATGGTCTTCGCGGCCTCGTTCTCGACCCAGGAGCCGTTCGGGATGAACAGCGCCTTGCCCTCGGTCCAGGCGGTCTGCGACTGGATGTGGTCGAGGCCGGGGGTGCCCTTGAGGATGTAGCCCTTGCGGACGAGCTCGTAGTAGGCCTCGAAACACGCCTTGACCGCGGGGTGCTCCCAGGCCTTCGGCTCCAGGTTGTCGATGGCGTCCAGGACCTCGCGGCCGCCGACCTTGCCGATCATCGGGTAGAGGGAGAAGGGCACGTAGTACGGGTGCTTGCCCGCGTACGTCCAGCCCGCGACGCCCTTCTTCTTGGCCTTCTCGCAGACGGCCAGCATCTCGTCCCAGGTCTCCGGGTACTTCGCGTCGAGCGAGTCGAGGAGCTTCTGGGAGTACCAGACGCCGTAGACCGTGTAGGCGTAGTTCAGGATCCAGCACGGCTCGCCGTCGAACTGGCCCATCTCGACGATGCCGGGCCGCAGGGTGTCGCGGACCTTCTTGCTCGGGTCGTCGATGGACGGCGCGTCCAGCAGCGGGGTGAGGTCCGCCAGCTGCTTCTGGCCGACGAGGACGCCCATGTCCATCTGCTCGGCGCCCGAGTTGTCGATGAGGTCCGGCGGGTTGCCGCCGTTGAAGCGCGGCTGCAGCGTGGTGGTGATCTTCTGGGTCGGGGTGAACTTGACCTTCGCCTTGGGGTAATTGGTCTCGTAGATCTTGACCGCGTCCTTGGCGTACTGCTGGCCGAATCCGCCGTCGAAGAGGACGAAATCGAGCGGTGCCGACTCGTTCACCGCAAGCGGGTTCTTGTCGG
This sequence comes from Streptomyces sp. NPDC014891, assembly GCF_043081085.1. NCBI lineage: Bacteria > Bacillati > Actinomycetota > Actinomycetes > Kitasatosporales > Streptomycetaceae > Streptomyces > Streptomyces sp. NPDC014891. Next base: position 122,490 of record NZ_JBIBWF010000012.1, on the reverse strand, counting down.
ACTTCGTCCCCTTCTCGACCTTCTCGTTGCCTCCGCTGTCACTGCTCGCGCAAGCGGAGAGGAAGCCCATGGTCGGCACCGAAATCAGGCCGATCGCGGCAGAACGCTTGATCAGATCGCGACGGCCAAGGCCCTCATTGGTCTGAGCGGAGGTGGATCCCATGCTCAAGTCCTCGCCTTCATTCAGGACTCAGGCGGTGTACCGGTCGCCCGTACTCGCTCGCCACAGGCGAAGGGCCCCGCCACCGCGGTCATTTGCAGCCGGGTCGTGCAGGCGTCGGGCCGTCGTGTGATGGAACCGACTGGCTGGACGCCGACAGGTATAGTCCACTTCCCTTCGCCTGAGCAAGATCGAAAGCAGGTTTTGACGGCCATCTTTCCCGAGTTGAGACCTCCGGGATAAGCACGCTGGATCTGCGGCGTTTCGTCCAACCATTCGTCCGCCCCTGCCCTTGACACCCCCTCAGGCCGACCCGTAATGGAGCGGTGCGCGGGGGGTGCGCCGCGGCGCAGCGAGAAGACATGGGGGGCAAACGGTACATACGACCGGGATCGAAACAGTTCTGTCACAGACACCTTGAAAAGTAAGGATCCTGTGAGGATGACGGGCGATCATAGGGGGACCGCCGACCTCGCGCACGCGTTCGAGCGACCGGTGGGATCGACTGTGTCCCTCTCTCCTATGGAGTACTACGTGGCCAACTCTTCTGGCCTGAACCGCTCGGGTCTCCTGTCCCGTGTCACCGTGGCCGCGATAACGGCCGCCCTCGTGGGCACCACGACGTCGGCGATGGCCGCGGAGACGCCGGTGGCGTCCGCGAAGTCCGCCGACGTCGCCCCGGCCGCCCCGCGCGCCGGCACCTTCGCCGCGACCTCCGCCTCGGTCACCCCGACCAACGCCCTGTACGGCATCAACAGCGCCGGCGACATCTACGGGTACGGCCTCACCGGCTCCGGCGGCCTCACGGCCTCCGAGAAGACCGGCTACGGCTTCCAGTACAAGAAGTTCGTCACCCAGACGGACGTCAACAACAACGGCTCGTCGGACGGCATCTGGTTCGTCGAGAACAACCGCCTCTACTACGGTCCCTGGAGCCAGGACCGTCGTGACCTCGGCGGCGGCTACAACATCTACAACCGCGTCTTCTCGCCGTCCAGCATCGGCGGCGCCGCCGCGGACGACCTGCTCGCCCGCGACAGCGCCGGCGTCCTGTGGCTGTACCTCGGCTACAGCAACGGCGGCATCGCGCCGCGCGTCAAGGTCGGCTCGGGCTGGAACATCTACGACCAGATCACCGGCAAGGGCGACCTGACGGGTGACGGCAAGGCCGACATCGTCGCGCGCAAGAGCAACGGCGAGCTGTTCCTCTACAAGGGCACCGGCAACTACCGCGCGCCCTTCTCCTCCGCCACCCGCATCGGCGGCGGCTGGAACATGTTCAACTACCTGCTGTCGATCGGCGACATGAACTACGACGGCACCGCGGACCTCGTCGCCCGCGACACGGCCGGCGCCCTGTGGCTGTACAAGGGCACGGGCAACGCCTCCGCGCCGTTCCACGCCAAGGTCAAGATCGGCACGTCCGGCTGGAACGGTTTCAAGATCATGTTCTGATCCGTCCGCCGCTCCGGGCGACCGGATCCGGTCGCCCGGACCGCTCGGTCCGTTCAGATCACGCGGATCTTCCGGACGGCTTCCGGGTCCGCCCGGGACCGCCGAAGGGCCCCGCTCCTCTTCCGAGGAGCGGGGCCCTTGCCGTGACCGGATCCGGCGGTGTCAGCCGCGGATCAGGTTGCGGAGCACGTACTGCATGATGCCGCCGTTGCGGTAGTAGTCCGCCTCACCGGGGGTGTCGATGCGGACGACCGCGTCGAACTCGACACCGGTGTCGGTGGTGACCTTGACCGTGCTCGGCGTGGTGCCCTCGTTCAGCTCCGTGACGCCCGCGATGGAGAAGGTCTCCTCGCCGGTCAGGCCGAGCGAGTCGGCCGACTGGCCGGCCGGGAACTGGAGCGGCAGGACGCCCATGCCGATGAGGTTCGAGCGGTGGATGCGCTCGTACGACTCGGTGATGACGGCCTTGACGCCGAGGAGCGCGGTGCCCTTGGCGGCCCAGTCGCGGGACGAGCCGGAGCCGTACTCCTTGCCGCCCAGGATGACCAGCGGGGTGCCGGCGGCCTGGTAGTTCTGCGAGGCGTCGTAGATGAACGACACCGGCGCGCCCTCGACGGTGAAGTCGCGGGTGAAGCCGCCCTCGGTGCCCGGCGCGATCTGGTTGCGCAGGCGGATGTTGGCGAAGGTGCCGCGGATCATGACCTCGTGGTTGCCTCGGCGCGAGCCGTAGGAGTTGAAGTCACGACGCTCCACACCGTGCTCGGTGAGGTACTTGCCGGCCGGGGTGTCGGCCTTGATGGCACCGGCCGGGGAGATGTGGTCGGTGGTGACCGAGTCGCCCAGCTTGGCCAGGACGCGGGCGCCGGTGATGTCGGTGACCGGGGTGGTCTCCATCGTCATGCCCTCGAAGTACGGGGGCTTCCGGACGTAGGTGGACTCGGTGTCCCACTCGAAGGTGTTGCCGGTGGGGATCGACAGCGCCTGCCACTGGGCGTCGCCCGCGAAGACGTCCTGGTAGGACTTGTTGAACATGTCCTCGCCGATGGCGTTGGCGACGACGTCGTTGACCTCGGCCTCCGTCGGCCAGATGTCGGCCAGGTAGACGGGCTTGCCGTCCTGGTCGACGCCGAGGGCGTCCTTGGTGATGTCCACCTTCATGGAGCCCGCGATGGCGTACGCGACGACCAGCGGCGGGGAGGCCAGGTAGTTCATCTTGACGTCGGGGTTGATGCGACCCTCGAAGTTGCGGTTGCCCGAGAGCACCGAGGTCACGGCCAGGTCGTGCTCGTTGACGGCCTTGGAGACCTCCTCCGGCAGCGGGCCGGAGTTGCCGATGCAGGTGGTGCAGCCGTAGCCGACGAGGTTGAAGCCGACCTTGTCGAGGTACGGGGTGAGGCCCGCCTTGTCGAAGTAGTCGGTGACGACCTTGGAGCCGGGGGCGAGGGTGGTCTTGACCCACGGCTTGCGGGTCAGGCCCTTCTCGGTGGCCTTCTTGGCGACGAGCGCCGCCGCGACCATCACGTACGGGTTCGACGTGTTGGTGCAGGAGGTGATCGCGGCGACGGTGACGGCGCCGTGGTCGATCGTGTAGGTGGTGCCGTCGGGGGCGGTCACCTCGACCGGGTTCGACGGGACGCCGTTGGAGACGGCCGGGGCGTCGGAGGCCGGGAAGGACTCCTTGCCCGCCTCGTCGTCGTTCGAGACGTAGTTGCGCACGTCCTGGGCGAACTGCGCGGCGGCGTTCGCGAGGACGATGCGGTCCTGCGGGCGCTTCGGGCCGGCGATGGAGGGGACGACCGTGGAGAGGTCCAGCTCCAGCTTCTCGGAGAAGTCGGGCTCGGCGGCCGGGTCGAGCCAGAGGCCCTGCTCCTTGGCGTACGCCTCGACGAGCGCGACCTGCTGCGCGGAGCGGCCGGTCAGCTTGAGGTAGTTCAGGGTCTCGCCGTCGATCGGGAAGACGGCGGCGGTGGAGCCGAACTCCGGCGACATGTTGCCGATGGTGGCGCGGTTCGCGAGGGAGGTGGCGGCGACGCCCTCGCCGTAGAACTCGACGAACTTGCCGACGACGCCGTGCTTGCGCAGCATCTCGGTGATCGTGAGGACCAGGTCGGTGGCGGTGGTGCCGGCCGGGAGCTCGCCGGTCAGCTTGAAGCCGACGACGCGCGGGATGAGCATGGAGACCGGCTGGCCCAGCATCGCGGCCTCGGCCTCGATGCCGCCGACGCCCCAGCCGAGCACACCGAGGCCGTTGACCATGGTGGTGTGGGAGTCGGTGCCGACGAGGGTGTCGGGGTACGCCTGGCCGTTGCGGACCATGACCGTGCGGGCCAGGTGCTCGATGTTCACCTGGTGGACGATGCCGGTGCCCGGCGGGACGACCTTGAAGTCGTCGAAGGCGGTCTGGCCCCAGCGCAGGAACTGGTAGCGCTCCTTGTTCCGGCCGTACTCCAGCTCGACGTTCTCCGCGAAGGCGGAGTTCGTGCCGAACTTGTCGGCGATGACGGAGTGGTCGATGACCATCTCGGCCGGGGAGAGCGGGTTGATCTTCGCCGGGTCGCCGCCGAGCGCGGCGACGGCCTCGCGCATGGTGGCGAGGTCGACGACGCAGGGGACGCCGGTGAAGTCCTGCATGATCACGCGGGCCGGCGTGAACTGGATCTCCTGGCTCGGCTGGGCCTGCGAGTCCCAGTTGCCGAGGGCCCGGATGTGGTCGGCGGTGATGTTCGCGCCGTCCTCGGTGCGGAGCAGGTTCTCCAGGAGGACCTTCAGGCTGTACGGGAGGCGCGCGGAGCCCTCGACCTTGTCCAGCTTGAAGATCTCGTACGACTCGTCGCCCACGCGCAGCGTGCTGCGGGCGTCGAAGCTGTTCGCCGACACGACAGTCTCCTTCATCAATGTGCGCGTATTACCGCCATGCTGCCGCCACGACTCCCTCGCCGATCCGCTAAGGTAAGGCTTAGTTAGGTAACCCTTACCGGGTGGGCGGCCGCGGTGCGCCGTAAGCAGTTATCTCGATGTCGAGATAACTCTAGTGCATCCCCGCTGCGCGGTCATGCCCGGCATGCCTGTGACGGGCGTCATCCTCGCGCCCGCGACCCGGCCGACCGGAGGCGCGGCGGCGCTCAGCCGCTCCCCCGGAGGCTCGACGTGCGCGGGCACAGCCGGGCCGGGACCGTCAGCCCGCCCGGCGGCGGGTCGGGCAGAGCGGGGTCCAGCAGCGCGGCCAGGGCCGTGACGGCGGTCTCCGCGATGGCCTCGGGCCGCAGCGACACCGTCGTCACCGCCGGGCCGGGGGCGCCGTAGGCGGGATCCTCGCTGGCGCAGACCAGGAGCAGGTCGTCGGGGATCCGCAGACCGTGCCGGGCCGCCGCGGCCAGGACCTGCCGTCCGCCGGGGTCGTACACGGAGTGGACGGCGTCGCACGACCGGCCGGAGAAGACCCGGTCGAAGGCGTGGCCCGGCGCGTCGTCCGGGTCGAAGGCGATCACCGTCGGCTCCCGGCCGCGCTGCCGGCACCACTCCTCGTACGCCCGGGTCACGGCTCCGGTGTAGTACTCGCGGCCGAAGCCGGCGTGCAGGGCGATCCGGTCCGCACCGGCCGCCGCCAGGTGGTCCAGGACCTCCCGGGTGGTCGCGGCGTGGTCGTTGTCGACCCAGACGTCCCCGGGGTGCGGGTCGGTGGGGCGGCCGTCGAAGACCACGGGGATGCCCCTGGCCCGCAGGGCGCGCAGCACCCGGTCGTCCTCGGGACTGTCGAGCAGGAGCATGCCGTCGACGCTCAGGGTGTGCCAGAGGGTCTCGCCGCCGCGCACGGCCGGCAGGACCGTGAGCGCGTAGCCGTGGACGTGCGCGGTGGCCGCGGCGGCGGTGAGCAGGCGGGAGAAGTAGGGGACCTCCAGGTAGTTCCAGGCGGCGCCCGCGTAGGTGGTGACGGCGAGGCCGAGGGTCCCGGTCGGGGTGAGCGGCGTCCGCCGCGATCCGTAGCCGAGGGCGGCCGCCACCTCGCGGACCCGGCGCCGGGTGGACTCGCCGAGCCGGCCCGTGCCGTTGAGGGCGTGCGACACCGTGGCGGTGGACACCTCCGCGGCGCGGGCGATGTCGGTGAGGGTGGGCCCTGCCATGCGCGTCATCGTACGGATTCCGCGGTCCGGGGAGGGTACTGGTTACGACGTTAATCAGCGAGCGTCCGGCCACAGCCAACGTTTGGAGTGGTCATGACTTCTTCCCTGAGCCGGCGCACCGTGCTCGCCGCCGCCGGCGCGGCGGGTCTCGTCGGGGTCGCCGGGAGCCCCGCCGCGGCCGGTTCGCGGCGCCCCCGGTCGGCCGCGCTGGTCGTGCACGGCGCGCGGGTGTTCACCGGCACCCCCGGCGGCCGTCCGGTCGAGGCGGTGGCCGTCGGCCGCGACGGACGGATCCTGGCGACGGGCCGGGGCGGCGAACTGCGCCGCCTCGTCGGCCGGGACACCGAGGTCGTCGACGCGCGCGGCGCGACCGTGATGAGCGGGATCCACGACGGGCACGTCCACCCGCTGGGCGCGGGCAGCCGCTCGCTGCGGCCCTCCCTCGAAGGGGCGGAGACCACGCGCGAGGAACTGCTCGCGATCCTGACCGGCTTCCTGAAGGACGGCCCGGGGCAGGAGCCGGACGGCTGGCTGGTGGTGGAGGACTGGAACCCGGTGGGCCTGCTGCCGCAGGGCACCCTCCCGCACCACTCGCTGCTCGACGCCCTGCCCACCCGCCGCCCGGTCGCCCTCGTCGGCGGCGACGGGCACAACGTCTGGGTCAACGGCCGGGCGCTGGAGATCGCCGGCGTCACGGCCGCCACTCCCGACCCGCCGGGCGGGAAGATCGTGAAGGGCGCGGACGGGCGGCCCACCGGGGTGCTCAAGGACGACGCCCAGCCGCTGGTGACCCGGCACATCCCGGAGCCGAGCGAGGCCGAGCTGGTCGCCGCGTGCGCGCGGGTGCTCGCGCAGGCCGCCGCCTCGGGCGTCACCACGATGATGGACGCCCTGGTCGGGCGCGGGGAGCTGAGCACCTACCGGGCGCTCGCGGCGGCCGGGAAGCTGCCGCAGCGGATCGTCCCGGCGATCCGGCTCGACCCGGAGCAGGCCAAGGACCCGGCGGCGGCGCTCGCCTACGCCCGGGGGCTGCGCCGGGAGTTCGGCGACGTGCGCGGCCTGCGGTTCGGGATGATCAAGGTGTTCCTCGACGGGGTGATCGAGTACCCGGCGCAGACGGCGGCGCTCCTGGAGCCGTATCTGGACGAGGACGGGCGGCCCACCGCGAACCGGGGCGAACTGTACGTCTCCGCCCGGGACTACGGCCGGCTGTCGGCCGTCCTCAACCGGGCGGGCTGGCAGATGCACGCCCACGGCCTGGGCGACCGGGCCGTGCGGACGGCGCTCGACGGCTACGCGTACGCGCGCCGCGTCACCGGACTGCGCGATCCGCGCAACGCGGTCGCCCACCTCCAGCTGGTCGACCCGGCCGACCTGCGGCGCTTCGCCGTCCTGGGGGTCGCCGCCTGCATGCAGCTGCAGTGGGCGGCCGCGGACACCTGGACGATGGAGGCGCTCCTGCCGTACATCGGGCCCGAGCGGCACCGCTGGATGTACCCGGCGCGTTCGCTCGAACGGCACGGCGCCGTGCTCTCGGGCGGCTCGGACTGGCCGGTGGACGCCCTCCAGGTGTGGAACCAGATCCGGACGGCGATCGACCGGCAGGGCTCGCACGGCGAGGGCCCGCTGCACCGCGAGCTGGAGGCGCTGAGCCGGTCCTCGACGCTGCGGATGCACACGTACGGCACGGCCTGGCAGCTGCGCATGGACGGTGAGACCGGGACGGTCCGGGAGGGACGCGCCGCCGACCTGGTGGTCCTCGACCGCGACGTCATGACGTGTCCGGTCGCCGACATCAGCGACATCGCGGTGCGGCTCACCCTGGTGGGCGGCCGCGTGGTCCACGACGCCGAGTCCGCCTCGGGCCGCACGGCGACCGCCGGTCTGGCCCGCGCGGTGGCCGCGCCGCGCCCCTCGTCGTACGCGGCGGTGCACGGCGGCCGGCACCGGGCGTGCGGCTGCTCGGCGCACTGATCCGAGCGCCGGCGCCGCCCGTACGGCCGCGGAGGAATTGCCGCGGCCGTACGGGCGGCCGACGATCGGGACATGTTCAGTGGCGCGCACGTGATCCTCTACACGCCGGACGCGGAGGCCGACCGGGCCTTCCTCAAGGACGTCGTCGGCTTCCCGCACGTCGACGCCGGAGGCGGCTGGCTCGTCTTCGCGCTGCCGCCCGCGGAGATCGCCGTCCACCCGTCGACGGACGAGCCCAAGCACGAGGTCTACCTCATGTGCGAGGACCTCACGGCGACCCTGAAGGACCTGGAGGACCGCGGCGCGGAGATCTCACGCGCCATCACCGACCAGGGCTGGGGTCTGCTCTCCGCCGTACGGCTGCCGAGCGGCACCGAACTCCCCCTGTACGAGCCGCGCCACCCGACCGCGCACACCCTGTCACCCTGATGGCCTACCCCAACAGCAGGCCCCATCTCATATCTGAGATAACGTGACGCCATGGCAGACGACTACCTCGTACGCATCGGCAAGCTCATCCGTGACGCCCGCCAGCACCGCGGCTGGACCCAGACGCAGCTCGCCGAAGCACTGGCCACGAGCCAGAGCGCCGTCAACCGGATCGAGCGCGGCAACCAGAACATCAGCCTTGAGATGATCGCCCGGATCGGCGAGGCCCTCGACAGCGAGATCGTGTCCCTGGGCTACGCGGGACCGATGCACCTCAGGGTCGTCGGCCGCCGCCGCCTCTCGGGCGCCATCGACGTCAAGACGAGCAAGAACGCCTGTGTCGCGCTGCTCTGCGCCTCCCTCCTCAACAAGGGCCGCACCGTCCTGCGCCGGGTCGCCCGCATCGAGGAGGTCTTCCGGCTCCTGGAGGTGCTCAACTCCATCGGGGTGCGCACCCGCTGGGTGAACGAGGGCGTCGACCTGGAGATCGTGCCGCCGGCCGAGCTGGACATGGACTCGATCGACTCCGAGGCCGCGATCCGCACCCGCTCGATCATCATGTTCCTCGGCCCGCTGCTGCACCGCATGGACCGCTTCAAGCTCCCGTACGCCGGCGGCTGCGACCTCGGCACGCGCACGATCGAGCCCCACATGATCGCGCTGCGGCGCTTCGGCCTCGACGTCACCGCGACCGAGGGCATCTACCACGCCCAGGTGGAACGCTCCGTCTCCCCCGACCGCCCCATCGTCCTGACCGAGCGCGGCGACACAGTGACCGAGAACGCCCTCCTGGCGGCGGCCCGCCACGACGGCGTGACCGTCATCCGCAACGCCTCCTCCAACTACATGGTCCAGGACCTGTGCTTCTTCCTGGAGGCCCTGGGCGTACGGGTGGACGGCATCGGCACCACCACGCTGACCGTGCACGGCGTGCCGCAGATCGACGTGGACGTCGACTACTCCCCCTCCGAGGACCCGGTCGAGGCGATGAGCCTGCTGGCCGCGGCGGTCGTCACGGAATCCGAACTGACCATCCGCCGGGTCCCGATCGAGTTCATGGAGATCGAGCTCGCCGTCCTCGAGGAGATGGGCCTCGACCACGACCGCTCGGCCGAGTACCCGGCGGACAACGGCCGGACGCGCCTGGTCGACCTGACGGTCCGCCCCTCCAAGCTGGAAGCGCCGATCGACAAGATCCACCCGATGCCGTTCCCCGGCCTGAACATCGACAACGTCCCCTTCTTCGCGGCGATCGCGGCCACGGCGCAGGGCAAGACCCTCATCCACGACTGGGTCTACGACAACCGCGCCATCTACCTCACCGACCTCAACCGCCTCGGCGGCCGCCTCCAGCTCCTCGACCCCCACCGGGTCCTGGTGGAGGGCCCCACCCGCTGGCGCGCCGCCGAGATGATGTGCCCGCCGGCCCTGCGCCCGGCGGTGGTCGTCCTCCTCGCGATGATGGCGGCCGAGGGCACGTCGGTCCTCCGCAACGTGTACGTCATCAACCGCGGCTACGAGGACCTGGCGGAGCGGCTGAACTCGATCGGGGCGCAGATCGAGATCTTCCGGGACATCTGAGCCGCCCGCCCGTCCGCACGGACCGGGAGGCGGCCGGCCCGACCCGGTGTGCACGCCGAAGGCCCCCTCGCTCACGGAGCGAGGGGGCCTTCGGCGCGGGGTGGGGGTGGCGGGGTGTGTCCCTGCGGGTGTCTCGGGTCGGGAACGGTCGGGGACGGTCGGGGACGGGTCCCGGGCGGCGGGGGTGTCGGGGGTGTGCCCGGGTGTCGGGGCGTTGGGGTGTCGGAGTGTCAGGAGGGTGTCGGGGTGTCCGGGTCCCGGTACGGGGCGCGGGACCGGAGGCGGGTCAGGAGGGTCGTGCGGTGGTCGGGGTCGGTGGCCAGGTCCAGGGCCGTCCAGGCCATCGCGAGGCCGCCGTCGAGGACCGCGCGGTCGGCCTGCGGGGTCGTGCCGTAGCGGGTGAACTCGGAGTTGTGCATGATCGTGTCGCCGCAGTCGTAGCCGATCATGGGGTGGATGGTCGGGACGTGGTGCGAGACGTTGCCCATGTCGGTCGAGCCGCCGCGGATCGAGGGGTCCTCGGCCTTCGCGTCGCGGCCCAGCGCGCGGACGGCGGTGAGGTAGGAGCGGGCCATGGCGAGGTCCTGGCGGAGGTCGGCGTAGTCGTTGCCCACGGCCTCCAGGGCCAGTTCGGCGCCGGTGGCGAGGGCGCCGGCCTCGAAGCAGGCGCGGATGCGGGCCTGGAGCTCGCGGAGCTCCTCGCTGGTGGCTGCACGGCAGTCGTAGTCGGCGGCCGTGCGGGCCGGGATGACGTTGGCGGCGTCGCCGCCGGAGGTGACGACGCCGGAGACCACCGCTCCGGGGCGCATCTGCTGGCGGTACGCGGCGATGGCGACCTGGGCGATCATCATGGCGTCGGCGGCGTTGACGCCGCGCTCGGGCATGGCCGCGGCGTGTGCGGCGCGGCCCGTGTAGCCGACCTTCCAGCTGCTGATGGCGAGCGAGCTCATGCCGACGGAGTCCGCGGGCGCGGCGTGCACCATCATCGCCGCGGCGACGTCGTCGAACGCGCCGCCGCGCAGCATGTCGACCTTGCCGCCGCCGGACTCCTCCGCAGGGGTCCCCAGCAGCTTGACGGTGATGCCGAGTTCGTCGGCCAGCGGGGCGAGCGCCAGGGCCGCGGCGACGGAGGCGGAGCCGTTGACGTTGTGGCCGCAGGCGTGGCCGATGCCCGGCAGCGCGTCGTACTCGGCGCAGAGGCCGATGACCAGGTCGCCGCTGCCGGCGGTGGCCGTGAACGCCGTCGGCAGGTCGCAGACCCCGCGGGTGACGTCGAAGCCGGACGCTTCGACCAGGTCGGTGATGCGGCGGGCGGCGCGGTGCTCCTCGTAGGCCAGTTCGGGGTCGGCGTGCAGCTGGTGGCTGAGGGCGAGGAGGTCGTCCTGCCGCCGGGTCACGAGGTCGCGGGTGCGGGCGCGCAGCCGGTCCAGGGGGGCGGTCGCGGTGGTGGTCATGAGCGGGCCTCGCGGTCCTTCGGCGTGCGGTAGAGGAGGGCGAGCGCGGCGCCCGCCAGGGAGACGACCGCGCAGATCGTCCAGGAGGTGGTGTAGGCGCCCAGCTCGGGCAGGGTCTCGCCGGCCGGGGTGCGGGCGGCGAACACGGTGAGGACGATCGCGGCGCCGACGGAGCCGCCGACGTTGATGAGGAGTTCGTTGATCCCCGAGCCGACGGACGTCCGGTCCGGCGGCACGGACTCGACGGCCAGGGTGCGGGTGGAGTGCTGGAGGAAGCCGATGCCGAGCCCGGCGACGGCGGTGCCGGCGAGGAACAGCGGCATCGAGCCGTGCCAGGTCAGGGAGGCCAGGTAGCCGGCGGCCATGAGCAGGGAGCCGGCGCACAGGGTGAGGCGGTCGGAGACCGCCGCGGCGACCTTGGGCGCGGCCAGGGCTCCGGCGGCGATGGCGAGCATGTTGGGAAGCATCGCCAGGCCGGTGGCGAAGGGGTCGAGGCCCAGCCCGTAGCCGTGCTCGGGCCCGGTGCCCATGAAGACGGGGTTGGCGACCTGGAGGCCGATCATCGGGACGGTGAAGGTCACGGTCACCAGCGAGACGGTGACGACGTTCCGGCGCCGGAACATCCGGACGTCGATCATCGGCTCCGGGATCCGCAGCTCGACGCGGACCCACAGGGCGGTGACCAGCGCGCCGCCCACGAGGCAGCCGAGGGTGCGCGGCGAGGTCCACTCCCAGTCGGGCAGTCCGCCCATGCCGAGACCGAGCATGATCGCGACGAGCCCCACGCACAGGAGGATCCCGCCGGCCCAGTCGATCCGTCCGCCGGGGCGCGCCTCGGACTCGGGCAGCAGCGGCCAGGTGACGGCGAGGGCCAGGCCGACGGCCGCGGTGGGGACCCAGAGGGCGGCGGTGGGGCTGTCGACGGTACGGGCCACGAAGCCGCTGGCGACCAGGCCGACCGCGATGCCGGCGACGAGCGCGGCGACCATGTAGCTGATGCCGCGGCGGGACTCCCCGTCGCCGTCCTTCCCGCCGCGGTTGCGGAGGATGCCGACGAGCAGCGGGAAGAAGCCCGCGAACGCGCCCTGGAGGATCTGGCCGGCGAGCAGCACGCCGAAGGAGCGGCTGAAGCCGACCAGGACGGAGCCGAGCAGGACGATCGCGAGGTTCCAGCGCAGGATGCGCCGGTGGCCGTAGAGGTCGCCCATCCGGGACAGGACCGGGGTGAAGGCGACCGACGCGAGCAGGTTGGCGATGCTGATCCAGTTCAGCTCCGCGGCGGTGACCCGGAGGGTCTCCGTGAGCCCCTTCAGGAGCGGGGAGAGGAAGCCCTGGGTGATGCCGCTGGACAGCTCGACGAGCGCGACGGAGGCGATCACGGCGGCGCCGGGGGTCGCGCGGACGACGGCCCGTGACGCCGGTGGCGTCCGCAGGGTGTCGGTGTCCGTCATACGTACCACCTGTTCGGGGGGAAGGGGCCGGGGGGCCGGGGCGGGAGTGCCGGGAGCGCGGTGGCCGCGCGAGCGGGCGGCGGAGTGGCCGGCGGCCCGGCCGGTCGTCGACCGGCGGCCGCATGGCGGAATCCGCACCACAATGTCCCCAGCCGGCGGGCGATCGGGCAAGAGTGCGCCTCACAATCGGGTGAAGGCGTCATTCGGGGGTCGTCGATCGGCGGATCCTGGCGCGGTGCGCCCTCCGGCGCCCCTGCTCCGGCACGCCCTCGCACGCCGCCGGGCCCGCGCCGTAGGGTCCGGGCCCGCCCCCGTCCGTCAGCCGTCCGCACCCCGTCCGCTCCCTCGCCCACCTCGTCCGCCCGCACCCCTTCCGCACCCCAGGAGGTCCCCGATGCCGACCGGACCCGCACGGCCCGAGGCGCTCGACGCCCTGGACCACGCCGTGCTGCGGGCGCTCCACCGCGACCCCCGGGCCCCCTTCTCCGAGGTCGCCGCCGCGGCCGGTGTGCACGAGCGCACCGCCGCGCGGCGGCTCGACCGGATGACCGCGACGGGCGCGGTCGGGTTCACCGCGGCCCTCGTCCCCGAGTACCTCGGCGAGGGGGTGACGGCGGAGGTGGCCGTACGCTGCGCCCCCGGCCGCGTGCACGACACCGCGCTGGCCCTCTCCCGCCGCCCGGAGGCGCGGTCGGTGGAGGTCGCCACCGGCGCGCTCGACGTGTTCGCGGAGCTGATCGTGCCCGACCACGACGCCCTGCTGACCCTCGTGGACGCGGGCATCGGCCGGCTCGACGGAGTCGTCGACATCCACACCTCGGTGGTGCTGCGGCTGCTCCTCACCACCAGCGACTGGGCCCCCTACGACGACGAGCCCACGGAGGTGCGCCGCCACGCCGTGGAGGGCAGGCCGCTGCCCGAGCCGCCGGTGGTGGACGAGCTCGACCGGCGGCTCGTCGCGCTGCTCCACCGGGACGCCCGGATGTCCACCACCCGGCTGGCGCGCGAGCTGCGGGTCGGCGAGACCACGGCGCGCCGCCGGCTGGCCCGGCTGATGGCCTCCCACGTCCTGCACCTGCGGCTGCACGCGGAGCCCGAGGTGCTCGGCTATCCCGTGGAGGCGCGGTTCCGGCTGGCCGTCGGGCAGGCCCGCCTGGAGGAGGCGATCCGGCGCCTGGCGCGGGCGCCGGCCGTCCGCCATCTCGTGGTGACGACCGGCACGACGGCGCTCCTCGGTTATTCGAGCCACCGTTCGACCCGGGACCTGCACGACTTCACCGTGCGCGTCCTCGGCGCGCTCGACGGCGTCACGTCGGCGGAGGTCGCCGTGCTGATGCGCACCTACAAGCGGGCGGGGTTCGAGTCGGGAGGCCCCTAGGGCCGGCCCCAGCCCCCGCAGCCCCCGCCCTGGACCGCCTCGCAGCGGCGACCGCTCAGACGCCCACGCCCGGGCCCACCCCGCCCTTGAGGCGGTCGATGTCGGACTGGCGGACCTGGATCACGAAGAGGGCCACCAGCGCGCCGACCACGGCGAAGATCGCCGCCGTGACGAAGCCCGCGGAGACGCCGGAGGTCAGCACCTGGTCGCCCCAGGGGGCGGGCAGCTGGCCCGTTCTGGCGAACTCGGCCTTCTGCAGCGGGGTCGCCTGCGACAGGAAGGCCGGGACCTGGGTGTTCGCCTCGTTGCGGCTGGCCGTGCCGAAGACCGTCACCAGGATCGACAGGCCCAGTGAACCGCCCACCTGCTGCATGGCGTTGAGCAGGCCGGACGCGGCGCCCGACTCCTGCGGCTCGACGTTCGACAGCGCCATGATGGTCAGCGAGACGAACATCAGGCCCATGCCGAGACCGAAGACGAGGATCGGCCCGAGGATGCTGCCGAGGTAGGTGGAGTCGACGTCGGTCAGGGTCAGCCAGGACAGTCCCGCCGCGGCGAGCACCGAGCCCACCACCATGAAGGGTTTGGGGCCGTACCGGGGCAGCAGGTTGGAGGTGAGGCCGGCGCCGACCCCGATGATCGCGCTGACCGGCAGGAAGGCGAGTCCCGTCGCGAGCGGACTGAAGCCCAGCACCTGCTGGACGAACAGGGTGAGGAAGAAGAACATCCCGAAGATGGCCGCCGCCAGGCAGAGCATGATGACGTAGGTGCCCGAGCGGTTGCGGTCGGCGAACATGTGGAGCGGTGTGATGGGCTGCTGGGAGCGCCGCTCGATGAGGATGAACGCGGCGAGGAGGACGACCGCCGCGACGAACGAACCGATCGTGTAGGGATCGCTCCAGCCCTCCTGGGCGGCCCGGATGAAGCCGTACACCAGGGCGACCATGCCGAGGGTGGAGGTGAGCGCGCCGGCGAGGTCGAAGTGGCCGGGGTGCCGCTCGGACTCCTTGACGTGGCGCGGGGTGAGGAAGGCGATGAGCAGGGCGATCGGGACGTTGACGAAGAAGATCCAGCGCCAGTCGAGCCATTGGACGAGCATGCCGCCCGCGACCAGGCCGATCGCGCCGCCGCCGGCCGAGACGCCCGCGAAGACGCCGAAGGCCCGGTTGCGCTCCGGGCCTTCGTCGAACGTCGTGGTGATCAGGGAGAGGGAGGTCGGCGAGGCGATCGCGCCGCCGACGCCCTGGAGGGCGCGGGCCGCGAGGAGTTGCCACTCGCTCTGCGCGAGGCCGCAGAAGAGGGACGCGAGCCCGAAGAGCAGCACGCCGAAGATGAACACGCGTCGCCGGCCCAGGATGTCGCCGGCGCGTCCGCCCAGGAGGAGCAGGCCGCCGAAGGTCAGGGTGTAGGCGTTGACCACCCACGACAGGCTGGTGGTGGAGAAGTCCAGCGCGGTCTGGATGTGCGGGAGGGCGATGTTCACGATGGTGATGTCGAGGACCACCATCAGCTGACACGAGGCGATCACGAACAGGGCGATGCCCTTGCCGTCCTTGCCGCTCCTGCGGGGGGCGGTCGCCGTCGGGGTCTGCGGCTCGGGCGTCCTACTCATGGTTCTTCATGGCGCATCGCACCCTCACCTGACGGGGCCGTGGGCCGGTCAGTCCACCTTTCGACACTAAGCCCGGCCCCTCCGGGTGACCAATTGATCAAGTATGGGACGGTTCGTCCAGTACGGCGAAGCCGTCCAGCTCCACCCGGGCCTGCTCGTCCCAGAGCCGTACGACTCCGATGACGGCCATGGCGGGATAGTCGCGGCCCGCCAAGCGCCGCCAGATCCGGCCGAGTTCGGGGGCGTGGGCGCGGTAGTCGTCGACGTCGGTGGTGTAGACGGTGACGCGGGCGAGGTCGGCCGGGGTGCCGCCGGCGTGCCGCAGGGCGGTGAGCAGGTTGGCGAGCGCGGTGGTGAACTGCTCGGTCAGAGTGTCCCCCACGACGGCGCCCTCGCTGTCGAGGGCGGTCTGCCCCGCGAGGAAGACCAGCCGGCTGCCGGTGGCGGTGACGGCGTGGGAGAAGCCGGTCGGCGGGGCGAGGTCGGCGGGGTTGTGCCGGTGCAGGCTCATGGGGTCGGCTCCTCCTGGCGGGAGTGGGACCGTCGGTGGGAGGCGTACAACTCCTTGGCGATGATGGTGCGCTGGACCTCGGTGGCCCCCTCGTAGATGCGGGGAGCGCGGACCTCCCGGTAGAGGTGTTCGAGGAGGTGTCCGCGCTGGAGGGCCCGGGCGCCGTGGAGTTGGACGGCGGAGTCGACGACGTACTGGGCGGTCTCGGTGGCGAGGAGCTTCGCCATGGCGGAGCGCCGGGGGACGTCCGGGTCGCCCTCGTCGTACGCGGCGGCGGCGGCGTAGACGAGGAGGCGGGCGGCCTCGGTGCGGGTGGACATCTCGGCGATCCGGTGCGCGACGGACTGGAGGTCGGCGAGGTGTCCGCCGAAGGCGGTGCGGTCGGCGGTGTGGGCGAGGGCCGCGTCCAGGGCGGCCTGGGCCATGCCGACGGCGAAGGCCCCGACGCTGGGGCGGAAGAGGTTCAGGGTGTGCATGGCGACCCGGAAGCCCCGGTCGGGTGCGCCGAGCAGGTCGTCGGGGCCGACGGGGACGCCGTCGAAGGTGAGGGTGCCCAGGGCGTGCGGGGCGAGCATGTCGAGGGCCTCGCCGCCGAGCCCGGGCCGGTCGGCGGGGACGAGGAAGGCGGTGACCCCGCGGGCCCCGGCGTCCGGGGAGGTGCGGGCGAAGACGGTGGCGAAGTCGGCCTCGGGGGCGTTGGAGATCCAGCGCTTCTCGCCGTGCAGGCGCCAGCCGCCGGCGCCGTCGGGGCGGGCCTCCAGGGCCAGGGCGGCGGCGTCGGAGCCGGCGCCCGGCTCCGAGAGCGCGAAGGCGGCCACGGCGCGCCCCGCGGCGGCCTCGGGGAGCCAGCGGGCGCGCTGGGCGGGGGTGCCGAAGGCGGCGACGGGGTGGGTGCCGAGGCCCTGGAGGGCGAGCGCGGTCTCGGCCTCGGTGCAGGTCCGGGCGAGGGACTCGCGCAGCAGGCAGAGTTCGAGGGCGCCCGCGTCGAAGAGCCGGGCGAGCAGGCCCAGCTCGCCGAGGGCGGCGACCAGGGGGCGGTTGACCCGGCCCGGTTCGCCCTTCTCGGCGAGGGGCCGCAGGCGCTCGGCGGCGAGGGTACGGAGCTCCGCACACCAGGTGGTCTGGGCCGGATCGAGCGAGAATGCGGGCATGTGGGCCCTCTCTGACGCCCTCTGGCGTCTTCGTCCCCGCACCGGGCGGCGTCCTGGTGCCGCCCGGCACGTGCGTCCCTGTCCCGCCCGGCGTCCGCGCGCCGTGCGGGGCCTTGGTCCGGGCGCCCGGGAGCACCCTTGTCGCGAACCGTTGACTGCCGTCACCAACACGATACGCTCGTGGGGCGACGGTCGACCCCACCACGACAGGGGGACGGACTCATGGAGCTGACACCCTCGGCCCACCACGACAGCTTCGCCCGTGACCGGCTGCCCCCGCCGGACCGGTGGCCGCAGCTCGTCTTCGACCTCCCCGAGCTGGCCTACCCCGACCGGCTCAACTGCGGCGCCGAACTCCTCGACCGCACGGCGGAGCGCTTCGGCGCCGACCGGCCGGCCTTCCACGACGGCGACGGCGGCGTCTGGACCTACGGAGAGCTCCAGGACCGGGTCGACCGCATCGCCCACGTGCTCACCTCCGACCTGCGGGTCCGGCCCGGCAACCGGGTCCTCCTGCGCGGCCCCACCACCCCCTGGCTCGCCGCCTGCTGGCTCGCCGTGATGAAGGCCGGCGGGGTCGCCGTCACCGTTCTGGCCCAGCAGCGCGCCCCCGAACTGGCCACGATGGCCGACGCGGCCCGCTGCACCCACGCCCTGTGCGACGCGAGCGTCCTCGGCGAGCTCGAAGCGGCCCGGATACCGGGGCTCCGCGTCACCCCCTTCGGCGGGGAGGGCCCGGACGACCTGCTCGCCCTCGCGGCCCGCCGCGCCGGCCCGTACGCGGCGGTGGAGACGGCCGCCGACGACGTGGCCCTCATCGCCTTCACCTCCGGCACGACGGGGCGGCCCAAGGGCTGCGTCCACTTCCACCGGGACGTCCTGGCCGTCGCCGACACCTTCTCCGCGCACGTCCTGCGCCCGCTGCCCGACGACGTCTTCGCCGGTTCGCCGCCGCTCGCCTTCACCTTCGGCCTCGGTGGGCTCGTCGTCTTCCCCCTGCGGGCCGGGGCGAGCGCGGTCCTCCTCGAACAGGCCGGACCCAAGCAGCTGCTCGCCGCGATCGAGCGGCACCGGATCTCCGTGCTCTTCACCGCCCCCACCGCCTACCGGGTCATGATCGACGAGCTCACCCAGGGCACGGCCCCCGACCTCCGCTCCCTCCGCCGCTGCGTCTCGGCCGGGGAGAACCTGCCCGAGGCCACCTGGAAGGCCTGGTACGCGCGCACCGGCCTCCGCATGATCAACGGCATCGGCGCCACCGAACTCCTGCACATCTTCATCTCCGCCGCCGACGGCGACATACGCCCCGGCACCACCGGCCGCCCGGTCCCCGGCTGGCAGGCCCGGATCGTCGACCACGACGGCGGGGACGTCCCGGACGGCGAGGAGGGGCTGCTCGCGGTGCGCGGCCCGGTCGGCTGCCGCTATCTGGCCGACCCCCGGCAGTCGGAGTACGTGCGGGAGGGCTGGAACGTCACCGGCGACACCTACGTCCGCGAGCCCGACGGCTACTTCCGCTACGTCTCGCGCGCCGACGACATGATCATCTCGGCCGGGTTCAACATCGCCGGACCCCAGGTCGAGGAGGTCCTCCTCGACCACCCCGACGTGGTGGAGACCGCGGTCGTGGGCCGCCCGGACGAGCTGCGCGGACAGGTCGTCGTCGCCTACACGGTGGTGCGCGACGGGGTGCCGCGCGACGCGGGCACCGCCGCCGCGCTGCGCGCCTTCGTGCGCGCCCGGCTCGCCCCGTACAAGTCGCCGCGCGAGATCGTCTTCCTCGACGCGCTGCCGCGCACCCCCACGGGCAAGCTCCAGCGCTTCCGGCTGCGCGCCCCGGTCTGACGGCCGCGGCGCCCGCTCCCCCGCCCGGCCCGGACCGTCCGGTGCGCCACCCTCTACAGTGATCACGTGGCCGAGCAGCACACCCCCCGTTCCCTGATCGTCTCCCTCTACGGCGCGTACGGCCGTACGCCCGACGGGGCGCCGCTGCCGGTGGCCGGGCTCGTCCGGCTGCTGGCGGTGCTCGGGGTGGACGCGCCCTCGGTGCGCTCCTCGGTGTCGCGGCTGAAGCGGCGGGGACTGCTGCTGCCCGCCCGGACGGCCGACGGGGCCGCCGGATACGCCCTCTCGGACGACGCCCGCAGGCTCCTGGACGACGGCGACCGGCGGATCTACGCCCGCACCGAGCCCAAGCTGTCCGAGGGCTGGGTCCTGGCCGTCTTCTCGGTGCCCGAGGCCGAACGGCACAAGCGGCACCTGCTGCGCTCCCGGCTCGCCCGCCTCGGCTTCGGCACGGCGGCGCCCGGCGTCTGGATCGCGCCCGCGCGGCTCCAGGAGGAGACCCGGAACGCGCTGGAGCGCCTGGGGCTCTCTGCGTACGTGGACCTCTTCCGGGGCGACCACCTGGGGTACGCGGCGACGGCGGAGGCGGTGGCCCGCTGGTGGGACCTGCCGGCGGTGGCCCGGCTCCACGAGGACTTCCTGGCGGCCCACGCACCGGTGCTGCGGGCCTGGCGGGCGGCCCCGGAGGCGCGGGACGCCGAGCAGGCCTACCGGGACTACCTGCTCGTCCTCGACTCCTGGCGCCGGCTGCCGTACGCGGACCCGGTGCTGCCGGCGGAGCTCCTGCCCGACGACTGGCCGGGCCGCCGCTCGGCGGAGGTCTTCGCGGCCCTGCACGAGCTGCTGCGGGACCGGGGCGCGGAGTTCGTCCGCCCCCACCTGTCCGGCACGGACACCACGGACACCACGGCCGCGGCGGACGCGTAGCAGCTCCCGGGCGGCTGTCAGCCCCGGCGGCCCGTCGGGGGCGGTCGGCTGCCCGCGCGATACGGGGCGGGCCAGGGCGCCGCCGGCCCCTCGTAGCCCTGTTCGGCGGCCGCGTGCAGG
Source organism: Streptomyces sp. NPDC014891 (assembly GCF_043081085.1). Lineage (NCBI taxonomy): Bacteria > Bacillati > Actinomycetota > Actinomycetes > Kitasatosporales > Streptomycetaceae > Streptomyces > Streptomyces sp. NPDC014891. The sequence continues at coordinate 102,321 of NZ_JBIBWF010000012.1, read as the reverse complement.
GTCCAGTTCGGGTCGTACAGGTGCGGCCGGGCGAGCGCGCACAGGTCGGCCCGACCGGCCAGGAGCAGGGAGTTGACGTCGTCCCAGGAGGAGATCGCGCCGACCGCGATCACCGGGACGCCGGCCCCGGTGCGGATCCGGTCGGCGAAGGGCGTCTGGTAGGAGCGCCCGTAGGCGGGGGTCTCGTGGGGGACGACCTGGCCGGTGGAGACGTCGATCGCGTCGGCTCCGTGCGCCGTGAAGGCGCGGGCGATGGCGACCGCGTCCTCGCCGGTCGTCCCGCCCTCGGCCCAGTCGGTGGCCGAGACGCGGACGGTCATGGGGCGGTCCCCGGGCCACACCTCGCGTACCGCGTCGAAGACTTCGAGCGGGAAGCGCAGCCGTCCGTCGACGTCGCCGCCGTACCCGTCGGTGCGGTGGTTGGTGAGCGGGGAGAGGAAGCCGGAGAGCAGGTAGCCGTGGGCGCAGTGCAGTTCGAGGAGGTCGAAGCCGGCCCGCGCGGCGCGGCGGGCGGCGGCCGTGAACTCCTCGCGTACGGCGGTGAGTCCGGCGCGGTCGAGGGCGCCGGGGGTCTGGTTGACTCCGGGCCGGTACGGGAGGGACGAGGCGGCGGCGAGCGGCCAGTTGCCCTCGGGCAGGGGCTGGTCGATGCCCTCCCACATGCGCCGGGTGGAGCCCTTGCGGCCGGAGTGGCCGAGCTGGACGCCGATCGCCGCGCCGGGCGCCCGGTCGTGGACGAAGGCCGTGATCCGGCTCCAGGCGTCGGCCTGCTCGTCGGTCCACAGTCCGGTGCAGCCGGGGGTGATCCTGCCCTCCGGGCTCACGCAGACCATCTCGGTCATGACGAGCCCGGGGCCGCCGAGGGCCCTCGCGCCCAGGTGGACGAGGTGGAAGTCGCCGGGGACGCCGTCCTCGGCGAGGTACATGTCCATCGGGGAGACGACGATCCGGTTGCGCAGGGTCAGGCCGCGGAGCCGGAAGGGGGTGAACATGGGCGGGGTGCCGGGCGGGCAGCCGTAGTCCGTCTCGACGGCGGCGGTGAAGACCGGGTCGCGGAGCCGGAGGTTGGCGTGGGTGACGCGGCGGCTGCGGGTGAGCAGGTCGAAGGCGAACAGGCGGGGCGCCCGGTCGACGTGGCCCGCGAGTTCCTCGAACCACTGGAGGCTGGCGACGGCCGCGCGCTGGGTGGACTCGACGACGGGCCGCCGCTCGGCCTCGTAGGCGGCGAGGGCGTCCGCCGGAGCGGAGTGGTCGCGGAGGCTCTGCGCCAGGGCCAGGGCGTCCTCGACGGCCAGTTTGGTGCCGGAGCCGATGGAGAAGTGCGCGGTGTGGGCGGCGTCGCCGATGAGCACGGTGTTGCCGTACGACCAGTGCTCGTTGACGACCGTGCGGAAGGCGGTCCAGGCGGAGCGGTGGGAGCGCAGCTCCCGGCCGCCGAGCGCCTCGGCGAAGATCTTCGCGCAGCGGACGGTGGACTCCGCCTCGTCGAGTGCGTCGAAGCCCGCGGCCCGCCACACCTCCTCGCGCATCTCGACGATGGCCGTGGAGGCGCCGGCCTCGTACGGGTAGGCGTGCAGCTGCATCACGCCGTACTCGGTCTCGGCGATCTCGAAGCGGAAGGCGTCGAAGGCGAAGTCGGCGGCGAGCCAGATGTAGCGGCAGCGGTGGGTGGTGATCCGGGGGCGGAAGTGGGCGGCGTGGGCCTCGCGGGTGCGGCTGTGGACGCCGTCGGCGGCGACGACCAGGTCGTGGCCGGCGGCGAGGAGGTCGCCGGAGGGGGCCTCGGCTCGGAAGCGGAGCCGTACGCCCAGGTCGGTGCAGCGGGCGTGCAGGATCTCCAGGAGCCTGCGGCGGCCGAGGGCGGCGAAGCCGTGGCCGGTGGAGGTGGTGCGGTGGCCGCGGTGGACGACGTCGATGTCGTCCCAGCGGACGAGGTCGCGGCGGAGCGCCTCGTACACGACGGGGTCGGCGTCGTGGATGCCGCCGAGGGTCTCGTCGGAGAGGACGACGCCGAAGCCGAAGGTGTCGGAGGGGGCGTTCCGCTCCCAGACGGTGACCTCGCGGGCGGGGTCGAGCCGTTTGAGGAGGGCCGCGGCGTAGAGCCCGCCGGGGCCGCCGCCGACGACGGCCACCCGGGAGGGCGCGGGGCGGGCGCGGGTGCCCGGGGCCGGCCCGGGGCCCGGCACCGTCAGCACCCCCGCCATTTCGGGGGCCGCTTCTCGGTGAAGGCGGCGTGGAACTCGGCGTAGTCCTCGCCGTTCATCAGCAGGGCCTGGGTGGCCGCGTCGAGTTCGACGGAGGCGGCGAGCGGCATGTCGAGTTCGGCGGTGAGCAGCGCCTTGGTCTGGGCGAGGGCGAGCGCCGGGCCGTCGGCGAGGCGGCGGGCGAGTTCCGCGGCCCGCTCCCCCGCCGCGCCCTCCTCGGTGAGCTCGGAGAGCAGGCCGATCCGCTCGGCCTCGGGGGCGAGGACCGGTTCGCCGAGCATGAGGAGCCGGGTGGCGTGGCCGAGGCCGACGACCCGGGGCAGCAGGTACGCCGCGCCCATGTCGCCGCCGGAGAGTCCGACCCGGGTGAAGAGGAACGCGAAGCGGGTGGTGGGGTCGGCGATCCGGAAGTCGGCGGCGAGGGCGAGGACGGCCCCGGCGCCCGCCGCGACGCCGTGGAGGGCCGCGACGACCGGGAAGGGGCATTCGCGGAGGGCCCGGACGACCTGGCCGGTCATCCGGTTGAAGTCGAGGAGCTGGGCGGTGTCGAGGGCGAGGGTGGCGCCGATGATCTCGTCCACGTCGCCGCCGGAGCAGAAGCCGCGTCCTTCGCCGCCGAGGACGAGGGCGCGGACGGACCGCTCGCGGGAGAGCTCGGCGAGGAGGTCGCGCAGGTCGGCGTAGGCGCCGAAGGTGAGCGCGTTGAGTTTGGCGGGGCGGGCCAGCGTGACGGTGGCGACGCCCCGGTCGATGTCGAGGCGCAGATGGTGCCAGCGTGCCGTGCGGGGCGTGGAGCCGGTAAAGGGGCTCATCCGGAACGGCCTCCTTCCTCCGTTCGGAGGGTATCACTCTGCTGTGACTGTCGTCACGAGTGCGCGATAGAGAAGGAGTGGCGGCGCCCCGCACAAGGTCCCCGGCCGTCCGTGACGGAAGTCCCCGTCGATCAGGGAGGCCCGCCCCTGGAGATCCACGGGGCGCCTCGTAGGGTTGAAACCAGGACGTCCCGGGACGCCTCCACCCCACTCACCCACCCCCACTCCGGTGAAGGGAGCCTGCCCCCCATGCCCGAAGCCGCCGGACCCGCAGCCGGCACCCCCGCCGGGCCAGGCGGTCCGCCCGCCTCCTGGCGCGTCCTGCTGCCCCACACGACCGCAGCGGTGCCGATCGCCCGCGCCCTGATCCGCACCGCGCTCGCCGATCTCGTCCCCGGGAGCGCGGGCCGACCCGACCGGGACACGGCGGAACTGCTCACCGCCGAGCTGGTGGCCAACGCCGTGGAGCACACGGCGGGACTCGGCCCCATCGAGCTGGTCGTGGAGCTGCTCGCCGCGCCCGGCGGCTGCCAGATCGAGGTCCACGACGCCGAGCCGGCCCGCCCCGAGGGGCTGGTCTGCCCCGAGCCGGGGGACGTCGACCCCTGGCAGGAGCACGGCCGGGGTCTGCTGCTGATCCGGGCCCTGAGCAGCGACTGCGGCCACCGGCCCACCGCGCACGGCAAGGCGGTCTGGTTCACCCTGCCGGGGATACCGGCGCAGCGGCCGCCGTCGGAGGCGTAGGCGTGACCGGCCGCGGGCGTCCGCGCCTAGGCCGTCGGGAGCGGGCCGCCCGCCATCGTCGCGACCAGGACCGCCTTGATCGTGTGCATCCGGTTCTCCGCCTCGTCGAAGACGAGCGAGTGCGCCGACTCGAAGACCTCGTCGGAGACCTCCAGCTCGGTGAGGCCGTGCCGGGCGTGGAGGTCGCGCCCGACGGCCGTGCCCAGGTCGTGGAAGGCGGGCAGGCAGTGCAGGAACCCGACCTCGGGGTTCCCGGTGGCGCGCAGCACGTCCATCGTCACGGAGTACGGGGCGAGGTCCGCGATCCGCTGGTCCCAGATCTCCTTGGGCTCACCCATGGACACCCAGACGTCGGTGGCGACGAAGTCGGCGCCCCGGACGCCCTCGGTCACGTCCTCGGTGAGGGTGACCGTGGCCCCGCTGCCCTCGGCGAGCGCGCGGGCGGCGGCGACGACCTCCTCGGACGGCCAGTAGGCGCGCGGGGCGACGATCCGGACGTCCATGCCGAGCAGGGCGCCGGTGACCAGGTAGGAGTTGCCCATGTTGAAGCGGGCGTCGCCGAGGTAGGCGTACGTGATGCCGTCCAGCGGCTTGTCCGTGTGCTCGGTCATGGTGAGCACGTCGGCGAGCATCTGGGTGGGGTGCCAGTCGTCGGTGAGGCCGTTGAAGACGGGGACGCCGGCGTGGGCGGCGAGTTCCTCGACGACGTACTGTCCGTCGCCCCGGTACTCGATGCCGTCGAACATCCGGCCGAGGACGCGGGCGGTGTCCTTGACGGACTCCTTGTGGCCCATCTGGGAGCCGGAGGGGTCCAGGTAGGTGGTGCTGGCCCCCTGGTCGGCGGCCGCGACCTCGAACGCGCAGCGGGTGCGGGTGGAGGTCTTCTCGAAGATCAGCGCGATGTTCCGGCCCCGCAGCCGCTGGACCTCGGCACCGGCCTTCTTGGCGGCCTTGAGGGCGACGGAGAGCGCGATCAGGCCGCGGAACTCCTCGGCGGTGAAGTCCAGCTCCTTGAGGAAGTGGCGGCCGATGAGGTCTGTGGCCATGGGACGCGCTCCTGTGGGTACGGTCGGGGGGTCGGCGGGGGCGACGACAAGACCCTGGAAGTCTATACGTACATCAACATTTATATACAGCCCCCTCGTGCGGGCATCCGCCTCCGCCCGCTCCGGTGGTGACCGGCGCCCGGGGGCCCGGCGCGGTGCCGGGCGGCTGGGGCGCTGTCAGGCGGCGTCCCGCTCCACCGGACAGCTCATGCAGCGCGGGCCTCCCCGGCCCCGGCCCAGCTCGCTGCCGGGGATCTCGATCACCTCGATGCCCTGCTTCCGCAGATGGGTGTTGGTCGTGACGTTCCGCTCGTAGGCGACCACCACCCCCGGCTCCACGGCGAGCACGTTGCAGCCGTCGTCCCACTGCTCGCGCTCGGCCGCGTGCACGTCCTGCGTGGCGGTCAGGACCCGGATCTCCGAGAGTCCCAGGGCCGCGGCGATCGCACGGTGCATCTGCTCCGGCGGATGGTCCGTCACCCGCAGGGGCTGGCCCGCGTCCCCGGGTTCGATCGTGTAGGAGCGGAGCATCCCCAGCCCCGCGTACTGCGTGAAGGTGTCCTGGTCGACCATCGTCATCACCGTGTCCAGGTGCATGAACGCCCGCCGCTTGGGCATGTCGAGGGCGACGATGGTCCGCGCCGAACCCGCCGCGAACAGCCCCCGGGCCAGCATCTCCACCGCCTGCGGCGTCGTCCGCTCGCTCATCCCGATGAGCACCGCGCCGTTGCCGATGACGAGCACGTCCCCGCCCTCGATCGTCGACGGGTAGTCGCCCTGCCCCTCCGACCAGTGGTGGAAGGGCCCCGCCTCGGCCCCCGTGAAGAGCGGATGGTGCTTGTAGATCGCCTCGAAGTGGACGGTCTCGCGCTGCCGGGCGGGCCAGCGCATCGCGTTGATCGAGACGCCGTCGTAGATCCACGCCGACGTGTCCCGGGTGAAGAGGTGGTTCGGCAGCGGACCGAGGAGGAAGTCGTCCAGGTCCATGGCGTGGAAGCGGACCGAGGTCGGCTCCCGGTGCGCCGCCAGGAACTCCCGCTTCGTCATCCCGCCGACGAGCGCCTCGGCCAGGGCCGCCGCGTCCAGCGAGTCGAACGCGGCCCGCAGGTGGTCGGTGGCGAGCGGCCCGTACTCCTTCTCGTCGAAGACCCGGTCGAGCACCAGCTCGCGGGCGGTGGGCACGTCCAGGGCCTGGCTGAGGAGGTCGCCGAAGAGGTGCACCTCCACGCCCCGGTCGCGCAGCACGTCCGCGAAGCCGTCGTGCTCCTGCCGGGCCCTGCGCACCCAGAGCACGTCGTCGAAGAGCAAGGCGTCCTTGTTGGTCGGGGTGAGCCGCTTCAGCTCCAGATCGGGCCGGTGCAGGATGACGCGGCGCAGCCGCCCGGTCTCGGAGTCGACGTGGAATCCCATGCGCCCATCCTGACGGAGCGAGGCGTCGGCGGCCCGTGTTTCGGAGCAGGTCGGGGCGGGACGCGTCGGACGGCGCGCTACGGCCCTGCCGCCGGCCCCGGCCCCGCCTCCGCCCCCGCGCCCCGCCGGAGGGGTCGCCCCGGTCAGCCGAACCACGCGCGGACCGAGACGAGCAGCACGATCGCCACCACCAGGCCCCCGATCAGCAGCCCGGCCCTGCGCAGGAAGCGCCGGGTGTAGCCGCTGCCGTCGTCGTCCGGGAGGGCGGTCCCGTCCCGCGCCGCGGTCGCCGCCGGGCGGCGGGCCGTGCGCGGCAGCCCGTACGCGTCCGTCAGCAGGGTGAGCCAGACGGCCTCCGGCAGTCCGGGACGCTCGCCCTCGACGATCAGCCAGAACGCCTCGCGGGCGGACGGCACCGGGCTCACCCGCAGCCGGACGAGCAGCTCCGCGACCGTGCCGACCGGGGCGTCGCCGCCGGCCAGGACCGGGCGGACCGCCCACCGGTGCAGCTCGGCGGCGTTGGCCGCGCGCTGCTCCGGCGGCGGGTCGGAGGGGTCGGCCGCGGCGCCCGCCGGCGCGACGGCCCAGAACTCGCGGGCGATGGCCACCTCGCACAGTTCGCGGCGGAGCGCGTGCCCCCAGGACGGCAGCCGGCGGGCGACCTCGCGCAGGAGGAGGGTGAGGACGGAGTACGCCTGCGGGCGGCGCAGCGACTCCAGCAGCTCGCGGTCGCCGCCGTGCTCGACGAGTTCCCGCGCCTCGTCGACGGTCCGCGCGGCGGGCAGCTTGTGCAGCAGGCCGGTCTCGGCCTCCCGCTCCCTGCCGCGGGCCCGCACGGCGGCCCAGGCCCGCCCCGGGGCCGCCCCGGAGCCGGTCCAGACGGGCGCGACGAGGGGCAGGTCGGGCCGGGGGTGCGCCACGGCGCCGGGTCCCCGGGGCGGTCGGACACCGGACTCGGCGGACCCTGGGGCGTCGGCCCGGGGCCGGTCGGAGACGAGTGGTGCGGACCGCTCGTCGGCGGCCTGGAGTTCCGTGCGGGACTCGCGGTACGGGTGACCGGGTGCGGTCTCCGGCGGCGGGCGGTGGGAGTCGGACTCGGCCTCGGCCGGCCGAGGGGACGGGCGGGGCGAGGGGGACGGGGTGGGGTCGGGTGCCGGGTGAGGAGGGCGGTGCGAGGGGTGCTGCTGGGACCCGCGGCTCGGCGCGGCCTCCGGGGCGGGGGGCGTAGGAGGTGCCGGGGGCGCAGGGGGCTTGCGAAGCGAGCGGGGCGGGGTGGTGTCGGGGGCCGCGTGGGTCGGTTGGGCCGGGTCGGGCAGGCGGGACAGGTCCTGCGACGGGCGGCCGCCCTCCGCGGCCCGCCCCGGCGGGTGCGCGGATGAGGACCCGGGCCGGCCTTCCGGCGGGTACGGGGGGTTCTGGACGGGCGGGTTCTCCGGCGGGGTCAGTGACGCTCGGGCGGGCCGGTGCTCCGGCGGGGCCAGCAGCTCCCGCCCGGGCCGGTCGGCCGGCGGGTTCAGAGGCTCCCGGTCCGGCCGGTTCTCCGCCGGGCGGGGGAACGGGACCGGCCGGTTTCCCGGCGGGTCCGAAGGCTCCCGTACCGGCCCGTCCTCCGGCGGGCGGCGGGAGGATTGGATCGGTCGGTGGTCCTGCCGGTCCGACGCGGGCCCGTCCTCCGGCGGGCGTCGGGAGGGGTGGGGCGGGCGGTGTTCCGTGGGGTCCGGGCGGAACCACTCCTCCGGGCTCTCGTACGGGCCGGGGCGGCCCTCGCCGCGAGGGGTTCCGGCGGCGGGTTCGCCGCCGCGGGCGGGACCGGCGGACGTGGTGCCGTCCGCCGTCGGCCCCTCTCCGGCGCTCCGGCCCCCGAGGCCCCAGCCCCACCTCCGCCGGGGCTCCGGGGCAGGCGGAACCGGCGGGGTCGGGGGGCGGGTGTCCGGCGCCGGGGGGCCGGCCGGGCGTCTCGGCGGCGTCGGGGCGGGCGCGTACCCGCCGGGGTGGCGGCGGTCGAGGACGTCCAGCGCCCGCACGGACGTCTCCAAGAGCGACAGGCCCCGGACGGCGGAGGAGGCGCCGTGCAGGGCGCTGCCGACCGCGTACTCCCGTCCCTCCTCCTCCGCGACGCCCCTCAGGTGGTGGTGGACGAGCCGGGCCGCGACCTCCTCCGCCCGGTCGCCGACGCGCTCGCGCGGGTCGACGCGGCGGCGGTCGGCGTTGCGGCTCGCCGCCCCCGCCCAGCGGCCGACGAACACGAAGCGCAGCGCGGTGAGTTCCGCGGTGTCATGGGTGGCGAAGGTCCACCGGCGGCCGGTGAGCGCGCCGAACATGCTGTGCAGCCCCCAGAGCACCGGGCCCGCGGTGTCGCCGCGCTCGTCCAGGATCGTGAAGCGCTCCTCCGGATGGCGCAGCAGCTCCGCGACCATCCCGACGAGCTCCGCCTCCGCGTGCTCCAGCGCGCTGTCGAGCCGCCCCTGGCCGCGGCCGGTCGCGGGGACCAGGACGTGCTCCGGGATCACGGGCAGCTGCCCGCGCACGCGCGCCCCGTCCATGGCCGCCCCCTCCCAGTCCCAGGCGTGGAGCCCGAGGCAGGTGGCGGGTTCGAGGAGTTCGGGCGAGCCGACGAGGGCGTGGCAGAGCACGGACGCGCCGCCGTCGGCGTCCTTGAACAGCGTGCGGTGGATGAGCATCACCTCCGAGCGCCGCTGGAGCCGGATCAGCGCCGGGCGGGTCTCCTCACCGCTGGCGCGGAGCACGGTCCCGGACGTCCGGAAGAGGTTCTCGGCCTCCTCGCGGGGCCCGGACCAGGCCACCGGGCCGAAGCCGGTGTTGCCGGTGAGGTTCTCGCTGTCCCACCGGAACACGATCTGGTCGACCTCGTTCTCCGACCGCGTCATCGGTCGATCCCCTCCGTAGGTCCCGCGGGTTCGGCCCCGGGCAGCAGCCCGCACCGGGCGAAGAGCGACAGCAGTGGCGCGAGGACCCGGCGCGGCCGGGCCCCGTGCGGAAATCGGTCGCCGCGCGCCTGGCCCCCGGTCGCGGCGACGAAGTGCAGGCTGCAGTCGGCGCAGTCGTCGAAGGGCTTCAGCCAGGCGGGGCTGGCCGCCCGGGCCAGGAAGGCGTACGCGTCCCGGCTCTCGGCGCGGAGCGCGGCGGGGTCGAGGGGGCCCGGCAGGGCGCGGCCGAGCCAGCGGTCGACGACCGGTTCGAAGCGCACCAGGTCGCTCTTGTTGACGGCGAGCGCGGCGGGGGCGCCGACGAGCCCGCCGCGCTGCCGGGGGATCCGGTTGAGCACGGTGGCGAAGGCCTCGTCGCCGAGGTCGCGCAGCCGCAGCCCGCTCTGCTCCCGTACCGGTTCGAGGGAGGGCAGCCGGAGCGCGCGCAGCGGATCGAGGACGAAGACGAAGGCGTCCACGCCCATCAGGAACCGGCCGACCTCGCTGTCCTGGGCGAGGTCCTCGCCCGCGAGGTCGAAGAAGACGACGGGCCGGGGCACGGCGCCGCCCGCCGAGACGAGCAGGCCGTCGGCGAAGCGGGCGAAGGTCTGCTGTCCCGTACGGCCCAGCTGTCTGCCCTGCTGGAGGCTCTGGACGCGCTCGCGGAGATACGTGCGGTGCGCCTCGGGATTGAGCGGCAGGCACTTCAGTCCGTACGGTTCGAGGCCGCCGACTTCGACCTCGCCCAGCATGGCGGCGAGGAGGTGGGTCTTGCCGACCGACGAGCTGCCGACGAGCGCGATGGAGAGCGGCTCGCCGTTGACGAGGTAGGGCAGGGGCAGTTCGTGGCCCTCGTCGCCGTCCACGGTGTGCGGGCACAGGTGGTACGCCTTGCGCAGGGCGTCCGCGCGGTGGGCGGGGCGGCGCTCGGCGCCGAGGTCGAGCGGGACGCGGTTGCCCTTGGCGTCGATGGTGACGAGCAGCCGTTCGTCGAACTCGACGGGGAGCAGGCAGTGCGGGCACATCCGGCTGCGGGACGGCGGCGGCTGGACGATCTCGGAGGGCGGGTCCCATGGCGGGGAGGCAGATGGGGCGACGGGGGGCGCCGCGGCCGGTCGGGGCGGTTCGCCGCCCCGGATGATCCTCTTGAACAGCGAGGAACGCGACGGCGGACGCGCGTCCCGGACGAGGGCGTCCGGGACCTCTTCGGCCGGAGGGCCGGCCGGACGGCGCTCTCCGGTCAGGGCGCGCTTCCGGGCGAGCTGGGCGTCGTACCGCGCCCGGAAGGGTTCGAGCGGGTCGACCGCCTCGGCCCCGGACGCGAGCGGGTCGGGCACGTGGAGGAGCCTCAAGAGCTCGTCCGGGTGCGGCCGTTCCGACGCGTGCGGGGAGAACAGGCCGCTGTGCTGGAGGGCGGCGAGCCGCCGGTAGTCGCCGAGGTCGGCCGGGGGTCCCTCGCCCCGGTCCGTACGGCCGGAGAGCAGGTGGTAGGCGAGTGCGGCGACGGACCACAGGTCGTCGCGCGGGTCGACGGCGCCGCGGCCCGCACGCTGCTCGGGCGGGGCCCAGGGCGCCGCCCCGTACGGCGTGCGCCCCTCCCCCGCGCGCAGGGCCGCGTACGGTTCGCAGAGCCGCGCGCGGATCCCGTCCCAGCGGACGTTCTCGGGCGTGATCGCCCGGTGGACGATCCCGAGGTCCGCCATGAGGCGGACGGCCATGGCGAGTTGGCCGGTGATCCGCTCCTGGTCCTCGCCGTCGAGGCGGCCCGCCCACTCGGTGAGCGGGCGCCCGATCGGCGGGCGGTAGAGCACGAAGGGCTCGGCGGCGGACAGGTCGAAGCCGACGACCCGGGTGAGGACGCCGACGAACTTCTGCGCTCCGTAACGCCGTTCGAGCGCGACCGAGGCCGCGACCTCGCGCTCCAGGAGTCCGTACGCCTGCGGATCGCCCGGCGCGCCCGACGGGGCGAGCCGGTACTGCACGACGGGCACGCCGCCGGCCCCCAGGACCGCGCGGCGGGCGAGGAACCCGGGGCGGCCGGGGGGCCGGCGGTCCTCCCCGAACCGGACGGCGAAGCGGCTCTGCGCCTCCCGTGGGGTGAGGAACTCCAGTTCCCGGTAGTACGGATGGGGCGGCGGGCTGGGTTCGCTGAGGTGGTCCGGGTGGTCAGGGCCGATCCGCTGGTTCGGGTCGCGCTGGTCGTTCGGATGGTTCGGGTCGGTCACGGTTCTCCCGCCTCCTCGGAGCGGACGGTGTGCACGACGTCCGCGCGCAGGGGTACGAGGCGGAGGATCCCGGCGTGGCGTCCCGCACCGGTCCATACGACGTCCTCGGCGGTGCCCCGCCAGATGTCGTCCCCGGCCGCCCCGCGCCGCATCGCCTCGGGCACGAACCGGACCTGCCGGGCGGCGAGCGGGTCGTGGGACAGCAGCCGCAGGTGCTCGGGTCCGCAGAGCGCGACCGTCCGGCCGGGGTCGTCTTCGGCGAGGATCAGCCGGGCGACCGCGTCCGGGGCGACCCCGGTCAGCCGGGCGGCGTCGGGCCGGTCGGTGCGGTCGGTGAGGGCGGCGAGCCCCGAGAGGGCGTCCGGGTCGCGCAGGCCGTCGTACCGGGGAGGCGGCGAGGCGGCGACATCGCGCTCCAGCCGGACCCGGGTCTCGTCCAGGAGGTCCGTGACCCGCTCCTCGTGGACCGCGGGCACCACGGCCGCGGGGTCGCGTTCGACGCCCGCCCAGCAGCGTTCGAGGATCAGCAGGGTCCCGGCGACCAGGTCGCCGACGAGCGTGTCGACGAGCAGCGGGCCGCCGTCGCCGTACCGGCGCTCCAGCCACGCGGGGGCGGGCGCCGGCTCGTCCGCGGGGCCGGTTCCGCCCCGGGACGCCGCGCCGAAGGACCCGGCGGAGTACGGTTCCGGGGGCACCCGGGATACGAACGGGTCGGATCGGTACGGCGGTTCGCCGGGGCCGCCCGGGCCGGAGGGCCCGTGGGGGTCGTGCGCGGCGGACGCTCCGGACCGACCCGGGTCGTACGGGAATCCGCCGGGCGCGCGGGGCTCCTCGTCCATGTCCGACCAGACGTCGTCCGCCTCGCCGTCACCCCAGTCGTCCCAGCTCCACGACGGCATACGGGCGTCCGCCTCCGGCGTCGCGTCCCGCTCGCTGCGGTGCCCGCGCCCCGGCCCCTCCGGGCCCGCCCACGCACCGCGGTCCTCCCCGGGTCCGCTCGCACGGGAGGGGCCGCGGCCGTACGCGTCGGCGGTGTCCGCGAGACCGCGGAGCAGCCGTGCCACCGCTCCCGCGCCCGCCGAGCAGTGGTGCCGCACCTCGGCGAAGAGCCAGTCGTGCACCGCGGTGGTGACCACCAGGGCCTGGACCTCGCGGAGGATCCGCCGGGCGTCCTCCGGGTCCGCCAGGGCCCACCACGCGTCGACGGCCCGGCTCCAGTCGCGCAGCGCGAGCAGGAGCACCGCGGCCAGGGACGCCGCGAGGGCCAGTGCCCCCGCCCACGCGGGCAGCCCGAGGAACTGGCCGAGGCCCGCCCCGAGGAGCCCGCCGAGCACCCCGCCGGCCAGCCGGGGCGCGGCCCCGGTGGTGCCGCCTCCGTCGATCCGGCCGTCCGGCGAGCGGTTCGGCCTGCGCCGCAGCATGAGGTGGGCGAGCCCGGCGGCCAGCACGCCGACGGCCGGGCCGAGGACCCAGCCCAGGACCGGCCAGACCCCGGCGAGCAGGGCGAGGAGGCCGGTCACGGCGAAGGCGACCGGGCGCGGACCGCCGGCCGTGAACGGGTGCCGGGCGCCGAGCCGCCGCAGCCGCTCCGGTCCGCAGATCGCGTCCAGCCGGGCGAGCCGGGCGGCGCTGCCGACGGGGGCGGTGCGGGCGGACAACGCGGACAGCCGTGCCGCCACGGAACGCAGCGGCAGTCCCCTCCCGATCAGCTCGTGGGTGTGGTCGCGCAGGGCGGGGACGATGCCGGTCCGCGTGATCTCCCTCGGCATCTCGGGCAGTTCGATGCCCCGGTCCCGCAGCACCCCGCGGTGCTCGGCCGTCAGCCGGCTGCCGCCCGCGGCGGCGAACGCGTCCGCCACGGCGGTCCTGAACCGCTCCAGCTCGCCCGCCACCCGCTCGATGTCCCCCGGCAGGTCGACCGCGCGGCCGGCCCCGGCCAGGAGTCCGGCCGCGCCGCGCACCCGCCGGTGGCCGTCGACGGCGTCCTGGACGGCCTCGTCGCAGCCGACGAGCCGGAGCCCGACGCGGCCCCGCGCGGGCAGCCAGGGGTGGCCGGCGAGCGAACGCGGCAGGCCCTCGTCGAGCAGCAGCCCGAGCGCCGGGGGCACCTGGTCGGCCGAGGCGGTGCCGGCCGGGACCTCGGGGCCGATGAGGCCCTCCACCGCCTGGCGCCAGGCGCGCGCCCGCGCCTCCTCGGTGAGGTCGTGCTCCAGGACGCGCACGGCGGGCACGGCCACGCCGTGCACCACCTCCCCGAGCGCGCGCAGGGCCGCGTCGAAGACCTCGGGCGTGGACAGGACGTCGACGAGCGGACGCAGCACGGCCTCGGCCGGGACGCCGTCCTCCGCCGTGTCGAAGACCCACAGGACGCCGGCCGCCGGCGGGCGGAGGGTGAGCGTCCGGCGGACGGCCCGCTCGCCCCGGACGGCGACGGCCACGCAGACGATCCGGGCCGGCCCGTAGGAGGACAGCCGCTCGTAGAGCAGCTGGTGGGAGACGAGCCGGTCGGCCTCGTCCAGGACGAGGAAGCGGCGCTCGCCGCCGGGCTGAGGGACGTCGAGCGCGGCGCGGACGACGGCTTCGGGGTCGTCCGCGCCGGCCGCGCGCAGGTCGAGGCAGACGGCGTGCCCCGGCAGGGGCCGCTCGGGGAGGACGCGCGCGCTCACTCCGCCTCCCCGGCCCGACCGCGACGGTAGGGGGCGCCGTCGACATCACGGTGGGGCTCCGGGCCGTAGCCGGGGCCGTGCCCCCGCTCCGGCCCGAAGTCGGAGTCGTAGCCGCCTTCGTAGTCGGCGTCGTAGCCGTAATCGGGGTCGGAACCATGGCCGCGGTCGGGCCCGTGACCGGAGTCCGGACCGTCGTCGGAGCCGTACCCCGGATCCGGACCGTAGCCACGGTCGGAGCCGTAGCCGGAGTCGGAGCCGTAATCGGGGTCCGGGCCGTAGCCGGAGCCGGGTCGGCCGTCGGGGCCGTGGTCCGGGCCGCGACCGCGGCCGGGACCCGAGCCGTGGCCGGGGCCGTGACCCCGCTCCGGCCCGAAGTCGGAGTCGTAGCCGCCCTCGTAGCCGCCTTCGTAGCCGCCTTCATAGCCGGACGCGTAGTCCGCCTCGTCACCCGCCTCTCGGTCGGGGCCGTGGTCGAAGCCGTGGCCGGGCTCCTCGTCAGGGCCGAAGTCGGGCTCGGGCTCCCGCTCCCAGTCGTCCTCGAAGGCGGAGGTCCGCCGGGGCGGCTGCTCCGCCGCGCGAGGGCCGGGGCCGTCCCCGTTCCGGTACGCGGCCCGCGGATCGGCGGCTCCCCCGCTCCCGTAGGACGGCCGTGCGCCGGGCTCGTACGACGGGCGTCCGCCGGGCTCGTACGGCCGGGGCCGGCGGGCGCCCCGCGGGTCCGCGCCCTCCCACTGCCCCCGGCGCGGCCCCCGCGCCTGCCCCGGGTTCTCGCCCCGGCCGTGCGCCGCGGCGGCCCGCGGTGCGTGCCGTTCGTACAGGGCCCGCAGGGTCGACCGGGTCGCCTTCGCCGCTCTCGGGAAGCGCATGTCGAGGGCGCCGGGGAAGGTGACCTTCCAGAAGTGGCGGAGCGGGGTCAGCCATTCGGGGTCCGCGTCGCCGTACTCCCCCTGCTCCGCGACGAGTCGGTCGATCAGCGCGAGCTGGCGCGGCGCGACCTGCTCCACGAAGAGGGTGAACAGGGGCGACGGCGGCGACGGGACCTGCGCGAGGCCCCGGGGCAGCGCCTGCATGAGGCGTTCGCAGAACTGCTCGATGATCTGCCCCTCGTCGAGCAGCGCCCAGCGCTCGTACGCGCGCAGCAGCCCCGCCCAGCTGGTGAGCGAACCGTCGAACTCCTCCAGGCGCAGCGACATGGTGGCGGACTCGCCGTCCTGGAGCCGGATGCGGACGCGGTGCGGCGAGGCGGCCGGGCCCTCGGTCTCGATGTGCCCGTTCCACATCGCGCAGAGCAGCCGGTGCAGGATGCGCTGACGGTCGTGCTCGGTGGAGACCAGCCAGTCGTCCTCGTAGCCGAGGCGCTGGCGCCAGTGCAGGAAGTCGTCCTCGCCGGCCGAGTCGCGGGCCTCCGACCACAGGCTGAGGACGTTGCGGACCTCGGAGATGTCGGTGAGGTTCATGCCGCTGCGGAAGAACACGACGGTGATCGAGTCGGTGTCGCCGGCCCGGCTCTCCGGGGTCACCCGGGAGGGCAGGTTGAGGGCCTGCTCCAGGTACTCGCGGGCGCGGCCGTCGGACTCGCTCGCCGGGTGCACGATGAGGATCTTGAGCGGTCCGCTGCCGTCGGGGACGAAGCCCACCGGGATGAGGCCGGCGAGCCGGGAGCGGAACTGGTCGAGCCAGCGCGGGTCGATCTTCGCCTCGGCGTTCTCGTCGCCGGCGGCGGCCCGGAGCAGCAGTTCCATGGAGGGCAGCAGGGGGCGGGCGAAGGCGTCCTCGTTGGACTCGCCGAAGAGCCGCTTGACCCGCCGCTCGACGACCTGCTTGATCTCCTTCACCGCCGCGCCGGAGGACCGGCGGACCGAGTCGAGGGCCCGCCGCCAGTCGTCGGGGCCGACGATCCGGCCGAGCAGTCCGGCGGCGTCGGCGCCCTCGGGCAGGCCCTCGCTCTGGGCGAGCCGGTCGACGACGTCGTCGTAGAAGGCGCGCAGGGTGTTCTGCGGGGGCAGCAGGTAGGCGATGCCCGCGCGGTCGTCGCGGTAGAGGTCGCGGCGGCTGTCGGCGAAGGACTTGCGCTCGTCCTGCTCGTGGAGGCGGAGCGCCTTGACGAGTTCGGCGACCTCGGAGGTCGCCTTGTTCAGGGACGGGCGCCACTGGGCCTCGCCGTTCTGCCAGCCGTGGTGCCAGAGGGTGCGGGCCCGCCACTGGTACCAGGCCTGCTGCGCGGCGAGCGCCTCCTGGACGTCGGGGTCGCTCCACCGGGCCGGTACGACCCCGCCGACCGGGCCCTTGACCGGGGGGATGTTCGGGGCGGCGGTACGGACGTCGGGGGGCCGCTCGGGTTCGTTGCGCCGGTTGTCGATCATGCCGGTGAAGCCCTCCCGCGCCACCCGGTCGGGGTGGTTCGGCAGTCCGGTCAGGACGACCTTGATCTGGAACGGGTCCATGGCGCCGAGGAGTTCGCGGACTCCGGCACTGGGCCTGAAGTCCTCGGTGAGGCGCGGGATCTCGCGGGCGAGGCCGGTGTCGAGGCGGCGCAGGGACTCCTCCATGTCCCCGAGCCGGTTCCGCAGTTCCTGGGTGATCCTGCTCTTCCCCCGGGGCAGTTGCTCGGGGAGGGGCACGTCCGGGGCGTCCCGGGTCCAGAGGCGGCCGATGCCGGAGCGGTTGAACAGCTCCTTGACGTGGTTCTGCCCCTCGCGGTCGGGGCGGCGGGCGCGCTCGGTCATGCCGCGTACGGCCTGGGCGAGGAGCCGGGCGGCGACGATCTCGGCGAGGTCGTCGACGGGGACGGTGAGGGCGGCGGCGAGGCTGGTGGACATGCCCCGGTAGCCGATGCCCGTACGGGCCGGGGTGGAGCGTTCCACCGCCTTGTTGATGAAGCTGGCGGCGAAGGACTGGTAGTCCTCCTCGGCGCGGGTCGCCGCGCCGCCGTCCGCGCCGAGGTCCGTGCCGATGAGCGAGATCACCATGGCCGCGATGGAGCGCCGGAGGTCCTCGCTGTTGATGACGGACGGCTTCGAGAAGAGGAACGCGGTCTGCATGGTGGCGGGGCGCAGGGCGACGACGCCGTCGCCGGGGTAGGTCACGCTGAGCCGGCCGCGGTCCTCGACGTCGCCGACCTGGTCGAGGGCGTCGGGCACGTTCTGGTCGTCGACGAGCCGCGAGAGGTCCACGAGCGCGCGGGCGGAGTTGAGTTCGGCCTCGCGTCCGCCGCCGGCCTCGGGCGGGAAGGCGGAGGGCATGACGACGAGCGGGTAGATCTTGACCCCGGGCACGCGGGCGTTGCGGAACTCGTGCCCGATGAGGTGGATGAAGTCGTAGAAGATGCCGGCTCCGGTGCCGCCGGCGACGGAGAAGGCGACGAAGACGTCGCAGCCCCGGATCCGGCCGCCTCCGACCCGCCGCAGGTCTCCCGCGGACTGGCCGATGGCCCCGATCGCCTCGCGGAGCTGGCGCAGGACCGGTTCGAGGCCGGAGCGGAGGGTGGCGAAGAGGGCGGAGCGGCCGACCGTCGGGAGCTGTCCCGCGCCGCTGTTGAGCGGGGCGACGCGCGGCTGGCGGGCCTGCGGCGGCAGCCAGCTCCGGGTCTCCTCGGGGACCGAGACGCGCAGCATGCGGGTCACCTCGGGCGAGGAGTCGAAGTCGGTGGGCAGCAGGTCGCGGACGATCCTGGAGGTTCGGGCGAAGGCGGCGCCCTCGGCGCCCTTGGCCTTGAACTGGGGGTAGTTGAGCAGTTCGGCCTCGCTGAAGTCGGCGTAGACGAACTGGAGGCAGTCGGGCAGCTGGAAGGGCAGGCGGCTGCCGCCGTCGACGAGGTCCGTGCCGTCGGGGCCGCACAGCTCCCGGCGGAGGCTGCGTTCGAGTTCGCTGCCGATGCGTCCGCCGGTGCCGCCGAGTCCGACGAAGAGCATGGGCTGGTAGATCTTCATGGCGTTCTCCTCGGGACCCGTTCAGAAGTTGACGTCGTAGGTGCTCGCGTCGGGTGAGCCGTCCGTTCCCGGTCCGGTGAGGGGGCCGGCGTCCGTGCCCGTGCGGCGGTCCGCTCCGCCGGTGCGGCGGGGGCGGCGGGTCCACGGCGTGCCGCGGCCGGCGGCCGGTGCGGGGCGGCCGCCCCGTACGACCAGTTCGTGGTCGCCGAGGCCGGCCGGTTCACCGGGGCGGACGGGGACCTGCGCGCCGCCGCGCGGGCGCAGCAGCAGCTCGCCCGCGCCCGTGCGGCGCAGCACATGGGCGGAGGAGCCGGCGCCGGGGACGCGGCGCAGGGTGGCCGGCGTGCCGTACGGTTCGTCGACGGCGAAGGCGAAGGTCCCGCCGGGGCTCTGCCCGCGGCGGACGGTCAGCGAGTCGAGCGTCCGCCCGTCCTGGCGGAGTTCGAGGGTGACGCCGGTGAGGTCGCGGCGGCGGCGCCGGAACACGAGCCGGATGCCGACGAAGGTGCCAAGGAGGAGGGCCGCGGCGGATCCGCCGGCCACGGCCTTCCACCAGCGCTCCCACCAGGTCGGCGGCGCCACCACCCGGACGTCGAGGAAGGCGCCCCGCAGGGCGCGGTCCCCGTCCGAGGCGTCCACGACGGTGACCCGGCCGCCGAGCGGTCCGTAGGGGGTGTCGGGTCCCACGGTGACGGTGAAGGGGATCCGGGTGCTGCGGTTCGGCGGGGCCGTGACGGTGGCCGGGGCGACGGCGAGTTCGGCGCCCGGCGTCTGGTCGGCGAGGGCCAGCCGCAGGGTGTGCGGCGCGGAGTCGTTGTTGGTGACGTCGAGGGTGCCGCGGACGGTGGCGCCGGGGTGCACGGTGGCGCCGTCGACGGTGAGGGCGGCGGTGACCAGGGGCGCGCCCTCGGCGACGACGGCGTGCAGCGGGCGCCGGTCGGAGGTGATGCCGGGCGCGTCCATGCGGGTGACGAGTTCCAGGGCGCCGGTGGCGCTCTTCGGGACGGTGAGCGTGCCGGTGAACCGGACGTCGCCGGCCGTGGCGTCGGGGCCCTTGCCGTCGTCGGAGAGCCGGAAGTCGACGGGGGCGAAGCCCTCGCCGCTCAGCTCGGCCGCGACGGAGAGGCCCGCCAGCTGGCGGGGGTCGGTGATCACGACCCCGCGCCGGGTCTGCATCTGGACCTCGATCTCGACCTGTTCGCCGGCGCGCGGGGACGCCGGGTCGAGGACGACGGCGGAGCGCAGCCGGCCCTGCCAGATCGCGCGGACGGCGACCTCGCGGTCCCGGTGGCCGGGCGGCGCCTCGATGTGCACCCGCCATCGGCCGGGCAGCGGGTTCTTCACACGCAGGGCCTCGACCGGGCCGTTCTGCCCGCTGACCTCGAAGGAGGAGCCGTCGAACTCGCCCCGGACGGGGACCTTGCGGCCGGCCGGGTCGTAGTAGGTGACCTGGACCGCGGGGTCGTGCTTGGCGACGGTGAGGGAGCCGTCGGTGGCGATGGGCGGGATGGTGACGGTCAGGTCGGCGGGCGGCCGGCCGACGGTGCCGTGCGCGATCCGGGCGCAGCGGGCGGCGGCGAAGGTCTCCTGGAGTGCCTTGTCGATCTCGGCGGAGGTGCCGACGACCCGCATGCGCGGGGCGGAGCCGGGGATCTCGGAGCAGGCGCCGCGGTAGCCGCCCTCGGCCATCGCGGTGAGGGAGGCGCGGTCGAGTTCGCCGCCGAAGCCGAGGGGCCAGATCTGGACGCCGGCGGCCCGGGCGCGGGCGAGTTCCTCGGTGAGGCGCTTCTCCCCGTTCGCCTGACGGCTCTCCCGGTCGGTGCCGTACTCGGGGCTGTCGGCGACGTCGAGCCTGCCGTCGGTGAGCAGGAAGACGACCTTGGGGGTGCCGGGCCTCACGGCTCCGGCCGTGGTGCCGGTGAGGCGGGTGACGGCCTGGCGGACGGCGGCGGGGAAGTCGGTGCCGGGGCCCGTCCGGGCGGTGTCGCGGCGCCCCAGCCGCTGCACGCAGTCGCTGAGCCGCTCGCGGCCCGCCGCGTCGGCGACGATCAGCGGGCACACCTCGCGCACGGGCGACTGGCCGCGCTTCTCGGAGCTGCCGAAGCCGATCACGGCGGCGCGGGAGCGCTCCGATATCTCGCCCTGGACGAGCAGCGCCGCGGCCTCGGTCTCGCGCGCGAGGTCCTTGTCGGCGAGGCTCGCCGACTGGTCGACGACGACGGCGAAGTCGATGGGGTCGGGCCCTTCGACGGGGTCGGCGGAGGCGGTAGGGGGGACCGTGCGCGCGCCGGGGGCGCCGGGCGCGCCCGAGGCGGGGGTCGCCGCGAGCGGGCCGGAGAGCGCGAGGAGCGCCCCGGCGAGGAGCAGGGCGCCCCCCTTGTCGATCCACTGCATGTTCTCTCTCACCACAGTTCGCTGAAGAGGGCCAGAAGGGCGCCGAGCGCGAGCGCGGACACGCCCAGGCGGAGCCACCGGTACTTCGCCGCGAGCACGAGGCCGTGCACGCTGGCCTGTTCGAGGAGCCAGCCGGTGGCGTCCGCGCCGGGTGCGGAGAGCCGCTCGCGCAGCGCGGTCTCCGACGGTCCGCCGGAGAGGTCGCGCAGGAACGTGCGGTCGGCTCCGATCCGGGTGCGGGGCAGCACCACCGAGACGAGCATGAGGACCCCGGCCGTCCAGAGCGCGCCCGCGAGAAGCAGGAGGACGAGTCCGGGGCCGGCGGCGGGCGGGAGGGGGCCGTCGCCGGAGAAGACGACCGCCAGGAAGGCGAGGGCGCCGGAGAGCAGGATCGCGGCCTTGGTGTCGGCGCGGCCGATGTCCTCCCGGACGGTGGCGAGCAGCCGTTCGGCCATGAACCTCAGCTCCTCGGCGGGTACGGGGTCGGGAGGCGGTCCGGGTGCGGCGGCCCGGTCCGGGGCGGCGCCGGGGGCCTGCTCCCGGGTCTCCGCGGGGTCGGGGCCCCGGGTCCGGTCGGGGTCCGGCGCGGGCGGTCCGCTCCGGTCCCGCGCGGGGGCCCGCGAACCGGGTCCGGACTCCCGTCCGGGCCCGGGGGCCGTGGTCACGCGTCGTCCCAGTCGTCGAACTCGGCGCTGGGCCGGGCGGGCCGGGCGGTCCGCCGGGGGCGGTCGCGGCCGTCCCGGTCGTAGGGGTCGTCGCGGTCGTAGCGGTCGTTCCGCTCGTAGGCGTCGCTCCTGCCGTACGCGTCGCCGTCCTCGTACCGATCGTGCCCGTCGTCGTGGCGGTCGCCGTACCGGTCCCGCGGGCGGCCGCGGTCCCGGTGGGCGTCGCGGTCGTCGCCGTCGCGGCCCCGGTCGCGCGCCCTGTCCCGCTCGCGTTCCCGCTCCGAGCCGGACTCGACGCGGGTCGGCTCGTACACCCGGGGCCCGTCGGGGGCCGGGGGCTCGCCGCGGTCCCGGTCCTCGTACCAGTCGGGGCGGTTCGGCTCCGGTACGGCGTCCTCCAGGGCGAGGCGGCGCGGCGGGGGGTCGCCCGAGGGGTTGAGCACCCGGTTGGTGATGCCGTCGAGGACGGTGCCGGTCTGGGTGCGCAGGTACATCAGCACCTGGTACATCTGCTCGCCGATGTCGTGCCGTTCGAGGACTCCGGTGTCGAGGAGCCGGTTGAAGACGGCCAGGTAGTCCTCCTGGCCCTCGCGCCGCTCGCGCTGGAGCTGGGTGCGGATCTCCCACTGCTTGTCGGGGTGCATGGCCATGTGGTGGGCGATCTGGGCGAGGTCCCCGCGCCGGAAGAGGGCCTCCATCTCCCGGGCGCGGTCGGCGACCAGGGCCCGGTCGGCGGCGTCCCGGCGGCGTTCGGCCTCGGCGACCCGCTCGTCGGCCTCCATGGTGACGCCGACCCGGTCCCGTCGCGAGATCTCGGCCTTGACGGAGTCGTCGAGGTCGACGAAGACGTGGACCCGTGTCCGCAGGCCCATGTCGGCGCCGAACCGGAGGCGTCCCGCGCCCAGTTCCTCGCGTACGGCCTCGTCGGCCCGCTGGGCCTCGGTGATCCGGAACCGCCGGGAGATCCGGCGCAGTCCGTCGAGGAGTTCGTCGTGCAGCAGCTCGGCGACGTCCTCGACCTGTTCCCGGACGACGAGGTGGGGGTCGGTCACCACCCACTGGACCCGGGCGAGGGCCTCGAAGAAGACGCCGTCGCCCGCGGCGGGCAGCTGGAGCCTGAACTCGGTCACGTTGCGTCCGAGTTGCACTTCGAAGACGGTGTAGGCGGAGCCGAGCAGGGGCTTGTTGACGTCCTCCGTGCGGTCCGGCCAGACCACCCGGTGGCCGCCGTTGCGGTAGAGGAGCACGGCGGCGACCTTCCCGCTCCGGCGGCGGTACGGGGGTGCGTACTCGCCGATCAGCGGCCCGCGCGGCCGGTCGCCCGGGCGGGCCCCCGCCGCGGACCCGCCGGTGCCCTCCCCGCTCCACCGCCCGCCGCGGCCGCGTCCCCCGCCCCGCCGCCGCTCCCGGTCCAGGTCCTCGTCGCGGTCCATGGCCGTGTCCTCGTCCGTGTCCTCGTCCCGGCCGCCGGCGTGCCGGCCGCCGTTCTGTCCGTCGTACCGGCGCCCGCCGTCCCGCGGCCGGTCGCCCTGCTGCTCCCAGGGCCGCTGCCGCTCCCGGTCGTCCCGGTCGCGGTCGTCCCGGGGCCGCTCGGCCCTGCCCCGCTCGTCGCGGGCCCGCTCGTCCCGTCCCCGGCCTTCGCGGCCGCGCTCCGCGCGGTCCCGGTCGATCCAGCGCGTGCGCTCGTCGGACCGTGCGTTCCTGTCCTGCTCGGGCCCGGTCATCGGTTCGCTCCTTCCGTCACGGCGTCCCACATCCGGCGCGCCGCGCCCCTGTCCAGGGGCCGGTCACGGTCCCGGACCAGTTCGTTCAGCAAGCCCCTGAGCCGGTCGCGGTCGCGCCGGTCCACCGCGAGCCGCGGCAGGAAGGCGCAGACGTGCCGGAGCGACTCCGGGTCCTTCGCGGCCCGCCGGAGCATCCCGCCGAGCGCTTCGAGGGCGGACTCGCCCGAGCGGGCCGTGGTGAGCGTGGACCGCAGCAGCGCCGCCAGTTCCGCGGCGAGCCCGGGGCGGGTCGCGAGCAGGGCGACCAGCAGCGGACGGGCCGCGTGGCCGTCCAGCTCGGGCACCTCCCGCAGCCCCCACAGATGGGTGGTCCGGGTGCTCAGGGCCCGGATGACGGCGAGGTGGACGAGGTTGGCGAGGTTGAGCCGGCCGTCCTCCAGCCACTGCCGGAGCCGTCGGAGCACGGGTTCGGGTTCGCCGCAGGCGAGCAGGCGCGCCACGCTGAACGCGGCGGGCACGAGGACGTCCACGTCGGTCGCCTCGCGGCTCCTGACGACCCGGGCGATCGCGTCGAGCGAACCGGAGACGGTGCCGGCGGCCAGGACGTAGCCGTGGGCGAGCAGGGCGGTCCTGACGAGCGGCTCCTGGTCGGAGGAGGCCCAGTTCTTCAGGACGTCGGCGACCGCGGGCCGCACGCGGGGGTCCCGCGCGGACTCGGCCAGCGCGGTGGCGGCCGCCATGCGGGCCACCGCGTCGTCGGTCACGGCGAGGGGGACCACCAGGTCCCGGAAGCCGTGGATCCAGTCCCAGGAGCAGAGGACGCCGGCCGCGATGGACGCCCGCACCCACACCTCGGGGCGCGGGTCGTCGCAGAGCGCCCGCAGCCAGCGGGCCACCGGGCCGCGGACGTTGTGGTAGCCGTGCCAGACCTCGCCGAGGACGGCGCCGGCCAGCGCCTCGCCCTGGAAGCGGACGGCCCGCACCGGCACCTTGGCCGGGCCGAGGTCCAGCTCGCCGTCCTCCAGGACGGCCCGGGCCTGTACCGGCCGGTGCTCGGCGTGCGTCCCGAAGAGGCGGCGGCCCGGCGGGTGTTCGGGGTCGAGGGTGACCGCGAGCTCCCAGGCGAGCAGCTCGGCGGCCTCGGCGGCGAGGCTGTACGCGGATCCGTCGAAGACGGCGACGGCGATGCGGAAGGCCCCGACGCCCAAAGCCGGGAGGGCCTCGGGGACCGCGCCCGGGCGGTCGGCGCCGGCGAACCACTCGCGGGCCTGGGAGCGTACGAAGGAGGTGCACTCGGCAAGGAGTTCCTCGTCCGTCACCTCGCCGCGCCAGTGCCGGGCGAGGTGGTGCGCGAGCCGGGCCGCCTCGCGGGGCCGCAGCTCCTCCAGGCCGAGGGCCTCGGCGACGTCCCGCCGTGCGCCGCGCGCCCGGGCGTCGCCGAGGGCCTGGTCGGACTCGGCGCGCAGTTCGTTCCAGAGGTGGCGGTGGAGGACCTCGTCGGCCGGGGGCGGCGCGCAGTACATGCCGTACCGGCCGCGCAGCAGGCGGTCGGCGAGTTCCCCGTTCTCGACGAGGACGACCCCGTAGGCGTCCCGGCCGCGCAGCAGGTCGCCGAAGCGGTCGAGGTGCAGTTCGGAGAGCCGGGTGGCGGGCCGCCGGACGGCGGTGGGGTGCTCGCCCCGGCCGCCGCGGGCGGGGCGCGGCTCGCCCTCGGCCTCGCGCACGTCCTCGGTGCGGAGCTCCAGGAGGTGGCCGCCGGCCTCCTGGAGGGCCTCGTCGGTGATCTCGTCGACGCCGTGGCGCGGGTCGAGGCGGAAGACCTTGCCGCCGGTCAGCTCGTCGAGGAGGGCGAGCGCGGTGGCCTTGCGGCCGCTGCCGGGTTCGCCGCACAGGACGAGGACCCGGTGGTCGCGGAGCCGGTCCCGCATCCGCCGGTAGCCGGCGGTGGCGCAGTACACCCGGCCGAGGTGGTCGAGCGTCTCGGGCGGGACGGGTCCCTGGACGAAGTGCGCGGTGCGGTCCGAGCCGTACAGGGCGAAGATCTGGTTGCCCTCGAAGACGGTTCCGTCGCCGTGGATGGTGGTGGTGCGGTCGGCGGCGCCGGCCGCCCAGGTCTGGACGGCCCGGCGTGCCGTGGCGGCTCCGCCGGTCTCGCTCTCGGCGCCGAGCGGGCCGCGGTCGGCGGCGGCGAAGACGCTCGGTTCGCGGGTCTGCTCGGCGCCGTCCCCGCGGTCGGACCCGCCGGAGCGGTCCCGCTCCCGGTCGCCGCGGCCGCCGCGGTCGCTCCGGTCGTTCCGGTCGTTCCGGTCGCCGCCTCGGTCGGAGCCCCGGTCCGGAGCCTCCGGCCGGTCTCCGTGCCCGCCGTCCGCCGGGTCGCTCTGCGGCGCGTCGTCGTCCTGGTCGCTCACTCCGGCTCACCCGCGCCGGTGGCCGCACCGGCGCCCGTCCCCGTACCGGAGGGGGCGGAGCCGGTGCCGCGGCCGGAGTCCTTGCGGATTCCGGTGAACCCGCCGTGGATGGTGTTCCCGTGGACGTCGAGGAGGTCGCCCCCGACGTGGTACTCACGGTTCCCGCCCACGGGCCGGGGCGTTGGGCCGTCCCCCCGCGACGGCCCAACGCCCGTCCGTGCCGCCCCCGCCGGCGGCCGCTCCCCCGCGGCCTCCGGGTCCCCCGCGGGCGGCCGCTCCCCCTCCGGCGGCAGCTCTCCGTCGCGCCCGATGAGCGGCGGCGCGGGCCTGCGCGGTACGTGGAACCAGGCGGCCTCGTCGGTCTCCTTGGACCGGATGCGGGCCGACCGGTAGTGGTCGGGCTCGACGTACCGCCCGCCCTCGGCGACCACGTTGCCGTACAGCCAGTCGGAGACGACGACCACGAGGTCGATCTCCGGGGTCTCGTTCATGATCCGCTTGGCCGGGGTGCTGTCGCAGAGCCGGGCGGCGAGGTCCACCGCGCGCCCGACGAGCCCGTGCCGGTCCTGCGCGACGAGTCCGGCGTTCATTCCGATCCGCAGCCGCAGCGGCCGCGCCCGGCCCCGGTTGTGGGTGCGCAGGCTCTCGTACAGCGTGTCGATCCACCGGCCGACCATGAGGGTCGGCGGCACGTCGGGTCGCAGGGCGGCGAGGATGCCGTCCCCCCGGTCCTCCTGGTGGAAGGTGCCGGGCTCGACGCCGACGGAGCTGTACGCGTCGTCGAAGGCGGCGTACATGGCCGCCCTCTGGTGCTTCTTCTCGGCCAGGTCGAGCGTCCCGGAGCCGCAGATGTCGCCGAAGACGACGAACCGGTGGATCCCGCCCGCGTGCCCGCCCGCTTCCCCGTTCACTCCCGCACTGCTCACTCTCGGACTCCCTGTGTGCTGCCCCGGTGCCGTTGGTGCCGTGGTGGTGCGTGTCCAGACTGGCCGCCTTCCGCGGCCGGCGATGTAGCCGTTTACACACCCGGCGGGGATTGGTCCGCCGGGTCTCCGCCGGGGCGCGCGCGCCCCTCCGCGAGCAGCACCAGGACCCGCATGTCGATCACGACGACGGTGCGGTTCGCGGTGCGGACCACGTCCTGTTCCCGCAGCAGGCGCAGCGCCTTGGCCACCGCCTCCCGGGTCGCTCCGATGGCCGCCGCCAGGTCGTGCTGGGGCAGCGGGAGTTCGAGCACGGTCCCCGTCTCGGCCCGCCGTCCGGCGCGCTCGGCGAGTTCGACGAGGCGGGCCGCGAGGCGCTGCAGCACGGTCTCGGAGGCGAGAGCGCGGCGTTCGACGTCGGCGCTGCGCAGCCGGGTGGCGAGCTGGCGCATGATCAGCGAGGTGGCGTGCGGGCGGGCGGCGAGGAAGCCCCGGAACCGGTCGCCGGAGATCGCCACCGCCTCGACCCTGCCCAGCGCGGTGACGCTCGCGCTGCGGGGGCGCCGGTCGACCGCGGCGAGGTCGCCCACGACCTCGCCGGCGCCCCGGAGGGCGAGGATGAGCCGCGAGCCGCGCTCGGTCCCCACGGAGACGACGGACCAGCCGGAGAGCAGGGCGAGGACGAAGGCGCTGTCGTCGCGTTCGCGGATCATCACCTCCCCGGGTTCGTAGACGCGCCGCGCGCCCTCGGCGAGCAGGGACCGCCGGTCGGCCGCGGGAAGGGCGTGGAGGAAGGAGCGGTCCTGGCCGAAGAGACTCACCGCCCGCTCACCCCCGTACCGTCCTCGGGTCCTCCGGGGAAGACCGGCCGCCGGTGATCGACCGGCGTAATCGTGCGCGTGTCCACACCTCAAGTGACCTGTCTCGTCACACTGTTGACGCTGTGTCACGTCATGGGGTGAAGAACGCTAGAGGGTGCGGAAGAAACGCGTCAACGGGCACGGGGGGCGCAGGGGAGCGCCGCCCCCGGCACCCCTGCGCCCCCCGCCGGGGCGGGGCGGAGACCCGGCGGAGAGCGTGCGGAGGCCCTGCGGGGACGGTGTGCGGACACGGCGAAGCCCTCGCGGATCCCCGCCCGGTGGGGGCGGTTCTCCGCGAGGGCTGCCGGAGGCGGGGCGCACGGCCCGGGGTCTCCGCGGCGCCGGGACCGCGGGCCCCGCGACCGAGGAGGGGCATGTCGGGCGCGGCCTTACCGGGGGGACGCCCGGCCCGGTCCGGCGGCGCCACCGCGGGCACCACGTCTCCCCGGGGGCGTGCCGGGCCCGGCCCCGTCGCCGGGACACCCGCCCGGGGTCTCCGCACCCCCGCCGCCGCGGACCCCGCGGCCCCCGGGGTGCGGAGACGCCCGGCGTGGTCGGCGGGGCGGCCGCCGAGGCGGCTCAGAGCCTCGGGTCCACCGGCTCCGACTCCAGGGCCAGGACCGCGAACACGGCCTCGTGGACCCGCCACAGCGGCTCGCCGTCCGCCAGCCGGTCGAGCGCTTCGAGGCCGAGGGCGTACTCGCGCAGGGCCAGCGACCGCTTGTGGCCGAGGAAGCGCTGCCGCAGCCGCTCCAGGTTCTCCGGCCGGGTGTACTCCGGGCCGTAGATGATCCGCAGGTACTCCCGTCCGCGCACCTTGACGCCCGGCTGGCCGAGCCTGCCCTTCCGGTCGCGGACGAGCGCGGCCAGCGGCTTGACGACCATGCCCTCGCCGCCGGCGGCGGTCATGTCCAGCCACCACTCGACACCGGCCCGCACCGAGGCCTCGTCGCCCGTGTCGACCACGAGCCGGCGGGTGACCTGGAGCAGACCCGTCGGATCGTGCTCCACCAGCCGGTCCAGCCAGGCGAGCTGCTCGTCGTGCGGGACGGCCGCGAGCGAGCGGCCGCGTGCCGCGAGGAGCTGGAACGGGGCGAACCGCACCCCTTCCAGGCCCTCGGTCGGCCAGCAGTACCTGCGGTACGCCTCGGTGAACGCCGCCGCGTCCACCGTGCGCTCCCGCTGCTTGGCGAGCAGCCCGTCGAGGCCCTCGACCCCGCGCGCCACCGCCTGTTCGAGCGCGGAGACCGCGCTCGGGAGGACCGCTCCCGAGGCCGCGCCGACCGCCGCGTACTGCGCGCGGAGCAGCCCCGCCGACTTCAGCGACCACGGCATGAGTTCGCCGTCGAGCAGCAGCCAGTCCGTGTCGAGCTCGTCCCAGATCCCGGCGGCGCCGATCGCCGTCCGCAGCCGGTCGAGGACCTGCTCGGTGACGGCGGGATCGTCGAAGAAGGGCCGCCCGGTCCGGGTGTGCAGGGCGCCCGTCACCCCGTCGGCATCCACGCCGAACCGCTCCCGGGCCGCGTCGGCGTCCCGGCAGACCAGGGCGACGGCCCGCGAGCCCATGTGCTTCTCCTCGCACACGACCCGCTCCACGCCGTCCGCCCGGTACTGGGCGAAGGCCTCGGCCGGGTGCTCCAGGAAGCCCTCCTCACGGGAGGTGGCGGTCGGCGCCATCGTCGGCGGCAGGTAGGCGAGCAGCCGCGGGTCGACGGCGAACCGGCTCATCACCTCCAGCGCAGCCGCCGCGTTCTCCTCGCGGACGGCGACGTTGCCGAGGTTCCGGGTCTCCACGATCCGCCGGCCGTGCACGTCCGCCAGGTCCAGGGGGCGTCCCTGGTGCCCGCCGGGCGCCTCGGTCGCGAGCGGCCGGGCCGGCTCGTACCAGACGCGCTCGGCCGGTACGTCGACGAGTTCGCGCTCCGGCCAGCGCAGCGCGGTCATCTTCCCGCCGAAGACGGCTCCGGTGTCGAGGCAGAGGGTGTTGTTGATCCAGGAGGTGTTCGGCACGGGGGTGTGGCCGTACACGACGGTGGCCCGCCCCCGGTACTCCTCGGCCCACGGGTAGCGCACCGGCAGCCCGAACTCGTCGGTCTCGCCCGTGGTGTCGCCGTACAGCGCGTGCGAGCGCACCCGCCCCGAGGTCCGGCCGTGGTACTTCTCCGGCAGACCGGCGTGGCAGACGACCAGGTCGCCGCCGTCGAGGACGTAGTGGCTGACGAGCCCGTCGATGAATCCGGCGACCTCCGCCCGGAACTCCTCGGTCTCGCGGCCGAGCTGCTCGATGGTCTCGGCGAGGCCGTGCGTCTCCTGCACCTTGCGGCCCTTGAGCCAGCGGCCCAGCTTGTTCTCGTGGTTGCCGGGGACGCACAGGGCGTCGCCCGCGGCGACCATCCCCATGACCCGGCGCAGGACGCCGGGCGAGTCCGGTCCCCGGTCGACGAGGTCGCCGACGAAGACCGCGGTGCGGCCCTCGGGGTGGTGGCCGTCGACGTAGCCGAGCTTCTCCAGCAGGGTCTCCAGCTCGGAGCGGCAGCCGTGCACGTCGCCGATGATGTCGAAGGGGCCGGTGACGTGGCGCAGGTCGTTGAAGCGGCGCTCCAGGACGACCTGTGCGGCGTCGACCTCCTCGACGGAGTGGAGCACGTGCACCTTGCGGAAGCCCTCGCGCTCCAGGCCGCGCAGCGAACGGCGCAGTTCGCGGCGGTGCCGCTGGATGACGTGCGCGGGCATGTCGGCGCGGTCGGGACGTGCGGCGTTCCTGGTGCGGCAGACCTCCTCGGGCAGGTCGAGGACGATCGCGATGGGCAGCACGTCGTACGACCGGGCCAGCTGGACGAGCTGTCGCCGGGCCTCCTGCTGGACGTTGGTGGCGTCGACGACGGCGAGCCGACCGGCCGCCAGGCGCTTGCCGACGATGTAGTGCAGGACGTCGAAGGCGTCCCTGCTCGCGGACTGGTCGTTCTCGTCGTCGGCGACGAGCCCCCGGCAGAAGTCGGAGGACACGATCTCGGTCGGCTTGAAGTGGCGGCGCGCGAAGGTGGACTTGCCGGAGCCGGTGGCGCCGACGAGCACCACGAGGGACAGGTCGGTGACGGGCAGGGTGCGGGCGCGGGCGGTGCCGGCCGGGTTCACGGTCTCGGTGGTCATGCCTGTTCCTCCTTCCCGGCGGTCGGGCCGGGGGTGCGGTCCTTCACGGGGGTCGTCTCCTGGTCCTGGGAGCGGGTGAAGACGGCCATCTGGGTGGGCGGTCCGACCTCGGGGTCGTCCGGGCCGACGGGGGTGAAGCCGACGCCGTACCCGTACCGTCCGGCGACCGAGTCCGCCCAGCTCCGGAACTCCTCGCGGGTCCATTCGAAGCGGTGGTCGCCGTGCCGGACGTGCCCGGCGGGCAGCGACTCCCAGCGCACGTTGTACTCCACGTTCGGCGTGGTCACGAGCACCGTGCGCGGCCTGGCCGAGCCGAACACCGCGTACTCCAGGGCCGGGAGCCTCGGCAGGTCGAGGTGCTCGACGACCTCGCTGAGCACCGCGGCGTCGTAGCCGGTCAGCCGCTTGTCGGTGTACGCGAGCGAGCCCTGGACCAGCTTCACCCGGGAGGCCTGCCGCTCGCCCATCCGCTCCAGCCGCAGCCGCCGCGCGGCGACGGTCAGGGCGCGGACGGACACGTCGACGCCGACGATCTCGGTGTAGCGGGTGTCCTTGAGCAGCGCCTGCACCAGCTGGCCCTGTCCGCAGCCGAGGTCGAGGACGCGGCTCGCCCCCGCCTGCTCCAGGGCGGCGAGGATCGCCGTCCGGCGCTGCTCGGCGAGCGGCACCGGCCGCTCCTCGGTGTCGGTCGACTCGTCCACCGCGTTGTCGACCTCGTCGACGTCCAGCCCCTCGGCCTCGGCGAGCCGCACGAGTTCGAGCCGCTCGCTCGCCTCGCGCGTCAGCCCCCAGCGACGGGACAGGTAGCGAGCCGTGATCAGCTTCCGCTCGGGGTGGCCGGCGAGCCAGCCGTCACCGGCGCGCAGCAGCTTGTCGACCTCGTCGGGCGCGACCCAGTAGTGCTTGGCGTCGTCGAGGACCGGCAGCAGGACGTAGAGGTGGTTGAGGGCGTCCGCGAGCCGCAGCTCGCCCTCCAGCACCAGCCGCACGTAGCGGGAGTCGCCCCACTCGGGGAACTTCTCGTCCAGGACCACCGGCTCGGCGTCCACCGTGTCCCAGCCCAGCGGCCCGAACAGCGCGCGGACCAGCTCGGCGCCGCCCCGCGCGGGCAGTGCGGGCACCTCGACGCGCAGCGGCAGCGGCGCGGCGGCCCGCTCGGGCATCGCCTGGCAGACGCCGTGGAGCGCCGTCTTGAAGACCTTCGCGAGCGCGACGGCGAGCAGCGAGGACGCCGCGTAGGGCCGGTCGTTCACGTATTGGGCGAGCGCGGAGTCCGGGGCGCCGCCCCGGCCCTTGCCCTTGCCGCGGCGCACCAGCGCCACGGGGTCCACCTCCAGGAGAAGTGCCGCCGTGCACCGCTCGGCGCTCGCCTCGGGGTAGAGGACGTGCGCCGTGCCGTGCGAGGTCGAGAACGTCTGGGCCCGCTCGGGATGCTTGTGCAGCAGGAAGCCGAGATCGGTCGCGGGACGCTCCGGGTTGCCGGTCGTACTGATCGTCAGGAACACACGTCCGAGTATGATCCGCGACCACCCTCGCGACCAGGCATTTTTCCCGGCGCACCGGCGCACCGGTGCTGCGGCGCTGTGGCGCTGTGGCGGAACGGTCGGGCTGTCCGGCCCGCCGGCGAGTGCGGCCCCGGTCCGGGCCGCCGTCGGGTACGGCCCAGGCCCGCCACCGTGTACGGGCCTGGGCCGGCGCTGCGTGCGGGCCCGGGCCGACGTCGGCGACGGGCCCGGGCTCAGCCCCCGCCCGCCGCGGCGGCCAGGGACGGTCCCAGGGCGGAGATCGTCGCCGGGCCCACCCGGCAGCAGCCGCCGACGAGCCGCGCGCCGGACGCCGCCCACCCGACGGCCAGGGCCGGGTCGAAGGCGGTGGCGCCGTGCCAGCCCCGGGCGGCCGCGTCCCACCGCTCCCCGCTGTTGGGGTAGACGACGGCCGGCTTCCCGCTCGCGGCGACCGCGAGCTCCACGGCCGCCCCGGCCTCCGCCGGGTCGCAGCAGTTCACCCCGACGGCGAGGACCCGGTCGTTCCCCGCGGCGACCGCGAAGGCCTCCGCCAGGTCCTGACCGGCCCGGGTCCGCCCGCCGTCGACCGTGTACGAGAGCCACACCGGGATCCCGCAGTCCTCCACCGCCCGCAGCAGCGCATCCGCCTCGACGACGTCCGGGACGGTCTCCAGCGCCAGCACGTCCGGCTCCGCCGCCGCCAGCGCCTCGATCCGGGGCCGGTGGAAGGCCTCGAGGTCCCGTACGGACAGCCCGTACCGTCCCCGGTACTCGCTGCCGTCCGCGAGCATCGCGCCGTAGGGCCCCACGGATCCGGCGACCCACACCTCCTCCCGCGCCCCGGCCGCCGCGGCCCGGGCCAGCTCCACACTGCGGGCGAACAGCCGCGCCGCCTCCTCCCGGCCCGCGCCCCGCCGGGCGAAGCCCTGGAACGTGGCCTGGTAGCTGGAGGTGATGAGCACCCGGGCACCGGCCCGCACGTACGCCGCGTGGGCCGCCTCGATCTGCTCGGGCCCGTCGGCCAGGAGCCGCGCGGACCAGAGCGCGTCCGAGAGGTCGCAGCCCTGTGCCTCCAGCTGGTTGGACAGCCCTCCGTCGAGGACGAGGACCTCCGCCGCGAGGGCCTCGGCGAACGTACGGTCCGGTGTCATCGGCTCGCCCCGCTCATCCCAGCTGCGACTGGACCCGGGCCGAGATCAGCTCCAGGTGGTCCAGGTCCTCCAGGTCGAGGACCTGGAGGTAGACCCGGCTGGAACCGATCGCCGCGTACCGCCCGATCTTGTCGACGACCTCGGCGGGCGACCCCGCGAGACCGTTCGCCTTGAGCTCGTCCACGTCCCGTCCGATGGCGGCGGCCCGGCGGGCCACCTCCGCGTCGTCCTTGCCGACGCAGACGACCAGGGCGTTGGAGTACACCAGGTCGTCGGGGGCCCGCCCGGCCTCCACGGCGGCGGCCCGGACGCGGCCGAACTGCCGCTCGCTGTCCTCGATCGAGGCGAACGGGATGTTGAACTCGTCGGCGTACCGCGCGGCCAGCCGGGGCGTGCGGCGCGCGCCGTGGCCGCCGACGAGGACCGGGATCCGGTCCTGCGCCGGCTTGGGCAGGGCCGGGGAGTCGGTGAGCCGGTAGAACTCCCCCTCGTGGGTGAAGGTCTTCCCGACCTCGGTCTCCCACAGCCCGGTGACGATCGCCAGCTGCTCCTCCAGCCGCCCGAACTTCTCCTTGGGGAACGGAATGCCGTAGGCCTTGTGCTCCTCCTCGAACCAGCCCGCGCCGAGACCGAGTTCGACCCGTCCGCCGGACATCCGGTCGACCTGGGCGACCTGGATGGCGAGCACGCCGGGGAGCCGGAAGGTCCCGGCCGTCATCAGGGTGCCGAGGCGGATCCGCTTGGTCTCCCGGGCCAGCCCGGCCAGGGTGATCCAGGCGTCGGTCGGTCCGGGCAGCCCGTCGGCGGACCCCATCGCGAGATAGTGGTCGGAGCGGAAGAAGGCGTCGAAGCCGAGCTCCTCGGTGGCCTTCGCCATGGTGAGGAGGGTGTCGTAGTCGGCGCCCTGCTGGGGCTCGGTGAAGATGCGAAGATCCATGCCTCCATCCTGCACCGTCGGGTGCGTGTCAACCTCTCCGTCAGCTCCTTGGACGCCCCCCGGCCCGGTCAGGTGAACATCCGGCCCCGTGGCGGGCCGCGTCCTGCCCGGCCAGTGACCGGCGCCCGCACCCGTCGTTGGCTCGGGCGGAGCCGGACCGCCCGGCCCGCGCGCCGGCGGCCGCTGCCGGTGCGCCGCTCTCTCTCGCGGCCCCGTCCTCGGCGGCGGGGTCCGGGCCGAGGAGGCCCTCATGTCCCAGGAAGCCGCGCCGGAGCAGGCCGTACCCGAACATCCGGCGCCGCGGACCGTGCCCGAGCAGAAGGGCGCCGGCGCCCCCAAGGGCCTGCTCCAGCAGATGGAGGAGATGATGGCGGCGCTCTCGGCCGACCTGAACCGGCTGGACGCCGACCTCCAGTCCACCGCCGACCGGCTGGACGCCGACCTCCGGTCCACCGCCGACCGCCTCGCTCCCGAGCGGCCCGCCGACGACCGGCCCGAGCCCCTCGGGCACTGATACCGGGAGACCCGCCCGGCCCGGCCCGGCGCCCCGAACCGCGCGGCGCTCACCACCGGCCCCGCCCCGGGCCCGCGCGGTCCCGGGCGGCGTCGGGCGGGCGGGCCCGCTCGCCGTCCCGGACGGCGAGGCGCCGCAGCATCCCGCGGACCCGGTCGCTCGACTCGTCGGCGGCGTCGATGGCCTCGATGCACTGCCAGTAGAGCCCCTCGTCGTCGGTGGCGCAGGCCACGGCGACCAGGGCGATGCCCACCTCCCCGAGCAGCTCGCCGAGCGCGGTCAGCGCCCCGCGCGGGTCCGCCACCTCCGACAACCGGGCCGCCCGCGGGCCGCCGGCGCCCCACGCCGGGTACTCCCCGATCTCGCTCAGTCCCCTTGCCTCGCCCCGCAGTTCCTGCGGTCCGCAGAGCGCGAGCCGGCTCCCTATCGCCTGGGCGAGCGCCTGCGCCTGCCAGGCCTCCGCCACGATGTCCTGTGCCGATCCGCTCTCCGCCAGCGCGTGCCGGCCCAGCGCGACGAGTCGTTCCGCCTCCATCAACGCCGCCCCCGTTCGTACGACTTATCTGCCCACTGAGTCCACTACCCAGAGTGAGGCGGCCTGAGCCCCACCACCAGGGGATTTCGGAAATCTGTGGACAGGAGGCTCGACGGGGAAAAGCCGATCACTCCGCAGAGTGACGATCTCCGCCCCGATCCCCCTCCGTTCCGCCCGAATCCCCCTCCGTTCCCCCGGTCCCCCGCTCGCCGCCCCGCTTCCGGGCGGGAAACCGGACCTCGTTCCGGTCGATCTTGGCCGCGAGCGCGGCCAGCGGATCGACACCGAGCACCCCGCAGAACTGCAGGAGATAGGCGAGCACGTCCGCCACCTCGTCGGCGACCCGGTGCGCGGAGTCCGGGTCGTCCATCACCCGCTCCGCCTGCTCGGGCGTCAACCACTGGAAGATCTCCAGGAGTTCGGCCGCCTCCACGCTCAGCGCCGCCGCCAGGTTCTTGGGCGTGTGGTAGGGCTGCCAGTCGCGGGCGGCCGCGAACTCGGCCAGCCTCCGCTGCAGTCCCGCTACGTCGATGTCCGTCACGTGCCCAGGTCTACCACCGTCACCCCGGGAGTCCGGCGGGCCTGCGCCGCCGTCCGCGCCCCGACCGTGCCGGCGACCCTGACGTGGCCGTCGGCGGCGATGCCCACGGCGAGCGCCAGCAGTTCGGCGGCCTGCCGCTCGTCGAGCCCCCGGTCGAGTCCGTCGGCGAGCAGCGTCAGGGACTGCATGGCCTCGGGCACCTCGGCGATCCGGTCCATCTCCAGGACGCCGGGGCCGGTGAGCAGGGTCAGGGCGAGCGCGAGGTAGCGCAGTTCACCGTCGCCGAGCCGGGCGAGCGGGGTCGCGGGGCGGCCGCCCCGCTCCAGGACGGCCCGGACGGTGCCCTCCGGAAGCTCCTGCACGCCGACTCCGGTGACGGGCCCCGCGCAGCCGGCCGCCGCGACCGCCGCGAGTCGGTGGTGCCGGCGCGGGCAGTCGGTGTGGGTGCGGTGCAGGACCTCGGCGAGGTTGCCGCAGCCGCGCCGCAGACGCCCCTCGCCCGGCGGTACCGGGGTGCGCATGCTCGCGGGGCGGGGGTCGCAGGCGAAGGCGGACCGCAGTCCGACGACCACCTGCTCGGCGGCCGCCAGGACCTCCAGCTGCCCGGGGGTCTTGCCCGCGACCCGCAGCGGCAGCAGGGCCGTGCCGAGGAGGTCGTCGGGGAACGGCGCCCGGGTGACGGGGGTGCTGCCGGCGGTGTGCCACTCGGCCTGGACGGTGGGGCGGCCCGGGTCGCGCAGGGCGGTGGCGAGGAGGGTGCGGCCGCGGCCGGTGAGCCGCTCGCCGACGATCCGGAGCCGGGGTTCGACCTGGACGGCGAGGTCGAGGTGGACGGGGCCCTCGGGCCCGTCGACCGTGCACCCGACGCGGAAGCCGCGCCGGCCCTGGGCGTCGGGGCGGGCCCGCTCGGGGACGCAGTCGGCGGCGTCGGGGAACACCTCTCCGAGGGTGTCGCCCGCGCAGAGCCGGGCCAGCGCCTCGTACGCGCGCAGGGTGGTGGACTTCCCGCTGCCGCTGGGCCCGGTGAAGAGGGTGACCGGCCCGAGGCGGTGCGCCGCGGAGCGGTGCCGGGCGAACGCGGACAGGCGGAGTTCGGTGACGGCGGGCCGTGCGCGGAGTCCTCCGCGGCCTCCCCCGTCGGCGGCCCCCGCTCCGGCGCGGACGCCCGTCCCGCCGTCGCCGGCGCGGCCGCGGGCCTCGGCCGCCCCGCCCGCGAGTCCGGGCCGGTCGCCCGCTCCCGCGCGCGGGGGCGCGTCGGTGCCGGGTCGGGCCCGTCGCCCGGCCCCGCCCTGGGCCGGCAGCCGGGGCGGGGCGCCCGGGGCGGGCAGGCCGGTGGACGGTGCCCCCGGGGCCGGGGTGCCGGAGCGGGGCGCGGCCGGGGAGTCGGAGTGGTCGAGCGTGAAGCCACCGGTGAGGTCCATGCCCGGACCGTATGCAGTGCGTTCCCTGACGAACCGTTACGGCTAGATGACCTTCCTACGATCGGGGGACGCCGGCGGTCCTGCCGTCCACCATGCTCTCCCCGTCCTCGTCCTCGCCCTCCGCGCCCTCGACCTCCGTGCCGGCCGGAGCCAGCAGGAAGACGTTCCGGTCGACGCGGTGCATCCCGCTGCCCAGGCCGAAGACCACGCCGCTGCTGAAGTCGAGGATGCGCTTGGCGACCTCGGTGTCGGCGCTCGTCAGGTCGAGGAGCACCGGGATCTGGGCGATGAGGTACTCGGCGACCTCGCGGGCGTCGGCGAACACCTGCACGCGGAGCACGACCATGCGGCGGTGCTCGGCGGATTCGTACTGCTCGGGGATCGTGCGGTGGTCGACCCTGGACGGCCATTCGTCACGGCCGCGCAGGGGCACGACCTGGGCGAGGCCCTCCCACTGCTCGTCGGTGACGTCGTACCTCTCGTACCTACTCATGGGGACATCCTCCCGCTCCTCACCCGTTCGGCCCAACAACGACACGAGGGGATGACGTGCCGGGACAGGTTCACCCCTTCGCGCCCCGGACCAGGCCTTTCCAGGTCACGGCCGGTCGCCGCGCGGGGCCGGCGGCGGCGCGCCCGGTTCCCGGGGTGCGGCCGGATGTCCGTCAACTCCGCTCCCCGGCGCTCCCGGACGGCTCCGGCAGGGCCTCGTGGAGGCGGTCGAGGAGCCGGTGAGGCCGGCCTCGGGAGCGCCTACCCCGGTCGGCCGACCGGTTCGTCGCGGGCGTCGGCCCAGAGCGACCGCACGTGCCCGAGGTGGCGCCGCATGCACTCCTCCGCGCCGGAGACGTCCCCGGCGATCATCAGGTCGAGGAGTTCCAGGTGCTCCTCGGCGGAGGAGACGAGCTTGCCGGCCTCGTCCAGACCGGTCAGGCCGTAGAGGCGGGAGCGCTTGCGCAGGTCGCCCACCGTCTCGACCAGGCGGTCGTTGCCGGAGAGCGCGAGGAGCGCGAGGTGGAAGCGGCGGTCCGCCTCCAGGTAGCCGATGAGGTCGTGCGCCCGGGCGCACGAGACGATCTCCTGGGCGACCGGGCGCAGCGCCTCCAGTCGCTCGCGGTCGGCCGTCCTCGTGACGCGGCCGACGGTCGGCACCTCGATGAGGGTGCGCAGCTCGGTGAACTGGTCGAGGTCCCGCTCGCTGACCTCGGTGATCCGGAATCCCTTGTTGCGGACGGGTTCGACCAGGCCCTCCCGGGCCAGGTCGAGCATGGCCTCGCGGACCGGGGTGGCGGAGACGCCGAGGTCGCTCGCGAGTCCGGGGGCGGAGTAGACCTGGCCGGGGCGGAGCTCGCCGGCGATCAGGGCGGCGCGGAGGGCGTGCCCGACCTGGTCGCGGAGCCGCTCCTGGGCCCTGACGAGGCCGTACTGCTTCAGGTCACCCATCGTGCGTCCTCCGAGATGTCACGGGGGAGCATCGTACAATGTCACGTTTCTCCTGATGGGGCGCGGACGGAGCCGGTTGCGCCGGGCCGCGCGCCGCTCGCCGGGCACCCCCCGGCGGAGCCCCGCCGACCGAACCCGGATGATCGAACGCATGCTCGCTCCCGTCGTGTCCGTGCTCGCCCTGGCCGTGGTGCTGATCTGCGCCGTCGCCCGGCCCTTCCGCCTGCCCGAGGCGGTCTTCGCCGTGCCGGCCGCCGGCGCCGTGCTCGCCGTGGGCGCGGTCTCCTCCGGGGCCGTGCGCGAGGAGGCGGAGCGGCTGGGGCCGGTGATCGGGTTCCTCGCGGCCGTCCTCGTCCTCGCCAGGCTCTGCGACGACGAAGGGCTGTTCCACGCCTGCGGCACGTGGATGGCACGCTGGGCCCGCCGCCGGCCGCAGCGGCTGCTGGGGGCCGTCTTCGTCCTCGCCTCGCTGATCACCGCGGTCCTGAGCCTCGACGCGACCGTCGTCCTGCTCACCCCCGTCGTCTTCGCGACGGCCGGCCGGATGGGAGCCCGGCCCGCACCCCACTCGTTCGCGAGCGCCCACCTCTCCAACACGGCCTCGCTGCTCCTGCCGGTCTCGAACCTCACGAACCTCCTCGCGTTCACGGCCACCGGTCTGGGCTTCACCCGGTTCGCGCTGCTGATGCTGCTCCCGTGGCTCACGGCGATCGCCGTGGAGTACGTCGTCGTCCGGCGCTTCTTCGCCCGTGACCTGGCCGCCCCGGCCACCCCCACCGATCCCCCGCCGCCCGCGCCCGTCCCCCTCTTCGCCCTGCTCACCGTGGCGGGGACCCTGGGCGGTTTCGCCCTCGCCTCGGCGACCGGGGTGGACCCGGCGTGGGCGGCCGCGGCGGGCGCCGGGATGCTCGCCGTGCGGGCCCTGGTCCGCCGCACCACGACCCCGGGCGCGCTCGTGGGCGCGGCGGCGCTGCCGTTCCTGGCGTTCGT
This sequence comes from Streptomyces sp. NPDC014891, assembly GCF_043081085.1. Taxonomy (NCBI): domain Bacteria; kingdom Bacillati; phylum Actinomycetota; class Actinomycetes; order Kitasatosporales; family Streptomycetaceae; genus Streptomyces; species Streptomyces sp. NPDC014891. The sequence goes on along the minus strand of NZ_JBIBWF010000012.1, from coordinate 63,197 downwards.
CCTGGCCCTGGGGATCGTCGTCCGGGCGGTCGTCGACAACGGGCTCGGCTCCGTCCTGGCCCACGTCCTCCCCGACGGCACCTCGCTGCCCGCCCTGCTGGGCGTCGCCGCCGTGGCCGCGGTCCTGGCCAACCTCATCAACAACATCCCGGCGACCCTCGCCCTGGTGCCGCTCGCCGCGGCCTCGGGTCCGGGCGCGGTGCTCGCCGTCCTGCTGGGGGTGAACATCGGCCCCAACCTCACGTACGCCGGTTCCCTCGCCACGCTCCTGTGGCGCCGGATCGCCCACGACCACGACCACCCCGTGGGCCTGGGCGAGTTCAGCCGCCTCGGGCTCCTCACCGTTCCGGCGGCCCTCGCGGTCTCGACGGTGGCGCTCTGGGGCTCGCTCCACCTGTTCGGGACGTGACGGACGCCGGCTGCCGGGCGGGGACGGCACCCGGCTGTCGGGCAGGTGGAGGGACCCGGGAACTCGACGTCCCCCTGCTACGTTCTACAGGACCGTAGAAGTAACTCGACGTCTGGAGTACTCATGGCCCTGTGGGACCGCCTCAAGGAATCCGCATCGACGATGCAGACCCAGCTGGTGGCGAAGAAGAACGACCTGAAGAGCGGCGCGTTCCGGGACGCGAGCATGGCCATGTGCGCGCTGGTCGCCGCCGCCGACGGGACGATCGACCCCGCCGAGCGGCGCAGGGTCGCCCAGCTCATCTCGACCAACGAGGTCCTGCAGAACTTCGACGCGCTCGACCTCCAGCGCCGCTTCGACGCCAACCTGGACAAGCTCACGGCCGACTTCGACTTCGGCAAGGTGAGCGTGCTCCAGGAGATCGCCAAGGCGAAGAAGAAGCCGGCCGAGGCGCGCGCCGTCGTCCAGATCGGCATCGTCATCGGCGGCGCCGACGGCGACTTCGACAAGACGGAGCAGGCCGTCGTCCGCGAGGCCTGCTTCACCCTGGACCTGCCGCCGCACGAGTTCGACCTCTGAGCCTCGGGTACGGGCGCGCCGCCGGTCACATCGGCGCGGCGGCGGCGCGCAGCACCAGGAAGAGCGTGACCGCCGAGTTCGCCGAGGACAGCGCCGACGCCGTGGCCCCGCAGGCGGCGCACCAGACCGCGAGGCCCACGGCCGTGCCCGCCGGCGGCCACGCGCGCCCCGCGGGCGCCGGCCGCATCAGCGCCGCCACCCGCCGGGGCACCGGACCGGCGTCCCCGCCGGTCAGGGCGGGGAGCCCGGCGGCCGGCGGGCGCGGCGCGAGGAGCGCGGCCTTGCCGATCGCCCGGGCGACGGAGCGGCGGCTGCCGACCTCGGCGGCCGCCTCCTCGTCGGCCCAGCGCTCGGCCGTGTAGGAGACGGCGGTGCGCAGCGGCCGCAGGAACGGGTTGGCGCGCGCCGCGAGATGGACCGTCAGGAGGTGCCGGTGGTGGCGCCCGGCCAGATGGGCCCGCTCGTGCGCGAAGAGGGCCCGTCGCTCGGCGGGCGCGAGGCCCGCGAGCATCCCGGTGCTGACCACCACGCGACCGTGGCCCCGGACCTCACCCGCGCGGCCCCGGACCTCACCGCCGGCGCGGCGGCGGCCGCGCGGTCCGCCGCCCGGTACGGCGTACGCGTACGGGGTGCGGTCCGGCAGGACGGCGACGGGCGTCCGCGGAAGGCCGGCGAGGGCCGCCACGACCCGGCGCCGGACCCGCACCTGGCGCCAGGCCGCCACGGCGCACGAGACGAGGACGGCGAGCAGCGCGGGGATGGCCGCGCGGCCGGCGATCTCGTCGTACGGGAGGGCGGCGCGCACATCGGGGTCGGACCAGCTGTCCGGGAGCGGGTTGCCGGGGAGCTGCGCGGTGCCCACGATCATGAGCAGGCCGAGGCAGAGGGTGCTGCACACGGCGGAGACACCGGCGACGGCGGCCAGCAGGCGCGTCGCGGTGCGGGGGTGGAGCCGCTGCTCGGCCAGCCGGGCGACCGGCCAGGCGGTGAGCGGAAGGACCAGGGGAAGGAAGACGAAGACTCCCATGGCGGCTAGCCTTCCTCCTCCTCTGCGGCCTTGGCGAGCAGTTCACGAAGGAGTCGCTCTTCGTTCGGCGAGAGGCCCGTCACGAAGCTGGCGAGGACGGCCTGCCGGTCCGCCTCCGCGTCGAGCACCTTGCGCATCCGCAGGGCGGCGAGACCGGCCTCGTCGGCGACCGCGGTCCACCGGAACGACCGGCCGTCGCGCTCGCGTTCGACGGCGCCCTTCGCCCGCAGGCGGGTGAGGATGGTGATGACGGTGGTGTAGGCGAGGCCGCCGCCGAGGCGCTCCCGCACCCAGGCCACGGGCACCGGCTCGGACGCCTCACGCAGCACGGCGAGCACCTGGGACTCCAGCTCGCCCTGCCCGCGCCGGCGCGCGGAGGGCTCCGCTCCGCCCTCGTCCCGCTCCACCACGACGCCCTCCTCCACGTAGGAACAGCAGCCCATCGTACTGAACGGCCCGGCCGCCCCGGGGAGTCGGCGGGGCGTCGGCACCCATGTCGCCCGGAGGGCCGCGACGCCGGCACCCGGAGGGCCCCGGCATGGGTGCCGGCACGGATGGACAAGACGCCGGAAACTGGTCAGGATGAGGCGGGAACATGGCTCCCGTCGCAGGTCAGGGGCTCGGAGCAGGCAAGGGAGAGAGTCGCGAGACATGTCGCTGTACTGGCGCATCTTCCTCCTGAACGCCTCGGTGCTCATCGTCGCCGTCCTCCTGCTGCTGGGCCCGGTGACGGTCTCCACGCCCGTCCTCGCGGGTGAGGCGATCGTGCTCGTGGCGGGCCTGGTCGCGATGCTCGTCGCGAACGCCCTGCTGCTCCGTCTCGGCCTGGCGCCGCTCCAGCGCCTCACCCGCGCGATGCGGACGGCGGACCTGCTGCGGCCCGGGCGGCGGGCGGAGGTGGCGGGGCGCGGCGAGCTCGCCGACCTGACGCGCACCTACAACACGATGCTCGACCGGCTGGAGGCCGAGCGCGCCGCGAGCACCGCACGGGCCCTCTCGGCGCAGGAGGAGGAGCGGCGGCGGATCGCCCAGGAGCTGCACGACGAGGTGGGGCAGACCCTCACGGCGGTGCTGCTCCAGCTGCGGCACGCCGCGAACCACGCCCCGGACGAGCTGCGCCCGGAGCTCCACCAGGCCCAGGAGACCACCCGGGCGAGCCTGGACGAGATCCGCCGCATCGCGCGCCGGCTGCGGCCCGGAGTGCTGGAGGAGCTGGGCCTGCACAGTGCGCTCAGGTCCCTGGCCTCGGAGTTCTCCACGCCGGGTCTCACAGTGCGGTCCCACATCGAGGCGGGCCTCCCGAAGCTCGACCACGAGACGGAACTGGTCCTCTACCGCGTGGCGCAGGAGGGCCTGACCAACACGGCCCGGCACGCGGGCGCGACCCGCGTCGACCTCCGCCTCGGCCTGCTGCCCCACCGCGGGGTCGGCCTCCTGGTCAAGGACGACGGCCGCGGGATCGGGCGCGCGCCGGAGGGCGCGGGCCTCAGCGGCATGCGGGAGCGCGCCCTGCTGATCGGCGCGCGGCTGACGATCCGCGACGGCGAAGGCGGCGGCACGGAAGTCCACTTGAGCACACCGAGCGGTAAGGCGACGCGATGACGGCCCCCACCCCTCCCCCGGCCCCGGAACCCCCCTCCCCCACCCGGATCCTCCTCGCGGACGACCACGCGCTGGTCCGCGGCGGAGTGCGCCTGATCCTGGACGCGGAGCCGGACCTGACGGTCGTCGCGGAGGCGGCGGACGGCGCGGAGGCGGTGGCGCTGGCCCGCTCCGAAGCCGTCGACCTGGCGGTCCTGGACATCTCGATGCCCCGCATGACCGGGCTCCAGGCCGCGCGTGAACTCAGCCGCCTCCGGCCGGAGCTGAGGATCCTCATCCTCACCATGTACGACAACGAGCAGTACTTCTTCGAGGCCCTGAAGGCGGGTGCGAGCGGCTACGTCCTGAAGTCGGTGGCGGACCGCGACCTGGTGGAGGCGTGCCGGGCCGCGGTGCGCGACGAGCCCTTCATCTACCCGGGCGCGGAGACGGCCCTCATCCGCACCTACCTCGACCGCGCCGAGCAGGGCAGGCCGCTGCCGGACAAGGCCGTCACGGAGCGCGAGGAGGAGATCCTCAAGCTGGTCGCGGAGGGCCACAGCTCCAAGGAGATCGGCGACCTCCTCGTCATCAGCCCGAAGACGGTGGAACGCCACCGCGCCAACCTCCTCCAGAAGCTGGGCATGCGGGACCGCCTGGAGCTGACCCGGTACGCCATCCGGGTCGGGCTGATCGAACCCTAGGGGGTGTCGACGGACCCGCCCCGCCGGCCGGGCTCGCGGCCCGGCCCGGCGGGGTGCTCCTCAGGGGTTGGCCGTCAGCGCGGTCCGGGGCTGGTAGAGCAGGACCGGGGCCGGATCCGGGGGATCGTCGGCCGGGAAGAAGCGCGCCAGCTCGTGGCGGCCGCTGATGCGTAACTTCCGGTACGAGTGCGTGAGATGGGACTCGACGTTCCGCAGGCTCACCTGGAGCAGCCGCGCGATGTCGCGGTTGCTCAGACCCCGGGCGGCCAGTTCGGACACCTGGCGTTCCGTGGGGGTGAGCAGCGACTCCGCCGAGTCCTTGCGCGGGTCGGGGCGGCCGCCCGCGTCCCGCAGCTCCCGCTGCACCGCCTCCACCAGGCCGTCGGCGCCGAGCGAGATGCCGACCTCGTTGGCGCGGTGGAGGAGCTCGCGGGACCGGCGGGGCGTGCCGCCCTGCCGGTGGGCGCGGCCCGCCGCGTACAGGGCGTGGGCGAACAGCAGCGGGTACGGGGTGGGTTCGAGGAGTTCCACGGCGCGGTCGGCGAGCCTCAGGGCCTCGCGGCCGGAGCCGGCCTCCGCCTCGGCGACCAGGGCCCGGCCGAGCGCGAAGGGAGCGCCCCAGCGTTCGGCGGAGGCGGTCTCCTCCTGGGCGGCGCGGCGGGCCGCGGTGACGTTGCGGCGGGCCAGCTGGAGGGCGGAGCGGGTGGAACGCCACGGGAGGACCGCCGGGTTGGTGATCCCGCGCCGGGCCAGCTCCTCCTCGCAGTGGGCGAGGAGGACCAGACCGCGCCGGGCCTCGCCGAGCCGGCCCAGGGCCCGTCCGGCGCTGTGCAGGAGGTGCAGCCGCCACCAGGTGACCGGCCGGTCGCCGGGCAGCGGCGGGGCGTCGTCGAGGAGGGCCCCGGCGGCGGCGACGTCGTCCCGTTCCAGGGCGACGTCGATGAGCACGCTGCGGGCGAGCGGTCCCACGTGGAACCGTCCGGCACGGATGCGGGTGAGCAGGTCGAGCGCCTCGCGGGCGTCGCTCTCGGCCCGGGCCAGCTGCCCGCGGTGCAGCTGCACCAGACCGCGTACGGCGAGGGCCTCGGCGATCCGGGTCGCGCGGCCGTCGGCGCGGGCGAGTCCGACCTCGGTGTCGATGTGCCGCCGGGCCTCCTCCGCGTCGCCCGCCCACAGTTGGGCGAGCAGGGCCTGGTACCAGCGGGCGGAGCCGTACGGGGCGCGGGGGACGGACAGCAGCCGGTCGGCGATCCGCCGCGCCGCGGACGCCGAGTCGCCGGTGGCCGTGCGCAGCAGCAGGACCCGGAGCAGCCGGTCCTCCTCGCCGGGGTGGTGGCGCCCGTGGAGGGGGTGGGACGGTTCGGCGCGGGGGTCGCCGCCGGGGGCGCGGTCCCCGGCCCGGTGGCCGTCGTCGCCGGGGTGTCCCCCGCCCGCGCCGGGCGCGCGGCCGCCGTCGTGGAACCGTACCTGCGCCACCGCCTCGCGGAGCCGGGCCGCGGCGGCCGGGCCGAGGGTGCCCTCCGTCTCGCGCCGCGCCTGTTCCAGGACCTCCAGGGCGCCCGCCGTGTCGTCCAGGCGCAGCCTGAGGTAGGAGAGCCGCAGGGCGTGCCGGAACCTTTCGGCGGGCGCGGTGACGGTGGAGGAGTGGGCGGTCAGGGCGCGGGCCGCGGCGGGCAGGTCGAGGCCGCTGAGGGCCTGGATCCGCAGGGCCTCCGCCCGCCGCTCGTGCCCCGCGGGGACGCCGTGCAGCACGGCCTTCTCGATGAGCCGGCGGGCGCCCGCCGGATCGTGCTCGACCACGCCCTGGGCCACCTCCATGAGCAGCTGCGCCATCCAGGGTTCGTCCAGGCGGTGGGAGCGCAGCAGATGGGCGGCGACGTCCTCGCTCGGGTCGCCGCGGTAGCGCATCCTGCGGGCGGCGAGCCGGTGCAGTTCGGCGCGCTCGGCGCAGGGGATGTCCTGGTAGAGGAGTCCGGCGAGCAGGGGGTGGCGGAACTTCATGTCGTGGGGACAGAGCAGTCCCGACTCGGTGAGTCTGCTGATACATCGACACGCGTCCTCGGTGGGGACGCCGCAGAGGTCCGCGAGGAGGGCGGCGTCCACCGGGCCGCGCAGGATGCTGGCGGCGCGGGCGATGTCCAGTCCGTGCGGGTCGATCCGCCGCAGCATGCACAGGATGCGCTCCTTGACGGCCTGGAGTCCCAGTCGCTCGTCCGGCGGGGCGCCCGGGGCCCGGCCGGCGCGCCCTTCGGCCGGGTGCGCGGGCAGGGCGGGGTAGCCGGGGTGTGCGGAGAAGGCCGGGTATCCGGGGGCCGTCTGCGGCGCGGGCCGGCCGGCCCCGCCATGGGGACCGGCCGGCCCGGCGCCGTGGTCCGCGCCCGCGGGGACGAGGGGTCCGGAGCGGATCGCGGGCCCGGTCCGTATCTGCTCGGTCAGCAGGTAGGGGTTGCCGCCGGTCCCCGCGACGAGCGCGTCCACGGCCTCGTGGCCGTGGCCGTGGCCGCACAGGGAGGTGGCCAGGTCGAGGGCGGCGCTCGGGCTGAGGTCGCTCAGGTGGATGTGGCGGTCGGGGCGCAGCCCCTCCATGAACTCGACCAGCAGGTGCTGGTCGCTGGCCGGTTCGCCGCAGCGCTTGGTGGCCAGCAGGACGACGGGGAGGTTCTCCAGACGGCGGCTCAGGAAGCCGAGCCACAGCAGCGACGGGCAGTCGACGTGCTGGACGCTGTCGACGGTCAGCAGGATCGGGGTGCGCCGTGCCGCCCGGCCCACGCTCGCGCAGAGCTCCGCGAGGAGCGGGTAGTCGGGCTGGACCCGGCCGCCCTCGTGCGGCTCTCCGTAGGCGGCGAAGGTGCGGCCCCAGTCGTGGGCGGTGTCCGGCAGCGTCCCGAGCAGCTGGTGCACGACCCCGAGCGGGAAGCGCTGTTCCGCCGGTGACGCGGTGGCGGAGAGGACGAGCATCCCCTCGTCGCGGGCCGTCTCCTCGGCCCAGCGCAGCAGCGAGGTCTTGCCGGTGCCGATGATGCCCTCCAGCAGGGCCACGGCGCCCGCGCCCGCTCTCGCGGCGGCCAGTATCTCGATGATGGTCTTCGATTCCCCGCTCCTGCCGAACAGCTCCTTGGGCACCGCCCCACACCTCCCTGCCGAACAGTGGAATGACTCGGACGAGGTCGCCACTTCGGCAGGGGGAGGTCGAACGGAAAAGCTGTGGAGCCGACGCCGTCAAGGCCCTTTTCAGGTCATGGCCCGAAACGCCGCCGTCATACTGGAAATGCCTTCTTCAGACGACGTGGAGATCGATCGAAGTCCTCCACGCCGATCCCCCGAACACCGGTGAACGGCCCACACCTCCGAGGATCCCGACGCTAACACGGGGGCCGCCATATTTGTACAGCGGATCTCGTCGCACGGATTCCGGACGTATTCCTTCGGCCATTGCTTCGGTTCCACCGTATTGAGGGAAATGGGGGCCGCACGGGTACGGTCGGCACCCATGCACGGCGGTGACCAGTGAACGTCCCGGAATGCGGTGCCGCGCACGGCAGTTCACCACCGGCCAATTGGCGTGAATCTGATGGAGGGAGCGGTACCCGCGTGTCCGCGATGAGCGAGGAGCTCCGCACCGAACAGTTCGTCATGTCCCTGCGCGGAGTCGTGCCGTACGTGTACGAGCAGGCATGGCAGTCCGTCCTCGACGGCACCCCCCTGTCCCGCACCGCGCTCCACCGCGGCCCGGACGGCCTGCTGCGCCGCACGCTGCGGCCCGAGGTCCGCTTCCGGCTCCAGATCGTGGACTGGCGCGCCACCCGGGCCGCGGTGCAGGACGCCCGGCTCGCCGAACGCCTGGCCGGCGAGTGCGCGACCGGACTGCCCCTCGACCGGGCCCCGTTGATGTGCGCGACCCTGATCCGGCGCTCCGACCGCGACTGGACCTTCGCCTGGCGGTACGCCCGCGAGCTGATGGACCGGCAGGCGGGGCTGCGGATCCTGGAGGAGGCCGCGGACGCGTACGCGGTGCTGCTGCGCGGCGGCACCCCCCGGACCGCCGCCGCCCGCGCCCGGGGACCGGTGGCGCGATGAGCGGCGACCCGTCGGTGCGGCTCTTCTGCCTGCCCTTCGAGGGGGCCTCGGCGGGCGTCTACCTGCCCTGGGCCGAGGCGCTGGGGACCTCGGTGGTCGTCACCCCCGTCGAGCTGCCGGGGCGCGGCCGGCATCCCCGCACCCGTCCCTGCGGCCGGCTGGAGCCGCTGCTCGCCGAGATCATCCCGTACGTCGCCCGCATGCGGGACCGGCCGTTCGCCCTCTACGGGCACGGCTTCGGCGCCCTCCTCGCGTACGAGATCGCCGCCCGCCTGGAATGGGAGTACGACGCGGTGGCGGAGCGGCTGTACGTCTCCGGGGCCGGGGTCCCCCACCGGCGCGCCGCCCCCGAGCACGCCCTCGCGCAGCTGCCGGACGCCGAGCTGCTGCGGCGGCTCGGCCGGCGGGGCCGGATCCCCCCGGGCGCCCTCGACCCGCTGCGGGCGCCCCGGGTGCTGCCCGCGCTCCGCGCCGACCTCGCCGTCCTGGAGGCGTACCGGCGCGACCCGCGGCACGTCGTGCACTGCCCGGTCACCGCGATGGGCGGCAGCGAGGACCCGAGCGTCACCGGGGCCGACCTGGCCGGCTGGCGCCGCTGCACCCGGCGGCCCCTGCGGGTCGACACCGTCACCGGGGGCCACTACTTCCCGCTCACCGCCCGCTGGGAGCTGCTCGACACCTTCAGCCGGGACCTGATGCGCCCCCGGGTGCGCGCACCGCGGGCCGTCGGCGGCGGCCGTCCCCTCGTGCCGGCCGGTTCCGTTCCCCGTGGTCCGGCGGCCGGTCCCGGAACCGGCAACAAGAGTTGTCCGGTGTCCCCCGCGTCCCCATCCTGGCCCGCGGAGGTGACCGCATGACACCCACTCAGGACACCGGAGGCCCCGCCGGTGACGCCCTCGGCACCGCGGACAGGGCCGGGGGCGACGGCGCGGACGGAGCGGCACGCGCAGGGGGACACACAGGGGGACACGGAGACCGGCGCGCGGACGGGCCCACGGCGGGATCCGCCGGCGGGCCCGCGGAGGGGACCGCGGACCCGGCCGAGGACCAGGCCGGGCACCCGGCCGAGGACGAGACCGAGCAGGAGGCCGAGCTGCACGCCGGCTTCCTGGCCGAGGCCGTCCACTGGCTGCGGGGCCTGCTCGGCCCGGCGGACCGGGCCGGGACGGGCGTCCACCGGATCCTCGACATCGGCAGCGGCCCCGGTGTCGCCTCGCGCGCGCTGGCCGACGCCTTCCCGGAGGCGCGGGTCGTCGCCGTGGACCGGTCGGCCGCCATGCTCGCCCGGGCCCGCGCCCTGGCCGCCGAGCACGGACTGGCCGACCGGATCACCACGCGGCGGGCCGAACGGCCCGAGGAGTTCGCCCGGTCCGGCCCCGTCGACCTCATCTGGACCGGGAACGTCTGCCGCCACCTCGGCGACCAGCAGGCCGCCCTGCGGAGCATGGCCGCCGCACTGCGGCCCGGCGGACTGCTCGCCGTCGCCGAACGCGGTCTGCCACCGCGCTTCCTGCCGCGGGACATCGGCATCGGGCGGCCCGGACTCCAGGCGCGCCTGGACGCCGCGGCCGAGGAGCAGGTCACGGCCCGGCGGTCCCGGCTCCCCGGGGCGACCTCCGTGGTCGAGGACTGGCCCTGCATGCTGGCCTCGGCCGGGCTGGTCCCCGCCGGCACCCGCACCTTCCTCATCGAGTTCCCGGCCCCGCTCGACGTCCCGGTGCGGCGACACCTCCACGCCCGGCTGCGGGAACTGCTCGCCGGCCTCGGCGAGCGCCTCGACCTCGTCGACCGGCTCACCGTCGAGCAGCTCCTCGACGGGGACGCCTGCACCGGGGTCCTGTGGCGGCCCGACGCCTTCTACCTGACCGCCGTCACCGTGCACACCGCGCGTTTGTGCCGACCCCTCGCCGACCGCTGAATCCGGCCGGTGAATTCGTCACCTTGGCCACATCCGATCAGCGACGGAAAAGGAGAACGAATTAACTAAGGAGATTAGCAGCGCCCGTACTTCCGCAATGCCCCCGAAGCGCGCCCGCCCTCGGGGGCCTTCGGCATGTCCGGAATCCGCGCCCCTCCCGTAAGCCCCGTCCCACGGTCCCGGCGCGCCACCCGCACCCCTTGCCCGCGCTTACCGAACGCACCCGCACCAGGCCCGTAGGAACGCACCCCCGCAGATTCTTCGGTCAGCCCTACGGTCCCACCGTATTGAGGCCCTCACCCCCGCACTCCTACGTTCCTTCCCAGAACGGCCGATCCGGAAAGGAACCGATCCGGACGGCACCCGGGCGATGGACGGAGGACACGTGAGGATACGGATTCTCGGCCCGCTGCACGCCGAGACGGCCGGAGCCCCGGTCGTCCCTAGCGCGGCGAAGACACGGCAGATCATGGCGCTCCTGGCGCTCCACCCCGGCCACCCCGTCCCGGTGGCCGTCCTCAAGGAGGAACTCTGGGGCGCGCTGCCGCCGAGCAGCGCGCACAGCACCCTCCAGACCTACGTCCTCCGGCTGCGCCGGTCCCTGGCCGCCGCCCTCGGCGGGCCGTACGGCACGGAGGGGACGGGCGCGGGCAGTGGCGCCGCACGGGCACGGGCCCTGCTGGCCACCGGCCACGACGGCTACCTCCTGCGCGTCGCCGAGAGCGACGTCGACGCCTTCGCCTTCCAGCGCGCCGCGCAGGCCGGGCACAGCGCCTTCGCCGACGGCGACAGCGCCCGTGCCGCCCGGCTGCTGCGCGAGGCCCTCGCGCTGTGGAAGGGCCCGGCCCTGGTGGACGTACGGGCCGGGGCGGCGCTGCGGATCCACGCCGCCCGTCTCGAAGAGGCCCGGCTGCTCGCCACCGAACGCCGGCTCGACGCCGAACTGCGGCTCGGGCTGCACGGCGAGCTCCTCGCCGAGCTCGTCGAGCTGACCCGCCTCCACCCCGCCAACGAACGGCTCCACGCCCAGGCGATGGTGGCGTTCTACCGCGCCGGCCGCCAGTCCGAGGCGCTCCAGCTCTACCGGGGCCTGCGGCGGCGGCTCGTCGAGGAGCTGGGCCTGGAGCCCGCCCCGCGACTCCAGCGGCTGCACCAGGCGATGCTCTCGGTCGATCCGCGCCTGGACGCCCCCGCCCACGGCGGCCGGCCGACCCCGACCTTCGACCTCTACGCGGCCTGACCCCGACCCCTTCCCGCCCACACCTCCCCCGCCCGGCGCCCCGCTTCCCACCCGCGCCCCGGCCCCCTTCCCGCTCCCCACCGCAGCAGACACCCGAGAGAGGCGACACAGTGACGGACCCGGCCACGGACCAGGACCCGGCGCGGCACCAGGCCGCGCCCCCCGTACCCACCCTCTACGAATGGATCGGCGGCACCGAGGCGCTGGAGCGGCTCACCGAGGCGTTCTACGCGCGCGTCCGCAAGGACGAGATCCTCGCCCCGCTCTTCCGGCACATGGACGACGACCACCCCCAGCACGTCGCCACCTTCCTCGGCGAGGTGCTGGGCGGGCCGACGCACTACACCGAGCAGCACGGCGGCTACCCGCACATGGTCTCCCGCCACCGGGGCCGGGCCATCAAGCCGGAGCAGCGGGCCCGCTGGGTGGAGCTGATGCTGACGGCGATGGACGAGGTCGGGCTGCCCGAGGACGCCGAGTTCCGCTCGGCCTTCGTCGGCTACATCGAGTTCGGCTCGCGCCGCGCCATGGCCAACTCGCAGCCGGGCGTCGGCCCCGGCAGCCGCACCACCATCAAGAAGTGGGGCTGGGGCGAGGGCGTACCCGGTGACGAGTGACCCCGGGCCCGGCCTCCGGGGCGCCGGCCGGCGCGGCCCCCGGGGCGCCCGCCGGAACCGGCCCTCCCCCGGGCCCCCGCGCCGTCCCGGTATCGGCAACAAATGTTGTCCGCACGCGGAGCCCGGTTCCAGCATGGGGGCCACTGGTGATCACCACGATCCGGCGGACCGCCGAGGCCGGCAGACCGGCGCGCACCCGCCCTGATCCACCTGCCCGAACCGTCTCAACGAGGAGTCCGCTCATGCGTTTGGCCACCCCCGGGGCAGTGCGACGCGTCCCCCCGCACCCCGTCGCCGCCCCCCGCCCCACCGCCGTCCCGCACCCCGCCCCGACCCCGGCGACCGCCGGCACGCAGACGGGAGGCGGCCACCGATGAGCGTCCAGACCGAGCCCCAGGAAGCGGCCGCGCCCAAGGCCGGCGGACGGCTTCCGCTCGCCGTCTACCTGCTCGCGTTCAGCCTGTTCGCGATGGGCAGCGCCGAGTTCCTGCTCGCCGGCGTCCTCCCGGACATCGCCGACGACCTCGACATCTCCCTCTCCTCCGCGGGCGCCCTCATCTCGGCCTTCGCCATCGGCGTGGTGATCGGCGGGCCTCCGCTGGCCGTCCTGACCCTGCGCTGGCCGCGCCGGACGACCCTGGTGATCTCCCAGGCGGTGTTCGCCGCCGGCGTCGCCGTCGGTCTGCTGACCGACGACTTCACCGTGCTGCTGGTCACCCGCTTCCTGATCGGCCTCGCGTACGCCGGGTTCTGGGCCGTCGCCGCGGTCACCGCGATCTCCCTCGTCACCCCCGACCGCACCGCCCGGGCCTCCGGCGTCGTGGTCAGCGGCCTCAGCATCGCCATGGTCGCCGGCGGCCCGGCCGGCGCCTTCCTCAGCCACTTCACCGGCTGGCAGGGCGGGTTCTGGGCGGTGGTGGCGCTGACCGTGCTGAGCGCGGTCGCCACGATCGTCGCCGTGCCCGCGACCAAGGCGGCGCAGGAGCCCAGCGTGAAGCGCGAGCTGCGGACGATGCGGCAGCCGCAGCTGTGGGTGGTGTACGCCGCGACCCTGCTCAGCACCGCCGCGTACATGATCTCGTACAACTACCTCGCGGCCTTCCTCACGGACATCACCGGTGTCGACTCGGTGTGGGTGCCCGGCATCCTCGTCCTCTTCGGCATCGGGGCCTTCATCGGCCTCTCCATCGGCGGCCGGATCGCCGACGGACGCCCCCACCACGCCCTGCTCATCGGGGCCGGCGGGATCCTCGTCTGCTCGGTGCTGCTCGCGCTCCTCGCCGAGTACGCGGTGGCCGTCGTCCCGCTCGTCCTGCTCCTGGGCGTCGCCGGCTTCGTCCTCAACCCGGCGATCTACGGGCGGGTGTTCACCGTCGCGTCCGGCGCGCCAACGCTCGCCGGGGCGACCGCCGTCTCCATGTTCCAGCTCGGCATCAGCGTGGTCCCCGTCCTCGCGGGCGTGGCCCTCGGCGCCGGTGCCGGCCTCACCTCGATCCCGTGGCTGGGCGCGGGACTGGCCGTCCTCACCATCCCGGTCGTCCTGGTCGAGCGCACGATGGCCCGCAACCGGGCCGCCCGCACCGCCGAGACCGCGAGCGCCCCGGCGGGCACGACCGCGCAGGCGGTCGCGGACAACTGACCACCGTCATGACACACCACCGGTAGCCGCGGAGAGCTCCGTCCCCCGGGACTCTCCGCCGGCTCCCCCACAGGGAGGACCTCATGGACAACGAGCTGGGCTACGAACTCGGCACCTGGGTCGTGACACAGATTCAGAGCCCCGACCGCCCCACGCAGTCGACCTTCTCGCTGCTCGGCAGGGAATGGGACCTGTTGCCCGAGGTGTTCCCGCCCTACACCGACCCCGGTCCCGGCCTGTTCGCGTCCTGGGTGCCGTACGAGCGGGGCACCCGCTTCCTGGAGCTGGGCTGCGGCGCCGGCATCGCGGCGGTGCTCGCGGCGCAGCACGGGGCCGCGCGGGTGCTCGCCACCGACATCAACCCGGCCGCCGTGGAGAACGCCCGGCGCAACGCCGAACGGCACGGAGTGGCCGACCGGTTCACCGCGCTGACCAGCGATCTCTTCGACGGGCTGGACGCCGACGAGCGGCTCGACACGGTCTTCTGGAACACCCCCTTCATCGAGGCGCCCGCCGACCGCCCGTACGCCGGGCACATCGAGCGCGCGGTCTTCGACCCCGGGTACGGCCTGGTGAACCGCTTCTTCCGGGACGTGGTCCGCCATCTGGCCCCCGACGGCCGGGTCTACCTGGGCACCAGCGAGGCCATGGGCAACCCCTTCAAGATGCTGCGTGCCGCCGACGAGGCCGGCTTCGAGGGCAAGCGCCTGCGGACCGAGTCCGTCGAGCTGCCCGCCGCCGACTTCGGCGACTCGCCCGTGGTCGCGGCGCACACCGACGAACGCGGCATCGTCCACATGGACTTCACCCTCTACGAGTTCCGGCGCCGCTGACCCGCGCCGCTCCCGCGCACCTTCCCCGCACCACGCACCAGCAGTTCCGACGCCATCGACCCACCCACACCCATCGGGGCGCCCTGCCGTGCCCCGGGAGATTGGACATTGATGAACGCCAACAGGAACGCAGACGCGGTCGGCACCGGCTTCGACACCGTCATCGCCGGTAACGGAGTCCTGGGACTGTCGCTCGCCTGGGTCCTGGCGCGACGCGGCCAGCGCGTCGCCGTGCTCGGCCAACCCCACCGGCCCTGGGCGGGATCGGCCGCGGCCGGCGCCATGCTCGGCTGTTTCGGCGAGGTCACCACCTCGCTGCTGGCCACCGAGCACGGTCGCCACAAGCTCGAACTCGGCATCAAGGCGACCGAGATGTGGGGTCCGTGGCTGGAGGAGCTGGAGGAGCAGACGGAGGGCGCGCCGGTCAGGACCGCCCAGGGGACCACCGTCGTCCTCAACACCATCGGCACCGCCGAGATCGACGATGCCAACTACAACGCCATCCAGGCCGAACTCACCCGCTACGAGGAGCCGTTCGAGAACGTCGAGCCGGCCGACCTCGACTGGGTCGACGCCGAGCCGATCTCCCGTCCGCTGAAGGCCTTCCACATACCCGGCGAGCACGCGGTGAACGCCGCCGCCCTCCTGGAGCGGCTCGAATCGGCCGCGGTCCGGGCCGGCGTCACCCTCGTCCCCGAGTTCGCCACCCGCGTCGAGTACCAGGGCGAGCGGGTCACCGGCGTCGTGCTCGCCTCCGGCCGCACGATCTCCGCCGACCACGTCACCCTGGCCGCCGGGGCACGCACCCAGGAACTCCTGGACAGCCTGCCCGTGGGCCCCCGCATCCCCCGGCTGGTCAGCGGCTACGGCGTCTCCTCGCTGATCAGGACGCAGGACGGCACCAGCCCGGACAGCGTCATCCGCACGCCGAACCGCTCCTTCGCGTGCGGCCTGCACGTGGTGCCCCGTGGCGACGGACACGTCTACGTCGGCGCGACCAACGTCATCGCCGTGGAGCCGCGCGACACCCCCGAGATGCGCGACCTGGTCTTCCTGCTCCAGTGCGCCCACCGCCAGGTCCGCCGCAACCTCTGGAACAGCGAGGTCACCAAGGTCCAGGTCGGCAACCGGCCGGTCTCCATGGACGGCTTCCCGCTGCTCGGCGACGGCGGCATGCGGGGCCTGACCATCATGACCGGCACCTACCGGGACGGCCTGCACCTGTCGCCGCTGCTCGCGCGGGACTTCGCCGCCCGCATCCTCGGCGAGGAGCCGCAGGCCGACCTCGACCGGTTCGCTCCGCTGAGGCAGCCGTACCGCACCGGCACGCGCGAGGAGATCGTGGACCTCCTCATCGACCACCAGATGGGCATCGGGTACGAGCAGGACTGGACGATCCCCGTCGAGTGGCACCAGTGGATCGAGATGGACCTGCGCCCGGCCACCCTCGCCTGGGCCGAGGAGCTCGACCCCGAGTTCACCCCGCCGGCCGAGCTCCTCTTCGCCTCCCGCTTCGACCCGGAACTGGTCAGCCTGCTGCGGAAGTACTACGCGACCTGCCGCGAGTACCGCTGACCACCGGCGCGTTCCCGCACCCGTCCACCGCGATCGGTCCCACCCGAAAGGACACTCCATGGCTGTCGAGAACATCGACCCGCCCAGCCTCACCAAGCCGTACGGCTGGCACCAGCTGGCCGTCGGCACCGGAAGCCGCGTCATCTTCCTGAGCGGCCAGACCCCGCGCACCGCGGACGGCGAGCCGGTCGGCACCGGCGACCTGGCGGCGCAGACCGAGCAGGTCTACCTGAACATCGCCGCCGGTCTGGAGGCGGCCGGGGCGAGCTTCGAGGACGTCGTGAAGCTGACGATCTACGCGAAGGACTGGTCGCTCGACAAGTGGGAGGCGGTCACCGCGGGCGCCGAGCGCGCGGCCGCCCGGATCGGCGCCGACGTCGTGAAGCCGACCACCCTGGTCGGGGTGGCCACCCTCGCCGAGCCCGACTTCCTCATCGAGATCGAGGCCACGGCGGTCGCCGAGTAGCCGCCCGCCGCGCCCCGTCCCCCGCGGGGCGCGGCGGTTCGGCAGCACGCGCAGGCACGGATCAGGGCCCCGCCGGTCACGGCGGGGCCCTGATGCGCGTCCGGGGCCCGGGGCCCGGACGTGGGGCCCCGGGGTCCCGGGCGTCAGGACAGCGTGTGCTGCTTGGCCAGGAGGTCCTCGATCACCGCCGCCACCGTCTCCGGCGCGGGCAGTGCCGGGTGGCGGCTGGCCGTCCCGGTGGTGGGGTCGAAACCGTCGTGCCACTCGGGCTCGTTGACGAGCCCGCCGTCCTCGCGGATCCGCGCGATGTTCCGCTGCACGGCCGGCTTGTGCCACATCTTCGCGCCCATCACCGGGAAGTGGACCACCGGGTAGTCCACCGACAGCGCGACCGTGAGGAGACGGTTCGGCGCGGCGCCGGCGGCGGCCGAGGCGAGCGTGTGGGCGGTGGACGGCAGCACCGCGAGGATGTCGTGGTCGGCGGCGAGCCGGGAGGGCTTGTCGGTCGGCCAGTCCGCCGGGGACTCCCCGCTCACCACCCTTTCGGCGAAGAGCGCGACGCTCTCCGGGGAAAGGAACGAGGTGGCCGTGTGGGTCATCAGAACGGTGAACGTGCTGCCCTCGATCTGTCGGCGCATCGCCTCGACGTAGGCGGGGAGCCTGGTCACCGCGATGGATCCGGTGGCACCGATGAGTATGCGTTTCCCGGTCGACTCCGGGGAGTTTCGAATTCCCATGGGCTGATGATGCCGCCGTCGTCCCGCCGCAGGTCAAGGGCGCCTTCGGGGGGTGACAGGGCGCGTCCAGAGCCGGTCCAGCGAAAGTCCGGCGGGCGTGCGGCGGCCCGGAAATCCTTCGGTCGTCCCTACGGTCCCACCGTATTGAGACCGTTTGGCCGCAGTCCCTAACGTCGCTTCTCGCAAGGGAATTCGAAAGCCCGGCAGGGCATCCGAGGAAAAGGGACGGACGACGATGGAGGATCTCTTCGCAAGGCTGCGCGGCGGTGCCGGTCACCCCCGCCTGGACGAGGACCGGCTCCTCGAACTCAAGCCGCGGCCGGAACACCGGCACGACCCCTTCCCGCTGACCGACATCCAGCAGGCGTACCTGATCGGCCGCCACAAGGGTCTGGAACTGGGCGGCATCTCCAGCCAGTACTACCTGGAGTTCGACTGTCCCGCGCTCGACCCGGACCGGCTCGCCGGCGCCCTGCACACCGTGATCACCCGCCACGAGGCCCTGCGCACGGTGGCCGGGACCGACCAGACCCAGCGCGTCGTCCCCGCGGCCGAGGTGGAGCCGTACGACATCCGTGTCACGGACCTGCGCGGGCGGTCCGAGGCGGAGAGGTCGGCCGCCCTGGAGCAGCTGCGCTCCGAACTGACCGGCCTGCTCATGCCCCTGGACCGGGCCCCGCTCCTCGACGTCCGCGCCACCCGGCTCGACGAGGACCGGATGCGCCTCCACGTCACCGCGGACCTGCTCTTCCTCGACATGCGCGGGCTCCACCGCCTCATGGACGAGTGGCGCCGATGTTACGACGACCCGGCGTGGCGGCCCGAACCGCCGGAGGTCTCCTTCCGCGACTACGTCCTCGCCCGGGAGGAGCTGCGCGGCGACGCCCTGGGGCGGGAGTCCGCCGCCTACTGGGCGGACCGCCTGGCCGACCTCCCGGGCGCGCCCGAACTCCCCCTGGCCGCCGCGCCGGAGCAGCTCGGCACCCCCGGCTTCGTACGGCACCGGGCGCAGCTCGCCCCCGCACGCTGGGCGGCGCTCCGGGCGGCGGCCGAGCGGCACGGCCTGACGGCGTCCGGAGTGCTGCTCGCCGCCTACGCGGAGGTGCTGCGCACCTGGTCGCGGCGGCAGGAGTTCACCCTGACCGTCACCCAGTTCCACCGGCTCGGCCTGCACCCGCGGATCGAGGACGTCATCGGGAACTTCCTCGACCCGAGCCTCCTGGCCGTCGGGGGCCGCCCCGAGGAGAGCTTCGTCCGGCGCGCCCGCGACCTGGAGCAGCGGCTCCTGGAGGACCTGGCACACCCGCACGGCGGGATCCGGGTGCTGCGCGACCTGGCCCGCCGCCGGGACGACGGCCGGGCGTCGCTGCCCGTGGTCTTCTCCAGCACGCTCGGGGCCGGCGGGAGCGGTGCGCCCGGCGCCGGACGCCTGGAGTCCTTCGGGCCGCTGGTCCACGACCACAGCCGTACGCCGCAGGTGTGGCTGGAGAACCAGATCCTGGAGCTCGACGGCCGGCTCTCGGTCAACTGGAACGCCGTCGAGGGCCTGTTCCCGGCCGGCACCCTGGAGGCCATGTTCGCGGCGTACACCACGCTGCTCGACCGCCTGACCGACGAGCCGGACCTCTGGGACGCCACCCGCGGCGTCGTGCCGCTGCCGGCCGCGCAGGCCGCGGAGCGCGACCGGGCCAACGCCACCGCCCAGGACATCCCCGCCGCGCTGCTCCACGAGCTGGTCGCCGAGTCGGCCCGCCGCAGCCCCGACGCGCCCGCGGTGATCACGCCCGGTGCGGAGACCACGTACCGGCAGCTCACCGAGTCCGCCCACCGGATCGCGCACCGGCTGCTCCGCTCCCCCGGCACCGCGCCTAACGAGATCGTCGCCGTGTCGATGCGGCCCGGCGCCGCGCAGTACGCCGCGCTGCTCGGCGTCCTGCACACCGGCGCCGCCTACGTCGCCATCGACCCCGAACTGCCCGAGGAGCGGCGGCTGCGGCTGCTCGACCGCTGCTCGGTGCGGGCCGTCGTGACCGACCCCGAGCTGCGCGCGTCGCTCGCCTGGCCGGACGGCGTGACCGTGCTGACCCCCGAGGACCCGGAGACGCTGGCCTGCCCGGAGTGGGCGCCCGGCACCCGGCAGGGGCCCGACGACCTCGCGTACGTCATCTTCACCTCGGGCTCCACCGGCGAGCCCAAGGGCGTGATGATCACCCACCGGAGCGCCGCCAACACCGTCCAGGACATCAACCGGCGCTTCGACGTCGGCCCCGACGACCGCACCATGGCGCTCGCCCCGGCCGGCTTCGACCTGTCCGTGTACGACCTGTTCGGCGTCCTCGGGGCCGGCGGGACCGTCGTCGTGCCCGACCCCGCGCGCGGCAACGACCTGGCGCACTGGTCCCAGCTCGTCGGCCGGTACGCGGTGACCATCTGGAACAGCGTGCCGGCGCCCATGCGGATGTGGATCGACGCCCTGGGCGAGGGCGCGGTGCCGCGCGGCTGCCGGCTCCGCCTCGCGCTGCTCAGCGGCGACTGGATCCCGGTCGACCTGCCGGCCCGCATCCGCGAGAAGCTCCCCGCGATGCGGGTGATCAGCCTCGGCGGCGCCACGGAGGGCTCGATCTGGTCGATCCACCACCCCGTCGAGACCGTCCGCCCGGAGTGGTCGAGCATCCCGTACGGCAAGCCGCTCGCCAACCAGACCATGCACGTCCTCAACCAGTGGCAGGAGCCGTCCCCCGTCGGCGTCACCGGCGAGATCCACATCGGCGGCACCGGCGTGGCCCAGGGCTACCTGGGGGACCCCGGGCGGACCGCGGAACGCTTCCCGGTCCACCCGGTCAGCGGGGAGCGGATCTACCGGACCGGCGACCTCGGCCGCTACCTGCCCGGCGGCGACATCGAGATCCTCGGCCGCGAGGACTTCCAGGTGAAGATCAACGGCTACCGCGTCGAACTCGGCGAGATCGAGGCCGCGCTGCTGCGCCGGCCCGACGTGCGCACCGCCCTGGTCACCGCGCCCGCCCACGCCCGGACCGGTCAGCGGCAGATCGCGGCGTACGTGGTGCCCGAGGCGGGCGCCGCACCCGACCCGGTCGAGCTGCGCGAGGCGCTGGCCGCGGTCCTGCCCGGCTACATGGTGCCCAGCCGCTTCCTCACGCTGGAGACCCTGCCGCTGACCACCAACGGCAAGATCGACCACAAGGCGCTGCCGACGCCGTGGAACGACGACACCGAGGCCGCCGGCGGCCGGGTCGCCCCGCGCAGCCGGATCGAGGAACGCCTCTTCGCGCTCTGGTCCCAGCAGCTCGGGCACGAGGACTTCGGCGTCGAGGAGGGCTTCTTCGACATCGGCGGCGACTCCCTGCACGCGGTCGGCCTGCTCACGGTGCTCCGCGCGGAGTTCGGCATCGAGGCCGACATGGAACAGGAGATGGTCGAGGGCCTCTTCATGAACGCCTCGATCTCGTCCTTCGCCGAACTGATCGCCCCGGCGGCGGAGTCGGCGCGACCCGCATCGGCCGCGCCGTCCACTCCGTCCACTCCGTCCACTCCGTCCACGCAGGCTCCGGCGACCGAGGAGTCCGCCGTATGACCACGACCCCGGCGGGCGCCCCGGACTCCGCCGTCGCCGAGTGGGACCACGTCGTCGTCGGCGGCGGCTCGGCCGGCGCACTCGTCGCCGCCCGGCTCGCCGCCCGCGACTCCGGCACCGTCCTCCTCCTGGAGGCCGGCCCCGACCAGCCGGTCCCCCGCGACCGCGCCCACCCGCTCGCCGACGCCGGCCGGCTGGTCCTCGCCGGGTTCAACTGGGACTACCGGGCCAACCTCCGCAGCAGCGGACGCCTGGAGGACCTCCTCAAGGGCGGCGACGGCACCGCGGACCCGGCCCGCGCCCTCTGGGAACGCTTCCCCTACCAGCTCGGCAAGGTCGTGGGCGGCGGCTCCGCCGTCAACGGGGCCATCGCCCTGCGCGGGCTGCCCCGCGACTTCGCCGACTGGGCGGCGCTGGGCAACCCCGACTGGTCCTGGGAGCGGGTGCTGCCCTTCTACCGGGCCATCGAGAACGACGCCGACCACCCCGGCTCCGCGGCGCACGGCGACGGCGGGCCGCTCCCGATCCGGCGGACCCCGCGCGAACGGGTCCACCCGCTGGACGCCGCCTTCTGGGAGGAGTGCGGCCGCCAGGGCGTGGCGGACCTTCCCGACCTCAACTCCGGGGAGGAGGCCGGGGTCGGCCCGATCCCCGGCAACACCGTCGACGGCGAGCGGATCGACGCCGCCACCGCCTTCCTCTCCGGCGTCCGCGAGCTGCCCCGGCTCCATGTACGCCCCGGAGTGCGGGTCACCCGGGTGCTGTTCGACCCGCGGGACCGCACCCGCGCCGTCGGCGTGGAGACCGAACGGGACGGACGGCTCGACACCCTCCGCGCCCGGAACGTGATCCTGGCCGCCGGTGCCGTCGGCACCCCCGCGATCCTCCAGCGCTCCGGCGTCGGCGACCCGGCCCTGCTCGGGGCCCTCGGCATCGACCCGGTGGCCGACCTGCCCGGGGTGGGCCGCGACCTCGTCGACCACCCGTCCGTCGTCATCTGGTCCCGGCCGGCCGACGGCGTGTGCACCCCCGGACTGCCCTGGCGCCAGGTGGCGGCCCGGATGAGCAGCGGCTTCGACGAGGACGTCGACATCCAGACGGGCCTCCTCAACAACGTGGAGAGCCACACCATCCCCGGCTTCGTCGACCGGCTGGGCTGGCCCCTGGTCGTCGGCATGTCGGTGATGCTGCTGCGCCCCCGCTCCCGCGGCCGGGTCTTCCTCGACAGCGCGGACCCGCTGGCCGCGCCCGTGATCGAACTCGGCCTCGGCACCGATCCCGAGGACGTCGAGCGCCTCTGCCACGGGGTCCGCAGGGCGTGGGGCTTCTTGCGCTCCCCCGGCCTGTCGGCCCGGTTGACGCGGACGCAGTTCTGGAGCGACCGGATGGTCGCCAACGACGGCGTGCTGCGCAGCGGGGTCCGTCACATCATGAACCCCGGCTGGCACGCCGCCGGTTCGTGCCGGATGGGCCCGGACTCCGATCCGTACGCCGTCGCCGACCAGGAGGGTCGGGTGCACGGCACCCGCGGCCTGCGGATCGTCGACGCCTCGCTCTTCCCGACGATCCCCAGCGCCCCCACCAACCTGACCACCCTGATGCTGGCCGAGAAGCTGGCCCGGAGCATGGAGGAATGACCGTGCACCCTGTCACGAGCCCTCCGGTGCGGCTCTACTGCTTCCCGCACGCGGGCGCGACCTCGCAGGTCTACCGCGGCTGGCAGCCGCTGGGCGAGCCCCGGCTGCGGATCCGGGGCGTGGACGCCCCCGGCCGCGGCGCGCGCCGCCAGGAGCGCAAGGCGGTCAACTACCACGGTCTGGTACGGGCCATGGCCGAGCAGGTGGCGGCCGACCTGCTGGCCGAGCGCGAGCGGTCCCCCGGACTGCGCTGGGCGACCTTCGGGCACAGCTTCGGTGCCACCATGAGCCTCGCGGTGGCCGAGCACGTCGCCCGGCAGACCGGGGTGAAGCCGGTCCGGTCGGTGCTGTCGGGGGCGGTCCCGCCCGCCCTCCAGCGGCCCGGTGCCCTGCTCGCCGCCGTCCCCGACGACGAGCTCCTCGCCCGCACCGCCGCCGACGGCGGGACCCCGCCGGCGGTCCTCGCCGAACCGACGATGAGCCGGATCCTGCTGCGGATGCTCCGCGAGGACGACTGCGTGCGGGCGGAGTTCGCCCGGGAGGCGGCGGGCCTGCGGGTGGACTTCCCGCTCACCCTGATCGCCGCGCGGGAGGACGTCCACGCCCCGCCGGAGCGGGTCTGGCCGTGGGACGCGCACAGCTCCGCGCCGGTCCGCCGGGTAGAGATCGAGGGCGGCCACTTCGCGGCCGTCCGGCATCCCGCGGAGACGCTGACGATCATCACCGACGACACCGGCCCCGGGGAGGACTGAGCCGTGACACAGCACCGAGGCAGCCGCCCGCCGATCCGGTACGAGCCGGAGCACGAGCAGTTCCGGGAGACCTGCCGGGAGTTCCTCGCCCGGGAGGTTCTCCCGCACCACGCCCGCTGGGAGCGGGACGGCATCGTCGACCGCGAGGTGTGGCGGGCGGCGGGCCGGGCCGGGCTCCTCGGCATCGGCGTCGACCCGGCGTACGGCGGGGGCGGCGAGCCGGACTACCGCTACCCGGCGGTGTTCCAGCGCGAGATCATGTGGGCCCGGGCCACCGCGCCCGGCTTCGTCGCGCACAACGACGTCATCGCCACGTACCTCGCGGAGCGGACCACCGAGGACCAGCGCAAGCGCTGGCTGCCCGGCCTGTGCGCGGGCGAACTGATCGCGGCCATCGCGATGAGCGAGCCGGACGCCGGCTCCAACGTCGCCGACATCCGTACGACCGCGGTCCGCGACGGGGACTCGTACGTCCTCAACGGGCAGAAGACCTTCATCACCAACGGCGAGAACGCCGACGTGGTCGTCGTCGCCGTGAAGACGGACCCCGACCGCGGGGCCCAGGGCATCAGCCTCCTGGTGGTGGAGCGCGGCACGCCCGGCCTGACCCGCGGGCGCCGCATGGAGAAGCTGGGCTGGCACGCCAGCGACACCTGCGAGCTGTTCTTTGACGACTGCCGGGTGCCGGCCGAGAACCTCATCGGCAGGGAGAACGCCGGCCTGGCCTACATGATGGCCGGACTGCCCCGGGAGCGGCTGAGCATCGCGACCGTGGCGGTGGGGGCGGCGGAACGGATGCTCGCCGACACCCTGGAGTACGCGAAGACCCGCGAGGCCTTCGGCCGGCCGATCGGCGGCTTCCAGCATAACCGCTTCCAACTGGCCACCATGGACACCGAGCTGACCGTCGCGCAGGTGTTCCTCGACCACTGCGTCGCCGAGCTGAACGCCGGCCGCCTGTCGGTGACGGACGCCGCCAAGGTGAAGTGGTGGACGACCGAGCTCCAGGTGGACATCGCCAACCGCTGCCTCCAGATCCACGGCGGCTACGGCTACCTCAAGGAGAGCGCGATCTCCCGCGAGTGGGCCAACAGCCGCGTGCAGACCATCTACGGCGGGACGACGGAGGTGATGAAGGAGCTGATCGGCCGCTCGATGGGCCTCTGACGCGGGCCGCCCCCGAAGACCGCCCCGCCCGGCGCGCGCCCCACCCCCGACGCGCGCCGGGCGGGGCGTCGGGCGTCGGGCGTCGGGCGTCGGGGGACGAGTGCGGCGGGGGCTGGGAGGGGGCGTCCGAAAACAGCACCTGTCTTTGCAAATTCCGGGACGACTGCATGTAATGACGGCGTGGAGCAGCCCTCGTCCATCGCCCAGGCCCTGTCCGCCGTCGGTCCCCGACTGAAGCGATTGCGCACCGCCCGCGGCGTGACCCTCGCCGCCCTGTCGGAGGTGACCGGCATCTCCAAGAGCACCCTCTCCCGTCTGGAGGCCGGCCAGCGCCGCCCCAGCCTGGAGCTGCTGCTGCCCATCGCCCAGGCCCACCAGGTCCCGATCGACGAACTGGTCGGCGCGCCCGACGTGGGCGACCCCAGGGTGCGCCTCAAGCCGCACGCGGTGAACGGCAACACGGTGCTGCCGCTGACCCGGCAGCCGGGCCCGCTGCAGAGCTACAAGATGGTCCTACCGGCGAGCCGCGACACCCCGGAGCTGTGCACCCACGAGGGGTACGAGTGGCTGTACGTGCTCTCCGGCCGCCTCCGGCTCGTGCTGGCCGACCACGACATCGTCCTGGACCCGGGCGAGGTGGCCGAGTTCGACACCCGGCTGCCGCACTGGTTCGGCAGCACGGGGCAGGGCTCGGTCGAAGTCCTGAGCCTCTTCGGCCGCCAGGGCGAGCGCATGCACATCCGCGCGAGGCCGACAGGCCGGACGCCCGCCTCCGGCGACTGAGCCGGAGACGGGCGTGAGGGGGGAGGCGGCGCCAGGGGGGCTTGCCGATCAGGCCGCGGGCACGGGCTCCGACTCCCCGGCGGCGGCCCGGTGGGCGGCCAGGTCGCGCGCGATCTCCTCGTCCACCAGGTCGTGGTTGAGCGCGAACGCGGCAGCCGCTCCCATGCCGGCCGCGGTGACGGCCTGGGCGCGCGAGTCCACCACGTTGCCGACGGCCCAGAGGCCGGGGCGGCTGGTGCGCCCGGCGCGGTCGGTGACCAGCCAGCCCTGCTCGTCGCGCTCGCAGCCGAGCCCGTCGAAGGCGGAGTCGTTCGGGGTCATCTTCGGGAAGAGGAAGACCCCGGCGCAGTCGACGGTGCGCCCGTCGGCGAGCTCGACGGCGTGCAGCCGCCCGTCCTTGCTGAGCAGGTTGGTCACGGACTCCTCGACCACCCGGACCCCGCGGGCGTCCATGAGCTCCCGCTCGTCCTCGCTGAGCGGGCGGTCGTGGGAGACGTACACGACGTCGTGGGACCACTGGCGCAGCAGCAGCGCCTGCCCGGCCGACGCCGGGTGGACTCCGAGCACGACGATCTTCTCGTCCCGTACCTCGTAGCCGTGGCAGTAGGGGCAGAAGTGCACGTCGCCGCCCCAGAGCCCGCGGACGCCGGGGATCTCGGGCAGCTGGTCGCGCAGTCCGGTGGCCAGCACGACGTGCCGCGCGTCGAGCGACGCGCCCCCGTCGAGCCGCACCACGAAGCCGCCCTCGTCGCGGGGCTCCACCTGGTCGACACGCCCCTCGATCCGCACGGCCCCGTAGCGCGCGATCTCCGCGCGCCCGGTCTCCAGCACGCTCAGCGGGGACACTCCGTCACGGGAGAGGAAGCTGTGCATATGGGCCGAGGGAGCGTTGCGCGGCTCCCCGGCATCGACGACGGCGACACTGCGCCGCGCCCGGGCGAGCACGAGCGCGGCATTGAGCCCACCCGCCCCGCCGCCTATGACGATCACGTCGTACGAGGTCCGGACCCTGTTCTCCATGTGTGCGCCGGTCATGGCGATCACCTCCACCGCCAGGGTGCGGCCCCCCGGAAACGGGAACAATCTTTGTTGCCGTTTCCGGGACGGGGGCGGGGCGGCAGCAGGGGGAGGCGGCATCCCCCTGCCGGGAGGGTCCTGGGGGAGCGTGGCCGCCGGCGCACCCTCCCCCACCGGGTACGCGCGCAGTCACTCGCCCCACTTCATGTAGATGACCGGGGGCTCGCGGCCCGGCAGCTGGCGCAGCGGGGCCATGTCGAGGCCGAAGACCTCCCGCAGGGCGGTGGTCTCCCCGGGCCACTTGGGGTGGGCCAGCTCGTCGAAGGCCAGGATGCTGCCCTTGGTCAGATGCGGCTTGATGGCCAGCAGGAGCTCCTTCGTCGGCTGGTAGAGGTCCAGGTCGAAGTAGGCCATCGCGATGACCGTCTCAGGGTTCTCCTCCAGATAGCGCGGGACCGTCTCGCGGACGTCGCCCTGGACGACGAAGGAGCGCTGGGTGTGCCCGAAGGGCTCGGTGGCCTCGTGGGCGGCCAGCACCTCGCGCAGGTGGTCGACCTCGCCGTCCGGGGTGGCGAAGCGTCCCGGCACGGCGCTGGTGCTGACCTTGTCGACGTCCTTGATGTCGTCCGGGAAGCCGGTGAAGGTGTCGAAGCCGACGATGCGGCGCAGGGAGTTGTAGGGCTCGTAGATGCTGCGCAGGGCCGTGAGCGTCGCCAGGTGACGGCCGTGGAGCACACCGAACTCCATGATGGTGCCCGGCACTTCGGGCAGCATGCGGTAGAGCGCGTCCATGGAGAGCAGGTCGGCGAGCTGCTGGCGGCGCAGGTACACCGGCAGGTTGTCGATCAGGTACTCCGGCGGGATCGGCGTGTCGACGAGGAGCTTGGTCAGGCGCTCGCGGGCGTCCCTGTCCTGCGCCGACTCGTGCGGGACGATCCGCGGGTCGGTGTACGTGTTCTCGCTCATGGGGTGTGTTTCCCTTCGCTTCGTTTCGGGTGCGTGAGGTTCAGGAGAGCCAGCAGTCCGGGGCGGGACCGCCCCGGCCCACGGGAGGGAAGAGCTCGTCGAGCCGGCGGGTGAGCGGCTCGGGCAGGGGCTGTTCGAGGGCCTGGAGCGCGCCGTCGACATGGGCCCGTGTGCGGGGACCGATCACCGCCGAGGTCACGCCGGGGCGCGAGAGCGTCCAGGCCATGCCGACGACGGCGGGATCGAGGCCGTGCTCGGCGCAGAGCCGCTCGTAGGCGTGAACGGTGTCGTGCTGCTCCGCGAGGGCCTGGGCCGCGCGGCCCTGGGCGGACTTGACGGCCGATCCGGTGCGCTGCTTGGCCAGTACGCCGCCGAGGAGGCCGCCGTGCAGCGGGGACCAGACGAGCAGTCCGAGGCCGTGGGCCAGGGCCGCGGGGACGACCTCCAGTTCCGCGTAGCGGCACACCAGGTTGTAGACGCACTGTTCCGAGGCCAGGCCCAGGGTGTTCCTGCTCCGGGCGGCCGCCTGGGCGGTCGCGATGTCCCAGCCGGCGAAGTTGGACGAGCCCACGTAGCGGACCTTGCCCTGGGTCACCAGCAGGTCCATCGCCTGCCAGACCTCGTCCCACTGCACCGACCGGTCGATGTGGTGCATCTGGTAGAGGTCGATCCAGTCCGTCCCCAGGCGCCGGAGCGATGCCTCGCACGCCGCGACGATGTTCCGGGCGGACAGTCCGGCGTCGTTGACCCCGTCGCCCATGGGGTCGCCCACCTTGGTGGCCAGGACCACGCGGTCACGGCGGGACGGGTCCTTGCCGAGCCAGCGGCCGATGACCTCCTCGGTGTGTCCCTTGTGGACGCGCCAGCCGTAGGTGTTGGCCGTGTCGAGCAGGTTGACGCCCCGGTCGAGGGAGTAGTCCATGAGGTCGTGCGCCTCGTCCTCCTCGACCCGGCCGCCGAAGTTGACGGTGCCGAGCGCCAGGCGGCTGACGCGGAGGCCGGTGCGGCCCAGCTGGGTGTGCATCACGTGTCCTGCCCTCCGTGCGGCGTGGCGGCGACCGCGGACGCGGCGGCCTCGGTGTCGCTGATGCGGTCCGCGATGTCGCGGGCTCCGATGACGGCCAGCGCGACGCTGGTGAGGGTGGGGTTGCAGGCCGTGCGGGTGGGGATGACCCCGTTGCCCGCGACGTAGAGGTTGTCGACGCCCCACACCCGGCCGGCCGGGTCGCAGACGCTGGTGCCGTCGTCGTGCGCACCCATGCGCACGGTGCCCTGGTAGTGCAGGGAACTGCCCGAGGGCAGGACCCAGGCCCGCTCGCCCTCGGCGGGGCGGCCCAGCACGCCGCTCAGGCGCAGCGCCTCCTGTTCGGCCTCCGCGAGCGTCGCGCGGTCCTCGTCGTCGAGGGTGTGGTGGATCGTCATGGCGGGCATGCCGGCCCAGTCCCGTTCGGTCTCGCTGAACTCGAGCCGGTTCTCGGGCCGCGGGCGCTGGGACGTGAACAGGTGGACCGCGACCAGCGGTGCGTCCGCCTGCCGGGCCCGGGCGCCGTTCGACACGGTGGCGGGGTCGATGCGGGTCAGCATGGCGTGGAAGGGGTAGCTCCGGCCCTCGTACGGAATCCAGGTGACACCACCGGGCGCCTCCTCCCCGGCGGCGGTGTACCCGTGGACCTCGGTGAGGACCGAGACCTGCGGGTGCTCGTTGAGGTAGCGCCCGAGCGCCCGGGGGCGCACCCCCGAGGCGAACAGCAGCTGCGGGGTGCGCAGCGGGTCGGCCGCCACCACGACGTAGTCGGCGCGGACGATGTGGCCGGCTCCGGTGATCCGGTCGCGCAGGCGCACGCCGGCGGCCCGTCCGTCACGCATCAGCACCTGCTCGCACAGGGTGTTCGCGCGCAGTTCGACCGGGCCGTCCGGACCCGTGGGGAGGTCTCCGAGGATGACGTCCGTACCGTGGCGCACCAGTTCGCCGCCGACGCGGGTGGCGGCCAGGGGCATCGCCCGCACCGTGCGGTCGGGGGCGCGTCCCGCGTCGAGATCGCGGCCCAGCAGCCTGCGCACGTACGCGGCGAAGGAGGAGTCGTCGCACTGGGTGCTGTCCACTCCGAGCAGGCGCTCCGCGGTCGCGTAGGCCTCGTCGAGCGCGGTTCGGGGCACGCAGTCGACGCGCTCGTCGTCACCCGCGCGCGGTGCGGCGCCGAACCACAGGGTGCCCATGCCGCCCACGCCGCACATCTGCTGTGCGGCGGGCAGGCCGTCGGCCGTGACGTCGCCGGAGCCGACGGCGAACATGCCCGGCCTGTCGACGAGGGCACGCGCCCGCTCCTGCGGGCTCTGGTTGTGCGCGACGGCCGAGGCGGCGGCCGTCGCGTACGGACGCCGGCGGGGGCCCTGCGCGGCGACGCGGGCGCGCTGCTGTTCCCCGGCGTCGGTGATCGTGGTCAGGTGCCGGCCGGGCGGGTCCGTGAGCGCGGGGCCCGCCTCCACGACGAGGACGCGTGCCGTGGGGTGCGCCGCGTGGATCCGGTGGGCGTAGGTCGCGCCGGCCGGTCCGCTGCCGACGACGACCACGTCGACGGAGGCCGGGACGCCTCCGGCGCCTTCGGCCGCCGCGTGGGGCGGGTGTGGGGACATGCTGTTCCTCCCTCGGGGCTCGGGTCGGCGGGTCACAGGGACCGGGCGACGATGACGCGCTGGATCTGGTTGGTGCCCTCGATGATCTGGAGCAGCTTCGCCTCGCGCATCCACCGCTCGACCGGGTGGTCCTCGACGTAGCCGTAGGCGCCGAGCGCCTGGACGGCGTCCGTCGTGACCCGCATCGCGGTGTCGGTGGCGAAGAGCTTCGCGCGGGCCGCGGCCGCGGTGACCGCCGACGCGCTCGCACCGGAGTCCAGCGTGCGCGCGGCCTCGCGCACCAGGGCACGGGCGGCGGCGATCTGCGTGGACATGTCCGCGAGCAGGAACGACAGTCCCTGGAAGTCGATGACGGGCCGGGCGAACTGGTGCCGGGTCTTCGCGTACGCCACGGCGTGCTCCATGGCCGCGGAGGCGAGGCCCACCGCGCAGGCGGCGATGCCGAGCCTGCCGCGGTCGAAGAGTCCGGAGGCGATCAGGAACCCCTTGCCGGGCCTGCCGATCATCCGGTCCGCCCCGAGCTCGGCGCCGTCGAAGACGACCGAGGCGGTGGGCGAGGAGCGCACGCCCATCTTCTTCTCCGGGCGCTGCACGTGGAGACCGGGGGTGGTGGCGTCGGCGAGGAGCAGCGAGAGTCCGCGTACGCCCGGGCCTCCCGTGCGGCAGAAGACGTTGTAGAAGTCGGCCTGTCCGGCGTGGCTGGTCCACGCCTTGGTGCCGTCGACGGTGTAGGTGCCCTGTTCGCCGCGCCGGGCCGTGCTGGAGATGGCCCCGATGTCGGAGCCCGCCTCGGCCTCGGAGATGCAGTTCGCGCCGAGCTGCTCACCGCCGAGCATCCCGGGCAGCCACCGCTCGCGCTGGGCCTCGGTGCCGTACGCGGCCAGCGGGTAGCACGCGAGGGCGTGGATGTTGACCGACTGGGCGACCGCGAGCCACCGCTTGGCCAGGATCTCCAGGACGTGCACGTGCGTCTCGTGGCTCTGTCCGCCGCCCCCGTGTGCGGTGGGGTACGGCAGGCCGAGGAGGCCGGCCCGGCCGAGCGTGCGCAGGATGTCGCGGGGGAACCGTGCGGTGGCCTCGAACTCGTCCGCGCGGGGCGCGAGTTCCCTGTCGGCCAGGGTCTCGGTCAGCGCCAGCAGGTCGCGGACGACCTCGTCCTGTTCCGTCGGCAGGCGCCTCGGGAGGCTTTCCGTGAGGGGCAGGGCTGTCATCGTGACGTCGGTCCATCTTCCGGTGGGTGGGGGCGGGGGTCGGGCGCCCGGTGGGGGGCGAGCAGGGCCAGGGCGAGGGTGGCCGGGGGCTGCGGCCGGTCGTCGTACGCGACGCAGACGGCCGCGCCGTGCAGCGGGTGCAGCACCCGCCAGCGCAGGCCCCGGCGGCTTCCGCTGTCGGCCAGCAGAGGTCCCGGGTACGGGGCGGGCAGGTTGATCGGCGTGGTGCCGGTGGCCTTGGCGCACGCCTCGTGGATCGCCCAGCGCCGGGCGACCGCGACGCCCTGCCGTTCGGCTGGCAGGGCGGCCAGCTCGCGCTGCTGCGCCGGTGAGCAGCAGCGGCGCAGCAGCCCCGGGGTGGGCGGCACGGGGCCCTGGACGTCGATGCCCACGGTGCGGCCGCCGGCCACGGCGACGGCGATCGTGCCCTGGCTGTGCGAGACGCTGATGCCGGTGTCCGGCAGGTCCACCAGGACGGGCTTGCCGCGGTCGGTGGCGCCGATGCGGCAGGTCCGTGTCCAGCGCCCCAGGGAGCGTTCCAGCGCCCAGCGCAGCAGGGCGCGTCCGGCGGTGAACTCCTGTGCCCTGTGCGGCGCGTACCTGCGGGCCCGGCGCAGTTCCTCGGAGCTGAGCAGATGGGCGTGGGCCGCCGCCGTCGCCGCCGTGGCACAGGCCACGAGGATGTCGGGGCGGCCGGGGCTCATCTCCATGTGGCGGCTTCGGGCCAGACCCGCCTGACGCGCCTGACCGCGTAGTCCCAGTAGGAGCGCACCGACAGGTCCGCGTAGATGAAGTCCCGCTTGAGGGCGACGTCGTCGTCGGTGGCCCAGGTGTAGGGCACACCGCTCTGCTCCGCGAGCAGTTGCAGGCGGCAGGCTCGTTCGAGGACCTGGGCGAAGACCGCGGCGTGGCGCACGCTCTTGCCGACGATCACCCCGCCGTGGTTGCGCAGCAGCACGCCCTCGGCGTCGCCGAGGGCCTCGGCGATGGCGTCGCCCGTGGCCTGGTCCAGGACCGTGTTGCTGGTCCGGGTGAACAGGGCGAGATTGTCGGTGAAATGCGCGCCGTCGTGCGAGACGGGGCGCAGTTCGAGGTCCGTGGCGCCGAAGACGAGGGTGTGCGGGGCGTGGCTGTGCACGATGCCGTTGACGTCCGGCCGCGCCCGGTAGATCGCCTGGTGCAGGGGGAGCTCCGGCGGCGCGAGCGGGTCGACCGGGGCGTCGGGGTCGAGGGACGCGGCCACCACCTGGGCGGGGGTGGCCTCGTCGAAGCCGCAGAGGGCGTTCTTGATGAAGAAGGTGTCGGAGCCGGGTGTCCGGGCGGATATCTGGCCCTGGTTGAAGTCGTCGTGGCCGTCGAGGGAGAGCATGCGCGCCCCGGCGGCGATCTGGCCGGCCAGCCGGGCGGGCACCCGTGCGAGGGGGGCGCGGGAGGCCGGAAGGGTTGCGGTGCCCGTGGTCACGGAGTGTCCTCCCGGTCGTCGTCGGCGGTCCGGGCCGCCATGGTGGCCAGCAGGTCGTCGAAGACCTGGTGGACGGTGTACGTGCCGTGGGCGTGGCCGGCGGCCCACTGGGCGGCTCCGATCGCCCCGGCCGCGGCCGCGTCGAGGGAGTCCACCCGGTGGGTGAGCGTCAGGGACTGCTCGGGCCAGGTGAACCGGATCTCGTGGTCGCTGACGGCGGGGCCGCAGCGCAGTGAGGCGGTGTCGGCGGCGGGCCTGCCGGTGTGCCGCAGCCACTGGCGGGCGAGCCGGGAGGCCGTGGTGCTCGGCCGGTGCCGTTTGGCGGCGGGGTGGCGCTCGAGGACGGCCGCCTCGGGGACGGCGCCGGTGACGCCCGCGCGTTCCATGGTGGTGACGACGTCGGCGACGACGCGCAGCGCGCGGGTCTGGAGGTAGTTGCCCAGCGACAGGTTGGGGGCGAGGACGACGGCGGTACCGGCGGCCCTGTCCTCCAGCATCCGCAGGTGGTGTTCGTCGAGCCCGGAGACGCACTCCACGAGGGGGACGTCGAGGCGGGCGCTGAGACCGGTGGCGTGCGCGACGGCCTCGGGCGCCGAGCAGTCGACGAGGACGCCGGGCGGGGGCACCTGGTCCCACTGCTCGGGGCGCCGCGGGTCGAGGAGCGGGGCGGTGAGGCCCTCCTCCGTGGCGAGCCGGCGCACGGCCCGGGCGAGGCGGCCCGTGCCGAAGATCCCGATGACGGCCTCAGGCATCGACGGCCTGCTCTTCGCGGAGGTGACGGCAGACCAGTTCGACCAGGGTCTCGATGGTCTCGAAGTGCTGGCTCTCCTCCTCGGGATCGAGGTAGACGCCGAGCTCGTTCTCCACCGTGTCGATCATGCGGATGTAGGCCAGCGAGGAGTAGTTGACCTGGGGCAGCGACCAGCCGGCGGCGGCCAGGTCCTTCTCTGTCAGGTCGCCCTCCGCCGAGCTGAGCACAATGCGCACGAGGTGCGGGCGGATGTGGTCCGGGGAGGCCGTCATGGCTGCGTTCTCCTTGGGTGTGGTCACTGGAA
This sequence comes from Streptomyces sp. NPDC014891, assembly GCF_043081085.1. NCBI lineage: Bacteria > Bacillati > Actinomycetota > Actinomycetes > Kitasatosporales > Streptomycetaceae > Streptomyces > Streptomyces sp. NPDC014891. Next base: position 29,516 of record NZ_JBIBWF010000012.1, on the reverse strand, counting down.
GTCCTGCGGGGTGTCGAACAGGCGGCGCAGCTCGGCGGTGGCGGGCTTGCCGCTGGTGCCGCGGGGGATGCGGGGCACGATGCGGACGAGGCTGGGGACCTTGTACGGGGCGAGGCGCGCGGCGACGTGTCGGCGCGGTGCGGCGGGGTCGAGACCGGGGGCTCCGGCGAGCACCGCCGCGAGGGCGGCCGTGCCGTGCCGGTCGGTGACCTCCAGGACGACCGCGTCGGCCACTCCCGGCGCTCCGGCGAGGGCCGTGGAGACCTCCAGCGCGTCGATCTTGCGGCCGCCGATGTTGATGACCTGGCTGGTGCGTCCGGTCAGGACGAGGCTGCCGTCCCGCAGGTGCCCCACATCGCCCGTGGTGTAGAAGCCGTCGTGGTCGATCCGCTGCTCCAGCGCGCCGGGGGCGTTGAGGTAGCGGGTGCCCATGGACTGGCTCCTGACCGAGACGACGCCGGGCTCTCCGGCGGCGCCCGCGCGGAGTTCGACGCCGGGCAGGGGTTGTCCCAGCCCGGGGTCGGTGCGCGGGTCGGCGGCGTAGGTGAGGGGCCCGGCCTCGGCGATGCCGTAGTAGTTCTGCAGCGGCACGCCCGTGCTCTCCTCGAACAGCCGCTTGGTGCGCGGGTCCAGGGGGGCGGCGGACGAGATCGCCATGCGGAGTGCGGGCAGCCGCCCGGGGCCCGATCCGTTGCGGACCAGGGATTCGTACAGGGCGGGGAAGCCGATCAGGCGGGTGGCTCCGCTGTCGCGCAGGGTGCGGGTGACCGCTCCCGCGGTCGGCAGTCCGCCGCCCAGGCGCAGGCACGCGCCGACGAGGAACGCGGAGAGCAGGGAGGTGTTGAACGCCAGGCCGTTGGAGAGCGAGGCGAAGCACAGGATGGTGTCCCTGCTCGAAAGGCCGGTTCCCTCGGCCCAGTTGAGGGCCGCGCGATGCACGGCGTCGCCGCGGAACTCGATGCAGCTGGGGCGGCCGGTGGATCCGGAGGTGAAGCGGCAGACCTCCGTGTCCGGGTGCAGCCCGGGGCGGTCCGGCACCTCGGGGAAGCGGGTGACGTGCAGGGAGCCGGGAGCGGCGACGAGGGTGCCGTGGCCGGGCACGGGGGTGACGTCCTCGTGGACCAGCAGGTCGAGCCCGCAGTCGCCCTGGATGCCTTCGGTCTCCTGGGGGCCGGCGGCCCGGTCGATGAGGAAGGGGACGCAGCCGGCCCGCAGGGCGGCCAGGTACGTCACCACGTAGTCGGTGGAGTTCGCGGCCTGGATGCCGACGCGCGGCCGGTCGCGGCCGGCGAGGAGGGACCCGAGCCCGGTCGCGTGCCGGTCCGCCGCCGCGTCGAGTTCGCGGTAGGTCAGGGCGGTGCGCCGGTCGGCGACGGCGGGTGCGTCGCCGTGCTCGCGCAGGGCGCGGGCGATGATGTCGGAGAGCACGGCCGTCACCGCTGTCCGTGGGCGTGGGCGGGCGGGAGGCGGTCGATCTTGACCGTGGAGGTGCCGGGGGTGCCGAGCATGGCGACGTAGAGGACCTCGTCCTCGTCCGCGAGTCCGGCCAGGGAGTGCCAGCGGCCGGCGTCGAAGCCTCCGATGGTGGTGACCGCGGTGCCGGTCGCGGTGGCTCCGAGATAGACGAGGTGGGCCAGGGCGCCGGAGCGCAGCAGGGCTTCGTCGACGCCGCGCATGCCGCGCCGGAAGATGTCCTGGTGTCGCGCGTGGAAGACGACGGCCGCGCAGGTGTGGCGCAGTTGTTCCTGCCCCATGCAGATGCGCACGATGTCCTCGGCGGTCGCGTGGGCGGTGCCGGTGGGTTCGGCGGCCAGCTCACCGCCGCCGAGGACCGGATAGGCGCCGGGAGCGAGCCCGGTGACGCGGCGGGCGACCAGGGTGGCGCCGAAGCCGCCGGAGGCGGGCAGGTCGGTGTCGAGCGCGGTCCCCAGGGCCGACAGGGCCTCGCGCAGTCGCGGCAGGGGGAGTTCGGCGTCACCGAAGTCCCGTGCCGACCGCCGCAGTGGGGCGAGGTCCGCCAGCGCGCCGGAGCCGGACGGGAGTGCCCCGTCCGCGGGCTCCCCGCCGAGCAGGGGGCGCGGCAGGGGCTCGGTGGAGTGGTCCGGCGGGCTCTGGAGGCGGGGCAGCAGACCGCGCCAACATCGCTCCTCGGAACCGTTGCCGGCGCGGGGCACCGGTGGGACGCCCCGCCAGTCCGTGCAGGTCCAGGCGGACACGGACGGCTGCCCGGCGTCGACGCGGTCGGCCACGAGGAGGACGCTGTGGGGGACGACGTGGTGCTCGTCCAGGCGCAGCAGGGAGCCGAGACGCCCGGTGGCCGCCCTGGTCAGCCACTGGGCGCGCCGGTGGCTCCGGCCGGCCAGGCAGAGCAGGTGGGTGCCGAGGTGGGCGGCGTCCAGCTGGGCGTACAGATAGCCCCGGTCGTCGTACTTGCGGATGGACATCCACGGGCGTACGGCGATGAGGACCAGGAAGCGGTCGGGCGTGGGGAGGGCGAGCCCGCTCCGGGTCAGCGCGTCGGAGACCTGCGCTCCCTCGTGGAGCAGGCGGCAGGCGCGCCGGGTGACGTCCACCGAGAAGACCCGCGGCCCGTGGGGGCCGTTCGTGGCGACGTAGGTCTCGTACGGGTACAGCGCACCGGCCGAGGGGGCGGAGGGGCCGCCGTGGAGCGAGCCCTCGGCGGAGGCCTCGAGCAGGGCGAGCGCACCGTGCAACTCCTCGGGGAGGTCGATGCGTCGGGGTTCGGGGACGCCGTCGGGGACGGCGGCGAGGGACATCTGCTGCCAGAAGCGCAGGGCGTCGTCCACGGCCGCGTCGGCGGACCGGGGACCGGGGACGGTGCCCGCGTTCCCGTCGTCGGCACCGTCGGCCTCGACGCGCCCGGTCGGCCGGCCTTCCATCACGGAGGCTTTGTCGTTCACCGGTTTCGCTTCTCCTTCCTGCCGAGGTGGGTTCGGCCTCGGCGTCTGAGCTGTCTCTTGCGAATGGGCCACACCGCGCGACGAATACGCAGAGTAATGAAAGGAAGTCGATTCACCCATTCCCGGCAGCGACTTCAACCTTGCCAGAAGAGTTCCGATCCGTGTAGACCATTTGGTGACCGATAACGGCCGTGACCGGCTCAGGACATGCAGGGCGGGAATTCGATTAGATGCTGTTGCAGACATTTTCGGAGACTGAGATATCGCCGGTGGAGACACTGTCCGAACTGATCGCCACCCAGGAGCGCGCACTGCTCGCGGCCGACGAGGCGACCCGCTCCCTGCGGACGCAGCTGTCCGCCCTCGCCGTGCACGCCGCCGGACCCGCCGAGGCCGCCGCCTCGGACGTCGAGGAGATCGCCGACGCGGTCCGCGTCCGGGCCCTGCTGGACTCCGTGGCCACCATGGCGCGGCAGCAGATACGGGTCATCCAGCCGTCCGCGGTCGCCCGCCGGCTGATCGCGGAGTGGCCCGTGGGGGACGCGTACGACCCCGGGGGCGGCGTCGGTGTCCGCACCATCCACCAGAGTTCCCTGCTGCGCAGCGAGCAGGCCGCCTGCTATCTGGAGCGGCTCTCGCGGCGCGGTGTCCACGTGCGGCTCGCGCCGCTGCTGCCGTTCCGCCTGATCCTGGTGGACGAGGCGTTCGCGCTGGTCTGCCCGCCGTCGACGACCCTGCTGATCCGGCGGCCCGCGCTGCTGCAACTCCTCGGCCGGGTCTTCGAGTTCTGCTGGGACGACGCCCGCGACCTGCACTCCCCGCCGATGCCCGCGGCACGCCGGGAATCCGCCGTGCCGATCACCGGGAACGGCGGTCAGGACATCGTCCTCAGCGAGCAGGAGACGGTCATCCTGCGGCTGTGGGCGAAGGGGCGACAGGACGCCGAGGTCGCCCGTGAACTGCGCGTGTCGCCCCGCACGCTGCGCCGCATGGTGTCCGCGCTGCTGCGCAGGCTCGGCGTGAACAGCCGCTTCGAGGCCGGGGTTGTGGCGGCCCGCTCGCCCCGGCTCCTGGAGGGGGCGGGACACCCGCCCCTGCCGTCCTGACGCGCCGCACCACCCGTCCCGGTCCGTCCGACCTTCCCTTCCCGCCATCGAGGAGTCCGTGTGTCCACCATCCCCGCCCCGTCCGCCGTCGACGCGCTCCACGGCCCGCCGCTGCCCGTCCTCGGCGCCGACGTCCGCGTTCCCCTCGTCACCGGGGACGAGGTGTCCTACGGGGCGCTCGACTACGCCGCCAGCGCCCCGGTCCTGAGGAGCGTCTGGGACGACGTCAGCGCCTACATGCCCTACTACGGCAGCGTGCACCGCGGGGCCGGCCACCTGTCCCAGCTGTCCACCGACCTGTTCGAGCAGAGCAGGCGAACGGTCGGCGCGTTCCTCGGCTGCCGGGCCGACGACGAGGTCGTGTTCACGCGCTCGACCACCGACTCGCTGAACCTGCTGGCCGCGGCGCTCCCGGCCGGGGCCCAGGTCTACGTCTTCGAGACGGAGCACCACGCCGCCCTCCTGCCGTGGCCGACCGGGCGGCTGACCGTGATGCGGGCTCCGGGCAGCGCCTACGAGGCCGTCGAGATCGTCGCCGAGACGCTGGCGTGCCACGATCCGCAGCGGCCCGGCCTCGTCTGCGTGACCGGAGCCTCCAACGTGACGGGCGAGATCTGGCCCGTCGGGTCGATCACGGAGGTCGCGCACGCCGCCGGAGTGCGCGTCGCCCTGGACGCCGCCCAGCTGGTCCCGCACCGCCGGGTGGACGTCGCGGGACTCGGCGTGGACTACGTCGCGTTCTCGGGGCACAAGATGTACGCGCCGTTCGGGGCCGGAGTGCTGGCCGGGCGCGCCGACTGGCTCGGTACCGCGGCGCCCTACCTGGCCGGGGGCGGCGCGAGCAGGCGTGTCGTGCACGGGGAGGGCGCCCTGTCCGTCGAGTGGCAGCAGGGGGCCGCGCGGCACGAGGCAGGGTCGCCGAACGTGGTCGGCGTGCACGCGCTGGCCTCCGCGTGCCGGGCGCTGACGGCGGCGGGCTTCGACGCGCTGGCGGCCCGCGAGGAGGCCCTGCTGGAGCGGACCCTGGCCGGTCTGGCCGGCATCGAGCAGGTCAGGGTGCTGTCCCTGCTGGGCGGGACGGCGCCGCGGGTCGGCGTGATCAGCTTCGTGGTCGACGGCTGGAACAGCGCCCACCTCGCCGCGGCGCTCTCGGCCGAGTACGGCATCGGGGTGCGGGACGGCATGTTCTGCGCCCATCCCCTGGTCCGCGGCCTGTTGGGCAACGCACCGGACCACTCCGACGAGTGCGGCGCCCCCGAGCCGCTGGCGCCCGGCGCGCGACAGGTCAACGCGGTCCGGGCCAGCTTCGGCGCCGGCACGCCCGTGGAGCACCTGGACCGCCTGGTGGCCGCCGTGGCCGCCCTCGCCCGGGACGGGGCCCGGTGGACCTACCGCACCGAGGCGGGACGCTGCGTCCCCGTGCGCTGAACCCCCGGAGATCGCGCAGTGTGCCCGCCCGCCGTACGGCGGGCGGGCACACTGTTTCCCGCTGGAATTCCGGTTGTGTGCGCACGCATTGTTCTCGGCCGCTCATTTCGACACCGCAAACAATTCACCGGCACACAGACAATGGCCGTTTCGGAGGAATCCGAGGGGATGAATTCTTCCGGCCGTCGGTCACCGAAGGTAGTCGACGGAGCGGGCCGGACGGCTCAGTAGGCGGGCATCGCGGGGTCGATCCGCTGCGCCCAGGCCAGGATGCCGCCGCCCACGTGGACCGCGTCCGGGTGGCCGCTGCGCTGGACCACGGCGAGGACCTCCGCGGAGCGGATCCCGGCCCGGCACAGCAGCACCGTCCTGCGGTCCGCGGGCAGCCGCGCGGCGGCGTCGCCGTGCAGGAACTCCCCCTGCGGCACGAGCACCGAGCCCGGCACGTGGGCGAAGGCGTACTCGTCCGGCTCGCGGACGTCGACCAGGTGGACCGGTCCGCCCGCGTCGAGCAGTTCCCTCAGCTGCTCGACGGAGATCGTGGACTCCCGCGCCGCCTCGGTCGCCGCGGGCGACAGCAGCCCGAAGAAGGGCTCGGCGGCGACGGGTTCGGCCGGGCGCGCGGCCCGCTCGTGCGGGCGCAGCGGCACGGTCGCGCAGGTGCCGGCCATGGCGTCGTACTTCATCACGCGGCCGACGAGCGGCTCGCCCCGCCCCGTGAGCAGCTTGACCACCTCGGTGGCCAGGGCGACGCCCAGCCAGGCGCCGACGACCTTCAGCGTGCCGGACATCCCGCGGAAGTAGGGGGCGGGAGGCGTCGCGAACACGTCCCTGAGGCCCGGGCCGTGCCGGTCCCAGAAGACCGAGACGCGCCCTCCGCCGGCGTCCATGGAACCCCACACGAAGGGGATGCCCGCCTCGGCGCAGACGTCGTCGACGAGCTGGCAGCGGGCCAGGTCCTCCCCCGCGCAGACCACGAGGTCGTAGTCCTGGACCAGTTCGCGCGCACGGGGCAGCTCGAACCGGTCCTCGGCGACGGCGCGCACGAACGGATGGGTGCGCCCGAGCGCCCGGGTCCAGGCCGTGGCACGGTCGGCGGGCTCCTCGTCCGGCAGCCCGAGGTAGCGGTCCCATGGGTTCGTCGGCGAGCCGTCGGCGATGCCGATCGTACCCACGCCGGAGTCGGCGAGATGGGCGATGAGCGGGGCCCCGATCTCGTCGGCGCCGACGACCAGCACCTGGCCTCCGGCCAGCCGGCGCTGCCCCTCGGCGCCGTGTCCCGCGAGGATCAGCTGGTGTGCCTGGCGGCTCGTCTCGTCGGCCGGGAGGCCGGTGGCGGATCGCGCCACGGGGTGAAGCGGCATGCGGGTCTCCTCTGGGTGTCCGGGAGCGGTCACGGCTGCTGCTGGTCGTCGGCCTCGGCGGCCCAGGCGGGAACGTGCAGGATCTCCACCACGGCGGCTCCCCAGTTGAAGCCGTAGCCGGTTCCGGCGAGGACCACGCGGTCCCCCGCCCGCAGCCGACCCGTGACGAGCAGGTGGTTCAGTCCGGCGACCTGGTCGCCGGAACCGAGGTGGCTGACCTGCCGGCCGAACTCCCAGGTGGTCCGCTCCCCGCCCACGCCCAGGTCCTCCAGCATGTTCCACCAGCGCACGGTCCGGCCGTTGTGGGGCATCACGAACCTGGCCACGTCCGCGACGTCGGTCTTCGCCTCGTCCAGTGCCTGCTCGATGCAGGCGCCGATGCCGCCGGCGATCCGCAGGGAGATCGCCTCCAGGTCGTCCAGGTTCCTGCGCATGAAGTCCGTCTTGCGGGCCCGCATGTTCAGCGGCTTGTCCCCGGACGCCGGGGCGTCCTTGAGGCCACGGCCGCGGTACATGTGCTCCAGTGTGGAGTCGGAGGTCATCGCGCAGGACAGCACCTTGGCGAAACCGGGCTTGCGGCCGAGGAGCAGGGCCGTGCCGCCGTCGGCCATCACCGTGCCGCTCTCGGTGCGGAAGCGGTCGAAGCCGGGCTCGCAGAAGCGTTCGCCCGTGGTGATCAGTACGGTGGCGTCCTCGTCGTGTCCCGCGAGGTGCCCGGCCGCCAGCGCCAGCGCCGCCATTCCGCCGTTCGACTTCTGGTCGACCTCGACGGCCGGGGCGCTCCCCCCGACGGTGTGGTGCTGGATGTAGGAGGAGGGCGTCCACATGTCCTGGCCCTGGAAGTAGGCGCTGGCGTGGAGCAGCATGCGCACGTCGTCCGGCGACGTGGCGTCCCCGGCGCGGTCGAGGGCCTGTCGGACCGCGGCCACGGCGAGGTCGGGGGCGAACGTGTCATCGGAGACCGTGACCCCGAGGAGGGCGTTGGCGGTGTACTCGGTGGAGGCATAGCGCCCGTCCCGTACCGCCTCCTCGAGATCGAGACGGCGGCCCAGCCGTACACCCAGGGAGGTGAGGTAGATGTCGTTGAGGATCATGTCGGGACCTTTCGGACGTGCAACGGTGGTTTCGCGGCGGGCCGGTGGGACCGGTCCGCCGCGCGGAGTGCCTCACAGATAGGCCCCTCCGGTGGTCTCCAGGCGCTCCCCGGTGATCCACCTGGCCTGCTCCGATGCCAGGAAGGCGACGGCGTCCGCCACGTCCTCGGGCTGCCCGAGCCGTCCGAAGACGGTCAGCGCCGCCGCCGCGGCGGCGTCCTCGGGGTGCGCCCGCATGCGCGCACGGTGGAAGTCCGTCTCGATCAGCCCGGGAGCGACGGTGTTGACCGTGATGCCGCGGGGGCCGAGCTGCGCCGCGAGGGAGCGGCTGAACGCCTCCAGCGCGCCCTTGCTCATGGCGTACGGCAGGACGTGCGGGTGGGCGATGCGGTTGGCGACCGAGGAGACGTTGACGATCCGCGCGCCGTCGCGCAGCAGCGGCAGGAGCCGCTGGACGACGAAGACGGGGGCCTTGACGTTGACGGCGAAGACCCGGTCCAGGTCGGCTCCGGTGAGGTCGGTGATGTCGGCGCGGCAGCCGATCCCCGCGTTGTTGACCAGGACGTCGAGCCCGCGGTCGCCGGTCCGTTCCACCAGGCCTTCCCCGACGCGGGCGGCGAGGGTGGCGATGGCCTCCTCGTCCGCCAGGTCGGCTCGCACCGCGAAGGCGTCGCCGCCGGCGGCTCGCACCGCGGCCACGGTGTCCTCGGCCGCCGCGTCGTCCTGTCCGTAGTGGACGGCCACCACGCTGCCGGGTCCCGCGAGCCGTTGGACGACGGCTCGGCCGATGCCCCGGCTGCCGCCGGTCACGAGTGCGGTGCGCGGTGCGGTGTCCGCTGTCACGGGGTGCCTCCTGTCGAGGGGGAGACGACGGATGTCGTCACGGGCGGGCGAGGAGTGCGGAGAGGACGTGCTCCAGGCACGCCTCCGGCTCCGGGTCGAGGTCTTCGGCCCGCCACGCGACGAAGCCGTCCGGGCGCACGAGCAGCGCCCCGCCGTCGAGGACGCCCGCCCCGGCGCTCCAGGAGCCGTCGTCGATGCGGTGTCCGTCGGCGGCCACGCCTCCCAGGGAGGCCGAGGCCTTGCCGAGCGCGTCGAGCCAGGGCGCGCCCGCGGGGCCGGTCAGGAGGGTGAACCGTCCGTCGACCAGGTCGAGCGTGGAACGGACGCCCTCCTCACCGGGCAGCCAGCGGTGCGGCAGGCGCGAGCCCGGAGCCCCGTCCAGGTCGCGGACCAGGTCCTCGGTGGAGGGCGGCTCGGCCGCAGCGTCGAGCACGGCGGCGGAGGAATAGCGGTACCCGAGGTGCACCACCGGGGCGTTGAGCGCTCCGGCGGCCGTCCTGCGCTCCCGCCCCTCGGGGCCGGTCGCCCAGTGCAGTGCGGGGTCCCCCAGGCGCAGGGTCGACTGTTCGAGGGCGGACCTCGCCACGGGGAGGCGTTCGGCCTCGTAGGTGTCGAGGAGCGCCTCGTGCGCCGTCCCGTGGAGGACGTGGGCCAGCTTCCAGGCGAGGTTGTGGGCGTCCGCCACTCCCGTGTTCATCCCGAAGGCGCCGACGGGCGGAATGGCGTGGGCGGCGTCCCCGGCGAGGAAGACGCGCCCGGAGCGGAACCGGTCGGCGATCAGGCCGCGCACCTGCCAGGGCAGGATGCTCAGCACCTCGGGGGTCACCCCGGTGTCGCGGCCGATCGCGGCCCGGATGCGCTCGGCGCACCGCTCGGGTGTGAAGTCGGCGGCCTTCGTGCCGGAGTCCCGGGGGTAGCGGAAGTGGTAGATCCACTCGGTGTCGCCGTCGACGGGCAGCAGCCCTCCGGGCGCCTCGGGGGTGGTGAGGTCGCACACCACGAAGGTGTGGCCGCGGGTCAGCGCGGACAGGTCTGCCCGGAAGAGCACACTGATCAGCGGGTCGCCGATGACGCCGGGGCCGCTGGTGCCGATTCCCAGCGACTCCCGTACTCCGCTGCGCGCGCCGTCCGCGGCGACGAGGTAGCGGGCCCGTATCTCGCGGGTCCCCCGTTCGTCGGCGACCTGTGCGGTCACCCCGTCCTCGTCCTGTGTGAAGCCCCGCATCTCGACGCCGAACTCGATGCGGGCCCCGGCCTCCCGGGCCGCCGCGGCGAGGACGCGGTCCAGCCGTCCCTGGGGACAGGTGCCGCGCAGGCTCTGCGGGGTCAGACCGGCGTAGGGGTCGTCGCGGGCCGGAGCCCGCAGCGCCTCCTCGTCCAGGGCTGCCTCGGCGAGGGTGCGCGCGGCGACCATCTGGAGCCGGCTGCCGGTCATGTCCACGCATTCGGCGTCCACGGCGTCGGCGAGGCCCGCGGCGCGCAGGATCTCCACGGTGCGCGGGCCGATCCCCATCGCGCGCGGGTGGGTGGGCGGGGCCTCGCGCTGCTCGACGACCGTGCAGGGGATGCCTGCCCGGGCCAGGAACAGGGCGGTGCACAACCCCACCGTGCTGCCCCCGACGACCAGTACACCGGGGTTCTCGTTGGGCATGGGTGTTCCGTTCGGGTCAGGGGAGTTCGGTGGGGGGAGCCGCGTCGAAGGCGGGCGTGTGGGGGGCGCCGGGGTCCCAGGACGCCACGAAGCGCGGCCGGCGGGAGACGTCCATCAGCTCCAGGTCGATGCCGAGGCTCTCGACCTTGTGGTACGTGTACGGCCGGCCCAGCGGGCAGGCGCTGAACTCCTGGGCGAAGCCCGCTTCGGACAGTCGCGCGGAGCTCGCCGTGACGTCCTCGGTCCAGTAGCCGAGGTGGTGGCAGCGGGCGCCCAGGGACGAGTCCCACGGGCTGCCCTCGGGGCCTTGGACGAGCTCGATGTAGGGCGGCCCGCCCCGGGTGAAGGCGAGCCGGTAGTCCCACTCGCCCAGGGAGTCCTCGAGGATTCCCGACCACTCGGCGCCGACGCTGCGCGTCAGGTCGTCCATGGACCGCTCGATGTCGGGGACGACGAAGCACACGTGGTAGAACACGGCTCAGACCAGCTTCTCGATCACGTTCAGCACCTCGGCGGGTACGGGCATGGCCCTGGCCTCGTCGGCGAGCGCCGCGGCCCGTTCGCGGTAGGTCTCCCGGGTCAGCAGGTCCTCCGCAGCGCCGGCCAGCGCGTCCGGGGTGTCGTCGCCCGGCATGACGCAGCGCGCGGAGCCGTACGCGGCCAGCCGCTGCGAAGGGGCCACCAGCTTGGGCATGTTGGGGACGAGGAGCTGCGGGATGCCGTGGACCATGCCGGTCAGCGCCGTACCGCCGCCCGCGTGGTGGACGAGCAGGTCGCACGTCCTCGCCACCGTGTCGAAGGGCAGCCAGCCGACCTTGGTGCCGGTCGCGGCGCTCAGCTCGTCGGCGACCGCGGCCGGTGCGCTGACCAGCAGCTCGGCCTCGAGGGGCGCCAGCTTGCGGACCAGTTCGACGAGGTAGTCGAAGAAGTAGCCGGGGGCGGTCTTGGTGCCGGCGGTGATGGCGACCCGGGGCGCGGACCCCTTGGTGTACATCCACGGCTCGATCCGGGGCTGTTCGTTGCAGGGGATCCACCGCATCGAGACACCCTGCGGGGCTTCGGGGTCGCGCACGCTGGGCGGGCAGACGTCGATCCACAGCGACTGTGCCGGGATGCCGTCCAGGCCGAGCGCCTCGAGTTCGGGCCGCATCTCGATCCCGGCCGCCACGTCGACGGCCTGCGGCTCGCCGGAGTCCCACGCCTGGCGTACGTAGGGCACTCCGATGCGCGCGGCGAGGACGGCGGCCGAGTAGGTGAGGGTGCCGCCCACGACGACGTCGGGGCGCCAGGCGCGGGCCAGTTCGAGGAGCGGCTCCTGGTAGAGCGCCGCCATGCGGCCGAAGGCGTGGCCGATGGACCGCATCCGGACGTCGGGGTCGTCGGACGGAGGGACCGGCGTGCCGTCCCGGTCGGTGGTGATGTGGTGGCGGATGGGGACGTCGGAGACGCAGACGCCGGCGAGTCCGGCGCCGGCGATCGCCGCCATCGTCTCCTGGTTGGAGGCGACGAGCACGTCGTGGCCGGCGTTGCGGCCGGCGGTGGCCAGCGGGGTGAGCGCGTAGACGGTGGCAGGGCTGCCGCCCGTGACGAAGAGGATGCGCAAGGGAGAACCTCACTCGGGGTCGGGAAGGGACGGGTGGGGGGAGAGCTCGTGGGGCCCGGGGGCGTGTCCCTCCGGGTGGTCGGCGGCGCGTGCCGTCGAGGCAGGCACCGGGGCGCGGGGCCTTCTCAGGCCCGGGGCAGGGCGCCTTCCCTCGCGTGCTCGGGGAGCTGGGCCCCCGCGGGCGGCGCCGCGTCCGCGACGCGGCGGGGTCCGCCCCAGCGGCGCATGACCGGCGTCTCCACGCCGTGGTAGAGGGCCAGGGACAGCAGCAGTCCGACCACCAGGGCGGCCAGGGAGACGAGCACGCTCTGCACGGTCGTCAGCGGGTGCGACGCTCCGGCGATCCGCTCACCGATGAAGGCCAGCACGATGCCGTGGAGGAGGTAGAAGGCGAACGACACCTCGCCCAGGCGACGCATCACGCGCGAGGTGAGGCCCGTCCGCAGGCCCCCGGCGTCGGCGGAGGCGAGTGCGGCGATGAACAGGGCGAGCGGGACGACGGTCACGGCGGCCGCGGTGAACAGCATCGGGGTGTACAGGCCCACGACGTAGGCCACGACGGTCAGCGCCGCGGCGGGCAGCGCGCCCAGGCCGATCCACCGTCCGCTGAGGACGACGCGTGCCATCAGCATGCCGAGGACGAACTCCAGCAGCCTGGACAGCGGGAAGATGTAGACGAACCACAGGCCCTCGACGGAGACGCCGTCCAGCCACGCCCCCACCGCGGGGAAGGCGGGCGACGACGGCAGCAGACGGGTGGCCGCGAGGGGCAGCAGCATGACGGCGGCGGCGAAGCCGGCGGCCCACCACCACAGACGGCCCGCGCGGATCCGGCCGACCAGGGGCAGCAGGAGCGGGAAGAGGGCGTAGAAGAGCAGCTCGCAGGAGAGCGACCAGCTGGCCCCGTTGACGCTGAGGAAGACCGCGGGGTCGGACGACCAGGACTGCTGCAGCAGCAGGTTGAGCACGGCGGTGCCGAGCGGTGTGGCGGCCGCGGCGTACACGGCCATCGCCAGGGCGAAGGTCACCAGGTGGTTGGGGAAGATCTTCACCAGGCGGCGGCGCAGCACCCGGGCGTACGTCTCCCCCGGGCGTGCCGACCAGGTCAGGACGAAGCCGCTGAGGACGAAGAAGAAGGAGACGCCGATGGTCCCGGCGGTCTTCGTGGCGGTCATCAGACCGTCGGCGGCGCCGGAGCCCGGGGCGAAGACGCCGGCCGTGGCGAGGTGGCAGACGAACACCAGGGCCGCGGCGATGAACCGGGCTCCGGTGAGGGAATCGAGTCGTGGGTGGCGCACGGCACCCGCGGCGCTGTCCATGGGGATCTCCTGAATCGGGGTGGTGTGGGGTCAGACCCGGGCGAGGGCCCTGACGTGCCTTCCGTACACGGAGCCGGCGGTGAGCTGGTCGGCGAGCTCCCTGAGCTGGTCCATGCCGATGAAGCCCATGCGGAAGGCGGTCTCCTCCAGACAGGCGATCTGCATGCCCTGGCGTTTCTGGAGGACCTGTACGTACTGGCTCGCCTCCATGAGGCTGTCGTGGGTGCCCGCGTCGATCCACGCGTTGCCCCGGCCGAGCTGGACGATCCGGCTGCGCCCCTCCTGGACGAGGAGGCGGTTGACGTCGGAGATCTCCAGTTCGCCGCGGGCCGAGGGCGAGATCTTCTCGGCGTACGCCAGGGCGTCGTTGCTGTACATGTACAGCCCGGTGACGGCGATGTTGGAGGGTGGTTCCGCGGGCTTCTCCACGATGTCCACGAGCTCGCCCCCGGCGTCGAGCACGGCGACTCCGTAGCGCTCGGGGTCGGAGACGGGGTAGCCGAAGACGGTGCAGCCGTCGACCTCCTGCGCGGCCCGGTGCAGCGTGGCGGGCAGCCCCTGGCCGTAGAAGATGTTGTCGCCGAGGATCAGGCAGACGTCCTCGTCACCCGCGAACTCGCGTCCGATGACGAGCGCTTCGGCGATTCCGCGCGCTTCGTCCTGCACCGCGTACCGCAGGTCGAGACCGAGGCGGCTGCCGTCGCCGAACAGGGATCGGAAGGCTTCGAGGTGGCTGCTGTTGGTGATGATCAGGATCTCGCGCATCCCGGCGAGCATCAGCACCGACAGCGGGTAGTACACGAGGGGCTTGTCGTAGACGGGCAGGAGTTGCTTGGAGCTGGTGGTGGTCAACGGCAGCAGCCGGGTCCCGGAGCCGCCGGCCAGCAGAATTCCGCGCATCGCGATGGGTTTCCTTGCCTCGGGGACGGTCAGTCGACGGTGCCGGCCGGCACGTCGGGTCGTCGGGTACGGGGCGGCAGCCCGGCACCGGGCGGTCGCCACCAGTCGGGGTTGTCCCGGTACCAGCCGACCGTGGCGGCCAGTCCGGTGTCGAAGTCGTGGAGCGGCCGGTAGCCGAGCTCGTCCCGCGCCTTGCTCCAGTCGACCGAGTAGCGCAGATCGTGGCCCTTGCGGTCGGCCACCCGTTCGACCGAGGACCAGGTCCGTCCGGTGGCGGCGAGGAGTCGCCCGGTGAGCTCGCGGTTGCTCAGTTCCCGTCCGCCGCCGAGGTGGTAGATCTCGCCGGGCCGGCCCGCACGGCGCACGAGGTCGATGCCGCGGCAGTGGTCCTCGACGTGCAGCCAGTCGCGCACGTTGGCCCCGTCCCCGTACAGCGGCACGGAGAGTCCGTCGAGGAGCCGGGTCGTGAAGAGCGGGATGACCTTCTCCGGGTGCTGCATCGGCCCGTAGTTGTTCGAGCAGCGGGTGACGCGCACGTCGAGGCCGTGGGTGCGGTGGCAGGCCAGGGCCAGGAGATCGGACGACGCCTTGGACGCGGAGTAGGGGGAGTTGGGGCGTACGGGATGGCCCTCGTCCCAGGAGCCGTGCTCGATCGACCCGTACACCTCGTCGGTGGAGATGTGCACGAAGGTGCGCACCCGGTGGCGGAGCGAGGCGTCCAGCAGGCTCTGCGTCCCGAGGACGTTGGTCCGGAGGAACGCGCCGCTGTCCTCGATCGAGCGGTCGACATGGGACTCCGCGGCGAAGTGCACCACCGTGTCGACGCCGGGCAGCACCGCGTCGAGGGTGTCACGGTCGCAGATGTCGCCCAGCCGGAAGCGCAGCCGGTCGTCGCCGGCCAGGTCCGCGAGGTTGGCGGGGTTGCCGGCGTAGGTGAGCTTGTCCAGGACGGTGACCGCGCTCACCTCGGCGTCGGCCGACCGGAGCAGCATGCGGACGTAGTGGGAGCCGATGAAGCCCGCGCCCCCGGTGACGAGCAGGTGCGTGCCCTTCTGCATGTACTCCTCCTGGGAAATAAGAGCATGGCGATCGGCCGCCCGAGAACAGCGCGACGGTCAGGAACATAAATCAACCGGAAGAATCCTGTAAAGCCTCTTCGAGTTGAGCCCGGAAGCAATCAAAGATAAAGCGATGCATGTAACCGCACATTCTCGAAACCTTTGCAGGCAACCGCATCGACGATGCAGGTAAATAGCTTCTGACGTGCAGCTATTGACACTTGACCGAAGTCGCGAGGGGCGCGTACCTTGCGGATCAATTGCGTGTCACACCGCCGGGCAGCACGGCCGGAATTCGACGGGAATTTCCCTCTGACTCGAATACCCGAACCGCCCGGGCGGGCACGTCGACATATCCAGGAGGGGAAACCAGGTGGGGCAGAGTACGGCCGGGGTCCACACGGTGAGAACCGGAGGGGCGGCCCCGCACCCCGTGGCGGAACAGCAGCCCGTCTGGCCCGACCGGCAGGCGCTGGGACACGTTCGCGCGGCGCTCGCCGACCGCCCCGGTCTCGTCACCGCCGAGGAGACCGCCCGGCTCAGGGCCCTGCTCGGCGAGGTCGCCGCGGGCGACCTGCGCGTTCTGCAGGCGGGCGACTGCGCGGAGGACCCGGCGCACTGCACCCCGGACGGGGTGCGCGGCACCCTGCGCCTGCTCGACGGGCTGGCCGCCGCGATGGAGGACGGTACCGGGCGGGGCGTCCTGCGCATCGGCCGGATGGCGGGCCAGTTCGCCAAGCCGCGCTCGCACCCCGTGGAACGGGTCGGCGGCCGCGAACTCCCGGCCTACCGGGGCCCGATGGTGAACGCGCCGGAGCCGGTGCCGTCGGCACGCCGCCCCGACCCCCGTCGGCTGCTCCGGTGCTACGACCTCGCCGCCACCGTCCATGCGGCGCTGGCCGCGCAGGGACGCGCCCCGACTCCGGCCGGCGACGCGTCCGTGTACACCAGCCACGAGGCGCTGCTGCTCGACTACGAGCAGCCGATGCTGCGCGAACTGCCGGACGGCGCGCTGCTCCTGGCCTCCACCCACCTTCCGTGGATCGGTGAACGCACCCGGCATCCGGGGGGCGCCCACGTCGGACTGCTCTCCCGGGTCGTCAACCCGGTGGCCTGCAAGGTCGGCCCCACCACGACGGAGGCCGAGCTGCTGGCCCTGTGTGCCGCACTGGACCCCGGCCGCAGCCCCGGGCGGCTCACCCTGGTGGCCCGGATGGGCGCGGCCCGCGTCCGCACCGCGCTTCCCCCGCTGGTACGCGCGGTACGGAAGGCCGGTCACCCGGTGATCTGGCTGTGCGACCCCATGCACGGGAACACCGTGACCGCCGCCGACGGTCGCAAGACGCGTGTCGTGGCGGAGCTCGTCGACGAGGTCGAGGCGTTCCAGGACGTGGTGCTCGCCGAGCGCGGTGTCGCGGGCGGCCTGCATCTGGAGGCCGCCGCCCGGGAGATCGCCGAGTGCGTGTGGTCCCCGCACGAGGCTCCCGCGGGTCCGTACACCACGCTCTGCGACCCCCGGCTCAACCTGCCCCAGGCCGGCCACCTCGCCAGGTCCTGGCACGCCTGACAGGGCGGCCGCAGGCCGGCTCCGGCCGGCCTCCGCCGATCCCGTACGGCCCCAAGTGATGTGAGGAGAAGCAGCTTTGAAGATCAGCGAAGACACCGGGAAACGTCCGTCCGCCGCACTCGTGAGCGGCGTCGCGCTGGTGACCGGCGCGACCGGTGGCATCGGTGCGGCCGTGGTGCGCACCCTCGCCGGGGCGGGCGTCCACGTGGCCGCCCTCGATCTCGACACCCCCTCCCTGGCCGAACTGGAGGGGTCGGCCCGGGCCGAGGGCCTTCCGGTGACCGCGTTCGCCGCGGACGTCACCTCGGCCTCCGAGGTGGAGGCGGCCGTCGCCGCGGTGGAGGAGAGGCTGGGCCCGATCGACCGCCTCGTCAACGTGGCCGGCGTGATGCTCGCCGCCCCCGTGCTGGCGCTGGACGAGGAGGACTGGGAGCGCACCTTCGCGGTCAACGCCTCCGGCGTCTTCCGGGTCTCCACCGCCGTCGCACGCCGCATGGCCGGGCGGGGGCGCGGCTCCATCGTGACGGTGGCCTCGAACGCGGCGGTCGTCCCCCGGACCGGGATGGCCGCGTACGCCGCGTCGAAGGCCGCCGCGGTCGCCTTCACCAAGAACCTCGGTCTGGAACTCGCCCGCCACGGCGTGCGCTGCAACGCCGTCTGCCCCGGCTCGACCGACACCGCCATGCTCCGCTCCCTCTGGTCGGACGACAGCGGCCCCGAACGGTCGCTGCACGGGTCCCCGGAGGACTTCCGCGTCGGCATCCCGCTCGGCAGGTTCGCCACCCCCGAGCACATCGCGGACGCCGTGGCGTTCCTGCTGTCCGAGCGGGCCGCGCACATCACCATGCACGACCTGCAGGTCGACGGAGGCGCGGCGCTGGGCCGCTGAGAGGTCTCCGAAGGTCCCGCCCGGCTCGCGGGCGGACGGCAGGCGCCTCCGCGCAACCCCAGGCCCGCGTCCCCACCGGTCGTACGACATCCGGTCCGACTCCACCAGGAGAACATCCCCATGGCCATACCCGGCATCGCCCCCTATCCCATGCCGCAGCAGGAGGAGCTCCCCGCGAACACGGCCTCCTGGCGCCCTGATCCGCGACGTGCCGCCGTCCTGGTGCACGACATGCAGCGCTACTTCGTGGCCCCCTTCCCCGCCGGCCAGGAACCCGCGCTCAGTCTGGTCGCCAACACCCGCAGGCTCGTCGAGCGGAGCCGGAGCCTGGGCGTGCCGGTCGTCTACACCGCTCAGCCGGGGGACATGACGGAGAGCCAGCGCGGTCTGCTCAGGGACTTCTGGGGGCCGGGCATGCAGACGGCGCCCGAGCACCGGGCGATCATCGACGAGGTGGCGCCGTCGCCGCGCGACGCGGCGGACTCCGTCTTCACGAAGTGGCGCTACAGCGCCTTCCACGGGAACGGCCTGCGGGAGCACCTCGGTCGCCTGGGCCGCGACCAGCTGATCATCTGCGGCGTGTACGCCCATGTCGGCTGCCTGATGACGGCGGTGGACGCCTTCACCCACGACGTCGAGACCTTCCTCGTCGCGGACGCCGTCGCCGACTTCTCCGAGTCCCACCACCGGTCCGCCCTGGAGTACGCCGCCGCCCGGTGCTCGGTCGTCCTCCCCACGGACTCCGTCCTCGCCGGACTCGGCGCGGCGGAACTCGTCGGACAGGACTGAGGCGATGACATCCGAGGACTGTCGCTTCCGGGAGCTCCTGGGCCGCGTGCTCACCGGGGAAGCCCCCGACTTCGCCCTGCTGCACCGCCCCGAGGCCGTGGGCGACAAGGTGGAACTCCTGCTCGGAGACGTGAGCGAGGTGACCCGGCTCGCCGACATCCCGTCGGCCCCCCGGCCGCGGGAGGCGGGACCGGGCCACGAGACGCTCGTCCTGGTGCCCTACCGCCAGGTCGTCGAACGGGGCTTCGCCTGCCACGACGACGGCTCTCCCCTGCTCGCCCTCAGCATCTCCGACCAGGCCGCCCACCCCCTCGACGAGGCCCTGGCCCTGCTGCCCGACGTGCCGGTCGACCTGTCGAACGGACACTTCGACATCGACGACGAGGCGTACGCCTCCCTCGTCCGCCGGGTCCTGGAGGAGGAGATCGGCAACGGCTCGGGGGCCAACTTCGTCATCAGCCGCGCCTTCACCGCCGACCTCACCGACTGGTCCCCCGCCGTGGCGCTCAGCCTGTTCCGCAGGCTGCTCGGCGGCGAACGCGGCGCGTACTGGACGTTCGTGGTGCACACCGGCGACCGGACCTTCGTCGGCGCCACCCCCGAGCGGCACATCAGCCTCTTCGACGGCACGGCCGTCATGAACCCCATCAGCGGCACACTGCGCTACCCGCCCGGAGGCCCCGGCCTCGACGACGTGATGCGCTTCCTCGCCGATCCCAAGGAGTCGGCCGAACTGCGCATGGTGGTCGACGAGGAACTGAAGATGATGGCCCGCATCTGCGACGGGGGCGGTCGGGTCGTCGGTCCGTACCTCAAGGAGATGGCCACCCTCGCCCACACCGAGTACCTCATCCAGGGCAGTACCACCCGGGACGTCCGCGAGATCCTCCGCGAGTCGATGTTCGCCCCCACGGTCATCGGCAGCCCGCTGGAGAGCGCCTGCCGGGTCGTCCGGGAGTACGAGCCGCGTGGGCGGGGCTACTACAGCGGCGTCGTCGCGCTGATCAGCCGGGACGTCAACGGCAACCCGTCGCTGGACTCGGCGATCCTGCTGCGCACGACGGCCGTCACGGACCGCAGGCTGCGCCTCGCGGTCGGCGCCACGCTGGTGCGCGACTCGGACCCGCACTCGGAGGTGGCCGAGACGCACGCCAAGGCGCGCGGCGTGCTCGGCGCCCTGGGCGTGGCCGGGCCCTCGACGACCCGCCGGGCGACGGGCTCCGGGCTCTCCGACCATCCGCTGGTGCGCGCGGCCCTGGAGGACCGCAACGCGGATCTCGCACCGTTCTGGCTGGACCTCTCGCCGACCACCGCCGTTCCGGCCGCGCTGCGACCGCACGAGGGCCGGCGCGTCCTGGTCGTGGACGCGGAGGACGACTTCACGGCGATGATCGCCGTGGTGCTCCGCTCCCTCGGACTCCGGGTCGACGTACGGCGCCACGACGACCCCGGCGGCACGGGCGGGTACGACCTGGTGATCATGGGACCGGGCCCCGGTGACCCCCGCGACACCGGAAGCGCCCGCATCACCGCGCTGCGTCACTCGATGCGGCGGCTGCTGGCCACCTCGACGCCCTTCCTCGCGGTGTGTCTGAGCCACCAGGTGCTCGGCCTCCTGCTCGGGCTGGAACTGGTGCGCCGCGAGCGGCCCAACCAGGGCGTCCAGCGGAAGATCAGCCACTTCGGCGAGCACGTCGTCGCGGGCTTCTACAACACCTTCGCGCTGAGCAGCGCCGACGGCGTGGTCGAGGTCCCCTGGCTCGACGCCCCCGTGGAGATCAGCCGCGACCCGGACACCGGGCAGGTGCACGGGCTGCGCGGACCCGGCTTCGCCTCGCTGCAGTTCCACCCGGAGTCGCTGCTGAGCCGGGACGGCGTGGCCGTGCTGACCGAGACGGTGGCCGCCCTGCTCGCCCCGTCGGCCGACGCCCCCACGGACCGGCCGGCCCTCGCCTCCACACACCCGTCACCGTCGACCACGAGGTGGACACCGTGCTGAACATCGCCATAGCGGGCGGCGGCATCGGCGGACTCGCGTCCGCCCTCGCCGTCGCCCGGGCCGGGCACACCGCCCACGTACTGGAGCGCAACGCCGAGTTCGCCGAGCTGGGAGCGGGCATCCAGCTGGCCCCCAACGCCTTCCGCGCCCTGCGCCGGCTCGGAGTCGCCGGACCGGTGCAGGAACGTGCCGTCCGCGTGGACGCCCTGCGCCTCCTCGACGCGGACTCGGGCGCGCTGCTGACCGAGATGGCTCTGGGCGACACCTACCTGAGGCGGTTCGGCGATCCGTACGCCGTCGTGCAACGCGGCGACCTGCACAGCGCGCTGCTGAGTGCCTGTCAGGAGCACGAACGGGTCGTCATGCACCCCGGCACGGCCGTGACCGGCTACCGCGACACGCCCGACGCGGTCCACGTGGCCACCGCGGACGGGCGGACGGTGGTGGCCGACGCCCTGGTCGGAGCGGACGGCATCCGCTCCCGGGTGCGCGCCCGGATGCTGGGCGACGGGCCGCCGCGGGTCTCGGGGCACACCATCCACCGCACCGTCGTACCGATGACCGAGGTACCGGCCGAGCTGCGGTGGAACACGGTGAACCTGTGGGCGGGTCCCGGCTGGCACCTGGTCCACTACCCCATCGCGAACGGCGAGAAGCTGAACCTGGCCGTCACGCGCGACGACGGAGCACGCACCGCCGTGGCCGGCGTCCCCACCGGCCGCGACGAGGTCCTGGCCGCCTTCCCCTCCCTGCATCCGCAGGCCCGCGCCCTGCTCGGCCTCGGCCGTGACTGGCGGACCTGGGTGCTGTGCGACCGGCCGCCGACCGCGACCTGGACCGAGGGCCGCGTCTGCCTGACGGGCGACGCCGCCCACGCCATGCTCCAGTACGCCGCGCAGGGTGCCTGCATGGCCCTGGAGGACGCGGTGGTGCTCGGCGAGGTGCTGGACGGCACGCCCGCGGACGTGGCCGGGTGCCTGGCCCGCTTCGCCGCCCTGCGCGGCGAACGCGCCGCCCGGGTCCAGGAGGTCTCCTCGTGGATGGGACACGCCCTCTACCACCCCCAGGGCGCCGCGGCCGCCGAGCGCGACGCGATGCTCGCGGCGCTGTCCCCGGACGACCTGTTGACGGCCGTCGACTGGCTCCACGGCCACGACGCCGGCGACCCGGCCCGCCGCGGCGCCGCCCGCACGGCCGTACTCACCTGACGTGCGGGGGCCGTCGTGATCACGACGTGCGCCCTCCCGCCCTTCCTCAAGCCGTGACCAGGGGGCTCCCGAGCTCCCGCAAGAAAGGACGACCCAGCGTGGACACCACCGAGCGCGGTCTGGCGCGCCGACTGCAGTTGCGGCAGGCCCTGGTGTGGCTCGAGGCGGCACGCGGCGACAGCCACGCGGCGCTGCTGCGGGGGCTCGACGACGACCCCCGCGCCCACTGGGAGCGGCTGCGCGAGCGCCCGCTGACCCGCAGCCGCACCGGCGACCGGGTCGCCGCGCGCCACGCGTCCGTCAGCGCCGCGCAGTCGTCCCCCGCCCTGCGCCTCGTCCCGCTCCGGGACGTGACGGGCGGTCCCGGGGGCGTGCCGTGGCCGGACGCCGAAGCGGAGTCGCCGGACCACGTCGATCAGGCCTGGCAGCGGGCCCTGGAGCGGGCGGGCGAACGGCCGGACCTGGTCGACGTCGCCCGCGACGCGGCCGTCGGCACCCTGGCGGCCGCGTGGGGGCTCGGCCAGGACGCCGAACAGACCCTGCGCTCCGCCGTCGCGGGCGCCGCCGGGGCACTCGACGCGCCCTTCTACGCACAGAGCCACGCCCGCACCCGCGAGATCGCGGGGGCCGTGGCGGTCCTGCGGCGACTCGTTCCCGAGGGCGCCGCCGGGGGACTGGCCGTCGCCGTCGCGGGGACGTCGATGGCGACCGACCTGGTGACCGGCGCCGTCGCACTCGGCCTGCCGCCGGGCGGTGCACCCGGGCTCTCCCGGAACCTGTGGGACCAGGACCCCGACCGCGCCCGGCGCACGGTGCTGGAGACGCTGCGCCTGGCCCCGCCCGTACGCCTCGAAGCGGCGACCGCGGAGACCGGGTGCGTCCTGGCGGGCGAGGAGATCGAAGCCGGGGAGCGGGTCGTGTCGCACCTGGGGGCCGCGAACCGCGATCCCGAGGTGTTCGCCGACCCGGACCGCTTCGATCCGGACCGGGCCGGGGACGAGCTGGCCGCCGTACGCGTGCCGGGCGCGGCCGGCGCGGGCGCCCTGTCCTTCGCCGTGACGTGCGCCGCGCGGGGCCTGCTCGCGCTCGCCGCGCTCCGCCCCCGCCCTGCCACCGGGCCCCTGGTCCGCCGGACCGCCGCCCCCGTGTCCCCGTCCCTGCTCGCCTGCCCCGTCGTCTCGGGCTGACCGACGACGGCCCTCCGCCACCGGACGGGCCCAGTGAGGAAGTACCCAGCGTGAAGATCCTTTTCGTCAGCATGCCCCACCCGACGCACTTCCAGCCGATGCTGCCCCTGGCCTGGGCGCTGCGCGCGGCCGGCCACGAGGTACGCGTCGCCGGGCACCCGGACCTGACGGAGACGTCCACCGGGGCCGGCATGACCGCGGTTCCGGTCGGCACGCCCGCCTGGTATGCCGACGACCCCTACGAACCCGCGCTGTACTCCCGGTTGATGGGCGCGGGAGCCTCCGACTTCCTCGGCTCCTTCGACTGGCCGGGGTCCGACCCGTCGGCCTGGGGCTGGGAGGGGCTGCTGGGCCTGGAGAAGGTGCTCGTCCCCGCCCTCTACACCGGGATCAACAGCGACCCGATGATCGAGGAACTCCTGGCCTACGCCCGCCATTGGCAACCCGATCTGGTCGTCTGGGAGCAGCTGACCGTCGCGGGCGCGGTGGTGGCCGAACTCCTCGGGGTGCCGCACGCCCGGTTCGTCTACGGTCTCGACTTCATCGGCCGGGCCCGCGAGGCGTTCCTTCGGCGGTACGAGGAGCAGCCCGAGGCGCACCGGGAGGACCCCACCCGCGAGTGGTTCGAGCCGGTCATGCTCCGGCACGGCGGCTCCTGGACGGAGCGCTTGCGCACCGGCGGGTTCACCATCGACACGTCGGTGCCCAGCACCCGGCTCGACACCGGCGGCGCCGTCGAGGGACTGCGCTACGTGCCGTACAACGGTCCCTCCGTCGTCCCGGAGTGGCTGCGCGAGCCGGCCGGCCGGAGGCGCGTGTGCCTGACCCTGGGTCGCTCCAACGAGCTGGAGAACACGGGAACCACGGTCGCCGAGATCCTCGGCGGGCTCGCCTCGCTGGACGTGGAGGTCGTCGCCACGCTCGGTGCCGAGGAGGCCGCGGGCCTCGGCCCGCTCCCGGACAACGTCCGGCTGGTGGACTTCGTTCCGCTGCACGACCTGCTCCCCACCTGCGCGGCCGTCGTGCATCACGGGGGCATCGGCTCACGGCTCACCGCCGTGCACCACGGCGTGCCCCAGCTGGTCCTCGGCTACGGCTACGACACGTGGATGATCGCCCGGCGCCAGGAGGAACTGGACGCCGGACTCGCCCTGGCGGCCGCGGACGCCACGGCCGACTCCGTCCGCGACCGCGTCGCGCGGCTCCTCGACGAGCCCCGCTTCACGGCGGGCGCCGCACGCATGCGGGACGAGCAGCTGGCCCAGCCCTCCCCCGCCGACTTCGTCGCCACGCTGGAGCGCCGCGTCGAGGAGTGGGCGGAGGCGGCGCGATGACCGTGTCCGCGTCGCCCACCACGCTCCCGGCGCACGCGGCGCGGGCCCTGCGCCTGGCGCGCTCGGCCGCGACCCTGTCCACGAGCGCGGGTACGGACGCGGACTGCGTCCGCTGGCTCGCCGAGTGCGCGGAGCGCCTCGCCGCCGAGGTCGAGCCCGTACCGCTGGACGCGCTCGCCGGCTGGCACCGCAGGCCGGACACGGGCGACCTGGTCCACGAGAGCGGCCGCTTCTTCTCCGTGGAGGGCCTGTCGGTCGAGCGTCCGGGGGCGGCTGTCGACCGGTGGTGCCAGCCGGTCGTCAACCAGCCGGAGACCGGCATCCTCGGCCTGCTGATGACGGAGATCGACGGGGTCGCGCACTTCCTCATGCAGGCCAAGATGGAACCGGGCAATCACAACGGGGTCCAGCTGTCGCCCACGGTGCAGGCCACCCGGAGCAACTACACCGGCGCGCACCGGGGGCGCCCGGTCCCCTATGTCGAGTACTTCCGCGACGCCCGGCGGCACACGGTGCTCGCGGACGTGCGCCAGTCCGAACAGGGCGCCTGGTTCTTCCGCAAGCGCAACCGCAACATGGTCGTCGAGGTCCGTGAACCCGTCGTCGTACGGGACGGCTTCCGGTGGATGACGCTCGGGCAGATCCACCGGCTGCTGGCCCTGGACGACGTGGTCAACATGGACGCGCGCACCGTGCTGTCCTGTCTGCCCCTCGAAGGCCCCGGCCTCCACGAGGACGCGCCTAAGGGCCGGGACCCGTTCCGGGCCGCGCTGCTCAGGTCCTGCGCCGCCGGCGTCGACGAGGCCGCGCACTCGATGTCCTCGGTCCTGCACTGGATCACGGAGGCCCGCAGTACCTGCGAACTCCAGGCCCGGACGGTGCCGTTGGACCAGGCCGCCGGCTGGCGCACCGAGGACGGCAGGATCCGCCACGAGAGCGGCCTCTTCTTCGACGTGCTGGGTGTCCGGGTGCGGACCCGGGGGCGCGAGGTGGACCGCTGGACCCAGCCCCTGGTCGCGGCAGGGGGGCGGGGCCTCATCGCCTTCCTGACCCGGAGCATCGACGGCGTGCTGCACGTACTCGTGCAGGCCAAGGACGAGCCCGGGCACACCGACACGGTCGAACTCGCGCCGACGGTGCAGTGCAATCCGCGCAACTACTCCGTCCTGCCGCCCGCGGCCCGGCCCGCGTTCCTCGACGAGGTGCTCGCCGCGGGACCGGAGCGCATCAGGTTCGACACCACCCTCTCCGAGGAGGGCGGCCGGTTCCACCACACCCGCAACCGCTACCTGATCGTCGAGGCGGACGACGACCAGGGCGAGCCGCCGGGTTACCGCTGGGTGACCCTGCGGCAGCTCTCCGCCCTGCTGCGCCACAGCTACTACCTCGACGTGGAGGCCCGCAGCCTCGTCGCGTGCCTGCGCAGCCTCCTGGTCGTGCCGCAGTGACGCTCACGACGACATCACAGAGAAAGGACGTGACGATGATGGATTCCTCCCGCGCCCGGCTGATCCGGGACATGGTGCGCATCCGCACCGTGGAGGAGGTGCTCGCCGACTACTACCGCGACGAGCAGGAGATGCGTACCCCGACGCACTTCTCCATCGGTCAGGAGGCGACCGCGGTGGGCGTGTGCTCGGTGACCACCCCGCGGGACTGGGTCTATTCGGGACACCGCTCGCACGCCCCGTACCTGGCCAAGGGCGGTGACCTCGAAGCGCTCGTCGCGGAGCTGTACGGCAAGGAGGCGGGCTGCTCGCGTGGCCGGGGCGGCTCCATGCACGTGATGGACCAGGCCGCCGGGTTCGGCGGATCGGCGGCCATCCTCGGCGAGATGATCGCCGCCGCCGTGGGCGCCGGCTGGGCGTTCGCCCGGGCCGGCGAAGCGAGGGTCGCGCTCACCTACTTCGGTGAGGGGGCCGCGGACGAGGGCGTGTTCTTCGAGTCGCTGAACTTCGCCGCGGTGCACCGCGTCCCGGTGGTCTTCGTCTGCGAGAACAACCGCTACTCCATCTCGTCACCGCTCGGGGTCCGGCACGCTCCGGGCACCTCGGTGCGCGGCCGCGCCGAGGCGTGCGGGGTGCGGTCGCTCGCGGTCGACGGCAACGACGTCTTCGCCGTCCGGGACGCGGCCCGCGACGCGGTGGAGCACGCGCGCGACGGGCGCGGCCCGGTCCTGCTCGAACTCGCGACCTACCGCTGGCGTGCGCACGTCGGACCCGGCCTGGACCACGACCACGGCTACCGCTCGCAGGAGGAGATCGACTCCTGGACCGCGGCCTGCCCCATCCTGCGCGCCGCCGACGCGGTGCGCGGGGAGACTCCCGGCATCGACACGCTGGTGGAGTCCTGGCGCGCCGAGTTCCGCCAGGAGGTCCACGCGGCCGTCGACCGCGCCAAGGCCCTGCCCTTCCCCGACACCGCCGGGCTGCTCTCGGGCGCGTACCTGCCCGCGGCCCGCTGACCGCGGCACATTCCAGGCAAGAGGAGATCGGACATGCGGACCCTGACCTACTGGCAGGCGATCAGCGAAGCCACCGTGCAGTGCATGGAACGCGACGAGAGGATCTTCGTCGCCGGTGAGGGCGTCGACGACGTGGCCGGGGCGTTCGGCACCACGAAGGAGGCGTTCCGCCGGTTCGGCGCGGGCCGGGTGGTGGACATGCCCAACGCGGAGAACGCCACCGCCGGCATCGCCGTCGGCGCGGCCGCCGCGGGACAGCGCCCCCTCGTGGTGCACGTACGCGCGGACTTCATGTTCCTGGCGATGGACGCCCTGGTGAACATGGCGGCCAAGTGGCGCTACACCTACGGCGGCGACAAGGGGGGCGTGCCGGTGGTGACCCGCGGTGTCGTGGGCCGGGGCTGGGGTCAGGGCTCGACCCACTCGCAGAGCCCGCACGCGACGTTCGCCCACTACGCGGGGCTGCACGTGGCCACGCCCGCCACACCCGCCGACGCCAAGGGCATGCTCGTCCAGGCCCTGACCGGCGACACCCCCGTCGTGCTGATCGAGAACCGCAACCTGTACCCCCTCGTCGGCGAGGTGCCCGAGGAGCCGGTGCCCGTCCCCTTCGGGGTGGGCCGGATCGCGCGCGCGGGCACCGATGTCACCGTCGTGGCGGCGTCGTTGATGGTGCACGAGGCGGAGCGCGCGGCGGAGCAACTGGCCGAGCGCGGTATCAGTGTCGAGGTGGTCGACGTCCGCAGCCTCCGGCCGCTGGACGAGGGGATCATCTGCGAGTCCGTCGCCAAGACCGGCCGGCTCGTCGTCGCCGACACCAGCTGGGCCCGGTACGGGTTCACGGCCGAGGTCGCCGCGGTGGTGGCCGAGCACGTCCCGCACGCACTGCGCGCCCCGGTCCGCCGCGTGTCCCTGCCCGACAGCCCCGCGCCCGTGTCGCATCCGCTGGAGGAGGCGTTCCACCCGAACGCGAGCAGCATCGTGTCGGCCTGCCTGGACGTGTGCGGGGAGTCCGGTGCGGTGCTGCCTCGGCTGGCCAGTGTGAGCGCCGGCTTCCAGGGCCCGTTCTGAGCGCCCTTCCCCCACCACCCGAGTACGTCGATCGATGTGAGGAGCAACCGGTGCAGGTACGCGAGTTGAAGATCGAAGGGGCCTACGAGTTCACCCCGCAGGTGTTCGGTGACCCCCGGGGAGTCTTCCTCTCCCCCTATCAGGAGGATGTGTTCACCGAGGCCCTGGGACGGCCGCTCTACCCCGTCGTGCAGTCCAGCTACAGCGTCTCCAAGCGGGGTGTCGTGCGGGGCATCCACTTCACGGCCGTGCCTCCGGGCATGGGGAAGTACGCCTACTGCACACGCGGCAGGGCCCTGGACTTCATCGTCGACACCAGGGTCGGGTCGCCCACCTTCGGCATGTGGGACTCCGTCGAGCTCGACCCCGTGGACTGCCGGTCGGTCCACATCCCGATCGGGGTGGGGCACCTCTTCGTGGCGCTCGAGGACGACACCACGATCTCCTATCTGCTGTCCACGGGTTACGAGCCGCAGCGGGAGCACGCGATCCACCCGCTGGACCCGGAGCTCGGCCTCCCCTTCCCGGACGGTCTCGACCTGCTGCTGTCGGAGCGCGACCGCACGGCTCCGACACTCGCCGAGGCCCGGGAACTGGGCATCCTGCCCGGGTTCGAGGAGAGCCTGCGGCTCGACGCGCGGTCGGGAGCGGCGCGGGGCTGAGGGCACCGAGGCACCACACGCGCGAACGCCGTGGTGGGAGACCCGGATCGGGTCTCCCACCACGGCGTCGTGCGCTCCGGGGCAGGGGCTGCCCTAGGCGGCGTTCGCCTTGGCGACGATGTCGTCGGCGACACCGCGCGGGACCTCGGCGTAGGAGTGGAACTGCATCGAGTAGTTGGCGCGGCCCGAGGTCTTGCTGCGGAGGTCGCCGACGTAGCCGAACATCTCCGACAGCGGCACGAGACCGGTCACCACCTTGGCGCCGTGCCGGTCCTCCATGGACTGGATCTGGCCGCGGCGGGAGTTGATGTCGCCGATGACCTCACCCATGTAGTCCTCGGGTGTGGTGACCTCGACGGCCATCATCGGTTCGAGCAGCACCGGGGACGCCTTCCGCGCGGCCTCCTTGAAGGCCATCGAACCGGCGATCTTGAACGCGAGCTCGGAGGAGTCGACCTCGTGGAAGGCTCCGTCCAGCAGGGTGACCCGGATGCCCGTCAGGGGGTAGCCGGCGAGCACGCCGAGGCTCATGGCCTCCTGGCAGCCGGTGTCCACGGAGGGGATGTACTCGCGCGGGATGCGCCCGCCGGTGACCTTGTTCACGAACGCGTAGTCGTCTCCTTCGATGGGTTCGATCGCGATCTGCACCTTGGCGAACTGACCGGTGCCACCGGTCTGCTTCTTGTGGGTGAAGTCGAGCCGGTCGACCGTTCCGCGGATCGTCTCGCGGTAGGCGACCTGCGGCTTGCCGACGTTCGCCTCGACCTTGAACTCGCGACGCATGCGGTCGACGAGGATGTCGAGGTGGAGCTCGCCCATGCCGGCGATGATGGTCTGGCCGGTCTCCTCGTCCGTGTGCACCTGGAAGGAGGGGTCCTCCTCCGCGAGACGCTGGATGGCGACACCCAGCTTCTCCTGGTCGCCCTTGGACTTGGGCTCGATGGCGACCTGGATGACCGGGGTGGGGAAGTCCATGGACTCCAGGATGACCGGGTTCTTGTCGTCGCACAGCGTCTCACCGGTGGTGGTCTGCTTGAGGCCCATGACGGCGACGATGTC
>NZ_JBIBWF010000011.1:0-260181 GCF_043081085.1 Streptomyces sp. NPDC014891 | reverse complement strand
TTGATTTTTGGCACGCTGTTGAGTTCTCAAGGAACGGACGCTTCCTTCGTACTCACCCTCTCGGGCTTTCCTCCGGGCTTTCCCTTCGGTCTTGCTTTTCCGACTCTATCAGATCTTTCCGATCCGATTTCCTCGGTGCTTTCCGGTCCCATTCGCTTTCGCTCCGGGCCCTTCCGGCGGTTCCGACTCTATCAGATCCTTTCGGCGTCTGATTCCCAGTCAGCGGGGTTTGTCTTTCCGGCTGTTGGGCCGTTCCGACGTCTCAAACTCTAGCGGATTCCCCCGGCGACTCATAATCGAGCCATTCGAAATGAATTTCGGCATGCCGAAATTCGTCCCGGTGGGGAGATCGTGCGGAGTAGAGGTGCCGCTCTCAGCGGCGGAGGTGGTTGTCGAAGAACCGTTCCGGCTCTGTGACAACTCGGAGAACACTACGCATCGGGGAGGGGCGTGTCAACCCCCCTCCGATGGCCCCCGGGACGCCGGCAGGGCGCCGGGGAGGAGCGTCAGTCCAGGTCCGTCAGGCGGCCGCCCGCGTCGGGCTGGGTGAGCTCCACGCGGCGGAGGAGCCGGATGAGGACGTCGCCGAGGATGCCCCGCTCGTCCGAGGTCAGGTCCTGGAGCAGCTCCTCCTCGAAGTCCGTGGCCATGCGCATGGCCTCCAGCCACTTCGAGCGGCCCTCGTCGGTGAGCTCCACGATCACGCGGACCCGGTTGTTCTCGTCGCGGTCGCGGGTGACCAGACCCTCTCCCGCCATCCGGTCGATGCGGTGGGTCATCGCGGCCGGGGTGAGGCCGAGCCGCTTGGCGAGCTCGCCCGGGCCGAGCCGGTAGGGCTCGCCTGCGAGCACCAGGGTCTTGAGGACCTCCCACTCGGCGTTGCTGATGCCGAGGTCGGCGAGCTGGCGTCCGTACGCCACGTTCATCCGTCGGTTCAGCCGGCCGAGGGCCGAGACGACCTTCTCCACCTGGGGGTCGAGGTCGTGGAACTCGCGCTGGTAGGCGGCGATCTGCTCGTCGAGGCTCGGCTCCTGGTGAGCCTGCGGGCCGGACCGCTCGGGGGTGTCGGACATGCAGGCGAGTATCCCACGGTTCTCGTTGGCGTTGAAGTCCTTCGGTGTGTACTGTTAAGGCTCGAACTTTAGTGTTGAAGTCTTCAAGGTTCAGGGTTACACCTCTGAACCTGCGACCTGAGTGGGTGAGTGTGACCAAGGCGAGGGGCGCAGCGATGCGCCGTATTCAGGCAGGCAGCGCGCTGAGCGCGTTCGGACTCGGCTTCACCGTGCCGTACCTCTATGTGTACGTGGCGCAGGTGCGGGATCTGGGCGCGGCCACGGCGGGCATCGTGCTCGCCGTCTTCGCCATGGCCGCGCTCGTGGTCCTGCCGTTCAGCGGGCGGGCCATCGACCGGCGCGGGCCGGTGCCGGTCCTGCTGGTCGCCTCGGTCGCCGCCGCCGTGGGTGCGGTCGCCATGGGCTTCGCGTCGAGCGTGCCCGCGGCCGTGGGGGCCGCGGCGCTGCTCGGTGCCGGTACGGCCGTGCTCCAGCCGGCCCTCGCCACGATGATCGTCTGGTGCTCCACGCCGGTCGGGCGCACCCGGGCGTTCGCCATGCAGTTCTTCCTGCAGAACCTGGGCCTCGGTGTCGGTGGTCTGATCGGCGGTCTGCTGGTGGACACCAGCCGGCCGGGCAGCTTCATCCTGCTGTTCTCGATCGAGGCGGCGATGTTCCTGGTCCTGGCGGCGATCGTCGGCACCGTGCGGATGCCGGGTTCCCCGGCGTTCCAGGGCGCCCGTCCGACCGAGGGCGGGAAGGGCGGCGGTGTCCGCGCGCTGCTCGGGCACAAGGCGATGGTGCAGCTGTGCGTCCTCGGCTTCGTCCTCTTCTTCGCCTGCTACGGGCAGTTCGAGTCGGGTCTCGCCGCGTACGGCACGGAGGCCGCCGGCATCCAGCCGTCGACGCTCGGCATCGCGCTGGCCGCCAACACGGCGGTGATCGTCGCCGCCCAGTTCCTGGTGCTCCGGTTCGTCGAGCGCCGCAGGCGGACCCGGGTGATCGCGGCCGTCGGTCTGATCTGGACCGTGGCCTGGCTGATCGCCGGGTACGCGGGGCTCGGGCACGGCAGCCAGGCGATGGCGACGGCGGCGTTCGTCTCCACGTACGCGCTGTTCGGGCTCGGTGAGGCGATGCTGTCGCCGACCGTGGCCCCGCTGGTCGCCGATCTGGCGCCGGAGTCGATGGTCGGGCAGTACAACTCGGCGTTCGCGCTGGTCAAGCAGCTGGCCCTGGCCGTCGGCCCCGCCGTGGGCGGGCCCATGGGGGCCGCGCTGCACGGTCCGTACATCGTGACGTTCGTGCTCTTCTCGCTCGGCATCACGTTCCTCGCGGTGCGGCTGGGCAGGCAGCTGACCCCCGAGCAGAACCAGCCGTCGCTCGCCGTGAAGCCGTCCCGGGTCGTGGCGCAGCACCTGCCCGAGAAGGAGACCGCCGCCGCCTGACCTACTGGTCGGGCAGGGCGAACTCGCACCAGACCGCTTTGCCGCCGCCCGGTGTGCGGCGGCTCCCCCAGGACGAGGCGATCGTCGCGATGATCGAGATTCCGCGGCCCGCCTCGTCCTCCGATTCCGCCCTGCGGCGACGCGGCAGGTGGTCGTCCCCGTCCGTGACCTCGATGATCAGGCGGCGGTCGGTGCGGCGCAGGCGGAGCCGCATGGGCGGGGTGCCGTGCTGGAGGGAGTTGCCCACCAGCTCACTGGTGGCGAGGACGCCCAGGTCGCGCAGTTCGACCGGGAAGCGCCAGGACGACAGGACCCCGGAGGCGAAGGCACGCGCGCGGGGGGCCGCCTCCACTCCACCGAGGAGTTCCAGGGCCGCGTTGTGGAAGAGCTCCGCGTCCGCCCCTCTGCGGGACGGGTGCTGGACGACCAGGACGGCCACGTCGTCGTCGTGCTCCGCGGTCACCCCCAGGGAGCGGAGCAGCCGGTCGCAGACCACCTGCGGGGTGCCGCTGGCGCCGGCCAGGGCGCGGGCCAGGGCGGCGACGCCCTCGTCGATGTCCTCGCGGCGCCGCTCGACCAGGCCGTCGGTGTAGAGGACGGCGGTCGAGCCGGGCGGCAGGGCGATGGATCCGGAGGTGTGCAGCCAGCCGCCGGTGCCCAGGGGCGGGCCCGTGGGGTCCTCGGCGCGCCGGACCGTGCCGTCCTCGTCGCGGACGAGGATGGGGAGGTGGCCCGCGGAGGCGTAGACCAGCTTCCCCTCGCTGGGGTCGTGGATCGCGTACACGCAGGTGGCGATCTGGCTGGCGTCGATCTCGGCGGCGAGGCCGTCGAGCAGCTGGAGCACCTCGTGCGGGGGCAGGTCCAGGCGCGCGTAGGCCCGGACGGCGGTGCGGAGCTGGCCCATGACGGCGGCGGCGCGCACGCCGCGGCCCATCACGTCGCCGATGACGAGCGCGGTGCGGCCGGCGCCGAGGGTGATCACGTCGTACCAGTCGCCGCCGACGGCCGCGTCGGTGCCGCCGGGCTGGTAGGTCGCGGCGATCCGCAGGTCGTCGGGCTGCTCCAGGTCCTGCGGGAGCAGCGAGCGCTGGAGGGTGACGGCGGTCTCGCGGTGGCGGCGCTCGCTGGTCCGCAGCCGTTCGGCGGCCTCGGCGTGGTCGGTGACGTCCGCGGCGTGGACGAGGACTCCGCCGCCTTCGAGGTGCTCGCTCTCCACGGGCAGGCAGGTCACCGTGTACGAGCCGCCGTCCTGGGTGCGGCGGGACTTGACCGTGCGCGGCTTGCCGCTGCGCAGCACCTGGTCCATGAGGGGCAGCAGGCCGAGCTCCTCGGCCTCCGGGCAGGTGTCGGCGACGGGGGCGCCCGCGGGGCGGGGGCCGAAGGCGGCGGCATAGGCGTCGTTGACGTACGCGATGCGGTGCTCCGGGCCGTACGCGAGGGCGACCAGGCCGGGGAGGCGGCCCAGGAGCTCCCGGACGGAGAAGTCCTCCAGGGCGGGTACGGCGACGGGTCCGCCCGCCTCGGCGGCCTCTCGGGCGAGGTGCTCAAGCTGCTGGGCGTACTCACCGCGGGCGGCGGGCACGGAGCCTTCGGTCCCCCGCGCCGCGCGGCGCTGTGTACCGGGGAGCCGGGCGCTCCAACGGGTGAAGTTCACGGATCTCTATGCCTCGTGGTGTCGGTGCCGTGCAGAGTCACGCTGTGCAGGTGTGAGCCCACCTATGGTCACACGTCCAGTGTGGACGAGTGCACTGACAGTGATGTCAGGACGACGGCTTGTCGCCGTGGTCGGGGGGTGGGGCGGCGGCGAGTTCGAATTCGGCGCGGGGGTGCTCCAGTGACCCGAGGGAGACGATCTCCCGTTTGAACAGGCCGGACAGGGTCCATTCGGCGAGGACCCGGGCCTTGCGGTTGAAGGTGGGCACCCGGCTCAGGTGGTAGGCGCGGTGCATGAACCAGGCCGGATATCCCTTGAGTTTCCGTCCGTAGACGTGGGCGACCCCCTTGTGCAGGCCGAGGGAGGCGACGGAGCCGGCGTACGCGTGCGCGTACTCCTTGAGCGGCCGGCCGTGCAGGGAGGCCGTGATGTTCTCGGCGAGGACCTTGGCCTGGCGGACGGCGTGCTGGGCGTTGGGCGCGCACTCCCTGCCGGGTTCCTTGGCGGTGACGTCGGGGACGGCGGCGGCGTCGCCGGCGGCCCAGGCGTGCTCGACTCCCTCGACGGCGAGGGCGGCCGTGCAGCGGAGCCGGCCGCGTTCGTTCAGGGGCAGGTCGGTCGCGGCGAGGAGGGGGGCGGGTCTGACGCCCGCTGTCCACACGACGGTCCGGGTGGGCAGCCGGGTGCCGTCGCTGAGGACGGCGATCCGGTCCTCGCAGGATTCGAGGCGGGTCTCCAGGCGTACGTCGACGTTCCGGCCGCGCAGCTCGCGGATGGCGTACCGGCCCATCTCCTCGCCCACCTCGGGCAGGATCCGGTCCGAGGCCTCGACGAGGACCCAGCGGAGGTCCTCGGGCCGGACGTTGTGGTGGTAGCGCGCGGTGTAGCGGGCCATGTCCTCCAGCTCGGCGAGCGCCTCCACGCCCGCGTAGCCCCCGCCGACGAAGACGAAGGTCAGGGCGGCGTCGCGGATCGCGGGGTCGCGGGTGGAGGAGGCGATGTCCATCTGCTCGATGACGTGGTTGCGCAGGCCGATGGCCTCCTCGACGGTCTTGAAGCCGATGCCGTGCTCGGCGAGGCCGGGGACCGGGAGGGTGCGGGAGACCGAGCCGGGTGCGATGACCAGTTCGTCGTACGCGAGGGCGACCGCGCCGGTGCCCTCCTCGGCGGTCGCGAGGGTGGAGAGCGTCGCGGTCCGCTTGGCGTGGTCGACGGAGAGGACCTCGCCGATGACGATCCGGCAGCGGTCGAGGACCCGGCGCAGCGGCACGACGACGTGGCGCGGGGAGATGGAGCCTGCGGCGGCCTCGGGGAGGAAGGGCTGGTACGTCATGTACGGCTCGGGCGTGACCACGACGATCTCGGCGGAGCCGGCTCTCAGCTCGGCCCTGAGCTGCCGCTGGAGGCGCAGCGCGGTGTACATGCCGACGTAGCCACCGCCGACCACGAGAATGCGCGCAGGTTCGGTCACTGTCCCATGACGCACCGCCGTCCGTGGTTTGTCCACAGCCCCGGCAAATTGTGTGACCGGAGGGGTACGGGGGCGTGGGGTGGCGCACGAGGGGGGTACGGGCGGAACGGCCCAGGTCAGGGTGGCCGTGCCGGGCTCGGTGGGGGGCTGGAATCGGGAGTGTTCCGGTCCTTGCTCCGATCGGGGGGCGCACCGTACGGAACTCCCCCTTCTGAATTGACCCCGACTCAACTATGTTCGTAGTTCGTCGGGGTGTCGGACGGGAGCGCGTGGACCGCTGCGCTCGTCCTCCGGAACCCCTTTTCAGGGCGGGGAGTCTCCGGGGGGAGACATCATGAGCGGGGGAACGCTTATGCATATTCAGGATTCACGATGGCAGGCGGGCGCCGGGACGGCGACCGTGGACGACGGCCCGCACGCGGGCGTCGTCGGCTCCGAGCGCCACGGCGCTCCGGTGGTCGGCAGGTCCGCGCCGCTGCGGGTGGACGCCCAGCGCAATCTGGAGCACGTCCTGCGGGCCGCGCGCGAGGTGTTCGGCGAGCTCGGTTACGGGGCTCCGATGGAGGACGTGGCGCGCCGCGCCCGCGTCGGCGTCGGCACCGTCTACCGCCGCTTCCCGAGCAAGGACGTACTGGTCAGGCGAATAGCCGAGGAGGAGACCGCCCGGCTGACCGAGCAGGCGCGGACCGCGCTGGGCCAGGAGGACGAGCCGTGGTCGGCGCTCTCCCGGTTCCTGCGCACGTCGGTGGCCTCCGGGGCGGGCCGGCTCCTTCCGCCGCAGGTGCTGCGGGTGGGCGTCGACGACGTCACCGTGCTGCCGCTCGGCGCCGACTCTCACGAAGCGGACGAGGCGGCGCGGGTGCCGCACCAGCGGGGTGTCGGCGAGCAGGCGGACGTGCACGTGGTCGCGCCGCGGGCCGTTCCGGCGGAGGAGAAGGACGACGCGGGCGCCGCGGAACTCCTCGAGGTGGTCGGCCGGCTGGTCGACCGGGCGCGGGAGGCGGGTGAGCTGCGGACCGACGTGACCGTGGCCGACGTCCTCCTCGTCATCGCCACGGCCGCTCCGGCGCTGCCGGACGCGGTGCAGCAGGCGGCGGCCTCGACGCGCCTCCTCGACATCCTGATCGAGGGACTGCGCTCCCGGTAGGAGACGGCCGACGACCGCCCGCGCTCCGGCGCGGGCCGGGCTTCTCCGTGCCGTGGGGCCGGGGCGGGTGCTCCGGGCGGGTCGACGAGCATGACACGAACGTGTGATCGGTTACGCCCGGATACCCGAAGTCGCCCCGGACGAGTGGTAAGTGGCCGCGGCGCCTCGGGGTGCCCGCGCTCTGTGGCAGGCTTTCCCGGTGTTCGGGTCCGAGCGTGCGTACGGGGGCTTCCGCGATGAGCGGTGACAGTCGGGACGAGCCGCTGGGCGGCCCCGCCGAGGCGGGGGACGCGCCCTCCCGGCAGGTGCCGAACCAGGGCGGACCGGGCGGACTCTCCGGCGCCGCGGACCCGGCCGGGCCGGGAGCCGCCACCGCCCCCACGGGCCCGCCGGGGTCGCCCGCCGCGGGCCCGGTCGTACCGCTCGACGCCAGCGTCCCGCAGCAGCGCGAGGGCAAGACCTCCGGCCGGCCCGCCGCCGGGGGTCCCGTACCAGGGGCAGGTCCCCGGTCCGAGCCGCCCGCCGAGGACGAGCACGCGTACCAGCACGACACCGTCCTCCCGCCGCCCCGCGAACTCCCGCCCTCCGACTCCGACCTCGTCCGCCTCATGCGGGAGGGCGACGACTCCGCGTACGAGGAGCTCTTCCGCCGCCACTCCGACGCCGTCCGCCGGTACGCCAGGACCTGCTGCCGGGACGCGCACACCGCCGACGACCTCACCGCCGAGGTCTTCGCCCGCACCCTGCAGGCGGTCCGCGGCGGAGCCGGACCCGAACACGCCGTGCGCGCCTACCTGATGACCACCGTCCGTCGCGTCGCCGCGAACTGGACGAAGACGCAGAAGCGGGAACACCTCGTCGAGGACTTCGCGGTGTTCGCGGCCGAGGCCGCCCGCTCCTCCGAGGTCTCCGACCAGACCGCGTCCTTCGGGGCGGGCCTCGACCTCGGCGCCGACGTACGGGCCATGCACGAGGCCGAGCAGTCGCTCGCCCTGCAGGCCTTCCGGTCCCTGCCCGAGCGCTGGCAGGCCGTGCTGTGGCACACCACCGTCGAGGAGGAGTCCCCCAGCGAGGTCGCCCCCCTCTTCGGCCTGACCGCCAACGCCACCGCCGTCCTCGCCAGCCGCGCCCGCGAAGGACTCAAGCAGGCCTACCTCCAGGCCCACGTCAGCCAGTCCCTCACGGCCGGCGGCGACTGCGCCCGGTACGCCGACCGGCTCGGCGCCTACGCCCGCGGCGGCCTGCGGATGCGGGCCGAACGCGGACTGCGCAAGCACCTGGACGAGTGCGCCAAGTGCCGGCTCGCCGCCGGCGAACTGGCCCACGTCAACGCCGGGATCCCCGCCCTGCTCCCGGTCGCCGTCATCGGCTGGTTCGCCGCCGGGTACTCCCTCAAGGCCGCCGGCATGGTCGCCGGCGGCGCCGTCGGCGCGGGCGCGGCCGGAGCCGCGGCCGCCGCCACCGGCTCCTCCGCGGGTGCGGCCTCCGGAGGCGCGGCCTCCGGCGCCGCCGCCGAAGGGCTCGGCGCGCCCGCGAAGGCCGGCATCGCGGCCGCCGTGGCCGTCGCCGCGGCCGCCGGCCTCGTGTGGGCCATGGCCGGGGACCCACAGCCCGTGGCCGCGCCCCGCGCCACCCAGCCCGTCGTCACCCCCGTCGTACCGGCGGACCCCGCGCCGCCGCCGGAGCCGACGCCCGAGCCCGTGCCGCCGCCCCCGCCCGTGACGTCCGAGCCGCCGGCGCCCGCCCCCACGCCCCCCGCGCCGACCCCGTCC
Organism: Streptomyces sp. NPDC014891; assembly: GCF_043081085.1. NCBI lineage: Bacteria > Bacillati > Actinomycetota > Actinomycetes > Kitasatosporales > Streptomycetaceae > Streptomyces > Streptomyces sp. NPDC014891. The sequence goes on along the minus strand of NZ_JBIBWF010000011.1, from coordinate 251,640 downwards.
GCGAAGCCCGCGCCGAGGCCGCCGTCCGCGAAGCCGACGCCCTCGCCGACGCCCCCGCCGCCCAAGCCCCGCCCCAGCCCGAAGCCCACGCCCACGCCCCGGCCGCAGAAGCCCTCGGCCACGCCGACGCCGCCGCCCGCCCCGCCGCGGGTCTACCGGGTCGACGAACTGGATTACGGGGTCCTCGGCGACGGCACCGAACCCGAGGTCGACCTCTCCGGCAGCAGCTGGCTGTGGCCGCGCCGCGACCTGTCCATCGACGGGACCCCGTACGCGTACGGGGTGAGCGTGCACGCGCCCTCGTCCCTGCTGATCCACCTCAACCGGCAGTGCACCGGCTACGACGCGATCGCCGGCGTGGACGACCTGAGCGCCCTCGTCGGCTTCGGCGGCGTCCGCTTCGCCGTGTACGGGGACGAGCGGCGGCTCTGGCGCTCCGACGTGGTACGGGCCGGCGACCCGCCGGTCCCGGTGCACGTCGACATCTCGGGCCGCCGCGCGATCCGCCTGGTGGTGGAGGAGTACACGCCGTTCGGGCGGGCCGTGGTAGCCGACTGGGCGCAGTCCCGGATCAGCTGCTCCTGACGGTCCCGTCCCACGGCGATCCGTCTGGTCCCGATTCGTCCGGTCCTGATCAGTCCGGTCCCGATCCGTCAGGTCCCGATCCGTCCGGTCCGGGCCGTGGGGCGACGGTCTCCGCGAGAGCGAGGACCTCGTCGACGCCGAGGCCCTCGCCCGCCGCGCGGGCGGCGGCGACACCCGAAGGCCCCAGCGCCGTGAGCGCCCGGTCGGTCACCTCCCGCAGGTCCTTCAGGCCGGGGACCGAGCGGGGGGTCTCGGCGCGCCAGCCCTCGACGGCCGTCATGACCGTGACCGCCAGGGCGGCCTCGCCCCTCGCGGACAGGACGACGCCGAGACACTCCCCCAGGCCCGCGACGAAGAACTCCGCGCACTGCGCGTCCCGCGCGCCGCGCAGCGCTCGTACGGCCGTGGCGACGGCGGACGGTCGCCCCTCACCCGCCTCGACGCGCGCGGACAGCCCCACGAACGCCGCCTCGAAGTGCGGTGGGGGCGCCCCGGTCGCGATCGTGCGACCCGCCTCCTCCAGGTGGGCGCGGGCCTCCGCGACCTCACCGCGGTACAGGGCCACACCGGCCCGCAGGAAGCGGACGAACACGCCGGTGTCCCGCACCCGGTAGCGCTCCGCCTCCTGGGTGGCCTCGTCGAGCCCCGTCTCCGCGGCCTCCATGTCCCCTTTCTGATAGGCCAGTTCGGCCCGGCGGGCGAGGAGGAACGGGGACTCGGCGTGCGCGCCGACCTCGCGGGCCAGCCTCAGGGCCTCCTCGTACGCCTCCCCGGCCTCCTCGGTGCGCCCGCGCAGCATGTGGGCCTCGCCCACCGCGCTCGCGATCTGGGCCCCCATCCAGCGGTCGCCGACCCGCCGGGCGAGGACGCGGAGCTCGGCCAGGTCCTCGTCGATGCCGGGCATGCCGCCGGGCATGTCGACGACCATGTGCGTACGGAACATGAGGCTGACGCCGACCTCCCAGTCACCGCCGTGACGCCTGCAGTTGGCGACGGCCTCGTCGAGGAGCGCGAGGACCACGGCCGGTTCCTCGGTGAGGTACGCGGTGAACGGCCAGAGCAGGCCGGGAAACCGGGCGCCCTCGGGGCCGGGCGGCTCACCGAACGCCGACCGCACGCGGCGGGCGAGCGCGAGCGGCTCCGGTTCCTGGAAGTCCCGCAGCGTGCGGCTCTCGACCTCCAGGAAGAAGTGCAGCATGCGCAGGCGCATCCGGGGCCAGTAGCGGGGGTCGCCGGGGTCGTCCGGGTCGTCGCCGAGCGCGACCGTGCGCTCGACCCAGGTCAGGCCCTCGGGCCGGTAGTTGCGCAGCCACCAGAACCAGCCCATGGCGAAGACCAGGCGGTGGGCGGCGGCCTCGTCCGGCGGCGGGCCGCCCTGCGCGGCCGGGGCGGGCGGCTTCGGGACGGTGCCGACGGTGCGGTGCAGGGCGGCGCGGATGTTGTCCAGGTCCCGCTCGATCCGCTCGATCCACGGGAGCTGCTCGGCCGAGCGGAGCTTCGGCTCGGCCTCCTCGGCGAGGGCCGTGAAGTGGGCGGTGTGGGCGGCCTCGGCGGCGGCGAGGAGCTCCGGGGTCTCGGCGGCGCGCTCGCTCGCGTACTCGTGGATGGTCTCCAGGAGCCGGTAGCGCATCTCGCCGCCCTCGACGGGGGTGGCGACCACCAGGGACTTGTCGACGAGGGCGCCGAGCGGGTCCGCGGCGCGCGGGCAGAGTGCCTCCGCCGCGGCGAGGTCCCAGCCGCCCGCGAAGACCGAGACCTGGCGGAGCAGGGTGCGCTCGTCGGGGTCGAGGAGGTCCCAGGACCAGTCGACGACGGCGCGGAGGGTCTGCTGGCGGGGCAGGACCGTGCGGGAGCCGGAGGTGAGGAGCCGGAAGCGGTCGTCGAGGCGGTCGGCGATCTGGCGCGGGGTGAGCAGCCGGAGGCGGGCGGCGGCCAGTTCGATCGCGAGGGGCAGGCCGTCGAGCCGCCGGCAGATCTCGTCGACGGCCGCGCCGCCGTCCCGTCTGAGGTCGACGTCGGGGCGGACGGCACGGGCCCGCTCGGCGAAGAGGCGGTGCGCGGGGTCCGGCGGCAGGGGTTCGAGGGGCCGGACCGACTCCCCCGGGACGCCGAGGGGTTCGCGGCTGGTGGCGATGACGCGGAGCTGCGGGCAGCCGGTGAGGAGGGTCTCGGCGAGGGCCGCGGCCGCGTCGATGACGTGCTCGCAGTTGTCGAGGACGAGGAGGAACGGGCCGCGGGCGAGGTGCTCGACCAGCCGGGCCGCGGGGTCGTCCTGGAGGGTCGTGCCCTCGCGGGTGATCAGGGTGACCTCGCGGAGCCCGAGCGCGGAGAGGACGGCGCCGGGGACGGCCTCGGGGTCGTCGAGCGGTGCGAGTTCGGCGATCCAGGCGGCGGGGGCGAGGGGGTCGGGGGCCGAGGTCCCGGCGCCGGGGGTGTGGTGCTCCGGCGCGGGCGCGTCGGTACCGGAAGGGGTGCCTGGGCTCTCGGAGGAGGTGCCGGGGGCCGCGGGCGGGGCGCAGGCGCGGCGGGCGGCCTCCTCGGCGAGCCGGGTCTTCCCCGAGCCGCCGGGGCCGGTCAGCGTGACGAGCCGGGCCTGCTCCAGATCCGCGTGGAGGGCGGCCAGCTCGGGCTCGCGGCCGACGAAGGAGGTGAGGCGGGGCCGGATGTTGCCGGAGACCGGCGCGGGGGCGGGTTGCGCGGCGGGAGTGGCGGGGGCGGGGTGCGCGGCAGGGGCGGCGCGGCCGTCGGGGGCGGCTCCCGTGCCGGGGTGCGAGCGGCCGTCGGGGGCGGCTCCCGTGCCGGGGTGCGAGCGGCCCGTCGCCGTGGGCGCGCGACGGGTCTCCGGTGCGGTGCCGGTGCCCCGCCGCGCGTCGGGCGGCCCGGCCTGCCGGGGCCCGGCGGGCGGCGGAGCCCAGGAGCCGCCGGTGCGGTCCGGCCCCTCCGGCACCGCGAGGAGTTCCCGGTGGAGGGCGGCGAGTTCGGGGCCGGGGTCGGCGCCGAGACCGTCGGCGAGGGTCCGGCGGGCCGACTCGAAGGCCGCGAGGGCGTCGGCGTGCCGCCCCTCGGCCCGCAGGGCCCGGATGAGATGGGCGCGGAAGGCCTCGTCGTACGGGTACGTGGCGGTGAGCTCGGTCAGTTCCGGTACGAGCCCGTCGGTGGCGCCCCTGCGCAGGTCGGCCTCGACGCGCCGGCGCAGGGCCGCGAGCCGCTGGGCCTCGGGGCGGACGCCGGCCGGGCCGGGCAGGTCGGCGAGGGCGGGACCCCGGAAGAGGCCGAGGGCCCGGCGGAGGAGGACGGCGGCCTGCTCGGGGTCGCCGGCGTCGAGGTGGGCGGCCGCGTCCTGGACCTGGCGCTCGAAGACGTACAGGTCGATGTCCTCGGGGGCGGCGACGAGCCGGTAGCCGGGTCCGGGGGTGGAGGCGACGGCGTCGCCGCCGATGGTCCGGCGGAGCCGGCCGACGAGGGCCTGGAGGGCGGCGGGGGCGTCCTGCGGCGGGGCGTCCCCGTACACGTCGTCGGCGAGCTCGGTGAGGGAGGCGGCCCGTCCGCCGCGCAGCGCCAGCGCGGCGAGCAGCGCGCGCAGCCGGGCACCGCCGACGGGGAGGCTGCGGCCACGGGGGTCGAGGGCCTCGGTGGTGCCGAGGATGAGATACCGCACCGGCTCATTGTGTCCGGTGGCACCGGCGTACGCCTCGGGGTTTCACCCCGGTGTGCCCTCCGGGTCCGGGCGTCAGAAGGCGGAGGTGTCCAGGTCGAAGCCGAGGGGGTGCGGCAGGGCGACGACTGTCCCCAGCTTGTGGATGGACTTGTGCCCGTAGTCGTCCCCGGAGGGCTCGGAGCACACGACGGCTTCACCCGCCTCACGGTCGATCAGCAGGGAGAGCGGGATGCACCCGCGCGCGTAGGCCCGGATCTTCTGGACCCGGTCGCGGCGCGCGGTGGACGAGGAGGTCACCTCGGCGACGAGCAGGACCGGGTCGGGTGCGTGCCACTCCTGCTGGTCGTCGAAGCTGCCTTTGGGGGCGATGACGAGGTCGGGGATGACTCTGACCGCGTCGGTGGTCCCGGGCAGGCTGAGGCCGATGCCCGTGTAGCGCCCGACGCCCTTGTCATGATCTCGGACCTGACCATTCAGCTCCGAGACGATCTCCTCATGCTCTCCGTTGGCCGGAGGTACCACGTGGATCTCCCCTTCGATCAGCTCCACGCGCCAGCCCTTGGGGGCAGCCGCACTGAACAGCTCGAAGGTCTCCTCAACAGTCGCACCCTCGCGGTCGGGCATGCCCTCGGAGAACGCGTCTTCCGGGACCGGCAGCGGCATCGGCATGCTGGACCTCCTTCGCTCGGTGCGACGCTCCCAGCTTAGGACGGGACCCCGCAGCGCTACGGGAGTCCTTCACTCGAACGAGCGTGCTGGGACGTTTCGCCCGGCGGGCGGGCTTCACGCCGGGAGGGACCTCGACGCCGGGACCAGGGGGCCCTGGACCGCGCGGTGGGCGCGGGGTTCGGTGGTGCTGGTCCAGCAGGAGCCCCGCCGGGCCATGAGGCGGCGGAGCCAGAGTTCGGTGGAGACGAGGTCGGCGAGGCCGTCCAGGGGGACGGAGGCGCCGTCGGCCGCCGAGCGGAGGGCCTCGCGGACCACCCGGGCCTCGATCAGCCCCGCGTCGGCGAGCAGCGGCGCGTCGAAGAGGGCGATCAGGTCGGGCAGCGCGGCACGCAGGCCCGCGCGCGTGGCGCCGGCCGGGACCGCCGGGTGGGGTGCGCCCCAGCCGGCGGGGAGGTCGTGGATGCCGGCGCCGGAGAGGACCGCGCGCAGGACGTTGGCCCGGGCGTCGGGCTGGACCCGGAGCGATTCCGGGAGGGCGCGGCAGGCCCGGACGACCTGGTTGTCGAGGAAGGGGGCGTGCAGGCGCTGGCCGCGGATCTCCGCGGCCTGCTCCAGGACCCGGTGGTCGGCCGCCGCCCGCGCGAGCGCGGCACGCGCACGTGCCTCGCCCGGGCGCTGGACCGACGCCGGCAGGGTCGCCGCCCGGTTCAGCCGAACCGATACTTCGGCCAGTGCCTCCCCCGTCAGCCAGCGCGCCGCGGGTCCCGGCCGGGACCAGGCGAGCGCCGACAGGGAGGCCTCCAGGGGGCCGAACCCGTCCGAGGCCGTGCGGTTCGCCTCCAGCACCCGCTGGGCGGCGGCCTCCAGGCCGGTCCGGTACGGGGTGCGGGCGAGCTTCCGCGCCGCCCGGTACACCGTGAGCGGCACCAGGAGCGAGCCCGCCGTCGGCCCCGAGGCCTTCGCGAGTGCCGTGACCGGGCGCACCAGGGAGCGCCGCCTGCGGTCCATCAGGAGGTCGGCGAGGCGGGCCGGGTGCGCGTCGAGGACCTGCTTGGCGCCCATGCCGGTGAAGTGGTCGGCGCTGCCGCCCGCGAGGCGTCTCCGGTGCCGCTCGGCCGTCACGAGCGCGGGCCCCGGCTCGTCGGTGAGCGGCCCGTCCAGCACGGCGTACGGCAGTGCCTCCTCGCCGCCCGCGACGACGACGTGGTGCAGGCGCGGGTCGGCCGCGATCGCCCCGGCCCGCTTCAGTTCGTCCTCCCGGCCGGAACCCGCGCGCGTGGCCAGGTCGTTGAAGGTGACGGCGAGGAGCCGCTCCCCCGCGCCCGTGCCGTGTCCGGTGATCGTGCCCGGCACCCCGGGGAGGCCCGCGGCGAGGAGGGCGAGCGTGCCGGAGGCGCTGCCGCCGGACAGGTCGGCCCCGATGCCGGGTGCCGGTCCCGCGCCCCGGGCCGCGCGCCGGTCGGCGGGCCCCATGCCGGGCACCGGGCCCGGGTCGGGCAGCGGGGCCTCGGGGGCGTGGCGCGGGGCGGTGAGCCGGGCGCGGACGGCCTCGACCAGGGCCTCTCTGACCCCTTCGACGGCCTGCCGGGGGTCGGTCTCGGCCGCGGCGACCGCGAGCGAGGCGACCTGCTCGTAGCCGGTGATCTCGCGCGAGCCCTCCCGCAGGATCAGCGCGTGTCCGGGCGGTACCCGCCGGACGCCCTCGTACGGGGTGGTGTCGCGGAGCGCCTCCGGGGTCTCGGGGCAGGCGAGCAGGGCGGCGAGGTGGCCGATGTCGAGCTGGGCCTCGACCAGGTCGGCGAGCGGGAGGGCGGCGGTGGCGAAGGCGGTGCCGCCGTCCCAGGGGGTGTGGAACACCGGCCGGGCGCCCGCGAGGTCACCGGTGACGGTGAGCCGGCGGCCGGCCTTGACGACCGCGGTGTAGCTGCCGGGCCAGGCGGTGAGGTGCCGCAGCGCGCCGCCGCGGGCGGTGAGCAGGCCGAGCCTCAGCTCCTCGTCGCTCGCGGCGCAGCAGCCGAGGACGGCGAGGCGGGTGTGGTCGTCGACGGCGACGACGCGCACCTCGTCGGGCCGCCAGTCGCCGACCGCCCAGAGCGGATCGGGGTCGCCCCAGAGGAGCTGTGCGCCCACCGGTTGCACCGTGCGCCCCTCGGTGGCGGACGTCCGGCCTCCGTAGCCGTGGGGGGCGCCCGGTCCGGAGCCGTTGCCGCCGTACGAGCCGCTCACCGACCCCGCCCGGGGTCCGGTCGTCGTTGCGAAGCCCGCGGCGACACTGCTCCAGCCCACCAGCCATCGCATCGGCGCCTCCGCATCCGTTTCGGTGGGAGACATGCTGCCACGACAACGGCGCACGGGGCGGGGTCCGGGTGCACGCGCGCGAAAGCCGAATGCGCCCCTGGCATGGGCCAGTTGGACACCGACGTCATTCGGCCAAATATCGCCCCTCCGGTGGGGGGCCTGGAGGCGTCCGGGGCGTCCGCCCACGCACGAGGCGGCACACCGGCCACCGGCAGCCCGGGAGGCGCTCCCGCCTCCCGGGGCCGTCCGCCGCCCGCGGGGAATGGGGCGGCGGTATCCCCCAGCCCACTGGTCCGGGACACTTTCCCGGCCGAGCGGGCCGACCCACGCACCCCTCATGGAAGCGCTCCCCCGGCCGGGCCGAGAGAGCGCACGGCCGGGCGCACGGCCACACGGCGGGAGCACGAGCCGGGCACCCCGGCCCGCCTGTCGGTCTTTCACACAACAATCTCGCCATACGGAACACCGCCCCTTAACGGTAGGGATGCGGCGAACTACGCTGTGTTTACGAATGCCGCACGCCTATGCCCGGCGTCGTGGCGGCCGTCTGGGTTGTCGAGGGGTGGCGTCATGTCCAGGGAGCAACGCGGGCCGAACGAAAAGCTCGGCACGGTTCTCGCCCTCGCGGGAATCAGCAACGCCGGGCTGGCCCGGCGCGTCAACGACCTCGGTGCGCAGCGCGGTCTGACACTCAGGTACGACAAGACCTCGGTCGCCCGGTGGGTGTCCAAGGGCATGGTGCCGCAGGGCGCCGCGCCGCATCTGATCGCCGCCGCGATCGGACAGAAGCTCGGCCGGCCCGTGCCGCTGCACGAGATCGGGCTCGCCGACGCCGACCCCGCGCCCGAGGTGGGCCTCGCCTTCCCGCGCGACGTGGGCGAGGCGGTGCGCTCCGCCACCGACCTGTACCGGCTGGATCTCGCCGGGCGCCGGGCCGGCGGCGGGATCTGGCAGTCGCTCGCGGGCTCCTTCGCGGTCAGCGCGTACGCCACGCCCACGTCCCGCTGGCTGATCACCCCGGCCGACCCGTCCGTGGAGCGCGAGGCACCGCGCCCGCCGGGGGTGGGGCTCGCGGGCGGGGCGGGCGCGCCGGGGACGGCGGGCGGTGCGGCCGCCGGGGAGCACGTGCGCGTGGGCCACAGCGACGTCGCCAAGCTCCGCGAGGCCGCCGAGGACGCGCGCCGCTGGGACTCCAAGTACGGCGGCGGGGACTGGCGCTCGTCCATGGTCCCCGAGTGCTTACGGGTGGACGCGGCGCCGCTGCTGCTCGCCTCGTACTCCGACGAGGTCGGCCGGGCCCTCTTCGGCGCCACGGCCGAGCTCACCCGGCTCGCCGGCTGGATGGCCTTCGACACCGGGCAGCAGGAGGCCGCCCAGCGGTACTACATCCAGGCCCTGCGGCTCGCCCGCGCCGCCGCCGACGTGCCCCTCGGCGGCTACGTCCTCGCCTCCATGTCCCTCCAGGCCACCTACCGGGGCTTCGCCGACGAGGGCGTCGACCTCGCCCAGGCCGCCCTGGAACGGAACCGGGGGCTCGCCACCGCCCGGACCATGTCCTTCTTCCGGCTCGTCGAGGCACGCGCGCACGCGAAGGCCGGCGACGGGGTCGCCGCGGCGGCCGCGTTGAAGTCCGCCGAGGGCTGGCTGGAGCGCTCCCGCGAGGGCGACGGCGACCCCAGCTGGCTGGGCTTCTACTCCTACGACCGGTTCTGCGCCGACGCCGCCGAGTGCTACAGCGACCTGAAGGCGCCGCGCGAGGTGCGGCGCTTCACCGAGCAGGCGCTCTCGCGGCCGACGGAGGAGTTCGTCCGCTCGCACGGCCTGCGGCTCGTGGTCTCCGCCGTCGCCGAGCTGGAGTCGGGCAACCTGGACGCGGCCTGCGCGGCGGGCACGCGCGCGGTGGAGGTGGCGGGGCGGATCTCGTCGGCGCGGACGACCGAGTACGTACGGGATCTGCTGCACCGGCTCGAACCGTACGGGGACGAGCCCCGGGTGATGGAGCTGCGGGAACGGGCGAGGCCGCTGCTCGTCGCACCCGCGTGAGGGGCGGGACCGCCGGTCGCCGCACCCGGGGCTCGGGGCGTGACCTGCGTCTCGTGCCGCCGTGCGAGGTTTCACGGGATTGTCAGTGGGCCAGTGCACTATCGGGGGTGGGAGGTGGCGCTGGTGTTTGACTGCGACGTGCTGGTGATCGGCGGTGGGATCGTCGGTCTGTCGACGGCGTACGCCCTGACGCGCGCCGCTCCCGGCACCAGGGTCACGGTGCTGGAGAAGGAGCACGCGCTCGCGAGCCACCAGACCGGGCGCAACAGCGGGGTGATCCACAGCGGGATCTACTACCGGCCGGGGTCGCTCAAGGCCCGGTTCGCGGTCGAGGGCGCGGCCGAGATGGTCAAGTTCTGCGCGGAGTGGGACATTCCGCACGAGGTGACGGGCAAGCTCGTCGTCGCGACCGCGCGCGAGGAGCTGCCCCGGCTGCACGCGCTCGTGCAGCGCGGCAGGGAGAACGGCATCCCGGTGCGCGAGCTCGGCCCGGCCCAGATCAGCGAGTACGAGCCCCGGGTCCGGGGCCTCGCCGCGATCCACGTCGGCACGACCGGCATCTGCGACTACGGGGCGGTGTCCCGGCGGCTCGCCGAGTCCTCGGGGGCCCGGATCCTGTACGGGGCGGAGGTCACCGTCATCGACCGGCGGCCCTGGGGGGTCGCCGTGCGGACGGCGGACGGCCGGGTGGTGCGGGCCCGGGTCCTGGTCAACTGCGCCGGGCTGCACTGCGACCGGATCGCGCTGCTCGCGGGCGACGACCCGGGCATGCGGATCGTGCCCTTCCGCGGCGAGTACTACGAGCTCCGGGACCCCTCGCTCGTGCGGGGCCTGGTCTACCCGGTGCCGGACCCCGCCTTCCCGTTCCTCGGGGTGCACCTCACGCGGGGGATCGACGGCGGCGTGCACATCGGGCCGAACGCGGTCCCGGCGCTCGCCCGCGAGGGGTACGACTGGTCGGTCGTCCGCCCGCGCGAGCTGGCCGGCACGCTCGCGTGGCCCGGCTCCTGGGCCATCGCCCGGGCGCACTGGCGGTACGGGGCGGGGGAGCTGCGGCGGTCGGTGTCGAAGCGGGCCTTCACCGAGGCGGTGCGGCGGCTGCTGCCGGTGGTCTCGGAGGCGGACCTGCGACCGGCGGACGCCGGGGTGCGGGCGCAGGCGGTGCTGCGGGACGGGACGCTGGTCGACGACTTCCTGATCCGGGAGGCGGCGCGGACGGTCCACGTGCTGAACGCTCCCTCGCCCGCGGCGACGGCGTCGCTGCCGATCGGCCGCGAGGTCGCGAACCGGGCACTGGCCCTGCTGTAAGGGGCCGCGCGGGGGACGGCCGGCGTCCCGCGCGGGTCCCCCGGGCCCGCCCCGGACGGACCCGGCGGGCCCGCCGGCCGCGGACCGGCGCCTTAGGATTGGCGCATTGTGTCTGAGCAGCCAGAGAACATCGCGCGTCCCGCCGACGCCCCCGCCGAGTCCGTACGGCCCGTCACGCAGCGCGGCAGTCAGCGGTTCGCGGCCGGCGAGGGCCCCCTGCCCGATCCCGCCGGGTCTCACCACGAGCGGCGCATCCGCAGCTTCCAGCCGCGGCGCAGCCGCGTCACCGCCGGCCAGGCGGAGGCCCTGCTGAAGCGGTGGCCCGACTGGGGTCTCGACATCGACGGCAAGCAGGTCCTCGACCTCGGCGAGATGTTCGGAGGGCTGCCCGTCGTCCTGGAGGTCGGCTTCGGCATGGGCGAGGCGACCGCCCAGATGGCCGCCGCCGACCCGGGCACCGGCATCCTCGCCGTCGACGTCCACACCCCCGGCCAGGGCAACCTCCTCGGCCTCGCCGACCGAAACGGCCTGGACAACGTGCGGGTCGCCAACGGCGACGCGATCATCCTGCTCCGCGAGATGCTCACCGCGGACTCCCTCGACGGCTGCCGCGTGTACTTCCCGGACCCCTGGCCCAAGGCCCGCCACCACAAGCGGCGGCTCATCCAGCCCGAGTTCCTCAGCCTCCTCGCGACCCGGCTCAAGCCCGGCGGCGTGCTGCACTGCGCCACCGACTGGGAGTCGTACGCCGAGCAGATGCTGGAGGTGCTCTCGGCGCACCCCGACTTCGAGAACACCCGGGCCGACGGCGGCTTCGCGCCCCGGCCCGACTTCCGGCCGCTCACCCGCTTCGAGGGGCAGGGGCTCGACAAGGGCCACGTGGTGAACGACCTCCTCTTCCGCAGGAAGTGACCCGCGGGGACGCCGTTCCACGCCCCGGGTCGGCCGGGAACGCACCGCTCGGCGCTTAACCCTTTCCCGGCTGTCGGTGAAGGTCGTTAGGGTCGCTCACGTGTCCTTCACCGCCCCCACCGACGCCGGCGCCGCTCCCGTCCCCCACCGGGACACCGAGGAGCCGGCCTTCCCGGCCGCCGCCGACCGGTCCCAGTGGCGCTACCGGCCCCGCCGGGACTTCTGGCGCAGCCGGGTGGTCCGGGCCGTCGCCCTCGTCACGGTGCTCGCGATCTGCGCCCTGTTCATCCTCGGGCTGGTCCGCGAACAGACCGGCACCGAGGGCTTCCTCGTCGGCCTGGGCCTCGCCGTGCTCCCCGTACCGCTGCTGATGGCGGCGTTCCGCTGGCTCGACCGGGTCGAGCCGGGCCCCTGGAAGAACCTGCTCTTCGCGTTCGCCTGGGGCGCCTTCGCCGCAGCACTGGTCGCGATCCTGGCGAACTCCTTCGCGGTCCGCTGGATAGCGACCGCCACCGCCGATCCCACCTCGGCGGACACCCTCGGCGCGACCGTCGTCGCGCCCGTCGTGGAGGAGACCGCGAAGGCCGCCGCGATCCTGCTGCTGTTCCTCTTCCGGAGGAGACACTTCGGCGGACTGGTCGACGGCGTCGTGATCGCCGGCTTCACGGCCACCGGCTTCGCCTTCACCGAGAACATCCTCTACCTGGGGAACGCCTTCGGCGAGGACCAGGAGTTCGGCTCCACCGGCATCGGCTCGGTGACCGCCGCCACCTTCTTCGTCCGGGTCGTCATGTCGCCGTTCGCGCATCCCCTCTTCACCGTGCTCACCGGCATCGGCTTCGGCTTCGCCGCCCTCGCCCCCCGCGGCAAGCGCCTGCGCCGGGTGCTGCTGCCGCTCGCCGGACTGCTGCTCGCGATGGGCCTGCACGCCGCCTGGAACGGCTCGGCCACCTTCGGCGGCCCGCTGGCCTTCTACGCGGTGTACGGGGCGCTCATGGTCCCGGCCTTCGGCCTGCTGACCTGGCTCGCGGTCTGGAGCCGGCAGCGCGAGCTGCGCACGATATCCGGCGTGCTCCCGGCGTACGCGGCGGCGGGCTGGCTGTCCCCCGCCGAGCCGCTCGCGCTGTCCTCGATGCGCGCCCGCCAGCTGGCCCGCTCCTTCGCCGCCCGGACGTACGGGCAGCCGGCCGCGCGGGCCGTCGGCGAGTACGAGTCCTTCGCGACGACCCTGGCGTTCCTGCGGGACCGGGCCCGGCGCGGCACGGCCGGGCCCGACTTCCCGGCCCGGGAGCAGGAGCTGCTGCACCACCTGTGGCAGCGCCGGGCGGTGGCCTCCCCCGCCCTCACGTACGCGGCCCGGGCGACGGGCCAGGTCTGGGCGCCGCCGCAGTACCTGGACTACGACGGCTTCAACCCGTACCGCAGCTGACCGGCCACCTGGACGGCGGCGGGCCCGGCAGGGACCGGATCCCCGGACGGCGGCGGGCCCGGCAGGGACCGGGCCGGTTCGGCGGTGGTGCGCCCGCTCCCCGTGCGGTCAGACGCCCGAGGCCTCGGTCAGGAGGGTCAGTTCCTCGGTCGTGAGGGTGAGCTCCGCCGCCGCGACCAGCGCCGGGACCTGCTCGACGGTGCGGGCCGAGGCGATCGGCGACGCGACGGTCGGGCGGGAGGCGAGCCAGGCGAGGGCGACGGTGGCGAGTTCGGCGCCGTGCGCCTCGGCGACCGTGTCGAGCGCGGAGAGCACGGCCCGGCCCCGCTCGGTGTCCAGGTGCCCGCCGGCGCCGGCCGCCCGGGCGCTGTCGACGGTGGTGCCGGGGCGGTACTTGCCGGTGAGGAAGCCGGCGGCGAGGCCGTAGTACGGGACGGCGGAGAGCCCGGCCCGCTCGACGGTCTCCAGGAGCGGGCCCTCGTAGGTGTCGCGGGAGACCAGGTTGTAGTGCGGCTGGAGGGCCACGTAGCGGGTGAGGCCCTCGGACTCGGCGAAGTCGAGGGAGGCGCGCAGCCGCTCCGGGGAGATGTTGGAGGCGGCGACGGCCCGCACGGTGCCGGCCTTCACCAGCTGGTCGAGGGCGGTGACGATCTCCTCGACGGGGACGGACTCGTCGTCGAAGTGCGTGTAGTACAGGTCGATGTAGTCGGTGCCGAGGCGCCGCAGCGACGCCTCCGCGGCCGCCTTGACGGTGGGCGCGGAGAGTCCCTTGAAGTGGGGGTGGGCGCCGACCTTGGTGGCGACGACGACGTCGGCGCGGTTGCCGCGGGCGGCGAGCCAGCGGCCGATGACGGTCTCGGACTCGCCTCCGCGGTTGCCCTCGGCCCAGGCCGAGTAGACGTCGGCGGAGTCGACGAAGTTGCCGCCGGCGGCGGTGTAGGCGTCGAGGACCGCGAAGGACTGGTCCTCGTCGGCGGTCCAGCCGAAGACGTTGCCGCCCAGGGCGAGCGGGAAGACGTGCAGGTCGGAGCTGCCCAGCGGGCGGAGGTTCGTCATGGTGGGGACAACCGTCCGCGCCGCCGGGCCTATTCCGTCATCCTGCGGGGGCGGGCCGCCGGGTCAGAGGCTGAGGCCCTTGGAGCGCAGCCACTCCGCCGGGTCGAGGCCGGAGCCGCCGGGCGTGTGGACCTCCATGTGGAGGTGGGCGCCGGTGACGTTCCCGGTGGCGCCGACGCGGCCGATCGTCTCGCCGGTGCCCACCGTCTGGCCGGCGGAGACCGTCATCGAGGACATGTGGGCGTACCAGATCTCGGTGCCGTCGGAGAGCTCCAGGACGACCCGGTAGCCGTACGAGCCGGACCAGCCGGCCGACTTGATCGTGCCGCCGTGGACCGCCTTGAGGGGGGTGCCGGTGGGGGCGGCGAAGTCGAGGCCGGTGTGGTAGCCGGAGGACCACATCGAACCGGACTGCATGTAGGTGGCGCTGAGGCTGTAGGAGGAGAGCGGCAGCGAGTAGCTCGCGGCCAGCTTGGCGAGGCGCTCGGCCTCGGCCGCGGCCTCGGCCTTCGCCCTGGCCTCCGCTTCCGCCTTGGCCTTGGCCTCCGCCTCGGCCTTCGCCTTGGCCTCGGCTTCCGCCTTCTCGGCGGCGTCGGCCTTGGCCTTCGCCTCGGCGGCGGCCTTCTCCGCCGCCGCCTTCTCCGCGGCGGCCTTGTCGGCGGCGTCGGCGGAGGCCTGCTGCTGTTCGGCCTGCTGGAGGATGCGGGCGCGCAGGGCCTCGCCCGCGTCGCCGGCGCCGGGCGTGGCCTGGGCGGCCGAGCCGCCCTGGGTGACCAGGCCGGCCTGCTGCATCCGCGGGGCCTGCGTGCCCTGGTCCTCGGCGGTGGCGTACGAGGCGACGGTGAGCGGGTTCGGGTTGGCGCGGTCCGCGCTGACCGTCTCGGTGGCCTCCTCGGGGAGGAGGTCGCCGACGCCGGGGAGGTCGTGGGCGTCCGGCAGGTGCAGGTCGGGGAGGTCCGGGAGCGATATGGCGACCGGGGGCTTCTCCTGCGCGGTGGCGAGGCCGCCGGCACCGACGGCCGCGATCACGCCGACGCCGAGGACGGTGGAGGAACGCGCGAAGTTGGAGCGCTGCTTGACGACCCGGTGGCGACCGCCGGAGCGGAGGGATCCCTCGGTGGGGTTCCACTCGGTGTCCGGGGCGGCGGGACCCGCACCACCACCGAAGGCGTCGAAGGGGGCTTCGGGTGCGGGAGTGTTGGACGCCACGAAGGCGCGCTCCTTTCCTTCCTTCTCGCCTACCGGGTTAGCTGACGGGTTCGGAGCAGGAAGGTCTCCTACGGGCACGTCGCACAGGTGCGAAGGGCCCGATTCACCCCAAGTGGTGGTTCCCCGGTTCCTTTTCAGGATTCGGCGCGTGCGCACGGTGCCGTCTCTTGCGACGGCTGGGACGACCGCGCTGCGTTATCGAACGTTAATAGACACGGGCTCCCGATTCCAAGCCGTTCCTCTTGATCATTCATTGAATTGGGAGGGAATGGTCCGAGTTGACCCCCGTTCAGCGAGGAAGGCCCAAACCTCCGCGATCTGACGTTGTGTCAATTGTTATCGCAGCGAGACCCCTCGACTACGGCCGGTGACAGGCCCCCACCCGCCGGTCAGCGCACGCCCGGCGGCACCACCGGCATCGTCCGGCGCCGCTCCGGCTGGCCCGTCGCCGGACGGCTCACGGCGAGCAGCGCCATGTCGTCCGTCGACCCGCCCCCGGTGTGCAGCCGCACGTCGTCCACGAGCGCGTCGAGCAGCTCCTCGGGCCCCGGGAAGATCCGCCCCGCCAGCCGCTCGGCCGGGTCGTAGAAGACCCCCTCGGCGTTCCGCGCCTCCGAGAGGCCGTCGGTGTAGAAGAGCAGCGTCGCGCCCGGCGGGTACGGCCGCGCCTCGGCCCGGTCCGGCCACGACGCCAGATCGCCCATGCCGAGCGGCAGCGCCGCCTCGCCCGGCTCCAGCATGTCCAGGTGCCCGTCGGCGTGCAGCATCAGCGGAGGCGGGTGCCCGCGGTTGACGACCCGTACGAAGCCGTCGAAGGTGCCGCCGCCGTCCCCGCGCGGGATCTCGGCGAGCACGGCCGTGGTGAACCCCTCGAAGGCGTCGAGACCGTGCCGGCGGGTGCCCTCCCGGGCGAGGGCGCGTTCGAGCCGCCGCGCCACGCCCTCCAGCGTCCGCTCCTGCTCGGCCGCCTCCCGGAACGCCCCGATGACGACGGCGACGGCCTCGACCGCGTCCATGCCCTTGCCGCGGACGTCGCCGGTCACGAGCCGCACCCCGTAGGGCGTGTCCTGGACGGCGAACAGGTCGCCGCCGATGAACGCGTCCGCCTGCGCCGCCTCGTACCGCGCCGCGCACTGCAGCCCGCCGATCCGCTCGGCCGGCGTCGGCAGCACCGCCTTCTGCGCGGCCTCCGCGATGACCCGCGCCGAGGCGAGCCGCTCGCCGCTGCGGCGGACCACCCGGTTGATCAGCAGGGCCAGCGCGGACACCGTGAACACGGTCAGGAACTCGGTGAACGACGAGATCTCGCCCGCGGTCTCGTTGTAGACGTGCAGCCCGACCGAGGCCAGCACGGCCGCGATCCCGGTGAGCAGCGTCGTCAGGGTGGAGAAGAACGGGGCCGCGATCAGCGGGGCGGCGGAGAACATCGGCGCCGCGCTGTACCGGGCCGGCGTCAGGACGTCGAAGAAGACACCGCCGACGATCATCAGCGGCGGCAGCGCCCGGAGGAACCGCCGGGCACCCCCGTACGGCCCGCGGCCCGCGTCGTCCCGCCGCCCGCCGGTCACTCCTGGGGGTCGCCCCACCTGTGCTCTCCTGCCCGGTCCGTCCCCGGCCGCGGCCCGTACCGCGCCCTCCCAGGGTCGCCGCCCCGGGCGGGGGCGGCGACTCCCGCAGGGCCGACCGGCGTACGGCCGGAGGGCGCGGCGCCCGGTTCAGTCCGCCGGTCCGGCCAGCCGTCCGCCCCTCGCCAGCAGGCCCGGCGCGGCCGCGCACCCCAGCCCCACCACACACAGCACCAGCCAGGACACCCCCTAGAGGTTCCGCTCCGCGTAGATCTCCATCGCGTCCCGGACGAGGACCGCGGTGCCCTCCCCGTGCTTGTCGTAGTTCGCGGTGAAGCGGGGGTCGTCGACGTACATGCGGCCGAGACCGATGACGTACTCCCTGGTCGGCGTCGTGGTGGTGGACAGCCACGCGACCTGGCGCCGGGCGATCTCCTGCACCTCGTCGCTGCCGGCGGCCAGGCCGTCCCGGAGCGCCCGGGCGAAGGCGCGGGCGATGTCCGCCTGCTCGTCCATGAACGCCTTCCTCTGCTCCGCGGTGAGCGAGCGCCACCAGCGGTCGCCGCTCTCGTAGGCGTCGCGGCCCCAGCGCTCGGTGACCTCCTCCTCGTACACCGTGTGGTCGAAACCGTCGAACACTTCGTCGGCCATGAGCTCTTCTCCGTTCTCGGTCTTGTGGAGAGTGGTCCGCACCGAGGCGATCTGCCGTCCGATGCGCTCGCGCTCCTGCTCCAGGAGCGCGAGATGGGTGCGCAGGGCGGCGGAGGTGTCCCGCTGCCCGGCGAGGACCTCGGCGATGGCGGGCAGGGAGAGTCCCAGCTCGCGCAGCAGCAGGATCCGCTGCAGGCGGACCAGGGCCGCCTGGTCGTAGTACCGGTAACCGTTCGCGCCGATCCGGCTCGGTTCCAGCAGTCCGCGGTCTCCGTAGTGCCGGAGGGTGCGGCTGGTGGTGCCGGCCTTCTTGGCGATCTCTTGGATCGACCACTCCATGCCGAGAACGCTAGATCTTGACGCTGCGTCAAGGTCAAGCACGACCACGGGACACGCGGGAACGACGAAGGCCCGGATCCAGTGACTGGATCCGGGCCTTCGCTGCTACTGAGTAGCGGGGACAGGATTTGAACCTGCGACCTCTGGGTTATGAGCCCAGCGAGCTACCGAGCTGCTCCACCCCGCGTCGGTAGACACGACTCTACGGCATGGGCGGGCCGATCCGGAAATCGGTTTCCGTGGGCGGCCCGTCCGCCCGGGCCCGGCGGGCTCGGGCGGCGGCGATCAGCAGCCGCAGTCGTCCGCGTCCACCGGCGCGGTGAGCGGGTCCGCGGCCTTCTCCGCGGGCCCCTCCCAGGTCTCGTACGCGAAGCCCTCGCGCACCCAGTACTCGAAGCCGCCGAGCATCTCCTTCACCTGGAAGCCCCGCTCCGCGAGGGCCAGCGCGGCGCGCGTCGCGCCGTTGCAGCCGGGGCCCCAGCAGTACGTCACGACCGGCACGGACCGGTCGAGCAGCTGCTCGGCCTGCTCCGGGATCAGCGCGGTCGGCAGGTGGAGGGCGCCGGGGACGTGCCCCTGGTCCCAGGAGGCGGTCGAGCGCGAGTCGATCACGACGAAGCCCGGGTCGGTGCCGTCGGCGGCCGCGGCGGCCAGCGCGGAGGCCACGTCGGAGACGTCGGCGTGGAAGGCGAGGCTCGCGGAGAAGTAGGCGGCAGCGGCGGCGGGAGAGGCCGGCGGGGTCCGGAGCACGGCGTTGACCTGCGAAGTTGTCGTCGTCATGCGGATCAATCTACGGACGGTGATCACCGGACTGAAGAGGTGATCAGCGGCGCTCAGGGGCATCGGCCGGGGAATCCTCCGCGTCCGCGCCGGGCCGCCGTGGATCTCACGTACCGGAATCTCCGGGACCGCCGCTGTCCGTCGCGAGAGGCGTGACAGGAGCCGTCACATCGACGAGGTTGGATCCGTCATGACGGCATGACGGCATGACGGCATGACGGGACACGGACGGGGAGAGCGACGAGTGGACCGCAACCACGGGAACGGCACCTACGGCACCGACGGCCTCGACGGCCTCGACGGCAAGGACGGGCTCGCGCGGCGCTTCGAGGCCGACCGCGGGCACCTGCGGGCGGTGGCCTACCGGATGCTGGGCTCGCTCAGCGAGGCCGAGGACGCCGTGCAGGAGGCCTGGTTCAAGCTCAACCGCAGCGACGTCGGCGCGGTGGAGAACCTGAGCGGCTGGCTGACCACGGTCGTCGGCCGCGTCTGCCTCGACATGCTGCGCTCGCGCGGCTCCCGCCGCGAGGACCCGCTGGAGTACTACGTCCCCGACCCGGTCGTACGGGTCGCCGGCCCCACCGACCCGGAGCACGCGGCCGAGGTCACCGAGTCGGTCGGCCTCGCGCTCCTCGTCGTCCTGGAGACCCTGGGCCCGGCCGAACGGCTCGCCTTCGTCCTGCACGACATGTTCGCCGTGTCCTTCGACGAGATCGCGCGGATCGTGGACCGCACCCCGGCCGCCACCCGCCAGCTCGCCAGCCGCGCCCGCCGCCGCGTGCAGGACGCCGCCCCGGCGGCCGGACCCGACGCCCGCCGGCAGCGGGAGATCGCCGACGCCTTCCTCGCCGCCTCGCACGGCGGCGACTTCGAGGGGCTGCTCGCCGTCCTCGACCCGGACGTCGTGCTGCGCGCGGACGGCGGACGGACGCTCGCGGCCGTCTCCAAGGTCGTGCGGGGCGCGGAGGCCGTCATCGCCCAGGCCCTCACCTACGCGAGGTTCCGCACGGCGTCGCTCCCGATGGTCGTCAACGGCGCGCCCGCGTACCTCTCCGTCCGCGACGGGCGCCCCGGCGCGCTCATGGCGTTCACCATCGTCGGCGAGCGGATCGTCGAGCTGCAGGTCCTCGCGGACCCGGAGCGGCTCGCGGCGCTCGACCTCACGGAGGAGGACCTGGCGCGCGCGACGTACTGACGCGCCCCGCGACGGGCGGTCAGGGCGTACGAGGGAGCCGGGCGTGCGGCGGGGTCTGACGACGGAGCCGCCGGGCGTGCGGCGGGGCCCGACGACGGAGCCGCCGGGCGTACGGCGCCGGCCGCCCGGTCCGGCCGGGCGGCTCCGGCGTCCGGTCACTTCCCCTTGGCGGGCGTCAGGGAGGCCAGGGCCGTCAGGGAGACGGCGGCACTCGCGACGCCGAGGACGGCGCCCGCCGCCACGTCGCCCGGATAGTGCACCCCGGTGTGGACACGGGAGTAGCCCACGGCCATCGCGAGGACCTGCAGGGGCACGGAGGCCGGCGGGAAGACCACCCCGGCGGCGGTCGCGAAGGCGACCGCGGACGCGGTGTGCCCGGAGGGGAACGACGCCGAGTCCGGCATCTTGACGTGGCGGCCCACGACGACCCGGGCCGCCTCCCGGTCCGGCCGCGGCCGGCGGACGAGGCGCTTGCCCAGCAGGTTGGCCGTGGCGGAGGCGACGGCGATGGCCCCGACCCCGGCGAGGGCGGCCCGGCGCGGCCGGCCCGGCACCAGGGCGAGCCCGGCCGCCAGGGCGAAGGAGATCTTCGAGTGGTTCGCCGCGTGCGACAGCCGCCGGAAGCCGGTGTCGAGGGTGGGGGTGGGCGTGGCGGCCACGGCGGCGTACACGGCGCCGTCGATCGCCCGGAGGTCCCTGAGGACGGCCAGGACAGGGTTCTTCTCGGGCGCGGGGGTCGGAGTGGGGGTGGTGCCGGTCATGAACGGCTCCTCCTCGAAGGGGGCTGGAAGGCGATTTCGGTGACGCGCCGCCAGTCCAGTGGCGGCTGGGGCTCGATGACCCCGGGCCGGTGGCGCGGCACGAGGACGCGCAGGGCACGGGGGCGGACGGTGCAGACGACGGGGGTGGGCAGGGTGAGCGCCTCGCCGTCGACGGCGACGGAGATCGTGCCGGGCTCGCCGGGGGGCCTGGTCGGCGCGGGGACGAACGCCGAGGCGGGTACGGGCACGGGCGCCGCGGCCTTGCCCGTCACCTCCACCCGGGCCGCCGTGAGGACGTTCAGGCCGCTCGCCTGGGTGCCCCGTACGGCCATCTCGGCGGCCTGCGCGGCCCCGTCGACCCGGATGGCGATCACCCCGAGCTCTCCGCCGTCGAGGCGGGGTCTGCGGGCGGCGGCCGCGCTGAGCGGATCGGCCGTGGCGTACGGGTTGTTGCTGACGAGGAGGGCCTGCTGGGCGGGGAGCGCGAGACCGTCGGCGGTCGCGTCGAGCCGGTCGCCGCCCCCGCCCTGGAGGAGGTCGGGCAGGACCTCGACGGCGGTGCCGGCCTTCGCGTCGCGGTACTCGGGCAGCTGGACGACGTCGGCGTACACGCCGAACGAGACGGTGTTCACGAACGGGCGACCGGACACGGAGCCGAGGTCGACCCGGAACTCCTCGCCGTCGACGAGGGCGTCCAGACAGGTCGACGGGTCCGTGCGGTCGAGCCCGAGGTCGAGCGCGAAGTGGTTGCGCGTACCGGCGGAGATGACGAGGAACGGCAGGTCGTGCTCGGCGGCCACGGCGGCCACCAGGGCCTGGGTGCCGTCCCCGCCGGCCACCCCGAGCAGGTCGGCTCCGTCGGCCACGGCCTGCCGGGCGATGGCGTCGACGTCGGCCTCGACGGACGGGTCGATGAGGACGACCCGCGCCCCCAGCTTCTCGGCACGCTCGACGAGCTTGAACCGGGCGACCTTCCCGCCCCCGGACTTCGGGTTCATGATCAGCACGGCCCGCCGGGGCCGGGGTCGCCGCTCGCCCCGTGGGAGCGCCTTCGCACGCGGACCGCGGATCAGACGCAGCGAGGTCCGCGCGCAGACCAGGGCGACGCTCCAGAGCGCGAGCGCCAGGAGCGCGGTCAGCCAGGGGCCCCAGACGACGTACACGACGAGTACGGCGATCGGCGCGCCGACCGCGAGCAGGGCGCCGGCTACCCGCAGCGGCCCCCGGTGGGCGAGGAACCACCAGATGCCCACGGCCGAGCAGGCGAGTCCCACGAGCGCGCCCAGCAGGACCAGCACCCCGCCGCCGCCGAGCCCCGACAGCAGCAGCACGACCGCCGCAAGCGCGGTGCCGAGCGCCCATCGCGCCAGCAGCCGCGCCTGGTCCGTCGGATCTCCGGATCCGTTCACCGTCACGGTCCCCACCTCCACGCTCAGCGTCCACGAACCAGACTCGCCCACGGTGCCGCGCACCGCGTCCCGGGTACGGAAACGCCCCGACCGGTCGAAACCGGTCGGGGCGCTCCTCGGCAGTCCGGAGGCCGAAACCCCCGCCTGCCACACGTAGGCCGTGTGGGACTCGAACCCACAACCAACGGATTAAAAGTCCGCTGCTCTGCCAATTGAGCTAACGGCCCGTGGACAAGCACACCCGTGCAGCATAGCCCGAGAGATCCCCTGAACCGATCGGGTATACGCGTACGGCCCGGCGGAGCGGTCGAAGACACAGGGCCCGTACCCCACCGAAGTGGCGTACGGGCCCTGTGCGGGTCCTACGGGAGATCAGCCGTTGCGCTTCCAGCGCGGCTTGTCGTCGCGGCGGCTGAAGCCGCCGGCCGAGCCGGTGCCGGTGCCCGTGCCGCGATGGTCGTCACGACGGCCGTACGGGCGGTCGCCGCCACCGGAGCGGAAGCCGCCGGAGGGGCGGTCGTCGCGGCGGTCGCGGTTGAACGGACGGTCGCTGCCGCGGTGGCCGTTCGAGGGACGGTCGTTGTCACGGCGCTCGAAGGAACGGCCGCCGCGGTCGTCGCGGTTGAAGCCACCCGACGGACGGTCGTCACGACGGAAGCCACCGGACGGACGGTCGTTGTCACGGCGGAACCCGCCACGGTCGCCACCGCGGTCGTCGCGGTTGAAGCCGCCCGACGGACGGTCGTCACGACGGAACCCGCCGGACGGACGGTCGTTGTCACGGCGCTCGAAGGAACGGCCGCCGCGGTCGTCGCGGTTGAAGCCGCCCGACGGACGGTCGTCACGACGGAAGCCACCGGACGGACGGTCGTTGTCACGGCGCTCGAAGGAACGGCCGCCGCGGTCGTCGCGGTTGAAGCCACCCGACGGGCGGTCGTCACGACGGAAGCCACCGGACGGACGGTCGTTGTCACGGCGGAAGCCGCCACGGTCGCCACCGCGGAAGCCGCCACGGTCACCGCGGTCGTCGCGGTTGAAGCCGCCACGGTCACGACGCTCGTAGTTGCCCCGCTCGTCGCGGGCCGGACGCTCCTCGCGGCGCTGCTCCTCGGCACGGGCGGCACGCTCGGCCTCGACGGCGGCGGCCGCGACCTCGGCCTCGGCGGCCTCGGTCACCTCGGCGACGGCGGCCTCGGGGTCCTCACCGCGCTCGCGGGCGGCGCGGGCCACCAGGCGGTCGGCCTCCTCACGGAGCTCGACGGCACGGCGCTGCAGGCGCTCCAGCTGCTTGGTGAGGTCGACGACCTCGCGCTCGGCCTGCTTGGCCGAGTTGTTCGCCGAGTCGGCCTGGACCTCGGTCAGCGAACGCGCGCCGGTGATCTCGGCGACCTCGGGGTCGAACGCGCCGGCGCCGCCGACGATGTGGCGCGAGGCGTCGACGCCCGCGTCCTCCATCAGACGGAAGATCTGACGGCGCTGGTGCGGCAGGGCCAGGGAGACCACGACGCCGGAGCGGCCGGCACGGGCGGTGCGGCCCGAGCGGTGCAGGTAGTCCTTGTGGTCGCCGGCCGGGTCCACGTTCAGGACCAGGTCGATGCCGTCGACGTGGATGCCGCGGGCGGCGACGTCGGTCGCGACGAGCGCGTTGACGTAGCCGTCCTTGAAGTCGGCCAGGGTGCGCGTACGGGCGCCCTGGGTCATGCCGCCGTGCAGCGCGTCGGCCTTCACGCCGGCGTCGCGCAGCTGCTCCGCGATGCGGTCCGCGCCCAGCTGGGTGCGGACGAAGATGATGGTGCGGCCCTTGCGGGCGGCGATGGCGGCGGTGACCGGCGCCTTGTCCTTGGGCTTCACGACGAGGACGTGGTGGGTCATGGTGGTGACGGCACCGGCGGACGGGTCCACCTCGTGCGTGATCGGGTCCACCAGGTAGCGCTTGACCAGGCTGTCGATCTCGTTCTCCAGGGTGGCGGAGAAGAGGAGGCGCTGGCCGCCGACCGGGACCTGGTCGAGCAGCTCGGTGACCTCGGGCAGGAAGCCCAGGTCGGCCATCTGGTCGGCCTCGTCGAGAACGGCGATCTGGACGTTCTCCAGGGAGCAGGCGCCGCGGTTGATGATGTCGCGGAGACGGCCGGGGGTGGCGACGAGGATGTCGACGCCGCGCTCCAGCGCGTAGATCTGGTTGCCCATGGACGTACCGCCGCAGACGACCTTCATCTTGAGGCCGAGCACGTCGCCGTACGGCTGGAGGGCGTCCGCGACCTGCATCGCGAGCTCACGCGTCGGGGTCAGGATGACGCCGCGGGGCTTCTTCTTCTCGGTGTGGCCGCCGGCCAGGGTGGCGAGCAGCGGGAGACCGAAGGAGAGGGTCTTGCCGGAGCCGGTGCGGCCGCGGCCCAGGATGTCCTTGCCGGCCAGGGCGTCCGGGATGGTCGCCGCCTGGATCGGGAAGGGGGTGGTGACGCCGTTCTGCGCGAGCTTGCGCACGACGCCCTCCGGCAGACCGAGGTCGCCGAAGGTGACGGTGGGCTCGTCGGCGGAGTCGTCCGCGTCGATGTCGAGGGCCTCTACGGCCTCGGCGAGGTCGTCGCCGTCGAGCTCGACGATGGAGGTGATCTCCGCGGCGTCCGCGGCCTCGACGATCTCGTCGTTCTCGGGCATGACGGCGTGGTCAGAACTGAAAATGGACATGCGAAATGCGAAACCTTCCGGAGTCTCGGCACGCGCCCGTCAACTCCGTGATTTCGCAAACGACCGCCTCAATGCGGTCAGCCACGGCTAGGGAGAGTACGCGCCACGCGGCGCTCTTCTGTGTCGGCGCCGGGCAATGGGATCAAACGATCTACCACCATACGCACCCTCCCCCACCTATGGCAAATCGGACTCCGTCACACCGGTCCGACCTGCGGAGACGCCACCGGTTCCGGGGACGCGTCCGGGCCGTCCGCCGCGCGCATCGCACCCATCTGGGTGTCCGGTCCGGGCGACGGCGGATCGGTCGGGTTGGAGGTGGGCTCCGGTGTCGGCTCGGGCGTCGGCTCCACGGTCGGCTCGGGCGTCGGTTCGGGCGTCGGCTCCGCGGTCGGCTCCGGCGTCGGTGTGCCACCGCCGCCCGGACCGGATCCGCCGTCGCCTCCGCCGCCGTTCCCGCCCCCGTTGCCGCCGCCCGCCGCGCCCGCCCCGCCCGGACCGTCCTGACCGCCCGTCGGCTGCGGCTTCGACGGGCCGCCGGGACCGCCGGGCCCCTCCACCGGCAGCACCGTGCCCGGGGAGGCCTTCGCCGTGCCCGAGGGGGAACCGGTCGGCACCGGGGACTCCGTACCGGAACCGGCCACGTCGGGACCGCCCGAGTCCGGCCTCCCGTCCCACGAACCGCCGTCGCCGCCCGGCTCCCCGGCCGCGCCGCCGCCCGAGTCGGTCGCCACGCCCCGCTTCCCGCCGGACGCGCCGGGCGCCGGCTTCGCCCCCTCGTCACCGACACTCATACAGCCGCTCAGACCGGCGCAGGCCGCGACGGCCAGCGCGGCGGCGGCCCATCTGACACGGGTGGGCAACTGGCGCACGGGGGCACCTCCAGGACACGACAGGCAGGAACGGAACGCGTTGCACTGCCCAACTCCCGTGGCGCCGCATGGGACACGCCCGAACCGCCCCGCGTCCGCGCCGGGCGCGCCCCGGGTCCGGTCAGCCGTAGCCCAGCGCGTGCAGCCGCTCGTCGTCGATGCCGAAGTGGTGGGCGATCTCGTGGACCACGGTGATCTCGGTCTCCGCGACCACGTCCTCGCGCGATTCGCACATGCGCAGCGTCGGCCCCCGGTAGATCGTGATGCGGTCCGGGAGCACCCCGGCGTACCACTCGCCGCGCTCGGTCAGCGGCGTCCCCTCGTAGAGCCCGAGCAGCTCGGGATCGTCCGGGGCCGGCTCGTCCTCCACGAACACCGCGACGTTGTCCATCAGCCGCGTCAGTTCCGGCGGGATCCGGTCCAGGGCCTCGGCGACCAGCTCTTCGAACTCCTCGCGCGTCATCTCCAGCACGCGCCCATTGTCCCCCCGCGGGAAACCGTTTTGGCGATAGCGGCCGGGATCCCATATGCTTCTCACGTCCCCGACGCGCTGCAAAGCGCGCAGGTGAGCCTCTAGCCCTCATCGTCTAGTGGCCCAGGACGCCGCCCTTTCAAGGCGGTAGCACGGGTTCGAATCCCGTTGGGGGCACGCAGTACCGTGTGCGAGACTAGTGATCGCACACAAGCATGGCTCTGTGGAGCAGTTGGTTAGCTCGCCACCCTGTCAAGGTGGAGGTCGCGGGTTCAAGTCCCGTCAGAGTCGCTGAAGCTGGAGACAGCTTCGTGGCTGGGTAGCTCAGTTGGTACGAGCGATCGCCTGAAAAGCGATAGGTCGCCGGTTCGACCCCGGCCCCAGCCACAGGAAGAAGGCCCCGTTCGAGAGAACGGGGCCTTCGGCGTTCCCGGGGGCGGGAGGCCGAGGACGAGCCCGGCGCCTCCGGCGGCAGAGAGCGCCGCACCGGGCGGTAGGGGGAGGAGGCCGGCGCCTCCCCTGGAGGTGCGCCGGCCTCCTCCCCCGCCGTCATGTCTCCTCGCGTTCCCCCGTACGACTCCCCCGCCTCGACCGCAGCGCGAGCACCAGCGCCACCACGGCCACCACCGCGGCGAGGAGAGCCCAGTCGGGGACCGCCCGGCCGAGCGAGGCCACCCGCTGCTCCACCGCGAACGAGTCGTCCACCGACAGCAGGCCCGGCAGCGCGGTCGTCCCGTCGAAGACCAGGAAGAGCGTGCCGAGGGCCACGAAGAACAGGCCCGAGAGAAGCGACGTGGAGTGGAGCGTGAGCGGGCCCACCCGGAGCGGGCGGCCGCGCAGCCAGGACCGCCGGCCCAGGTCGTACCGCTCCCAGAGCAGCGCGAGCACGAACAGCGGAACGGCCATGCCCAGCGCGTAGACGGCGAGGAGCAGCCCGCCGTACGCCGGGCTGCCGCTCAGTGCCGCCACCGT
The DNA here is from genome assembly GCF_043081085.1 of Streptomyces sp. NPDC014891. Lineage (NCBI taxonomy): Bacteria > Bacillati > Actinomycetota > Actinomycetes > Kitasatosporales > Streptomycetaceae > Streptomyces > Streptomyces sp. NPDC014891. The sequence goes on along the minus strand of NZ_JBIBWF010000011.1, from coordinate 224,769 downwards.
CAGGACGCTCCCGAGGATCGGCCCCGCGCAGAAGCCCGCCAGACCGTAGACCAGTCCGAGGGCGTACACCGAGAGCGCCGACGTGGGCCGGATCCGGCCGCTCGCCTCGGCGATCCGTCGGGAGGCGAAGCCGAGCCCGAGGATCTGGAGGACGCCGAGACCGATGATCAGCCAGCCGCCGACGGTGACGAGCAGGTCCCGGTGGCCGTAGAACAGCCGGCCCGCGAACGAACCGGCCGCGCCGAGCGGGACGAGCGTCGTCGCCAGCCCCGCGTAGAGGACGCCGGTCCTCGCCACCAGCTTCGCGCGCGTGTCGATCGAGTACGCGAAGAAGGCCGGGAGCAGCAGGGCGCTGCACGGGCTGAGCAGGGCGAGCAGACCGCCGAGGAAGGCGGCGAAGTAACCGATGCCGGTGGTCACCGCGCGGCGTCCGGGGCCGGCTTCGAGGCTCCGGCGGACGGCTTCGCCGCCTTCGCCGCCTCGGCCGCCGCCTCGATCGTCCGCGTGAACGTCTCCAGCGGCTGGGCGCCGGCGATCGGCCGGCCGTTGATCAGGAACGACGGGGTGGACGTGGCGCCGAGGGAGTACCCCTGCTCCTGGTCCGCGGCCACGGCCTTGCGGGCCGCCGCTCCCTCGCTGTCCTGCGCGAACCGGGCCGCGTCGGGGACCCCCGCCTCCTTCGCCAGCGCCGCGAGCCGCTCCTTGCCGAAGCCCTTCTCCTTGGCGCCCTCGGCGTAGGCGGCCTGGTGGAACTCCCAGAACCGGCCCTGCTGCCCGGCCGCCCAGGAGGCGCGGGCGACCGCCTCGGACTCCGCGCCGAAGATCGGGAAGTTCCGCCACTCGATCCGCAGGATGCCCTCGTCGACGTACTTCTCGATCAGGACCGGCTCGGTGTCCCGGGCGAACTTCCCGCAGTAGCCGCACTTGAAGTCGGCGTACTCGATGAGGACGACGGGGGCGTCGGCGCGGCCGAGGGCGAGCCGGTCGGCGGGGTCGCGGCGGGCGTAGGCCTCCAGCTCGGCGTAGACCCCGGCCGAGGGGTCGGCGGAGACCTCGGCGACGGAGGAGGAACCGGCGGCGCCGGGGGGCGTGGGCCGGGTGGCGGTGTACGACACGACACCGAGCAGGACGGCGGCGACGGCCACCCCGGAGACGACGGCGATCGGCTTGGACCTGGACATGCGGAAGTGCTCCTGAGGAGAGAGAGGAGAAGGAGGAAGGAGGGACGGCGGGGAGGCCGTCCCCTAGACCCTCAGGACCGACAGCTCCACAGGAGACGGGGACACGCGCGCGGGTGGCTCCCGGCCGGCCGGCACGCTCCGGGCCCCCGGGTCCTGCGCGCGGGCGCCGCACGGCGTGCGGTCGTCGGCCAGGGCCGGGAGGAGCTCCGCGAAGGCGTGCGCGCGCGGGGGTACGACGGGGCCGGCGGCCCCTTCGTCGACGGGGTGGCCCGGGTCGCAGCCGGGGACGGCGGCGCCCAGGACGACCGGGGCGGCCCCCGCGGGCACGGCCGTCGCCGCGCCGCACACCAGGAGTCCGAGGACCAGCGCCGCGAGCGCGGCGAACGCCGCCGGCACGCGGGTGGTACGGAACATTGCGAAACCTCTCCGGTCCGGTCGACGTGCCCGAAATAGTACGCACCCCGGCATCCCTCGCCCGGCAGCCGCCCCAGCCGGGGCGCCGCCCGCGGGATCCCCGGCGGGGCACTCGTAAATCGGTTCGCCGCTTCTCGGCCGCAGGTGCGATCCTGGATTCCGTATGTCTACTTCCTTCGCCGCCCTCCAGTCCGTCCTGGCCGAGGTCTCGCTGCGGGACTCCCACCGGCTCGGCCGCCGTCTCGAAGGCGCCCGCCGCATCCGCAAGCCCGAGGCCCGCGCGGCCGTCCTGGACGAGATCGCCGCCGAGGCGGCCAAGGCCAAGGAGCGCGTCGACGGGCGCGCCTCCCGCGTGCCCGCGGTCACGTATCCCGAGCAGCTGCCCGTCTCGCAGAAGAAGGACGAGATCCTGGAGGCGATACGCGACCACCAGGTCGTGATCGTCGCCGGTGAGACGGGCTCCGGGAAGACCACCCAGATCCCGAAGATCTGTCTGGAGCTGGGCCGCGGCGTCCGGGGCATGATCGGGCACACCCAGCCCCGCCGGATCGCCGCCCGCACGGTCGCGGAGCGGGTCGCCGAGGAGCTGCGGACCCCGCTCGGCGAGGCCGTCGGCTGGAAGGTGCGCTTCACCGACCAGGTGAACCCCGACGCGACCTTCGTGAAGCTGATGACGGACGGCATCCTGCTCGCCGAGATCCAGACGGACCGCGAGCTGCGCGCCTACGACACGATCATCATCGACGAGGCCCACGAGCGGTCCCTCAACATCGACTTCCTGCTCGGCTATCTGGCCCAGCTGCTGCCCAAGCGCCCCGACCTCAAGGTCGTGATCACCTCGGCGACCATCGACCCGGAGCGCTTCTCCCGCCACTTCGGCGACGCCCCGATCGTCGAGGTCTCCGGCCGCACGTATCCGGTCGAGGTCCGCTACCGGCCCCTCCTGGAGGAGGACTCCGAGGAGTCCGACCGGGACCAGATCACCGCGATCTGCGACGCCGTCGACGAGCTCCGGAAGGAGGGTCCCGGCGACGTCCTGGTCTTCCTCTCCGGAGAGCGCGAGATCCGCGACACGGCGGACGCGCTCACCAAGAGGAAGCTCTTCGACACGGAGATCCTCCCGCTCTACGCACGGCTCTCCCACGCCGAGCAGCACCGGGTCTTCCAGGCGCACTCCGGCCGCCGGGTCGTCCTCGCGACGAACGTCGCCGAGACGTCGCTGACCGTCCCCGGCATCAAGTACGTGATCGACCCGGGCACCGCCCGCATCTCCCGCTACTCGCACCGGACCAAGGTGCAGCGGCTGCCGATCGAGCCGGTCAGCCAGGCCAGCGCCAACCAGCGCAAGGGCCGCTGCGGCCGTACGTCCGACGGCATCTGCATCCGGCTGTACTCGGAGGACGACTTCCTCACCCGGCCGGAGTTCACGGACGCCGAGATCCTCCGGACGAACCTCGCCTCCGTCATCCTCCAGATGACCGCGGCCGGCCTCGGCGAGATCGAGAAGTTCCCCTTCATCGACCCGCCGGACCACCGCAACATCCGGGACGGCGTGCAGCTCCTCCAGGAGCTCGGCGCGATCGACCCGGCGGAGAAGGATCCCAGGAGGCGGCTGACCCAGCAGGGCCGGAAGCTCTCCCAGCTGCCCGTGGACCCCCGGCTCGCCCGGATGGTGCTGGAGGCCGACAAGAACGGCTGCGTCCGCGAGGTCATGGTGATCGCGGCGGCGCTGTCCATCCAGGACCCGCGCGAGCGGCCCTCGGAGAAGCAGGCGCAGGCCGACCAGCAGCACGCCCGGTTCAAGGACGAGACGAGCGACTTCCTCGCCTTCCTGAACCTGTGGCGCTACGTCCGCGAGCAGCAGAAGGAGCGCGGCTCCAGCTCCTTCCGCCGGATGTGCAAGCAGGAGTACCTGAACTTCCTGCGCATCCGCGAGTGGCAGGACATCTACAGCCAGCTGCGGACCGTCGCCAAGCAGATGGGCATCCACCTCAACGAGGAGGACGCGCCCGAGCAGTCCGTCCACGTCTCGCTCCTGGCCGGCCTGCTCAGCCACATCGGCCTGAAGGACGTGAAGGAGTCCAAGGACGGGGCGAAGGACGGCGCCCGCCGCGACGGCGGCCGGGGCGAGTACCTCGGCGCGCGGAACGCCAAGTTCGCGATCTTCCCCGGCTCCGCGCTCTTCAAGAAGCCCCCGCGCTTCGTCATGTCCGCCGAGCTGGTGGAGACCTCGCGGCTGTGGGCCCGGGTCAACGCGCGCGTGGAGCCCGAGTGGATCGAGCCGCTCGCCCAGCACCTGGTGAAGAAGACGTACAGCGAGCCGCACTGGGAGAAGGACCAGGCGGCCGTGATGGCCTTCGAGAAGGTGACGCTGTACGGCGTCCCGATCGTCGCCGACCGCAAGGTCAACTACGGCCGGATCGATCCCGAGGTCTCCCGCGACCTGTTCATCAGGAACGCGCTGGTCGAGGGCGACTGGCGCACCCACCACAAGTTCTTCGCGGACAACCGCCGGCTCCTCACCGAGGTCGAGGAGCTGGAGCACCGGGCACGGCGCCGGGACATCCTGGTCGACGACGAGACGCTCTTCGACTTCTACGACAAGCGCGTCCCCGAGCACGTCGTGTCCGGAGCCCACTTCGACTCGTGGTGGAAGCACAAGCGCCGGGACGAGCCGGAGTTCCTGGACTTCGAGCGCGAGATGCTCATCAACGAGAAGGCCGCCGGGGTCACCAAGGACGACTACCCGGACTCCTGGCGGCAGGGTCCGCTGAAGTTCCGGGTGACGTACCAGTTCGAGCCCGGCGCGGACGCGGACGGCGTGACCGTGCACGTCCCGCTCCAGGTCCTGAACCAGGTGACCGACGACGGCTTCGAGTGGCAGATCCCCGGGCTGCGCGCCGAGGTCGTCACCGAGCTGATCCGCTCCCTGCCGAAGCCGATCCGCCGCCACTACGTGCCCGCGCCGAACTTCGCGTCCCGCTTCCTGGACACCGTCGTGCCCGTGCAGGAGCCGCTGACCGGGGCGCTCGCCCGCGAGCTCCAGCGGATGGTCGGCGTACCGGTGACGGCCGAGGACTTCGACTGGTCGAAGGTGCCCGAGCACCTCAAGGTGACGTTCCGGATCGTCGACGAGCGGCGCCGGAAGCTCGCCGAGGAGAAGGACCTGGAGACGCTGCGGCTGCGGCTGCGCCCGAAGGCCCGTCAGGCGCTCTCCCAGGCCGCCGCGGCGGCGACGGGCGGTCCGGACGGCTCCGGGCCCTCCCTGGAGCGCACGGGCCTCAAGGACTGGACGATCGGGACGCTCACCAAGGTCTTCGAGACCAGGCGGGGCGGCCAGCCGGTCAAGGCGTTCCCGGCGCTGGTCGACGAGGGCGACTCGGTGGCCGTCCGGCTCTTCGACACGGAGGCCGAGCAGGAGCGGGCCATGTGGCGGGGCACCCGGAAGCTGATCATGCTGAACATCCCGGTGAACCCGGCGAAGTTCGCCTCGGACAAGCTGACCAACCAGCAGAAGCTGGCCCTGTCGTCGAACCCGCACGGCTCGATCCAGGCCCTCTTCGACGACTGCGCCACCGCGGCGGCCGACAAGCTGATCGCGGACCACGGCGGTCCGGTGTGGGACGAGGAGTCGTTCCGGAAGCTGTTCGACAAGGTCCGGGCCGACCTGGTGGACACGACCGTGCGGACGGTGGGTCAGGTCCAGCAGGTCCTGGCGGCCTGGCAGGCCTGCGAGCGCCGGCTGAAGTCGACGAACAGCCTGGCGCTGATCGACAACCTGACCGACGTGCGCACGCAGCTGGCCTGGCTGATGCCGGCCGGCTTCGTCACCCGTACGGGTCTCAAGCGGCTGCCCGACCTGATGCGCTACCTGGTGGCGGTGGACCGGCGGCTCCAGCAGATGCCGACCGGGGTCCAGCGGGACACCACCCGGATGGAGAAGGTCCGGGAGATGCTGGACGAGTACGCCTGGCTGCTCGAACAGCTCCCCAAGGGCCGTCCGGTGCCGTCCGGGGTGACCGACATCCGCTGGATGATCGAGGAGCTGCGGGTGAGCTACTTCGCCCACGCGCTCGGCACGGCGCACCCCGTCTCGGACAAGCGGATCGTGAAGGCGATCGACGCCGCGGCCCCGTAGCGGACCGCCGCCGTCGGTGAGTTCGACCGGACCCCCTGACCTGCTGTACAGTCTTGCTCGCAGCCGCTTACGAGGGGCTGCGAGCAAGGCTCTGTGGAGCAGTTGGTTAGCTCGCCACCCTGTCAAGGTGGAGGTCGCGGGTTCAAGTCCCGTCAGAGTCGCTTTTCACGAAGGCCCGCATCGCGAGATGCGGGCCTTCGTTGTGTCCCGGTGCTTGACGGGGCCAGGAGCCCGCCGGTACCCCGGACATCAGGGAATCGGGGGCCCACACCGGAGGTGGTCGCGCATGGCCGCGGCGTCCGCAGCACGGCACGAGACGAGAGCACTGCTGCGCGCCCATCTGGCGGCCGCGTCGCGGTACGGACACCTGACCCGCCACTGCGTCGTCTGCCACCGCCTCCTGCGGCTCGCCATGGAGCTCCCGGAGCCCGAGGGGCCACAGGACGGCCAGGACGCTCCCGAGGGGCCGGAGGGGGCCGAGAGGCCCGCGGGGCCGGGAGGGCCGCCCGCGGGGCCGGGACGGACGGCGGGAGAGCCGGGAGAGCGACCGGTGAGGTACCGGGGGCCGGCGGGGGATACCGGGGGGCCGGTCGGCGACGGCGGGGACGAAGGTCCCACCGACCCATGACCAACGGCGGGTCGAGGCCGTTCCCGGAAGTGGCAGGCTGTTCTTTGGCAAGAGTCGGCCAGTGTGACGGGAGTCACTGAAGCAGTTTCAGAAACCGCTTCACTTACACCCTCCCTACACAGGCGCGATTTAATGCGTGCAATTGCACCATCCCTCGCGGAGTGGCGCCGGGCACAAAAGAAGATCGCGCCAGACCCGGCGAAGTCCAGCGCGATCGTTGACGAAGGCCTGTTGGGGCAGGAATCCGTCGGCAGAGCTAGGTGTGGGCGACCGGATTGGGGGATCCGGACGGGCCCGGTGTTACGGGGTACTGCTGGGTACTACGGGGTGTTTGCGCGACCTCAGGCCTCGCTGCGCTGCTGCGGAATGCCCGCCAGCAGCGCGCGAACCTCAGCTTCGCGGTACCGGCGGTGCCCACCCAGGGTGCGGATGGACGTGAGCTTTCCGGCCTTCGCCCAACGGGTCACCGTCTTCGGGTCCACACGGAACATCGTGGCAACCTCGGCAGGGGTCAGCAGCGGCTCGGCATCAGGGGTGCGAGCGGTCATGAGCGGCCTCCTCGGGAGAACCGAACCTTCTCGGTTCTTTCCTCTAAATTCTGCACCTTGACCCGCGTTGCCCGAAATGGCAGAAGCGGGCCGAGTCGGTTATAGGACGAACGGCTTGTCCTCGGCACTACAACTACACCATCCGTCCAGCCACGTCGGCCAAACCGATGGAATTGCCCTCGCAGGTGTTCATCAGCGGCGGAAGTCGATGGACCATGCCATAACGGACAGTCACGCCACTGTGACGATCAGTCACAGAGCGATCAGGAGTCCTCAGACCCCCCATAGAGTGCAATGCTGAGCGTTCCGCCCATAGATGGACGGAAGGAACCCTCCCCGGACTCCTTGTCCTATTTTGGCACGAGGGTGGGCGATGGGCGCAAGGGTGCGTTACGTGCTGTCCGTCACGCTTGAGCCAAAGGCCCGGATCGGGACCAACGTCCCCGCCCGGCGGGTGCCGAAGGACCCGGAGCCCCCCGGCGCCGCCCGGAGCTCCCCCGGCATACAAAACCGGGCAGGCGGTATCCGGACAGCCCTGAAGATCATTTACACCCGTCGGACATGTCTTGTCGATACCGACCTGACGAAGATGCCCGACTGATGTCAGTTCGCGAAGCGAAGATCCCGCACCTTCCGCCAGCGCTCCGCGAGCCGCCCGTACGCCGCACCCGCCCGCTCCCCGTCGCCGGCGCGCAGGGCCGCGATCCCCTCCGCCATCTCCGCCGCCGACCGGTCCTCCGCCAGCCACTCCTCCGGGACCGCGTGCACCAGGCCCCCGAAGTCCAGCTCCACCAGCGCCCGCGGATGGAACTCCTCCAGCCAGCGCCCCACCTCGACCAGGCCCTCCGTCATGGGCCCCTCGTCGATCGACTCCCGCAGCGCCCGCAGCGCCCGCGCGAGGCGGCGGCGCGCCTGCGCCATCGTCGTCCGGTAGCGCAGCACCGGCGCCCTCCCCGGCCCGTCCTCGCCGGACGGCCGCTTCCCCGGCTCGTACTCCCGGTCCTCGTCCCCGAAGAGCGCGAACCAGCGCAGCGGGACGTGCCAGACCGCCGTACGGATCCACGGACGCGCGTCCGGGTTCCTGCTCAGCCACCGCTCGTAGTCGCTCTCCACCTGCAGGCGCACCACCGGCGGCAGCATCGCGTCGAGCACGGGCTCCGGGAACTGGCCCACCAGCTCCTGGAGGGCCAGCCAGCCGCGCAGCCTGGTCCGCCAGGGGCAGATCACCACCACCCCGTCCAGCCGTGCGACGAAGGCCTCCCCGCTCTCGTGGACCGGCACCGGGACCGGTGGCGTCGGCAGCAGGTCGGCCAGCGCGCGCCGCAGCTCCTCCTGCGCCCCCGGGGTGCGCGCCCGGCCCGCGTAGCGGGTCCAGTGGGTCCGCTCGGGCTCGGGGAACGCGGCCAGCGGCTCGTACACCCGGAGATAGGACGCGTAGGGGATGAGGACCGAGGAGGCGACCGACATGTCGCGAATCCTTCCACGGAGGTACTCCGGGAGGGGGTGATCCTGAGCACTGCCGCCGATCTACGCCCAGGTAGGACTTACCCTCGTGCCGAACTGGTCCTCCCCCACCCGCAGGGAGGTCCGCAACCGCCGCTTCGTACTTGGGAGTCACCACCGTGACCGATGTGACCGGCGTTCCTGCTGACGTACTGCACACCCTGTTCCACTCGCAGCAGGGTGGCCACGAGCAAGTCGTGCTCTGTCAGGACCGCGCCACCGGCCTCAAGGCCGTCATCGCCCTCCACTCCACCGCCCTGGGCCCCGCCCTCGGCGGGACCCGCTTCTACCCGTACGCCACCGAGGCCGCGGCCGTCGCCGACGCCCTCAACCTGGCCCGGGGCATGTCGTACAAGAACGCCATGGCCGGCCTGGACCACGGCGGCGGCAAGGCCGTCATCATCGGCGACCCCGAGAAGATCAAGTCGGAGGAGCTCCTCCTCGCCTACGGCCGCTTCGTCGCCTCCCTCGGCGGCCGGTACGTCACGGCCTGCGACGTCGGCACCTACGTCGCCGACATGGACGTGGTCGCCCGCGAGAACCGGTGGACCACCGGCCGCTCCCCCGAGAACGGCGGCGCCGGCGACTCCTCCGTCCTCACCGCCTTCGGCGTCTTCCAGGGCATGCGCGCCTCCGCGCAGACCCTCTGGGGCGACCCGACGCTGCGCGGCCGCAAGGTCGGCGTCGCGGGCGTCGGCAAGGTCGGCCACTACCTCGTCGAGCACCTCCTGGAGGACGGCGCCGAGGTCGTGATCACCGACGTGCGCGAGGAGTCGGTCCGCCGGATCACCGACAAGCACCCGCAGGTCGCCGTCGTCGCCGACACCGACGCGCTCATCCGCGTCGAGGGCCTCGACATCTACGCGCCCTGCGCGCTCGGCGGCGCCCTCAACGAGGAGACCGTCCCCTTCATCACCGCGAGCGTGGTCTGCGGCGCGGCGAACAACCAGCTCGCCCACCCGGGCATCGAGAAGGACCTCGTGGAGCGCGGAATCCTCTACGCGCCCGACTACGTGGTCAACGCCGGCGGAGTGATCCAGGTCGCCGACGAGCTGCACGGCTTCGACTTCGACCGCTGCAAGGCCAAGGCCACGAAGATCTTCGACACCACCCTCGAGATCTTCGCACGTGCGAAGGCCGACGGGATCCCGCCGGCCGCCGCGTCCGACCGGATCGCCGAGCAGCGGATGGCCGACGCCCGCCGCGCCTAGCCGCGCCGGGGGCCGACCCGCCGACGGGGCGGCCGTGGGGTGTCCGTGGGGGCCCGCGGGGCGCCCACGGGGAGACTTCGCTCACGCCCCTCGGCGGGTCGGCCCTCGAGAAGAGGTTAAAATCGCGACTGACCAGCGAGGAAAGGGCGCCTCGATGGTTCTGTACCGGGGTATGTGATGCGCGCGGCGTACCGTAGACCCGCGGAAACAGGTACCGTTGAAGCCCTACGGACCGGTCTCTCTGTCGAGAGCCCGTTCCGAATCATGAACGCGTGTCAAGACTCTGGGGCCATCGAGCCCCGTCACCGAGGGGGTCGAGCCATGGGGCGCGGCCGGGCAAAGGCCAAGCAGACCAAGGTCGCCCGCCAGCTGAAGTACAGCAGCGGCGGGACAGACCTGACGCGTCTGGCCAATGAGCTGGGCGCTTCGACTTCGAACCAGCCGCCGAATGGCGAGCCGTTCGAGGACGACGACGAGGAAGACGACCCGTACGCCCAGTACGCGGATCTCTATAACGAGGACGACGGGGACGAGGACGACGAGTCCGGTCCGAGTGCGTCCCCGCGTCGCGCTTGACCTTCTGAATCGCATCGCAGAAACCCGGTCCGGGATCACCCGGCCGGGTTTCTGTGCTGTCCGCGTGCGGGCGAGGCCCGGACCCCGGGCACGCGTGCGGGGCGCCCCCTGGGGGACGCCCCGCACCCGTATCGCCGCGGTCCTACTTCGCGTAGTCCCCGACCAGCTCCGCGCCCGTCGCGCGGTCGCCGCGCTCGGTGATCTCGCCCGCGACCCAGGACTCGACGCCCCGGTCCGCCAGCGTCGTCAGGGCCGCGTCCACGGAGTCGGCCGGCACGACCGCCACCATGCCGACGCCCATGTTCAGGGTCTTCTCCAGCTCCAGGCGCTCCACCCGGCCGGCCGTGCCGACCAGGTCGAAGATCGCGCCCGGCGCCCAGGTGGAGCGGTCGACGGTGGCGTGCAGCCCGTCCGGGATCACCCGGGCCAGGTTGGCCGCGAGACCGCCGCCCGTGATGTGGCTGAACGCGTGGACGTCCGTGGTCCGGGTGAGGGCCAGACAGTCCAGCGAGTAGATCTTCGTGGGCTCCAGGAGCTCCTCGCCGAGCGTGCGGCCCAGCTCGTCGACCCGCTGGTCGAGGGTCATGCCCGCGCGGTCGAAGACCACGTGCCGGACGAGCGAGTACCCGTTGGAGTGAAGACCGGACGAGGCCATGGCGATGACCGCGTCACCCGAACGGATGCGGTCGGCGCCGAGCAGCCGGTCGTGCTCCACGACGCCCGTGCCGGCGCCGGCGACGTCGAAGTCGTCCGGGCCGAGGAGGCCCGGGTGCTCCGCCGTCTCGCCGCCGACGAGGGAGCAGCCCGCCAGGACGCAGCCCTCGGCGATGCCCTTCACGATGGCGGCGACGCGCTCCGGGTGGACCTTGCCGACGCAGATGTAGTCCGTCATGAAGAGCGGCTCGGCGCCGCAGACGACGATGTCGTCCATGACCATCGCGACCAGGTCGTGGCCGATCGTGTCGTACACGCCCAGCTGGCGGGCGATGTCGACCTTCGTCCCGACGCCGTCGGTGGCGGAGGCGAGCAGCGGACGCTCGTAGCGCTTGAGGGCGGAGGCGTCGAAGAGGCCGGCGAAGCCGCCCAGGCCGCCGAGGCCCGCGACCTCCGGGCGCTGCGTCTTCTTCACCCACTCCTTCATCAGCTCGACGGCGCGGTCGCCCGCTTCGATGTCGACGCCCGCGGACGCGTAGCTGGCGCCGCCTGCGGCACTGGGGGTCTGAGACATGGGTTCAGAACTTTCGTGTCGTGACTGCTCGCACGGCGGCTGCAGCGGGGTCTTACGGGCGACGCAGGGCGTCGGAGGCCGCCGTGGCGGCCGGGCCGGCGGCCAGCTCGGTCTCCAGGAGCTGCTTGCCGAGCAGCTCGGGGTCCGGCAGCTCCATCGGGTACTCGCCGTCGAAGCAGGCACGGCAGAGGTTCGGCTTCTGGATCGTCGTCGCCTCGATCATCCCGTCGATCGAGATGTACGAGAGCGAGTCCGCCCCCAGCGACTTGCCGATCTCCTCGATCGACATGCCGTTGGCGATCAGCTCCGCGCGGGTGGCGAAGTCGATGCCGAAGAAGCAGGGCCACTTCACCGGCGGCGAGGAGATCCGGATGTGGATCTCGGCCGCGCCGGCCTCGCGGAGCATCTTGACCAGGGCGCGCTGGGTGTTGCCGCGGACGATCGAGTCGTCGACGACCACCAGGCGCTTGCCCTTGATGACGTCCCTGAGCGGGTTCAGCTTCAGCCGGATGCCGAGCTGGCGGATGGTCTGGGAGGGCTGGATGAAGGTGCGCCCGACGTAGGCGTTCTTCACCAGGCCCGCGCCGAAGGGGATGCCGGAGGCCTCGGCGTAGCCGATGGCCGCCGGGGTGCCGGATTCCGGAGTCGCTATCACCAGGTCGGCCTCGACGGGCGACTCCTTCGCCAGGCGGCGGCCCATCTCCACGCGGGAGAGGTACACGTTCCGGCCGGCGATGTCGGTGTCGGGGCGCGCGAGGTACACGTACTCGAAGACACAGCCCTTGGGCTTCGCTTCCGCGAATCGCGAGGTACGGATGCCGTTCTCGTCGATCGCGATCAGCTCGCCCGGCTCGACCTCGCGGACGTAGCTGGCGCCGCAGATGTCGAGGGCGGCGGACTCCGAGGCGACCACCCAGCCGCGCTCCAGGCGGCCGAGGACCAGCGGGCGGATGCCCTGCGGGTCGCGGGCCGCGTAGAGCGTGTGCTCGTCCATGAAGACGAGGGAGAAGGCACCCCGGACGTCGGGGAGGATCTTCGCGGCGGCCTGCTCGATGGTGAGCGGCTCGCCGTCCTCGTCGACCTGCGCGGCGAGGAGCGCCGTCAGGAGGTCGGTGTCGTTGGTGGCCGCCACCCGGGTGCTGCGGCCTTCCTTCTTGGGCAGGTCCGCGACCATCTCGGCGAGCTGCGCCGTGTTCACCAGGTTGCCGTTGTGGCCGAGCGCGATCGAGCCGTGGGCGGTCGCCCTGAACGTCGGCTGCGCGTTCTCCCACACGGAGGCCCCGGTGGTCGAGTAGCGGGCGTGACCGACCGCGATATGACCTTGGAGGGAACCGAGAGAGGTCTCGTCGAAGACCTGGGACACGAGGCCCATGTCCTTGAAGACGAGGATCTGGGAGCCGTTGCTGACCGCGATACCCGCGGATTCCTGGCCCCGATGCTGGAGGGCGTAGAGCCCGAAGTACGTGAGCTTTGCGACCTCTTCACCCGGAGCCCAGACACCGAAGACGCCACACGCGTCCTGGGGGCCTTTCTCGCCGGGGAGCAGGTCGTGATTGAGTCGACCGTCACCACGTGGCACGTTCCCGAGTGTAGACGGGGTCGACCACTGGTCCGAATTGAGGAAATGCGGGGACCGCGTCGCTCGTGTGATCGCACGAAAAGATCGTCTCGGGTGTGGAGGGGCCTACAAGGCAGGCGGGGTAAGGGATTCCCGCCCCGGGTGCCCTCCGAGCGGACGCGCGTACCAGGCCCGCAGGCCGGCGGCGATGTGACGGAGGGCACCCCGGAGAGCGTCGTTCACCCGGCGGCCGGCTGGTCCTGGCCGTCCGTTCCGCCCGTCCTCTCGGAGGTTCCGCCAGTGGGGGCGGCCGTCGCGGTCAGGCCCTCGCCGCGGGCGTCGGTGAGCGTCAGCTTCCGGTGGTCCAGGCGGTAGGTCAGCGGGCCGTCGAGGATCTCGTACAGCTGCGTCTCCAGCTGCATCTGTGTGCCGGTGCACATCATCCGGGTCGTCGCCGCGGGTCCCTCGATCATGAGCTTCTTCCCCTCGACGCGGGCGGAGGCGCCGAAGTCGTTGCAGCCGAGGTTGCCGGAGACCTTGCCGTCGGCGCCGATGACGAGCCGGGCCTTGCCCCCGGTGCCCGGGGTCAGCGAGGACGCGGTGCCCCCGGAGACCAGCCCGTCGATCTTCCAGGTGGTGCCGCGGAGCGGGAGGGCCGTCTCCGCGGTCAGCTCCAGGGCGTTGCGGCCGTCGGCCGAGGCCAGGGTGAGGGTCTCGCCCTTCTGCCGGCCCTTGAGCTGCCCGTCGAAGGCCTTGACCAGGTCCTTCTCGAAGCGCGCCAGGTCCTCGGGGCAGCCGATCTTTGTGATCTCCTTCGGGGAGACGGTCAGGGTGTCCCCCTTCACGTCCACGGTCGCGCCGAAGCTGTTGCAGCCGCTGTTCCCGCCGGCACGGCCGTCCGTGCCGAACTCGACACGGGCCCCGTCGGGGGCGGCGGACCTGCGGCCGTCGACCGTGACGGCGCCGATCGTCCAGTGGGTGCCGGCGACGACCAGGTCGGGTGCGAGGGAGTCGGATCCGGAGCCGGGACCGGATCCCGAGCTTCCCCCCTCCGTGCCGCAGGCGGCGAGGAAGAGGGCCAGGGCGGCGGCGGATGCGGCGGATGCGAGGGTGCGCGTCGTCTGCGTCTGCATGGGGGTGGGACGGGCCGCGGCGGAAGTCGGTTCCGCTCGGGTTCCGGGAGCGGTGCCGCCGGCCCCGGACGTCCCGTACGGGAACCTCAGCCCATCAGGGGCAGGAGGTCCTTCAGGTCGGCCCGCTCGCCGCTCGCGCCGACGCGGGCCGAGGCCAGCTCCGTCGCCCACTCCGCCCGTCCGGTCGCCAGGCGGATCCAGGTCAGCGGGTCGGTCTCCACCACGTTGGGCGGGGTGCCCCGGGTGTGCCGGGGACCCTCGACGCACTGCACCACCGCGAAGGGCGGGATCCTCACCTCGACCGCCCCGCCCGGGGCCTTCGCGGCCAGGGCGTCGGCGAGCAGCCGGGTGCAGGCGGCGAGGGCCTGCCGGTCCTGGGGGACGCCGGCGCCGGTCGCCGCGTTCAGGTCGTCCGTGTGCACCACGAGCTCCACGGTCCGGGTCACCAGGAAGTCCCCGACCGTCATCGCGCCGAACCGGGTCGCCACCAGCCGCTCGTCGGGCACGCCCGCGAGCGCCGCCTCGTACCGCTCCGCCGCCTCCGCGAACAGCGCCGGCAGATCGGCAGTGTCGACCGCCCGGGCGTCCTCGTCGATGCGCGCCGCCGCCGACGCCGTGGCCGCGGGCCAGTCGAGCAGGGCCAGCTCCCGCCGGGCCGGCTCCGGCTCCGCGAGCCGCCGGGCCAGGGAGGAGAGCGCCACCGTCAGATGCGCCGCCAGGTCCCGTACGGTCCACTCCCCCAGCCGGGTCGGCCCGTCGAGCTGCTCGGGGGTGAGCCCTTCGACCGCCTCGCGTACGTGGGCGAACTGGGCGAGCACGGCCGCCCTGGTCTTGGCGGAGTCGTAGCGGCGCGCGCGCTTCTTGGCCGGTGGCATGGGGGCGAGGGTAGTCGGAGACCGGAGGGGGAGGGCCGCGGCAGCGCACCCACTCGCCCGAGAGGGTCCGATGAGCGAGGGCCGGACACCCTGACGCCGCCCTGATCCGCCGGGGCTTCGAGGCGTGGAGCAGAGGACACAGGGAGGCCGTCGGGGCGCGTCAGGCCGGGTAGCCCGTCGCGTGCGGCACCTCGAACGTCTCGCCGTTCGCCGGCACGCCGACACCGCGCCAGGTGAACGGCACCCCGCTCGCGGTCTCCGGGTCCGGTCCGTCCATCAGCTGGAAGTGCACGTGCGGCTCGGTGGAGTTGCCGGAGTTCCCGCAGCGGGCGAGTTCCCGGCCGGCCGCGACCCGGTCGCCGACGCCGACGGCCAGGGAGCCGCGCCGCAGATGCGCGTACATCGCGTACGTCCCGTCGCCGAGGTCGAGGACGAGGTGGTTGCCGGTGATCCGCCGGGATCCGCCGATGCTCCGCGCACCGGCCTCGATCAGCAGGAGGTAGAGGACACCGGGCAGCGAGTTGCGGCTGAGGTGGTCGCGCTGGCCGTCCTCGGCGTGCACGACGGTCCCGTCCGCCACGGCGAGCAGCGGCGCCCCGAAGGCCGGGAAGTCCTCGCTCCGCCGGACCACCGGCCACAGCCAGGCGAAGCCCGGGCGCGGCTTCGTCCCGTCCTCCCGGGTGACGTCGATCGCGTACGTCTGGCCCAGCTGGTGGGTGCCGTGGCTGGGCGTCCGGTCCGCCGGGCTGTTCAGCGCCGACCAGCGGCCGGTGACCGGCGGGGCCACCTCGACCGCGGCGCGGGGCGTGGCCATGGCCCGGCTCCGGGCGGTCCGGGAGAGGCCGAGGCCGAGGGCCGTCGCGGCGACCACGGGCAGCCAGCCCACCCAGTACGGGTACGGCAGGTCGACCGCGAACGAGAGGGCCGCCTGGACGACGAACGCCAGCCAGAGCAGGCGGTGGAGCACCATCAGCGGTTTGCGCGCGGACATCCGGATTCCCCCTGAGAATCGTGGTGACGGATCGCGGCGGACCCGGGTGGCGGATCGCGCCCGCGGTCAGGGACGGGCCGCGGTGAGGAGCACCAGGAGCGGGACGACCCGGGCACCCGGAACCTCGTAGCGGCCGCGGCCCACGGTCTTGAGCCAGCCCGCGCCGGTCAGTTGGCGCAGGTGGTGGTAGATCTGGCCGGTCGTGCCGACCTCCGCGAGCTCCGCCAGCTCGGCGGCCGTGCGCCGGCCGCCGAGGACCTCCCGCAGCAGCCGGAGCCGTACGGGATGGCCGAGCGCGGCGAAGGACTCGGCGGCGTCCCCCCAGTCCTCCTCGAACAGCTCCCCGGTGAAGGCGCCGAACTGCCACTCGTACCGCTCGAGGGTGGGCAGCGTGACCGCGCCCGTGTAGACGACCGCGCCGTCCTCGGTCCGCTCCCCCGGGTCCGCCGCGAGCTGAGCCTTCAGGCTCTCCAGGGCCCACAGCGGGTCGTCGGCGGCCTCGGGCCCGGGGCGGCCCGCGGCCCGGGCCCCGGAGTCGGCGGGGCCCGCCGTGTTCTCCAGGGCCGTGAGGCGCCGTTCCAGCGCGACGACCCGCTCTTCGAGCTCCATGGTTCCGAGATTACGTAATTACGTAATTCCTCGCAAGTGGGAAAGGGAAAGCCCCCGCCCGGACCGCTCAGGTCCGGACAGGGGCTTCCCGGTGCTCCGTATCAGGCCAGCAGGCCCGGGATCGTCGCCTCGTGCGCCGACCGCAGCTCCTCCAGGGAGAGCGCGAACTCGCCCTGGACGTCGACCGCGTCGCCGTCGACGACACCGATCCGCGCCGCCGGCAGACCCCGCGCACCGCACATGTCGGTGAAGCGGAGCTCCTCGCTGCGCGGGACGGCGACGACCGCGCGGCCCGCCGACTCGCTGAAGAGGAACGTGAAGGCGTCCAGACCCTCCGGGACGACCAGGCGCGCGCCGTTCCCGCCGCGCAGGCAGGACTCGACGACCGCCTGCACGAGGCCGCCGTCCGACAGGTCGTGCGCCGCGTCGATCATGCCGTCGCGCGAGGCCGAGATCAGGATCTCGCCGAGCAGCTTCTCCCGGTCGAGGTCCACCGCCGGCGGCAGACCGCCGAGGTGCTGGTGGACGACCTCGGACCAGGCCGAGCCGCCGAACTCCTCACGCGTGTCGCCGAGCAGGTAGAGGAGCTGGCCCTCTTCCGCGAAGGCGATCGGCGTACGGCGGTTCACGTCGTCGATCACACCGAGCACGGCCACGACCGGCGTCGGGTGGATCGCGGTCTCGCCCGTCTGGTTGTACAGGGAGACGTTGCCGCCGGTCACCGGGGTGCCGAGCTGGAGGCAGCCGTCCGCGAGACCACGGGTGGCCTCGGCGAACTGCCACATCACGGCCGGGTCCTCGGGCGAACCGAAGTTCAGGCAGTCCGAGATGGCGAGCGGCTTCGCACCGGAGGCGGCGACATTGCGGTACGCCTCCGCCAGCGCGAGCTGCGCGCCCGTGTACGGGTCGAGCTTGGCGTACCGGCCGTTGCCGTCGGTCGCCATGGCCACGCCGAGGTTGGTCTCCTCGTCGATGCGGACCATGCCCGCGTCCTCGGGCTGCGCCAGGACGGTGTTGCCCTGCACGAACCGGTCGTACTGGTCCGTGATCCAGGACTTCGACGCCTGGTTCGGCGACGAGACCAGCTTGAGGACCTGGTCCTTCAGCTCCTCGCCGGTCTGCGGCCGGGGCAGCCTGCCGGCGTCGTCGGCCTGGAGCGCGTCCTGCCACTCCGGGCGGGCGAACGGCCGGTGGTAGACCGGGCCCTCGTGGGCGACCGTCCGCGGCGGCACGTCGACGATCTGCTCGCCGTGCCAGAAGATCTCCAGGCGCTCGCCCTCGGTCACCTCACCGATGACGACCGCGATGACGTCCCACTTCTCGCAGATCTCCAGGAAGCGGTCGACGTGCTCGGGCTCGACGATCGCGCACATGCGCTCCTGCGACTCGCTCATGAGGATCTCCTCGGGCGAGAGCGTCGCGTCGCGCAGGTGGACCTTCTCGAGGTCGACCCGCATGCCGCCGGAGCCCGCGGAGGCCAGCTCGGACGTGGCGCAGGAGAGCCCGGCGCCGCCGAGGTCCTGGATGCCCGCGACCAGCTTCTCCTTGAAGATCTCCAGGGTGCACTCGATGAGGAGCTTCTCCTGGAAGGGGTCGCCGACCTGGACGGCGGGCCGCTTGGCGGGCTTCGTGTCGTCGAAGGTCTCGGACGCGAGGACCGAGACGCCGCCGATGCCGTCGCCGCCGGTGCGGGCGCCGTACAGGATCACCTTGTTGCCCGGGCCGGAGGCCTTGGCGAGGTGGATGTCCTCGTGCTTCATCACGCCGATGCAGCCGGCGTTGACCAGCGGGTTGCCCTGGTAGCAGGAGTCGAAGACGACCTCGCCGCCGATGTTCGGCAGGCCCAGGCAGTTGCCGTAGCCGCCGATGCCGGCGACGACACCGGGCAGCACGCGCTTGGTGTCGGGGTGGTCGGCCGCGCCGAAGCGCAGCGGGTCGACGACCGCGACCGGGCGGGCGCCCATGGCGAGGATGTCGCGGACGATGCCGCCGACGCCGGTGGCCGCACCCTGGTAGGGCTCGATGTACGAGGGGTGGTTGTGCGACTCGACCTTGAAGGTGACCGCGTACCCCTGGCCCACGTCGACGACGCCGGCGTTCTCGCCGATGCCGACGAGCATGGCGTCGTTCTCCGGGACCTTCTCGCCGAACTGCTTCAGGTGGACCTTGCTGCTCTTGTAGGAGCAGTGCTCGGACCACATGACGGAGTACATGGCGAGCTCGGCGCCGGTGGGACGGCGGCCCAGGATCTCGCGGATGCGCGCGTACTCGTCCTCCTTGAGGCCGAGCTCCTTCCAGGGCTGCTCGCTGTCCGGCGTCTCGCTCGCGTGCTTGACGGTGTCGAGGCTCATCAGGCGTTGACCAGCTTCTTGAGGATCGAGGTGAAGAAACCGAGGCCGTCCGTCTTGCCCGTGCCGATGAGCGGCTCGACGGCGTGCTCGGGGTGCGGCATGAGGCCGACCACGTTGCCCGCGGCGTTGGTGATGCCCGCGATGTCGCGCAGCGAGCCGTTGGGGTTGACGTCGAGGTAGCGGAAGGCGACCCGCCCCTCGGCCTCCAGCTCGTCGAGCACGCGCTCGTCGGCGACGTACCGGCCGTCCATGTTCTTGAGCGGGACCTCGATCTCCTGGCCCGCGGTGTAGTCCGAGGTCCAGGCGGTCTCCGCGTTCTCCACCCGCAGCTTCTGGTCGCGGCAGATGAAGTGGAGGTGGTTGTTGCGCAGCATCGCGCCCGGCAGCAGGTGCGCCTCGGTGAGGATCTGGAAGCCGTTGCAGATGCCGAGGACGGGCATGCCCGCCTTCGCCTGCTCGATGATCGTCTCCATCACCGGCGAGAAGCGGGAGATGGCTCCGGCCCGCAGGTAGTCGCCGTAGGAGAAACCGCCGGCCAGCACCACGGCGTCGACCTGCTTGAGGTCCTTGTCGCGGTGCCAGAGCGATACGGGCTCGGCGCCCGCGAGGCGGGCGGCACGCAGCGCGTCCTGGTCGTCGAGCGTTCCGGGGAACGTGACGACGCCGATGCGTGCGGTCACGACTCCACCTTCACGATGAAGTCTTCGATCACGGTGTTGGCAAGGAAGGTCTCGGCCATCTCATGGATGCGGGCGAGGGCGGCGTCGTCGACCGGACCCTCCACCTCCAGCTCGAAACGCTTCCCCTGACGGACGTCGGCGATTCCGGCGAATCCCAGGCGGGGCAGTGCACGCTGCACCGCCTGCCCCTGAGGGTCGAGGATCTCCGGCTTGAGCATGACGTCGACTACGACGCGTGCCACTGGCACTCCCGGTGGTGTGTTGCGTGGGCGGTTCCCTCAGCGTACCTGTCTCCAAATTCTACGCGGGTAGAGATCTGAAGGATCCTACAAAAGCCAGGCCACGACGGTACTCCGCCAGGGATCGCGACCCCCACCCCCGACCGAGCCCGCCCACGCAAAATTCCAGTGAAATATCGCGGCCCCGAATCCACCGGGACACGCTGAAACAATTGCCGGGGCTTCACAATGCGACGCCTGCCGCTGTACAAAGGAATCAAGAAAGAATCAGCATTGTCGCGGCACAGCCGTAAGGTCGGCATCGCCGCACGTCAGGGGCGCCACAAGCGCCCCCACTGCGGCACCGGCCGCAGGAAAGGACCGATATCCGTGGCTCAGCGTGTGGTGGTCACAATCTCCGACGACATGGACGGCGGAGAAGCGGCTGAAACGGTCGCGTTCGGCCTCGACGGGAAGATGTACGAGATCGACCTGAATGCTGCCAATGCAAAGAAACTCCGCAAGGCACTCGCCCCGTACCTCGCCGCCGGCCGCAAGCTGCCGGCGAAGGCCGTGACCGGCCGGAGCGCCTCCCTGGAGTCGTACACGCGCACCTCCCTGGCCCCCGACCCGGCGGCGGTCCGCGCCTGGGCGCAGTCCAACAAGATGGAGGTGCCGGCCCGCGGCCGGATCCCCAAGCGGGTCTACGAGGCCTTCCGCGCCGCGAGCTGAGCAGCGGGGCGGCCGCGGGACCGAGCCTCCGGGCCGAGCCGCGGGACCGGCAACGACGGACCGGGGCGTGGACCGTTGCGTGGACCGTGGCGCGGATCGCAGGGGGACGGCGGCGGCTCGACTCGCGGCACGGACCGCGGGGGACGGCCGCGGGCCGGGGCGCCGGCCGGCGGCCCGGCCGCCCCGCCGACGCGGCCGGGCGGAACCGATTTGCATTGCCCCCCCGATGATCCGCTAGAGTCTGGAACACGCCGAGGGGCAAGGTCGAAAAGCCGAACCCCACGCAGCGTGCGGGTGTAGTTCAGTAGCAGAACAGCCCCCTTCCAGGGGGAAGGCGCAGTGTGCAATTCCTGTCACCCGCTCTGCATCGCAAGACCGAGCACTCCGGTGCATCGGGTAGAGTGGTGCTCGCACCGCCCAGTGAGAGCTGAGCGGCAGCAATGCGGACGTGGCTCAGTTGGTAGAGCATCACCTTGCCAAGGTGAGGGTCGCGAGTTCGAATCTCGTCGTCCGCTCCAGATCGAAGGCCCCGGTTCATCGAACCGGGGCCTTCGTCGTGTCCCCACTGTCCCCCGCCCCCATGACATTTGTCAGAAGCGGGTCGTGACAGCGCGCACTGCCGGACGGCCCGCGCCGCCGGAAACCTGGACACATGAGCAACGCGACACCCGCGACCGGCCCACACTCCGCGAACCCCGCGATCACCACGACCTCCTCTGTCCACGACGGGCCCGCGATCGAGGCGGAAGGACTCCGCCGCGGCTACTCCGGCGGCTTCGAGGCCGTCCGCGGCATCTCCTTCAGCGTCCGGCGCGGCGAGATCTTCGCCCTCCTCGGCACGAACGGAGCCGGGAAGACCTCCACCGTCGAACTCCTCGAAGGCCTCGCCGCCCCGAGCGCCGGCACCGCCCGCGTCCTCGGCCACGACCCCCACCGTGAACGGGCCGCCGTCCGCCCCCGGATCGGCGTGATGCTCCAGGAAGGCGGCTTTCCCCCCGAACTGACCGTGGCCGAGACCGTACGGATGTGGGCGGGCTGCACCACCCACGCCCGCCCCGCCGCCGAAGCACTCGGCGCCACCGGCCTCAGCGGCCGCGAGGGCGTACGGGTCAAGCAGCTGTCCGGCGGCGAACGACGCCGGCTCGACCTCGCCCTCGCCCTCCTGGGCCGGCCCGAGGTCCTCTTCCTCGACGAACCCACCACCGGCCTCGACGCCGAGGGACGCCGCGACACCTGGGAACTCGTCCGCGCCCTCCGCGACGCCGGCACCACCGTCCTGCTCACCACCCACTACCTGGAGGAGGCCGAGACCCTCGCCGACCGGCTCGCGATCATGCACCGCGGCCGGATCGTGCTCTCCGGCACCCCCGCCCAGGTCACCGCCGCCCGGCCGGCCCGCATCCGCTTCACCCTCCCCGCCGGCGTCCCCGCCGGCCGGCTCCCCCTGCGCCTGCGGGCCGCCGAGGACGCGGGACGGGTCGAGATCCGCACCACGTCGCTCCAGGACGACC
This sequence comes from Streptomyces sp. NPDC014891, assembly GCF_043081085.1. Classification (NCBI taxonomy): domain Bacteria; kingdom Bacillati; phylum Actinomycetota; class Actinomycetes; order Kitasatosporales; family Streptomycetaceae; genus Streptomyces; species Streptomyces sp. NPDC014891. Next base: position 202,684 of record NZ_JBIBWF010000011.1, on the reverse strand, counting down.
TCGCCGCGCTCCTCCGCTGGGCACAGGAGGAGGGCGTACGGCTCGACGGGCTCGACGCCCGCTCCGCCTCCCTCGAAGAGGCCTTCCTCGACATCGCCGCCGCCGCGGAGACCGTGACGGACGCCCCCACCCCGGAACCGGAGACCGCCCGATGAGCTCCCCCGCCCAGACCCGTACGACCACCCCGGCCCGGCCCGCCCCCGGACGGCTCGTCGCCCTCGGACGGCTCGGCGCGCTCGGACGGGCCGAGCTCACCCTGCTCGTCCGCAACCGCACCGCCCTCTTCGGCGCCCTCCTCGTCCCCCTCCTCACCGTGGGAGCGGTCCGCAGCTCCCTGGAGAGCGTCGACCTCGGCAAGGCCGGCACGAGCATCGCCGAGGTCGCCGTCAGCGGCGCCGTCGGCATGGCCCTCCTCATCGGCGTCTACAGCAACCTCGTCGCCGCCTTCGCCGCCCGCCGCGAGACCCTCGTCCTCAAGCGGCTGCGCACCGGCGAACCGACCGACCCCGAGATCCTCACCGGCATCGCGCTGCCGGCCGCCGTGCTCGCCCTCGTCCAGAGCGCCGTCCTCACCGCCGGCGGGACCGCCGCCCTCGGCCTCCCCGCACCCGCCGCTCCCGGACTGCTCCTCGCCGGCGTGCTCCTCGGCCTCGTGCTGCTCACCTGCCTCGCCGCCGCCACCTCCGCCGTCACCCGCACCCCCGAGAGCGCCCAGCTCACCGCGCTGCCGCTGGTCCTGGTCTCCTCCCTCGGCTCCGGACTCTTCGTCCCTCTCCGCATGCTTCCCGACGGCATCGCGGCCGCCTGCGAACTGCTGCCGGTGACCGGGATGATGACGCTCGTACGGGCCGGCTGGACCGGCGGCGCGGACACCGGCGACCTGCTCGGCGCGACCGCGACCACGGTGGCCTGGATCGCCCTCTCGGTGTTTGCTGTCCAGCGGTGGTTCCGCTGGGAGCCCCGGCGCTGAGACACCGCCACCGAGTACCGACCGAGGACGAGAGGACGGACCCGCGCCCGTGAAACGGCCCGTGAAGAGCTGGAGCGGCCGGAGCGGCCTGTCCAAGGTCGACCTCTACACCCGCGTCACCGCCTACATGCTGCTCTGGGCCGCGGTCCTCGTCCTCGGCCTCCTGCTCCTGATCCGCCCGATCCGCCACGAGGCCCCGCTCCTCCTGGTCGTCGTCGCCCCGCTGCTCGACCTCGCCAACGGCGTCCTCTGCCACCGCCTGCTGCGCCGCGCCATGGACGCCTACCTCAGGCCCGGGACCGTCCTCCCGCCGCGGGACGTGCTGCCCGCGGCCGGCGCGGCCGCGGCCACCACCGGGGCCGTGCTCCTCGCGGCGGCCGCCACCGACCTGGCCGAACTGCTGCCCGGCATGCTCGCCGCGGCCCTCGTGCCCTTCCTCGCCGGGCACTGCCTGCTCCACCGCCTCCGGTTCGTCGCCCTCCACCAGCTCCTGCTCGCCGGGGTGCTCCTGCTCCTCGTACCGCTCACCGGCCTGAGCCCGGGACGGAGCCTGGCTGCCGTCGTCACCGTCGTCTTCCTCACCGGCTGGCTCGCCGTCACCGTCCGCCTCTCCCTCTGGGTGCTCGGCGTCGTCTTCGAGCTGCGCGAGGCCCGCGACGTCCAGGCCCGGCTCGCGGTCGCCGAGGAACGGCTGCGCTTCGGGCGCGACCTGCACGACATCCTCGGCAGGAACCTGTCCGTGATCGCCCTCAAGAGCGAACTCGCCGTCCAGCTCGCGCGCCGCGAACGCCCCGAGGCCGTCGACCAGATGATCGAGGTGCAGCGCATCGCGCGGGAGTCCCAGCGCGAGGTGCGCGATGTCGTGCGCGGCTACCGCGAGGCGGATCTGCGGGTCGAGCTGGAGGGCGCGCGGGGCGTGCTCGACGCCGCGGGGATCGACTGCGCCGTCGACTCCCCCGGGCCCGCGCTCGACCTGCCCGCCGAGGTCCGGGCGGCGCTGGGCTGGGTGGTCCGGGAGACCACGACGAACGTCCTGCGGCACGGGGACGCGCGGCGCTGCGCCATCGCGGTGCGGGAGGAGGGCGGCGCGGTGCTGCTGACGGTGGAGAACGACGGGGCGCGGACGGGGGACGGAACGGAAGGGGAGACGGTGACGGAAACCGGTACGGGCGGGGACTCGGGTGCGGGCGCGGGTACGGGCGCGGGTGCGGGTCCGGGTCCGGACTCGGGTACGGGCGCGGGTGCGGACTCGGGTACGGGCGCGGGTGCGGGTGCGGGTCCGGACTCGGGTACGGGTGCGGGTCCGGACTCGGGTACGGGCGCGGGTGCCGGGACCGGGCTCGTCGGGCTGCGGGAACGGCTCGCGGCGGTCGGCGGGACACTCGACGCCGGACCGGGCGCCGGCGGCACGTTCCTCGTGACGGCCCGGATTCCCGTGGCCCGGGCGGAGGTGCGGCAATGACCGCGGCCGAGCGGGGACCCGTACCCCTGCCCGAGGAGCGCGGGGCGGACGGCCCCGGGGACGCCACCGGGCCCGTGCCCCCGCGGGTGCGCGTGCTGCTCGCCGACGACGAGCATCTGATCCGCGGAGCGGTGGCCGCGCTGCTCGGCCTGGAGGACGACCTCGTCGTCGTCGCCGAGGCCGCCACCGGACCCGAGGCGCTCGCCATGGCCCGCGCCCATCGGCCCGACGTCGCCGTGCTCGATCTGCAGATGCCGGGAGCGGACGGTGTGAGGGTCGCCACAGCCCTGCGGGACGAACTGCCCGACTGCCGCACCATGATCGTGACCGGCCACGGCCGTCCCGGACACCTCAAGCGGGCTCTCTCCGCCGGCGTCCGCGGCTTCGTCCCCAAGACCGTCAGCGCCCGGCGCCTCGCCGAGATCATCCGTACCGTGCACGCGGGAAACCGTTACGTGGACCCGGAGTTGGCGGCCGACGCCATCGCCTCGGGAGACTCCCCGCTGACCGCGCGGGAGGCCGAGGTGCTCGAACTCTCCGCCGACGGCGCCCCCGTCGCGGAGATCGCCCGTCGCGCCTCGCTCTCCCCCGGGACCGTCCGCAACTACCTCTCCTCCGCCGCCGCCAAACTCGGTGCGGAGAACCGTCATACGGCGGTGCGGCTCGCGCAGGCGAAAGGTTGGGTATAGTTGGCTCCGCGCTACGGCGCATGCGGACGTAGCTCAGTTGGTAGAGCATCACCTTGCCAAGGTGAGGGTCGCGAGTTCGAATCTCGTCGTCCGCTCCACGGAGAAGCCCCCGGTCGAATCGACCGGGGGCTTTCTCGTGTCCCGCGGCCCGGCCCCCGGTACACGTGCCGGGGGCCGGGGCGGCCTCAGAAGCTGTCGGACCAGGGCTCGCCGGTCAGCAGCTCGTACGCCTCCAGGTACTTGGCGCGCGTCGCGTCCACGATCTCCTGCGGGAGCGGCGGCGGGGGCTGCTCGCTCCTGCGGTCCCAGCCGGACGCCGGCGAGGTCAGCCAGTCCCGGACGAACTGCTTGTCGTACGACGGCTGGGCGCGGCCCGGCTCCCACTGGTCCGCGGGCCAGAAGCGGGAGGAGTCCGGGGTGAGGACCTCGTCGCCGAGGACGAGGGTCCCTCCGTCGAAGCCGAACTCGAACTTGGTGTCCGCGAGGATGATCCCGCGCTCGCGGGCGATGTCCCGGGCCCGGCCGTACACGTCGAGGGTCGTCCGGCGCAGCATCGCGGCCGTCTCGGCGCCGACCTGGCGGACGACCTCCTCGTACGACACGTTCTCGTCGTGGTCGCCCACCGCGGCCTTGGTGGCCGGAGTGAAGATCGGGGCGGGCAGCTCGGATCCGTCGGCGAGGCCCTCGGGCAGCGCGAGGCCGCAGACCGTGCGGGACTCGGCGTACTCCAGGAGGCCGGAGCCGGTGAGGTAGCCGCGGGCGACGCACTCGACCGGGACCATGTCCAGCGACGTGCAGACCGTGGTGCGGCCCGCCCAGTCGGCGGGGGCGCCGGCCGGCACCTCGGTCGAGATCACGTGGTGCGGGACGAGGTCGGAGAGCCGGTCGAACCACCAGAGCGAGAGCCGGGTGAGGACCCGGCCCTTGTCGGGGATCTCGGTGGGCAGCACCCAGTCGTACGCGGACATGCGGTCGCTCGCCACCATCACGAGGTTCCCGTCCTCGTTCCGGTACAGGTCGCGCACCTTGCCCGTGTGGAGATGGGTGAGGCCCGGGACCTGGACGGGCTCGGGCTTTTCTACGAATCCGGACACGGTTCCTCCGCGTAGGTTGATCCAGGAGCGTGTCCGATTCTCTCGCACATCCGGGCGGCCCCGGCCGCCGGGCCGTGTGACCCCCCGCTCAGTCGCACCGGGTCCCGCCCAGGCCACCGCCCGGTCGCTCGCGGGCCCGCTCAGTCCCTCTTGCAGATCCGGTCGAGGAGGTTCGCGGTGGCGCGCTGCACGCGGGCGTCGACGTGGCCTGGCCGGTCGAGCGCCGGGGACCAGGCGAAGGTGCCCGAGGCGAAGACCCAGGCGCCCGACGGCGCGCGGTACAGACTCGTCTCCTGGTGCCGCAGCGCCCCCTCGCCGTCGCGGTACGGCGAGTGGGCGAGCAGCATGCGGCCCTCGTGCTCGGGCAGCGCCGTACGCGGGAAGTAGCGGTCGGCCTCGCCGGCGACCAGGCCGGGGAGCTCGTCGCCGTCCCCGGCGCCGGTCGCGTCCCAGAGCCAGTGATCGGCGTTCCGCACGACCAGCGGGTGCGGTTCGGGCACCCGGCCCGCGTACTGGATGCCGAGGAGCTGCTGCTCGGGGCGGTCGACCTCGCGCCAGAGCGCGGGGCGGCCCGGGCCGCGGCGCTTGCGGCAGGTCAGGAGCCGGTCCGGCACCCCGGACGGCGAGGGGCCCAGCTCCACCTGCCAGTACATGGTGTTGGCGGAGAGGAAGACCAGCGACGTGCCGTGGTCTCGGGCCTGCTCGACGGTCCTGCGCATCGGCACCGACCAGTACTCGTCGTGCCCCGGGAAGACCAGCCCCCGGTACCGGCCCGGATCGACCCGGCCCGCGTGCAGGTCGCGGGTCTCGGCGTACGCCAGGTCGTACCCGTAGCGCTCGGCCCAGCGGATGAAGTCGTACGCGTGTCCGACGTGGAGCGGCAGTCCCGCGCCCGCGTACGGCCGGTCGAAGGAGACGGTGACGGCCGCGTCCTGCTCGCCGAGCAGCCGGCCCTCCTCGTCCCACGCGTGGTAGAGGCTGGCGCCCGTGTGCCCGTCCTCCGGATAGAGGTTGTACGCCTGCCACGTCACGTCCGGGAGGACCAGCAGCAGATCGGCCGGATGGTCCTCGCGGACCGTGAACGGGATGTGCGAGCGGTAGCCGTCGGCGGTGGTGAGCACGGCGACGTACGCGCCGATCGACCAGTAGGACGGCACCTGCAGCCGCCAGGACTGCCACCAGTGGTGGCAGGAGACCGTGCGGTCGGCGGTCAGCGGCGCCGGCTGGACGATCCCGGAGAGCCGCGGGCTCGTGGTGATCTTCGCGGCGCCGTCGCCGCCGTAGTGGCCGATCCGGTAGATGTCCACCGAGAACTGCTGCGGCGGGTCCACCGTGACGTGGAAGTCGATCGACTCCCCGGGCGCCACGGCCCCGTCGGAGGCGAACCCCTTGATCTGGCGGCGGACGTCGTCGGCCGTGCGCGGGCCGCCGCTGCCGCCGCGGGCCAGGATCTCGTCCGCGTACCAGGGGACCATCTGCCCGGTGTCGTCGAAGTAGTTCTCGGAACCGCGCAGCCAGGGCAGCGGGCCCTGGCCGAAGGGATCCGTGACGGCGTGCGCCAGCGCACCCGACTCCCACCGCCTGATCTGATCCGCCCCCATGCTGCGCCCCTCCCTCGACTCCCCCGGGTCGGCTGGTCAGTGCCCGTGTGCTCGCGCCGGCTCGTGCCTCTGGTCCAGGCGCCTGGTGGGGTGCCTGCTGGAGGTCCTCGGTCGGGACCTCGGTTCGGGCCGCGCACCGGGCGCCCGTTTTCGGACACCTGGCCGTGGCCTCTGGTTCGTGCCTCTGTCAGTGGCGGTCTCCAGCACATCACATAACGCACGCACTCCGTCACCGTTCGTCGTGAATTGGCGAGAGTGGAAGCCGGGGCTCCGAAACGCGATCGCTCCGGTGCCGCGCCGGGGCCGCCCCCCGGGCTCCCCGGAGGCCTCAGACCAGCCGTACGGGCTTCTCGGGGCGCACCCCGGTCCGGGCCAGCCAGGCCCGCAGCGGCTCCGGGTCGCCGTCCTCGACGAGCGCGAGCACCCGGGGACCGAGGTCCACCGCCCGCTCGCCGCCGACGAGGAGCGCCGGGCCGTCGAGCCAGTCGAGTCCCGGGGCCGCCTCGGCGGTGTCCACGGCCGCGCAGCAGACCATCGCGGTGACGTGGTCGGCGAGCAGGTCGCGGCCCGAGCGGGGCGGCTGGAGCGGGAAGAGCGGCAGCGGGCCGTCCGGGCCGCTGACCGCGGCGGGGAGTGCGGCGCCGGGGTGCCGGTCGGCCTTCTCGGCGCCACGGGCCGCCGCCTCCGCCGACAGGGCCGTCGCGGCCACCCGCGCCTCGCGGGCCGCCTCCTCGCGCGCCAGGAGCGCGCTGAGCGCCCCGGCGAGGGCTTCGGCGGCGGGGTTGAAAACCTCGTCGTCCTCGAAGACCTCGTCGTCCCCGTCGAGGTCCGCGTCCGGATCGAGGTCCCCGGCCAGGTCGAGATCGGCGTCGGTTACGGCGACGGCGTTGTCGGCGTCGGGGTCGGAGACCGCGTCGGGGGCGGGGGCCGCGTCGAGAGCGCGGGCGGCCTCTCGCGGTGCGGCCTCTCCCCGTACGGCCTCCCGCGGTACGGCCTGCTCGGCATCGACCTCCGGTGCGAGGGCGGCTCCCGTGGCGAGGGTGGCTCCCGGGGCCGCCGAGCGGACGGGGGCGTCGGTGTCGGCGGCGGCGACGGTGCGCGCCGGGGCGTCGGAGGGTGTGCCGTCGGGAGTGCCGACGGGGGTGCGGCCGGGGGCGAGCGGGCGTGCCTCGGGGCTCGTGCCGTCGGGGGCCGCGTCGGCCGGCTTCGCGGGTTCCGTGGCGAGGTGGGCGATCACCCGGGTCAGGGTCGGGCCCTCGGCCACTCCCCGGCCGCCCGCGCCCGCGGCGTCCGAGTCCGCCCGGCCGAGGCCGTCGAGGACCTGGTGCAGCCTCGCCGCGTCGGTACGCCACTTCCGGTCCACGACCTCCTCCGGATACTGGCTCCACTCCACCGGGGACCAGTCGGGGCCGGGTGCGGCCGGGCCGCCGTGGAAGAGACGGGCGGCGAGCAGCGAGGCGGCCTCGTCGACGGCGCCGGGCTCCTCCAGGAGGTCGCAGGCGGGCCGCTCGCCGAGCCGGGAGGAGAAGCCGTCCGCGAGCCGGTCGCGGCGGGAGAGCTCGGTCAGGGCGGAGACCACGCCGGCGTCGAGCTTGGCGGGCCAGCGGCCCATCCGCCAGGCGGGCAGTGCGACCCGGGTCAGGAGCCGGTCCCAGCCCGCGTACGCCAGGCCGACCTGCTCCTGGGCGACGATCCGCACCCCGTAGTCCACGGCCTGGGCGCGCTCCGAGCCGGCGGCGGCGACCCCGCGCTCCATCTCGGCGGCGTGCCCGCGACAGGCGAGCAGGAGGACCCGGGCGATCCGGCCGACGCCGTGCGCGCCGAGTCGGCGGACCGGGTCGAGACCGGGTGTCGTGGGCACGGCCACGGCGGCGTCGAGGCCGCGGACGAACCGGCGGGCCGCGGCTATGTCCGGGTGCGCGGCGGGGCCGGTGCCGGCGACGACGGGGGCGAGGACCGCCCGCAGCTCGCCGACCCGCATCCACCACAGGAAGGGGGAGCCTATGACGAGGACGGGGGCGCCCTCGCCGTCCCCGTCACCGCTCGGGGTGCGCAGCGCGCGGTGGGCCCGGTGCGTGCGGTCCTCCAGCCAGCTGTCGCAGTCCGGGGTCAGGGCTATCGCCGCCGGCGCCGGGACGTCGAGCCGGTCGGCCAGGTCGCGGACGAGCCGGTAGAGGTCGGGCGCGGCGGTCTCGGAGAGCTCCACCGTCGGCGTGGCGGCCGGGCGGGCCCGCGCGACGACGAGGGCCACGGCGGTGGCCGCGAGGAGGACGACGACCGCGAGGACGGTCACCACCCAGCGGGCCGCGTCCCAGCCGGAGCCGGTGAAGTGGCCGGTGGCCCCGCCCGCGTACAGGACGACGGCCACGGCGGCGGGCAGGACCGCGAGGCCCAGCGCCCTGCCGCGGACCCGGAGGACGGCGAGGGCCCGGGAGCGCGCGGCGCGCGCTCCCCACTCCTCGCCGACAACGGAGCCGGTACCGGTCACGCCGTTCATCACCCCCTCCTGCCCGTGTCGGGACTGCCTGTGGCGGTGTTGCTCACTCCCCCACTGTGGCACCCGTCACTGACATCGCAATGCCGGTGGGCCAAGTGCCGGAACGCCTTCGCCGCACCCTAGTTGGGGCTGCGGCGGGAGTCATCCGGATGGCTCAGCCGTCACTCGAAGGTATGGCTTTGGGCAAAGGTGATGGATTTCGCGCGGCCGTACGATCCACCGCACGGCCGCGCGAGAGAACAGCGGTCCCGTCAGGCCTCCGAGGCCTTGCGCGCGATGTCCGTGCGGTGCTGGGAGCCGTCAAGGCGGATACGGCCGACCGCCGCGTAGGCGCGCTCGCGGGCCTGCGCCAGGTCCGTTCCGGTCGCGGTGACCGAAAGGACGCGGCCGCCCGCGCTGACGACCGCGTCGCCGTCCCGCTTCGTGCCGGCGTGGAGCACGTACGCGTGCGGGGCGTCCTTCTCGGCGACCTCGTCGAGGCCGTCGATCGGGTCGCCCGTGCGCGGGGTCTCCGGGTAGTTGTGCGAGGCGACGACCACGGTGACCGCGGCCTCGTCGCTCCAGTTCAGCGGGGCCTGGTCGTCCAGGGTGCCGTTGGCGGCGTTCAGCAGCACGCCGGCCAGCGGAGTGCGGAGCCGGGCGAGCACGACCTGGGTCTCGGGGTCGCCGAAGCGGGCGTTGAACTCGATGACCCGGACGCCGCGGCCGGTGATCGCCAGACCCGCGTACAGCAGGCCGGAGAAGGGCGTGCCGCGGCGGCGCAGCTCGTCGACCGTCGGCTGGAGGACGGTCCCGAGGACCTCCTCGACCAGCTTGGGGTCGGCCCAGGGCAGCGGCGAGTAGGCGCCCATGCCGCCGGTGTTCGGGCCCTCGTCGTCGTCGAGCGCGCGCTTGAAGTCCTGCGCGGGCTGGAGCGGGAGGACGGTGGTGCCGTCGGTGATGGCGAAGAGGGAGACCTCGGGGCCGTCGAGGAACTCCTCGATGACCACGCGGTCGCACGCGAGCGCGTGGGCCCGGGCCTGGGCCAGGTCGTCGGTGACGACCACGCCCTTTCCGGCGGCGAGGCCGTCGTCCTTCACGACGTACGGGGCGCCGAAGGCGTCGAGCGCCTCGTCGATCTCCTCAGGGGTCGTGCAGACGTAGCTGCGGGCGGTCGGCACCCCGGCGCCGGCCATGACGTCCTTGGCGAACGCCTTGGAGCCCTCCAGCTCCGCCGCCTCCCGGGAGGGGCCGAAGGCGGGGATGCCGGCTGCGCGGACGGCGTCGGCGACGCCGGCGACGAGCGGAGCCTCCGGGCCGACGACGACCAGGCCGGCGCCGAGCTCGGTGGCGAGGCGCGCGACGGCTTCGCCGTCCAGCTGGTCGACGGGGTGCAGCTCGGCGACCTCCGCGATTCCGGCGTTGCCGGGCGCGCAGTGCAGAGCGGTGACGTCGGGATCGAGGGAGAGAGAGCGGCACAGGGCGTGTTCGCGGGCGCCGCCGCCGATGACGAGGACCTTCACGCCAGTCAGGGTAGCCCGAGGACCGGGATGCCCCTTGTGCGGGCCACTGAACGAGACGCCCCTACTCGTTCGTGTATTCCTCCACAACGGTGGCGCCGAGCTCGCGCACGATCAGGTCGTGCCCGGAGAGCGCGGAGTCGACGAGGTCCGGGTCGTCCTCCTCCGGCACGTCGTCCTCGGGCGCCACGGACTGCGGCGCGGGCGGCGTGTACGCGGGCGCGGGCGGCTGCGCCGGGGCGGGCGCGGAGGCCTGCGCCGACGGGAACGAGGACGAGGCCGGCGCCGACGGCGCGGGGGCGGGCGGCGGGGCCTGCTGGAAGGAGGGCGCCGGGGCGGCGGGCGCCTGCGGGCGGCCGAAGCCCCCGGTGCCGCCCGACCCGCCGAAGCCGGTGGCGGCGGGCGGCGGGGCGGAGCCGCCGGAGGGGTCGATGATCGCCTCGATCTTCCAGTTCACGTTGAACTGCTCGGCGAGGGCCTGCTTCAGGACGTCCTCGCTGCCGCTGCTCGCGAAGTTGTCGCGGGCTCCCGCGTTGAGGAAGCCGAGCTGGAGGGTCGTCCCGTCGAAGCCCGCGACCTGCGCGTTCTGGCTGAGCAGGATCCAGGTGAAGCGGCGCCGGTTCTTCACGGCGTCCAGGATCTGCGGCCACAGGTTCCGTACCTGCGCCGTGTCACCGCCACCGCCGCCCGACGCGGCGGGAGCGGGGGCCGGCGGCGCGGGCTGCGCGTGCACGGGGGCGGGGGCGGCCGGCGCGGCGGGCGCGGACGCACCGGGCCAGGCGCCCGGCGCACCACCGCCGCCGGCACCGGGCCAGGCGCCCGGGCGGGGGCCGGCGGGCGGCGCCTGAACGGGCTCCGCCGCGGGCGTGGGCGCCGGTGCGGGCTGCGCGGGGGCCTGTACAGGCACGGGCGGCGCGGCGGGGGCCGGCGGGGGCGGGGCCATCGGCGTGTGGGCGTCGGGGCCGGGGACGTACCCCATGGCGGGCGTCGGCGCCCCGGGCGTGAAGACGGGCGCCGGTCCGGAGGAGGCACCGCGCTCCAGCCGGTCGAGGCGCGCCTGGACGGACCGCTCGTCGTCGAAGGCGGCGGGCAGCAGCACGCGGGCGCAGATGAGCTCCAGCTGGAGCCGCGGCGAGGTGGCGCCCCGCATCTCGGTCAGTCCGGTGTTGACCAGGTCGGCGGCCCGGCTGAGCTCGGCGGCGCCGAACACGGACGCCTGCGCCTGCATGCGCTCGATGACGTCGGCCGGGGCGTCGATGAGCCCCTTCTCGGCGGCGTCCGGCACGGCGGCCAGGATCACCAGGTCGCGCAGCCGCTCCAGGAGGTCGGCGACGAACCGGCGGGGGTCGTTGCCGCCCTCGATGACCGTGTCGACGACCTCGAACGCGGCGGCGCCGTCACCGGCGGCGAAGGCCTCCACGACCGCGTCGAGCAGCGAGCCGTCCGTGTAGCCGAGGAGGGAGGTGGCCATGCCGTACGTCACACCGTCGTCGGCGGCGCCGGCGAGCAGCTGGTCCATCACGGACATCGAGTCACGCACGGAACCGGCGCCGGCCCGCACCACGAGCGGCAGCACGCCGTCCTCGACGGGGATGCCCTCGCGCCCGCAGACCTCGCGCAGGTACTCCCGCAGGGTGCCGGGCGGAACGAGCCGGAAGGGGTAGTGGTGGGTGCGGGACCGGATCGTCCCGATGACCTTCTCGGGCTCGGTCGTCGCGAAGATGAACTTGAGGTGCTCCGGCGGCTCCTCGACCACCTTCAGCAGGGCGTTGAAGCCCGCCGGGGTGACCATGTGGGCCTCGTCGATGATGTAGATCTTGTACCGGCTCGACGCGGGCCCGAAGAAGGCCTTCTCGCGCAGGTCGCGGGCGTCGTCCACACCACCGTGCGAGGCGGCGTCGATCTCGATGACGTCGATCGACCCCGGCCCGTTCCGCGCGAGGTCACGACAGGACTGGCACTCCCCGCAGGGCGTGGGCGTCGGCCCCTGCTCGCAGTTCAGACACCGCGCGAGGATCCGCGCACTGGTCGTCTTGCCACAACCACGGGGCCCGCTGAACAGGTACGCGTGATTGACCCGGTTGTTCCGCAGGGCCTGCTGCAACGGGTCGGTGACATGCTCCTGCCCGATGACCTCGGCGAAGGACTCGGGGCGATAGCGGCGGTAGAGCGCGAGAGACGACACAGGTACGAGGTTATAGGCGCCCGCCGACAACCCGGGAAAACCCTGGGTGGGGCCGGGAACGCAAGCGCCCCCCACGCACCTGCCAGAGCCGACCTACCCTTGCTGCCTTCCGGCCCTGGGGGAGTTCAGTCAGATAGCACCGCGTGAGGGGCTTCGCCCAGAGTACCCGATGCCGAACCCCCCGAAGCCCCGGCCCCCGAGCCTGCACGGAACGGGCTCGGGGAGGCGGGTGGGACGGGCGAGGCGGGGGCGGGTCGCGGCACGGGGCCGGGGATGGGGTGGGCGGCGGCAGTACGGGGGGCCGCTGTCTCGGTCGCGGGCGGAGGCGGGGGGCCGGCGGACGGGAGACACGGCCGGCGATCGGGAGGCCGGGGAGGCGGCCGGGGTTCGGGGGAGGGGATCGCATGGGCGGCGGGATGAGAGCGAGGAAGGCTGCCCGGGGCCGATGGAAGGCGTACGAGAGCTGCTGCCGGAGGCCACGGAAGGCGCGCAGGGGCACCCCTCACGGCCCCCACCAGGATCGAGTTCGCGAGCACCCTCTTCGGTCATGTAATGTTCGCGGCGGAGGATTCGCCTAGAGGCCTAGGGCGCACGCTTGGAAAGCGTGTTGGGGGCAACCCCTCACGAGTTCGAATCTCGTATCCTCCGCCATTGCTCTCACCGGGCAATTTGCTGAAGGGCCCCACCGTTCGCGGTGGGGCCCTTCGGCGTTGTCCGGGGCGGTCAGGCCCCGGCGGCCGGGAGGCCGGATTCGAGGAGGTCGAAGACGTGGGCCGCCTCCGGGGCCACGACGGCGGCGATGCGGGCGTTGGACTCTCCGGCCAGGGTGAGTTCCTGGATGCGCCGGAACAGCAGGCGGTGGGCGGCGCCGAGGAGCGCGGCGGCCGCCCGAGGGGTGATGGCCACCGGGGTACCGGTGGGGTCGGCGCTCGCCAGGGCCTCGGCGAGGGCCTCCTCGCGCAGGTCGTGGAGTTCCCGCAGCCGCGCGGTCAGGGTGGGACTGTCGGCGACCATGCGGGCGAAGTCCGGGCCGGCGAAGCCCGCGACGGGGTCGCACGTCTGGACCGCGTCGGTGAACTCGCGACGCAGCGCGGAGAGCGGCGACTCGCCCGCGGCCCGATCGGCGACCGCGCGGGCCAGGGTCGCGGTGAACGCCTCGTGGTGGTCGAGGGCCAGGTCCTCCTTCCTCGGGAAGTAGTTGGTGACCGTCTTCTTGGCGACGCGGGCCGCCGTGGCGATCTCGGCGATGGTCGTCTGCTCGAAGCCCTGCCGCATGAAGAGGCGGGTGGCGTGGTCGGAGATCAGCTGCCTGGTCTCCTGCTTCTTGGACTCGCGGAGTCCTGTGCTCTCGGTGGCCATGAGGCGAATCTTACTCTCGACGTAAAAATACTCTTGACCGACTCTGATTGCCGTGCTTAAAGTTACGTCCGACGCAAAAATCGCCTCGTGGCACCTCGAAGAAGAGGTCGCGCAGGCCGAAGCCGACTCGGACACCCGGCCCAGCCCGGAGCCGGGTTCAGGCGCCGCGCCGTACGTACCGAGGAAGGAACCGCCCGACTGGAAGCCGACCCGCCCGCCGCGCCGGCGGCCCGCCGAGCCGTCACCCGACCGCCGACCTGCCGACCCGTCTCCCGAGGAGCCACCGTGAACGTCTCTGCTTCCACCCTCTCCCTCACCGTCGCCGACGTGGACGCGTCCCGGGAGTTCTTCACGACCCACCTCGGCTACCAGGTGGCCATGGCCGCCGACGGCTTCGCGTCGCTGACCCGCGAGGACGCGGCCGTCGACATCGTCCTGCTGCGCCGCGGCACCGAGGTCCTCCCGCCCGAGCAGCGCGACCGGCAGGCCGCGGGGCTGATCGTGGCGTTCACCGTCACGGACCTCGCGGCGGAAGAGGCCCGGCTGCGCGCGGCGGGCGCACCGATCACGATGCCGCTGCGCGAAGAGCCCTGGGGCGAGCGGCTGTTCCAGCTGACCGACCCCAACGGGGTCGTCGTCCAGCTGGTCGAGTGGGTCACGCCGACCGCGGACCCGAACGGGACCGGGGAGCCGGCGCCGGCCGAGTGGGCGTGACGGTCCGGAGGATGTCGTGGGGCCGGTGGGCCGGGGTGCGTCTGCGCTCCGGCCCACCGGCATGTCAGCGGGGACGGTGAGCCGAAAGTGTCTCGGGTCCCGCAGAACAGCCTCATTCACTGGATCGGGGGGTGATCAGAGGGAGGGACGTTCCTGCGGTCATCGGTGTGTAGTGATGCCGATACTTTCTGTGATGACCAGTCGGCTCGACCAACAGGGGTTATCGATGAGGAAGTTCGCTACGGCGGTGGTGGCCGCGGGGCTGTTCTTCGGGGGGATGGGGGTGGCGGTGGCGGACTCGTGGCGTTCCGTCAAGGATCCCCTGACCACCACCGGCGCCCACTTCGAGGACATTGAGTACAGGTGGGAGCCGGCTGGTGAGAAGCACGGAGCCTTCCGCTTCCGGGGTTCTCTGCGGGACGGCAACTACAACGACGGCCACAACACCTACGTAGAGGTGAGGGCGCACTCCTACGGATGGCAGCGATTCAAGGGCGTGCAGAAGCGCACTGTCCAACTTGAGAACAAGGTCTACGACGGCGCGACCCGATACACCAACTCGGCGGACATGCGTGTGTGCAGGGACCGTGGGGCACTGCGACCGAACAACTGCTCGCAAATTCGCCCCTTCAAGCGCTAACAACCAACGTCCGGGGAGTCGCCTACCAGCGGCTCCCCTCGTCATAGGAAGTGCGAGCCACGATGGATGTCATCCTCCACGCAGAGGGCGTTGACCTCTTCTACGGCACTCAGCAGGCCGTGAAGGGGGCGGACTTCGCGCTCAGGGCCGGCGAGGTCGCTGCCATCATGGGTAGCAGCGGCTCTGGCAAATCATCGCTGCTGTACTGCCTTGCGGGCGTCCTGCCGCCGACCAGAGGGACGATCACTTTCGACGGGATCCGGCTCTCGTGCCTCCCAGACGGTGAACTCAGCGCCCTACGACGCACTCGCCTTGGCTTCATCTTTCAGTACGGAGAGCTGCTGCCCGAACTGACCGTGGAGGAGAACGCAGCTCTTCCGCTCCGTCTCGCCGGTATCAGCAAGTCACACGCTCATGCAATGGCCGCCCAGGTACTGGGGCGCCTTGGGATGGGCGATCTGCTGCGGCGTAGAACTTCGAAGCTGTCCGGAGGGCAGAGTCAGCGAGTCGCAGTGGCTCGCGCCCTGGTCCACCGGCCTGACGTGGTGTTCGCAGACGAGCCGACGGGGGCACTCGACAGCGCCAATGCGGCAGCCGTGCTGGAGGAGTTCCTTCATCTGGCGCGTAGGCAGAAGACAGCCGTGGTCATCGTGACCCATGACGCCGACGTCGCCGCCAGGGCGGATACCCAGTACACGATGTCGGACGGTGTCCTGGCTCAGAGGGTGTCGGTGTGAACGCCTTCAGCCTCGCACTGCGGCTGTTATGGGGAGGCGGGCGCCGGGGGCGGGTTCGCTTCCTCCTCATGGTGATGGGCTCGGCACTCGGGGTGGCGTGCCTTGCCGCGGTCCTCACCATCCCGTCGATCCTCGCCGCGCATGACGCGCGCACTGCCGCTCGCGAACCGAATCCAGGGAAAAGCAACACCGTTTATCAAGAACTGCGGGAACCTTACGGATCACAGCCTCTACACCGAGTCTTCGTGGCGCGTACAGGGCCCGGGGGCAGTCCGCTTCCTCCGGGAGTAGCGCAGCTGCCAGATGCCGGCGAAGCCATCGTTTCACCGAAGCTCCGCGAAATCCTGATCATGAATCCAGGAGCGGCCGGTCTCATCCCAGCCCGAGTGACCGGCACCATCGCTCCACAAGGATTGGGGGGCCCCGACGATCTGTATGCATATATCGGCGCCAATGCTGACACCTTGACCGCCCCGCAGCGACTTGGCAGCTTCGGTGCGAGCCGACCGGGGAGGCAGGTGGTGGAGCCGTCCACCCTCAGCATTCTGCGGTTCACCCTCGCTTGCATCGTGCTACTCCCACTCGTCATCTTCCTGTCGGTATGTGCGCGCCTGTCCGGAGAATCGCGTGCCCGACGGCTGGCCGCCCTCCGCCTCATCGGTCTCAGCGCTAAGGACACTTTGCGGGTCAATGCCGGGGAAAGCGCCGCTGCCGCCTTCCTCGGAGCCGCGCTCGGGGTCGTGGCGTATCTCGGTGTCAACGAAGTAATGGCGCAAGTGGGTTTGCCTGGGCTGCACTGGTATCGGGTTGATGGACAGCCCTCAATCGCAACTGTTTCCGTATGCCTGCTCGGATGCCCGGCACTCGCTTGGTTTGTGGGGCAGTTCAGTGGCCGACGCGCGGCCCTGTCGCCCATCAGCGTTCGGCGAACGGACGAGCCCACACCTCCGAAGCGATTCGGGATGCTTCTTCTGGTCCCAGGACTTGGCATCATCGGCGGATACTGCATGCTGAGCGTACTGGGCCAGGACCCGTCAGGAGGGTCGGCCAGTTCACTGCTAATCCCTGGAGCAGTGGGGATGACCGGTGCGGGGCTGGTCTTCGGGTTGGCGCCGATCACAGCATGGCTGGCTCGACGGATGGCAAGGTCGGCTCAGTGGCTCCCGATGGTTCTAGCGATGCGTCGTACCGAAGTCGATCCTGGAGCTTCTCTCCGGGTGGCCACAGGTCTCGTACTTCTGGTGTTCGGCGCATCACTGACGCAGGGTGTACTCGTGGAGCTGGACCAGGTCAATCGTTCCACCAGCCCTGTCCAGGAATACAGTATGCCGTTCACCCAATTGCGAAGTCATCAGCAGAAGGACACCGTCAGAGTTACGCAGGTGCAGGCTCATGCAATGGCCTCGGCGTCATGGCGGGACCCCTCAGGAGCCCACGCTCCTCGCACGATGGCCGTCTTTGCCACGTGCCAACAGCTCGGTCGGTTCGTGGAGAAAGCCGAAGGCTGTGTCGAGAACAAAGTGCTGCGGATCCGAGATCACAACTTCTCCATCGACTCAGATGCGAATCCGGGAAGAAGTTTCCCTTTCCTGTTGAGTGACGGCAGAAAGCTTGACGTCACCGTCCCAGACGCGAGCGTATCGGTGCGCGCCTATCAACCATCGAGCTTTTCGGGCCCGAGCCTGCTCATCCCGCCATCCATGATTCCTCCCGGCACTGTTCCCTCGGAAGGGAATCTGGTACTGCTCAGCGACTCCGACCCCGAGACCGTTCGTGCCGTGCTCGATGGGATCGGGGCCGTGGCTCCCACCTCGCCCGTCGAGCCCGTCGGGATCGTCATCGACTCGCTCGCCCAGCTCACCGTCATTCGCAGTCTGCTGGCCGTCGGGATGGTGCTCGGGCTTGTCATCGGTGTGGCCGCGTTCGTCGTGTCCGTGGCCGATCGGGCTTTGGAGCGGCGGGCTCAGGTGACCGCGTTGGCGTTGTTGGGGGCTCGGGCCGGGACGTTGCGGGGGGTACAGGTGTTGCAGGTGGTGTTGCCGCTCGCCGTGGGGTTGGGGGGTGCCGTCGTCGCCGGGTGGCTGGCCGAGTCCAGTTATCTGATCACCGGCGGTGGCGCCGTGCACTGGGACTGGGAGGGGCTTCCCCTTCTCGTCGCCGCCGCGCTCGGCGTCCTCCTCGTCGCCGCCCTCGCCTCCATCCCCATGGTGCGGCGCCACGTCGATCCCGAGCACATCCGGCGGGATTGAACCCCGCGGTACCGATGAGTTCCCGGTCGAGCGGGGGTCTTCCCTGTGGAAGTCACCCACCCCGACCCTGGAGACCCCCGTGGCCGAGAACGTCGTCAAAGGTCCCGCCAGCTACTTCCCCTCCATCGAGAAGAAGTACGGCCGGCCGATCTCCGAGTGGCAGGACCTCGTCCGTTCCTCGCCCCTCACCAAGCACATGGAACTCGTCTCCTGGCTGAAGGCCGAGCACGGGCTGGGCCACGGGCACGCGAACGCGCTCGTGGCCCACACCCTCGCCGAGGGGAGGTAGCCGCCCCTCACGCCGCCAGTTCGTGGGCCGCGCGGGCGTTCACCCGCGTGGTCAGCGCCACCGTCCCCGCCGCCGCGGCCAGGCCCGCCGCCAGGGCCGTCCACCACAGCACCGCCGGCCCCAGCGTCGTGTACGCGGCCACCCCCAGCGTCAGCGCCGCGAACCGCGCCAGTCCCCACGTCCAGCTGAACGCGCCCTGGTAGCGCCCCCGTGCGTGCGCCGGGGCCAGGTTCGCGACCACGCCCGCGGCGATGCCCGCCACCACCACCTCGCCCAGGGACCAGACCACCACCGACACCGTGTAGCCCACGACCCCGTCCGCCAGCCCGGTCAGCGCCACCCCGCCCGCGATCAGCGTGCTCCCCACCGCCTGCACCGCCAGCTGCGGGAACCCGGCCAGCCTCCCCGTCACGAACGGCTGCAGCGCCACCACCAGGACCGCGTTCACCGCCGCCATCGCCCCGTACACCGCCGGCGACAGACCGCTGTCGTGCACCGCCAGCGGCAGCGCCACCTCGGTCAGCGAGTACACGAAGAGCTGCACCCCGAACAGGGGCAGCAGGAGCAGTGCCAGCCGGTCCCGGAGGACCACCCCGTAGCCGATGCCGTCCTTCCCGCCGCCGGCGCCCCGCTCCTTCGCCTCCGCCGCCCCGGCCCTCGGGTCCCTCAGGCGCACCGCCACCACCAGTGCGTACGCCAGCATCGACCCCGCGTCCACCACGAACAGCAGCCAGTAGCCCCGCGCCGCCAGAAAGCCTCCGAGCACGCCCGCCACCGCCGTGCCGATGTTCACCCCCCAGCCGAACAGGGCGTACGCGCGGCGCCGCCGGTCGCTGTCCACCGCGTCCGCGAGCAGCGCGTACGCCGCCGGCGACACCGTGCTGCCCGCCGCGCTGATCAGCAGCGCCGCCGCCGCCATCGTCCACACGCCGGGAGCCAGGAACAGCGCCCCCTGCGCCGCCGACGCCCCGACCAGACCGATCAGCATCGTCGTCCTGCGCCCGATCCGGTCGGCCAAAACGCCGCCCACGGCCGGGCCCAGCAGGTTGCCCGCGCCCAGGGCGCCCAGGACGTACGAGGTCTCCGTGCCCGTCACCCCGCGATCCGCCAGGAAGAAGACCAGGAACGGGGTCACGAGGTAGCCGAGCCTGTTGACGATCGTCCCCGCGAAGATCGTCCACACGACGGAGGGGAGTCCCCGGAACGAGGACGGGATGAGTGACGACGTGGTGAGAGAGGGCATGGGGTGAGGTTCTCGACATCGCCCCGTCCGCTCCATTGATTAAGCTCTGGCCGAATCCACTGTGCGTGACCTTCCAACGCGTACCGGCTGTTCCGACCGTTCCGACCGTTGCGACTTCTCCTTTCCTCTCCGCTCCCGCCGCTCCTCGACTTGGACGTGGACACCTTGGAATCCGGGCTCAGCTTCTCGGCCGCCGACCTCGCCCAGACCCGCTTCGCCGTCTCCCCCATGTGGGAGGTCGTCACCAGCTACCGCGTCCTGGCCGGCCGCGCCGATCCCGGCCCCCATCGCCGCTGGGTCGCGCAGGTCCGTCCCCGGATCGCGCGAGCCGGGCTCGACCGCGGCTGGCTCGCCGCGCTCGTCCCCGCCCACGGCTACCTCGCCGACTTCCTCAACCCCACCCCCGCCGGGCCCTTCCCCACCCTCGACGCCGAGCTCGACGCCCTTCTCCGCACCCCCGCCGAGCAGGTCCGGCAGGACCTCCGTCCGCTCCCGGAGGGCGAGCACCCCGCCCGGCTCCGGCTGCTCCACGACGACCCTCCCGCCGTCCTCCGCAAGGTCGTCGACGAGATCGAGGCCTACTGGGAACTCGCCCTCGCTCCGTACTGGGCCCGGATCCAGCACGTCCTGGAGGCCGACGTCTTCCATCGGGCCCGGCAGGTCGCCGAGCACGGGTCGGCCCGCGTCCTGAGCGAACTGCACGAGACCGTGCGCTGGGACGACGGCACCCTGCGGCTCGTACGGCGGCACTGCGCCCTCAGCCGCGAGCAGGCCGGGTCCGGGCTGCTGCTCGTCCCCTCCGTGTTCGCCTGGCCCCGGGTCCTCACCCGGTCCGTCCACCCCGACCCGCCCCAACTCGCCTATCCGGCACGAGGCTTCGGCGCCGTCTGGGAGCCCCGTACCTCCGCCGCCACCGAGGCCGTCGCCGCCGTCCTCGGGCGCTCCCGCACCCTGCTTCTCACCGAACTCGACACCCCCGCGTCGACCACCCAGCTCGCCGCGCACTGCGGACTGTCCGCCGCCGGCGTCTCCCAGCACCTCATCGCCCTGCGCAACGCCGGGCTCGTCACCGCCCACCGCAGCGGGCGGTCCGTCCTCTACGCCCGTACCGCCGTCGCCGATCAGCTCCTCAACCCGTAAGGGATCATGGGGGGATGACTTCCTTCTCCGGTCTCCCCTGGTCAGAGCGGCTCGTGTTCCGTGACGGCGTGCGGCTCTCCTGTCGCGACTGGGGCAGCCCGGCCGGCTCCGGCGACCCGGGCGACCCCGGTGGCCCGGGCGACCCGCGGCTCCCGGGAGGCCCGGTCGACGTCCTCCTCCTGCACGGGCTCGCCGGGCACGCGGGCGAGTGGGACGACACGGCCCGGCTCCTGCGCGACTCCGGCTTCCGCGTCGTCGCCCTCGACCAGCGCGGGCACGGCCTCAGCGACCGGCATCCCGCCGACGGTGACGTCTCCCGGGCCGCGTACGTCGCCGACGCCGTCGCCGTCGTCGACGGGCTCGGTCTCGACCGGCCCGTGCTGGTCGGACAGTCGCTGGGCGGGAGCACCGCGCTCCTCACCGCCGCCGCCCACCCCGACCTGCTCCGCGCCCTCGTCCTCGTCGAGGCCGGGCCCGACGGGACCACCCCCGGCGTCCAGGAGCAGATCGCGAGTTGGCTCCGGTCCTGGCCGGTGCCGTTCCCCACCCGGGCGGCGGCCGTCGCCCACCTCGGCGGCGGCACCGACGCGGTGGGCGAGGGCTGGGCCCGCGGTCTGGAGGAGCGCGCCGACGGGCTGTGGCCCCGCTTCGACCCCGAGGTCGTGGTCCGCTCCCTCGACGACAGCACCACCCGCTCCTTCTGGGACGAGTGGGCCGCCCTCACCTGCCCCACCCTCGCGGTCCTCGGGCAGGGCGAGCACGGCGGGATCGTCGGCGGGGAGGAGTACGCGGAGATGGCCCGCCGCCGGCCCGCGCTGCGCGGCGCCAGCCTTCCCGGCGCCGGCCACGACGTGCACCTGGAGCGGCCCGGTGTCCTTCATCGGCTGATCGTCGACTTCCTTGCCGAGACCGGTTGTTGAGTCCCGGCAGCCTGGGCCGTGGCCGCGGTCCGGCCGTCGCCGGGGTCCGGCCGTGGCCGGGGTTCGGCCGCCGCCCCGGGTCTTGCCTTGGAGTGCACTCGCATTCCTAGAGTGCGCGCATGCGCTATCGGGTACTCGGCGGGACCGGGTTCGAAGTCAGTACGTACTGCCTCGGCACGATGATGTTCGGGGCGATCGGCAATCCTGACCACCAGGATTGCGTACGCGTCATCCACGCCGCCCTCGACCGGGGCGTCAACTTCGTGGACACCGCCGACATGTACTCCTCCGGCGAGTCCGAGGAGATCGTCGGCAAGGCACTGCGCGACTCCCACCGGCGGGACGCGACCGTCCTCGCCACCAAGGTGTACTTCCCCGTCGGCGGCGAGGGCCCCAACCGCGGCGGTCTCTCCCGCCGTTGGATCACCCGCGCCGTCGAGGACAGCCTCAAGCGGCTCGGTACCGACCGGATCGACCTCTACCAGGTCCACCGGCCCGACCACCGCACGGACATCGAGGAGACCCTGGACGTCCTCGGCGACCTCGTCGGCCAGGGCAAGATCCGGGCGTTCGGCTGCTCCACCTTCCCCGCCGAGGCGATCGTCGAGGCCCAGGCCGTCGCCGAGCGCCGCGGCCTGCGCCGCTTCCGCTCCGAGCAGCCGCCGTACTCGCTGCTCGCGCGCGGCATCGAGACCTCCGTCCTTCCCGTCGCCCAGCGGTACGGCATGGGCGTCCTGACCTGGGCGCCGCTCGCCTCCGGCTTCCTCACCGGCACGTACCGCAAGGGCCGGCCGATCGACCTCACCCGCGGACGGGCCGCGATCACCCCGCACCGCTTCGACCCCGCCCTGCCCGGCAACGCCGCCAAGCTCGACGCCGTCGAGGCGTTCGTCGCCCTCGCCGACGAGGTCGGCTGCTCGCTGCCCGAGCTCGCCCTCGCCTTCGCCGCCGCGCACCCGGCCGTGACCTCGGTGATCATCGGGCCGCGGACGATGGACCAGCTCGACGGGCTGCTCAAGGGCGCGTCCGTCGTCCTCACCGACGAGGTGCTGGACCGGATCGACGCGATCGTGCCGCCCGGCACGGACCTCTACCGCGCGGACGGCGCCTGGCAGCCGCCCTCCCTCACCCGGCCCGCGCTGCGCCGGCGACCACTGGAGGAGCGGGCCGCGGCCGAGTAAGGCGGTCACCGGGCGGAACCTCCGCCGAGGGGCCGCAGGACGCGGCCGGGAGCGCCTTCAGCGTCACGCCGCCCCGAGTCGTACCCAGCACCTGCCCACGACCTCCCGCCCGAAGCCCTACGCGGCAGCCTGCACGGCCTCCCGCCCGAAGCCGTGCGCGAGGGCGTGCCTCGGGCCATGCTTGGCCGCATGGGTGAGTCGCGGAAGGCGGAGACGGCGAGTCGGGCGAGGACTCGGACGGCCACGGGCACCACGGGTACCCCGCGGGCGATCGGTGCCGCCGAGCGGCGGGCGCGGCTCGGGGTGCGGCACCGGTTGGCCGGCGGCGCGCGCGCCGGGTCGGTGGAGGAGGTCGCCGAGTCCCTCGTCGCCCTGCACGGGACGGACCCCGCCAGCGTGTTCCTCGCCGTGGGGGCGCGGCTTGCCGGGACGGCCGGGCCCGTCGAGGACGTCGAGCGGGCGCTGTACCAGGACCGTTCGCTGGTCCGGATGCACGGCATGCGGCACACCGTCTTCGTCCTCCCCGCCGCGCTCGCCCCCGCCGTCCAGGCTTCGACGACCGACCCCGCCGCCGTACGCGAACGCGCCTCCCTCCTCCAGCACTTGGCGGCCGGCAGCGACTACGACGCCGCGTGGCTCGCGGAGACCGAGCGGCTCGTCCTCGCCGAACTGGCCGCGCGGGGCGAGGCCACGGGCACCGAACTCGGCGGAGCCGTACCGGCGTTGAGATCGACGTACGTCTACGGGAAGGGCACGCGGCAGGAGGGCGTCCAGTCCGTCGCGAGCCGGGTGCTGCGGGTGCTCGGCATGGAGGGGCGGATCGTGCGGGGCCGTCCCCAGGGCGGCTGGACGTCCAGCCGGTTCCGCTGGACCCGTCCCACCGGTCCGCGCCCCGGGGAGAGCCCCGCCGCGGGGCGGGCCGAGCTGATCGGGCGGTGGCTCCGGGCCTGCGGTCCCGCCACCGAGGCGGATCTGAAGTGGTGGACGGGGTGGAAGGTGACCGATGTGCGCGCGGCGCTCGCCGCCGTGGGGGCGGTGACGGTGGCCCTCGACGAGGGGGCCGGGTTCGTCCTGCCCGACGACCTCGACCCCGTGGACCCCGGGTCGGCCGGGGGCGAGCCGTGGGCGGCGCTGCTGCCCGCGCTCGACTCGACGGCGATGGGCTGGCAGGCCCGTGACTGGTACCTGGACCCGGAGTACCGGGCGGCGCTGTACGACCGCAGCGGGAACATCGGGCCGACGGTCTGGTGGGACGGCCGCATCGTCGGCGGCTGGGCGCAGCGCCCGGACGGCGAGATCGTGACCCGGCTCCTGGCGGACGTCGGGGCGGCGGCCGGGCGGGCGGTCGACGCGGAGGCGGAGCGGCTCGCGGGGTGGATCGGGGACGTACGGGTGACGCCCCGGTTCCGCACGCCGCTGGAGCGGGAGTCGAGCGGCTGAGCGGGGCGCGCGCCCGGCTGAGCGGGGCGCGCGCCGCCCGTTCCGTACGCCTCCGGTTCTCCGTACGCCGTGACCGCCCCGGTCAGTGGCGCAGGTAGACGCCCGGGACGCCGAGGTCCGCGAGGCCGTCGAGGACCAGGTCGACGCCGACGGCGGCCAGCAGCAGACCGAGGAGCCGGCCGAGGACCTCGATCGTGGCGTGGTGGGTGCGGCGCAGGACGCGGCCGAGCAGCAGGACGCAGATGAGGTCGAGCGCGATGACGGACACGTACGCGCCGGCGACGGTCGAGCGCCAGGTGAAGGAGTCGCGGGCGGCGGCCTCGATGAGCACGGCCGTCATGGCCAGCGGGCTGACCACGTACGGGATCAGCAGCTCGCGCACGCCGCTGGCCAGGTCGGGGGCGTCCTGGGGAGCGGTGCCGGCGCCGAGGTGCAGTCCGAGGACGAGCCCGACGGCGTAGATGAAGAAGATGATGCCGCCCGCGAGCTGGAGGGCGGGGGTGCTGATGTGGAAGACGTCCAGCAGCCAGGGGGCGGTGATGCCGATGACCAGGCCGACGAGGACGGCCGCGCCCGAGGAGATGAGGGCGATGGTCCGCAGCTGGCGTACCGGGTGGACCTGGGCGAGGCCGGCGAAGGCGAGGAGCACCTTCGGGGGGCCGACGACGGAGAAGAAGGTGATGAAGGCGGCGGAGTAGCTGAAGGCGTTCACACCGGAATCATGGTGCGGGCGGGTGATTTCTCCCGGTTTTCCCGTCTGCGCCCGCGCGGTGTCGAGAAGCGGCCCTCCGCTCCGACTGTCCTGCGAGAGGCAGTGCGGGAGCCCCGCCCGGCGGGGACCCGCCCCCCAGGACCGGAACAGGACCGGAACGACCGGAGCAGGACGAGAGGACGAGGAGGACGCCATGAAGTACCTGGTGATGGTGCAGGGCAGCGAGGCCGACTACGAGGCCATGGTGGGCCGCCCCACCGACAGCAGCCCCGCCTGGACGAAGCCGGACCTCGAGGCGATGTTCGCGCACATGAACGCGATCAACGAGGAGCTGGCGGCGAAGGGCGAGATGCTCGACGCCCAGGGCCTCGCGGCCCCGTCGACGACCCGGTTCGTGACGGTGGACGGCGACGGCAGGCCGGTCGTCACCGACGGCCCCTACGCGGAGACCAAGGAGGTCATCGCGGGCTTCTGGCTCCTCGACTGCGAGTCCCTGGAGCGCGTGACGGAGATCGCCGCCCAGGTCGCCCGCTGCCCGCAGCCGGCCGGGGCCCCGGAGTACGCGGTGGTCATCCGCCCGGTCGACGAGACCGGTCCGCGGCAGGACTGAGCGGGGTCGCGGAACGGCTGGGATTCCGACCCCCGCAGAACCCCCTCCTCGCGCCCCGCGCTGTCCGTGCCGGGTGCGAGGATCCGCCGCGTGGACATCGGACCCCTCGCACTGCAGCAGTTCACCGCTCCGCACGACGTCTCCCCGGAGCTCGGCCGCGCGCTCCGCGACTGCTGGATCGAGGTGACGAACGCCGGCGGGGCGGCCGGCTTCCCCTTCCCGCCGGTCGACGCCGGCCTGGTCGGTCCCGCGGTCGACTCCCTCGTCGCGGGCCTCGCCCCCGCGACGAGCCGCCTCCTGGTGGCCATGGTCGACGGGGGCCTCGCCGGGTGGCTCGCCGTCCGCCGGGACGACGTCCCGCCGGTCGCGCACTGGGGGACGCTGCACCACATCCAGACCCGCACGGGGCTGCGGGGGCGCGGGGTCGGGGCCGCCCTCGTCCGCCGCGCGCGGGAGGTCGCCCGCGACGAGATGGGGCTCGAGCAGCTCCGGCTGGCCGCGCGCGGCGGCGCCGGCCTGGAGACGTTCTACGGCCGGCTCGGGTGGCGCGAGGTCGGCCGCTGGCCCGGCGCGCTCCGGCTGGGGCCCGGGGACGACCGGGACGAGGTCCTCATGGTCCTCGATCCGCTCTGAGCGGGTCCTCGACGCGGGGGCGACCCGCCGCGGCACCCCGCCGGACCCGCCCCGGTCCGCTCCTCCTCCAGGCCCGTACCCCGGCGCAGGTGTCATCCTTGGTCTTCGACGGAACCCCGAGCGGGGAGTAAATTACCCCCTGGGGTATCTGTGAGGAGTGGCTGTGGAACTGGATCTCGCCGGCGCGGAGCTGAAGGCGGTACTGAACCGGCTCCGTCGTGCTCAGGGCCAGATCTCCGGCGTGATCCGGATGATCGAGGAGGGTCGCGACTGCGAGGAGGTCGTGACCCAGCTGGCCGCCGCCTCCCGCGCTCTCGACCGGGCCGGGTTCGCGATCATCGCGACCGGGCTCCAGCAGTGCCTGACGGACGTCGAGGACGCCCGGCGGAACGGCGAGGACCGCGACGCCATGCGCGCCCGACTGGAGAAGCTCTTCCTGTCCCTGGCCTGAGAACGGCGGGCGAAGACACGCGGACGCGGACGTGCCCCCGGGGGTCTCCCCGGGGGCACGTCCGCGTCCGGGGGCCGGTCGACCGGCAGCCGGGCGGGTCAGCCCTTGCACGGCCGGTACGGCCGCGGGGCGGCCGGGCCGGTCAGTCCGTCGCCAGGCCCTTGAGGCGCTTCGCGATCGTCGTCAGGCGGCGGCCCTGGTAGCGGGCGGCCTCCAGGACGTTCTCCGCCGGGGCGCCGTTCGCCCCGGGGTGGGCGGTGCCGTACGGGTTGCCGCCGGCCGCGTAGACCGCCGGGTCGGTGAAGCCGGGGGAGACGATGACCGAGCCCCAGTGGTGGAAGGTGTTGTAGAGCGCGAGCAGCGTCGACTCGTTGCCGCCGTGCAGGTTGTGGGCGCTGGTGAAGGCGGTCGCGGGCTTGTCCGCCATGACGCCCTGCTGCCAGAGGCCGCCCGAGGTGTCGATGTACTGCTTGAGCTGCGCGGCCACGTTGCCGAACCGGGTGGGCGAGCCGAGCGCGTACGCGTCCGCCCACTCCAGGTCCTCCAGGGACGCCACCTCCACGTCACCGGTGGCGTCCACGTGCGCGCGCCACGCCGGGTTCGAGTCGATCGCGGCGGCCGGGGCGAGCTCGGGCACCCGGCGCAGCCGCACCTCGGCGCCGGACTTCTCGGCGCCCTCGGCCACGGCCTGGGCGAGCTGGTGGACGGCACCCGTGGCCGAGTAGTAGATGACGGCGACCTTCACGGACATGGCGATCTCCTCAAGCGGATCAGATTCCGTTTCGATGCACCGAGGTTAAGCGGATGGCTATCCACTTTGCAAGGGCAGCGGGTATGCTCGCACCGAGGGCTACCGGAAGGGGGAGACGGGGCGCGAGTAGCGAAACAGCGCGATACGACGCGCACCAGGGCGCACGGGCGGCGCACGGAACAGGAGTCGGCAGATGAGCACCGAGATCCCGCAGGCCGGAGACCCGGCGGCACCCCTGCTCGGCCTCCTGCCCGCCATGGGCAAGCCCGCACCCGAGCGCGCCGACGCCGCCCGCAACCGGCGCAAGATCCTCGACGCCGCCGCCCGGATCGTCGCGGAGGACGGCCCCCAGGCCGTCACCATGAACCAGGTCGCCCACGCCAGCGGCATCGGCGTCGGCACGGTCTACCGCCGCTTCGGCGACGTCTCCCAGCTGCTGTGGGCGCTCCTCGACGACCGCGAGCGCCAGTTCCAGGAGGCGTACATGAGCGGCCCGCCGCCGCTCGGCCCCGGCGCCCCCGCCGAAGCGCGGCTCGACGCCTTCCTCGACGCGCTCGTCGACCGGGTCGGCGAGCAGCGCGAGATCCTGCTCGCCGCGCACTCCGCCGCGCCCCGCGCCCGCTACCACAGCGGCGCGTACCGCGTGATGCACACGCACGTGGCCCTGCTCATCGGACGTCTGCGGCCCGGCTCCGACAGCGCGCTCCTCGCCCACCTGCTGCTCGCGTCGTTCTCGCCGGACGTCATGCACCACCTGGCGGTCGAGCAGGAGCTGTCGGCGGACCGCCTCAAGGCGGGCGTACGGGAACTGCTCCGCCTGCGGGCCTGAGCCGGGCGGGGCCCCCGCGCCCCTCAGCAGCCCCCGCCCGCGGCCCCCCGGCCGCCCCCGACCCCGCCCGCGTCGCGACCCGGCCGGGTCCCGGCCAGTGCCGCGAGGCCGTCCAGCACCCGCTCCAGGCCGAAGCGGTACGCGTGGTCCGCGTCGTACAGGCCGTCGTACGCGATCGCCGCCGCCTCCCCCACCCGGCTCGCCAGCGGGAAGCGCGTCTCGTCCAGCGCCCGTGCCAGCAGCGGCTCGTGGGCCTCCCACCACTCGCCGTCCGACATCGCGCTCTCCCGCTCCTCGGCCCGCGCGTCCAACTCGGCCCGGGCACCCGCCTGGACGAAGCCGAGGACGTACGTCAGGGCCGAGTCCCGGGCCACGTCGTCGAGGCCCAGACCCTCGAAGGCGCCGAGCTCGTACTCGTACTTGTTCATCACGCCGGGACCCAACGGAGCCCGCACGATGCGCAGTTCGACCAGCCACGGATGCCCCAGGTGCAGCGCACGGTTCGCGTCCGCGACCGCCGTGACGCGGGACCGCCAGGACTCCTCCGGGCGGAACGGCGGCCGGGCCATGCGCAGGAAGACGGCGTCCAGCATGAGGTCGAGGAGTTCGGCCTTGCCGGGGACGTACGTGTAGAGGGTCATCGGGGTCACGCCGAGGTGCTGGGCCACCGCGCGCATGGTCAGCGCGTCGAGCCCGCCGGCGTCGGCGAGGGCCAGGGCCGCGTCGACGACCGCGTCGACCGTGAGGCCCTGCCGCGGGCCGCGCCGTCCCGCCGGTGCGGCCGAGCCGTCACGCCACAGGAGCTCCAGGGTGCGTGCCGGGTCCCCCGCGCCGCTGCTGCTCTTGCCCTTCGCTCCCGCCATGCCGCTTCCGTCCTTCATCGCGCCCATCGCGTCCGTCGCGCTCTTCGGGGCTTCTCGGGTTCTTCCCGCCCGTCGCGCCCGCAGCGCCGGTGGCACTCGTCGCGCTCACGTTCTCGCAGGTCAGAATAGCCACCCGCTTACTTTGTACGTTGTATAGAGTACGCTTCCCCAGCACACAGGACGACCATCGGAGGGCGCACGATGAACCACCCCGTCGCAGCGGACAGCCACCACGTCATCCAGGTCCGCGGGGCCAGGGAGAACAACCTCAGGAACGTCGACGTCGACCTCCCCAAGCGCCGCCTCACCGTCTTCACCGGAGTCTCCGGCTCCGGCAAGTCCTCTCTCGTCTTCGGCACGATCGCCGCCGAGTCGCAGCGCCTGATCAACGAGACCTACAGCGCCTTCCTCCAGTCCTTCATGCCGTCGCTCGCCCGCCCCGACGTCGACGGACTGCACAACCTCAGCGCCGCGATCGTCGTCGACCAGGAGCGGATGGGCGCCAACTCGCGCTCCACCGTGGGCACGGCCACCGACGCGTACACGATGCTGCGGATCGTCTTCAGCCGGCTCGGCACCCCGCACGTCGGCACCTCGGGCGCCTTCAGCTTCAACCTGCCCGAGGGCATGTGCCCCCGCTGCGAGGGCACCGGCCAGATCTCCGACATCGACGTCGACGAGCTCGTCGACCGGACCAAGTCCCTCAACGAGGGCGCCATCACCGTGCCTGGCTACGCCGTCGACTCCTGGCTGTGGCAGATCATGGCCCACTCCGGCTTCTACGACCCCGACAAGAGGCTCGCGGACTTCACCGAGCAGGAGTGGGAGGACTTCCTCCACAGGCCGTCCTGCAAGGTGAGGGTGGGCTCCAACAACTTCACCTACGAGGGCCTCGTGGTGAAGCTCCAGCGGACCGTCCTCAGCAAGGACCGGGAGGCGATGCAGGCCCACATCCGCGCGTTCGTCGACCGGGCCGTCGGCTTCCGGACCTGCCCCGAGTGCGAGGGCGCACGCCTCACCCGGGCCGCGCTGTCCTCCCGTATCGACGGGGTCAACATCGCCGAGTGCTCGGCCATGCAGATCAGCGACCTCGCCTCCTTCGTCCGCCGCATCGAGGACCCCTCCGTCGCGCCGCTCCTCGCCGGCCTGCGCGAGCTCCTCGACTCGCTCGTCGAGATCGGCCTCGGCTACCTCTCCCTCGACCGGTCCTCCGGCACGCTCTCCGGCGGCGAGGCCCAGCGCGTGAAGATGGTCCGGCACCTCGGCTCCCCGCTCACCGACGTCACGTACGTCTTCGACGAGCCGACCACCGGACTCCACCCGCACGACGTGCGGCGCATGAACGACCTGCTGCTGCGGCTCCGCGACAAGGGCAACACCGTCCTCGTCGTCGAGCACAAGCCCGAGGTCATCGAGATCGCCGACCACGTCGTCGACCTCGGCCCGCGGGCCGGTTCGGCGGGCGGCGAGATCTGCTACAGCGGAAACGTCCCCGGCCTGCGCACCTCCGGCACCCTCACCGGGAACCACCTCGCGCACCGGGCGAAGCTCCGCACCGAGGTACGGGTCCCCAGCGGCGCGCTGACCATCACCGGCGCCACGCAGCACAACCTCAAGGACGTGAGCGTCGACATCCCGGCCGGGGTGCTGACCGTCGTCACGGGCGTGGCCGGCTCCGGGAAGTCCTCCCTCATCCACGGCAACCTGCCGGGCCGCGAGGGTGTCGTCGTCGCCGACCAGTCCCCCATCCGGGGCTCGCGCCGGTCGAACCCGGCGACGTACACGGGGCTGCTCGGTCCGATCCGTACGGCCTTCGCGAAGGCCAACGGCGTCAAGGCGGCCCTCTTCAGCGCCAACTCCGAGGGCGCCTGCCCGCGCTGCAACGGCCTCGGGCTCGTCTACACCGACCTCGCCATCGCGGCGGGCGTCGCGTCGGTCTGCGAGGAGTGCGAGGGGAAGAGGTTCACCCCCGAGGTCCTCACCTACCGGCTGGACGGCAAGAACATCCACGAGGTCCTGTCGCTGTCGATCGAGGAGGCGTACGACTTCTTCACCGCCAGGAGCCAGGCCCGCACGATCCTCGGCCGCCTGAAGGACGTCGGCCTCGGGTACCTGCGGCTGGGGCAGCCGCTCAACACGCTCTCGGGCGGTGAGCGGCAGCGGCTGAAGCTGGCGATCCACATGGCGGAGAAGGGGGCGGTGTACGTCCTGGACGAGCCCACCACCGGGCTGCACCTGGCCGACGTCGACAAGCTGCTCGCGCTCCTCGACCGGCTCGTCGAGGCCGGCAACACGGTCGTGGTGATCGAGCACCACCAGGCGGTGATGGCGCACGCGGACTGGCTGATCGACCTGGGGCCGGGCGCGGGGCACGACGGGGGCCGGATCGTCTTCGAGGGGACGCCGGCGGAGCTGGTGTCCAAGGCGGACACCCTCACGGCACGTCACCTCCGGGAGTACGTGGGCGGCTGAGGCCCCGTCCTGACAGCCGGTTCCCACCTCCGCGGGGGTCCAGTGGGTGGGATGTGGTGGACCTTCGCACGGGGTGGTGCGCAGGGTTCGGGCATGAACACTCAGCCCGGCACCTTCCTCGTCCTGCACGGCTTCCAGAACCACCGGCCTCCCGAGCACTGGCAGCACCGGCTCGCCCGGCAGCTGCGGGACCGGGGGCACGACGTGCGGTATCCGCAGCTCCCCGAGCCCGACGCCCCCGTGCTCGGCGACTGGCTCGCCGCGCTGGACGAGCACGGCGGGCGGCCCCCGCGGGGCGAGTTCGTGGTCCTCGCGCACAGCCTGTCCGTGCTGCTCTGGCTGCGGGCCGGTTCCCGCCGGCCCGACGCCGACCGGGTGCTGCTCGTCGCCCCGCCCGCGCCGCCCGTCGCCGCATCGATCCCCGCGATCGCCGCGTTCGCCGACGGCCTCGACCTGACGGAGACCGGCCTCGACGCGCGTCTCGTGTACGGCGACGGCGACCCCTACTGCCCCGGCGGCGCCGACCTGCACTACGGCCGTCCCCTTGGGCTCGACATGGACCACGTACCGGGCGGGGAGCACCTCAACCCGGCCTCCGGGTACGGGGAGTGGCCCTCGCTGCTGGAGTGGTGCGAGGACCCCTCGGTGCGGATCAAGGGGCACTAGCGACGACGGGCCCTAGGCTCCCTCGGATGTACTCCGAGCACATCGCACCGTACGACCAGGGCCTGCTCGACGTGGGCGACGGCAACCGTGTCCACTGGGAGGTGTCCGGCAACCCGGAGGGCCGTCCCGCGGTCGTCGTCCACGGCGGGCCGGGTTCCGGGTCCTCGCCGCACAACAGGCGCTCCTTCGATCCGGAGGCGTACCGGCTGGTCCTCTTCGACCAGCGCGGCTGCGGCCGCTCCACGCCGCACGCGAGCGACCCGGCCGCCGACATGTCCGTGAACACGACCGCCCATCTGGTCGCCGACATGGAGCGGCTGCGGGAGCACCTGGGGATCGACCGGTGGCTGTTGTACGGCGGCTCCTGGGGGTCCACGCTGATCCTGGCGTACGCGGAGGCGTACCCGGAGCGGGTGTCGGGGATCGTGATCGCGGCGGTCACGACCACCCGCCGTTCCGAGACGGCCTGGCTGTACGAGGGGGTCGGCCGCTTCTTCCCCGAGGCCCACGAGCGGTTCCGGGAGGGGGCGGGCGGGGCCGCGGACCTCGTCGGCGCCTACGCCGCCCTGATGGAGCACCCCGACCGCCCGGTGCGGGAACGGGCTGCCGCCCAGTGGTGCGCCTGGGAGGACGCGGTGCTCTCCCCGGAGGGCCGGGGCACCCCGTACACCGACCGGGTCGACGACGCCCGGCTCGGCTTCGTCCGGATCTGCTCGCACTACTTCGCGCACGGCGCCTGGCTGGAGGAGGGCGCCCTGATCCGCGACGCGCACCGGCTGGCCGGCATCCCCGGCGTCCTGATCCACGGGCGGCTCGACATGGGCGGGCCGCTCGGCACCGCCTGGGAGCTGACCCGGGCCTGGCCGGACGCGGAGCTGCACGTCGTGGAGACCGCCGGCCACCTGGGCGGGGCCGAGACCGGGCGGCTGATCCTGGCCGCCCTCGACCGCTTCGCGGCGGGATCGCCCCTGCTCGGGGGCGGCGCGGGGCCCGGGGACGGGTGAGTCCACCGCGCGATCAGCCCGGCCCGGCGGGATGATCGGAGAATGAGC
Organism: Streptomyces sp. NPDC014891; assembly: GCF_043081085.1. Classification (NCBI taxonomy): domain Bacteria; kingdom Bacillati; phylum Actinomycetota; class Actinomycetes; order Kitasatosporales; family Streptomycetaceae; genus Streptomyces; species Streptomyces sp. NPDC014891. Next base: position 169,736 of record NZ_JBIBWF010000011.1, on the reverse strand, counting down.
CCCGCGTCCGAGAGCCCCGCCGCCCCGCAGCCCGAGCACCCCGAGATCCACCTCGCCCAGCAGCCCGAGGCCGACGCGCTGCTCGGCCGGTCGCCGCTGGCCGCGCTCGTGGGCATGCTGCTCGACCAGCAGGTGCCGATGGAGTGGGCCTTCTCGGGGCCGTACACCATCGCCCTGCGGCTCGGGACGGACGATCTCGACGCGCACGAGATCGCCGCCCGGGACCCGGAGGAGTTCGCCGCGCTGCTCTCCGAGAAGCCCGCCGTGCACCGCTACCCGGGGTCGATGGCCCAGCGCGTGCAGCAGCTGTGCGCCTTCCTGGTGGAGGAGTACGGGGGCGACGCCTCGGCGGTCTGGGCGGACGCGGCGACCGGGAAGGAGCTGCTCGCGCGGCTCCAGGCGCTGCCCGGCTTCGGCAAGCAGAAGGCGCAGATCTTCCTGGCGCTGCTGGGCAAGCAGTACGGGGTGCGGCCCACCGGCTGGCGGGAGGCGGCGGGCGCGTACGGCGAGCGGGGCTCGTACCGCTCGGCCGCCGACATCACGGGTCCGGAGTCGCTGGTGAAGGTGCGGGCGCACAAGCAGGAGATGAAGGCGGCGGCGAAAGCGGCGAAAGCGGCCAAGGACCAGAAAACCGGCGGGAATTGAAAATTCCAGATTTCAATCCTGCTCTGTGTGACAGGAATTGTGGAGAAGGTGTTCACAGGATGCCCTGCGGCTCGCTAACTTCCCCTCAACCTCGTCCGTAACGGGAAGGACTTCTGTGAACGCCACCCAGCGCCGGGCCGCGGCCGTTCTGGCCGCCGCCGCCCTCGCCACACCGCTGGTCCTCGCCTCCCCCGCCACCGCGGTGAAGGACCCCGGAGCCGCGCCCGCCCGCGACGCAGCGAAGCTGGCGAAGAAGCTGGTCACCGCCTCCACCGGCCAGGACGCCTACAAGCACCTGCAGAAGTTCCAGGCGATAGCCGACTCGGCCGGCGGCCACCGCGCGGCCGGCACGCTCGGCCACGACGCCTCCGCCGCCTACGTCTACACGCAGCTCAAGAAGGCCGGCTACAACGTCTCGTACGAGCAGTTCGACTTCATCTACACCCAGACGCTCGCCGAGAAGGTCTCCGTCGAGGGCCCCGCGCCGCGCGCCCTGGACATCCGGGCCATGACGTACACCAAGTCCACCCCGGTCGGCGGCATCAAGGCCGACCTGGTCGCCGTGCCCGTCGACGCCGACGGCACCACCGGCTGTGAGCCGGGCGACTACGCCTCCGGCACCTTCACCGGCAAGGTCGCGCTCATCAAGCGCGGCGGCTGCTCCTTCGCGATCAAGCAGGAGCAGGCCGCGGCGGCCGGCGCCGCCGGCGCGATCATCTACAACAACGTCGAGGGCGTCCTGTCCGGCACCCTCGGCGAGCCGGCCGCGGGCAAGATCCCGACCGGCGGCGCCAGCCTGGCCGAGGGCGAGAAGCTCGCCGCCGACCTCGCCAAGGGCCCCGTCAAGCTCTCCTTCGAGATCCGCCAGCTCCAGGAGAAGCGCGTCACCAACAACGTCATCGCGGAGACCAAGGGCGGCAACGCCGCCAACACCGTGATGCTCGGCTCGCACCTCGACTCGGTCACCGCCGGCCCCGGCATCAACGACAACGGCTCCGGCTCCGCGGGCCTCCTCCAGACCGCCCTGGAGCTCGCGAAGACGAAGGAGAAGGTCCGCAACAAGGTCCGCTTCGCCTGGTGGTCCGCGGAGGAGAACGGCCTCCTCGGCTCCGACTTCTACGTCAAGAACCTGACGGAGCTCGACCGCAAGGAGATCAAGCTCTACCTCAACTTCGACATGATCGCCTCGCCGAACTACGGCCTGTTCGTCTACGACGGCGACAACTCGGACAACGTCGGCGAGGGCGCCGGCCCCGAGGGCTCCGCCCAGCTGGAGCGCGACATCGCCGCGTTCATGGACGCGCGCGGCCTCCCGCACGAGGGCACCGACTTCTCCGGCCGCTCCGACTACGGCCCGTTCATCAAGGTCGGCATCCCCTCCGGCGGCACCTTCACCGGCGCCGAGGGCATCAAGACCGCCGCGCAGGCCGCCAAGTTCGGCGGCACGGCGGGCGTCGCGTACGACGTGAACTACCACGCCAAGGGCGACGACCTGAAGAACGTCAACATGAAGGCCTTCGACGCCAACATCAAGGTCATCGCCAACGCCGTGGGCACCTACGCCCACGACATCTCCTCCCTGCGCAAGCCGGTCGTCTCCACCCCGACCACCGGCGGCGAGGGCAGCGGCGGCGGCCTGCACGACGACCACCACGAGGTCACCGAGTAGGACCGACCGGTCCCGTCACCGCCTGCGGCGGGCGGTACCGAAGATCGACCGGCTGATCTCCCGGCCCAGCTGGGTGCCGATCGACCGGGCCAGGGACGTGAAGATCCCACTGCCCACCACCTGTTCGGCGAGCGAGGGCTCCGGCTTGGGAGCCCTCGCTCCGCCGCGCGGCCGGTCCTTCCCGGCCTCCTCGGCGGCCGCCGCCTCCAGCGCCGCCGCCTCCGCCGCCTGCTGCTCGGCCGTCAGCCGCTCGTACGCCGACTCGCGGTCCACCGCCTGCGCGTACCGGCCGTAGAGCGGCGAACCCTTCACGGCCGCGTCCAGGGCGGCCGCGTCGACCGGGCCCATCAGCGACTCCGGCGCCCGCAGCCGGGTCGCCGCCACCGGCGTCGGCGCGCCCCTCTCGCTGAGGACGGTGACCACCGCCTCGCCCGTACCGAGGCCCGTGAGGACCTCCTCCAGGTCGTACGGCGAGTGCGGGAAGGTCCGCACGGTCGCCTTCAGGGCCTTCGCGTCGTCCGGGGTGAACGCACGGAGCGCGTGCTGCACCCGGTTGCCGAGCTGGGCGAGCACATCCGAGGGCACGTCCTTGGGCGTCTGCGTCACGAAGAACACGCCGACCCCCTTCGAGCGGATCAGCCGCACGGTCTGCGTGATCGACTCCAGGAACGCCTTCGACGCCCCGGCGAACAGCAGGTGCGCCTCGTCGAAGAAGAAGACCAGCTTCGGCTTCTCCAGGTCGCCGACCTCGGGCAGGTCCCCGAACAGGTCCGCCAGCATCCACATCAGGAAGGTCGAGAACAGCTGCGGCTTGTCCTGCACCGACGGCAGCTCCAGGACCGAGACGACGCCCCGCCCGTCCGTCGCCGTCCGCAGGAACTCGCTCGTGTCGAACTCCGGCTCGCCGAAGAAGTCGCCCGCCCCCTGCTGCTCGAAGGCCGTGATCGACCGCAGGATCACTCCGGCGGTCACCGTGGACAGCCCGCCGATCCCCTTGAGCTCGGCCTTCCCGGTGTCCGCGACCAGGAACGCCACCACCGCCCGGAGGTCCTTGAGGTCCACCAGCTCCAGGCCCTTGGAGTCGGCGTAGTGGAAGATCAGGCCCAGCGACTGCTCCTGCGTCTGGTTGAGCTGGAGCACCTTCGACAGGAGCACGGGGCCGAAGCCGGTCACCGTGGCCCGCACCGGGATGCCGGGACCGGTCCCGCCGAGCCCGTAGAACTCGCAGGGGAAGCCCGTCGCCCGCCACTCCTGGCCGACCTGGGCGGCCCGCTCCCGGACCCTCTCGCCGTCCTGGCCGGGCGCCGAGACGCCCGAGACGTCGCCCTTGATGTCGGCGAGGAAGACCGGCACGCCGTTCGCCGAGAGCTGCTCGGCGATCAGCTGGAGCGTCTTCGTCTTGCCGGTGCCGGTCGCGCCGGCGACCAGTCCGTGCCGGTTCAGCACGGCCAGCGGGATGCGGATCGGCGCGTCCGGGTGACACTCCCCGTCCCACAGCAGGGCCCCCAGATCGAGTGCCGGGCCCTCGAAGGCGTATCCGGCGGCGATCTCGGCGGCGGGGCCGTCCGGTACGGCCGCCGGCTGCTCGCTCACGCTCATCACGGCACCCCAATTCCGGTTCGTCCTCATTCGCACCAGCATCCCACCGGCCGTGCATGGCTGCGCCGGGAGCCGCTCGCCCGGTAGGCTTTCCGTGTGATCTTCAAGCGCATCGGAAACGGAAAGCCGTATCCCGACCACGGCCGGGAAAGCACCCGGCAGTGGGCGGACGTCGCGCCGCGCCCGGTCCGCCTCGACCAGCTCGTCACCACCAAGGGCCAGCTGGACCTGGAGACGCTGCTCGCCGAGGACTCCACGTTCTACGGCGACCTCTTCGCGCACGTCGTGAAGTGGCAGGGCGATCTCTACCTCGAGGACGGACTGCACCGCGCCGTCCGCGCGGCGCTCCAGCAGCGCCAGGTACTGCACGCCCGCGTCCTGGAAATGGACTGAGACGGCGCCGACCGGCCCGTACGCACTGACCCTTTCGGGGTCAGTTCGCCCCCATCCGGACGCGATCACATGATCATCAAGTAGGCATCGCCGACGGGCGGCATTACGCTGCGTTCATGAGCATGCTCACTCCCCCCGGAATGGGCGGAAAGTACCGCATCACAGGGGACACCTACCCCCGCATGCGCCGCCCGCGGCGCCGTCGCAGGATCGTCCTCGCGGCCGCTGCCGCCGTGGTCGTGCTCGGCGCGGCCGGCTGGGGCACGCTCCAGCTCGTCGACGTCTTCTCCGGCGACGAGGGCAGGGCGACGGCAGGCCGCCAGACGGACTGCAAACCCGCCCCCCGCGCGACGACGGCCCCCGCCGCCGCCCTCCCCAAACCCGCCCAGATCACGGTCAACGTCTACAACGCGACCCCGCGCAGCGGACTCGCCAAGACGACCGCGGACGAACTCAAGAAGCGCGGCTTCAAGATCGGCAAGGTGGGGAACGCGCCGGCCGCCTACGACAAGAAGGTCCCCGGCTCCGGTCTCCTCCTCGGCGCGACGACCGCCGCCAAGGGCGCCTTCCCCGTCCTCGGCACCCAGCTGGCGGGCGCCGTGACGAAGACGGACACCCGCGGCACGGCCGACGTGGACCTGATCATCGGGACCGCCTTCAAGAACCTGTCCCCGAAGACGACGGCGGACGCGGCCCTGGTCGCCCTGACCAAGCCCGCGCCCGTACCGACAGGAAAGTGCTGAGACTCCGTCCCGCGGAGGCGGCGCGCTCCGAGGAGACGCCGTTCCGCGGGAGGCGGTGACCGCTACTCGGCGGAGCCGTACATGCGGTCGCCCGCGTCGCCGAGGCCCGGGACGATGTAGCCGTTCTCGTTGAGACGCTCGTCGACCGAGGCCGTCACGACGGTGACGGGGGTGCCCGCCAGCTCGCGCTCCATGACCTCGACGCCCTCCGGGGCGGCGAGGAGCACGACCGCGGTCACGTCGTCGGCGCCGCGCTTGATCAGCTCCTGGATGGCCGCGACGAGCGTGCCGCCGGTCGCCAGCATCGGGTCGAGGACGTACACCTGGCGGCCGGAGAGGTCCTCCGGCATCCGCGTCGCGTAGGTCGACGCCTCCAGCGTCTCCTCGTTGCGGATCATGCCCAGGAAGCCGACCTCGGCGGTCGGGAGCAGCCGGACCATGCCGTCGAGCATGCCGAGTCCGGCGCGCAGGATCGGGACCACCAGCGGACGCGGGTACGACAGCTTCACGCCGGTCGTGGGCGTGACGGGGGTCTCGATGTCGACCTGCTCGGTCCGGACGTCCCTGGTGGCCTCGTAGGCGAGCAGGGTGACCAGCTCGTCGGCGAGCCGACGGAAGGTCGCGGAATCCGTGCGCTTGTCGCGCAGCGTGGTGAGCTTGTGGGCGACCAGCGGGTGATCGACGACGTGGAGACGCATGACTCAACAGTAGCCCGCCGCGCACTGGCATCGACCCGCGCCACTGGGGGAAGGTGGGGGGACGGGAACCCAGCGATGGGGTGGAGTGACCGATGCCCGACCTGGAAGAACCGGCCGAGGGTGCCGCCGAGGGGGCGGCCCGGGGGCCGGAGACGGACGCGGAGCGCCGACGGCGCCGCGCGCAGTTCCTCCGTGAACTCGGAGAGGCGAAGGCGCTGCGCGAACGCGTGCAGCCGAGACGCGCGCGGGCGGCCCGCATGCGACAGCAGATGCGCATGCGGACCTTCCGGTGGTGAAGGCCGCGCGGGACGACCTGCCGGGGAGACCCGCCGCGGGCTGAGCCCGCGCCGGAAACCCCTCCCCGGCCCTCGCCGCGGCTTCCCGGCCCTCGGGGGCTGTCCGGTGGGGGCCTCGCCGGGTGCTTCCGGGCCTCGGGGGCCGTCCCGTGGGGGCCTCGCCGTGGTGCTTCCGGGTTCTCGGAGGCCGTACCGCGCCCCCGGGGCGCCGGCCCGTGGCCCGTGCGCCTCGTCCGCGCCCCGGAGCCCCTCCCGGCCCTCCCGGCCCTCCCTCACCGGCGAACGCCCGCCCCGTCCCGTGTGCGCCCCCTGCGTGCGCCGGGGTCGCGCGCCCGCCCGATCGCGGGGTCGTTCAGACTGATGCACGACGCAAGAGCCGAAGACCTCTCCTGCGGGCGCCGTATCTGTCACGATGCCGATTGGGCGGGGCTCAGGAGCGCGCCGCCGGATCGTCACACCTCTGATCAGTGGGAGAGAGTCAGGTGTACTTCGCCGCACTGCTCGCGCGCACCGAAGACGGGTGGGAAGCGAGCGACACGGAGCTCGACGACGTGGAGACCCTGTCGGATCTGACCGACCTCGCCCGCGAGGCCTCGGACGACGACACGGTGATCGTGTTCATCGAGCAGGAGGACGCGTGGTTCGGGATCGTCCGGATCGAGGGTGAGGAAGACCCTCGCATCTACGTCTCCGACGGCGCCGCCGCCGCCCGTTCCTCGTACGGGGAGATCCTCACCCGGGAGATCCTCGGTGACGACCTGGACGACCTCGTCGACGAGCTTGAGTCGCTGGACCTGGACGGTACCGAGGACGGGGAGCCGCTCGACGGCGACACGGACGACGACGAGGAGACGAGCGTCGCCGCCGAGGCCGTCCCGGCCGCTCCGGTCGGCGACCGGCTGATCCTCGCGGACCTCGGCATGTCCCCGGCGGACCTGCTGACGCTCGACAGCGACGCCCTCGCGGAGATCGCGGACGCCCTGGGGGCCGCCGAGGTCCTGGAGGCCGTCCGCTAGTGGCACGCGCGGTACCTGCCCCACCCCTGCCCGACCCCGTACGGGACCCCTGGCGGGACGCCATGCGGCTCGCCCTCGCCGAGGCCGACGCGGCCGTGCCGGCCGGTGACGTACCGGTCGGCGCGGTCGTGCTCGGCCCGGACGGCTCGGTGCTCGCCCGCGGGCACAACGAGCGGGAGGAGACCGGCGACCCCACCGCGCACGCCGAGGTGCTCGCGCTGCGGCGCGCGGCCGCGGCGACCGGGGAGTGGCGGCTGACGGGCTGCACGCTGGTCGTGACCCTGGAGCCGTGCGTGATGTGCGCGGGGGCACTCGTCCAGTCGCGCGTCGAGCGGGTGGTGTTCGGCGCCCCGGACGAGAAGGCGGGCGCGACGGGCTCCCTCTGGGACCTCGTCCGGGACCGCCGGCTGAACCACCGGCCCGAGGTGGTCCAGGGCGTCCTCGGCGAGGAGTGCGCGGCCCGGCTGACGGCCTTCTTCCGGGCCCGCTGACCTGCCACGGGATACGGATTTCATCGCAGCGCGAGTTTCGGCTAAGCTCTCTCTCGGTAGCGTGTCCGAGCGGCCGAAGGAGCTCGCCTCGAAAGCGAGTGTGGGGAAACTCACCGAGGGTTCAAATCCCTCCGCTACCGCCAGCAGGAACCCCGCCGGTCCGTGGAAACGGACCGGCGGGGTTCTTCTTTTGCCGCCTGCGGCCCGGCCGTGCGGGCCGTGTGCGGAGCGCCGGGCGGCCCCTGGCGCTCCGTCAGACGGGACGGCGATCGAGGACGCCCCGAGGGTTTCGAGATCGGGGAAGCGTGCCTTCTCGGCGACAGTTCCGCGTTCTTCCCGGGCGTTCACGAGGCGCGGGGCGTCCCCGGCGTCGCACCGGGCTCCCTCGCGTGCGCGGAATCCGATCCGCGGGGACGGCCGCGTCTCGATTCGGGGGCCCGGGCGGTGCGGAAGGGGCTTGGGCGGGGGGAGCGGCATCGGGGGGACAAGCCGCTCCCCCCGATGAGAACCGGTCCTACAAGTCCTGCGCCGCGTTCAGGGGGGAAGCTCGCGGCGCGGACCCCGCAGTGCGGGCCGGTTCCGGGAGCCCTTCCGATTCCTGCCAGATCTTCCGGGCTCCCCTCCATCCTGCGCGCCCGTCACCCTTCCGGCGGGCGGCGAAAGGCCTCGATCGCCGGGCCCTTGGTCCATAAAGCCTCGGTTAGAGTGGCGCGGTCGTTCGGCGGGGGATCAGGGGAGGACTGGCCATGGCGCAGGCGAAGAAGATCGCGCTCTACGCGGTCGCGGTCTTTGTGCTGTACACGATCATCACGTCCCCGGCCAGGGCCGCCGATCTCGTACAGGTAGGGTTCGAGGGCATTTCCAGCGCCGCCCAGGGTGTCGGCGAGTTCATGACCGAACTCATCAACTAGGAGCCACTCCGTGATCCGCCATCTGGTCCTCTTCAAGCTCAACGAGGGCGTCGACCGCGACGAGCCCCGTGTCGTCGCCGGCGTCGAGGCGTTCCGCGCCCTCGGCGGCCAGATCCCGGAGCTGCGCTTCTGGGAGTGCGACTGGAACATCACGGACCGGCCGATCGCGTACGACTTCGCCATCAACTCGGCCGTCGAGGACACCGACGCGCTCACGCGCTACCTGGAGCACCCCGCGCACCAGGCGGGTGTCGCCCAGTGGCGCGAGTTCGCCACCTGGGTGATCGCGGACTACGCGTTCTAGGAGAGCGTCTCCCGCGGCCCGTCCGGGGTCCGGTCCGGTTCGCCCGGGATCCGGGCCGATCGGAGCGACAGACCCGGTCCGGGCGCGACGCCAGGCCCCCCGCCATCGAGGTGGGGGGCTTTTCGCTGCGCGATTCCACGCGTGACCTCCCCTTTTTCCGCCACTATGCCCTCAACACGTCGCTATGCGGTGCTTGCACACAGTGGACATGTCTTGTGATGCTATGACCGCTTTTGACGGATGAGTTGACCGTAGTTGACCCAGTGGACCAGCAGGACCAGCCAAAGGGGTGGCGTGAACGTGCCGGCCAGTACAGCGCCTCAGGTCCCGCCCCAGCCCGAGGCTGGAAGCGGGACCGAAGCCCCTCGCGCCCGCCCCCAGAGCACCCGCGGCGCCGACACCCGCGCGCTCACCCAGGTGCTCTTCGGGCAGCTCAAGAACCTGGAACCGGGCACCCCGGAACACCACCGGGTGCGCGGGGCCCTCATCGAGGCCAACCTGCCGCTCGTCCGCTACGCGGCGGCCCGCTTCCGCTCGCGCAACGAGCCGATGGAGGACGTGGTCCAGGTCGGCACCATCGGCCTGATCAACGCCATCGACCGCTTCGACCCCGACCGCGGCGTCCAGTTCCCCACGTTCGCGATGCCGACCGTCGTCGGCGAGATCAAGCGGTACTTCCGCGACAACGTCCGCACCGTGCACGTGCCCCGGCGCCTGCACGAGCTCTGGGTCCAGGTGAACGGCGCGACCGAGGACCTCACGACCGCCCACGGCCGCTCCCCCACCACCGCCGAGATCGCCGAGCGGCTGCGGATCGGCGAGGACGAGGTGCTCGCCTGCATCGAGGCAGGACGCTCGTACCACGCGACCTCCCTGGAGGCCGCACAGGAGGGCGACGGCCTGCCCGGACTGCTCGACCGGCTCGGCTACGAGGACCCCGCCCTGGCCGGCGTCGAGCACCGCGACCTCGTCCGGCACCTGCTCGTCCAACTGCCCGAGCGGGAGCAGCGGATCCTGATGCTGCGCTACTACAGCAATCTGACGCAGTCCCAGATCAGTCAGGAACTCGGCGTCTCCCAGATGCATGTGTCAAGGCTCCTCGCCCGCAGCTTCGCGCGTTTGAGATCCGCAAACAGAATCGAGGCGTAGCTGAATCGGGTAGACCGGTTCGGAGCAGTTTCACGGCACCCCAATTGCCGTACACCCCTTGTTTCCTGCGGATATGCACCCTCGGCTTGTCGACAAGTCACTACAGCGTGTTGCCGACATGTGACATTCTGCTGGAACCGAGTTTGCCGCAGCCCCGCCGCCGGTATTCAGGTGGTGGCTGCGTTCCTCAGATGGTCGCGGCCACCGCGACCGTCCGCGACCTCAAGGGGGTGGCATGTCCACAGAACTGGGCAGCTCGAAGGTGCTCACGCTCACGCCCGTTCCCGTGCCCACGCAGACGACGGCGCCGACCGCGACCGACAGCGCGGAGGTCCCCCCTCCGCCGATGGCCGTCACGTCGGGAGCCCTCGACACGCGCACCCTCTCGCGCTCCCTCTTCCTGAGGCTGCGCGCCCTCGACGCCGAGGGAGCCGCCGCGGACAGCCCGGAGCGGACCTACGTCCGCGACACCCTGATCGAGCTCAACCTCCCGCTCGTGCGCTACGCGGCGGCCCGCTTCCGCTCGCGCAACGAGCCGATGGAGGACATCGTCCAGGTCGGGACGATCGGCCTGATCAAGGCGATCGACCGCTTCGACTGCGAGCGCGGGGTGGAGTTCCCGACGTTCGCGATGCCGACGGTCGTCGGCGAGATCAAGCGTTTCTTCCGTGACACGTCCTGGTCGGTCCGCGTCCCGCGCCGGCTCCAGGAGCTGCGCCTCGCCCTCACCAAGGCCAGCGACGAGCTCGCCCAGAAGCTCGACCGCTCCCCCACCGTGCCCGAACTGGCCGCCGTGCTGGGGGTGTCGGAGGAGGACGTGGTCGACGGCCTTGCCGTGGGCAACGCGTACACCGCCTCCTCGCTCGACTCCCCGTCCCCCGAGGACGACGGCGGCGAGGGCTCCCTCGCCGACCGCCTGGGGTACGAGGACTCGGCACTCGAAGGCGTCGAGTACCGCGAGTCGCTCAAGCCGCTGCTCGCCAAACTCCCGCCCCGCGAGCGGCAGATCATCATGCTCCGCTTCTTCGCCAACATGACCCAGTCGCAGATCGGCGAGGAGGTCGGCATCTCCCAGATGCACGTCTCGCGGCTGCTCACCCGCACCCTCGCCCAGCTGCGTGAGGGCCTCATCGCGGACTGAGTTCCGCCAAGGGCCTTCTTTCTGACGGATCGTCAGTCACACTGTCGGTCATGAGGCGAAGGAAGCCGGGACTCGTGGCGGTGGCGCTCTGCCTCGGCGGAGCGCTGACCGCGTGTGGTGGCGGAGGAGACGGCGAGGGGTACGCGGCGGTCGGCGCCGGGCCCTCCCCGGGGGCCGCGGGCACCCCCTCGGGCGCGGTCGCCCTGGTGCCGCTGGACGGCCCCACGACGACCGGGGACACCTCCAGCACCTCCTCCCCCTCGCCGACGCCCGGGGACCCGCTGCGACCGCCCCCGGCGGCCGGGAACCCGGCGCTCCCGGGCTCCTCCGGATCCTCCGGTACGGGGACGGGGGCGGGCTCCGGTCCGAGTACGCGACCGGGCTCGGGTACGGGGTCCGGTACGGCCCCGGCGCACCGGCCGGGCGGCTCGGGCACGTCCCCGGGCACGGACGGCCGGCCGCCGGCAACCGGCGCCCCGCCCGGTTCGCCCTCCGCTCCGCCCCCGACGCCGGCACCCGGCACCACCGCGCCACCGCCCCCCGCGACCTCCTCGCCCCCGCCCGCTCCGAAGCCCGCCCTGGTCACCGTCTCCGCGCCCGTCCTCGCCGACGGCGACCGGCGCTGGTGCGAGAAGGTCACGGTCACCTTCCGGAACAGCGGCGGCACCCCGGCCCGTTCCGGCACGGTCACCTTCGCCACGCACGTGATCGGGGCGCTCGGCGTCGACTGGGCGACCCTCACCTCCACCCGGCCGCTGCCCGCGCCGATCGCCCCGGGAGCCGCGCGGACGGAGACGTACACCGTGTGCGTGGACTCCTGGCGGGTGCCGCTGGGGATGCGGATCGACACCCGGAAGGTCTCCGCCACCTGGCAGTGACGGGGAAGCCCACCTCGGTCAGGCGCTCCGAGCGGGTCGCCGATGCGGCCGAGGGCCCGCGGGAGACCCCGTGGGAGAGGGGCCGGGCAAGGGGCAACGGAAAGGTGGGCCGGTCCGCTCGCGCGGATCCGGCCCACCCGGGGTCTCGGTGCGGGAAGAGGTCGGTCAGCCCAGGGCCAGCCACGCGACGGCCGCCAGGACGACGATCACCGCGACCACGCCCACGATCAGTCCGACCTTCGGGCCGCTCTGCGCGGCCGCGGCCTGCGGCTGGTGCTGCTGCGGGGCACCCTCGTCGACGAAGGCGCGGAACATCTGCGTGCTGCCGGCGGGGTCGTAACCCTCGGGGCCCTGCGGGGGCTGGCCCTGGCCGTACGGTGCTTGGGGGTTGTGTGCCATGGGTCAGGACCCTAGCGAAGGAGGGGTGAGGGGCCCAAGCCCCCTGCCCCCACCACGGCGGAACCCTGCGCGACCCGCACCTCCGCTCCACCTTTGCCGATTCTTTAGCGCCGTTTGACCGATTTAGTTTGCCTGGAGCAACCATCCATCTCTATGGTTGCCCTAAGCAACAACATCAGGGGAGTGCCGATGGACTCGGTGGTCGGCTCGGTGGACCGGGGCAATCGATACGAGAACCTCGCCCGCCAGGTGAGCGCCATCGGAGCGGTCAAGCGCGGACTCGGCCGGGTCCTGCCCGCCGAGTGCCCCAGCGGATCCGCCATCGTCCTCGCCCTGCTGAACCACCACGGCGACATGCGGATGGGCCGGGTGTCCGAGCTGATGGCCGTCGACATGTCGGTCAGCAGCCGGCACGTGGCCCACACCGTGGACCGCGGCTGGGTCGAGCGCCTGCCCGACCCCGCCGACCGGCGCTCCCGCATCCTGCACCTGACCCGGGCGGGCGAAGACATGCTCGCCGTCCTCGACCGACGGCTGACCGACATGCTCGCCCGCACCCTCGCGGAGTGGTCCGACGACGACGTCGAACTGCTCACCACCCTGCTCGCCCGCCTCCGCGATTCCTTCGGGGACTGCCGGGCCCACCACGCTTGAGAACGAAGGAACTTGATGGCTACGACCACCACGCCAGAGACCGGTGTGCGCGGCGGGAGCGCCAAGGAGGGGAACACCGCCTCCGGTGGCGCCCCGATGACGCACAAGCAGATCATGGAGGCGCTGTCCGGGCTGCTGCTCGGCATGTTCGTCGCCATCCTGTCCTCGACGATCGTCTCCAACGCCCTCCCCCAGATCATCACCGACCTGGGCGGCGGCCAGTCCGCCTACACCTGGGTGGTCACCGCCGCGCTCCTCTCGATGACCGCGACCACGCCCCTCTGGGGCAAGCTCGCGGACCTCTTCTCGAAGAAGCTGCTGGTCCAGATAGCCCTGGTCATCTACGTGGCGGGCTCGGTCGTCGCCGGTCTCTCGCAGAGCACCGGCATGCTCATCGCCTGCCGTGTCGTGCAGGGCATCGGCGTCGGCGGTCTGACCGCCCTCTCCCAGATCATCCTGGCCGCCATGATCGCCCCGCGCGAGCGCGGCCGGTACAGCGGCTACCTCGGCGCGACCTTCGCCGTCGCCACCGTCGGCGGCCCGCTGCTCGGCGGCGTCATCACGGACACCGACTGGCTCGGCTGGCGCTGGTGCTTCTACGTGGGCGTGCCCTTCGCGATCATCGCGCTGATCGTCCTGCAGAAGACCCTCAAGCTCCCCGTCGTGAAGCGCCAGGTCAAGGTCGACTGGGCCGGTGCCTTCTTCATCAGCGCCGCCGTCTCCCTGCTCCTCATCTGGGTCACCTTCGCGGGCGACAAGTACGACTGGATGTCCTGGCAGACGGCCGTGATGGTGCTCGGCGCGGTCGCCCTCGGCGGGATCTTCCTGCTCGTCGAGTCGAAGGCGAGCGAGCCGATCATCCCGCTCCGCCTCTTCCGCAACCGGACGATCACCCTCGCCTCGCTCGCCTCGCTCTTCGTGGGTGTCGCGATGTTCGCCGGCACGGTCTTCTTCAGCCAGTACTTCCAGCTGGCGCGGAACGAGTCGCCGACGATGTCCGGCGTCCTCACCATCCCGATGATCGGCGGCCTGTTCATCTCCTCGACCGTGTCCGGCCTGGTCATCACCAAGACCGGCCGGTGGAAGGCCTGGCTGGTCAGCGGCGGCGCGCTCGCCGCGGGCGGCCTGGGCCTGCTGGGCACGATCCGCTACGACACGGCGTACTGGCACATCGCGCTGTTCATGGCGGTCCTCGGCCTCGGCCTCGGCATGATGATGCAGAACCTGGTGCTCTGCACCCAGAACCAGGTGGCCCCCGCCGACCTCGGCGCCGCCTCCTCCGTCGTCACCTTCTTCCGCTCCCTCGGCGGTGCGGTCGGCGTCTCGGCGCTCGGCGCGGTCATGGCCCACCGGGTCACCAGCTACGTCAAGGAGGGCCTGGCCGAGCTCGGTCCCAAGGCCGCGGGCGCCATGGGCCAGGGCGGCTCCGGCGGCGGCATCCCCGACATGGACAAGCTCCCGGCCCCGATCCGGACGGTCATGGAGGACGCGTACGGACACGGTGTCGCGGACGTCTTCCTCTACTCGGCGCCCTTCGCGCTGCTGGCCTTCGTGGTGACCCTCTTCATCAAGGAGGTCGCCCTGAAGAGCAACTCGGTGAAGGCGGACGAGAAGCCGGTGGCCGCGGAGGCCTAGAGAAGACTCCCGGCCGCGCTTCGAGCGGAGGCGCGGCCGGGTCGAGTACGGAGCGGCGGGCAGGGGACGGCCCGCCGCTCCGTCATGTCTCCGTGGGGCCCGCCGCCTCGGCCTCGCGCGTCACCATGACCTCGATCCCGGCGACCAGGACGTCCAGCGCGTAGGCGAAGTCCCGGTCCCAGATGACGCTGACGCCGCCGTGCGAGGCCCGCTCGTCGAGGAGGTCCCGCATCCCGCCGACCTGGTCGACGAAGTCCGGGTCGTCGCGGAACGCCTTGATCGCGTCCACGTAGAACTCGTCCTGCGACATGCCCGCCTGGGCCGCCCGCCGGCCGAACTGGGACTCGATCGTCCCGTAGCCGTACACGAACTGGAAGACCGCCGACATCGCGCTCGGCTGCCGGTTCATCGAGAGCCCGGTGTCGCGGATCGTCTCGTGGATCTTCTGGCCGACGGCCACCGCGTTCGGGCCGATGTTCAGGTATTGGCCGGCGCACGGCGACATCCACGCGTGGCGCACCAGCATCCGCCGGTAGTCCAGTGCGAGCACCCGGAGCCGGTCCTGCCACTCCCCGGCCGCGTCGACCGCGGCGAGGTCGACCTCGCCGTAGGCCTTGTCCACGGCGAACTCGATGATGTCGTCCTTGGTGTCCACGTACCAGTAGAGGGACATGGCCGTGACGCCCAGTTCGGTGGCGAGCCTGCGCATCGACAGCTTGGCCAGGCCGTCCTCGTCGAGCATCCGGATCGAGGCGGCGACGATCCGGTCCCGGTCGAGCCCGGCGGGGCCGCCGCCGCTGCGGGCGGCCCTCGTCTCCAGCCAGACGCTGGAACGCGCCGGGTTCTCGGCCCGGTCGGCTGCCTTGACCATCGCGTTCCTCCGTCGATCGGTTCTCCGCGACCATGCTAGGCGGGCCCGCCGACCCGGTCGGGCGCCGCGGGCCCGGCCGCGGTCTCGGCCCTGGACCGCGCCCGGGGGCGCCCGGTCCCGGAGGTCCAGGCCGGACGCCCCGGGAGTGCGGGACGCGGTCCCTGCGTTCCGGGCTCGGCCGGGGCGGCGGGGCGCCCGGTCCCCGGCGGTCTGGGCCGGACACCCCCGGGGCCCCGGACGCGGTCCCTACTCTCCGGGCTCGGCCGGGGCGGCGGCCGACTGCCCGGCCGCCAGGGCCCGCTCGGTCCGCTCGGCCCGCCGGAGCAGGGCCGCCGCCACCAGGCCGCCGGCGAAGACGGCGATCGCACCGACCAGCTGGCTGGTCTGGAGGCCTGAGGCGAAGGCCTCCGAGACGGCCTTCCGCTCGGCCTCGCCGCCGGCGGCGGCGAGGGCGGCCGGGAGGGAGGTCGCGGTGACGGCCACGAGCGCGGCGAAGCGCGCGTTGAGGACGGCGCCGAGGACGGCGACGCCGAGGCCGTTGCCGAACTCGGCGAGGGTGCCGTTGATCCCGGCGCCCACCCCCGCCTTCTCCGGCGGGATCGAGCTCATGATCGCGTTGGCCATGGCCGGGGAGGAGACGGCGATGCCGCCGCCCATCAGGACCAGGCCCAGGAGCATCCCCGCGTAGCTGCCGTCCGTGCCTCCGCCGAGCAGCGAGATGGCGGTCAGCCCGCCGGCGACCAGGGACATGCCGAGGACGACGGTGGGCGGGGTGCCCAGCTTCACGACGATCCGCGGGCCGATGCCGGTCAGGTTGAGGCCGACGATCGTCAGCGCCAGCGGCGCCATCCGCAGACCCGCCTCCAGCGGCTCGTAGCCGAGCACGAACTGCAGGTGCTGGGTGAGCAGGAAGAGCGAGCCGCCCATGCCGAAGACGACCAGGATCGAGCCGCCGATCGCGCCGATGAACTTCTGGTTCCGGAAGAAGTGCATGTCGAGCATCGGGTACGGGGTGTGCAGCTCCCACAGGGCGAACGCGCCGAGGCCCAGCAGCCCGATCGCGGCCGGGACCAGCACCTGGGCGGAGACCCAGCCGTGCTCGGGGCCGCTGATGATCGCGTACACGACGGCGGTCATGCCGATGGTGGACAGCAGCGCGCCGAGCAGGTCGGGACGCTCCCCCTGGGGGTTCTTCGACTCCGGTACGAGCCTGAGGACGGCGACCAGGGCCAGGACCGCGACCGGGATGTTGATCAGGAAGATCATTCCCCACCAGAAGTGGTTCAGGATCACTCCGCCGATGAGCGGTCCGCCGGCGAAGCCGAGCGAGGCGACGGTGGACCAGAGCGCGATGGCCTTGACCCGCTCCGAGTCGTCGAAGATCTGCATGACGACCGCGAGGGTGGTGGTCATCAGGAGTGCGCCGCCGACGCCCATGCCCGCGCGGGCGGCGATCAGCTGCGTCGTCGAGCCGGCGAGCCCGGCCGCGAGCGAGCCGAGGCCGAAGAGCGCGAGTCCGACGGCGAGCAGCTTCTTGCGGCCGTAGCGGTCGGCGGCGTTGCCCGCGCTGAGCAGCAGGCCGGACTGGACGAGCGAGTACGCGTTGATCATCCACTGGATGTCGGTGGTGGTCGCGTGGAGTTCGGAGGTCAGCGACGGGATGGCGACGCTGAGCACGGTGTTGTCGAGCAGCACGGTGAGCTGGGCGAGGCAGATGACGCCGAGGATCAGCCAGCGCTGAGGGTGACCGCCGGTGGCGGTCGGTTCGGTCGCGGCGGTCGTCGCCGTCATGGGCAGGGCTCCTTGTACGGTGTACGGGACTGGGTCTCGTACACCGTACAAGGGCTCTCTTACGCTGTATAGCGATTAATCACGGGCCGTCAGGTCGTAGAAGGAGGCGTTCCCGACCGTGGTCTTCTCGAAGTTCTCCGCGACCCACGTGGCGATCTCCGAGTTGCCGCCGCCCGGGCCCCCGCCGCCCATCCGGCCGCCGTCGGCCTCACCGGAGGCGCTCTCGCCGCTGCCGATGAAGTAGTGGATCCTGCCCTCGGCGACGTACCGCTTGAACTCCGCGAGCGTCGGGGACGGGTCGCTGCCGTTGAAGCCGCCGATCGCCATGACCGGCTTCTCGGTGGCGAGCTGGTAGCTGGCCGCGTTCTGGGCACCCACGGTGGCCGCGACCCAGGTGTACGCGTCGGCGTCGTCGAGGAGCGTGCTCTTCGCCTCCGCACCGACACTGGCGCCGTTGAGCAGGCCGCCCATCCCGCCACCGCCGCCGCCCCGGCCGCCGCCCCGGGTCATGCCCTGCGGCGGAGTGCCGCCGGGCATCCCGCCCTGAGCCTGCCCGCCGGGCATCTGACCGCCTTGACCGCCGGGCATCTGGCCGCCCTGGCCGCCCTGGCCGCCGGGCATTTGGCCGCCGCCCGGCATCTGGCCACCACCGGGCATCTGACCGCCGCCGGGCATCTGCCCACCGCCCGGCATCTGGCCGCCCCTGCCGCCGCCGGGGAATCCGCCCTCGAACATCCGCATGCCGCCGCCGGGACCGCGGCCGCCCATCGCGCCGCCCGCGGGGCCCGCCGTGACGATCGAGCCCTGGTGACCGGTGTCCACCGTCGCCAGGGTGTACGCGAACGGACCCGCGAGCCCCGCCGCCAGACCGAGGCCCGCGACGCCCAGCCCGAGCCGCCGGTCCACCCGGCCCGCGAACAGCAGCCCGACCGCGGCCACCGCGCCCGCGACCAGCACCGTCCACCGCAGCCACGGCAGCCAGTCCGGCGTCCGGCCGAGCAGGGTCCAGCCCCACCAGGCGGTCACCGCCACCGCGAGCGCGAGGGTCCCCGAGGCGAGCAGCCGGGTGCGCTCCTCCCACAGCACCGCCGCGCCCATGCCGACGACCGCCGCCAGGTAGGGGGCCAGGGCCACCGTGTAGTACTCGTGGAAGATGCCGGCCATGAAGCTGAACACGACCAGCGTGATCAGCAGCGAACCGCCCCACACCAGGAGCGCGGAGCGCGCCGTGTCCGTCCGCGGCGCCCGCCAGGTCACGACGAGCCCCGCGACGAGCAGGATCAGCGCCGCCGGCAGCAGCCAGGAGATCTGGCCGCCGACCGAGTCGTTGAACATCCGCAGGACCCCGGTCTCGCCCCAGCGGCCGCCACCCGCGCCACCCGGACCGCCCCCGCCGCCGACGCTGCCGGTCTCGTTGCCGTTGATCCGGCCGAGACCGTTGTAGCCGAAGGTGAGCTCCAGGAAGCTGTTGTTCTGCGAGCCGCCGACGTACGGGCGGGAGGACGCCGGCCACAGCTCGACCAGCGCCACCCACCAGCCCGCCGACACCAGCATCGCGAGCCCCGCGAGCCCGAGCCGGCCGATCCTGCGGCCGATCCCGCCCGGCGCGCACACGCCGTAGACGAGGGCGAGCGGCGGCAGGACGAGGAAGGCCTGGAGGGTCTTCGCGAGGAAGGCGAAGCCGAAGGCCACCCCGGCCCACACCAGCCACTTCGCCGCGCCCCGGTCCTGCTCCAGGGCCCGCAGCACGCAGTACACGGCCACCGTCATGAGCAGGGCGAGCAGCGCGTCCGGGTT
This sequence comes from Streptomyces sp. NPDC014891, assembly GCF_043081085.1. Classification (NCBI taxonomy): domain Bacteria; kingdom Bacillati; phylum Actinomycetota; class Actinomycetes; order Kitasatosporales; family Streptomycetaceae; genus Streptomyces; species Streptomyces sp. NPDC014891. Next base: position 150,656 of record NZ_JBIBWF010000011.1, on the reverse strand, counting down.
GTTGAAGCGGAACATCAGCGCCGCGACGGGCGTGAGCGCCAGGACGGTGCCCGCGATCAGGCCGGCGCCCGGGCCGAACCGGCGCCGCACGGCCGCGTAGAGCACGGCGACCGTGCCCACGCCCATGAGGACCTCCGGCACCAGGATCTGCCAGGACCCCAGGCCGAAGAGCCGGACCGAGAGGGCCATGGGCCAGAGAGCGGCCGGCGGCTTGTCGACGGTGATGGCGTTGGCCGCGTCGAGCGAGCCGAAGAAGAAGGCCTTCCAGCTCTCCCCGCCCGCCTGGACGGCGGCGGAGTAGAAGGAGTTCGCGTAACCGGAGGCGCTCAGGTTCCACAGGTAGAGCGCGGCCGTGACGGCGAGCAGGCCGAGGAACGCGGGCCGGACCCAGCGGGCGTCCTCCGGACGGCCGCGCAGGAGCCGGGTCAGCGGGCCGCCGCGGGGCGCCCCCGCATGCGGCGCGGCGGGCGCCGCGGCCGGGAAGGTCGAGGTCGTCGATGTCATCGGTCGTCCCTGGGGTCGTTCCGTGCGGGGGAGCGCTCGGGGAAGACCCAGAGCCGGAGGAGGAGGAAGCGCAGGACGGTCGCGGCGAGGTTCGCGACGACCAGGACGGCGAGTTCGGTGGAGTGCGCCGGGTTCCCGGTCGCCGCGCCGAGCGCGGCGAGCGAACCGCTCGTCAGGGCCAGGCCGATCGCGAAGACCACGAGTCCCTGCGCCTGGTGGCGGACGGCCCGGTCGCGGCCCCGTACGCCGAAGGTCAGCCGCCGGTTGGCCGCCGTGTTGGCCACGGCGGAGACCAGGAGCGCGCCCGCGTTGGCGAGCTGCGGGCCCACCCCGAGCCGGAAGAGGGAGTACAGGGCGAGGTAGAAGAGCGTCGACAGGACCCCGACCACGCAGAAGCCGACCAGCTGCCGGGCCAGTCCGCCCGGCACGCCCGTGAGTTCACGGTCCCGGGGGTCGTCCCCGAAGGGCCTGGCCAGCCGGTCCAGCGGCAGCGAACCCGTCGCGAGGGCACGGCCCACCCGCCAGACGCCCTTGAGGTCGTCGGTGGCCGTGCTCACGATGTGCACGGTCGAGTCGGGGTCGTCGACCCAGTCCACCGGAACCTCGTGGATGCGCAGGCCGGCCCGTTCCGCGAGGACCAGCAGCTCCGTGTCGAAGAACCAGCCGGTGTCCTCGACCATCGGGAGCAGCCGCTCGGCGACGTCGCGCCGGATCGCCTTGAAGCCGCACTGCGCGTCGGAGAACCGGGCGGCCAGCGAGCCGCGCAGGATCAGGTTGTACGCACGCGAGATGAACTCCCGCTTCGGCCCGCGCACCACCCGCGAGGAGCGGGCGAGCCGGGAGCCGATCGCCAGGTCCGAGTGGCCCGAGATGAGCGGCGCGACCAGCGGGAGCAGGGCGTTCAGGTCGGTGGAGAGGTCCACGTCCATGTAGGCGAGGACGGGCGCGTCGGAGCCCGACCACACCGTCCGCAGCGCCCGGCCGCGGCCCTTCTGCTCCAGCCGGACGGAACGCACCTCGGGCACCTCGGCCGCGAGCCCGGCCGCGACCTCGGGGGTGCTGTCGGTGGAGGCGTTGTCGGCGACGGTGATCCGGAAGTCGTACGGGAAGGTCCGGAGGAGGTGCTCGTGGAGCCGGCGGACGCACGGCTCCAGGTCCTTCTCCTCGTTGTAGACGGGGATCACCACGTCCAGGACGGGCCGCCCGGCGCCGTCCACCGGCAGGTGCTCCCGGGCCGGGAGGGCTCCGGACAGGGGCCCCGCGATCGTTGGGGTTCGCATGTCACAGACACTCGCCGGGGCCGCTGTCACGGCTGTGTGATGAGCCTGTGCCCTGCCTGTGAGGGGACGTCCTCCGCCGCCGGGGCAGGCAGCCGGACGGTGAAGACGGTCCGGCCGGGCGCGCTGTCGACGCCCACCTCGCCCCCGTGCGCGACCACGACCGCCCGCACGATGGCGAGCCCGAGGCCGGTGGATCCGGCCTGCCGGGAGCGGGAGGCGTCGCCGCGCGCGAACCGCTCGAAGACCGAGGGCAGGAGCGCGGCGGGGATGCCGGGGCCGTCGTCCTCGATCCGGACGGTCACCGCACCGGGTTCGGTGCGCACCCGCGCGGTGACCCTGGTCCCCGCCGGGGTGTGCGTCCGCGCGTTGGCGAGGAGGTTGACGAGGACCTGCTGGAGCCGGGCGCCGTCCGCGTGGACGACGCCCCCGCCGTCCTCGGGCAGTTCGAGGGACCAGTGGTGGTCGCGTCCCGCGGCGCGCGCGTCGCTCACCGCGTCCACGACGAGCGGGACGAGGTCGACGGACTCGTACGCGAGGGGACGTCCGGCGTCGAGGCGGGCCAGCAGCAGGAGGTCCTCCACGAGGCCCGTCATCCGGGCCGCCTCGGACTCGATGCGGCCGAGCGCGTGCCGGGTGTCGGGGCCGCACTCCTCGCGGCCGCGCCGGGTCAGCTCGGCGTACCCCCGGATCGAGGCGAGCGGGGTGCGCAGTTCGTGGCTGGCGTCGGCGACGAACTGCCGGACCCGGGTCTCGCTCTGCTGGCGGGCGTCGAGCGCCGAGTGGACGTGGTCGAGCATCCGGTTGAGGGCGGCGCCGACCTGGCCGACCTCGGTCCGGGGATCGGCCTCGGTCTCGGGGACCCGCTGGTGGAGTGCCACCTCTCCGCTGTGCAGCGGCAGCTGGGCGACCTGCCCCGCGGTGGCGACGACCCGCCGCAGCGGCCGCAGGGCGACCCGGACGAGGACCGTCCCGGCCAGGGAGGCGGCGAAGAGCCCGGCGCCGGTGACGCTCAGCTCGACGAGGATCAGGGTGGAGAGCGCCTTCTCGACGGAGGCCAGGGGAATGCCGGTGAGGACGGTGCCCCAGCTCGCGGAGGCGTATTCGACCCGGTACGAGCCGAGTCCGCCCGGCAGTTCGACGGTGTGCGGCCGCCCGTCGCGCGGGACGGCCGCCAGGGCCGCCCGCTGGGCTTCGTCGAGCGGCTTGATGCGGAGGTCCTGCCGGTAGATGCCCCGGTCCTCGGCCTCCGCCGAGTACCCGGCCTCGGTCACGACGCCGTCCGTGAGGACGGCGCCGAGCGTGCCGACCGGGGTGCTGGGCCCCACCACGAACCCGAGGTCGTCCTTCCCGCGCCGGTTCATCTCGGGCAGGCCGGCCATCCCCGACGGCGGACCGGCCGCCCGGTTGGAGACGGCCCGGACCTGCTCGTCGGCCCGGTCGTACAGATACGAGCGGAAGGCTATGGTCGTGACCGTGCCGATGACGGACGCGACGACCGCGATCAGCGCGACCGCCGACACGACGAGACGGGTCCGCAGCGACCACGGTCCCCGGGTCCGCCACCGCCGCCCTGCAGCTCGGAACACGGGCCGCTACTCCCCCGGCTTGATGAGGTACCCGGCCCCGCGCCGGGTGTGGATCATCGGGGTGCGCCCGGCGTCGATCTTCCGCCGCAGGTACGAGATGTAGAGCTCGACGACGTTGGCCTGGCCGCCGAAGTCGTAGGACCAGACCCGGTCGAGGATCTGCGCCTTGCTGAGCACCCGGCGGGGATTGCGCATCAGATAGCGCAGCAGCTCGAACTCGGTCGCCGTGAGGTGGATCGAGTCCCCGCCCCGGGTGACCTCGTGGCTGTCCTCGTCGAGGGTGAGGTCCCCGACGGCGAGCAGCGACTCGCTGCGCGCGACCGCCGCGCCCGACCTGCGGATGAGCCCGCGCAGCCGGGCCACGACCTCCTCCAGGCTGAAGGGCTTGGTGACGTAGTCGTCGCCACCCGCCGTGAGCCCGGCGATCCGGTCCTCGACGGCGTCCTTCGCCGTCAGGAAGAGCACCGGCACGTCGGGCAGCTCGCGCCGGATCCGGCCGAGCAGGCTGAGCCCGTCGACGTCGGGCAGCATGATGTCGAGGATGACGGCGTCCGGCCGGAACTCGCGCGCGGAGCGCAGCGCGGTGGCCCCGTCCCCGGCGCTGGACACCTGCCAGCCCTCGTAGCGAAGGGCCATGGAGAGCAGCTCGGCGAGCGAGGCCTCGTCGTCGACGACGAGGACGCGGACGGCGGTTCCGTCGGCACGGAGCATGTCGGCGCGGGTGCCGGGACGGCGTGTGGTGACGGTCATGGAACCCACGCTCCCGGCCGCCGCTGAGAGGCCTCTTGTCTCTTCCTGTGAATTGCCTGAGAACCGGAGAGGAAGGGGTGGGCTGGGCCGGTGTCCTCAGGGTTTCACGTGAAACAGCGCGGCGCCGTTCTCGTACAGGACTCCCCGCAGCCAGTCGTCCCCGAGCCCGAGGCGTTCGAGAGCCTGGAGCTGGTGGAGGTACGGATACGGGATGTTCGGGAAGTCGGAGCCGAGGAGGATCCGGTCGCCGAGGGCCACCAGCCGCGCGCGCTCCTCCCGGGGGAAGGGCGCGAGCCGTTCGCTGAAGTCGGTGAACGCCATCGTGGTGTCGAGGTGGACGCCCTCGTACCGCTGGGCGAGGTCGAGGAACTCGCCGTACTCGGGCATCCCCATGTGGGCGACGATCACCCGGAGCCGGGGATGGCGGGCGAGCAGCCGCCCCATGGGCTCCGGCCCGGTGAACCGGCCCGGGGCGGGTCCGGAGCCGCAGTGCACCACGACCGGCGTACCGGAGTCGGCCAGCGCACCCCAGGCCTCGTCCAGCTCCGGGTCGTTGGGGTCGAAGCCGCCGACCTGGAGGTGCACCTTGAAGACCCGGGCCCCCGCGTCGAGCGCCTCGCGGACGTACCGGTCGACGCCCGGCTCGGGGAAGAGGGTCGCGGTGTGCAGGCAGTCGGGCGTGCGGGAGGCGAAGTCGGCCGCCCAGGAGTTCAGCCAGGCGCCCATCCCGGGCTTGTGGGGATAGAGCATCGCGGTGAACGCGACCGCTCCGAAGCCCCGCAGGAGGGCGAGCCGGCGGTCCTCCTCCTCGCGGTAGGTGATGGGCCACGCCATCCCGGTCAGGGGGCCGACGGCGTCGAAGTAGGCCCAGACCTTGTCGAGGACGTTCTGCGGCATGAAGTGCGTGTGCACGTCGACGAGTCCGGGAATCCCGAGCCGCTCGACGAGCTCCCGGATGCCCGCGCTCTCACGGCGGTCACGGCTCTCCTGGCCCGCGGGAACCGCACCACCGAGGCAGCACGGATCGCTCCCGTCGCTCTCCCCGCCCGCGTCGCCCCGTGCGACCGGCTCGCCGGGACCGCCCGGACCGTCGGAACCGCTCCCGCTACGCGCGCTCAAAGCTGTAACTCCGCTCGACCTTCCCGATGTGCACGCTGAAACTGTCGTACCAGTGCTCCCGCCCGTACGCCTTGGCCGCCACGTGCTCGCCGTGCAGCCGCCAGGCGTCCAGCGACTCCAGGTCCCGGAAGTAGGCCACGGTGATCCCGATGCCGCCCGGAGTGCGGGCCGACTCGTGGCCGAGGAAGCCGGGCATCTCGCGGGCGAGCGCGTCCATCCGGGCCGCGGTCTCGGCGTAGCCCTCGGGGGCGTCCGGCCGGACCGAGGTGAACACAGCCGTGTAGTAGGGCGGTTCGAGGCCCGCCACCAGTTCGGAGGTCATGTGATCACCCTCGTCGGACCGGCGGGCGGATGTCCACGGACGCCGGGAAAGGGATCCAAGACTTTACGAAGGGCCGCAGGCCCTCAGAAGAGCTCCCCCTGGCTGCTCTCGTCCACCGCGGACACCGCCTCCGCCACCGGGACGGACAGCGCGACCCCCTCCCCCGCACCCCGGAGCGCCCAGCCGCCCATCAGCCGGGTGTCGAGGGCGACACAGCGCCCGCCGGAGTCGAGCAGATGCAGGTCGGGCCCCGCCGCGGCGAGCAGCCGCCCGCTGACGACACCCCCGTCGACCAGCTCCGTCACCGTGCCGGCGAGCGGCGGCAGCCCGTCGAGACCGAAGACGGCCGCGTGGTCGCGCGCGGCGAACTCCAGCGGCTCCAGGGTCTCCGTCCAGCCGCCGACCTCCCGCGCCCGCCCGTACAGCTCCCGGACCTCGGCCGCCCGGTCGGCGGCGGACGGCAGGGCGTGCCGGGCGGCGCGCTTCCGTTCGTACGCCACCCGGTCGGGAACCCCGAGGGCCTGCCGGAGCACCTCCTCGGTCCGCCGAGCCGCCATCAGGGGCCCCCGCCCGAGCCAGCCGAACGTGACGGCCCCCTGCTCCAGCAGCCGGGCCTCGCCCCGGGCCTCCGCGGTGATCCCGACCTTGGTCATCCCGGGCCCGAACCAGGCCAGGTAGACGCGGTACGGCTGCGGGTCGTCAAGGAAGGTGTCGGCCGCGACCGAGTGGGTCCGGTCGAGGCGCGCGCACTCCGCGCAGCGCCCGCCGGTGGCCCGACCGGGCACGACGGCGTCCAGCGGGCAGGGGTTCCCCCGCGCTCCCGGGCACCGCCGCTCCCCGACGGCCTGGAAGGCGAGCTCCTGTCCGTACGCGAGGGCGCTGACCCTGCCGCCCCACCACCGCAGTCCCGGCTCGCCCCCGGCCCAGGTGATCCCCCGACACCGCCACTCCACGCCCTGCCTCCTCCGCTCGCCGGATGTCCAGTCTCCGGCACGTCCGCTCCCCGTCCCCTACCCCTGGACACCGGGGCGACGCGGACGCGTGCCGGGCCGTCGTGCCCGCTCAGGGCAGGACGTAGAAGCGTGCCCCGTCGGCGTCGGGCCCGCCGACCTCCCGCATGCAGCCGCGCTCGATCAGCAGGCGGACGCAGTCCTGGACGCGCTCGCCGGCGAGGCCGGTGCGGCGGGTGACGTCCTGGGCTCGGCACCGGACGCCGCCGCGGACCAGCGCGGGGGCGAGGAAGGCCGCGACCGTCCGCACGTCCCCGGTGACGGCCCAGGACTCGACGAGCTGCTGAGGGGTGAGCGCGACCGCGGCGCCGGCCCGCTGCCGGGGCAGGGAGAGGTGTTCGAGGGAGGCGGCGACCCGGGAGAGGCTCCGCCGGGTCTCGCGGAGCAGCTCCGCGTACTCGGTGTGCTCGGCGTAGGCGACGGCCCGCTCGTCCCACTGCCCGTCGAGCCGGACGAGGGCGTCGAGGAGCTCCGGCGGCAGGACGTGTCCGGCGTGCACGGGGGAGGGTTCGAGCCCGTATCCGCCGTACCGCTGGATCGCCGCTATGACCTCGGCCGTCCACGCCCGGAACGGCCCGGCCTCCGGTCTCCGGCAGGCCCCGACGAGCTGCACGAGCCCCTGGAGGCTCACCATCCGCGTCGTCGCCCTGATTCCGCTCCGCCCGGCGAACTCCTCGTCCCCTGCGAGCTCCCGCGCGGCCGCCAGGCACGTCTCCGGCAGCACCACGGTCCGCAGCACCTCCCGGGTCCCCGCGTAACCCAGCCGCTTCGCCACGTCCACGACGGGGAACCAGTGGGTCCCGTCGGCCGCGGTCAGCCTCCGCAGGGGCGCGCCGGTGGCGGCGTACACCAAGTCATCGATGTCGATCGCGTCCATCGATCATCACCTCCGCCTCGCAAGCTAGGCCGAGGGCATATTCAACTGACATGCAAATCAGACAGGTTCACCCAAAAGGGGAGGGGTTCCCGGGGACACCCCCGGAAACCCCTCCCCGACATCCGATTCCGCGGCCGTCCCTACCGGGCGACGAACTGCGTGAGGATCGCCTGCACCTCGTAGATGTCGACACCCTTGGTGAAGGTCTTCTGGACCGGCAGCTGGCTGCCCGAGATCCAGATCTTCAGCTCGGCGTCCAGGTCGAAGGTGCCGGCGGTCTCGACCGCGAAGTGCGTGATGCTCTTGTACGGGATCGAGTGGTACTCGACCTTCTTGCCGGTGATGCCCTGCTTGTCGACCAGCACGAGCCGCCGGTCGGTGAAGAAGATGGTGTCGCGGATCAGCAGGTACGCGGCGTGCACCTGCTCCCCCTGCCCGAGCAGCCGCGCGTAGTCCTGCTGCGCCTGCGCCGGATCAATCGCGTGCGCGTTCCCGAAGAGCGCCATGCTCCAACCCCCACATCCGTAGAAAGAACGATCATCCGACCATAACGGCTCCCCCGCGCCCCGTCACCGAACCCCCACCACGGCCCCCCGACTTCACCGCCCACCGGACCACCCCCACGAGCCCCGACACCCGACGCCGGAGCGACCCCACGGCGTGCCGGATCTCCTCCGCCCGCGGCCGTCTAGGCCGACGAACCCGACGGGGCAACCACGGTCAACGCGTAGTCCACGCCGGTCGAGAAGCCGCCCGACCACCCACGGATCTTCAGGGAGTGCTTCCCCGGAGCGAGCGGCGGCAACTGCACCCACAGACCGCACCCCGTCGCCTCGAAGCGTCCCTCCTCCCCGGTGACCGGGTTGCCCTGAGCACCGAGCACCGTGATCGAGGCGCCCGAGTACGTCTCGGGCTCGACCGCCTTGCCGTCGAGGACCACGGTCCCCTGGGCGCCGCTCATGAAGTCCGCGCAGCGCTCGGGGTCTCCGAAGGTGTTGACGACGGGCGCGGCGATCGAACGCCCGCCGGGAACCTCGCACGCGCGCTCGGCCCGACCGCCGAAGGTTCCGGCCAGGAACCACACGTCCTGGGGCTGGTTACGCGCGCACGCACGCCCGTCCACGTCGGCGACGGGATTGGTCGCTTCGGGCTCCGAGGCCGCCCACGTCCACCACCGTCCCTGCAGTTCCCCGGGGGAGAGGGTCTCGCTCCCCCTCGCCTGGTCCGTGCTCGGTGGAAGGGTGCCCGCCGGGGCAGTGCGAGCCGGCGTGGCTCGTTCCGCACCCTCCGCCCCCGCGGCCGCCTGGGTCCCGCACCCCGTCAAGCCCGCCATCACCACAGCGGCGAGGCCCGCCACCCCGACTCCGTACCTCATACAGCCCCTCCCGATCGGACGCGTCGCCGAACCCCCGCCCCGACGCGACATGAGCGGCCACGCTATCCCCCGGGTCCTCCCGGACCGCTCCGGGCCCGGCGGCCGCACGTATCCCCGGCGCGTCCGGAGAACGCGAGAGGCCCGGACTCTCGTCCGGGCCTCTGGTCTGCTGTGCACTCGGCAGGATTCGAACCTGCAACCTTCTGATCCGTAGTCAGATGCTCTATCCGTTAAGCTACGAGTGCTTGTTCTTTTGTCTTGCCTCCGCTCCCCGGTCTTTCGACCCGCTCGCGGCGACAGACAGAACATTACATGACTGCCGCCGCCATGTGAAATCCATTAGGCCCACCCCTTGTGACCTGCGAAAACGTCGTGCGGGTCCCCAGTGGGGGCGGGAAGCCGGGTGGTGGGTGCCGGGGTGCCGAGGGGTGGAAACGGCCGAAGCCCCGGCCTGTGGGGCCGGGGCTTCGGTAGGGGCGGAGGCGGAGGGATTTGAACCCTCGATGGGCTTTAAGACCCAAACCGCATTAGCAGTGCGGCGCCATAGACCGGACTAGGCGACGCCTCCATGCACCTCGCGCTTGCGCGGGTGGTGCGTGCAGATGATGACACAGACGAACCGGGTGTCACCAATCGATTCTCACCGTACTAGCCCCCCGGGGTCGAGGGCAAAGCCCAGCGCGCCCGACGTGGTGCCCGCCGGAGCCGCCCCCGACCCGGCGGGGTCCGTGGAATGCCGGTCCGAGGCCCGGCGGTGTCCGGCGGGACGGACCGCCCGGCTCCCCGCGCGGTCCCGTGGCACGGACGGCCCCCCGTCCTCCCCCGCCCGGCGCACCCCGCTTGCGCAACGCCCCCGCGTCCGGAGCGTTAGAGGGGGCGGGGCGCGTCGTGCGCGCGTGCCCCGCCCCCTTCAACGTCCGGGAGACCCGCATGCTGCGCCGCCTCGTCCTCGCGTCCCTCGCCACCGCCGCCGCCGGCACCGCGGGCCTCGGCCCGCTCCCTCCGCTGCCGCTGCTCGCCCCGCCCGAGAAGCTGACCGTGACCGTCGCCGAGAGCGGCCACCCCGACGCCGACGGCACCTTCGAGCTGAGGTGCGACGACCGGGTCGCCGGGAACCACCCCGCCCACCAGAACGCCTGCGAGCGCCTCGACCGGCTCGCCGAGGAGGGGGGCGACCCCTTCGCGCCCGTGCCCGGGGACGCGTTCTGCACCCAGGTGTACGGCGGCCCGGCCGTCGCCCACGTCACCGGCACCTGGCAGGGACGCACGGTCGACGCCCGCTTCTCCCGCGCCGACGGCTGCGAGATCAACCGCTGGGAGAATCTGGAGCCTGTCCTTCCTCTTGTCCGGGGATGAGACGGGATGGGAGGCAATGAGACCGGGCCCGCCCCCCGCGGGCTCCCTTAGACTCCCTTCCGTGACAGGGTGCGGCCCGAGGGGCAAGATGGGGCCGGCCGGCCGATAGGGCATGCACGTTGCCGTGCGTCAGGGAGGAACGTCGTCGTGAGCAGCAGGCCATCCCGGGGCGCTGCTCGCCTCGCAGCCATACTCGACGCCCTTCCCGACGGCCTCGTGCTCGTCAACTGCAACGGCACGGTCGTCAACGCCAACACCATCGCCCTCGGCATGTTCGAGACCCCGGGCACCGCACTCGTCGGACGCGGCCTGCTCGATCTCCTGCCCGGCTTCGACTCCCGCCTCATCCCCGGCTCCATGCGCCGCCCCGAGGGCACCGACGAGCGCGGCCGCACCAAGCCCACCCGGATGATCGCCCGCCGCACCGACGGCAGCGAGTTCGCCGTCGAGGTGACCAGCGCCAGCCTGGAGGACGGCCGCGAGGCCTACGACTCGTACGGTGGCTACACCGGCGACGAGCTGCTCATGCTGGTCGTCCGGGACCTCACCGGCACCCTCGACACCGAGGCCGAACTCGCCCGCTCGCAGCGGCAGACCGAGATGATCCTGCGCGCCGCCGCCGAGGGCGTCGTCGGCACGGACACCGACGGCCGCGTCGTCCTCGTCAACCCGGCCGCCGCCCAGATCCTCGGCTACCGCGCCGGCGAGCTCGGCGGCCAGGAGCTGCACCCGCTGATCCTGGCCAAGCGCCCGGACGGCGAGCCGTTCCCGTACGAGGAGTCGCCGCTCGCCGACACCCTCAAGTCCGGCCGCAAGCACCGCGTCCGCGGGCAGGTCCTCTGGGCGAAGAAGGGCGACCGCGTGCCGGTCGACCTGACGACCGCTCCGGTGCGCGACGGCGACCAGCTCGTCGGCGCCGTCATGACCTTCACCGACCGCAGGCCGTACGAGCAGCTGGTCGAGGAGCACGCCGCCGAGATCAAGGAGCTCACCGAGCGGAACGCCGCCGAACTCGCCGACCGGGCCGAGCGGAACGCCGCCGACCGGGAGGCGCAGCAGGAGCGGTACGCCTCCCTCGCCGCCCGGCACGAGCAGCTCACGGCCGTCCTCGCGGAGTCCCTGCGCGGCCCCCTTCAGGAACTCCGCGGCCAGCTGGGCGCCCTCGCCGCGGACGACGCCGGACAGCTCTGGCCCGAGGCCAACCAGGTCCTGCACCACCTCGCCGCCGGGTACGCCCGCATGACGGCCCTGGTGGACAACGTCCTGGGCTACCAGCGCCTGGACGCGGGCGCCGAGTCGCTGGACAAGGGCGTCGCGCTCCTCGACGGCATCGTGACGGCGGGCATCGACGGGGCGGTCGACCTGATCGGCCCCGGCCGCGCCCAGTTCGCCGTGCACGCGCCGCCCATCGAGGCCGAGGTGGACGCGGCCCGGCTCTCGACCGCGCTCGCGCACCTGGTCGCCGACGTCGCCGGCGTCGACGCGACCGGCAAGAACCGCACCGCCGCCCAGGGCGCCGGACCGGCCGACTCCACGATCGTCGTCGCGGCGGCGCAGCGCGGTGACGTCGTGCGGATCGAGGTCCGGGGCCCGTACGCCGGCGGGGATCCGGTCCACGGGCCGGTCGTCCGCGGCATCGTGGCGGCGCACGGCGGTGTCGTGCAGACCCACGAGGTGCCGGGGACGAGCGGCGGGGCGTACGTCCTCGAAGTCCCGCTCGGTACGGGCCGGGGCACGGTCCCGGCGACGGAGCAGGCCCCGCACGGGGCGGACGGCCCGGCCGGCGCGTCCGGGCCCGGTTCGGCCGGCGGGCGCGCCGGCGGCGGCCGGGAGGCGCTCGCGCTCCCGGCGCAGGCCTCCGCACCCGTCCCCCCGGCCGCGGCCGGCCTCTCCCCGGTCCCCGTCCCCGCCGGCCCCTCCGGCACGTCGGCGCCCTCCGGTGCTCCGGTGGCGTCCGCCGACTCCCCGGAGACCTCCGGCGGCGGGCGGCGGCGGGCCCGGCGCGGCTCCACGGACGCCTTCCTGGAGAGTGCGGTCGCCCCCGAGACCGCCGCCGAGCCCAGCGGCCGCCGCCGGGCCCGTACGGCGGAAGCGCTCGGCGGGCCCGCCGAACTGATCCCGGCCCAGCAGAACGCGGGCGTGGACGAGGCCGTGCCCGTCGGCGGTACGGCCCAGGGCGCCCCCGGCGGTTCCCCGGTCGAGCCCACCGGCCGGCGTCGCGGACGGCCCGCCGAGGGCTCGGTCGTGACCGCCGCGGAAGGCGCGCAGGGACGGGCCGCGCTCGGTGCCGCCGTGCCGCCGCAGGGTGTCGCCGTCGAGCCCACCGGGGCTCCGCCGGCGCCCGCGCTCGCTCGCGCCCTGCCGGCCGTGGCCTCTGCCGACTCCGCGCCCGAGGCGCAGCCGAGCGGACGCCGCCGTCGTGCGCTCGCCGCCGCGCAGGAGCGCGCGGCCGCGGCCGAGGCGGGGCCCCGGACGCCGTTCGCGCTCCCGCCGGCCGATGCCGACCGCCCCGCCGAGGACGAGGTCGCGCTCGCCCCGCCGGCCGGGTCCTCGGCCGTCGCGGCGCCGCTGCCCGTGTCCGACGAGGGCCGCCACGAGGCCGTACGGGGTGTCCCGGACGCCGGGCACACGCCCGCGCCGGCCCATCCGCACCCGCTGCCGCAGGGCGAGCCGACCGGGCGCCGCCGGGCCGTGGCGCCCCCGCCGCCCGAGTCGGAGCAGGAGCCGGTCGCGCACGCCCCGGCTCCCGAGCCGACCCGGGCCCCCGCCCAGGCCGTGCCCGCCGCGCAGGCCGAGCCCCGGAACAGCACGAGCTCCGGTTCGGGCACCGGCACCGGTTCGGGGACCGGCACCGGTTCGGTGCCGCTGCCTCCCGAACTGCCCATGCCTAAGGACTCGACGCAGGGGCGGGCGTTCAGCGTGCGCACCCTCGGGCAGGGCGTCCCCTTCGTCCCGCCGCCCCCGGCGGCCCCGCTGCCCGCCCCGGCCGGCTCGCCCGCCCCGGCGGCCCCGGCGGTCTCCGGTCCGCCCTCCAACGGCTCCGGCACCTCCAACGGTTCCGGGCGGCGGCGCAGGCTCGCCACCCCGCCGGAGTCCGACCCGCCCGCGCAGGCCGCGCTCCCCGCGCCGGCCGGCGGCGAGGCCAGGCCGCACCCGCAGCCGGAGGCCCCGACGCCGTCCCGCGCGCCCGAGGGACGCGCGTACGCCATAGGAGCGCCCGCCGAGGGCAGCGCCGAGGGACCCGAGCCGCTCGACGGTCCCGGTGGCGCCGTCGAGGTCGCCAACCGGCCCGCACCGCGCCCGGTCGACGACGAACTCCCCCCGGAGCCCCTCGACAACCCGCGCCGGCTGCTGGTCTGGCCCGCGCCCGACGTCTCCACCCAGCAGGCGCTGAGCGACCGCGGCTACCGCCCGGTGATCGTGCACTCCCGTGAGGAGGTGGACGCCCAGATCGCCGCCTTCCCGGCCGCGCTCTTCGTCGACCCGCTGACCGGGCCCATCACGCGCACCGCGCTCCAGTCGCTGCGTCAGGCCGCCGTGGCCGCCGAGGTTCCGGTGCTCCTCGCGGCCGGTCTGGGGCAGGCGACCCGGGAGGCCGCGTACGGCGCCGACCCGGCCGTGCTCCTGAAGGCGCTCGCACCGCGCGACAGCGAGCAGCACCCGTCCCGCGTCCTTCTCATCGAGGAGAACGAGGACATCGCGGAAGCGCTCGGAGCCACCCTGGAGCGGCGCGGGATGCAGGTCGCCCGGGCGGCCACGGACACCGAGGCGGTCACCCTCGCCACGCAGACGCGGCCGAACCTGGTGGTGATGGACCTGATGCAGGTGCGCCGCCGCCGGGCCGGGATCATCGACTGGCTGCGGGCGAACGGGCAGCTCAACCGCACCCCGCTGGTCGTCTACACCTCGGCCGACCTCGCCGAGGAGGAACTGCCGAAGCTGTCCTCCGGCGAGACGGTCCTCTTCCTGGCGGAGCGCTCGAACAGCACCGAGGTCCAGGCCCGGATCGTCGACCTGCTCGCGAAGATCGGCACCAACTAGCCGCCCGGGCCGCGCCCGAACGGAGCCGCCTCAGGCGCCGGGGCGCCCGAGCGCGACCGCCGCGCATGCCGGGCCGCGCTCCGGTACCACCGACGCGCCGGGCCGCGTACGACCGGGGCCGCCGCACGCGCACGGAAGCGGGGAGGGCTTCGCACGGCGAAGCCCTCCCCGCTTCCGCGTTCGCAGTCGGCTACAGCTCCGTCACGTCCAGCGCGCCCTCCGCGTACTGCCTGCGGATGACCTTCTTGTCGAACTTGCCGACGCTCGTCTTGGGCACCGCCGGCACGATCGCCCAGCGCTCCGGGAGCTGCCACTTGGCGATGCCGGCCTCGTCGGCGAGGAAGGCCTTCAGCGTCTCGTAGTCCGCCGTGGCGCCGTCCTTGAGGACGACGGTCGCCAGCGGCCGCTCGCCCCACTTCTCGTCCGGGACGGCGACGACGGCGGCCTCGGCGACGGCCGGGTGCGCCATGATCGCGTTCTCCAGCTCGACGCTGGAGATCCACTCGCCGCCGGACTTGATGACGTCCTTGGCACGGTCGGTGAGGGTGAGGAAGCCCTCGGGGCTGATCACACCGACGTCCCCGGTCTTGAGCCAGCCGTCCTCGCTGAACTTGTCCGCCGGACGCAGCGCCTCGCCGTCGACGCCGCCGAAGTAGGAGCCGGCGATCCAGGTGCCGCGCACCTCCAGCTCGCCGGCCGACTCGCCGTCCCAGGGCAGGTGCTCGCCGGCCGGGCCGACCAGGCGGGCCTCGACGCCGGCCGGGAAGCGGCCCTGCGTGACGCGGTACGGCCACTCCTCCTCGGCGGTCAGTCCGTGCGGAGGGTGGGCCATCGTGCCCAGGGGGGAGGTCTCCGTCATGCCCCAGGCGTGGCAGAGGCGGACGCCGAGCCGGTCGTACGCCTCCATCAGCGCGGGCGGACAGGCCGCGCCGCCGATGGTGACCTGGGACATCGAGGAGAGGTCGCGGGGGTTCGCGGTGACCTCGGCGAGCAGGCCCTGCCAGATGGTGGGGACGGCGGCCGCGTGGGTCGGCCGCTCGCGCTCGATCATGTCGGCGAGCGGGGCCGGCTGGAGGAAGCGGTCCGGCATGAGCATGTTGATGCCGGTCATGAAGGTGGCGTGCGGCAGGCCCCAGGCGTTGACGTGGAACTGCGGGACGACGACCAGGGTCGTGTCCCGGTCGGTCAGGCCCATCGACTCGGCCATGTTGACCTGCATCGAGTGCAGGTAGATCGAGCGGTGCGAGTAGACGACGCCCTTGGGGTCGCCCGTGGTGCCGGAGGTGTAGCACATGGCCGCGGCCGAACGCTCGTCCAGCTCGGGCCAGTCGTACGTGGTCGGGCGGCCGGCGATCAGCTCCTCGTAGTCGTGCACGCGCGGTGCGGCGCCGTCCAGGACGGAGCGGTCCCCGGGGCCGGCGACCACGATGTGCTCGATCGTGGGCAGGTGCGGCAGCAGCGGGGCGAGGAGGGGGAGCAGCGAGCCGTTGACGAGGACGACCCGGTCGGCGGCGTGGTTGACGATCCACACCAGCTGCTCGGGGGGAAGACGGAGGTTCAGGGTGTGCAGGACCGCGCCCATCGAGGGGATCGCGAAGTACGCCTCGACGTGCTCGGCGTTGTTCCACATGAGGGTCGCGACCCGCTGGTCGCCGACGACCCCGAGTTCGTCGCGCAGGGCGTTGGCCAGCTGGTGCGCGCGTTCCCCGGCCTCCGCGAACGTGCGGCGCTGCGGCTCGGGTTCGCCCGTCCAGGTGGTGATGATCGACTTCCCGTGGATCGTCATTCCGTGCTTCAGAATGCGGCTCACGGTCAGCTGTACGTCCTGCATGGTGCTGTACACGGGGCGTCCTCCCGGTGGGCGCTACGTGGCAGAAGGGGTGTGGAGATTCTGCGCACGTACCGCTCGGTATGTCACTACCCGAGAGTACGGAAATTGCCAGTGATCACTGGCACGAGTGCCGCGCCACGCCGGATATCGACCGGTTCCTCGCGCTTCCTACCGGACGGGCGTCAGCTCCGGGTCCTCGCGGAGCTTGCCCAGCGCTCTCGACACCGCGCTCTTCACCGTGCCGACGGACACCCCCAGGACCTCGGCGGTCTGGGCCTCGCTCAGGTCCTCGTAGTACCTGAGGACCACCATCTGGCGCTGCCGCTCGGGGAGCTTCAGCACCGCGCGCCACATCGCGTCGTGCAGCACCTGCCGCTCCGCCGGGTCCGGCTCCGGGACTCCGGACGGCTCGGGCAGCTCGTCGCAGGCGAACTCGTCCACCTTGCGCTTGCGCCACTGCGACGTGCGGGTGTTCAGCAGGGCGCGGCGGACGTAGCCGTCCAGGGCGCGGTGGTCCTCGATGCGCTCCCAGGCGACGAACGTCTTGGCCAGCGCCGTCTGGAGCAGGTCCTCGGCGTCGCACGGGTTGGCGGTCAGGGAGCGCGCGGTGCGCAGGAGCACGGGCCCGCGCGCCCGTACGTACGACGAGAAGGTCGGGTACGACGCGAACTGCGAGGCACCGGCGCAGACGGGGCCAGAGGGTGGCGGAGTCATGGCTCCACGCTAGGAGGGGAGGGGCGTCCGGCGGATCGGCCCCAGGTCCCGACCCGCAGTCCGCCTCAGGTTGTAGGGGTGGGGACGCCCCGACCTCCTCTGGGTGGAGACCCCTCCGGGCCCCCTCAGGGTCGGCGGACCGGTGGCGCCCCGCCCTCCGCCCGGTCGGCGACCCCGGTCACGCCCACGGCCGAGGGGGCGACGCGGGCGACGGGGGCGTCCATCGTGTTCCGGTCGATGAGCATCCGCCGGCCACCGTACGTCTCGGCGACGTTGCCCGCGTACTGGTGGATCCGGGCGTGCGGCGTCCAGGCCTGCGGGTGCAGCACCGGCTCGGAGGCGAGCGCGGGCCGCCCCAGCCAGCGGGCGAACCACATCACGGACGGCAGATCGGGCGTCCCCGCCCGCCGCGCCGCCTCCATGTCCCGCACTCCCGTGTCGGCGCTGCTGTAGAACCCGGGCAGGTAGCCGAGGCGGCGCACCTCCCGGTTCCAGGCGCGGACGAAGGAGAGGGTGGTCGCGGCGCAGGCCGCGTCGTCCTGCGCGTACGCCTCGATGTCGAGGTACAGCGGGCTGCTCGCGTCCAGGCCCAGGGCCCGCGCGGCCTGCACCGCCTCGGCCCCCTCCCGGGTGCCCTGGCCCGAGGGGTTCCCGCCGAGGGCGAAGGGCCGCTTCGCCGCGGCGTTCACGCACGGCGCCTGCGAACCGACGAAGAGCGGCAGCAGCCGCCAGCCCATGGTGTGCACGGAGGCGACCCAGTCCGGGGTCAGCTCCCGCTGGACGGGGCAGCCGCGCCCGCGCCCGCCGAAGTAGATCCCGACGGCCCCGTACGGCGAACTGCGCCAGGCGTCCATCACCGCGAGGGACGGCGCCTCGCACGTGTCGAAGGCCCGTCCGGCGAAGTACACGGGGTCGGCGGCGGCCTGGCTCCCCGGGGCGCCGCCGGGTCCGGCGGCCGGGGCGCCGGCGGCCCCGGGTCCGGCGGCGGGAGCGGGCAGCAGGCCGGGCGACCCGGTCGGCACGGGGGCGCTGAACAGCACCGTCCCGGCCAGCGCCGCCGCGACGGCCCCGACCACGAGTCGCACGGAAGCCCGCCGCCCGCCCCGCCCCGGCCCGCCGACGGGGGCACGGGGTGGGGTGGGGTACGGGGACGGGACCGGGGGCGGGGGCGGGGGCGTGACCGGGGTGCCGGTGGGGGTCTCGGTGGAGGTCCTGGTGGGGGTGCCGGTGGGGGTGAGGGACGAGGACGGGAACGAGGTGTCCACCGGGGTCCGGTCCGGGGCGCTGTCCCGGGCTCCGGGCGGTGGCGGGGACGGCGGGCGGACGGGTGACGCGGGCTCAGGCCTGCGGTCCGGTGCGGGAGTGGGCTCCGGTCGTGACGCGTGAGTGCTCATGGCGCGAGTCAAGATCCGCCCGCCCCGCGCGGCCACCGCAGGAGCCGTCGCCTCAGCCGTCCGTGCCCAGGATCAACCCGGACGTGGGAACCCCCGTCCCCGCCGTCACCAACGTCCGCTCCGTCCCCGGCACCTGGTTCACGGACGTCCCGCGCAGCTGCCGCACCGCCTCCGCTATGCCGTTCATCCCGTGCAGATAGGCCTCGCCGAGCTGCCCCCCGTGGGTGTTCAGGGGGAGCGCGTCCGCCGCGACGAAGTCGGCCGCCTCCCCCGGACCGCAGAAGCCGAACTCCTCCAGCTGCATCAGCACGAACGGGGTGAAGTGGTCGTAGAGGACGGCCACGTCGATCTCGCCCGGCGCGAGGCCCGAGGTCCGCCAGAGCTGCCGGGCCACCGCCCCCATCTCCGGAAGCCCCGTCAGCTCGTCCCGGTGGAAGCTGGTCATCGCCTCCTGCTTCCGGCCGGCGCCCTGCGCCGCCGCGAGGACCACGGCCGGCGGGCGCCGCAGGTCGCGGGCGCGCTCGACGGAGGTGACCACGATCGCCTGACCGCCGTCGGTCTCCTGGCAGCAGTCCAGCAGCCGGAGCGGCTCGACGATCCAGCGCGACGCGGCGTGGTCGGCGAGGGTGATCGGCTTCCCGTGGAAGTACGCGGCGGGGTTGCGGGCGGCGTGGCGCCGGTCCGTCACGGCGACGTGCCCGAACGCGTCCGGCGTCAGACCG
Organism: Streptomyces sp. NPDC014891; assembly: GCF_043081085.1. Classification (NCBI taxonomy): domain Bacteria; kingdom Bacillati; phylum Actinomycetota; class Actinomycetes; order Kitasatosporales; family Streptomycetaceae; genus Streptomyces; species Streptomyces sp. NPDC014891. The sequence goes on along the minus strand of NZ_JBIBWF010000011.1, from coordinate 131,775 downwards.
TAGGTGTGCAGGTACCGCTGGGCGGTCATCGCGACCCAGGAGGCCGGGGTGAGCAGCCCGAAGGGCAGCTGCCAGCCAAGGGCGACGCCCTCGGCGGAGGGCTCCCGCTGCTGCACACCGGAGCCGAAGCGGCGCCCCGAGCGCTCGTTGAACGCCCGGTAGCAGACGACCACCTCCGCGACGCCGGTGGCGACGGCGAGCGCGGCCTGCTGCACGGTGGCGCAGGCGGCCCCGCCGCCGTAGTGCACACGGGAGAAGAAGGACAGCTCGCCGATGCCGCAGGCCTGGGCGACCGTGATCTCGGGACTGGTGTCCATGGTGAAGGTGACCATGCCGTCGACGTCGCCGGGGGCGAGACCGGCGTCGTCGAGGGCCGCCCGGACCGCCTCGGCAGCGAGCGACAGCTCGCTGCGGCCCGAGTCCTTGGAGAACTCGGTGGCCCCGATGCCCGCCACGGCCGCCCGGCCGCCGAGGCCGTCCCGGGTGCGGAGGCTCATCGCGGCACCCGCACGGTGACGGTCCCGGTGACGTGGTGCCCCAGCCCGTTCGCGCCGACGACCCGGACGTGCGCGGTGTCCCCGTCGACCTCGGTGACCGTGCCGGTCAGCACCATGGTGTCGCCGGGGTGGTTGGGGGCGCCGAGCCGGATGGCGACCCTGCGCAGGACGGCACGGGGGCCGAAGTGGTCGGTGATGTACCGGCCGACCAGTCCGTTGGTCGTGAGGATGTTCATGAAGATGTCCGGAGAGCCCTTCTCCCGGGCCAGTTCGGCGTCGTGGTGCACGTCCTGGTAGTCGCGGGAGGCGACGGCCCCGGCGACGATCAGGGTGCGGGTGATCGGGATCGTCAGCGGCGGCAGCTCGTCCCCGGGCTCGGCGAAGGTCTCCGTGCCGGACGTCATGACGGGTCTCCTTCGGCGAGCAGGTCGCCGAGTTCGGCGAGGACTTCGGTGCCGCACCCGAGGTGCGCGTCGAGCTGTCGGCCCCACAGGAAGTGCCGGTGCACCGGGTGGTCGAGGTCCGCCCCCATGCCGCCGTGCAGGTGCTGGCCGGCGTGCACGACCCGCTTCCCCGCCTCGGAGGCCCACCAGGCGGCGGTCAGGGCGGCCGCGTGCGCGTCCAGCCCCTCGTCGTGCCGCCAGGCGGCCTCGTAGGCGGTGACCCGGATGGCCTCGGTGTCCATGTGGGCGTCGGCGGCCCGCAGCTGCACGGCCTGGTGGGTGGCGAGCGGACGGCCGAACTGCTCCCGTACGGCCGTGTACTCCACGGCCCTGGCCAGCGAACCCGCGCAGACCCCGGCCTGCAGCCCCGCGAACGCGGTCCGGGCGGCGGCGAGGACCTCGGCGTAGGCGGCGCCCCCGGCCACGCCTCCGCCCACCGCTGCGTCTCTTCCGCCGCCGTCTCCGCCGAGCCGCTCTCCCGGCGCCTCGTCCAGGACGAGCCGGCCGGCTGACCAGGGCGCGGTGAGTTCGACGGGGTCGATCCGGGCCGCGTCCTCGGTGCGGACCAGCCACAGGACGTGGTCCGCGTCGGGGACGAGGACGTGCGTGGCGTCCCGGAGCCACGGCACCCCGTCAGCGGTCCCGCTGAGCCGTCCCCGGTGCGAGGTGACCGCGCCGGAGGCGGGGAAGGCACCCGTCGCCACCGTCGTCCCCTCACGGAGCCCGGGCAGCAGCCGGGCGCGCTGCTCGTCCGTGCCGTGCCGGGCGACGGCGAGGATCCCGTACACACAGGTCGCGGCGAACGGCACCTGTGCCGTCACCCGGCCCTGCTCCTCCAGGAGGAGGACGAGGCCGAGCAGGCCGGTCTCCTCAACCGAGCCGGGCAGCCCGGCGGCGCAGAGGGCCTTCCACAGCTCGGGGTCGCTGCCGGTGCCGGCCGCCCCGAGCCGCTCGTGGGTGGCGAGGTCGGCGAAGATCCGGGCGGCCAGCCCACGGGCCGCCTCCTGCTCCTCGGTGGGGGTGAAGTCCATGTCAGTCCTCCCCTCCCGCGCGGAAGACGGGGAGCTCCAGCTCCTCGTCGACCCGCAGGAACTCCAGCCGCACCGGCATCCCGATCCGCACCTTGTCGTACGGCACGCCCACCACGTTGCTCACGATCCGCACGCCCTCGGCCAGTTCGACGAGACCGACCGCGTACGGCGGATCGAACGCCGGGAACGGCGGGTGGTGCATCACCACGTACGAGTAGACCGTCCCGGCGCCGCTCGCCTCGACCGTGTCCCACTCCGGGGAGCCGCAGTCGGCGCATCCGGGCAGCCAGGGGAAGCGCAGGGCCGCGCAGGCGGCGCAGCGCTGGATGAGCAGCCGGTGTCCGGCCACGCCCTCCCAGAATCCGGCGTTGTCCCGGTTGATCACGGGCCGGGGGCGGCGGGCGGCCGGCCCGGCGGGGGGCTCCGGCTCGCGCGGCCGTGCGGCGGGCGCGTACTTGAGGATGCGGAAGCGGTGGGTGCCGGCGGGCTGCCCGCCGGCGCGGACGTCGGTCCGCGTGGTCACGAAGTGCCCGGAGCCGAGCCGGGTGGTCTTGAGCCCCGACACGGACTCGATGACGGTCTCGAAGGTGATCTCGTCGCCCGGCCGCAGCGGCCGCAGGTACTCCTGCTCGCAGTCGGTCGCGACCACCGAGGTGAACCCGGCCCCGTCGAGGAGGGCGAACAGCTCGTCGTGGACCGAGGAGCGGGCCGTGTGCCCCGAGAGGCCGCCCATCGTCCAGGCCTGGAGCATCGTCGGCGGCGCGACCGCGTCGGGCCCCCGATAGGCGGGATGATCGTCCCCCATGGCTTCGCACCAGTGCCGGATCATGGGCAGGTTGACCGGGTCCTTGCCGACGCCGGCCTCCGCGGCGGTCCGCCCGGCGAACCCGGCGAGCCGCTCCGCCAGCCCGTCCGGCGCCCGGTCGGGACCCTCCTCCCGCTGCGTGGGGGTCATCGCCGCCCCCTCCCCTTCATGCCGAGCCGCATCCTCGCGACGATCTCGCGCTGCACCTCGCTCACCCCTCCCCCGAAGGTGTTGATCTGCGCGGCGCGGTTCATGCGCTCCAGCTCACCGCCGTCGAACTCCCCCGGCGATCCCGCTCGCACCGTCCCCGCGCCGCCCGCGATCTCCTGACATATTCGATACACCTCCACCGCCGATTCGGTTCCCGCGAACTTCACGCCGCTCGCGTCCCCCGGGGCCAGTCGGCCGGCCCCCACATCCCCCACCAGACGCCAGTTGAGCAGGCGTGTCGCAGCCAGCCGGGCATGCGCTTCGGCGGCCCGGATCCGCACCCAGGGCTCGTCAATGCGGCGCCTGCCCGTCACCGGATCGGGGGTACGGGCCCGGTCGAGCACGGCGCCGAAGAAGTCCTCCGCCTGCATCCCGATCGCGGCGAGCGCGACCCGCTCGTGGTTGAGCTGGCTGGTGATGAGCCCCCAGCCGCCGTGCTCGGGCCCGACGAGGTTCCCCTCGGGGACCCGGATCCCGTCGTAGTGGGTGGCCGTGGTCGTGAGCCCGCCCACGGTCTCGATCGGCGTCCACGAGAAGCCCTCGGCGTCGGTGGGGACGAGGACGATCGAGATCCCCCGGTGCGGGGGCGCGTCGGGATCGGTCCGGCAGGCGAGCCAGATCCAGTCGGCGTTCTGGGCGTTGGAGGTGAAGACCTTCTGGCCGTCGATCAGCCACGACCCGCCGTCGCGCCTGGCGCGCGTCCGGAGGGAGGCGAGGTCGGTGCCCGCGCCGGGCTCGCTGTACCCGATGGCGAAGACGGCCTCCCCGCGCAGGATCCGGGGCAGGAGGAAGGCCTTCTGCTCCTCCGTCCCGTACGCCATGAGGGTGGGGCCGACGGTGTTGAGCGTGACCATCGAGACGGGGGCGCCCGCGCGGTACGCCTCGTCGAAGAAGACGAACTGCTCGTCGGGACCGCGTCCCTGTCCGCCGTACTCCTCGGGCCAGCCGATCCCCAGGAGTCCGTCCGCTCCGATCCGGCGCAGCAGCCGTCGCTGGGCCTCGGTGTCGGTGGCGGGCGGCGGGCCTTGGGGCATCAGCTCCCGGAAATACGCGCGGAGTTCGGCGCGCAGCCGCAGCTGCCGCTCGGTCGGGGCGAGGTGCACGGCGACGGCCTCCCGTGGGACGACTGAGATTTCTGACTGTCCGTCAGATTCAGGACCCCTGTCAAGGTCGACGACCGACCGCGCGCGCTCCCCTGGACACGCGCGACGGCCCGCACACCGGTACCGGGTACCGGCGCACAGGCCGTCGTTCACACCGCGGTCACGCCCCCCGTCGGGCCGGCTGCCGTGCCGGGCGGATCACCACCACGGGTTGAAGTTGACCACCGCGTTGTTCTGGGCGATGTGGGTGAACGCGGAGCCGTTCACACTGGCCGTGTTGTTCTGGTTCGAGGCGCCGGAACCGGTCGCCACCTGCTGCGTCGTGGTCGAGTTGCCGAGGTTGGCCCCGCCCACGCCGCTGCCGACGATCGAGGCGACGCTCGTGTTCGATCCGTCGTCCGCGAACCCGCCGTTGTCGGCCTGCGCCACCCCGGTGAAGAGCGCCGCGGCGAGGGGGAGGGCGGCGGCGACGGCGACGATGCGGGCGGTACGGATGCTTGCCATGTGTGTTCCTCCGGGAACTGAAAGCTGGTGCTGTTGCACGGAACTGCTCTGAAGTGCGATGAAGTAAAGCTGTTTCCAAGGCAGTTGGCCGACCGCCTCGGTCGTTGTGCTCGACGTCGCGAATCCAGAGTTGCCCACCGAATCCCCGGCGAACCAGACCGGAGCGCCTGATTCCCCCGCAAGCGTGAGGACAAGCCGATAAACCAGACAGCACCCGACAAAGGCGCAGCTCACAGCGACGGAGAGGGTTCCGGACACGCTCGGCCCGGGCGCCGCAAGGGAGGAAGCGTTCCGGCAGATTTCCCGCCAATCTCCCCACCGGGGGATCGACGCGGCGCGCCCCCCACCCGCAGGAACCGAACGGCAGAGCAGGGCGGAAGAACAGTTCGATCAAGGGGAGGCGGCGGCACGGGCGAGCCCGACCCCCGGGGCCGCCTGCTCCGTGCGCTCCGTGCGCTCCGTGCGCTCCGTGCGCTCCATGCGCTCCATGCGCTCCATGCGCTCCGTGTGGTCGACGTGTTCTGTGTGGTCAACGCGTTCCGCGAGGTCGGCGTCCCCCGCTACGGGACGTCCGGCTCCCCCGCGGCCGCCTCGAAGGCCGCGTACGCCGCGGCGTCGAAGAGCACGAAGCGGACCTCCTCCACGTCGGTACGGGCGGCCCGCACGGTCCGTACGGCGATCCGGGCGCCGTCGTCCATCGGCCAGCCGTAGACCCCGGTGGAGACGGCGGGGAACGCCACCGTGCGGTCGCCCAACTCGTCGGCGATCCGCAGGGATTCGCGGTAGCAGGAGGCCAGCAGCTCCGAACGGTCCTCGTCGCGCGACCAGACCGGTCCCACCGTGTGGATCACGTGCCGGGCCGGCAGTCGTCCCGCCGTGGTCGCCACGGCCCGCCCGGTCGCCAGCCCCTTTCCGTACCGGGAACGCCGCAGGTCCTGGCAGGCGGAGAGGATCTCGGGGCCGCCCTTGCGGTGGATCGCCCCGTCGACCCCGCCACCGCCCAGCAGCGAGGAGTTCGCGGCGTTCACGATCGCGTCCACGGCCTCGGCGGTGATGTCCCCCTGCACGAGCACGATCCGCACCACGACAGTCCTCCTCCGGCCGCCCACAGCTCTCCGAGTCCCCATGAAACCCGAAGGGGCACCGCGCCCGCACCCGGAAAAGGGCGCCCCGGAGACGGCTCCGGGGCGCCCTCGCCACACGGGTGACGCACGGGTCGTGCGGCACTCCTCGCGCTACTGCTGGGGCGGCGGCGGGGGCTGCGGCGGAGAGTCCGGCCGTGCGCCCGTGTCTCCCAGCTGCCCCTTGAGCTTCTCCTGGGCGGTGTCGACATGGCCGGCGTACTTGCCCTGCGTCTTCTTGTCGACGAGGTCGCCGGCCTGGTCGACACCCTTGGAGGCCTGATCCTCGTGGCCCTTCAGCATTCCCTTGAGCTTGTCGAACACAGACATCCTGGCCCTCCTAGCCACTGTTCCAGCCCCTCCAGCATCACGGCACCACCCGAGTCCCGCATCCGCTGGAGCCCGCCCGGACCCCGACGCGGCCCCGGGGGACGGGTCGGAAGGGGACGGAGAGACGGGGGAGGGAAGGGGGTGAGGGAGGGCCGGGGTGACGCGAGGGCACGGAAGACGCGGGGGCGGGGACGGGGGACGGAACCGACGCGAAGGGCGGGCCCCGGTGTCCGGGACCCGCCCTCCTGTGTGTCGCCACGTCGTGCACGGTGCGGTGGGTGTGGGATTTGAACCCACGGTGACATCGCTGCCACGACGGTTTTCAAGACCGTTCCCTTAGGCCGCTCGGGCAACCCACCCCGCGCCGGCGGTGTGTCCACCTGCGGCGCGGGGGACAGCCTAGCCGGTCAGCTGTCGCCGGTGCGCTCGCCGAGGGTGACCGTCGCCTCGGCCGTCCGGCCGTCCCGCTCGTACGTGATCTTGACCTGGTCGCCCGGCTTGTGGGTCCAGATCTCGCTGATCAGCGACGGACCGCTGTCGATCGGGTGGCCGCCGAAGCCCGTGATCACGTCACCGGCCTTCAGGCCCGCCTTCGCCGCCGGGCCGTTCGGGGTCACCGAAGGGGTGCCGCCCGAGCCCTGGGAGGCGATCGTCGCGCCCTCGCCCTGCTCCTGCATGTTCACCGTCGCGCCGATCACCGGGTACACCGGCTTGCCCGTCCTGATCAGCTGCTGGGCCACGTTCTTCGCCTGGTTCACCGGGATCGCGAAGCCCAGGCCGATCGACCCCGCCTGGGACTGGCCGAAGCCGTTCCCGGTGGACTGGATGGCCGAGTTGATGCCGATGACCGCACCGCTCGCGTCCAGCAGCGGACCGCCGGAGTTGCCCGGGTTGATCGACGCGTCGGTCTGCAGCGCGCTCATGTACGAGTTGCTGCCGCCCGAACCGTCGCCCGAGGCCACCGGGCGGTTCTTCGCGCTGATGATGCCGGTGGTCACGGTGTTCGACAGACCGAAGGGCGCGCCGATCGCGATCGTCGAGTCGCCGACCGCCACCTTGTCCGAGTCGCCCAGGGGCAGCGGCTTCAGGCCCTTGGGCGCGTTCGTCAGCTTCAGTACGGCCACGTCGTAGCCCTCGGCCCGGCCGACGACCTCCGCGTCGTACGACTTGCCGTCCGGGAACGTCACGGAGAGCGTGCCGCCGTCCGCCGCCGACGCCACCACGTGGTTGTTGGTGACGATGTGGCCCTCCTGGTCGTACACGAAGCCCGTGCCCGTGCCGCCCTCGCCCTGCGAGCCGCCCGACTTCGCCTGGATGGTGACCACGCTGGGCAGCGCGGTCGCGGCGACCGCCGCGACGGTGCCCGGTTCGCGCTTGAAGGACGCCGGGGCGTCGCCGGAGGAGACGGTGGTGGAGCTGACGCCGTCGTCACCGCGCTCGGCGGCCCAGTAGCCGATGCCGCCGCCGATGCCGCCCGCGACGAGCGCCGCGACCAGGACCGCCGCCACCAGGCCGCCGGCCCGTCGCCGGGGCGCCGCGGGGGCGGGGTGCTCGGGCGGCACCGGGGCACCCCAGGCCGGCACGGTCGGCGGGGGCGGCGGCCAGCCGGCCCCGGCGGCCGCGGGGGCCGCGGGGGCCGGCGTAGGGGTGTGGGCCGTGTCGGCGGGGCCGGGGGCGTGGGCCGGCGCCGGTTCCGGCGCTCCGTCGGGGACCGGGGCCTGCGCGACCGTCGGGGGGTCCGCCGGTGCCGGTGCGGGGGCCGGCGTGGGTGCGGGGGTCGAGGCCGGAGGGCTCGACGGAGGCGTCGGAGGCGTCGGAGGGGTGGACGGGGCAGCCGGGTGTTCCGCCGGTACCGCCGTGCCCTCGTTCTCGGTGCTCACAGCTCGCTCTCCTCGTTGACTGCGCGGGGTGGGGTGGTGGTACCTACTGGTCACCTATGGGGTCCAGGGTGCTGCACCAGCTTTTCCCACAGGACGTCAGGCCGCTGTAAGGCGGAGCTGTGCGTTCACCCCCCTACCTTTATATACGGACAGAACGGACACCTTCCGGTGTGCCCGCTCCACCCCGCCAATGGCACCATGACGCCGTGACTCACGCACGGCAGCACCCGAACAGCGTCCCCCTCCAGGTCGTCGCCCACCGTGGAGCCTCCGAAGACGCTCCGGAACACACCCTGGCCGCCTATGTGAAGGCCATCGAGGACGGCGCCGACGCCCTGGAGTGCGACGTCCGGCTCACCGCCGACGGCCATCTCGTCTGCGTCCACGACCGCCGCGTCGACCGCACCTCGAACGGCCGCGGGGCCGTCTCCGCCCTGGAGCTCGCCGATCTCACCGCCCTCGACTTCGGCACCTGGAAGGGCCACGACGAGTCCGGCGAGAGCCCCGACTGGGGCGATCCCGGGTACACCTCCGTCCTCACCCTGGAGCGGCTCCTGGAGCTGGTCTCCGACGCCGGGCGCCGCGTCGAGCTGGCCGTCGAGACCAAGCACCCCACCCGCTGGGCGGGCCAGGTCGAGGAGAAGCTGCTCCAGCTCCTCAGGCGTTTCGGGCTGGACGCGCCCGCGTCCCCCGCGGAATCCCCGGTACGCGTCATGAGCTTCTCGGCCCGCTCTCTGAGCCGGATCGCCGCCGCGTCGCCGACGCTGCCCACCGTGCACCTGGCCCAGTTCGTCTCGCCGCGGCTGCGCGACGGACGGCTCCCCGCGGGCGCGCGCATCGCCGGGCCGTCGATCAGGATCGTGCGGCACCACCCGGCCGTGATCCTCAGGCTGCAGAAGGCCGGGCACCAGGTGCACGTCTGGACCGTGGACGACGCCGAGGACGTCGAGCTCTGCGAGCGCCTCGGGGTGGACGCGATCATCACCAACCGTCCCAAGCAGGTCCTCGCCCAGCTCGGCCGCGACTGAGCGTCCTGGCCGCGCGCGTGACGCGTTCCCGCCTCTCCGGCCCCGTCTTTCCCTTGTGCCACAAGGCTTCTCGGGTCCGCCGGGGAGTGCACCGGCGCGTTCCGCGCGTACGCGATCGTCACGAGTGCCTCATCGCACACGGATTGGCCGGTTTCCGGTCCAGGCCATTGGGGCATCCACACGGTGGCGTGGGGCAAAGGAGGTCTCGGGGGTGGCGTTGGTGGTGGCACAGGAGGTGCCCACGTCGTCGAGCATGGCCGTACCCCATGGCCCTGCGGGCGTGGGTGAGGCGCGACACCGGATGCGGGACGAGCTGTACCGCAGCGGGATGTCCGAATCGGTCGTCGACGACGCGGTACTGATCCTTTCCGAGCTGCTCAGCAATGCCTGCCGGTACGGCAGGCCGCTGGGGCACGCGGATCGGGGCGACGGGGACGTGCGGGCGGCCTGGCGGGTCGACCCGGCGGGCGGACTCAGGGTCGAGGTGACCGACGGAGGCGGCCCGACCCGGCCCGTTCCGGCGACGCCGTCGGTGACCGCCCGGGGCGGCCGCGGGCTGAACATCATCAGCGCGCTGGCCCAGGACTGGGGCGTGCGGGACAGCGCGACCGGCGAGGTGACGGTCTGGGTGGTGGTCACCGAGGGACACCGCCGCGAGGACTTCGCCGCCCGTGTCGGCGGCGGCTCCCGCTTCGACATCCTGGACGCGTACGACGACCTGGACTGACCGCGGGACGACGGGCGGGACCCACGCCGTACGACGGCAGCGACCGGCGCCGGGATCACGGGCGTGCGGCGACCGGGACCGACCCCGTACGGCGGCCGGCATCGCGGGCGTACGGCAGTCGGGACCGGTCCCGGTGCGGGCTCGGAGGCCGGTGGCGTACGAGGGGCGGGCAGCGGCCCGCCTGAAGGGCGGCGGTGCGCGGTACGGCTAGGCTCGCGCCCGGAACAAGCACCGCAACGCCGCGATCGGGAGAAAGCCACACCATGGCCAAGAAGCGCCCCCAGACGAAGGCCGGCAAGACCGGTCAGGCACAGGTCACGAGCGGGGAGATCCCGGTCGTCGGCGCGCGCGAGCCCTGCCCGTGCGGTTCGGGCCGCCGCTACAAGGCGTGTCACGGCCGGGCCGCCGCGCACGCCGTGACCGAGCTCGTCCAGCGCCCCTTCGAGGGCCTGCCCGGCGAGTGCGACTGGGTCGCGCTGCGCGAGCTCGTGCCCGCCGCCACCGTGCCGCTCACCCTCAAGGGCGGGCTCCCGGAGGGCGTCCCCTCCGTGACGCTCGCGACGGTGCTGCCGATGGCCTGGCCCGCCCTGCGCCGCGAGGACGGCTCCGTGCTGCTCGCCCTGCAGAACGACTCCACCTCCGGCGACCTCGCCCGCGACCTCGCCGACACCCTTGAGCGCGCGCTGGAGACCGAGCCGGGCAACCCGGTCCCGCCGCGCCGCGTCCCCGCCGAGGGCCCGCGTCTGCAGGACCTGCTCGACGCCGACGCCGCCTTCGCCCCCGAGGTCCACACCGGCTTCGAGTTCTGGATCCCGCAGTCCGCGGACGGCCCGGACCCGGAGGTCGCCGCCTCCCTGGAGCGGGCCAACGCCGCCGCCATCCCGACCGTGAAGCTGACGAGCGTCGACTCGGCGTACTGGTGCGAGACCCCGGACAAGAACCACCTGCGCTGGGTCATGCCGTACCCGGAGGAGAAGCTCCTCGACGCGCTCGCCCGGCTCCAGGCCGCCGGCGGCACCTCCATCGGCGCGGACACCCGCCTCGTCGGCTCGTTCCGCGCGCACGGGCTCATGGTGCCGGTCTGGGACCTGCCCACCGCGATGACCGCCGAGGAGTGCGAGAAGCCCGCCGCCGAGTTCGCCGAGCGGCTGACCGAGGCGCTCGCCTCGGACGCTCCGCTCACCGCGGAGGAGCGTCGGGCGCGCGGCGGCCTCACGAACCGTCAGGTCACTCTCAGCTGATACCCCGCACGGTATCGGTGACTGACAGACCGACCAGTCGGTGACTTCCGCCACAACGCGGTCTTCGGCCGAGTAAATCCCTGTCCGAATAACCGAGATCGAATTTGCGAACAGCAGATCTCTTGTTACCGTTCTGGAAGCCCGGTCGCTGGTGCATCCCCCGTCGCCAGCGATCGGGCCTTTCCATGTCCGCCGCCGCCCACCGCGGGGCGTCGACGTTCAACTTCCTTCACTGCCCGCCGTGTTGCTCCCGGCCCTCAGCAGCAGCGGAGTGTTGCCCCCCTCGCCCGCTCCGGCGAATTCCGCGACCGCCGTATAGGCCGTGGCCACCCCCCGACCGCGTTCCCTGGGCGTTTCGCAGGCACCCGGTTCGTCCTGCGCGGCGACCGGGCAGCGGACCTGCACGGTGCGCCCGCCGGGCGCCATGAGGGTCAGAAACGCGTCGAGATTCCGGCCGGTGGCGTTTCGGTAGTACGTGCGTCCCCAGGTGTCGGATCCCTCCGACAGGACACAGGTCTGCGCCTCGACCCCCTCGGGAGAGGCGAGTTCCGGCCCACAATGCGTGACCCTCTCCGGAACGTCCGGTGCGGCGGGGGTGTCACGGGGAGTGACGGGGACGGCGGGGGCGGAAGGCGCGGCCGGGTCGGCGGCCGACTCCGTCCGGCCGCCCAGACCGAGCCCCTCCAGCACGTCCCCCGGCTTCGCGTCGGAGGCACCGGCGGCACCGGTCCCGGCGGAGCTCGCCCCGGCGGCGCCCGCGGGCCGTGCCGACCCGCCGGCCGCGGGCTCGCCCGTCGACCCCGCTCTCGCGACCAGGGGGACCAGGACGGCGACCGTGACGGCGGCCCCGAGTCCGACCGTGCGGAGGTTCACCGGACCCATGCGCCCCACCTGCTCCCTGCTCCTGCTCTGCCGGAGATCTTGAACGGTGCGCCGAACATAGCGGCGGCCGACGGGCGCGCGGTCGGCCGCGCGCCCGTTTCCCGTACAAGTCGGACCAGGACACACCCGTTCGGGTGAAGACCGTCGACGGCCGCCCGCCCCGGTCCCGGCGAGCGGTCGCTCCGTATCCCGGCGATCCGGCGAGCGGTCGCTCCGTATGCCGGCCGGCTCCCGCGCCGCTCAGTACGCCAGCCGGCTCCCGCCGCCCGGGGTGCTGCTGCTCGCCTCCACCAGTGCGTCCACCACGGCCTCCACGTCCGGCAGCCACGGCCGGGCCGAGCCCGCGAGCGGGGCACGCTCCCACCGGACCTGTCCGGTTCCGGCGACCGAGGGCGGCAGGAGCAGATAGCCGCCCTCCCCGTGGAAGCGCAGCGAGCTGGGGACGCTGTCCTTCGCGTACAGCAGCTCGCCGAGCCGCTCCAGGCCGTAGGGGGCGACGAGGATCGACCACCGGGTCGGGGTCGCGACCACCGGGCCGAGCCGCATGCCCGTCGCGTCGAGCGCGGCGAGCGCCCGCGCCCCCGCCACCGCGGGCAGGCTGACCGCGCAGGGGGCGCCTCCGCCCGTGGCCAGGACGACGGGTGCGTCCGGGCGCCGGGTCCACCACCAGCGGATCATCCGCTCGTCGGTGGTGGCCGCGAGCAGCCCGGGGTCGTAGGGGTGCGCGCCGGGCACCGCGCACTCGGGGTCGGGGCAGGAGCAGGCGGCCCCCGCGGCCGTTCGGGTCGTCGCTCTCAGGCCTGCTCCCGGCAGGACGGGCCAGTTCCACTCGACGGCGAAGGTGACCGCCGCGTCGAGCCGGGCGGTCCTCGCCTTGCGCCGGAACCGGAGCCTGCGTCGCCTTCCGAGGATCTCGCGCATGAGCGCTCGTTCCTTTCCGTTGAACGCCGAATCCACATCACACCATGTACAGGACACTTCACCGTGCGTATCAGCGCGTACCGGGTCGGGCGGGGTGACGGCCCCTGCCGGAGCGGGGCCGGCCGGGCCGGACCGGGTGGAACCACGTGGAAACCGGATGGAGCGGGTCAGTACCAGGTGGAGCCAGGTCAGAACGAGGTGGAGCCGGGTCTGCACCAGAGGCGGGCCAGAACACGATCCCCGCCACTCGGTGACGGGCCGCGGCCTGCGGCGTGGAAGACGCCGGGGTCCCGCGAAGCGTTCCGGGGCAGCTCCAACTGCCCCTGCCTGTCATCGACTACGTACCCAGCACGCTCGGAATGACGCGCCTTGAAACGACGCCAGTCGACCGCAAAAGGTGCACAGCGGGGACAATTTTCGGCCAACTTCGCCTGGACTTCAACCCTCTCGCACGACCTCCCGGACACCACAAGTCCCGTGGGGACAATGCTGGACATCGTTCCTCTTGTGCGTGTACATGTGGATGCATCGAGCGGCTCAGAATGACATGGGGGTTTGCGATGCTATGGCGTCAAACGCACCGGTCGGAAAGCCGACTGACATGAGTGCCCCGCACATGCCGAAAGTGGCCGGAATCGACTCCACGGTTCCCGGACCCCCGCACACTACGGCGCCCCTCTCCGGCGTCCCCGCGGCGGCGGCACCCTCCGAACCGGTCTCCCCGCCGGGAGCGCTGATCCAGGACCGGCTCGCCACCTGGGTCTCCGACCTCACCACCCTCCACGAACTCACCGAGCGCCTCATCAGGACCGCCTCCCTCGACGAGGCCCTCCGCGAGGTCCTCGGCGCCGGCTCCGCCCTCGTCGGCGCCCGCCGCGGCATGGCCGTCCTCGAACCGGCCGACGGACTCGGCCCCGCCTCCACCATCGGACTCGGCCTCGCGCACGCGGAGCTCGGCACGATCGAGACCGTCCCGTGCGGCGCCGGCCACTACGGCCGCCTCCTCGACGGCCTCCCCGACCCGGTCCGCACCGAGCAGGCACCCGAGCGGATCCCCGACCCCATCGCCATCCGCGACGTGCGCACCGAGGAGGGACTCGACCCCCGCCACCGCGAGGTCGCCGCCCGCCTCGGCTACGCCGCCAGCTACGCCCTCCCCCTCGCCACCGAGGAGGCCGGCCGGCTCGGCGCCGCCGTCTGGCTCTACGACGAGCCCGCCGAGCCCACCGACCGCCAGCGCCACCTGATCGGGCTGTACGGCCGCTTCGCCACCGAGCACCTCGCCCGCCTCCTCCAGGTCGAACGCGCCCGCGTGCAGGTCGCCACCATCGCCGAGGAGCTGCTGCCCAGCCGCCTCCCGCGCGTCCCCGGCGTCCAGCTCGCCGCCCGGCACCGCACCGGGCCCCGGGGCGGCGGCGACTGGTACGACGCGCTGCCGCTGCCCGAGGGCGCCCTCGGGCTCGCCGTGGGCTCGGTCTCCGGCACCGGACCCAGCGCCCTCGCCGCCATGGGACGGCTCCGCGCCTCCCTCCGCGCGTACGCGGTGATGGAGGGCGAGGACCCCGTCGCGGTCCTCTCCGACCTCGAACTCCTGCTGCGCCTGACCGAGCCGGCCCGCTCGGCCACCGCCCTCTTCGCCTACGCCGAACCCGCCCAGCGCCGGATCGTGCTGGCCGGCGCCGGCCACGCCCCGCCGCTGGTCATCGGGGAGCGCCGCACCGAGTTCGTCGAGACCTCGCTCTCGGCCCCGCTCGGCATGCTGTCCTGCTGGGAGGCGCCGAGCGTGGAGCTGTCCCCGGCACCCGGAGAAACGGTGCTTCTCTACACGGACGGGCTGCTCCGCCGTACCGGCGACGCCATGGACCGGGCCTTCGCGCGGCTCCACGCGGCGGCGTCGAGCGTGCCGCGGGCGGACCGCGGCGACCCGGGCGCCGTCGCCGACCACGTCCTGCGGACGCTGCTCCCCGAGGGGCTCGACACCGCCGTGGACGGGGAGGACGTGGTCCTGCTCGCCGCCCGCTTCGAGTGAGCGACCGGGACGCCCTCCGACGTGGCCGCACATGAGCGGAGCGTGACATTCCGGTAATGGGTCTTCCGGCCCTGGGCCCCCTTCCGTACGACCGTACGATGGTGGGGGTTCAGTGTCGTACCAAGAGGAGGCAGACCCGTGGCCGAGGAGCTCACGCCGGAGACCCCGGAAGAGACTGAGGAACAGGCGATCAAGCAGCGGAAGAACGGCCTGTACCCGGGCGTCTCCGACGAGCTGGCCGAGAACATGAAGTCCGGCTGGGCCGACACCGAGCTGCACGGCCTGGAGCCGATCGCCCAGGCCGGCCGGACCGCCGAGCGCCGCGCCGCGCTCTCCGCCCGCTTCCCGGGCGAGCGCCTGGTGATCCCCGCCGGCAAGCTCAAGACCCGGTCGAACGACACCGAGTACGCCTTCCGCGCCTCCACCGAGTACGCCTACCTCACCGGCGACCAGACCCAGGACGGCGTCCTCGTCCTGGAGCCTGAGAAGGACGGCCACGAGGCGACGATCTACCTGCTGCCGCGCTCCGACCGCGAGAACGGCGAGTTCTGGCTCGACGGCCAGGGCGAGCTGTGGGTCGGCCGCCGCCACTCCCTCACCGAGGCCGAGCAGCTCCTGGGCATCCCCGCGAAGGACGTCCGCGAGCTGGCCGAGGCGCTGCGCGAGGCCACCGGCCCCGTCCGCAACGTCCGCGGCCACGACGCCGGCATCGAGGCCGCGCTGACCGACAAGGTCACCGCCGAGCGCGACGAGGAACTCCGCGTCCACCTCTCCGAGGCCCGCCTCATCAAGGACTCCTTCGAGGTCGCCGAGCTGGAGAAGGCCTGCGCCTCCACCGCGCGCGGCTTCGAGGACGTCGTCAAGGTCCTCGACAAGGCCGAGGCGACCAGCGAGCGCTACATCGAGGGCACCTTCTTCCTCCGCGCCCGCGTCGAGGGCAACGACATCGGCTACGGCTCCATCTGCGCCGCCGGCCCGCACGCCACCACCCTGCACTGGGTCCGCAACGACGGCGACGTCCGCTCCGGCGACCTGCTGCTGCTCGACGCCGGCGTGGAGACCACCGAGCTCTACACCGCGGACATCACCCGCACCCTGCCGATCAACGGCCGGTACACCGAGCTCCAGCGCAAGATCTACGACGCCGTGTACGAGGCCCAGGAGGCCGGCATCGCCGCGGTCAAGCCCGGCGCCGCCTACCGCGACTTCCACGACGCCGCGCAGCGCGTCCTCGCCGAGAAGCTCGTCGAGTGGGGCCTCGTCGAGGGCCCGGTCGAGCGCGTCCTGGAGCTCGGCCTCCAGCGCCGCTGGACCCTGCACGGCACCGGTCACATGCTCGGCATGGACGTCCACGACTGCGCCGCCGCGCGCACCGAGGCCTACGTCGACACGACCCTCGCGCCGGGCATGTGCCTGACCGTCGAGCCGGGTCTGTACTTCCAGGCCGACGACCTGACCGTGCCCGAGGAGTACCGCGGCATCGGCGTCCGGATCGAGGACGACATCCTCGTCACGGAGGACGGCAACCGGAACCTGTCGGACGCGCTGCCGCGCCACGCCGACGAGGTCGAGGCGTGGATGGCCGCGCTGAAGGGCTGACCCCCGCGTACGTTGGATTCCGAAGGGCCCTCGCCGACCGACCGGCGGGGGCCCTTCCCCGTACCGGCGGCGGGACGCGGACGGCCCGGCGGGGCGCTCGGGCGGCCCCGGGGGTCACGCGGGCGTCCCGGCAGGTCACGCGGGCGTGCCCGCGGGTCACGCCAGGAGCAGGGAGGGGCTGTCCTTCCATTTCAGGATCTTGTCGAAGCTGACCACCGCGCCGCCCCGGCCCGACCGGTTGCCGAACTGCACGTGGTCCGCGAGCTCCTCGATGAGGCGCAGCCCCCGGCCGTGCTCGGCGTCCGAGGGCGCGGCGGGCAGCTCGACGCCGGGGAAGCCGGGGCCCGAGTCCGCCACCTCGATACGGCAGGTCTCGCCGTCCAGGTACGCCGTCACCCGGTAGGCCGCGCCGGCCGGGCCGGCCCCCTCGGATCCACGGCCGCCGTGCTCGACCGCGTTCGCGCACGCCTCGGTCAGCGCGACCGACAGCTCGTACGACACGTCGGGATCGACACCCGCCGTCTCCATCGTCCCCAGCAGAAGCCTTCGGGCGAGCGGCACGCTCGCGGCTTCGCGCCGCAGATGGAGTGACCACCAGATGCTCATGCTCCAGCCTCCCGGCAGCGGCTCGACATACGGATACCTATTGCCGGACAGAAGCCTTCGTAAGCGCACGGACGCGTCAAGAGCGCTCGTTCGGCGGATGCACCGGGCGCGCGTGCCGGTGTATGTCACCCCGTAGGCCCCCAAGCGGCCCAAGAACGACCTTCTGGACCTGCCTCATACCGGTGGGGCCCGTGGTGCGATGATGGGCCCGCCATGAATGCCCCCGCGCTCGCTCCACGGCTGCTGAGGGCCGCGGTGTTCACCGCGGTCTGCGTCGTGCTGTCCGCGCTCGGGCACGCCGTCGCCGCCTGCGCGGGCATCCCCCTGTGGACGCTGCTGGCGGGCTTCCTCGGCGTCTTCGGCATCACGGTCCTCTTCACCGGGCGGGAACGCTCCCTCGGCTTCGTCGTCGGCGCGCTCGCCGGCGGCCAGCTCGGCCTTCACGTCCTCTTCGGCCTCGGACAGCTCAAGCTCGCCCTGAGCGACCAGGCCGACGACGCCCTGGTACGGATGGCGGCCCGGCTCGTCTGCGGCGCCGGGACCTCGTCCCTGACCTCGGCCGACGCCACCCGGATCGTCCGCGAGGCCGGCATGGACCCGGCCGCGGCCGCCCACGCGGGTGCCGGAGCGCACCTCGGGCACGCGGCCGCGGCGACCACGCCCGGCGGCGAGCTGCTGCCCGGGCTGCCCATGCTCCTCGGCCACCTGCTCGCGGCCCTGGCCACGGGCTGGCTGCTGCGCCGCGGCGACCTGGCCCTCGTCCGGCTCGTCGAACTCTCCGAGCAGGGGGCGACGGAGCTCGCCGAGTGCACCCTCGTCCGCTCGCTGCGGGCCGCGCTCCGGCTCGTACGGGCCCTGCTGAACGGCCTCGCGGCCGCACCCGGAACGGGTCCGCGGCGGACGGCACGCACCGCCCCCGACTCCTCGCCGCCACCGGTGGCGGAGGCACTCAAGGACACGGTGATCAGGCGCGGCCCGCCGGCCGCCGCCTGCGTTCTCGCCGCCT
The DNA here is from genome assembly GCF_043081085.1 of Streptomyces sp. NPDC014891. NCBI lineage: Bacteria > Bacillati > Actinomycetota > Actinomycetes > Kitasatosporales > Streptomycetaceae > Streptomyces > Streptomyces sp. NPDC014891. The sequence goes on along the minus strand of NZ_JBIBWF010000011.1, from coordinate 113,812 downwards.
GACACGGACCGCTCACCGGGAGCGGGCCGTGCACGTCCGCACGCCGGTCCGGGTTCCGTCCCCCCGCGCGCCGGACTTCCTCGCCTCTCTCCCGAGCCGGAGTGTCTTCTGCCATGAGCGTTTCCCGTATCTCCTCCCGCGTCTCCGCCACCCGCGTCGCCCTCGCCGGCGGCATCGCCCTCTCCTCCGTCGTGCTGCTGTCCGGTACGGCCTTCGCGCACGTGAGCGTGCAGCCGCAGGGCGAGGCCGCCAAGGGGGGCTACGCGACCGTCAACATCAAGGTCCCGAACGAGCGCGACAACGCCTCGACCGTGAAGGTCGAGGTCAACTTCCCGCTCGACCACCCGCTGGCCTCCGTCATGCCGCAGCCGGTCCCCGGCTGGAAGGCCGAGGTGACCAAGAGCAAGCTCAGCAAGCCCCTGGAGCTCCACGGCAAGAAGATCAACGAGGCCGTCTCCAAGGTGACGTGGACCGCCGACGGCTCGAAGATCGCCCCCGGCCAGTTCCAGCAGTTCCCGCTCTCCCTCGGCCAGCTGCCCGAGGACGCCGACCAGCTGGTCCTCAAGGCGATCCAGACGTACGACAACAAGGAGGTCGTGCGCTGGATCGAGGAGCAGAAGGAGGGCGCGGAGGAGCCGCAGAACCCCGCCCCGGTCCTGAAGCTCTCCGCCGCCTCCGCCGACCACCACGGCGGCGCCGCCCCGTCGGCCTCGGCTTCGGCCCCCGCGGCGGACGACAAGGCCGGCCACGGCGACGACTCCCACGAGAAGGAGGAGACGGCCGCCGCCGACTCCTCCGACACCACGGCCCGGATCCTCGGCGTCATCGGCATCCTCGTCGGCATCGCCGGCGTCGCCTTCGGTGTCCTCGCCGGCCGCCGCCGCTCGGCCTGACGGCCGCACCTCCTCCAGAGCACCCGGAAACAAGCGGAAAGAACCAGCATGTCCGCAGAGAAGACACCCTCTCCCAAGCCCGGGGACGGCCCCGCCCGCCCCGGGCGCCGCACCCCGCTGATCGTCGCCGCTGTCGCGATCGTCGCCGCGATCGGCATCACCGCGGCCGTCGTCGGCGGCGGTGGCGACGGCACGACCTCGGCGAACGGCTCCGGCTCGGTCGCCGTGGTCTCCGGCGGCGACGACACGACCAGGGCCGCGACCGTCCTCGACCGGCCCTTCACCAAGCCCGGCCTCGTCCTCACCGACACCAAGGGCCAGAAGTACGACCTGCGGGAGCGGACCAAGGGCAAGCCGACGCTCATCTACTTCGGCTACACGCACTGCCCCGACGTCTGCCCCCTGACGATGAGCAACATCGCCATCGCGAAGAAGCAGCTCCCCAAGGCCGACCAGGACAAGCTCCAGGTCGTCTTCGTCACCACCGACCCCGAGCGGGACACCCCGGCCGAGCTCGGCAAGTGGCTGCCCGCCGCGGGCGACCCCTCCTTCACCGGTCTGACCGGCGCGTTCTCCACCATCCAGGCGGGGGCGCGGGAGATCGGCATCGGCATCGACCCGCCGAAGAAGGGGAAGGACGGCAAGGTCGTCTCCATGCACGGAGCGCAGGTGATCGCCTTCTCGCCGACGACCGACCAGGGCTACGTCCTGTACGGCGAGGACACGAGCGTCGACGACTACGCCAAGGATCTGCCGAAGCTCATCAAGGGGGAGAACCCGTGAACCGCCGCACCACCGCCCTGTCCGCCGCCGTGGCCCTCTCCGCCGCGCTCGCGCTGACCGGGTGCTCGTCCTCGTCCGAAGCGGCCGGGGACGGCAAGCCCGCCCTCAAGGTCAGCGGCGCGTTCATGCCGCAGCCCGTGATGGACATGGCCGGGGGCTTCCTCACCATCAAGAACGACAGCGGCACCGCGGACAAGCTCACCTCGGTCACCAGCAGCATCTCGGACGACGTCACGATCCACGAGACGAAGAACCAGAAGATGCAGGAGGTGAAGTCCTTCGACATCCCCGCGAACGGAGAGCTGCAGCTCGCCCGGGGCGGCAACCACATCATGTTCATGGAGCTGAAGAAGCTGCCCAAGCAGGGCGAGAAGGTCAGCATCGAGCTCCACTTCGAGAAGTCCGACCCGATCAAGGTCGACCTTCCCGTCGAAGCCGCCAACCACAACCCGCAGCAGCACTGAGCGCGTTGACGGAGTTCTCACAGAACTGACGGAGTGAACCGGAAGATGACAACCACCGCCCCGCGCCTCGGTACCGCCCTGGCCCGGCTGCTGATACTCGCGGCCGCGCTGCTCGGCACGCTGCTCGCCGGCGCCGCACCCGCGTCCGCGCACGCGGCGCTGACGGCAAGCGATCCCAAGGACGGGGCGGTGGTCGCCACCGCTCCCAAGGAGGTCAACCTCACCTTCTCCGAGCAGGTCGCCATGAGCACCGACTCGATCCGGGTCCTCGACCCGGCGGGCCGGCGGGCCGACACCGGCGAGATACTCGACCTCTGCAGCGGCTCGATCGTCCGCTACGGCGTGGCGCTCCGGGCCGGACTGCCCGACGGCACCTACACCGTGGCCTGGCAGGCCGTCTCCGCCGACAGCCACCCCGTCGCCGGCGCCTTCACCTTCTCCATCGGCGCCCCCTCCACGACGTCCGTCGCCCTGCCCGACCAGGCGGCCGGCGGCGGTCTCGTCGGCGCCCTCTACGGCATCGCGCGCTACGTCTCCTACGCCGGTTTCGCGGTCCTCGTCGGCGGCGGCGCCTTCGTCCTGGCCTGCTGGCCGCGCGGCGCGAGCGTCCGTCCCGTCCAGCAGACCGTGGTCCGGGGCTGGCTGGCCCTCACCGGCGCCACCCTGCTCATGCTGCTGCTGCGCAACCCGTACACCGGCTCGGGGGAGCTCTCCGACGTCTTCGACCTGGCCGGCCTCAAGGCCGTCCTGGAGACGAAGACCGGCGCAGCGCTCACCTCGCGGCTGCTGCTCCTCGGCGCGGCCGCGCTGTTCGTGGCGGTTCTCTTCGGCGCCTACGCCCGGCGGACCGACCCGAAGGAGAAGAAGGACCTCAGCTTCGGGCTGGGCATCGGCGGCACCGTCGTCGCGGCGGGCATCGCCGGCACGTGGGCGCTGGCCGAGCACGCCTCGACCGGGATCCAGCCCGGTATCGCGATGCCCGTCGACATCCTGCACCTGCTGGCCGTCGCCGCCTGGCTCGGCGGTCTCACCGTGCTGCTCGTCGCCCTCTACAAGGCCCCGTCCGTCGACCGCTCGGCGATCGAGCGCTTCTCCCGGGTGGCCTTCGGCTCCGTGGTCGTCCTCGCGGCCACCGGGCTCTACCAGTCCTGGCGCCAGGTCGGCTCCTGGTCCGCGCTGACCGGGACCCGCTACGGGCAGCTGCTGCTCGTCAAGATCGGCCTGATGGCCGTCCTCATCGGCATCGCCTGGATCTCGCGCCGCTGGACCCGCCGCCTCGCCGACCCGACGCCGACGGCGGAGACCAAGAGCACCGGGAACACCGAGGAGAGCGAGCACGCCGAGCACGCCGAGGAGACCGAGGAGGCGGGCCAGGACTCCGACGCGGGCGAGGACGCGGCTGCCGCGGATCCTGAGCGGGCCGCGCAGCTCGCCCGGCAGCGGGCCGCCGTCGCCACCGCCCGGCGCAAGCGGGAGCGGGACGCCGATCCCGAGCGGGCCGGTCTGCGCCGCTCGGTGCTGACCGAGGCCGCGGTCGCCGTCGTGCTCCTCGCCGTCACCACCGTCCTCACCGCGACCGAACCCGGCCGCACCGAGGAGGAGGCGGGCCGGAGCGGCTCGAGCGCGTCCGGCCCGGCCGCCGTGCCGGACCGGCCCGTCGACATCCGGCTGCCCTTCGACACCGGCGGCGTCGACGGCAAGGGCATCGTCCGGCTCAGCCTCGACCCGGGCCGGACCGGCGCCAACGCGCTCCACCTCTTCGTCGAGCGCCCCAACGGCAAGCCGCTGGACGTCCCGGAGATCAAGATCGCCCTGACCCTGGAGGCGAAGGACGTCGGACCGCTGCCCGTCGCCCCGGACCGGATCCAGACCGGACACTGGAGCGCGAGCGGCGTCCAGATCCCGATGCCCGGCGAGTGGAAGATCCAGGTGACCGTCCGCACCTCCGACATCGACCAGACCACCATCGAGAAGAACGTGAAGATCGGCTGACCCGTGACCGAGAACGACAACCTTGAGATCTCCCGGCGGCGCCTGCTCGGCACCGTCGGCGCGGCGGGCGCGGCCGGTCTGGTCATCGGCGCGGCCGGGGGCATCGGGGTCACCGCGGCCGGATCGGACGGCGACGGCGGAACCGGCGCCGGCGGGGCACCCGCGCTGGCCTCCGTCGGTGCGACCGAGGTGAAGTTTCACGGGAAACACCAGGCGGGCATCACCACCCCCCTCCAGTCCCGCGGCCATCTGATCGCCTTCGACCTCGCTCCCGGGGCCGGGCGCAAGGAGTCGGCGGCCCTGCTGCGCCGCTGGTCGGTGACGGCGAAGGCGCTGATGGCGGGCAAGGCACCGGCCGGGGACACCGGTGTGGCGCTCGACGCGGGCCCCTCGTCCCTGACGGTCACCTTCGGGTTCGGCCGTACGTTCTTCGACCGGACCGGGCTCACCGCCCGCCGCCCGTCCGCGCTCGACCCGCTGCCCGCCTTCTCCGCCGACGCCCTGGACGCACGGCGCTCGGAGGGCGATCTGTGGGTCCAGATCGGTGCGGACGACGCGCTCGTCGCCTTCCACGCGCTGCGCGCCCTCCAGAAGGACGCGGGCGACGCGGCCCGGGTGCGCTGGCAGATGAACGGCTTCAACCGCTCGGCCGGTGCCACCGCCCAGCCCATGACGGCCCGCAATCTGATGGGTCAGGTCGACGGGACGGGCAATCCCAAGGTGAGCGACCCCGACTTCGACCGGCGCGTCTTCGTCCCGGCGGGCACCGGGGGCGCGACGGAGTGGATGGCCGGCGGCTCCTACGCGGTGGTGCGCAGGATCAGGATGCTGCTCGACGACTGGGAGAAGCTGCCCCTCGACCGGCAGGAGAAGGTGATCGGGCGGCGGAAGTCCGACGGGGCCCCGCTCACCGGCGGCACCGAGACCACCGAGCTCGACCTGGACAAGCGCGGTCCCGACGGGACGACGGTCATCCCGGACAACGCCCACTCCCGGATCTCCGCCCCCGAACAGAACGGCGGGGCGGCGATGCTGCGCCGGCCGTTCTCCTTCCACGACGGGATCGCTCCGGACGGCACGCCGGACGCCGGCCTCCTCTTCGTCTGCTGGCAGGCCGACCCGCTGAGGGGCTTCGTGCCCGTGCAGCGCAAGCTCGACCGGGGCGACGCGCTGTCCCCCTTCATCCGGCACGAGTCGAGCGGCCTGTTCGCGGTGCCGGGCGGCCCCGCCGAGGGCGAGTACGTGGGACAGCGGCTCCTGGAGTCCTGACCTCCCGGTCTGCCGCCCGCCGGGCGGGCGCGCGGCGCCGGACGGGCGGCCCGGGGCTCCGGGGCCCATTAGGGTGACGGTATGTCCGCCACCCGGTACACGTATCTCGGCCCCGAGGGCACCTTCACGGAGGCCGCGCTGCGTACGCTGCCCGAGGCCGCGACGAGGGAACTCGTCCCCATGGTCTCGGTGCCGGCCGCGCTCGACGCCGTACGGAACGGGGAGGCGGCCGCCGCCCTCGTGCCGATCGAGAACTCGGTCGAGGGCGGGGTGACCGCGACCCTCGACGAACTCGCCTCCGGCGAGCCGCTGATGATCTACCGCGAGGTGCTGCTGCCGATCGCCTTCGCGCTGCTCGTGCGGCCGGGGACGAAGCTGTCGGACATCAAGACGGTCACGGGCCACCCGGTGGCCCAGCCGCAGGTCCGGAACTGGCTGCGGGAGCACCTGCCCGAGGCGCTGTGGGAGTCGGCCGCGTCCAACGCGGACGGGGCCCGGCTGGTGCAGGAGGGCCGCTTCGACGCCGCGTTCGCCGGGGAGTTCGCGGCGTCGACCTACGGCCTGGAGGCCCTGGTCACCGAGATCCACGACGCGGAGAACGCCGAGACGCGGTTCGTCCTGGTGGGCCGGCCGGCCCGGCCCTCGGCGCCGACCGGCGCGGACAAGACCTCGGTGGTGCTGTGGCTGGGTGACGATCATCCGGGTGCCCTCCTCGAACTGCTCCAGGAATTCGCGGTGCGCGGGGTGAACCTGATGCTGATCCAGTCCCGGCCCACGGGGGCGGGGATCGGAAACTACTGCTTCGCCGTGGACGCCGAGGGCCATATCTCGGACCGGCGGGTGGGCGAGGCGCTGATGGGGCTCAAGCGGATCTGCCCCAAGGTGCGCTTCCTCGGCTCGTACCCGAGGGCGGGCGTCGCGGTCGAGGGCGTGGCGGCGCTGCGGCGCGGCACCTCGGACGGGGAGTTCATGGCGGCCTCCGACTGGCTGGCGAGGGCCCAGGACGGTCGGGCCTGACCCGATGGTGACCGAACGCTCCCCTCGGCGGGAGCGTTCGTCCACAGGTGCGAACCACTAGTCCTACCTGCATATTTTTCAGTTACCCACAGCAGTTGTCCACAGGGTGCGGGCTCGACCTGGGGACAAGTCGACAGCCCACCCCGACAAGGTCGACAAATCGCCCTAGCCACTCTCCGGCGCCGCCGAGCTGTCCACAGCGGGGAAAAGCGGCCCTCGTCAGCACCGTTCTCCCGATCAACTCTTCAGAGCGAGCAATTCCCACCCAAATGAGTGGTTCAATGGTGTTTGATCACGGAATTCTCAGGAGTCGGTCGGGAAATCCACGCGATCTTCCCCGTAGTCCACAGATCTTCCGCACAGCCTGTGGATAACTGAATGCGGCGCCCGGATCCCGGCATTCTCACGGGTATCAATTCGGGCATAACGCCACTCGTGACAACACGCGTGACGTTATCCGGTGGGGGCGGGTGAACACGCACCGGTAGCCTGGTGGGGTGATTGACCTTCGCCTGCTCCGTGAGGACCCCGACCGTGTTCGCGCCTCCCAGCGCGCCCGTGGAGAGGACGTCGCGCTCGTCGACGCCCTGCTCTCCGCCGATGAGCGGCGCAGGTCGTCCGGCGTCCGCTTCGACGAGCTCCGATCCGAGCAGAAGGCGCTCGGCAAGCTGATCCCCAGGGCCACCCCGGAGGAGCGCGCCGAGCTCCTCCAGAAGGCCGAGCAGCTCAAGACCGACGTCAAGGCCGCCGAGGCCGAGCAGAACGACGCCGACGAGACGGCCAAGCGGCTGCTGCTCCAGCTCGGGAACATCGTCCACACCGACGTCCCGGTCGGCGGCGAGGAGGACTTCGTCGTCCTCGAGACGCACGGCACCATCCGCGACTTCGCGGCCGAGGGCTTCGAGCCCAAGGACCACCTGGAGCTCGGCGAGGCGCTCGGCGCCATCGACGTCGAGCGCGGGGCCAAGGTCTCCGGCTCGCGCTTCTACTACCTGACCGGCGTGGGCGCCCTCCTGGAGCTCGCCCTGGTCAACGCGGCGATCGCGCAGGCCACCGAGGCCGGCTTCATCCCCATGCTGACCCCGGCGCTCGTCCGTCCGCGCGCCATGGAGGGCACCGGCTTCCTCGGCCAGGCCGCGGAGAACGTGTACCACCTGGAGAAGGACGACTACTACCTCGTCGGCACGTCCGAGGTGCCCCTCGCGGCGTACCACATGGACGAGATCATCGACGCGGACAAGCTGCCCCTGCGGTACGCGGGCTTCTCGCCCTGCTTCCGCCGCGAGGCCGGCACGTACGGCAAGGACACCCGCGGCATCTTCCGCGTCCACCAGTTCGACAAGGTCGAGATGTTCTCGTACGTCGCGCCGGAGGACGCCGAGGCCGAGCACAAGCGGCTCCTGGAGTGGGAGAAGCAGTGGCTGACCGGCCTGGAGCTGCCGTTCCAGGTCATCGACGTCGCCACCGGCGACCTCGGTGCCTCCGCCTCCCGCAAGTTCGACTGCGAGGCGTGGATCCCGACCCAGGGCAAGTACCGCGAGCTGACCTCCGCCTCGAACTGCGACAGCTTCCAGGCCCGCCGCCTCTCCGTCCGCATGCGCGACGAGCAGGGCGGCAAGAAGACCGTGCAGCCGCTCGCCACGCTCAACGGCACGCTCTGCGCCGTCCCGCGCACGATCGTGGCGATCCTGGAGAACCACCAGCTGCCCGACGGTTCCGTGCGCGTCCCGGAGATGCTGCGGCCCTACCTCGGCGGCCGTGAGGTCCTGGAGCCGATCGCCAAGTGAGCACCTTCCCCTACCGACTGGTCGCGACGGACCTCGACGGCACCCTGCTGCGCGCCGACGAGTCCGTCTCGGCCCGCACGCGGGACGCGCTCGCCGCCGCCACGGAGGCCGGTGCCGCGCACATCGTCGTCACCGGCCGGGCGGTGCCCTGGACCCGTCACATCCTCGACGACCTCGGCTACGAGGGCATCGCGGTGTGCGGCCAGGGCGCGCAGGTCTACCACGCGGGGGAGCACCGGCTGCTCACCTCGCTGACCCTGGACCGGCAGCTCGCGGGACTCGCGCTGTCCAAGCTGGAGGCGGAGGTGGGCCCGCTCGCGCTGGCCGCCAGCCGCGACGGCCTGGAGGGCGAGGTCATCATGGGCCCCGGCTACCGGGTCCACGAGGGCCCGCTGCCGTACGTGCCGTACGAGGACCCGGCGGAGCTGTGGTCGGCGCCGCTGACCAAGGTGTACCTCCAGCACCCCACGCTGACGGACGACGAGCTCACCCGGGCCGCCCGGGAGACCGTCGGCGGTCTCGTGGACGTCGTCATGGCCGGGCCCGGCATCGTGGAGATCCTGCCGCTCGGCCTGAGCAAGGCGACCGGCCTCTCGCTGGCCGCGCGCCGGCTCGGGGTGAAGGCCGCCGAGACGATCGCCTTCGGCGACATGCCCAACGACGTCCCGATGTTCGGCTGGGCCGCCCACGGCGTGGCCATGGGCAACGCGCACGCGGAACTGCGCGCGGTGGCGGACGAGGTCACGGCGTCGAACGAGGAGGACGGCATCGCCGTCGTCCTGGAGCGCCTCCTGTCGGCCTGACGGATCCCCGACGGGGAAGAGGGGGCGGCCCCGCGCGGACGTGAAGTCCGCGCGCTCGAAGCGGCCGCCCCCTCTCCACGGGGGAGCCCCCGTTTCCCCCGTACAACTAGTGTGCGCCCGCCCCCCGTTCGGGGTCGACCGGTTTTCCGCGGGTGAGCGGATAGCAGGCGAGGCCGACGGCCAGCGAGATCGCGTGTCCGAGGTCGGTGTACGTGCGGTCGGTGAGCAGCGGCACGACGAAGAAGGCCACGACCCCGGCGAGGTAGAGCCAGCGCCAGGGCCGGGCGAGCCGGTACGTGAGGATGCCCGCCGACGCGGCGAGGCCGTAACTGACCCCGATGTCGACGACGTGCGCCATGCTGCGCGGCACGTCGTGCAGGCGGATGGCGACGAGGACCACCTGCTGGCTGATCAGGGTGGCCGCGATGTGGGCGGTGGCGACGGTGAAGAGCCACTTGGGCGTGCCGATCCAGCGCTCCACGGGCGCGTGAACGAGCTCGAACAGCGCCGCGTACAGCAGCAGGTCGGCCGGGTTCTCGATCCAGAACGCGCTGCCGAGCAGGGCCCGCAGCGGATGGTGGGACAGCTGGTGCAGATTGCTGCTGTTGCGGTGCAGCAGATAGGTGTCGAGGCCCTGTGGGGAGAGCGCGATGACCAGACTGGTGATCGCGATGACCCCGAGCCAGACATGGGTGCCGGGTGACGAACGCACCCACGACCTGATCGGTCGGGACGGTTCGCCACCCGGCGGGGTTCCGCGGATTCCGCTGGCGTCGGTGGGCACCTTTCAGTGCCTATCACCCGAAGCCGTGGGAAACCTCAGAAATTGATCATGTGTCCGGCAATGCCGTGGATCGCTTCCTTCACGGCCTCGCCGAGCGTCGGGTGCGCGTGGACGTTCCGCGCGACCTCGTGGACGGTGAGGTCCCACTGCTGCGCCAGGGTCAGCTCGGGGAGCAGCTCGGTGACGTCGGGGCCGATCAGGTGGGCGCCGATGATCTCGCCGTGCGTCCCGTCCGCGATGATCTTGACGAAGCCGGTGGCGTCGCCGAGGCCGTGCGCCTTGCCGTTCGCCACGAAGGGGAACTTGGCGACCTTGACGTCGAAGCCCTTCTCGCGGGCCTGCGCCTCGGTCCAGCCGAAGCTGGCGATCTGCGGCTGGCAGTAGGTCGCGCGCGGGATCATGGGGTAGTCGAGTTCCATGGTCTCGGCGTCGCCGATGGTCTCGGCGGCGATGACGCCCATGGCCTCGGCGGTGTGCGCGAGCATCAGCTTCGCGGTGACGTCGCCGATCGCGTAGATGTGGGGCACGGAGGTGCGGCAGCGGCCGTCGACCTCGATCGCACCGCGCTCGGTGAGCGCGACGCCGGTGGCCTCCAGGCCGTAGCCGGTGACGTTCGGGGCGAAGCCGATGGCCTGGAGGACCTTGTCGGCCTCCAGCACCTTCTGGGCGCCGTCCTTGCCGGTGACGGTGACGCGGACCTGCGGGCCGGACTCGTCGATGGCCTCGACCCGGGTCGAGGTGAGGACGTCGATGCCGAGCTTGCGGTACTGCTTCGCCAGCTCCTTGGAGACCTCTTCGTCCTCCAGCGGCGCGATCCGGTCGAGGAACTCGACGATCGTGACCTTGGTGCCGTAGTTGTTCAGGACGTACGCGAACTCGATGCCGATCGCGCCGGCGCCGGCGATGACGATCGACTGCGGGGCGTCCTCGGCGAGGATCTGCTCCTCGTAGGACACGACGCGCTCGCTGCGGGCGGTGCCCGGGAGCAGGCGCGGGGTGGCGCCGGTGGCGATGATGCAGTTGTCGAACTGGATCGTCTCCGAGGTGCCGTCGGACTTGGCGACCTGGAGGGTGTTCGCGTCGAGGAAGGTGCCCCGGCCGTCGAACTCGGTGATCTTGTTCTTCTTCATGAGGAAGTGGACGCCCTTGACGCGGCCGTCCGCGACCGAGCGGCTGCGGCGGAACGCCTCGGTGTAGTCGAAGGAGACGGTGCCGTCCACCTTGATGCCGAAGGTCTTGGCCTCGTGGTTGAAGATGTGGGCCAGTTCCGCGTTGCGCAGCAGCGCCTTGGTGGGGATGCAGCCGACGTTCAGGCAGACACCGCCCCAGTACTTCTCCTCGACGACCGCGACCCGCTTGCCCAGCTGGGCGGCGCGGATGGCGGCGACGTAGCCGCCGGGGCCAGCTCCGAGTACGACGACGTCGAAGCGGTCTGACATGACTGACTCCCGAGGGTGGTGAGGGTGTTCGGTCCGCGTACGGGCCCACAGTAGTCCGGTGTCCCCCGCACGGGTCAGTTGTAGGATGACCGGGCAACCGGGCGAATGGAGAGGTCGGAACGGCATGGCACTCAGGGCGACGGGACGGACCTCGCTGGTCGACTCCGTGGTGGACCAGCTGCGGACGCAGCTGGCGGACGGCGAGTGGGCGGTCGGCGACCGCATCCCCACCGAGCACGAGCTCGCCCAGCAGCTCGGTGTGGGCCGGAACACGGTCCGCGAGGCGGTCCGGGTGCTGGTCCACGCGGGCCTGCTGGAATCCCGCCAGGGCAACGGCACCTTCGTCAGGTCGACCGCCGATCCGGCGGCCGTGCTGCGCGGGGTGCGGCACGCGGGCGCGGCCGACGTCCTCGAACTGCGGGTCGCCCTGGAGGCCGAGGCCGCGCGGCTCGCTGCGGCCCGGCGGGACACCCACGACCTGCTGCGCCTCGCGGCGGCCCTCACCACGCTGCGGGAGGAGGGCGACCGGAACGCGGACGCCGACCTCGCCTTCCACCTCGCGGTCGTCGGAGCCACCCACAACGCCGCCTTCGTCGAGGTGTACCGGTTCTTCTCCGCCCAGGTCCACGAGGTCCTCGTGGAGGCCCTCGGCGACCGCGAGATGCCGCCGGTCGACATCGACGCCCACGCGGCCCTGGTCGCGGCGATCGAGGCCGGCGACCCGGAGACGGCGGAACGCCGGGCCCGCGAACTGCTGCGGCTCCCGATGGAGACGGTCGCGGCACTCACGGAGGACTCCTGATGCGCGCGGAGACCCGGACCAGGGGATCGGCCGGGGACCCGCCCGCGCCGCCGGCCGTGCTCGTCGACGCGGAGGCCGGGGTCCGGCCGTCGGCCGCCGGTGCGGCCGCCCGGCGGGCGCTGTCGGCGCACCCGGCACTGCTCCTCGTCGGGATCGTGCTGGCCTCGCTGAACATGCGGGCCGCGCTCGCCGGTGTGGCGCCGCTGGTCGGCGAGATATCCGGGGCCTTCGGCCTCTCCGCCACGGCGAGTTCGCTCGTGACCTCGGTGCCGGTGCTGTTCCTCGGCGTCGGCGCGCTCGTCGCCCCCTGGCTGGGGCGCCGCTTCGGCGCCGAACGCGTGCTGCTCGCGGCCCTGCTGCTGCTCGCCGTCGGCATCCTCGCGCGCGTGCTGCCCTCCGTGTACGCGCTGTACGGCGGCGGCATCCTCGTCGGCACCGCGATCGCCCTGCTCAACGTGCTGATGCCCGGCCTGATCAAGCGCGACTTCCCGGACCGGGCCGCGGCGATGACCTCGGTCTACACGGGCGCGATGATCGCCGGTGCGACGGTCGCGGCGGCGGCCGCCGTGCCGCTGGAGAAGGCGCTCGGCGGGGGCTGGGAGGGCTCGCTCGGCTTCTGGTCCCTGCTCGCCGTGCTCGCCGCGGTCGCCTGGCTGCCCCAGGTGCTGATCGCCCGAGGCCGCACCGGCCACGAGGTACGGGCCGTCCCGGCCGCCGGCACCCGCCGGGTGAGCGTCTGGCGCTCGGCACTGGCCTGGCAGGTCACGCTCTTCATGGGACTGCAGTCGCTCTGGTCGTACGTGCTGATCGCCTGGATGCCGACGATCTTCACCGACCACGGGATGAGCCGCTCCACGGCCGGTGTCGTCTTCGCCTTCAACAACCTGGTCCAGGTCGCGGGTGCCTTCGTGGTGCCGCTGCTGGCCGGCCGGATGCGGAGCCAGCGTCCGCTGATCGTCCTGGTCACCGCGCTGGTCGGGGCCGGTTACGCCGGTCTGATGGTGGCGCCGGTGGAGGGGGCCTGGCTCTGGGCCGCGGTGCTCGGGGTGGGCCAGGGCGGGGCGGTCGGCCTCGCCCTGACGCTGATCGTGCTGCGCTCCGGGGACGCGGTGACCGCGGCGCGGCTCTCCGGCATGGCCCAGACGGTCGGCTATCTGCTCGCCGCCGCGGGCCCGCTCGCGGCCGGCGCCCTGCATCAGGCCACCGGCTCCTGGACGCTGCCCCTCGCCGTGGTCCTCGGGGTCTGCGCGGCGGCCCTCACGGTGGGGCTCTTCGCCGCCCGGGACCGGACGGTGTGAACCGGACGGGGTGAACGGACCGCGCGCGGACCGGGTGAACGGACCGGGTGAGAGGAGGGGGGCGCGGTGCGGCTCCGAGATCGGGCTCCCGGGGTGGGGCGCCCGGCCTCGGAGCCGTACCGCGTGCGTGTCCGCTCCTACTCCTCGCCGGCCAGCTTCAGCGTGCGGAGCTTGAACCCGGCGAACCAGGTCGCCACGACCGTGACGGCGGAGAGGAGCACGACCGCCGTGGTGAGGCTCACCTCCGAGGTGACCAGGCCGTCGCCGGTGACCTTCTCGGCCAGTGCGAGCGCCCACTGCTGGACGCTCAGGGTCCGCGCGCCCTCGATCAGGGAGCCGAACAGGGCCTCCCACACCAGGGCGTAGACCAGGCCGATGACCACGGCGTGGCGGCTGATCGTGCCGAGCAGCAGGAACAGCGCGCTGTACGCGATGGAGGCCACGAGCGCCGCCACCGTGTACGCCACGGCCACCTGCTGGCCGTTGCCGTTGAGGATGAAGCCGGCGACGAACGTCGGCACCGCCGAGAAGACCATCGTCACGGCGATGGCGACGATCAGCTTCGTGAAGATGATCGAGGGCCGCTTCACCGGCTTCGACAGCAGGTAGACGATCGAACCGTCGTCGATCTCCGGGCCGATCGCGCCCGTGCCGGCGATCACGCCGATCAGCGGGACCATCGTGGCCAGCGCGAAGCCGCCCAGGACATCGGCCGCGACCTGGTCGTCCGCGCCGTTGAAGGCACGCACCGCCGCCGAGATCAGCAGCAGCATGGCGGGCAGCAGGAACAGGATCAGGGCCCGGCGGCGGCCGAGCAGGGCCCGGTAGGTGAGCCGGGCGACTGTGGGGTTGTACATCGGTCAGGCTCCTTTCAGGCCGCGACGAGGTACGAGAAGACCGATTCGAGGGACTCGTCCGAGGGCGAGACCGTCAGCAGCCGGATCCCGCGCTCGCGCGCGACCTTCGGCAGCAGCTCGGTGAACCGGCCGAAGTCCACGGCCTGCACGCGCAGCCCGCCCTCGGCGTGGTCGACCTCGATCCCCGCCGTCGACGGGTCGGCGATCAGCGCCGCGGCCAGTGCCCGGTCGTCGCTGGAGCGGACCAGGTAGCGGTGCGGGCGGTCCGTCATCAGGCGGCGGATCCTGCGGAAGTCGCCGGAGGCCGCGTGGCGCCCGGCCACGATCACCTCGATGTGGGACGCGAGCTGCTCGACCTCCTCCAGGATGTGCGAGGAGAACAGCACCGTGCGGCCGTCCGCGCCCATCTGCCGCAGCAGGTCCATCAGCTGCATGCGCTGGCGCGGGTCCATGCCGTTGAACGGCTCGTCGAGCAGCAGCACCGACGGGTCGTGCACCAGGGCCGACGCCATCTTCACGCGCTGCCGCATGCCCTTGCTGTACGTGGAGATCTTGCGGTCCTGCGCGTGCTCCATCTCGACCGTCGCCAGGGCCCGCTGGGCCTCCGTGGCGCCGAGGCCCTGGAGTTCGGCGTTGGCCACGACGAACTCGCGGCCGGTGAGGAAGTCGTACATCGCCTCGCGCTCGGGCACGACACCGATCTCGCGGTAGACCGACTCGTTCCCCCAGATCGTCTGCCCGTCGAGGGTGACGCTGCCGGTGGAGGGGTCGAGGAAGCCGCCCATCATGTTGATGAGGGTGGACTTTCCCGCGCCGTTCGGCCCGAGGAGGCCGGTGACACCCGGGCCCACCGTCATCGTGACGTCGTTCACGGCCACGACGTTTCCGAACCAGCGGGAGACGTGGTCGATGGTGAGGATGCTCATGGGCGCGGCCCATTCCTTAGAGGGGTGGTGGCGGGCGACGGGAGGGCTGTCACAGCCCGACCTTTCGGTAGCGGCGCATCAGGATGCCGTACGAGCCGGCGACGAGTGCGAGGACGACCAGCAGATAGACCGCGCCGGTGCCGGCACCCGGTCCCTCGCCGCCGGGGAAGGAGGAGGGCGCGCCGAGGAAGGCGGTCTGCACGCCGTCGATGAGCGTGATCGGCGAGAACAGGCCGAGCCAGGAGATGGCGCCCGGGTTGTCCGTGCCGTACGCGATGCCCTGGAGCGTCGAGACCGCTCCGTACGAGATCGTGAGCAGGCCGATCACGGCGGCGACGCCGAAGCCGCGGCGCGGGGTGAGCGCCGCCATGACCAGCCCGACGCCGCCGAAGAGCAGCGAGAGCAGGGCCACGGAGACCAGTCCCTGACCGAACATCTGCGTCTGCGTCCCGAAGTCCATCTTGGCCAGCAGCGAGCCGATCCAGAGGATGAGCAGCGGGACCGCGGTCAGCAGGAACAGCGCCGAGGCCATCGCGCCGAACTTGGCGAGCACGTAGTCCGCGCGCTCGATCGGCCGGGAGAAGTACAGCGGCACGGTCCTGAACCGGAGGTCGCGGGAGACCGACTGCGGCGCCTGCGAGGCCAAGTAGATGCCGATGACGACCTGGAGGAAGATCGCGTACTGCGTGTACTCGATCGACAGCTTGGACTGCTTGGTGACGACCGCGACCGCGACGATGATCAGCGCGGGCACGCACATCACGCCGAAGAGCAGCATCGGCAGCACCTTGGACTTGGCGCTGCGGCCCAGTCCGTACGCGCCGCGCAGGGACTGCGAGAACAGCGACCTGCGCGCGTACGCCCGGCCGAGGCGCGGGCCGTCGTAGGAGCGGTAGCCGATGTTGTGGATGCGGGTCGTGTCGGGAGCGGCCTGGGGGGCGGGGGTGCTCATCGGGCCGGCACCTCCTCGTGCTGGGACGCCTCGGGGCGGAAGACCTCGGCGATGTGGTGGCGGCGCTGCTCCATGCGGACGAGACCGAGGCCGAGGTCGGCGACGGTGTCCCGCACGAGGTCGTACGTCTCCTCGCCCGGGGCCTCCAGGAGGAGGATGTGACCGGCACCGGGCAGGCCCTCCTCCACGCCCTCGTGGAGGGTGACGCCCGCGGCGGCGAGGGCCGCCCGGAGGGCCGCCGTGCCGTCGGTGTGCGTGTCGGAGTCGGTCACCTCGACGGCGAGCGTCGTGGTCTGCCGGGTGAAGTCGCTGGTGGAGCTGGAGCGCAGGAGCCGGCCGCCGTCGATGACGACGACGTGGTCGCAGGTGCGCTCCAGCTCGCCGAGCAGGTGCGAGGTGACCAGGACCGAGATGCCGAAGTCGGTCCAGACCCGGCGGATCAGCCCCAGCATCTCGTCCCGGCCGACCGGGTCCAGACCGTTGGTCGGCTCGTCCAGGAGGACCAGCTTCGGGTCGTGGACCAGGGCCTGGGCGAGCTTCACGCGCTGCTTCATGCCGGTCGAGTAGCCGCCCATCGGGCGGTACCGCTCCTCGTACAGACCGACGTGCCGCAGGGTGTCGGCGGTCCGCTCACGGGCGGCGGTCGCGGGCAGCCCGGACATCCGCGCCATGTGGACGACGAACTCGGTGGCCGAGACGTCCGGCGGCAGACAGTCGTGCTCGGGCATGTAGCCCACGCGCTCGCGGATCTCGGCACCGGACGTGCGGACGTCCATCCCGAGGACGTGGGCGGTGCCCTCCGTGGCGGGGGCGAGCCCGAGCAGGATCTTGATCATGGTGGACTTGCCGGCTCCGTTGGCACCCACGAGTCCGGTCACACCGGGCCCGATGTCCAGGGAGAGCCGGTCAAGAGCGGTCACCCGGGGGTACCGCTTGCTGAGGCTTTCGGTCGCGATCACAGTCACGCCTCCGACGGTAGTGGTCTGCGCCACAGGGGTCGTCAGCCCAACGGCTCGATCCTTGTCCGACCAGAGGAGTACATGCCAGTAGGGGAGCTCGCGACGAAAGTCTTTCCGCCCGGGTCCGCGGCTCCCCGCGGCGCGGCTGGGACGACCGGTTCTCCACAGGCCGCGGTCCGACCCCTTGACGCAGCCGCCGAGCATTGTCACATTCATCGGTGTCAAGTTACGGACGCGTAGCGCAGTCGGGCGCTCACACGGGACGGCGGGTGGCATGGCCTCACCAGTGACAGGCGAACTCTCCGCGGAGCTGCGGGGCTTCAGGGAAGTGCAGCGGCTCTCCTACGCGTGCGCGGAGGCCGTCGCGGCTCAGCTCAAGCCGGGCGTGACCGAGCGCGAGGCCGCCCGGATGCAGCGCGAGTGGCTGTACGAGCGGGGTGTCCGGGACTGGTTCCACCGGCCGTTCGCCTGGTTCGGGGACCGCACCGCCTTCACCGGCTTCAGGATCCCGCTGCAGTTCTTCCCGACGAACCGGCGCCTCGAACCGGGGATGCCGTTCATCCTCGACATGGCCCCGGTGTTCAAGGGGTACACGGCCGACATCGGCTACAGCGGCTGCCTCGGCCTCGACCCGCTCCACGACAAGCTGCTCGCCGACCTCCGGGAGCACCGCGAGCTGATCCTGCGCGAGGTGCGCGAGCGCCGCACGCTCCGCGAGATCTACCAGGACGTCGACCGCCTCATGGTCCGCCAGGGATACGCGAACCGGCACCGGGCCTATCCCTTCGGCCTCATCGCCCACAAGATCGACCGGGTGAAGGAGCGCCGCTGGTCGCCGACCGTCTTCGGCTTCGGCACCCAGGCGCTCAAGGGCCTCGCGAGCGACGCCCTGCACGGCCACCGGGACGGCTGGTCGCCGCTCTGGTCGCCGTACACCTTCTCCGACCACCCTCCGCAGCCGGGCCTGTGGGCGGTCGAGCCGCACCTCGGATTCCGGGGGACGGGCGCGAAGTTCGAGGAGATCCTGGTCGTCACCGACTCCGGGGATCCCGAGCAGAGCGCGTTCTGGCTGGACGACGATCTGCCGCACGTGCGGCGCTGGAACGAGGGAGCGGTCTGATGGCGGGGCTGAACGGAGCGCGGGAGCGCTGGGTCCGTACGGGCGGGATCGAACTGTGCGTCGCCGAGCTCGGCGAGGAGGGCCGGCCCACCGTGCTGCTCGTGCACGGATACCCGGACTCCAAGGAGGTGTGGACGGAGGTCGCCGGCCGGCTCGCCGAGGACTTCCACGTCGTCCTCTACGACGTGCGCGGCCACGGCCGCTCGACGGCTCCGGCGCCGCTGCGCGGCGGCTTCACCCTGGAGAAGCTGACGGACGACTTCCTCGCGGTCGCCGACGCCGTCAGCCCCGGCCGGCCGGTCCACCTCGTCGGCCACGACTGGGGGTCGGTGCAGTCCTGGGAGTTCGTGACCGTCCCGCGCACCGAGGGCCGGATCGCCTCCTTCACCTCGATGTCGGGGCCCTCCCTCGACCACTTCGGGCACTGGATCAAGCGGCGGATGAGCCGGCCCACCCCGCGCCGGGTCGGCCAGCTCCTCGGCCAGGGGGCCAAGTCCTGGTACGTGTACATGCTGCACACCCCCGTGCTGCCGGAGCTCGCCTGGCGCGGGCCGCTCGGCAAGCGCTGGCCGAGGATCCTGGAGCGCGTCGAGAAGGTCCCGGCCGGCGACTACCCGACGCCGTCGCTGCCGAGCGACGCGGCGCACGGCGCCTGGCTCTACCGGGACAACGTCCGGTCCCGCCTCGGCCGGCCGCGCCCCGACGCGTACGCGCACGCGCCCGTGCAGCTGATCACCCCGACCGGCGACGCCTTCCTCTCCGAGCGGCTCTACGACGACCTGGGCGACTGGGTCCCGGACCTGACCCGGCGCACGCTGCCCGCGAAGCACTGGGTGCCCCGCACCCGGCCCGACCAGCTCTCCGCCTGGATCGGCGACTTCGTCCGGGCCCATGAGGACCCGGCGACCCGGGCCGCCGCGCCCGTCCCGGCGAAGGCGAGGAGCGGGGTGAAGCCGGCGTACGCGGAGCGGTTCGGCGGGCAGCTGGTCCTGGTGACCGGTGCCGCCAGCGGCATCGGACGCGCCACCGCCTTCGCGTTCGCGGAGGCCGGGGCCCGTGTCGTGGCCGTCGACCGGGACGCCGAGGGCGCGGCCCGCACGGCCGGGATGGCCCGGCTGATCGGGGCCCCCGAGGCCTGGGGCGAGACCGTCGACGTCGCCGACGAGCAGGCCATGGAGAAGCTCGCCGCCAAGGTGGCGAGCGAGTACGGAGTGGTCGACGTCCTCGTCAACAACGCGGGCATCGGGCTCACCGGGTCCTTCTTCGACACGACCGCCGAGGAGTGGAAGCGGGTCCTCGACGTCAACCTGTGGGGCGTGATCCACGGATCCCGGGTCTTCGGCGCGCAGATGACGGCCCGCGGCCAGGGCGGCCACATCGTCAACACCGCGTCCGCCGCGGCGTTCCAGCCCTCCCGGGCCCTCCCGGCGTACAGCACCTCGAAGGCCGCGGTGCTGATGCTGAGCGAGTGCCTGCGCGCCGAGCTGGCCGAGCAGGGCATCGGGGTCTCCGCGATATGCCCCGGCATCGTCAACACCAACATCACGGCGACGGCGCGGTTCGCGGGCGTCAGCGACGAGGCGGAGGAGAAGCGGCGCCGCCGGAAGGCCTCCCGGCTGTACGGGCTGCGCAACTTCCCGCCGGAGAAGGTCGCGGACGCGATCCTGGCGGCGGTCCTGCACAACCGCGCGGTCGTCCCGGTGACCCCCGAGGCGCGGGGCGCGCACGTCCTGTCGCGGCTCAGCCCGGGCACGCTCCGGGCCTTCGCGCGGTGGCAGCCGCCGGCGTAGCGGTCGGACCGCGCGGGGGCCCTCGCCGCGCGGCGGTCGTACGATCGGTGGCCTGCACAGGGCCCCGCGGCGGCGGGGTGGAGCGAGCGGTCGGTGGGAGCGGGTTTGTCCGAGCAGTCAGCACAGCCGGAGTACCGGATCGAGGATCTCGCCCACCACAGCGGCGCCACGGTCCGCACGATCCGCGCCTACCAGGACCGCGGGCTGCTGCCCCGCCCGGAGCGGCGGGGCAGGTCGAACGTGTACGGGGACGCGCACCTCGCGCGGCTCCGCCAGATCGCCGACCTCCTCGACCGGGGCTACACGCTGGCCTCGATCAAGGAGCTCCTGGAGGCCTGGGACACCGGCCGGGGGCTCGGCGGTGTCCTCGGCCTCGTCGCCGAGGTGCACGGTCCGTGGACGGACGAGCAGGCCGACCGGATCTCCCGGGCGGAGCTGGAGGCCCGCTTCGGCGGCACACCGGACGAGGCGGCCATCCTGGAGGCCGTCGAGCTCGGCGTACTGGAGCCTCTGCCGGACCGGGAGACGGAGGAGTACCTCGTACCGAGTCCCCAGGAGCTCGCCGTGGCAGCCGAGTTGTACGCGGCGGGCGTTCCGCTCGGCGCGATCACCGGGCATCTGAGGGAACTTCGGGACCAGGTGGAGCACATAGCCTCCCGTTTCCTGGAGTTCACGACCGAGCACGTCTTCGCCCGCTATCTGGAGCACCGGCCGCCGACGGACGCCGACGCGCACGAGGCCGCGACGATGGTCCGCCGCCTCAGGCCGCTGGCCCAGCAGACCGTGGACGCCGAACTGGCTAGGGCGATGCGACTGTTGGCCACCCGGCACCTTCAGCTCCATCTGTCTCCGGACGCGCCGCCGGTGCGGGACGACGAGCCGCGGCCGGTGACGCTACCGGCGGGGACGGTGCGGGCCGTTCAGGATCTCGTCGGCTCGGAGGGCGTCGCCGCCTTCGTCGCGGCGGCTGCCGAACGAGAGGTACACAAGCGGACATTGGATGCTCTTGCCACAACTCGCGTCACGGAGTGACAATTTACCCAATTCACCCGTAACGGCTGGTGTGTTGTCCACAGAATCGCCAACTACCCTGTGGATAACTCGCTTTGGCTGTGGATCAAACCTGTGCACCAAAATCAATGGATCGGCGATCCGCGCTCCGCCATCCTGACGGAATGACCAGAGACCAGCCCCGGGAGCAATCCCGGCCGCAGCCACCGGACGAGCGCCGCACGGTGCGCATCTCGAAGTACCTGTCGAAGCATCTGCGTCACCAGCCCGAGCGCATCGGCCTCGTCCTCGACCCGCAGGGGTGGACCGAGATCGACACCCTGCTCGCCGCCCTCGCCCGGAACGGCCTCCCGATCACCCGGGCCGAACTCGACCACGTCGTCGCGACCAACGACAAGAAGCGCTTCGCCGTCGAGGGCACCCGCATCCGCGCCAGCCAGGGCCACACCGTCGAGGTGGACCTCGACCTGCCCCCGGCGGAACCGCCCGCGTACCTCTACCACGGCACGGTCGCCACGGCGCTCCCCGCGATCCGGGCGGAGGGGCTGCGCCCCATGGCCCGCCACCACGTGCACCTCTCCCCCGACCGGGAGACCGCGACCCGGGTCGGCGCCCGCCGCGGCCGGCCGGTCGTGATCGACGTCGACGCCGGTGCCATGCACCGGGCCGGACACGTCTTCCGCGTCAGCGCCAACGGGGTCTGGCTCGCGGACGCCGTCCCGCCGGAGTTCCTCCGCCTTCCGGGCTGAGGCCGGACCGGCCGACCCCCTGAGGCATGATCGTTCCCATGGCCCACCCGCACCTGCCCAGCACCGAGGCGGCCGTCGTCGCGATCCGCGAACTCGCCCGGGAGTTCCACCTGGAGATGACGGTGACCGACGACATCGGAGCCGACCGGACGTCCCGCCGCACGTCCGCGGACGCGTTCGCCGTCCTCGACGACGACGGCTCGCTCCCGCACGAGGCCTACGTCGAACTCGGCGGCTCTCCCGCCGTCACGGTCCAGATCTTCCCCGAGGACGACGCCCGGATCATCGTCGAGGGCATCGAGTTCGCGGACGTCCCGCGCGACGCCGTGCCCGCCTTCGTCCGCGCCGTCCACGGCGGCCTCGCCCACGTGAAGGGACGATTCCTCCCGCCGGGCTGGTGGCTCGTCGTCCCGCTGCCCGGCGACGAGACGTACAGGGAACTCGTCCCCGGCGCCTCCCTCACACCCTGGATGAACCGCAACGTCCGCTGATCCCCCGCGCGTATCGTGGCCGTCATGCGCTTGAGTACGGTGATCCTCCCCATCCACCGATGGAGCGAGGGGCAGAAGACCTGGCAGCGGGCCGAAGAACTCGGCTTCCACGCCGCGTACACCTACGACCACCTGTCCTGGCGGACGTTCCGGGACGGCCCGTGGTTCGGGGCGCTGCCCACCCTCACGGCAGCGGCCGCGGCCACCACCCGGATCCGGCTCGGCACCCTCGTGACCTCGCCCAATTTCCGCCATCCCGTGACGCTCGCCAAGGAGCTGATCACGCTCGACGACATCTCCGGCGGACGCGTCACGCTCGGCATCGGCGCGGGCGGCAACGGCTTCGACGCCACCGTGCTGGGGCAGGAGCCGTGGACGCCGAAGGAGCGCGCCGACCGCTTCGCCGAGTTCGTGCCGCTGCTCGACCGGCTCCTCACCGAGGACGCCGTCTCCCAGCGGGGCACCTTCTACTCGGCGGACGAGGCCCGGAACATCCCCGGCTGCGCCCAGCGCCCCCGGCTGCCCTTCGCGGTCGCGGCGACCGGCCCCCGGGGCCTGAGGCTGGCGGCCCGCCACGGCCAGGCGTGGGTGACCACGGGCGACCCCAAGATCTTCGAGACCGGCACCCCGGAGCAGTCGGTGGCGGCGCTGCGGGGCCAGATCGAGAAGCTCGGCAAGGCCTGCGCCGAGACCGGACGCGAGGTCGCCGAGCTCGACAAGGTCCTGCTGACGGGCTTCACCCCGGATCGCGGGCGGCCGCTGGAGTCCGTCGACGCGTTCGTCGACTTCGCGGGACGGCACCGCGAACTCGGCTTCACCGAACTCGTGATCCACTGGCCCATCCCGGACTCGGACTTCGCCACCGACCAGCAGGTGTTCGAGCGGATCGCCACGGAGGCGCTCGCCCAGCTGGACTGACCCGGTCGCGGCTCTGGCCCGGGGGGATCGGTCGCCGACGCGCTCGCCCGGTGGATCAGGCGATCCGCCGGGCGTGGCCCCGCCACAGCGCCAGCAGCACCGGGGAGCCGACCGGCTCCGGGCCCGCCGCGCAGACGTCGGCATGGCCGACCCGGCACCTCTCGGACGGGGCGGCGGATCCGGGCCGGACCACGGTCCCGTCCCCCGCGAGCTGCCAGCGGCTGGCGGCCGGGACGGCGGAGGACGCCAGTTCACCGGGCTCGATCATGATCCAGCGGCCCTGCGCCGTCCGGTACCAGACGCCCCGGCCCCCGCACCGCCGGCAGGCCGAGATGCCCGGAGCCACGGCACGCGGCGCGGACCCCCCGGAGCGGGGCTCCGGCACAGACCCTCCGGACCGGACCTCCCCCACGGATCGTCCGGTACGGGAGGCCGCCGACCCACCGGAGCGGGGCTCCGGCACGGCGACGGCCAGGCGCGGGACGTCCGCCGTCGCCTCTCCGCACCGGGCGTCCCGGCCGGCTCCGCCCCCCACCGCGAACGACGCGGCGTCGACCAGACCCGCGAGGACGTCGCCGACCAGCACCGGGTCCCGTGCCGGCTGCGCCACGCCCCGCCCCTCGCACCCGGGGCAGAGGGCCATGCCGAGACTCGGGACCCACGTCCCGTACGGCGCGCCGCAGGAGTCGCACTCGTCGTTTCTCCGGCCCGAGCCCATGCTCCGCCCCCCTCGAGACGTCATCAGCTCCCAGGGACCTTCCCCGTCAGCCCGAAAACGAACGGACGTTTACGGCCACGTCGGGGCGTAAGCCCCCGGCCGCCCGGGAAGGCCCGTCACCCGAAACCGGCCACTCATATGTGCGGCTCCCCGCACGCCCGTGCGTTCGGTGCGGAAGAATGGTGCGGTGACCTCTCCCCGATCCCCGCGCACGCCCGCCCCGACGGTCCGACTGATCGCCACCGATCTCGACGGCACCCTCCTGCGCGACGACAAGACCCTGTCCGAGCGCACGATCGCCGCCCTCGCCGCCGCCGAGCAGGCCGGGATCGAGGTCTTCTTCGTCACCGGCCGCCCGGCCCGCTGGATGGACGTCGTCAGCGAGCACGTCCACGGCCACGGCCTCGCGATCTGCGCCAACGGCGCCGCCGTGGTCGACCTCCACTCCGGAGGCACCTTCCTGGAGGTGCGCCCGCTGGAGCGCCCGGCCGCCATGGACGTCGTCACGGCCCTGCGCGCCGCCGCGCCCGGCACCTCGTTCGCCGTGGAGCTCACGACCGGAATCCACTACGAACCGCACTACCCGCCGTTCCACCTGGACCCCGGGGCGACCGTCGCCACCGCCGAGAAGCTCCTCTTCGAAGAGACCCCCGGAGCCGCGGCCCCCGTCCTCAAGCTGCTCGCCAAGCACCCGGACCTCGACCCCGACGCGTTCCTGGCCCTGGCCCGGCAGGCCGCCGGGCACCGGGCCTCCTTCACCCGCTCGGGCCCCACCGCCCTCATCGAGATCAGCGGCCTCGGCGTCTCCAAGGCCTCCACCCTGGCCCAGTGCTGCGCCGAGCGGGGCATCACCGCCGACGAGGTCGCCGCCTTCGGCGACATGCCCAACGACATCGAGATGCTCAGCTGGGCGGGCCGCTCGTACGCGATGGGCCAGTCGCACCCCGACGTGATCGCCGCCGCCTCCGGCCGTACGGTCGGCAACAACGAGGACGGCGTCGCCGTCGTCGTCGAGCAGCTGGTGGCGGACGCCCTGCGGGCCGCCGGGACGACGGCACCGCGGGGCTGAGGAGGACGACCGTCCCTACAGCGGCGCCTCCCAGATCACCGTCGTACCGCCGCCGTCCTCCCCGAGGCCCGGGCCGCACCAGCTCGCCCCGCCCAGCGACTCGGCCCGCCGCGCCAGGTTCCGCAGCCCGCTGCGGCGCCCGCCCTTGGGGAGGCCGATGCCGTCGTCCGCCACCTCCAGCCGTACTCCGGCCGAACCGTCGGGCAGCGTCACGCCGGCGTCGACGACCACCTCGATCCGGCTCGCCTCGGCGTGGCGGAAGGCGTTGGACAGCGCCTCGCGCAGGGCCGCGATGAGGTTCTTGCCGGTGAGCTCGCCGACCGTCGCGTCGATCGCGCCGAGGAAGCGGTGCGCGGGCTTGAAACCGAGCGGCACGGCCGCCATGTTGATCTCCCGCAGGACCCGGGTGCGCAGCCCCGACGGAGCCTCCGCGGGACCCTGCTGGAGCGCGAAGATCGCCGTACGGATCTCCTGGATCGTCACGTCCAGCTCGTCGACGGCCTTCCCGACGCCCTCGCGCACCGCCGGCACGATCGACCGTCGCTGGGCGCTCTCCAGCATCATGCCGGTGGCGAAGAGCCGCTGGATGACGAGATCGTGCAGATCGCGGGCGATGCGGTCCCGGTCCTCGTACACGGCGAGGCGCTCCCGGTCCCGCTGCGCGTCGGCCATCATCAGGGCCAGCGCCGCCTGCGAGGCGAACTGGGTGGCCAGTGTCCGCTCCGTCTCGGTGAACGGGCGCCCGCCCCGCACCCGGGGTGTGGCGAGCGCGCCCAGCACCCGCCCGCCGCTCTGCAGCGGCAGCATCATGCTGGGGCCGTACGGCGAGGTCAGCCGGCTGATCATGCGGGGATCCGTGGAGGCGTCCGCCACGAAGACCGCCTCGCCCTCCAGGAGTCGCTGCACCACGGGGCTCTCCGGCGGGATCACCACGCCGAGGGACTTCGTGGGCCGGGGCGAGGAGACGGCCACGATCTCCAGGCCGCCGTCCTCGGAGGGCAGGAGCACGATCCCGGCGTCGGCGTCGGCGAGCCGGCGGGCCTGCTCGGCGACGACCGTGAGGGCGTCGTCCGCGTCGCCGCCGGAGAGCAGCGCGGTGGTGACGGCCACGGAGCCGTCGATCCACCGCTCGCGCTGACGGGCGGCCTCGTACAGCCGCGCGTTGCCGATGGCGATGCCCGCCTCGGTGGCGAGCACCCGGACCATGTGGACGTCGTAGTCGTTGAACTCGTCGCCGCCCCGCTTCTCCGCGAGGTACAGATTGCCGAAGATCTCGCCCTGGACCCGGATGGGCACCCCGAGGAAGGTCC
Source organism: Streptomyces sp. NPDC014891 (assembly GCF_043081085.1). NCBI lineage: Bacteria > Bacillati > Actinomycetota > Actinomycetes > Kitasatosporales > Streptomycetaceae > Streptomyces > Streptomyces sp. NPDC014891. Next base: position 87,611 of record NZ_JBIBWF010000011.1, on the reverse strand, counting down.
GCATCGGCGGATGCCCCGGCGGGAAGCCCGCGGCGCGCGGGTCGGCGGCCAGGTCGGCGAGCCGGATCGTCTGCGGGTCGCGGATGAGCGCGCCGAGCAGCCCCGCGTGTCCGTCCGGCCGGCGCCCGATCCGGCGGGCCACCTCCTCGTCGACGCCGAAGGTGACGAAGTCGGAGAGCCCCTTGCCCTCTTCGTCGACGACACCGATGGCGGCGTAGCGGGCGTCGGCGAGTTCGGCGGCGGTCTCGCAGATCCGGTCGAGGGTGGAGTGCAGTTCGAGCCCCGTGCCCACCGAGCGCATGGCTTCGAGGAGCTGCGGAACGCGGGCGGTGAGCTCCGTGGACAGCCCCTGGAGGCTGCGGGTGGCCTGAGTGGCGGCTTCCAGGGGGTCCGGGGCTCCGGACGCTGCGGCGGTCATGGGCTTGAGCCTAGTTAGTCCTATTTGGCGAGAAAAGTCAGGCGGCGCCCGGGATCAGGACACGAGCGGCTCCCGGTCGTTCCCGAGGGCCGCCGCCGCGCCCGCGCCGACGGCCAGCAGATCGGTCTCCCGCTCCTGTTCCAGCATCCGGCGCAGCGGCCCTTCGGCCTCCGCGAGCTCGGCGTACGGGCCGCGCTGCACCGTCCTGCCCGCGTCGAGGACGAGGACCTCGTCGACCGCGTCGAGTCCGTGCAGCCGGTGGGTGATGAGGACGGTCGTCCGGCCTTCGGTGGCCCGGAGGAGATCGTCGGTGAGCGCGTCGGCGGTGGCCAGGTCCAGGTGCTCCGCCGGTTCGTCGAGGACGAGGACGGGGAAGTCGGCGAGCAGCGCGCGGGCCAGCGCCAGGCGCTGCCGCTGCCCGCCGGACAGCCGTGAGCCGTGCTCGCCCACGAGGGTGTCGAGGCCCTGCGGCAGTCCGTCGACCCAGTCGAGCAGCCGGGCGCGGCGCAGTGCCTCGCGGAGCTCCTCGTCGCTCGCACCGGTCCGGGCGAGCCGCAGGTTCTCCCGGACGGAGCTGTCGAAGAGGTGGGCGTCCTGGGCGCAGAGGCCGACGAGCCGCCGGACCGCGTCGCCGTCGAGCTCCCAGGCGGGCACCCCGCCGAGCCGGTACATGCCGGACTCCACGTCCAGGAACCGCAGCAGCACCTGGGCGAGGGTGGTCTTGCCGGAGCCCGAGGCGCCGACGACGGCGACCCGGCGCCCGGCCTCCAGGGTGAGCCGGAAGCCGGCGAGCGCCGCCCTCTCCTGCCCGGCGTGCCGGGCGGAGAGTCCGGTGAGCTCCAGCGGGAAGGGGCTCGCCGGGGGAGTCTCGGGCCGGACCGGCTCGTGGACGGGTACGGGCGCGTCGAGCACCTCGAAGACCCGCTCGGCGCTGTGCTTGACGCGCTGGCGGTACTGGACGGCGAGCGGCAGACCGGTGACGGCCTCGAAGGCGGCGAGCGGGGTGAGGACGACCACGGCCAGCGCCACCCCGGCGAGCCGCCCGTCCGCCACGGCCTGGACGCCGACGACCGCGGCGCCCGCGACCGTCACGCCGCAGACCAGGGCGGAGAGTCCGGCGCCGAGCGCGGCGGCCGCGGCCTGCCGGGAGGCGATGCCGGTGAGGGTGCGGTCGGCGGACCGCGTCCGTTCGATCCTGTCCCGCAGGGCGCCGGCCACGGTCAGCTCGGCGCAGCCGCGCAGCAGGTCGGCCACGGCGGTCGCCAGGGCGCCGCGTGCGGGGGCGAGCCGCCGTTCGGCGCGGCGGGCCAGCGCACCGCTGACCGCCGGCACGAGGACGCCCGCGACGAGCAGGCCCGCGGCGAGGACGGCGCCGGCCTCGGGAAGCAGCCAGGCGGTGAACCCGACGGAGGCGAGTCCCACGACGAGCGCGGCACCGGCCGGCAGGAGCCAGCGGAGCCAGTAGTCCTGGAGCGCGTCGACGTCCTGGACGAGCCGGGAGAGCAGGTCGCCGCGGCGGGTGCGGCGCAGTCCGGCGGGCGCGATCCGCTCCAGCCGCCGGAAGACGGAGACCCGGAGTTCGGCGAGCATCCGCAGGACGGCGTCGTGCGAGACGAGCCGCTCGGCGTAGCGGAAGACGGCCCGGCCGATGCCGAAGGCGCGCGTGGCGGTGACGGCGACCATCAGATAGAGCACGGGGGGCTGTTCGGAGGCGCGGGAGATCAGCCACCCGGACACGGCCATGAGTCCCACGGCGGAGCCGAGGGCGAGGCTTCCGAGGAGCAGGGCGAGTCCCATCCGTCCCCTGAGCTCCCCCGCCATCGCCCGTACCCGTCCGAGCACCGCCGTCCCGGTGGCGGGGGACCGCTCGACGCGGGGCTCCGCCGCTCCCTCCGGACGGGACCCCGTGGCGAGGTCGGTTCCGGCCGCCCCGCCGTCCCGCCCCGCCTCCGCCCGCTCCGGGCGCCCACCGTCCACGGAGCCGCCGGACACGGAGCCGCCGGACACGGAGCCGTCGCTCACGGAGCTGTACGTGGACCCGGACGCGGAGCCCTCGTCCGCGGAGCCGCCGGACGCACCGCCGCCGACCGTCACGACCCGGTCCGCGACCGCGAGCAGCGCCGGCCGGTGGGCGACCAGCAGCACCGTCCGCCCAGCCGCCAGCCGGCGGACCGCGTCGACGATCCCCGCCTCCGTCTCGCCGTCCAGCGCCGCCGTCGGTTCGTCGAGCAGCAGCAGCGGCCGGTCGGCGAGGAAGCCGCGCGCCAGCGCGAGCCGCTGCCGCTGCCCCGCCGAGAGTCCGGCACCGTCCTCGCCGAGCGGGGTGTCGAGTCCCCGCGGCAGCTCCGCCACGAACCCGTCCGCCCCGGCGTCCCGCAGGGCGTCCCGTACGGCCTCGTCCGAGGCGTCCGGGCGGGCAAGCCGGACGTTCTCGGCGATCGTCCCGGCGAAGAGGTGGGGCCGCTGCGGCACCCAGGCGATCCGCGACCGCCAGGACTCCGGATCCAGGGAGGCGAGCGGCTCGCCCCCGACCCGTACGGAACCTCCGTCCTGCGGCACGGCGAAGCCGAGGACGACGTCGAGCAGGGTCGACTTCCCGGCCCCGCTCGGTCCGACCAGGGCCACCGTCTCCCCGGGCTCGACCGTGAGGTGCATCGCGTCCAGCGCGGGCTCGGCACGCCCGGCGTGGCGCACCGTCACGTCCTGGAGCTCCAGCCGTACCGACTCGGGCGCCGGACGGCCGCCCCCGTCCCGTACCGGCTCCTCCAGGACGTCGAAGATCTCCTCCGCCGCGGCGAGTCCTTCCGCCGCCGCGTGGAACTGCGCGCCGACCTGCCGCAGCGGCAGATACGCCTCGGGCGCCAGGATCAGGATGACGAGACCGGTGTACAGGTCGAGTTCGCCGTGGACGAGCCGCATGCCGATGGTCACGGCGACGAGCGCGACGGACAGCGTCGCGAGGAGCTCCAGGGCGAAGGAGGAGAGGAAGGCGATCCGCAGCGTGCGCATGGTCGCCCGGCGGTACTCGGAGGTGATCGCACGGATCGACTCGGCCTGGGCCTTCGCCCGGCCGAAGATCTTGAGGGTGGGGAGCCCGGCCACCACGTCCAGGAAGTGGCCGGAGAGCCGGGAGAGCAGCTTCCACTGCCGGTCCATGCGGGCCTGGGTGTACCAGCCGATGAGGATCATGAAGACCGGGATGAGCGGCAGGGTGACCACGATGATCGCCGCCGACACCCAGTCCTCGGTGACGATGCGGGCCAGCACGGCCACGGGGACCACGACCGCGAGCCCGAGCTGGGGCAGATAGCGGGCGAAGTAGTCGTCGAGGGCGTCCACTCCGCGGGTGGCGAGGGCGATCAGCGAGCCGGCCCGCTGGCCGCTGAGCCAGCCCGGTCCGAGGGCGGACGCCTGGACCAGGAGCCGACCGCGGAGTTCGGACTTGACCGCCGCGCTCGCCCGGTGGGCGGCGAGCTCGGTCAGCCAGGAGACCAGCCCCCGAGCCGCCGCGATGCCCACGAGCAGCAGCAGGGGGGTGGTCAGGGCGGAAACCGACTGGCCCTTCTGGAAGGACCCCACCACGATCTCGGCGATGAGCATCGCCTGGGCGACGACCAGCGCCGCCCCGGTCAGGCCGAGGCCGACCACCGCGATCAGGAAGAGTCGGGTGGCCCTGGCGTACCGGAGCAGGCGCGGATCGATCGGTTTCACGTGAAACATGCTCCCTGGAGAGGGCCGGCTAGTGGGTTCCGGCGATGTGCTGCGTACCGATCCGCTTGCGGAACACCCAGTAGGTCCAGCTCTGGTAGAGCAGCACCAGTGGGGTCGCGATCGCCGCGCACCAGGTCATGATCTTGAGCGTGTACGGGCTCGACGAGGCGTTCGTCACGGTAAGGCTCCACTCCGGGTTGAGCGAAGACGGCATGACGTCCGGGAAGAGCGCGAGGAAGAGCATCGCCACGGCGGCCGTGATGGTGACGCCGGAGAGGGCGAACGACCATCCCTCGCGCCCCACCTTGATCGCGAAGATCGCTCCGACCAGGGCCACCACGGCGATCAGCATCGCCGCGAGGCTCCAGCTGTCCCCGGTGTCGAGCTGGGTCCAGATCAGGAAGCCGAGCGCGGCCACCGCCGTGACCAGGCCCAGCTTGAGGGCGAGGGCCCGCGCCCGGTCCCGGATGTCACCGACCGTCTTGAGGGAGACGAAGACCGCTCCGTGGAAGGTGAAGAGGGTGAGCGTGACCAGGCCGCCGAGGAGCGCGTACGGGTTGAGGAGCTCCCAGAAGCTCCCGACGAACTCCATGTCCGCGTCGATCTTCACGCCGCGGACGATGTTGGCGAAGGCCACGCCCCAGAGGAACGCGGGGATGAGCGAGGTCCAGAAGATGGCCTGCTCCCAGTTGCGCTGCCAGTCCTCCTCGGGCCGCTTCGCCCGGTACTCGAAGGCGACGCCCCGGATGATCAGGCAGACCAGGATGATCAGCAAGGGCAGGTAGAAGCCGGAGAAGAGCGTCGCGTACCACTCGGGGAAGGCGGCGAAGGTCGCGCCGCCCGCGGTGAGCAGCCACACCTCGTTGCCGTCCCAGACGGGTCCGATGGTGTTGATGAGGACGCGCTTCTCGGGCCGGTCGCGGGCGAGCAGCTTGGTGAGGATGCCGACCCCGAAGTCGAAGCCCTCGAGGAAGAAGTAGCCGATCCAGAGGACGGCGATGAGTACGAACCAGACGTCGTGGAGTTCCATGCCTCGATCTCCTGAGCCTCAGTACGAGAAGGCCATGGGGCGGTCGGGGTCACGAGAGTCCCCGCCGATCTTGGTGGGCGGGTTGAGGTCGTCCTCGGTGAGCTCCGGCGGGCCGGCCTTGATGTACTTCACGAGGAGCTTGACCTCGATCACGGCGAGCACGGCGTAGAGCGCGGTGAAGACGATCATCGAGGTGAGCACCTCGGCCGTGGTGGTGCCGGGGGAGACCGCGTCCCGGGTGCGCAGCACGCCGTAGACGACCCAGGGCTGACGGCCCATCTCGGTGAAGATCCAGCCCCAGGAGTTGGCGATCAGCGGGAACGCCATGGTCCAGAGAGCCACGATCCAGTACCACCTGCCCAGGCGGGGGCTGAGTGCCTTCCGCTTGAACAGGACCAGGTTCGGCACTTCGTCCTCACCGGTCCTCAGTCCCGGTGCCAGCATGAACTTCTTGCGGGTCAGCCAGAGGCCGATCATCCCGATGGTCAGCGAGGCCATGCCGAAGCCGATCATCCAGCGGAAGCCCCAGTAGGCGACGGGGATGTTGGGCCGGTAGTCGCCGGGTCCGAACTTCTCCTGCTCGGCCTTGTTGATGTCGTTGATGCCCGGGACGTACGAGCTGAAGTCGTCGTTCGCCAGGAACGACAGCAGACCCGGGATCTCTATGGCCACCTTGTTGTGGCCCTTGTCGACATCGCCGTACGCGAAGATCGAGAACGGAGCGGGCGCCTCGCCGTCCCAGAGGGCCTCGGCGGCGGCCATCTTCATGGGCTGCTGCTTGAACATGACCTTGCCGAGCAGGTCACCGCTGATGGCGGTGCCGAGGCCGGCGATGATCAGGGTGATCAGGCCGAGGCGGAGCGAGGTCCGCATCACCGGGATGTGCTTCTTGCGCGCCAGGTGGAAGGCGGCGATGCCGACCATGAACGCACCGCCGACCAGGAAGGCCGCGGTCATGGTGTGGAAGAACTGGGTGAGCGCGGTGTTCTGGGTGAGCACCTGCCAGAAGTCGGTGAGCTCGGCCCGGCCCCGCTCCTCGTTGATCCGGTAGCCGACCGGGTGCTGCATCCAGGAGTTGGCCGCGAGGATGAAGTACGCGGAGAGGATCGTGCCGATCGACACCATCCAGATGCAGGCGAGGTGGATCCGCTTGGGGAGCTTGTCCCAGCCGAAGATCCACAGGCCGATGAAGGTCGACTCGAAGAAGAAGGCGATGAGCGCCTCGAAGGCGAGCGGCGCCCCGAAGATGTCACCGACGAAGCGCGAGTAGTCGGACCAGTTCATGCCGAACTGGAACTCCTGCACGATGCCGGTGACCACACCCATGGCGATGTTGATCAGGAAGAGCTTGCCCCAGAACTTCGTCGCCCTGAGGTACTTCTCGTTCTCCGTCCGTACCCATGCCGTCTGGAGACCGGCGGTGAGGGCCGCGAGGGAGATCGTCAGGGGGACGAAGAGGAAGTGGTAGACGGTGGTGATGCCGAACTGCCAGCGCGCCAAGGTCTCTGGCGCCAGAGCTAGGTCCACGTCGTTCTCTCCTTACATCGCCGTGGTCACATCGGCAGTTTGCCCCGTTGATCCCACCCATTACGGGACGAACCAGGACACGCTTGTGAACGCGTTCACATTCACAAGCATTATCACTCATACGAAATCCGTACCGTCATGCGGGGCCCCCTAGTGAAGGCCGACCCTTCCCAGAACCTTCAACATATTGTTGAATCCGGGGCATGACCCTTCGGATACGCATCGTCTGGCCGGCCGGACACACCACGGCCACCCTTGAGGAGACCCCCACGAGCGCAGCGCTCGCGGGGGCCCTTCCGATCTCCTCCACCGCCCGGACCTGGGGCGAGGAGGTCTACTTCGACACCCCGGTCTCCGTGGCCGTCGAGGACGGCGCGCGCCAGGTCGTCGATCCCGGCACGGTCGCGTTCTGGACGGACGGCGACGCGCTCGCCCTGCCCTACGGCCCCACCCCGATCTCGCGGGGCGACGAGTGCCGGCTCGCGAGCCCCTGCAACGTCCTCGGGGCGCTCGACGACGACCCGAGGATCCTGGCCACCGTCCGCGACGGCGACCCGATCCGGGTGGAACGCGCAGCCGACTGACACGGGCGGGACCACGGGCGGAGGGCCGAGACCGTACGGCCGCCCGCCCGGTACCAGCGGTCAGACCTCCTTGCGGAAGCCCTCCGCCGCCTTCAGGAACAGGTCGTTCGCCTCGCACTCGCCGATCGTGACGCGCACGCCCTCGCCGGCGAACGGCCGCACCACGACCCCGTGGCGCTCGCACTCGGCCGCGAAGTCCAGGGTCTTCTCCCCGAGCCGCAGCCAGACGAAGTTCGCCTGGGTGTCCGCCACGGTCCAGCCCTGCCCCACGAGCCCCTTGTGCACCCGCTCGCGCTCGGCCACCAGGGAGCCGACCCGCCCGAGCAGCTCGTCCTCGGCCCGGAGCGAGGCCACCGCCGCGTCCTGCGCCAGCTGGCTCACTCCGAACGGCACCGCGGTCTTGCGGAGCGCCGCCGCCACCGGCTCGTGGGCGACCGCGAAGCCGACCCGCAGCCCCGCCAGGCCGTACGCCTTGGAGAAGGTCCGCAGCACCGCGACGTTCGGCCGGTCGCGGTAGAGCTCGATGCCGTCCGGGATGTCGGCGTCACGGACGAACTCGCGGTACGCCTCGTCGATCACGACCAGGACGTCGGAGGGCACCCGGTCGAGGAAGCGCTCCAGCTCGGCCCGGCGCACCGCGGTGCCCGTGGGGTTGTTCGGGTTGCAGACGAAGATCAGCCGCGTCCGGTCGGTGATCGCCTCGGCCATCGCGTCGAGGTCGTGCACCTCGCCCTCGGTCAGCGGGACCTGCACCGAGGTGGCCCCGCTGATCTGCGTGATGATCGGGTACGCCTCGAAGGAGCGCCAGGCGTAGACGACCTCGTCGCCGGGGCCGGAGGTGGCCTGCAGGAGCGACTGGGCGACGCCGACCGAGCCGGTGCCGGTGGCCAGGTGGGAGACCGGCACGCCGAAACGGTCCGCCAGCTCCTCGGTCAGACCGGTGCACGCCATGTCCGGGTAGCGGTTGAAGTTCGCGGCGGCGGCCAGCGTGGACTCCATGACCCCGGGCAGCGGCGGGTACGGGTTCTCGTTGGAGGACAGCTTGAAGGCCACGGGCCCGCCCGCGGCCGCCGGCCTGCCCGGCTTGTAGGTGGGGACGCCGTCCAGCTCGGCGCGCAGCTTCGGGCCCGTGCTCGTCCCGCTGGTCCCGCTGGTCTCGCTCACTCTGTGGCCTCCTCGACCTCCGTACCGCCAATACTCCTCACCTTATGAGGATTCGCCGCCGCTGCGAATGGGCTGCGGACAACAGGAGGGACACACTGGGCGGCCCGAGCCCGGACGCGTCCGCCACGGCCCCCCGGCCCGCCCAGCGCTTCCGCCCCCGACCCACCCCCGGATCCGCCCCCGGATCCGCCCCCGGCCGTGCCCGCCACCGTCCGAACCCCACCCCGCCGCGCCACCCCTGCGCGCCACCCGGAGCGCATCCCCCGAACCGCCCCACGAGCGGGCTCCGCGGCGCCCGCCGACGCGGTCCCGATCCGAGGGGGCGCGCAGCCGGGTGGCGCGCGCTGGTGGCGGGCGCCGTGGCGCGCATCCCCCGTAGAGGTGAGTTGAGACCTCTTCGAGACCTCGCCCCCACGCCAGGCCTACACCGTTCGGCAACCACTGGTCCCATGGTGAAGACCCTAACTACCTTGGATTCCTTGCCTCTTGACGCCTTCTGGCCATGCAGAAACGTGCCTGTCAACGCCTGCATATGCGACCGGCCCAACCGCCCCTCATCGCCCTACTATCGGCTCGCCATGACAGCAGCAGGGAAGCACCAGGTGAGCCGGGCACAGACCCGGGGAAGCCGGCAGGGCCGAGCGGGCATCCGGGACGTGGCCGCCGCCGCCGGGGTCTCCATCACGACTGTCTCCGACGCGCTCAACGGCAAGGGCCGACTCCCCGACGCCACCCGCCGGCACGTGCGCGAGGTCGCCGACCGGCTGGGCTACCGCCCGTCCGCGGCGGCCCGCACGCTCCGCACGGGAAAGTCGGGACTCATCGGCCTGACCGTGACCACGTACGGGGATGAACCTTTCACCTTCACCGAATTCGCGTACTTCGCGGAGATGGCCAGAGCAGCCACGTCGGCGGCGCTCGCGCGGGGCTACGCCCTGGTCATCCTTCCCGCGACGTCCCGCCATGACGTCTGGTCGAACGTCGCCCTCGACGGGACCGTCGTCATCGACCCCTCCGACCACGACCCGGTCGTGACCGAACTGGTCCGGCAGGGCCTGCCCGTCGTCTCCGACGGACGCCCCGCCGGCACCCTTCCGGTCACCGCCTGGGTCGACAACGACCACGAAGCCGCCGTCCTCGATCTGCTCGACCACCTCGCCGCCGCGGGCGCCCGCCGCATCGGCCTCCTCACCGGAACCACCACCGACACCTACACCCGACTGTCCACCACCGCGTACCTCGACTGGTGCGAGCGGGTGGGCCAGGATCCCGTCTACGAGGCCTATCCGGCACACGACCCGTGCGCGGGCGCCGTCGCGGCCGACCGGCTGCTCGCCCGACCGGACCGGCCCGACGCCGTGTACGGCCTCTTCGACCCCAACGGCACCGACCTCCTCGCGGCCGCGCGCCGCTACGGGCTGCGCGTCCCGGACGACCTGCTGCTGGTCTGCTGCAGCGAGTCGACCGTCTACGCCACCACCGAGCCGCCCATCACGACGCTCTCGCTCAAACCGCGCCGGATCGGCACGGCCGTCGTCCAGCTCCTCATCGACGCCATCGAGGGGATCGACGCCGACGGCCCGGTCGAACGGGTGATACCGACCGAACTCATCGTCCGCACGTCCTCGCAGCGCCGTTCACCACGCACCACCGTCAGCCCGCCCCGGTCGCCCGAGAAGGACTGACACACCGCCGACCGGCGCCGGCGAATCCGCCGTCCCCGTCCCTGCCCGTGGGCCGGGGCGGCGAAACCGGCCACCGATCCGGTCCCAACCCCGTACTCGACCTTCTCAATTCGGGCGAAACAACCGGTGAACCCGGAGTGGACCCGGATTCACCACCCCTGGTGCGTCACACAGGAGGACCCTCATTCCTATGATGGGCGCACGACATCGCGGACCACCCCGACCAGGCCGGTCCGCGCTGTGCAGGGCATCGCGACGGTGGTGGAGGGGTCCATGACTCAGGGGGCCGGGCAGGAGCCCGTGGCGCGCACGGCGACATTGCGCGACTTCCGCGTACCGCCGTACGCCCGCGTGCCCGTACAGGGCCACGCCGCCGATCCGACGACCACGGAGCCGCTGCCGGTGCCGACACCCGCCGAGCCCGCTCACCCGGAGCACGCACCCGTGACCGCATCCACCCCTCCGGCCGCGTCCGCACCGGCGGCGCAGGCACCTCCGGCCGCGTCGGAGACCGCGCACCCGACCGCCCCCGCGGTCCCCCCGCGCGCGCCCGACACGCCCGCGCCCCCGGCCGGTCCGCCGGCTCCCGCGCCCGCCGATCCGACCCTGCACCTGGGTCGCCTCGCCCCGCCGGCGTACGCCCCCGGCTCCGCGCCCGCGGGCTCCTCCATCGTCTCCGTCGCCACCGGCCACCCCGGCAACGCCTTCCCCGAGGGCGGGATGCCCGAGGGCTACACGCCGACCGAGCGCGACCTCCCGGTCATCAACCGCCGCGGCGACACCGTCCAGGTCCCGGTGGCGGCCGGGCCCGCCGCCGAGCCCGCCCCGGCCGGCGGCGAGGGCCCCGGTCCGCTCTTCGTCGTCGGTGACGTGCACGGCTACCTCGACGAGCTCGTCGCCGCCCTCCGCGCCCAGGGGCTCGTCGACGAGAACGGCAGCTGGTCCGCCGGCAACGCCCGCCTCTGGTTCCTCGGCGACTTCACCGACCGCGGCCCCGACGGCATCGGCGTCATCGACCTCGTCATGCGCCTGTCCGCCGAGGCGGCCGCCGCCGGCGGCTACTGCAAGGCCCTCATGGGCAACCACGAACTGCTGCTCATCGGCGCCAAGCGCTTCGGCGACACCCCGGTGAACTCCGGCGCGGGCACCGCCACCTTCCAGGCCGCCTGGCTGCTCAACGGCGGCCAGAAGCACGACATGGACCGCCTCCAGGACGTGCACCTGCAGTGGATGTCCCGGCTCGACGCCGTCGTCCGCGAGGACGACCACCTGCTGCTCCACTCCGACACCACCGCGTACCTCGACTACGGCCAGACCATCGAGGACGTCAACGACACCGTCCACGAGATCCTCAACCGCAACGACGCCGAGGAGGTCTGGGACGTCTTCAGGAAGTTCACCAAGCGCTTCGCGTTCCGCGACGAGGGCGGTCCGCAGGCCGTCCAGGAGCTGCTGTCCACCTACGGCGGCTCCCGGATCGTGCACGGCCACAGCCCCATCCCGTACCTCCTGGGGCAGGTCGGCACGGAGGACGACGAGGACAGCTCGGGCCCCGTCGTCGACGGACCGCACGTGTACGCGGACGGTCTCGCGATCGCCATGGACGGCGGAGTGACCATGGCCGGAAAGCTACTGGTCGTCCAACTCCCGTTGAACGACTGACGCATAACCCTCCGCATCCGGGGAAGTCGAATTCCGGAAACACCCTGTCAGCGCGTGGCACGACCGCAATACCATCGTGTCCATCCGTAGCAGGCTCTCCTCCGTTTCCGCCCGACCGACCGTGTCCCACGGCTGATCCGGGCCTACGGAGCATCGGGGGATGCACATGAACGTGGCTCCGCACCTGCTGACCGAGGACCGCGCCGAGTACGAGCGGGTCCTCGACGACGCACTGAGCACCGCCCACGCACGTCCGGATCTCGCCGGAGCGGGAACCCGGCTCTCGCTCGCCCAGTTGCGCTCCCTGACCCTGAACGCGACGACCCTGGTCACCAGCGCGGCGGCCGGCGAGTACGAGCACTTCGTGAAGGTCCGCGAGCAGCACCGGGCCGCCCTCGGGGCCCGGCCCCCGGCGCCCTCGGACCGCCCGGGCGACGGCCCCGGCGTCGTCGCGATCCTGACCGTCATGGTGCCCGTCCTCGCGGGCACGGCGGCGGCCATCTTCCTGCTGGTCGGCGCGGTCCTGCACGCCGTCGCCCCCACCGTGGCGTTCGGGGCGACACTGCTGACGGCCGGCCTGGTCTTCGGCGCGGTGGCCGCCGCCGGCCTGCTCGGCGCCGCCGCCGGGCTGCTCGTGACGGCCCTGCGCAACAGCCCCGCCGAAGTGAGCACGGACGGCCCGCGCGAGCCCGGACCGGATGACGAACTGTCCCGCGCCCGGGAGGCCTGGCGCCGCGCCCTCCTCGAACGGGGCATCCTGCCCTTCCTCCGCGACGTCCTCGCCGCCACCACCCCGCCCACCGGCTCCCCCGGCCCCTGACGCACCACCGGCCCGCGACTCCCCCGGGGTCGCGGGCCGGTGTGGTCGCCGGGCGGCGGGGGTCAGTCCGCCAGCGGGAGGTACACGCGGTTGCCCGTCGCCGCGAACTCGGCCGACTTCGCGGCCATTCCGGCCTCGATCTCGTCCGCCTTCAGGTCGCCGCCGTGCTCCCGGCGGATGTCCTGCGAGATCTTCATCGAGCAGAACTTGGGTCCGCACATCGAGCAGAAGTGCGCGGTCTTCGCGGGCTCCGCGGGCAGCGTCTCGTCGTGGAACTCGCGCGCGGTGTCCGGGTCAAGCGCCAGGTTGAACTGGTCCTCCCAGCGGAACTCGAAGCGCGCGTCCGACAGCGCGTCGTCCCACTCCTGCGCGCCCGGGTGGCCCTTGGCCAGGTCCGCCGCGTGGGCCGCGATCTTGTACGTGATGACGCCGGTCTTCACGTCGTCGCGGTTCGGCAGGCCCAGGTGCTCCTTGGGCGTGACGTAGCAGAGCATCGCCGTACCCCACCAGGCGATCATGGCCGCGCCGATGCCGGAGGTGATGTGGTCGTACGCGGGCGCGACGTCCGTGGTCAGCGGGCCGAGCGTGTAGAACGGCGCCTCCTCGCAGATCTCCTGCTGGAGGTCGATGTTCTCCTTGATCTTGTGCATCGGGACGTGCCCGGGGCCCTCGATCATCGTCTGCACGTTGTGCCGCTTGGCGATCGTGTTCAGCTCGCCGAGCGTGCGCAGCTCGGCGAACTGCGCCTCGTCGTTGGCGTCCGCGATCGACCCCGGGCGGAGCCCGTCGCCGAGCGAGTAGGTGACGTCGTACGTCGCGAGGATCTCGCAGAGCTCCTCGAAGTGCGTGTAGAGGAAGTTCTCCTTGTGGTGCGCGAGGCACCAGGCGGCCATGATCGAACCGCCGCGCGAGACGATGCCGGTCTTGCGGCGCGCGGTGAGCGGCACGTACGGCAGGAGCACGCCGGCGTGCACCGTCATGTAGTCCACGCCCTGCTCGGCCTGCTCGATGACCGTGTCCTTGTAGATCTCCCAGCTCAGGTCCTCGGCGCGGCCGTCGACCTTCTCCAGTGCCTGGTAGAGCGGCACGGTGCCGATGGGCACGGGGGAGTTGCGCAGGACCCACTCGCGGGTCGTGTGGATGTTGCGGCCGGTGGACAGGTCCATCACCGTGTCGGCGCCCCACTTGGTGGCCCAGGTCATCTTCTCCACCTCCTCCTCGATGGAGGAGGTGACGGCGGAGTTGCCGATGTTGGCGTTGACCTTCACCAGGAACCGCTTGCCGATGATCATCGGCTCGATCTCCGGGTGGTTGACGTTCGCCGGGAGCACCGCGCGGCCCGCGGCGATCTCCTCGCGCACGACCTCGGGGGAGACGTTCTCCCTGATCGCCACGTACTCCATCTCCGGGGTGATCTCCCCCCGGCGGGCGTACGCGAGCTGGGTCACGGCCCGGCCCTCGCGACCGCGGCGCGGCAGGCGCGGGCGGCCGGGGAAGACCGCGTCGAGGTTCTTGAGTCCCCCGCCGCGCGGCGAGGTGTGCTTGATGCCGTCGTCCTCGGGACGGGCCGGCCGGCCCGCGTACTCCTCGGTGTCGCCGCGCGTGATGATCCAGTTCTCGCGCAGCGGCGGAAGGCCCCGGCGTACGTCGGTGTCGACGCCCGGGTCGGTGTACGGGCCGGACGTGTCGTACAGCGTGACGTCCTTGCCGTTGGTGAGGTGCACCTGGCGGACCGGCACCCTGAGGTCGGGGCGCGAGCCCTGGACGTATCCCTTGTGCCAGCCCGGCGTGCGAGCGCCGTCGGCAGAGGTGTCGTTCTGCTCGGAGGCAGGCGTGCGTGCATCCTGAATGGTCATGAGACCGATCTCCCTACGCCGGCATTACCCGGTAACAGGTTCGGCGGTCGGCGCAGCCTCCTCCCGTACGTACATCGGTACGCGCGTACGGTGATCAGCGCCCTCTCAGCCCGGTGCTCCGAGCTCCCGCGTGTGCAAAGGTGCCACCACGCTAGCGTCATCCCTGGCGTGCTGAACAGTGGGCCCCTGCCGTTCTTGCGATGATCGGTCGGTGACTTCCCCCCGACAGACCCCCGAGCCGCACGGCCACGACCACGACCGCGGGCCCCACGAGCATGCCGCGCCGCATGCCTCGCACGGGCACGGTCCGGCACACGGATCCCATGGGCACAGCCACAGCCACGGGCCCGCGACCCCGGTGTCCCGGCATCTGCGCAGGGTCATCGCCGCGATCCTCATCCCCTTCGCCACGGCGGTCGTGGTCGGGCTGGTGGTGCTGTGGCCCGGTGGCACGCCCCCGCACGAGCGCACCGGCGTCGGCTTCGACCGGCAGACCGAGCAGGGCAGGGTCGTCTCGGTCCAGCAGGTCGACTGCGCCTCCGTGAACGCGGGTCAGGTGCCGCCCACCGGTGACACCTCGACGCCGGAGGGGCGCGAGGCGGTCAGGTCGCAGGAGGGGACGTGCGGGAAGGCGACGATCGAGGTCACCAGCGGTCCGGAGAAGGGGCGCACGTTCACCGAGATCGTGCAGCCCGACGCCCCGCGCCAACTGCACGAGGGCCAGGGCGTGGTGGTTGCCTACGCCCCCGACGCGCCGCGTGACCTGCAGTATTCGGTGACCGACGTGAACCGCAAGTTCCCGCTGGCGGTGCTGGCCGGGATCTTCGCGGTCGCCGTCGTGCTGGTCGGCCGGATGAAAGGCGTGATGGCCCTCGTCGCGCTGGTCGTGAGCTTCCTCATCCTGACGTTCTTCATCCTGCCGGCGGTCCTCGACGGGTCGAACCCACTGGTCGTGGCGGTGGTCGGATCGAGTGCGATCATGCTGATCGCCCTCTACATGTGCCATGGGCTCTCGGCCCGGACCTCGGTCGCGGTGCTGGGGACGCTGATCTCGCTCCTGCTGATCGGCCTGCTCGGCTCGGTGTTCATCGGCTGGGCCTCGCTGAGCGGCAACACCGACGACAACACCGGCCTGATCCACGGCCTGTACCCGGAGATCGACATGTCCGGCCTGCTCCTGGCCGGTGTGATCATCGGTTCGCTCGGTGTGCTCGATGACGTCACGGTCACCCAGACGTCGGCGGTCTGGGAGCTCAAGCAGGCCGATCCGGGCATGGGGCCGCGTGCCCTGTACCGGGCCGGCATCCGGATCGGCCGGGACCACATCGCCTCGGTCGTGAACACGCTGGTGCTCGCCTACGCGGGTGCCGCCCTCCCGCTGCTGCTGCTCTTCTCCATCGCGCAGAGCAGCATGGGGACGGTGGCCAACAGCGAGCTGGTCGCCGAGGAGATCGTCCGGACCCTGGTGGGATCGATCGGTCTGGTCGCGTCCGTGCCTCTCACCACGGCGCTCGCGGCCCTGGTGGTCTCCGCCGACCGCACGGACGCCGGGGGAGCACCGGGCACGGGAAGCCGGAAGCCCGCGGCGGCACGTGGTGGACGGCGCCGTCGCGCGAAGTGAGGAGTGAGGTCGGGGGTCGTGCCGGGCGAGTGTGGGGAGGCGCGCGGTGCCGCGGTCGGTGCGCGGGTGCGCGCCGTGCCGGGCGGGTGCGCCGGTGCGCGCGGGAGGCGCGCCGGTTCAGGCGGCCGGGCCCGCGCTCTCCTCGGCCAGGATCCGGCCCAGCGCGGCCTCCAGGTTGTCCTCGAAGTCGCCGAGCGTGCGCTCCTGACCGAGCGGAACCAGCTTGTCCGTACGGTCGAGGAAGGCGACCAGCGGCGGGGCGCTCGCCCGGAACAGGGCGCGGTCTCCGCCGACCTGGAGCCGGATGGAGACGTCCGAGAGGCCCTCGGGCTCCGTCGGGGCGATGTGCACATCGCCGTCCCCGCTCGGCCGGTTGATCCCGTCGAGCAGCAGCTCCCTGCCGAACGCCCAGGTCACCGGCGCGTCCCCGGGGAGGTGGAAGGTCATCCGCACCGCGTAGGGATCCCGCGTCTCGTATCGGAGTTCCACCGGGATCTTGAAGGAGAGCTCCTCGGAGACGAGGAAGCTCATCAGGACCTCGGCCTGAACCGACTCTCGCATCATGTACCCCGCAGTAGATGGAGCAGTTGTGTAAACACAGCTGCTGAAAGCTGTGACCGAAACGGCCAGGAATGATCCCCCGCGGCCCTCTTGACGCAATCGTGCTGTAAGCACTAGCAGATCACAAGGAGTGATTTTTCAGATACTGATAGAGAACGCGAGCGAACTGAAGAGCCTCCCGATCTCCGTGCGTAGTTGCTCGACTGCTGGGAGCAACCGTTCTTCCTGGTGAAGGGGAAGAGAAATGGCCATTGCGGCCGTCATGGAGCCCGCAGTGATGGGGATTGCGGCGCAGATCGTGCCCAACGCATATTCCTGACGCTCCACCAGAGGCTCCATTCGCCCCAAACCTCCCAAACGCTCCAAAAGCTCACGGCGGTTACGCAGCGTGTACGGAGTGATGGCTTCGACCGGGTGGCGATCGAGGTGGTCTTGACGAGATCTCAGATCGAGTTGGCTCAACAGGCACTGCCCGATCGCATGGGCGTGAGCCGTCTCACGGAAATCGGCCCATTCCTCCACCGCGGGCGCGGAGGGAGTGTCGGCGACGGCGACGAGCTCGATCTCCCCCTCGCGGTAGACGGCGAAGTAGACGGGCACGCCGATCGCGTCCCGCCAGCGGGCGAGAGAGTCTTCGATCTTGATGCGACGATTCTGCACACCTCCGCCGCCGGCCAGTCGGACCGCGGCGTCGCCCAGGACGAACACACCCTTCTCGCGGAGCAGATAGCCCTCGTGCGTCAGGGTGCGGAGCAGGTGGTACGTGGTGGGGAGCGGGAGGCCCGTCTCCCGGGCGAGCTGCTTGGCCGGGGCGCCGTCCGGGTGGGAGGACACGGCCTCCAGCAGTCTCAGTGCCCGCTGCACCGAGCCGATCAGGGTAGGCGCAGCCGTTTGCGAAGCCGTGGCCAAAGGTCACCCCCAGGCATCACGACGGATGCATTGCACCCGCCCGCGGGGGCCGCCCCCGCGCGCCCGCCGGGCCTGGGAAACCGCTGGTCAGCAGGGATGTCTACGCCTGTAGTCCCCAACGCGGCGGAGGGATTCCACTCTAGTGGGAGCCCTCGGGCCCGCGCCCTGCTTAAACCGGTGCGTTCCCCCGGCCGGGCTAATCCCCTCCGTCGGCTTCATACTGCCGGGTAGCGTGTGCTACCACTCCTCGCGCGAACGGTCGGACGAGGTGAACTTCCGTACGACGTAGATCAGTCCGGCGACGAGGGCCACGAAGAGCAGCACCTTGAAGAGCAGTCCGACCACGAAGGCGAGGACGCTCGTGATCAGTCCGCCGAAGACGAGCAGCGCGATGACGGGTATGGCGACCCACTTCACCCACCACGGCATCCCCGCGAGAACCTCCTGTACGGCCATCGTCCTCTCCCTCGCTCTCGAAGATCCGTTCCGCACACCCCGTGCGGAACAACCTCAAGGCTAGGTTCCGGAGGGGGCGCACGGAGGTCCCGCGGCCCCCGCTCTCCCCTGATCCGCCCCCTAGGGGGGCGTCTTGCCGATCAGGCCGGACCAGGGAGCGGAATCCGGTGCGTCAGGCCTCCGGCGGGGAGAAGACCACCATCACCCGCAGGTCCTCGCTGATGTGGTGGAAGCGGTGCTCCACACCGGCCGGCACGTACACCACGCTGCCCCGCGCCACCTGGGTCGTCTCCGTCCCCACCGTGATCGCCGCCCGGCCGCTCACCACGAAGTAGACCTCGTCCTGGCCGTGCGGCTGCTGCGGGTCGAGTGCGCCGGCGTCCAGCGCGTACAGGCCCACGGACATGTTCCGCTCCCGCAGGAACTGGAGGTACGCGCCCTCGTTCGCGGCGCGTTCCGCTTCCAGTTCATCCAGCCGGAATGCCTTCATCGCCCGTCCGTCCCTGCCCTCGGCCCGATCATGTCTGCCACGATCAGACACATGATGAATTTCGTAGTCAAGACGCTCGCGAACGCGGGCGCCCTGGGAGTGGCCATCTGGCTGGTCCAGGACATCACCCTGACCGGTGACAGCACCGGCAAGAAGGCACTGACCCTCATTCTCGTCGCCCTCGTCTTCGGGCTCGTGAACTTCCTGGTCAAGCCGATCGTCCAACTGCTGACGCTGCCGCTCTTCATTCTGACGCTCGGGCTCATCACGCTCGTCGTCAACGCCCTGATGCTGCTGCTCACGTCCTGGCTCGCCGAGCAGTTCGACCTCAGCTTCCACGTGGAGGGCTTCTGGACCGCCGTCCTCGGCGGCCTGATCATCTCCGTCGTCTCGTGGGCGCTGAACGTCGTGCTCCCCGACGGCGACTGAGTGCCTGCCGTGACCTACCGCGTCTGCTTCGTCTGCACCGGCAACATCTGCCGCTCGCCGATGGCCGAGCACGTCTTCCGCAGGCACGTGGACGACGCCGGCCTCGGCGCACGGGTGGAGGTCGACAGCGCCGGGACGGGAGGCTGGCACGAGGGCGACGGCGCCGACCACCGCACGGTCGCCGTACTCGACGAGAACGGCTACACCTCGGCGCACACCGCCCGGCAGTTCCGCGCCTCCTGGTTCCCCGCCCTCGACCTGGTGATCGCCCTGGACGAAGGGCACCTGCGCGAACTGCGCCGACTCGCCCGCACGCCCGAGGAGGCGGCGCGGGTACGACTGCTGCGCTCCTACGACCCCGCCGCGGGGGACGCACTCGACGTCCCCGACCCTTACTACGGCGACCGCGAGGGCTTCGAGGAGTGCCTGGAGATGGTGGAGGCGGCGAGCGCGGGACTGCTCGCGGCCGTCCGCCGCGAACTGGAGGAACGGACACCGTGACCGACAAGCACTACGGCGACGGCACCCGCGCGGTCCGGGCGGGGCTGCCCGAACCCGTGAAGTACGAGCCGACCCTGCCGGGGCCGGTCTTCGCCGCGCACTTCCACCTGCCGGGCGAGCCGACCGGCGGATACGCGTACGGCCGCGACGAGAACCCGACGTGGACCCATCTGGAACGGGCGATCGGCGAGCTGGAGGCACCGGGGGAGCAGGACGTCGAGACGCTGGTCTTCGCCTCGGGCATGGCCGCGATCTCCGCCGTCCTCCTCTCCCAGCTGAGGACGGGCGACGCCGTGGTGGTCCCCGACGACGGCTACCAGGCCCTGCCCCTGCTGCACGAGCAGCTGAGGGCGTACGGCATCGAGGTCCGCAGCGCGCCCACCCGCGAGGACGGCCAGCTCGCCGTCCTCGAAGGGGCCCGGCTGCTGTGGATCGAGACCCCGTCCAACCCCGGGCTCGACGTCTGCGACATCCGCCGGTTGGTGCGCGAGGCGCATGCCGCGGGGGCGCTCGTCGCCGTCGACAACACCCTGGCCACACCGCTCGGCCAGCGTCCCCTCGAACTGGGCGCGGACTTCTCCGTCGCCAGCGACACCAAGGGCCTGACCGGGCACGGCGACATCCTGCTCGGCCACGTCAGCTGCCGCGACCCCGAGCGGGCCGCGGAGGTGCGCCGCTGGCGCAAGGTCGTCGGCGCGATCCCCGGCCCCATGGAGGCCTGGCTCGCGCACCGTTCGCTCGCCACGCTGCAGCTGCGGATCGACCGCCAGTGCTCCACCGCGCTCGCGCTCGCTCAGGCCCTCGCGGCGCGCCCGGACGTGACCGGGCTGCGCCACCCCGGGCTGCCGGACGACCCCTCGCACACGGTGGCCGCCCGGCAGATGCGGCGCTTCGGATCGGTCGTCTCCTTCGAACTGGCGGACCGGAAGCGGGCCGACCGGTTCCTGGAGGAGCTGAGGATCGTGGACGACGCGACCAGCTTCGGCGGCGTGCGCTCCACGGCGGAGCGGCGCGGGCGCTGGGGCGGTGACGCGGTGGCGGAGGGCTTCATCCGCTTCTCGGTGGGGGCCGAGGACCCGGAGGACCTCATCGCCGACGTGCTGCGGGCCCTCGACGAGGCCGGGGCGTAAGCCCGTCACGCGACCGGTCGGGACCGGTCGGGACCGGTCGGGACCGGTCGGGAGCGGTTTCCGGCCAGGCGACGGAGCCTGCCGGAATATGGTCCGCACCGGTCCCGCCGCACGGAACGAGACGCTCCGAGCCTCCCCCCTCGTGGCTCGGAACGCCTCGGTTCCACGCGCGGAGACCGCCTGTACAAGGCTAGTTGACTGTGCGTCAGTGTCCAATCACGGTAGCGACAGAGACCTATCGACTTATTTATAGTTGGACGGTCCTGAGGCGCAGTCAGCCGACCGCGTGAGTCGAACGGCCGCACGGCCGGGAGGGGGCGACCATGGATCTGGCCCTGCTGCGCACCTTCGTCACGGTGCACCGGGCCGGCTCCTTCACGCGCGCCGCCGCGCTCCTCGGGCTCTCCCAGCCGGCCGTCACGAGCCAGATCCGGACCCTCGAACGCCAGCTCGGCCGCCCCCTCTTCCTCCGGCAGGCCCGCGGCGTCACCCCGACCACCATCGGCGACGAGCTCGCGCACCGCGCCGCTCCCCATCTGGACGCCCTCGTCGAGATCGCCGGAACCGGCGCCGACGAGGAGAGCGGGGTCCGCACCCTCCACGTCGCCGGGCCCCCGGAGTTCACCGCGCTCCGCGTCGTGCCCGCCCTCACCCCGCTGGTCGGCCAGGGCCTGGCCGTGAGGGCGTCGTTCCTCGGCAACACCGAGGAGATCCTCGACGGGCTCGCCGCCGGTCACCACGACCTGGCCGTCGCCACCGCCCGGCCCCGGGGCGGTCTGCTCGCCTCCACCCCGCTCTGCGACGAGGAGTACGTCCTCGTCGCCGCCCCGCGCTGGGCGGCCCGCCTCTCCCCCGAGGTCCTGCTCCGCAAGGGCGCGGTGGTCCTGGAGCAGCTGCCGGTGGTCGAGGTCCACGAATCGCTGCCCTTCGTCGCCCGCTACTGGGCGAGCGTCTTCGAGACCAAGCCGGCGGTCGCCGCGACCGTGATCACCCCCGATCTCCGTGCCGTCCGCGAGTCCGCGGCCGCCGGCGCGGGGCTCGCGGTCCTTCCCCGCTATCTCTGCGAGGACGCCCTGGAGCAGGGACGGCTCGTGGCCCTGCTCGACCCGCCGGTCCCCCCGCTGCGGACCTACTTCCTGGTCGTACGGACCGGAACGCTCGCGCTGGCCCCCCTCGCACGGGCCCACGAGGAGCTGCTCCGGGCGGCGGGCGACTGGTGAGCCACGGCAGCGGAGCCCAAGGGCGCGGCGGGGGAGCCGCGTCGTTCCGCGGGGGAGCCGCTCGGTTCCCCAGGCGCCGGTGAGTCGACCCCGGGAACGCGTTTCAGGACACCCCGGACGGGCCATTTTCTTCCCATGAACGAACGGCCCACGACCGAACGGCCCGTGATCAAGCGCACCGCCCGCGCCATCCTGCTCGACGGGGACGACCTCATCCTCATCAAGCGCACCAAGCCGGGCATGGATCCCTACTGGGTCACGCCCGGCGGCGGCGTGGAACCCACCGACGCGACCGTCGTCGAGGCCCTGCACCGCGAGGTCCACGAAGAGCTCGGCGCGAAGGTCGTCGACGTGGTGCCCTGCTTCGTCGACACCATGGAGCACATCGTCGACGGCGGCGTCTCCGGGGTGAAGGTCCAGCACTTCTTCGTCTGCCGGCTGGACTCCATGGACACCTCGCTGCGGCACGGCCCCGAGATGGACGAACCCGTCGGGGAGTACGAGATCGTGCGGGTGCCCTTCAGCCGGGTCGGCATCGCCGCCGTGCACCTCGTCCCGCTCTCCCTGCGCCACTACCTCGACGGCAACATCGAGGGCGTCCGCGCCATGCACGCGCCCGACCTGGGCTGATCGTCGGTCGGCGGGGCCAGTTCGGCGAGGAAGTCGTGCCGGATGCGCTCCGCCGGGACCCCCGCTCCCCGCAGCGCGTCCACTCCGCGGCGCACCATCCCTAGCGGCCCCGAGAGGTAGGCGTCGCGTTCGCTCCAGGAGCCGTAGCGGCACACCGCCTCCGGGAGCCGCCCCTGCTCCTCCGTGACCGGGTGGACGGAGAGCCAGGGAAAGGTCTTCTGGAGACGCAGCATCGTGTCGATGTCGTAGAGGTCGTGGCCGCTCCTGGCCCCGTAGAAGACGTCGACCGGACGCCGGTCCCCGTGCTCGGCGACATCCTCCACCAGCGCCTTGATCGGGGCTATCCCGGTGCCTCCGCCGACACAGAGCAGGCCGGTGTCCGTGTCGTGGTCGACGGTCATCGAGCCGGCCGGCGGACCGAGGCGCAGGACGTCCCCGGGGCGCGCCCGGTGCACCAGCGCGTTGGACACCCAGCCCGCGGGGACCGCCTTCACGTGGAGCGAGAGCAGCCCGTCCGGGCGGGGCGCCGAGGCGAACGAGTAGTGCCGCCATATCCGCGGCCACCACGGGGTCTCCAGCGTCGTGTACTGGCCCGCCAGGAACGGGTACGGCTGGTCGGGGCGGAGCGTGATGACGGCGATGTCCGAGGTCCGCAGATCGTGGGAGACCACCTCCGCCTGCCACCAGGCGGGCGCCGAGAGCTCGTCCTCGGCCGCCGCGTCGATCATGATCTGGGAGATCGTCGTGTACGTCCGGACCCAGGCCGCCTGCGTCGCCTCGTCCCAGGTCGTCGTCGCGTACCGGGCGAGCGCGCCGATGAGGGCCTCGCCGACGGCCGGGTAGTGGGTGGCGTGGGTGCCGTACTTGCGATGTCCCCTGCCGAGGTTCTGCAGGTAGGCGGTGAGCACCGGAGCGTCGTCCATGTGCTCCGCCGCGGTGAGCAGCGCCTTCAGGAGGCGGTCCCGCTGGGTGTCCATGGCCGCGGGGAACATCTCGCGCAGCCCCGGGTTCCCTATGAAGAGCAGGGCGTAGAAGTACGAGGTCACCCGGTCGGCGACCGGGGCGATCTCGGTGAGGGTGCGGCGGACGAGTACCGCGTCCGCGGAGGGCTCCGCCGCTATCCGGGGCTCGTGTCCGCCCTCTCTCGGACGGCGGGGCCCGTTTCCGTCCCCCGCCGGGCGCTCCGGCCCGTCCTCGTCCTCCGGCGCCCTCGTGGTGGTCGGAGCATCCATCATGTGCCTCGCCCTCGCGCTGGCCGGCTTCCGTGGACGCAGCATGACCCCTCCGACCGGCGTCGCGGAGGGAAAGCGGCGTTCTCGGGCCAAAGGGCGGGGTTTCTGACTAAGCTGCGCTGTTTCGGACCAAGGCATAGGCCTCGCGCAGATCGCCTCCCGTGTAGGTGTGGCGGGCGAGCCCGGCGAGGTGGTGGTCGGCGTTCACCGCGACCGTGTCCGGCACGATCGCGAACAGCTCCGCGTCGGACATCGAGTCCCCGTAGGCGACGCAGTGGGCCGGGTCCACTCCGTACTCGGCGCAGAGCTCCCCCGCGATCCGCACCTTGGCAAGCGCGTCGAGGATGCCCGGTCGGTGCACCGGCTCGGTGAAGGGGACGGAGGGCCAACGCGATCCGTGCACCGCGTCGGCACCCCAGTCGAGAAGCCGCTCGACGAAGAAGTCGGGAGAGAGTGAGATGACCGCGCAGCGGTCACCGCGGTCCCGGATGTCCGCCCAGACCTCGCGGATGCCCAGGAGCCAGGGGGCCCCGTCGAAGGCCGCCGCGACCTGTTCCACGGTGAGCGCGGACCACAGCTCGCGGGCCCGGACGGCGAACTCGTCCGGGGTGAGCCCCTGGAGGAAGCCCTTCTCCAGGGCGGCGATCTCCTCGTCGACCCCCAGCTGGCGCGAGATCTCCACCGCAGCGGCCGAGCCCCGGATCAGGGTGCCGTCGAGGTCGAAGAGATGCAGGCGCTGTCGTCGCGGTTTCACGTGAAACATCGTCTCCGGCCTCGCAGCCGGAGGCAACGTCCCCTACGGGCGACCGCCGACCGCGGGCGGCCGGCTCCGGTAAAGCGGTGGACGCGAGATCACCGCGTCGGCCAGCCTGGCTCCATGCCGATCTCCCCCACGTCGCTCGCCCAGCTTCCCATCCGGCGCCTCGCCGTGGACGACCTCCTCGCCTGCGCCGACCTCTCCGAGAACCGGAACTGGCCGCGCGAGGAGCACAAGTGGGGCCTCCTGCTCAGCGCCGGCACCGGCTACGGCATCGACGACCCGTCCGGGTCCGGGCTGATCAGCTGTGCCGTGGTCACCTCGTACGGGCCGGGGCTCGCCGCGATCGGCATGGTCCTCGTCGCCGAGGAGTACGCCCGCCAGGGCGTGGGACGCCGCCTCATGGAGCACGTCCTCTCGGAATCCGGGGACACCCCGCTCACCCTGCACGCGACCCCGAACGGGCAGCCCCTGTACGAGCAGCTGGGCTTCGCCCGGACGGGCCGCGCGGAGATGGTGCGCGGCCGCTTCACCTTCGCCGCACCCGCGCCGGCCGTTCCGGTCCGCCCGGCGACGGCCGAGGACCTCCAGGCGATCCTCCGCCTCGACCGCGAGGTCTTCGGCCTCGACCGCACCCACATGATCACCCGGCTCCCCGCGTTCGCCGACCACCTTCGGGTGGCCGAGGAGAACGGCGAGATCACCGGCTTCGCGGCGGCGTGGCCCAACATGGACACCCATGTCGTAGGACCGCTGATCGCCCGGGACACCGCCACCGCCCAGGCGCTGATCGCCTCGCTCGCGGCCGCGGGCGACCGGCCGCTGCGCACGGACATCGACGTGCGCCACTCGGCCCTGCTGAGCTGGGTGAAGGAGAACGGCCTCGCCCCGATCGCCTTCAACGCGGTGATGGTCCATTCCCTCCCCGACCTTCCCGGCGACTGGACCCGCCGCTTCGCCCCGCTGACGGTCGCCGCGGGGTAGTCGGGCACGGCGGGAGGCGGGCGGCGCGAGGCCCTACCTCCCCATTTACTTGCACACGCGCATTATTGCGTCGCATCGTTTACCCTGGTCGAGAACCACTCCGGTGCCGAGGAGAGACCGAGGAGAGACCATGACCGCGACGGACCCCGCACTCACCGCGCTCTCCCAGCGCTGGTGCGCCCTCTCCCTCCTGCACGGCAGGATCGAGACGCACATCGAGCGCGCCCTGGAGTCCCGGCACGGTCTGAGCGTGCGCGAGTACTCGCTGCTCGACGTCCTCAGCCGCCAGCACAGCGGTCCGGGCGGGCACCTCCAGATGAAGCAGGTCGCCGACGCCGTCGTCCTCAGCCAGAGCGCCACCACCCGGCTGGTCACCCGCCTGGAGGACAGGGGCCTGCTCACCCGCTACCTCTGCGCCACCGACCGGCGCGGCATCTACACCGACGTCACCGAGGCGGGCCAGAAACTCCTGGCGGAGGCCAGGCCCACCAACGACAGCGCGCTGCGCGAGGCCCTCGACGAGGCCGCCAAGAACCCGGAGCTCGCCCCGCTGGTCCAGGTCGTCGAGGGTGTGGGCGCCCCCGCCTGAGCCGGCGAACACCCCGCACGCCACCGGCGGCCGGCCGCCTGACGATCCCCGCCGACCGAGGGGCGTCATACGCTGCGGGGCATGAGCGATCTTGAGATACGCCCCGCCACCGCGGAGGACATCGCCCCCATCGTCGCGATGCTCGCCGACGACCCCCTGGGCGCGCAGCGCGAATCCCCCGACGACCTCGGCCCGTACCTCGCGGCCTTCGAGCGTCTGGTGAACGATCCGCAGCAGCACGTCGTCGTGGCCACCCGCGCGGACAAGGTCGTCGGCACGCTCCAGCTGACGATCATCCCGGGCCTCTCCCGCCGGGGCGCGACCCGTTCGATCATCGAGGGCGTCCGCATCCACGCCGATGAGCGCGGCAGCGGTCTGGGCACCCGTCTGATCGAGTGGGCCGTCGAGGAGTCCGGCCGCCAAGGCTGCCGGCTCGTCCAGCTGACCTCCGACGTCACCCGGACCGATGCCCACCGCTTCTACGAGCGGCTCGGCTTCGAGGCCTCCCACCTGGGCTTCAAGAAGAGCCTCTGAGGCGGAGCCCTCGCCGCCGAGGGTGCGCCGGGACCGGGTCCCGGCGCACCCTCCAGGCGTGTTTCACGTGAAACACCACAGAACGGGTCCTCTACGAGTCAGCCGGACCTCCGTCACCTACGGCGTCCCGAGGACTCAGAGCCCGCGCCAGCCCTCCCCGTCCACACCGCCGGGCACCGCGTCCTCAGGCGCGTACGGCTCCCGCGTGAAGACGAAGGAGCCGAGGTCGAGATGGCTCACGCTGCCGTCCGCACGCCGCACCGCCCGGAGCGTCTCGCCCTCGTAGTAGCCGTTGAGCCCGATCCAGCCCCCCTCGGGCAGCGCCCGGAACCGGGCCCGCCGTCCGGCGCCCCGCAGGGGTTCGAGCACCACACCGCGCTCGGGGCCGACCCGGAGCCCATAGGCGTACGTACCCCAGTACCAGGGGCCCGCCAGGGCCAGCAGCCCCTCGTCGACCTCGGCCGCCGGAAGCGGCCGCCAGGGCTCCGGAAAGCGCGGCTCGGCCCTCCGCCACGATCCGGACGAGATCGGCGGCCACAGCCCCCGTCAGAGGCCCCGAGGTGGCATTGGCGAGCGCGATCGCCCCGACCCCGTCCTCCACGCTCACCCAGAGGGCGGCGACGAAGCCCGGCAGCGAGCCGGAGTGACCGATCAAGGTACGGCCGTCCCTGCGGACCAGCTGCAGACCGAGCCCGTAACTCCCCTCCCAGTCGCCCTCGCCGGGCGCGGCGGCCGGGGCCCGCATCTCCGCCACGGTCGACGCCGCGAGCACCCGATCGTCACCGGCCGCGAGGAACGCGGCGAAACGGGCGAGGTCCGCGGCCGTCGACCAGAGCTGTCCGGCCGGCGCCATCAGCCCGAGGTCCTCGGACGGCTCCGGCAGCATCACGTCCGCCCACGGGTGCACCGCCCAACCGCCCGCGTGCGGGGCGACCGGATCCGGCGTCGTGCGGTCCATCCCGAGCGGCTCCAGGATCTCGCGCCGCAGCGCCTCCTCCCAGGACACCCCCCGCACGGCCTCGACCAGCGAACCGAGCAGCGTGTAGCCGGGGTTGGAGTAGTGGTGGCGGCGCCCGGGCGCCTGCCGGAAGGCCTCCTCCCCCAGGACGTCGGAGAGCTCCGGCCGCAGCTCCGCGGAGGAACGCTCCCACCACTGCCCCGGCGTCTCGGCCGCGAGACCGGCGCTGTGCCCGAGGAGCTGAGCGATCGTCACGGCCCCCACGCCTGTGCCCTTGAGGTGCTGCTCCAGCGGATCGTCGAGACCCAGGAGCCCCTCGTCCCGCAGCCTCATCACCAGCACGGCCGTGAACACCTTGGTGATCGACCCGATCCTGAACTGGGTGTCGGCGTCCGGCGCGTGTCCGTCCACGCAGCTGCGGGAACCACTCCACACCAGCGCTCCCTCACGCACCACCGCTCCCACGAAGGAGGGCGCCCGCCCCTCGGACTGGGCCACCGCGACACGGTGCAGGAGTGCCCGCTCGGTACCGGGCAGCAGGGATTCGAAAGTTGTCGTCATGGACCCCATCCAACGTGATCCCCCGGACGGACCGCGTGCCGCGGCGCACCGATCAGTTTCCGGCGCCGCGTCGGTCCATCCTCGGAAGACCCCCGCACGGAAGGCTGGCGCCATGCGAAAACTGATCTACGGCATGAACGTGACCCTGGACGGCTACATCGCCGCGCCCGGCGACGACATCGGCTGGAGCGTGCCGAGCGACGAGCTGTTCCAGTTCTGGTCCGACCAGCTGGAGGCGACCGAACTGACCCTGTACGGGCGCAAGCTGTGGGAGACGATGAGCTCTTACTGGCCGACCGGCGACCAGCAGCCCGGAGCGACTCCGGCGGAGATCGAGTTCGCGCGGCGCTGGCGGGACATGGAGAAGGTGGTGTTCTCCTCGACGATCGACCGGGTCGACTGGAACAGCCGACTGGTCACCGGCGACGCGGTCGCGGAGATCGCCCGGCTCAAGGCCGAGGACGGCGGCCCGATGGACATCGGCGGTGCAACGCTCGCCGGCGCGGCCATGCGGGCCGGCCTCATCGACGAGTACGTCCTGGCCACCGCCCCGGTGCTGGCGGGCGGCGGAACCCCGTTCTTCTCCGCACTGGACCACTGGTCGAACCTCGACCTGCTGGAGACCCGCGCCCTCCCCGGCGGCGTGATCCTGACCAGGTACGCCACGAAGCGCTGAGCAGCCCGTCGCGGCACACGGCCCGGACAGCCGGTTCCCGCCTCGCGCGGGCGCGGTCAGGTCTGGGCCATGTCCACGAAGCGGGAGTAGTGGCCCTGGAAGGCCACGGTGATCGTGGCCGTGGGGCCGTTACGGTGCTTGCCGACGATGATGTCGGCCTCGCCCGCGCGCGCGGACTCCTTCTCGTAGGCGTCCTCGCGGTGCAGCAGGATGACCATGTCCGCGTCCTGCTCGATCGAGCCGGACTCACGCAGGTCGGAGACCATCGGCTTCTTGTCGGTGCGCTGTTCGGGACCACGGTTCAGCTGCGAGAGCGCGATGACCGGCAGTTCCAGCTCCTTGGCCAGCAGCTTCAGGTTTCGCGACATGTCGGAGACCTCTTGCTGACGGCTCTCCTGCCGCTTCGAGCCGCCGGACTGCATCAGCTGCAGGTAGTCGATGATGACGAGCTTGAGGCCGTTGCGCTGCTTGAGCCGGCGGCACTTCGCCCGGATCTCCATCATCGAGAGGTTCGGCGAGTCGTCGATGTAGAGCGGGGCCTGCGAGACGTCCGGCATCCGCCGGGCCAGCCGGGTCCAGTCCTCGTCGGTCATCGTGCCGGAGCGCATGTGGTGCAGCGCGACCCGGGCCTCCGCCGAGAGCAGACGCATCGCGATCTCGTTGCGGCCCATCTCGAGGGAGAAGATGACGCTGGGCAGGTTGTGCTTGATGGACGCCGCGCGGGCGAAGTCCAGGGCCAGGGTCGACTTACCCATGGCGGGACGGGCCGCGATGATGATCATCTGACCCGGGTGCAGACCGTTGGTGAGCGAGTCCAGGTCGGTGAACCCGGTGGGCACACCGGTCATCTCACCGCTGCGGGAGCCGATCGCCTCGATCTCGTCGAGCGCCCCCTCCATGATGTCGCCGAGCGGCAGGTAGTCCTCGGTGGTCCGCTGCTCGGTGACCGCGTAGATCTCGGCCTGGGCCGAGTTCACGATCTCGTCGACGTCCCCGTCGGCCGCGTAGCCCATCTGCGTGATCTTCGTGCCGGCCTCGACCAGGCGCCGCAGGACGGCCCGCTCGTGGACGATCTCCGCGTAGTACGAGGCGTTGGCCGCGGTCGGTACCGACTGGACCAGGGTGTGCAGGTAGGAGGCCCCGCCGACACGGGTGATCTCGCCGCGCTTGGTGAGTTCGGCGCCGACGGTGATGGGGTCGGCAGGCTCGCCCTTGGCGTAGAGGTCGAGGATGGCCGCGTAGACGGTCTCGTGGGCCGGCTTGTAGAAGTCGTGGCCCTTGATGATCTCCACGACGTCCGCGATGGCGTCCTTGGAGAGCAGCATGCCGCCGAGGACGGACTGCTCGGCGTCCAGGTCCTGCGGGGGGACGCGCTCGAAGCCGGAGAGCCCGCCGTCCCACGGTCCGCCCTCGCCGCCGCGCTCGTGCTGGTCGTCCCGTCCGCGGCCGCGGCCGCGTCCCTCGCCCCGGGTACGGGTGGGCAGTCGGTCGCTCGGTCCGCCGTCGGCCCAAGGGTCGTCCATGGGCTCGGGAATGCTCACCAAGCACCTCCTCCCGTCCGCTCCGCGGACCTCGCCGTGCCACTCTTTCTTACGCCACGGGCTTGATCAACGAGTGGCT
This sequence comes from Streptomyces sp. NPDC014891, assembly GCF_043081085.1. Lineage (NCBI taxonomy): Bacteria > Bacillati > Actinomycetota > Actinomycetes > Kitasatosporales > Streptomycetaceae > Streptomyces > Streptomyces sp. NPDC014891. The sequence goes on along the minus strand of NZ_JBIBWF010000011.1, from coordinate 57,296 downwards.
TTGCGACCGCTTCTGGCGCGTCGGGCGCCGGACCACGGTAGGCCCGCCGGAGGCGTCAGCCAATCTGGTTATCCACAGGCCCTGTGGGTGAAGGGCCTCAGGCTGTGGAGAACTCGCCGGAACCTGTGCACGGACCGGGGGACAGTCATGTGGACAAACTCATAGACCCCCCACCTTCATGGCTCTGAGCTGGGGCTTTCCCATCCACGGGCTGTGGGGGAGAAAAACTTCTGTCCCTGGACCAAGATCAGAACAAACGACCCACACCCGAAGCGCCTTGCCTGCCAGAAGTAAGGATCAGTAATGCATTGCATCGCTTACCTGTGGAAGATTAGATTGACCCCATGACCCAGGCCCCCGCGACACCCAAGGCCGTCCGCCGGCAGCACGACCGCGAGATCGTCTCCCTCGCCCTGCCGGCCTTCGGCGCGCTCGTCGCCGAGCCGCTCTTCCTCATGGTCGACAGCGCCATCGTCGGCCATCTCGGCACCCCCCAGCTCGCGGGTCTCGCGATCGCCGCCGCCCTGCTCTCCACCGCCGTCAGCATCTTCGTCTTCCTCGCCTACGCCACCACGGCAGCGGTCTCCCGCCGTGTCGGCGCCGGAGACCTCCCGGCCGCGATCCGGCAGGGCATGGACGGCATCTGGCTCGCCCTTCTCCTCGGCCTCGCCGTGGTCGCCCTGACCCTGCCCGCGGCGCCCTGGCTCGTCGACCTCTTCGGCGCCTCCGACACCGCGACACCCCACGCCGTCACCTACCTCAGGATCTCCAGCTTCGGCATCCCCGCCATGCTGGTGGTGCTGGCCGCCACCGGCGTCCTCCGCGGCCTCCAGGACACCCGTACGCCGCTCTACGTGGCCATCGGCGGCTTCGCAGCCAACGGCGCCCTCAACGTGGGCCTCGTCTACGGAGCCGGCCTCGGCATCGCCGGATCCGCCTGGGGCACCGTGATCGCCCAGTGCGGCATGGCCGTCGCCTACCTCGTCGTGGTCGTACGGGGCGCCCGGCGCCATGGAGCGTCGCTCCGCCCCGACGCGGCAGGCATACGCGCCTCCGCCCAGGCGGGCGTCCCTCTCCTCGTCCGTACGCTCTCCCTCCGCGCGGTCCTGATGATCGCCACGGCCGTCGCGGCCCGCATGGGAGACGCCGAGGTGGCCGCCCACCAGATCATCCTGTCCCTGTGGTCCCTCATGGCCTTCGCCCTCGACGCCATCGCGATCGCGGGCCAGGCCATCATCGGCCGCTACCTCGGCGCGAACGACGCCGAGGGCGCCCGACAGGTCTGCCGTCGCATGGTCCAGTGGGGCGTGGTCTCCGGCGTCGTGCTCGGCGCGCTGCTCATCGTCGCCCGCCCCCTGTTCATCCCGCTCTTCACCGGCGACACCGCCGTCCAGGACACCCTTCTCCCGGCCCTGCTCGTGGTCGCCCTCTCCCAGCCGATCTCCGGGGTCGTCTTCGTCCTCGACGGGGTCCTCATGGGCGCGGGAGACGGCCCCTATCTGGCCTGGGCGATGCTTCTGACGCTCGCCGTATTCGCCCCGGTGGCCCTGCTGATCCCCGCGCTCGGCGGCGGTCTGACCGCCCTCTGGTGGGCGATGACGATGATGATGTCCGTCCGGATGGCCACCCTCTGGTTCCGCTCCCGCTCGGGCCGCTGGATCGTCACCGGCGCCACACGCTGACGGTTTCACGTGAAACACCCTGTTTCACGTGAAACAGGGTCAAGGCCTCCAGGGGGCTCCGCCGCAGCGGACGCCGCCATCCGCCCCGTACGACGGCGGAAGGGCCGCACCCCGAGGGGTGCGGCCCTTCCTCACTGCTCAGCGCAGAGCGCCGGCGACAGCGTTACGCGGCGACGATCTCGACGCCGAGCTTCGCGGCAACCTCGGCGTGCAGACGCACGGACACCTGGTGCGAGCCCAGGGTCTTGATCGGCGAGCCGAGCTCGACGCGACGCTTGTCGACGTCGGGGCCACCCGCAGCCTTGATCGCCGAGGCGATGTCGGCCGGGGTCACGGAGCCGAAGAGACGGCCGGCGTCGCCGGAGCGAACGGCCAGGCGCACCTTCGTGCCCTCGAGCTTGGCCTTGATCTCGTTGGCCTGCTCGATGGTCGCGATCTCGTGGATCTTGCGGGCGCGGCGGATCTGCGCCACGTCCTGCTCGCCACCCTTGGTCCAGCGGATCGCGAAACCACGCGGGACCAGGTAGTTGCGGGCGTAGCCGTCCTTGACGTCGACGACGTCGCCGGCGGTGCCGAGGCCGGAGACCTCGTGGGTCAGGATGATCTTCATTATTCGGTCACCCTTTCCTTATCGCGCGGTGGACGTGTAGGGCAGCAGCGCCATCTCACGGCTGTTCTTGACGGCCGTGGCGACGTCACGCTGGTGCTGCGTGCAGTTGCCGGTCACGCGGCGGGCACGGATCTTGCCGCGGTCGGAAATGAACTTCCGCAGCATGTTCGTGTCCTTGTAGTCCACGTACTGGGTCTTGTCCTTGCAGAACGCGCAGACCTTCTTCTTAGGCTTGCGCACAGGCGGCTTCGCCATGGTGTTTCTCCTGTGTGATCAAGAATGGGGGTACGAGCTGCTTCGAGGGAGTGCCCTAGAAGGGGGGCTCGTCCGAGTAGCCGCCGCCGGAGTTTCCACCCCAGCCGCCACCGCCGCCGCCCTGCTGCTGGCCGCCGCCGCCGGAGGAGGGACCGCCGGTCGCCCACGGGTCGTCGGCGGGAGCACCGCCACCACCCTGCTGGCCACCGCCGGAGTTCCCACCCCAGCTGCCACCGCCGCCGCCGGACTGCTGACCGCCGCCGCCGTAACCACCCTGGCCGCCTCGACCGGTGGTCTTGGTGACCTTGGCCGTGGCGTTCTTGAGACTGGGGCCGACTTCCTCGACATCCAGCTCGTAGACCGTGCGCTTGACGCCCTCACGGTCCTCATAGGACCGCTGCTTCAGCCGGCCCTGCACGACGACGCGCATGCCTCGCTGAAGCGACTCGGCGACGTTCTCCGCCGCCTGACGCCAGACCGAGCAGGTGAGGAAGAGGCTCTCGCCGTCCTTCCACTCGTTGGTCTGACGGTCGAAGGTGCGGGGGGTGGACGCGATACGGAACTTCGCGACCGCCGCACCGGACGGGGTGAAGCGCAGCTCGGGGTCGTCGACAAGATTGCCGACGACCGTGATGACGGTCTCGCCTGCCATGGGGGAACCTCTCGGCGGGATTGCTTCTGGCTGCTGTGTTGCTACTCGGATCCGATGACCACTGAGCTAGAAGCTCAGTGGGTCTCGGGGCGGAGGACCTTGGTCCGGAGGACCGACTCGTTCAGGTTGAGCTGTCGGTCGAGCTCCTTGACGACCGCAGGCTCGGCCTGCAGGTCGATGACCGAGTAGATGCCCTCGGGCTTCTTCTTGATCTCGTAGGCGAGACGACGACGGCCCCAGGTGTCGACCTTCTCGACCTTTCCGTTGCCCTCACGGACGACGGAAAGGAAGTTCTCGATCAGCGGGGAGACAGCGCGCTCCTCGAGATCGGGGTCGAGGATGACCATCACTTCGTAGTGACGCATGTGGAACCCACCTCCTTTGGACTCAGCGGCCACGGTCGTTCCGTGGCAGGAGGGTCGTGATGCGTACGCAACGGTATCGGCCACCACTGACAGTCCCCCTCGGCGAACGAGGGGCACCGCCGGGATCCAGGACGGACCAGGGCAGACACCGGTGCAGACCGTACAGAGTACCCGCTCACCGCCCTCCGGTTGAAATTCACTGGTGAGGGGACGCAATCTGTACGCAACGGATGTCGGCGGCGCTACGATGCGCCGCCTTCCGGCAGCTACGCCAGGAGGTGCCCCATGGCACAGGCAATGCGACCCGACCCCGGCCACTCCCTCTTCGCCACCGACGGCAAACCGCATCCGCTCCAGGACGCGCTGGTGGGCGTGACCCTGATCCTCGGTGTCATCGCGTTCGTCACAGCCCAGTTCCACAGCCTGCACCTGCTGAGTTCCTGGACCGGGCTCATCGGCATCCTGACCGGCGCCTACGGGCAGTTCATCTCCGTGACCACCCGCGAGCGCTTCCTGCTGGTCCTCGGACTCGGCGCCTCGGCGTTCGGCTTCTACCTCGGCATGGCGCACGGCGGGCTCTTCGGCGGCGTCATCAGCTGAGCCCAGCGGCACGTCAGGGCGTACACGCCCATCCGGGGCGCTCCCCGGTCACAGTAGGCTTCGGCGCGAGAGCCGGAGCCCCTGACCGATGGGGACACACCTGCCGAGGAGCGCCCCGCATGAGCCTGACCCTGAGGACCATCAGCCGTGAGCAGCATCTGGCGTACATCCAGAGCCAGCCCGCGGCGAGCCACTGCCAGGTCCCGGCATGGGCTGATGTGAAGACGGAGTGGCGCTCGGAGAACCTCGGCTGGTTCGACAGGAGCGGCGAGCTGGTCGGCGTCGGCCTGGTCCTCTACCGCCAGCTCCCGAAGATCAAGCGCTACCTGGCCTACCTGCCCGAGGGCCCGGTCATCAACTGGCACGCGCCGAACCTCGACGACTGGCTGAACCCGATGCTGGCGCACCTCAAGCAGCAGGGCGCCTTCTCGGTGAAGATGGGCCCGCCCGTCGTCATCCGCCGCTGGGACTCGGCCGCGATCAAGTCCGGCATCCAGGACCCGGACGTGAAGCGCCTCAAGGACGTCGAGGCCACCCACATCGAACCGCGCGCCTTCGAGGTCGCGGACCGGCTGCGGAAGATGGGCTGGCAGCAGGCCGAGGACGGCGGAGCCGGCTTCGGCGACGTGCAGCCCCGCTACGTCTTCCAGGTCCCGCTCGCGAACCGCTCGCTGGACGATGTCCTCAAGGGCTTCAACCAGCTGTGGCGCCGCAACATCAAGAAGGCCGAGAAGGCCGGCGTCGAGGTCGTCCAGGGCGGCTACGAGGACCTGGCCGAGTGGCAGCGGCTGTACGAGATCACGGCCGTCCGCGACCACTTCCGGCCGCGCCCGCTCTCGTACTTCCAGCGCATGTGGACCGTCCTCAACAGCGAGGACCCCAACCGCATGCGGCTCTACTTCGCCCGCCACAACGGTGTGAACCTCTCCGCGGCGACGATGCTCGTCGTCGGCGGCCACGTCTGGTACTCGTACGGCGCCTCCGACAACATCGGCCGTGAGGTCCGCCCCTCGAACGCGATGCAGTGGCGCATGCTGCGCGACGCCTACGCGATGGGGGCGACCGTCTACGACCTGCGGGGCATCTCCGACTCGCTCGACGAGACCGACCACCTCTTCGGCCTCATCCAGTTCAAGGTGGGTACGGGCGGCGAGGCCGTCGAGTACGTCGGCGAGTGGGACTTCCCGCTGAACAAGCTGCTGCACAAGGCGCTCGACATCTACATGTCCCGTCGCTGACCCGTGCCGTGTCGCTGACGTTTCCGTAGTCTCGTACATACCTTTGACTCACCGCTGACTCACCGCTGCCATCAGAAAGGTTCCGGGCCGGCCATGGCGCTCTCCCTCTACGTCGACACCGCTCGCTGGCGGGCGCACCAGAAGAACGTCATCGACCAGTTCCCCGGTGTCATCCCGGTCTGCAAGGGCAACGGCTACGGCTTCGGCCACGAGCGCCTCGCGGACGAGGCGGCCCGGTTCGGCGCCGACATGCTCGCCGTGGGCACCACGTACGAGGCCGCGCGGATCAAGGACTGGTTCAGCGGCGACCTGCTGGTCCTCACCCCCTTCCGCCGGGGTGAGGAACCGGTTCCGCTGCCCGACCGGGTCATCCGCTCCGTGTCGTCCGTGGACGGCGTCCACGCCCTCGTGGGAGCCCGTGTCGTCATCGAGTGCATGAGCTCGATGAAGCGGCACGGCGTCCGCGAGGAGGAGCTCCAGCAGCTCCACTCCGCCATCGAGGACGTGCGCCTGGAGGGCTTCGCCCTCCACCTCCCGCTGGACCGCCCGGACGGCACCGACGCCGTCGAGGAGGTCATCGGCTGGATGGACCGGCTGCGAGCCGCGCGGCTGCCGCTGCACACCATGTTCGTCAGCCACCTTCGGGCCGAGGAGCAGGCGAGGCTCCAGCAGCAGTTCCCGCAGACCCGCTTCCGCGCCCGCATCGGCACCCGGCTCTGGCTGGGCGACCACGAGGCCACCGAGTACCGCGGCGCGGTCCTCGACGTGACCCGGGTCGCCAAGGGGGACCGGTTCGGCTACCGCCAGCAGAAGGCCGCGTCGGACGGCTGGCTGGTCGTCGTCGCCGGCGGCACCTCGCACGGTGTGGGCCTGGAGGCCCCCAAGGCCATGCACGGCGTCATGCCGCGCGCCAAGGGCGTCGCCCGGGCCGGTCTGGCCACCGTCAACCGGAACCTGTCGCCCTTCGTCTGGGCCGGGAAGCAGCGCTGGTTCGCCGAGCCGCCGCACATGCAGGTGTCGATCCTGTTCGTGCCGGCCGACGCCCAGGAGCCCCGGGTCGGCGACGAGCTCGTGGCGCACCTGCGCCACACCACGACGCAGTTCGACCGGCTCGTCGAGCGCTGAGCCGGTCGACACCCCCTGAACCCCCGGGAGCTCGGCTTCCGGGGGTTCTTCATGGAGATCAGCTTCCGGGGGTTCCCCACTCCACCAGCAGCCGTCCGTCCTCGGCCGCGGGGGCGGCGTGCCGGGCGGGATGCGCGGCCCGGCCCGCGACGAAGACGTCCTCGGCGCCGTCCAGGACGCCCCCGGAGGGGTCGTCCGCGCCGTCCTGCCGGACCGGGTCCTTCTCGGGCGTGAGGATGTCGCGTACGACCATCACGCACAGGTACAGCGTGCCCAGCAGGTGCAGCACGATCACGAACTGGTAGCCGTCCACCGGCAGGCCCTGCTTGTTGCCGCTGGTGGTGAACGCCAGGTACATCCACACGCCCACGAAGTACATGACCTCGCAGGCCTGCCAGATCAGGAAGTCGCGCCAGCGCGGCCGGGCGAGCGCCGCCAGCGGCACCAGCCACAGCACGTACTGCGGCGAGTAGACCTTGTTGGTGAGGACGAACGCGGCGACGATCAGGAACGCCAGCTGGACGAAGCGGGGCCTGCGCGGGGCCGTGAACGCCAGGTAGGCGAGTCCGCCGACCGCCGCGAGCATCAGCAGCAGCGCGTACAGGTTCGCCTGGCCCGGGGTGATCGCCGTGCCGGTCCGCTGGCTGATCAGCAGCCAGACCGATCCGAAGTCGACGTTCCGGTCGCGGCTGAAGAGGTAGAACTGCTTCCAGCCCTCGGGGGCGAGCAGCATCACGGGCAGGTTCACGACCAGCCACGCGCCGGCCGCAGCCAGCACCGCGGTGCCGTACTCCCGCCACTTCCCGGCCCGCCAGCAGAGCAGCAGCAGCGGGCAGAGGAGGAGTATCGGGTAGAACTTGGCGGCGGTGGCGAGGCCGAGCAGGATCCCGAAGGCCAGCGGGCGTCCCCGTGACCACATCAGCACGGCGGCGGCCGTCAGCGCGACGGCCAGTATGTCCCAGTTGATCGTCGCGGTCAGGGCGACCGAGGGCGCCAGCGCGACGAGCAGACCGTCCCAGGGGCGCAGCCGGTGCGTGCGGGCCACGCAGACCGCGAGAACGGCCGCGCACACCATCAGCAGCCCCGCGTTCGCCAGCCAGTACGCCTGCTCGCGCTGCATCGTGTCGCCGCCGCCCGGCGTCAGCCAGGCCGCGACCTCCATGAAGAGCCCGGTCAGGACCGGGTACTCGAGGAACGGTATGTCGCCGTTCAGCCGGTCGAAGTAGGGCACCAGGCCCTCGGCGAAGCCGCGCCCGGTGAAGAGGTGCGGGATGTCCGAGTAGCAGGCGTGGGTGTACTGCGAGGTCGTGCCGCGGAACCAGGCCCAGTTGTAGCAGGGCAGTTTCTGCACCATGCCGAGGGCGAACATGCCGATGGCCACCAGGGCGATCACCCGCACCGGCGTCAGCTGCCCGGTGCCGGTCCTCGCCCGCCGGCCGTAAGGGCCGCCGATCAGTTCGCTGCCCGCGGCGGCCACCTTGTCCCGGTGGGTGGGGATGACCGTCTGCGGGCGGCGCTCGGGCCGGTCCTGCGGCGCGCTCGTCTTCTGGAGGCTCGGCATGGGGGACATCCTGCCGTACGACTCCGGGAAAACCGCGAGGGCCGCCGCGGCCGGCCCGTACGGGAAGGTACGGGCCGGCCGCGACGGCCCTCGTCCCACGCGGCGGCGCGGGACCGTCGGGTGTTCCGGCGGATCAGGGGGACAGGCCGCCGGGCCTGCCGTTCCCTCCGCCGCCCCCGTTGCCGTCGTCCGTCGGTGTGCCGGTCCCCGTCGGTGTGCCGGTCGGCGGCTCCGTGGTGGGCTCTCCGGTGTTGCCGCCGGGATCGCCCGGTTCGTCGGTGCAGCCCCAGCCCCAGACTCCGCAGGTCGTCTTGTCCGGCTTGGGCGTCCGCGTCGTGGTCGGGGGAGTCGTCGTCGGCGGCGGCGTGGTGGTCGGCGCGGACGTAGTCGGCGTGGCCGTCGTCTCGGTCGGCGTCGGCGTGGCCGTCGGGGTCGGGGTCGGGCTGGAGGCGCCACCGCCGAAGACCGCCTCGGCGCCCTCCAGCTTCTCCGCCTCCGGGAAGCTCTTGACCGGGTAGCCCTCCACGGCCTCGGTCATGTAGTCCTGCCAGATCCGCGACGGGAACGAGGAACCGTGGATCTTCGGCTGGTCACCCGTGCCGAACATCTCCTGGAACTCGCGGTTCTTCTTCGTCTCGTCGTCGTCGAAGCGGTACATGTCGATCGCGGTCGACAGCTGCGGGGTGTACCCCACGAACCAGGCCGACTTGTTGCCGTCGGTCGTACCGGTCTTGCCGGCGACCTCGCGGCCCGGGATCCGGGCCTTCTTGCCGGTGCCCTCGTCGTCGTCCACGACGGAGCGGAGGACATCGGTGACGTTGTTGGCGACGGCCGGGCTGAAGGGGCTCTTCGTCTCCGTCTTGTGCTGGTGGATGACGACGCCCTCCTTCTTCACGGACTCGACCGAGTAGGGGTCGTTCTGCTTGCCCTCGTTGGCGAAGGTCGCGTAGGCGCCGGCCATGCGGATGGCGCTCGGGCTGGAGATGCCGAGGGAGAAGGAGGGCACCTCGCCCCCGACGAGCGAGTCGGGGCGCAGGCCCGCGTCGACGGCCGCCTTGCGGACCCGGTCGATGCCGACGTCCATGCCGAGCTGCACGTACGGCGAGTTCGCCGACTTGACCATGGCGCGACGCAGCGTCATGTCCTTGTAGCTCGCGTCGTCGTCATTGGTCTGGAGCCACTCCTTGCCTTGCTCGTTGTGCCAGATCTCGCCGTTGTACTTGCGGATCTTCAGCTTGTTCTGGCCGGAGTAGCGGCTCTTGTCGGGGTCCACGATCGTGCGGGTGGAGGCGTCCTGCTCCGCCTGCAGGGACTTGTCCCGGACGCCGTCCCGCATCGCGGCGGCGAGCACGAACGGCTTGAACGTCGATCCGACCTGCGCACCGGTGTTGTCGGCGTTGCTCCGGAAGTGCTTGGTCGCGTCGACACCGCCGTAGAGCGCGACGATCTTGCCGGTCGTCGTGTCGACGGACGCGCCGCCGAACTGGACGTTGGTGTCCGTCTTGGGGCGCTTCTTCGGGTCGATGTACTCCTTGAGGATCTTCGTGACCGAGTCCTCCATGGCGTCCACCTTCTTCTTGTCGAAGGTGGTGTAGATCTCGTAGCCGCCGCGCTCCAGATCCTGTTCGGTGATCCCGAACTGGGCCTTGATGTTGGCCTTCGCGGTGGTGACCAGGTAGCCGATCTGACCGCTGAGGTTGGCGCTCTTCTTGGGCTTCTCGACCTTGGGGAACGTCGTGTACTTCGCGCGCTCCGCGGCCGGGAGGTGCCCGTCCTTCTGCATCTCGTCGAGGATCCACCCCCACCGGAGCGTGGCCCGCTCGGTGTTCTTCTCGGGCGTGGCCTCGGAGTCGATCTCGGGGTAGCCGGCCGGGTCGTAGTAGGTCGCGCCCTTGAGCACCGCGGCGAGGAGCGCCGACTGGCTGGGGTTGAGCTTCTCGGCGTCGACGTTGAAGTACGCGCGGGCCGCCGCCTGGACACCGTAGGCACCGCGGCCGTAGTACGCGGTGTTCAGGTAGCCGGCCATGATCTCGTCCTTGTCGACCTGGCTGCCGACCTTCATGGAGATGAAGAGTTCCTTCACCTTCCGGCTGAGGGTCTGCGACTGGTCGTCGAGGCGGTTGTTCTTCACGTACTGCTGGGTGATCGTCGAACCACCCTGGGTCTCGCCGCCCTTGGCCATGTTCCACACGGCGCGGCCGATGCCCATGGGGTCGATGCCGGAGTCCGTCCAGAAGGTCTTGTTCTCCGCGGAGATCACGGCGTTCTGCATGGACTTGGGGATCTTGTCGAACGGGACGATCTGGCGGTTGGTGCCGCTGCCCGTCGCGACCATCCGGGTCTTGTCCGACCAGTAGTAGATGTTGTTCTGCGACTTCGCGGTCAGCGCCTCGTTGGGGATGTCCACCTGCGAGTACGCGATCGCGGCCGCGCCCATCAGGCTGGCGGCGAAGAACAGGAAGGTGCCCGTGACGAGCTTCCACGACGGCATCCAGCGACGCCAGCCGTACTTTCCGTACCGCGGGTAGTCGATCACCCGCTTCTTGCCCGGCGAGCCACCGCCGGGACCGCGGCCCGCACCGCCGCCGCGGCCGCCACCACCACCGCCGCGCCGTCCGCCGCCGGGCCCGCCGGGGCCGTTGTCGGCCCCCCTGCGGCGGCTGCCGCGCTGGGCGGCCCTGCGGGCCTCGGCGCGACCGCCGTACGGCCGCTGCTCCTCCCCGGGGGAGGAGGTGGGCCCGTACGAGGCCGAAGGGGCCCCCGTACCGAAGTCCTGGGCCGGGGCCGACCTGCGGCCCACCGGCTGCTGGGCAGCGCGCCGTGCCGCCGCGCGACCGCCCGTCGGCGGCTGCTGCGGCGGCATTTTGCGACGATGCTCGCTCATCGAACGACTACTCCTCGGGCAGGCGTGAACGCCTGGAAGCGGCAGTTGAGTTCCGGTCCCCCCGAAATGCGCACGGCCGGAACCCCATCGGAGGCCCCTCCGTATCGCAGCCGGTCACCCGGAGCACTGACGCCCCGCGGCAGCGCTCGGTTCCCGGTGTTCTGCATGCGGCACAGCCTACGCACGGCCAAAACCCGCCTAGGGGCCGGAGTTCACCCCAAATCAGGCAAGTCGCACGCTGTGAATTGACGATGTGACGCCGGTCACGGCGGTCCCACTTGTCGGGACCTTGGGGCCGTTCTATCGTGCTGATGTATCGAGTCGATACATCAGCGCGGCATAAGGACCTGTGAGCGGAGGAGGAGGCGACGGATGAGCAGACGCTCCGGCATTCTCGAGTTCGCCGTCCTCGGCCTGCTGCGCGAGGCTCCGATGCACGGGTACGAGCTGCGCAAGCGCCTCAACACCTCGCTGGGCGTCTTCCGGGCCTTCAGCTACGGAACGCTGTATCCCTGCCTCAAGACGCTGGTCGCCAACGGCTGGTTGATCGAGGAACCGGGCAGCGCTCCCGAGGAGGCGCTCGCCGCTTCACTCGCAGGACGCCGAGCCAAGATCGTCTACCGGTTGACGGCCGCGGGGAAGGAGCACTTCGAGGAGCTCCTGTCCCACACCGGCCCCGACGCCTGGGAGGACGAGCACTTCGCCGCCCGCTTCGCCTTCTTCGGGCAGACCGAGCGCGAGGTGCGGATGCGGGTCCTCGAAGGCCGCCGCAGCCGGCTGGAGGAGCGTCTGGAGAAGATGCGCGCCTCCCTGGCCCGGACCCGCGAGCGCCTCGACGACTACACGCTTGAGCTGCAGCGCCACGGTATGGAGTCCGTGGAGCGCGAAGTGCGCTGGCTGAACGAGCTCATCGAGAGCGAGCGGGCAGGGCGGGATCAGCGATCCGGCACCGACGCCCCCGCTCTGCACGACAACGATTCTGGAGAAACGGGCGGCCTGCCCCGGCACGGGGGCAGTACCCGGCCGGATCCGTCCGACGACACCGCCAAGTGAAACCCTGCGCACAGCAGGGCTTCCACGATCACACAGGGAGCAACCGGAATGGGTTCGGTTCGCGTAGCCATCGTCGGCGTGGGCAACTGCGCCGCCTCGCTGGTTCAGGGCGTCGAGTACTACAAGGACGCCGACCCGGCGACCAAGGTCCCCGGCCTGATGCACGTTCAGTTCGGCGACTACCACGTCCGTGACATCGACTTCGTCGCGGCCTTCGACGTCGACGCGAAGAAGGTCGGCCTCGACCTCTCGGACGCCATCGGCGCCAGCGAGAACAACACCATCAAGATCTGCGACGTCCCGAACAAGGGCGTCACGGTCCAGCGCGGTCACACGCTCGACGGTCTCGGCAAGTACTACCGCCAGACCATCGAGGAGTCCGCCGAGGAGCCGGTGGACGTCGTCCAGATCCTCAAGGACCGCGAGGTCGACGTTCTCATCTGCTACCTGCCGGTGGGTTCCGAGGACGCCGCGAAGTTCTACGCGCAGTGCGCGATCGACGCCAAGGTCGCCTTCGTCAACGCCCTCCCGGTCTTCATCGCCGGCACCAAGGAGTGGGCCGACAAGTTCACCGAGGCGGGCGTCCCGATCGTCGGCGACGACATCAAGTCGCAGGTCGGCGCGACCATCACGCACCGCGTGATGGCGAAGCTGTTCGAGGACCGCGGCGTCCGTCTTGAGCGCACCATGCAGCTCAACGTCGGCGGCAACATGGACTTCAAGAACATGCTCGAGCGCGACCGCCTCGAGTCCAAGAAGATCTCCAAGACGCAGGCCGTCACCTCGCAGATCCCCGACCGCGAGCTGGGCGAGAAGAACGTCCACATCGGTCCCTCGGACTACGTGGCCTGGCTGGACGACCGCAAGTGGGCGTACGTGCGCCTCGAGGGCCGTGCCTTCGGCGACGTTCCGCTGAACCTGGAGTACAAGCTCGAGGTGTGGGACTCCCCGAACTCCGCGGGTGTCATCATCGACGCCCTGCGCGCCGCGAAGATCGCCAAGGACCGCGGCATCGGCGGCCCCATCCTCTCCGCGTCGAGCTACTTCATGAAGAGCCCGCCGGTCCAGTACTTCGACGACGAGGCCCTGGCCAACGTCGAGAAGTTCATCAAGGGTGAGGTCGAGCGCTAAAGCGCCCCACGCTTGTCGATCGAGGGTCCCCGCGGCACTGCCCGGGGGCCCTCTTCGTATGTGAGTCTTGCTGCCATGTCCGTCGTACGTGATCTGCGCGTACTCCTGCGCCTGACGAACTTCCGCCGCCTCCTCGCCGTCCGGCTGCTCTCCCAGTGCGCCGACGGCGTCTACCAGGTGGCCCTGGCCACGTACGTCGTGTTCTCCCCCGAGAAACAGACCTCCCCGGCCGCGATCGCCTCCGCCATGGCGGTCCTCCTGCTGCCGTACTCGCTCGTCGGCCCCTTCGCCGGGGTGCTCCTGGACCGCTGGCAGCGCCGCCAGGTCTTCCTGTACGGCAACCTCCTGCGCGCCCTCCTCGCAGGCGGGACCGCCGTCCTGGTCCTCGTCTCGGTCCCCGAGTGGCTCTTCTACGCCTCCGCGCTCTCCGTCACGGCCGTCAACCGCTTCGTCCTCGCGGGGTTGTCCGCCTCGCTCCCGCGGGTCGTCGACGCCGAGCGACTGGTCGTGGCGAACTCGCTCTCCCCCACCGCGGGCACGCTCGCGGCCACCGCGGGCGGCGGTATCGCGTTCGGCATCCAGCTCATCGCCGACCGGTCCGACGCCGCCGTGGTGGCCTTCGGCGCCGTCCTCTACCTCTGCGCCGCCCTCGCCTCCCTCCGGATGTCACGGGAGCTCCTCGGTCCCGACCCGGCCCTCGTGCCCGAGCGACTCTCCTCCGCCCTGGCCTCGACGGCCCGGGGACTGGTCGAAGGACTGCGCCACCTCGCGGAGCGGCGGCCCGCCGCCCGCGCTCTCGCCGCGGTGGGCGTCATGCGCTTCTGCTACGGCGCGCTGCTCGTCACCGTGCTCATGCTCTGCCGCTACACATGGGGCTCCACCGAGTCCGAGGGCCTCGGGCTCCTCGGGATCGCCGTCGCCACCTCGGGCGCGGGATTCTTCGCGGCCGCCGTGCTCTCCCCGTGGGCCGTGGGACGGTTCGGCCCCTTCGGCTGGATGACCGTCTGCGCGGCCACGGCCGCGGTGCTCGAACCGCTGCTCGGTCTGACCTTCGCCCCCGTGCCCTTCTTCGCCGCCGCCTTCGTCCTCGGGCTCACCACCCAGGGAGCCAAGATCGCGACGGACACGGTCGTGCAGACCTCCGTGGACGACGCCTACCGGGGCCGGGTCTTCGCCCTGTACGACGTGCTGTTCAACGTCGCCTTCGTGGCGGCGGCCGGCGTCGCGGCGCTGATGCTCCCGCCCGACGGACGCTCCGCCCTGGTGATCGTGCTGGTGGCCGTGCTCTACGCGGGCATCGCCCTGGCCCTGCGGGGAGAACGCCGTGAGGGGTGATGTTTCACGTGAAACACCACCCCTCACAACGTCGTGGGCGTCGGTGTTTCACGTGAAACACCGACGCCCACGGACGAGGCTCAGCCCTGCTCGGCCCACCACTCCTTGAGCGCGGCGACGGCCTGGTCGTGCTCCATCGGCCCGTTCTCCAGCCGGAGCTCCAGCAGGAACTTGTACGCCTGGCCGATGGCGGGACCGGGGCCGATGCCCAGGATCTCCTGGATCTGGTTGCCGTCGAGGTCGGGACGGATCGCGTCGAGCTCCTCCTGCTCCTGAAGCTGGGCGATGCGGTCCTCCAGCCCGTCATAGGCACGGGAGAGCGCGCTCGCCTTGCGCTTGTTCCGCGTGGTGCAGTCCGATCGGGTCAGCTTGTGCAGACGCGAGAGCATCGGCCCGGCGTCCCGGACGTAACGGCGCACGGCCGAGTCGGTCCACTCGCCGGTGCCGTATCCGTGGAAGCGGAGGTGCAGCTCCACGAGCCGGGAGACGTCCTTGATCATCTCGTTGGAGTACTTGAGCGCGGTCATGCGCTTCTTGGTCATCTTCGCGCCCACCACCTCGTGGTGGTGGAAGGAGACGCGACCGTCCTTCTCGAAGCGGCGGGTGCGCGGCTTGCCGATGTCGTGGAGCAGTGCCGCGAGGCGCAGCACCAGGTCGGGGCCGTCCTCCTCCAGGTCGATGGCCTGGTCGAGCACGGTCAGGGAGTGCTCGTAGACGTCCTTGTGGCGGTGGTGCTCGTCACTCTCCAGCCGGAGCTCCGGCAGCTCGGGGAGCACGTGGTCGGCGAGACCGGTGTCCACCAGGAGACCGAGGCCCTTCCTGGGGTGCGAGGAGAGCAGCAGCTTGTTGAGCTCCTCACGGATCCGCTCGGCGGAGACGATCTCGATCCGGCCGGACATCTCCTTCATCGCCGTGACGACCTCGGGGGCCACCTCGAAGTCCAGCTGAGCGGCGAAGCGCGCGGCCCGCATCATGCGCAGCGGGTCGTCGGAGAAGGACGCCTCGGGCGTGCCGGGCGTACGCAGCACCCGGGCGGCGAGGTCCTCGAGCCCGCCGTACGGGTCGATGAACTCCTTCTGCGGGAGGGCCACGGCCATGGCGTTCACGGTGAAGTCACGCCGGACGAGGTCCTCGTCGATGGAGTCGCCGTAGGAGACCTCGGGCTTGCGGGAGGTCCGGTCGTACGCCTCGGAGCGGTACGTGGTGACCTCGATCTGGTAGCTCTGATCGACGTCCCCGACGCGGGCCTCCTTCTGGCAGCCGACGGTCCCGAAGGCGATGCCGACCTCCCACACCGCGTCGGCCCACGGGCGGACGATCTTCAGCACGTCCTCGGGGCGGGCGTCGGTGGTGAAGTCCAGGTCGTTGCCGAGCCGACCGAGCAGGGCGTCCCGTACCGAGCCACCGACCAGCGCGAGGCTGAACCCGGCATCCTGGAAACGGCGGGCGAGGTCGTCGGCGACAGGGGACACGCGCAGCAGTTCACTGACCGCGCGGCGTTGCACCTGGCTCAGTGCAGTCGGGGTGTCTTCGTTGGCGTTCGGCACAACAGAAAAGGGTACGTGCCCCGGCCCGTGACGACGTCCTCGTTTTCCCGCGCACGGGGCACCGGAGGCCGTCGGGCGGACATGGTCGAAGATCGCCTGGAGCAGTCCCCGGCACTTGCTCCCAGCGTGCCTCGTTACCATGCCTGGACACAGCAACCGGGAACCACCCACCCCACTGACACCAGAGACAACGACGAGGACGGGCGAACGCGTGGCCGAGGCGGCAGACATCCAGGGGACCGGTCCCTCACCTGCCCGCCGGTGGCTGCGGCGCACGATCGTCGTCGCCTTCGGGGCGCCGCTCCTCGCCGGTCTCCTCCAGGCCCCGGCCACGGACTCTCCGGCCTTCGCAGCCGACGACACCGGCGGCTCGAAGACGGTCGATGTGTCGCTCGACACGCTGACGCCGAGCGCTCCCGTCGAGGGGGACACGGTCACGATCTCCGGCTCGGTGACCAACCGGAGCAAGAAGACGGTGACCGACGCGGAGGTGGATCTGCGGGTCGGACCGCAGATGACCAGCCGCAGCGAGATCGAGCAGGTCTCGGAGCGGACGGGCTACCGGAGCTACAGCGACCCCGCCCCCCTCGACGACGCTCCCACCGTCAAGATCCCGCGGCTGGGTCCCGGACTCACGGCGGACTTCTCCCTCTCGGTGCCCGTGTCCGACCTCGGGCTCGACGAGGCCGGCGTGTACCAGCTGGGGGTCTCGCTCACCGGGCAGACCTCGGACCGCCGCTACGACCGGGTCCTCGGCATCGAGCGCACCTTCCTCCCGTACCAGCCGGAGGCGACCGAGAAGCGGACCCAGCTCACCTATCTCTGGCCGCTGATCTCCTCCGCCCACGTGTCGGCCGAGACGGCGAACGACGACCAGCAGACTCCGGTCTTCGAGGACGACGCCCTCGCCGCGGAGCTCAAGCCCGGCGGGCGCCTCGACGAGCTCGTCTCGCTGGGCAAGGACCTCCCGGTGACCTGGGTGGTCGACCCGGACCTGCTGGCCTCCGTGGACGCCATGGCGAACGGCTACCGGGTCAAGGACGGCACCCTGCACGTCCCCGGCAAGAACCAGGAGATCGCCGAGCGCTGGCTGGACGCACTGGAGAAGGCCGTCCAGGGCCACAAGGTCGTCGCCCTGCCCTTCGCCGACCCCGATCTCGCGTCCCTCGCCCACCGCGGCAAGGACGTCCCCGGCTCCCTGGGACACCTCCAGTCGGCGACGGCGCTCGCGGGGACGACGGTCGAGACCATCCTCCACGTGCAGCCCGCGACCGACTTCGCCTGGCCCGTCGACGGCGCCGTCGACCCCTCCATCCTGGCGGTCGCGACCTCCGCCGGCGCCGACAAGGTGATCGCCCGCAGCGACAGCGTCCGCGACGACCTCGCCTACACACCGACCGCGGCCCGCCCCTTCAGCAACGGCACGACCGCCGTGGTGAGCGACGCGCTCCTGTCCACGGCCTTCGAGGGGGACATGGTCCGGTCGGAGAACTCGACCCGCGCGGTCCAGGAGTTCCTCGCCCAGTCCCTCGCGGTCACCCTGGAACAGCCGGAGGACCAGCGCAGCATCGTGGTCGCCCCGCAGCGGGTCCCGAGCGTCGCGCAGGCGCAGACCATGGCGACCGCCCTGCGGGGGCTCGCCGCCAAGCGCTGGAGCCAGCCGAGCGACCTCCTGGCGGCCGCCGCGGCCAAGCCGGACCCCGACGCCTCCACCGCGGTACCCGCCGGCTCCCGGTACCCGAAGAAGCTCCGCGACAGCGAGCTGCCGGTCCAGGCCTTCCGCGACATGAAGACCACGCGCGACGAGATGGACGACTTCAAGGTCATCCTCACCGCCCAGTACCGGGTGGTGCCGCCCTTCACCAACGCGATCAACCGCGAGATGTCGACCTCGTGGCGGGGCCAGGCCCGGGCCGCCGCGCTGTACCGGATCAACGTGCTGGAGTACCTGCAGACGCTCACCGAGGGCGTTCAGCTGGTCGACAAGTCCGACCTCACCCTCTCCGGCCGCAGCGCGACGATCCCCGTGACCGTCCAGAACAAGCTGCTGCAGGACGTGCACCTGGTGCTGCGGCTCACCTCCGGCAACAAGAACCGCCTCAACCTGAACGGCGAGCCGTACAAAGAGCTGCCCGTGAAGATCAGCGGCGGCCACAGCCAGTCGGTGAAGTTCTCGGCCTCGGCCAACGTCAACGGCCAGGTGCCGATGACGGCCCAGCTCTACACGGAGGACGGCACCCCCTACGGTCAGCCGATGACCTTCACCGTGAAGGTCTCCGAGATCACCGCCACGGTGATGCTCGTGATCGCCGGAGGCGTCCTCCTCCTCGTCCTGGCCGGCGTGCGGATGTACAGCCAGCGCAAGCGGGTCGCCGCCCGGAACGCCGAGGCCGAGGCCCTGGCGGCGGAGGCGGGCACCGAGCCGGTGGAGCCGGGACCGCGGCCGGAATCCGGGGCGGACACGCCGCAGGAGCCCGCAGCGCCTTCGGCGGAGTCCGCCGCGGACGAACCCGAGCAGCCGAGTGACCCGACACCGGACACCGGGTCCGAAAGCGGCGACCCGTCGGGCCCGGGTGAGAAGGTGGACCGTTGAGCGATGTCGTGGCCGGTCGGCCGGGGACGATGAGGTGGGGTAACCATGAACGCGCCGTACGACGGTGACCGCGGGCAGGGTGCGGGCGGCACCCCGCCTTCCGGTGTGACGCCCGAGGCGTCCCCCGGCTCCGGCCACCCGCCGGTGCCGCCCCCGCCGCCCGGTGACGCCGGCCGGCAGGGATACGCCCCGCACCCGCAGGGCGGCTACGCCCAGGACGGCTACCCACAGGACGGTTACCAGCAGAACCCCTACGCCCAGGACCCCTACGTCCAGGACGCCTTCACCCATGACCCGTACCGGGCCCAGGACCTGTCCGCGCAGGACCCGGTGACCGAGGCGCTCTACGACCGCGCCGCGCACCCGCCGCCCCCGCCCGGCACGTACCCCGAGCCGCAGCCGCTCTACCAGCAGCCGGCCGCTCCCCACCACGCCCCCGATCCGCGGGTGTGGGCGCAGACCCCCGCCCCGGAGCCCGAGGGCCCCTCCCGGCACCTGCCGTACGGCGACGACGCGCGCACCGTCCAGTTCACCGGCGTCGACGACCTGGTGACCCGGGCCGGCGAGGAGGAGCCCGAGCCGGACGCCTTCGCGCACCTCTACCGGGACCAGCAGGCTCCCGGCCAGGTGCCCCCGCCCGCCCCGGAGCCGGATCCCATGCCCGCGCCCGCCCCCAAGAAGTCCGGCCGCGCCTCGGGGCTGCTGAAGTCGAGCGCGGTGATGGCCGCCGGCACCCTGGTCTCCCGGCTCACCGGCTTCGTCCGCAGCCTGGTGATCACCGGCGCGCTGGGTGCCGCCCTGCTCGGCGACACCTTCACCATCGCCTACACCCTGCCGACGATGATCTACATCCTCACCGTCGGCGGCGGCCTCAACTCGGTCTTCGTCCCGCAGCTCGTCCGCTCGATGAAGAACGACGAGGACGGCGGCGAGGCCTACGCCAACCGCCTGCTCACCCTGGTGATGGTGGCGCTCGGCGCGATCGTCGTCCTGGCCGTCTTCTCGGCCCCGCTGCTCATCCGGCTGATGTCGAACACCATCGCCGACGACGCCGCGGCCAACAGCGTGGCCGTGACGTTCGCCCGCTACTGCCTGCCCACCATCTTCTTCATGGGCGTGCATGTGGTGATGGGTCAGATCCTGAACGCCCGCGGCAAGTTCGGCGCGATGATGTGGACCCCGGTCCTCAACAACATCGTCATGATCGTCACCTTCGGCCTGTTCATCTGGGTCTACGGCACCTCCGCCGAGTCCCACATGGGTGTCCAGACCATCCCCGACGAGGGCATCCGCCTGCTCGGCATCGGCACCCTGCTCGGCCTCGTCGTCCAGGCCCTGGCGATGATCCCGTACCTGCGGGAGACCGGCTTCCGCTTCCGGCCCCGCTTCGACTGGAAGGGCCACGGGCTCGGCAAGACGGTCAAGCTCGCCAAGTGGACCGTCCTCTTCGTCCTCGCCAACCAGGCGGGCGTCCTGGTCGTCACCCAGCTCGCGACCGCGGCCGGTGAGGCGTCGGGCAAGAACGGCGCCGGCTTCCTCGCCTACTCCAACGCCCAGCTGATCTGGGGCATGCCGCAGGCCATCATCACGGTCTCCGTCATGGCCGCGCTGCTGCCGCGGATCTCCCGCGCCGCCCACGACGACGACCCCGGCGCCGTCCGGGACGACATCTCGCAGGGGCTGCGCA
This sequence comes from Streptomyces sp. NPDC014891, assembly GCF_043081085.1. NCBI lineage: Bacteria > Bacillati > Actinomycetota > Actinomycetes > Kitasatosporales > Streptomycetaceae > Streptomyces > Streptomyces sp. NPDC014891. Next base: position 36,978 of record NZ_JBIBWF010000011.1, on the reverse strand, counting down.
ACTCGGCGGTCGCGATCGTCCCGGTCTCGTTCGCCTTCCTGGCGCTCGGCGTCCCGATGTGCACCCTGCTCTACGCCTCCAGCGGCGTCGAGGCCGCCCAGGGCATGGGCTTCATCCTGATGGCCTTCGGCCTCGGCCTGATCCCCTACTCCGTCCAGTACGTCGTGCTCCGCGGCTTCTACGCCTACGAGGACACCCGGACGCCCTTCTACAACACGGTCATCGTCGCCGCCGTCAACGCGGCCGCCTCCGCGATCTGTTACGTCGTCCTGCCCGCCCAGTGGGCCGTCGTCGGCATGGCCGCCTCCTACGGCCTGGCCTACGCCGTCGGCGTCGGCATCGCCTGGCGCCGACTCCGCAAGCGGCTGGGGGGCGATCTGGACGGCACCCACGTGATGCGGACCTACGCCCGCCTCTGCATGGCCTCCGTGCCCGCCGCGATCGTCGCCGGCGCCGTCGGTTTCGGCCTGCTCAAGCTGCTCGGCGAAGGCGCGTTGGGCTCGCTCGTCGCCCTGATCGTCGGCGGTGCGGTACTCCTCGGAGTCTTCTTCGTCGCGGCCAAGCGGATGCGGATCGCCGAGCTGAACACCCTGGTCGGCATGGTGCGCGGACGCCTGGGACGCTGAACCCGTCGGGCCAGCACAACCATCGGGGGGAACCGCGTGTCGTGCATAGCGTCCGACTGTGGGCACAATTGGCTTGGCTGTTGGATGTGGCGCAACGGATGGGGAGGCAGGAACGACGGTGGCGGAACGTAGCACGGCTGCCGTCGACGTGGCCGACAACAGCGGTGACGACCCGCTGACCGCCAAGGCGGACACGGCCGCGACCGACGGGGTGGCGGACAAGCAGAAGACGGCGGAACAGCCCGCCGAGGCCACGGAGAAGAAGGCGGTCGAACGACAGAGCGGCGAGCAGGCCTCCCTCACGGCTCCGGAGCTGCACAGCGGCCACAAGCTGGCCAGGCGCTACCGGCTGGAGGAGTGCGTCACCCGTCTGGACGGATTCAGCAGCTGGCGTGCCGTCGACGAGAAACTGCGGCGTGCCGTCGGGGTCCACCTGCTGCCCGCAGACCACCCCAGGGCCCGCTCGGTCCTGGCCTCGGCCCGGGCCTCGGCGCTCCTCGGCGACCCCCGCTTCGTGCAGGTCCTCGACGCCGTCGAGGAGAACGACCTCGTGTACGTCGTGCACGAGTGGCTGCCCGACTCCACCGAGCTGACCGCGCTGCTCGCGGCCGGCCCGCTGGAGCCTCACGACGCCTACCAGCTCGTCAGCCAGGTCTCCCAGGCCATGGCCGCCGCCCACCGCGAAGGCCTCGCCCACCTCCGGCTCACGCCGAGCGCCGTCCTGCGCAGCTCCACCGGTCAGTACCGGATCCGCGGCCTCGCCGTGAACGCCGCCCTGCGCGGCATCACCGCCGATCGTCCGCAGCGCAACGACACCGAGGCGATCGGCGCGCTCCTGTACGCCGCTCTCACCCAGCGCTGGCCGTACGACAGCGACGCCTACGGCCTCTCCGGCCTGCCCAAGGGCGTCGGCCTGCTCCCGCCCGACCAGGTCCGCGCCGGTGTGCACCGGGGCCTCTCCGAGATCGCCATGCGCGCCCTCGCGAACGACGGGGCCACCGCGTCCCGCCAGGAGCCGCCCTGCACCACTCCCGACGAGCTGGCCAAGGCGGTGGCCGCCATGCCCCGCGTGAAGCCCCCGGAGCCCGAGTTCACCGCCCCGCCCGAGTACCAGCGCACGACGTACCAGCAGGGCACCTACGGGCGTCCTCCGGCGCACCCCGCGGCCACCCAGCCGCTGATCCCGCCGCCCCCGCTGCAGAGCCGTACCGGCAAGGCGCTGAAGTGGGCCGTCTCGGCCCTGCTGATCGCCGCCCTGGGCCTCGGCAGCTGGCAGATCGCGGACCGGCTCCTCGCACCGGACTCCCCGCGGAAGGAGACCCCGGTCCCGCAGACGACGACCGACGAGAAGCCGGCGCCCCTCAAGCCGGTCGCCATCGCGTCGGCCCACGACTTCGACCCGCTGGGGAACGGCTCCGAGAAGCCCCAGGCCATAGACCTGGCCTTCGACGGCGATCCCAGCACGTACTGGTACACCGAGAACTACTACGGCGCCGACTTCGCCAATCTGAAGTCCGGCGTGGGCCTCGTGCTCGACCTGGGCAAGGCACAGAAGATCAGCACGGTCGACCTGTCCTTCGTGGGCGACACCGCGGTGGAGCTGCGCACGGCGCCCGCCGACGCGACCGCGGAGCCGGGCAGCCCCGACGGCTACACGACCCAGGTGTCCGGCACGGGCAGCCAGGTGCCCCTCAAGCTCTCCAAGCCCGTCACCACCCGCTACGTTCTCGTGTGGCTGACGAAGCTCCCTTCCAACGACGGGGGCTACCGGGGCAAGCTGAGCGAAATCAAGATCATGGGCTGACGACCGCAGGGGAGGGGGCTCACCGTTGGACCGACCGATAGACGACGCCACGGACGACCAGGAACTCCTGGCTCGCCATGTGGCCGGCGATCCAGACGCCTTCGGTGAGCTCGTGCGGCGTCACCGCGACCGGCTCTGGGCGGTGGCCCTGCGCACCCTGGGGGACCGCGAGGAGGCCGCTGACGCCGTCCAGGACGCCCTGCTGTCGGCCTTCCGGGCCGCCCATACCTTCCGCGGCCAGTCGGCCGTCACGACGTGGCTCCACCGCATCACGGTGAACGCCTGCCTCGACCGCATCCGTAAGGCGGCTTCGCGCAAGACCTCGCCCGTCGACGACAACGACCGCTTCGAGCAGCTCCTGGAGCCCCACGAGTCAGCGGAGGCGCCCGTGGAGCGGGGGGACGTCCACCGTGAGGTCCTCGCCGCGCTCGCGTCGATCCCCGACGACCAGCGCGCCGCCCTCGTCCTGGTCGACATGCAGGGATACCCCGTCGCGGAGGCGGCCCGTATCCTCGGCGTTCCCACCGGCACCGTGAAGAGCCGCTGCGCACGCGGGCGGGCACGCCTGCTTCCGCTGGTCACTCATCTGCGCGCCGAATCCGTGGGTACCCAAGCCCCCGACGGGGGAAGGAACCGGACGCCGGGGACATCCGTCCCACCGGTGCCGGGGCCGACGGACACCGGAACGACTGATCCAGCTGCTGTGAAGGGCGGAGGTGGGCGCACGTGACTTCCACGGCCGACAAGGCCAACACCACACAGCACCCGGACGTCTCGGAGATCTCCGATCTGACCGAGGGGCTCCTCTCACCGCCCCGCTCGGCCGCAGTCCGCCTGCATCTGGACGCGTGCCCCCTCTGCGCCGATGTACGCACCTCCCTGGAGGAGATCCGCGGACTTCTCGGCACCCTTCCCGGGCCGCCCCGCATGCCTGCGGAGATCGCGGGACGGATCGATGCCGCCCTCGCCGCCGAAGCCCTCCTCAACGCCACCACGCCGGAGAGCGACTCCGTCGTTTCACGTGAAACGACGCCCGACGCCTCCGAGCCGACTTCCTCGGGCGCCTCCTCTCCGTCCGACCGCTCCTCCGGCCGGGCCGCGGACCGCCCCGCCGGCCGTTCCGGTGCCGCCACCGGCCCCGGGCGGGCCGGGAAGCCCCGGCGCCGCCGTGTCGCCCTGCTGTCAACGCTCGGCGCCGCCTTCGGAGCGGTGGTGCTCGGCACGAGCCTCTATCTCACCCAGTCGGCCGACATGACAGCCGGAGTCCAGGCGGGCGACACCAAGAAGGCCGACACCGCCGCCGGCGCGGCACTGACCCCCTTCTCCGGATCTCCGGTGGAGGACCGCGTCCGTGCTCTCCTGGCCGAGGGCGGCTCCGCCATCACGCCCCGAGGCATCACCCCGGAGTCGATGTCCGCCGAAGGCCGGAGCACCGCTCCCCAGCGGAACAGGGACGGCGCCGTGCCCGGCTGCGTCGTGGCCGGCACCGGCCGCTCCGACGCGGTGCTGCAGCACGAGCGAGGCGAATACCAGGGGAAGCCGGCCTACCTCCTGGTCCTCAGCGACCCAGCGGACAGCAAGCGGGTCCAGGCCTACGTCCTCGATGCCTCCTGCACGGAACAGACCACCGGGAGCGGAAGCCCGGCCGCTGATCTGCTGTTCAGCGAGACGTACCCTCGCTCCTGACCCCTCTCTCCGTCCGGCAGCGGCGCCGCGCGGCGGTTTCGGGAATGTACTCCCCTTAGGATCCGTTGGGTGGGGTGAGAGTGACCGAGACAACCGCCCCGTAGGCAGTGGCAGTCTGCAGAGACGAGGAAGAAACCCGTGAGCGACGTCCGTAACGTGATCATCATCGGCTCCGGGCCCGCGGGGTACACCGCTGCGCTCTACACCGCCCGAGCGTCGCTGAACCCCCTGGTCTTCGAGGGCGCCGTCACCGCCGGTGGCGCGCTCATGAACACGACCGAGGTCGAGAACTTCCCGGGCTTCCGCGACGGCATCATGGGCCCGGACCTCATGGACAACATGCGGGCGCAGGCCGAGCGCTTCGGTGCCGAGCTCGTCCCCGACGACATCATCTCCGTGGACCTCACGGGTGAGATCAAGACCGTCACCGACACCGCCGGCACCGTGCACCGCGCCAAGGCCGTCATCGTCACCACCGGCTCGCAGCACCGCAAGCTGGGCCTCCCCAACGAGGACACTCTCTCCGGCCGCGGTGTCTCCTGGTGCGCCACCTGCGACGGGTTCTTCTTCAAGGACCAGGACATCGCCGTCGTCGGCGGTGGCGACACCGCGATCGAGGAGGCGACCTTCCTCTCGCGCTTCGCCAAGACGGTGACGATCGTCCACCGCCGGGACAGCCTGCGTGCCTCGAAGGCCATGCAGGAGCGTGCCTTCGCCGACCCGAAGATCTCCTTCGCCTGGGACAGCGAGGTCACCGAGATCCACGGTGAGCAGAAGCTCAGCGGTGTGACCCTGCGCGACACGAAGACCGGCGAGACCCGCCAGCTGCCTGTCACCGGCCTCTTCATCGCGGTCGGCCACGACCCGCGGACCGAGCTCTTCAAGGGCCAGCTGGAGCTCGACGAGGAGGGCTACCTCAAGGTCTCCGCCCCGTCGACGCGCACCAACCTCACCGGTGTCTTCGGCGCCGGCGATGTCGTCGACCACACCTACCGTCAGGCCATCACGGCCGCCGGCACCGGCTGCTCCGCCGCGCTGGACGCCGAGCGATTCCTGGCCGCCCTCGCCGACAGCGAGAAGCTGGCCGAGACCCCCGCGGTCTGACCCCGTCTCTCCCCACCCCACACCCCGCGAGATCAAGGAGGCCGCTGTGGCCCTGAAGATTGTGACCGACGCTTCCTTCGAAGAGGACGTCCTCAAGAGCAACAAGCCTGTCCTGGTGGACTTCTGGGCCGAGTGGTGCGGCCCGTGCCGCCAGATCGCCCCGTCGCTCGAGGCCATCGCCGCCGAGCACGGCGAGATCGAGATCGTGAAGCTCAACATCGACCAGAACCCGGCCACGGCTGCCAAGTACGGCGTCATGTCCATCCCGACCCTGAACGTCTACCAGGGCGGCGAGGTCGTGAAGACGATCGTCGGTGCCAAGCCTAAGGCGGCCATCCTGCGTGACCTCGAGGGCTTCGTCGAGCCGACCAAGGCCTGACGCTCCCGCTTCCGTTTCACGTGAAACAGAAGCAGCGTTTCACGTGAAACAACGAACGGCCCGCTCCCGGAAGGGGGCGGGCCGTTCGCGTGCTCCGGACCCGGCACACCGAGACCGACGCTACAGAGGGCGGAGGACCGGGTCCTTCTGGACCGCGCCGAGGAGCCGGTCGAGCGCCATCTCGACGTCCTCCTTCCAGGAGAGCGTCGTCCTGAGCTCCAGTCGCATCCTGGGGTAGGCCGGGTGGGGCCGTACCGTCTTGAAGCCCACCGCCAGCAGATGCTCGGCGGGAAGCACACAGGCCGGTTCCTTCCACCGGGCGTCCCCGAACGCCTCGATGGCTTTGAAGCCCCGCCGCAACAGATCCTTGGCCACCGTCTGTACAACCATCCGGCCGAGCCCCTGACCCTGGTACCCCGGCATGATCCAGGCCGTCATCAGCTGCACCGCATCGGCCGCGACCGGGCTCGTGGGGAAGGCGGTGGAACGCGGCACATAGTCCGGGGGAGCGTAGAGCACATAGCCGACCGGCACGTCGTCGACATAGACCACCCTGCCGCAGGAACCCCACTCCAGGAGGACCCCGGAGATCCAGGCCTCCTTCTCCGGCTCCGCCCGACCCGCTTTCACCGCGGCTTCCCCGCTGACGGGATCGAGCTCCCAGAAGACGCAGGAGCGGCACCTCGTGGGCAGATCCGGAAGGTTGTCCAACGTGAGCGGTACGAGCCGACGCCCCACGGCCGCGCCTCACTTCCCTCGCGAATCGATCACGGATACGCCTCTTGGAATCGTATCCATCGGCCGATCCGGACGACACCGCTCACAGGCAAAGGGCGGACCGCATTCCGGTGAAACCGGAGCACGGCCCGCCCTCAGCGGCCTGCGTCAGCGGAAGGCCTCAGCCCTCCGCCCCCTTCTCGGTGTGGTGCTGATCCATGACCCGGCCCTCGCCGGGGGCCAGCGTCGCCAGGATGCGGTCCAGATCCTCCACCGAGGCGAACTCGACGACGATCTTGCCCTTCTTCTGCCCGAGGTCGACCTTCACCCGGGTCTCGAAGCGGTCCGAAAGACGCGAGGCGAGATCCGAGAGCGCGGGCGACACCCGGCCACCGGCTCGCGGCTTCGTCGGCTTGACCGCACCGGGCTCCTCGGAACCCATGAGGCTGACCATCTCCTCGACGGTCCGCACCGACAGGCCCTCGGAGACGATCCGGTACGCCAGCTTGTCCTGGGCCTCCGGGTCGTCCACACCGAGCAGCGCCCGCGCGTGGCCGGCGGACAGCACCCCGGCGGCGACCCGCCGCTGCACCGGCGGCGACAGCCGCAGCAGACGCAGCGTGTTGGAGATCTGCGGACGGGAGCGCCCGATCCGCTCCGCGAGCTGATCGTGCGTGCAGCCGAAGTCCTTGAGCAGCTGCTCGTAGGCGTGGGCCTCTTCGATCGCGTTCAGCTGGGCTCGGTGGAGGTTCTCCAGGAGCGCGTCCAGGAGCATCTTCTCGTCGTCGGTGTCCCGGACGATCGCCGGGATCCGCTCCAGGCCCGCTTCCTTCGACGCCCGGAGACGCCGCTCACCCATGACCAGCTCATAGCCCTCGCCGTCGGTCTTGCGCACGACCACGGGCTGGAGGAGGCCGACCTCCTTGATGGAGACGACGAGCTCCGCCAGGGCGTCCTCGTCGAAGACCTCACGGGGCTGGTGCCGGTTGGGAACGATGGAGTCGAGCGGAAGCTCGGTGAAGTAGGCACCCGCCGGGGGCTCCGGCCGGACCACCGGCTCGGCGGCGTTCCACGAGGGCGCCGACTCCGGTGACGGGGTGCTCTGCGGGAGCGATGCCAGCTTCGCAGCCGCCACCCCGCGATCCGAAGGAATGCCGGCGGCCGTACCGGGCGAGGCCACGCCCACGCCGCTCGATGACGACTGCCGTTCCTGGGGAGCAGCGGGGATCAGCGCACCGAGCCCACGCCCCAATCCCCTACGTCGCTCGCTCACTGGATCCCCTCCGACATGCTGCGCTGGTGGTTCTGGTGCCCGACATGGGCGTGCTGCGGGTCGTAGTGCACGGTCGCCCCCCGCAGGGCGATCTCTCGGGCCGCTTCGAGATACGACAGGGCACCGCTGGAGCCCGGGTCGTAGGTGAGGACCGTCTGCCCGTAGCTCGGCGCCTCCGAGATGCGGACGGACCGCGGGATGCTGGTCCGCAGCACCTCCTCGGCGAAGTGGGTGCGCACCTCGTCGGCGACCTGCGAGGCGAGCCTCGTCCGGCCGTCATACATGGTGAGCAGGATCGTCGAGACATGGAGTGCCGGGTTGAGGTGCCCCCGGACCAGGTCGACGTTCCGCAGGAGCTGGCCGAGCCCCTCCAGGGCGTAGTACTCGCACTGGATCGGGATCAGCACCTCGGCTCCGGCCACCATGGCATTGACCGTGAGGAGACCGAGCGAGGGCGGGCAGTCGATCAGGATGTAGTCGAGCGGCTGCTCGTAGGCCTGGATCGCGCGCTGGAGGCGGCTCTCACGGGCCACGAGCGACACCAGCTCGATCTCCGCGCCGGCGAGGTCGATGGTCGCGGGGGCGCAGAACAGGCCCTCGACGTCCATGACCGGCTGCACGACCTCGGAGAGGGGCCTGCTGTCCACGAGGACGTCGTAGATCGAGGGGACCTCGGCATGGTGGTCGATGCCGAGCGCCGTCGAGGCGTTGCCCTGCGGGTCGAGGTCGATGACCAGGACCCGGGCCCCGTGCAGGGCGAGGGACGCGGCAAGGTTGACCGTCGTGGTCGTCTTGCCCACGCCGCCCTTCTGGTTGGCGACCACCATCACGCGAGTCTGCGCCGGGCGGGGAAGTCCCTCACCGGCACGACCCAGGGCCTCTACTGCCAGCTGGGCAGCACGACCAATGGGGGTGTCGTCCATCGGGGGCGGTGTTTCACGTGAAACATCCTCCCCCGCCGATTCGGTTCGGGGACCGGGGACCGGATCGGTCATCGGTCCCGCGATGTTGGCGTCGGACCGCAAGGATTCACTCTCCTCGGCTTCAGGCTCGCGATGGGGAGAGCCTGCCATGCTTTCGGGGTCGTGAACCAGCGAGGCCGGTGGTTCTGTGGGTGAATCCACCTCTGTGGACATCCCCGTCACCCTCGTGGGTGGGTTCACGCGAGGTCGACGGTCCCGGGGCGTGGCAGCCGCGCGACCGCGGCTGATGATTCCCTGCAGCAGTGAGCGACGTTTCACGTGAAACACCATGCCCCTGCTCCTGAGCCGGGACCGTTCGACACTCCGAAATGGTACGAATGCGACGTTCAGCGGCGTCGACGGGTCTTGCTGGTCCTGGCGGCCTTGGCCCGCTTGGCGGCGAACCGCACACCGCCCGGGCTCTCCCCGACCTCCACCCGGACGACCGTGGACAGCGGGTCGACGATCCCCTCGCCCACCTGCATCACGGAGGTCTCCACGACGCCGAGGCGGGAGAGCGCGGCACGCGCGCCGTTGATCTCCTCCTCCGCGGTGTCGCCCTTGAGTGCCAGCATCTCTCCGTACGGACGCAGCAGGGGCACGCCCCAGCCGGCCAGCCGGTCGAGGGGCGCCACCGCGCGGGCCGTCACCACGTGCACCGGAGTGATCTTGCCGAGCATCTCCTCCGCGCGCCCGCGGACCACGGTCACGTGGTCGAGGCCGAGCAGCTCGACGACCTCCTGGAGGAAGTTCGTCCGGCGGAGGAGCGGCTCCAGAAGCGTGATCTTCAGGTCGGGCCGGACCAGGGCCAGCGGGATGCCGGGAAGGCCGGCGCCGGAGCCCACGTCGCAGACGGTGACGCCCTCGGGGACGACCTCGGAGAGGACGGCACAGTTCAGCAGGTGGCGCTCCCACAGCCGCGGCACCTCACGCGGGCCGATCAGACCGCGCTTCACACCCGCGTCCGCGAGGAGCTCCGCATACCGCACGGCCTCCGGGAAGTACTCGCCGAAGACTGTCCGCGCCTGCTCCGGAGCCTCGGGGAGCTGCGCTTCCTCCGTCACGGGAACCGTCCTTCCGTACCGCACGCATCGTCTGCGGGCGCGCTGTGGTGGCTGACTATCAGGCTGACAAAGATCGGCCCCGCCTGCGAACAGACGGGGCCGAGACTACGTGAGGGTTCAGGCCGGGAGAACAACGACGAAGCGCTGCGGCTCCTCGCCCTCGGACTCGCTGCGCAGACCGGCGGCGGCGATCGCGTCGTGCACGACCTTGCGCTCGAACGGCGTCATCGGGTCCAGCTTGACCGGCTGGCCGGTGGACTTCACCTCGCCCGCGGCCTTGGCTCCCAGCTCGGCGAGCTCGGCGCGCTTCTTGGCGCGGAACCCCGCGATGTCGAGCATCAGACGGCTGCGGTCACCGGTCTCCCGGTGCACGGCCAGCCGGGTCAGCTCCTGGAGGGCCTCCAGGACCTCACCGTCTCGACCCACGAGCTTCTGCAGCTCGCGCGCCGAGTCGCTGATGATCGAGACCGCGGCGCGGTCCGCCTCGACGTCCATGTCGATGTCGCCGTCGAGATCGGCGATGTCGAGCAGGCCTTCGAGGTAGTCGGCCGCGATCTCACCCTCCTGCTCCAGGCGGGTCAGGGTGTCGCCACCCTCGGCGGCGGCGGAGGTGGTGCCTTCCGTCACGGATGGACTCCTTCTTGCTTCGGCGAGGCTTACTTCTTGGAGGACGGGTGCTTGGGCCGCTGCTGGCCCTTGCGCTGACCGGACTTGCCCTGCTGGCGGGCCCCTCCGGAGTTGGCACGGGGACGCGCGGGCTTGTCGCCCTGGGCCTCGCCCTTGGGCTCTTCCTTGGCACCGGCCTTGGCAGAACCCTGGGGCTTCTTCTCGAGCGAGGTGACCGGTGCCTCTTCGGCGGCCGACTCGGAAGCGTCCTCGGTGTCCTTCGCCGTGGTGTGCTGGGCCGCGGCAGCCTGGCGCTGGGCCTTGGTCTGGCGCTTGGGCTGCTGACGCTTGGCGGCGGCGCCGCCCTCGGCGTCGGCGACGATCATGTCGCCCTTGATCACGGTGCCGTCGGCCTGGGCGGCGAAGCCGGCCTTGGTCAGGCCCGCGAAGAAGCGGCGCTCGTTCTCGTTGCGGTCGCTGCCCTTGGCGACGATGACCTTGACGATCGTCTTCCGGCGGCGGCCGCGGACCTCACCGTGCTGCGTGATGCTCTTCAGCAGGCGCTGGAGGTAGGAGTCCTGCGCCTTGCTGCCCGGGGTCGGGTTCTGGTTGATCACGTACATCTGCTGGCCCATGGTCCACACGTTGGTGGTCAGCCAGTAGACGAGGACACCGACCGGGAAGTTGATGCCCATGACGGCGAAGATCACCGGGAAGATGTACATGAGCATCTTCTGCTGCTGCATGTACGGGGTCTTCACCGAGAGGTCGACGTTCTTCATCATCAGCTGGCGCTGGGTGAAGAACTGCGAGGCCGACATCAGGATGATCATGATCGCGGTGACGATGCGGACCGAGGTCAGCGAGGCGTCGAGCGCGGCGACCTCGGCGGCGGAGTCCGTGAACTTCGACGCCAGCGGGGCACCGAAGATGTGGGCCTGCCGGGCGCTCGCGAGGAGCTGGTCGTCGATGACGCCGATGGTCTTGCCCGAGGCGATGCTGGAGAGCACGTGGTAGAGGGCGAAGAAGAACGGCGACTGCGCCAGGATGGGAAGGCACGAGGAGAGCGGGTTGGTACCCGTCTCCTTGTACAGCTTCATCATCTCTTCGGACTGACGCTGCTTGTCGCTCTTGTAGCGCTCCTGGATCGCCTTCATCTTCGGCTGGAGCGCCTGCATGTTCCGGGTCGACTTGATCTGCTTGACGAACAGCGGGATCAGGCAGATACGGATCAGCACCACGAGGGACACGATGGACAGGCCCCAGGCCCAGCCCGTGTCAGGGCCGAAGACCGCCCCGTACACCTTGTGGAACTGGACGATCACCCATGAGACAGGTGTGGTGATGAAGCTGAACAGACTGGCAATCGTGTCCACTAATCAGGCTCCTTGAGCATTGGGCGAGGTCTCTGCGGCCGGGCTCGTCTCGGCGGTGGACCCGCCCTTGTCGCCGCGCAGCGCGTTCCTCAGCATTTCGTGCCAGCGGGGGCGCTTACGCGGGGGGACATGGTCCACACCGCCGGGCGACCACGGGTTGCACCGCAGGATGCGCCAGGCGGTCAAGGCCGTGCCCTTGATCGCGCCATGCCGGTCGATGGCCGTGAATCCGTAGTGGGAACACGACGGGTAGTACCGGCAGACGGGCCCGAGAAGCGGGCTGATCGTCCACTGGTACAGCTTGATGAGAGCCAGCAGCGGGTACTTCATCGCGCGCCCCCTCCCAGCAGCCGCTGAAGAGCGGCGTCCAGGTCTCGGGACAGCTGTGCGTGTTCGGCGTCGCCGGCTCCGGGCAACGCCCGTACGACCACCAGGCTACCGGGGGGCAGCTCGGTGAGCCGGTCGCGGACGAGGTGGCGCAGGCGACGCTTGACCTGGTTGCGTACGACCGCCCCGCCCACGGCCTTGCTCACGACGAAACCCGCACGTGCCGGGGGAGCGCTCTCCCCAGGCGCGTGCGGGTTCGTTGCACCGCTGCGTAGGTGGACGACGAGGAGCGGGCGACCGGCCCGGCGACCTCGGCGTACCGCGGTTGCGAAGTCCTCGCGCCGCCTCAGCCGATTCTCGGTAGGCAGCACGTCATGACCTGTTTAAGCGGATCAGGCGGACAGCGCCGAGCGACCCTTGGAACGGCGGTTCGCAAGGATGGCGCGGCCGGCGCGCGTACGCATCCGCAGGCGGAAGCCGTGGGTCTTGGCGCGACGACGGTTGTTCGGCTGGAAGGTGCGCTTGCTCACTCGGGGGCTCCAGAAATGATTCGTAGATGGCGGGACATCGCCTGGCTGTCACCGTGCGCCCACGAGTAGCTCGCAATACGCCCGAGTGCACCGCTTCACGATCACAGACCGTGATCTTTGCCCATCGGAGGCAGGCGGCAGCAGCCATCGACAACTCGACCTGGTTACGGTACGCGCGGCTACGCCATCCGGTCAAACCGACCTGTCGCCACCCCCCATTGTGCACAGGCTGTGGACAACAACTTGAACCACGTCAGCCGCCGCGACTACCGTGGTTGGTCTCCACAATCTTTTCCGTTCTGTCCTTACCTGTTCCCCGCGGATCTGTCCTCCCGGACATCGCCCCACCGTCCCCCGAGAACCACACCATCGTGGGACCTGCGAGAAAGCGTGCCCTGTGGCTGACGTTCCTGCCGATCTTGCCGCAGTGTGGCCACGCGTCCTCGAGCACCTCCTCTCCGAGGGCCAGCAGGGAATCGAGCCCAAGGACAAGCAGTGGATCGAGCGCTGCCAGCCCCTCGCCCTCGTCGCGGACACGGCGCTGCTCGCCGTGCCGAACGAGTGGGGCAAGCGCGTCCTGGAGGGCCGGCTGGCCCCGCTGATCAGCGAGACGCTCAGCCGTGAGTGCGGCCGCCCGATCCGGATCGCGATCACCGTCGACGACTCCGCCGGCGAGCCGACCCCGCCGGCGCCGCCGCTCCAGCAGCCGCAGCAGCCCCGCTACGACGAGCGCCAGCAGCACGAGCCGTACGAGAAGTACGACGGCTACGGCCACCGGCCGATGCCCGACGACGGCCTGCCGACCGCGCGCCCGGCCTACCCGGACTACACACAGCAGCGCCCCGACCCCGGGGCCTGGCCGCGCACCCAGGAGGACCTGTCCTGGCAGCAGCCCCGGCTGGGCGGCTACCAGGAGCGGGCCCCGTACACCGGTCCGAGCGCGCCCGAGCAGTCCCGGCAGCCGCGGTACGACGAGCCGCCGCGGAGCTACGAGCAGCCGCGTCCGGAGCGGGCGGAGCTGCCGGACCCGCAGAACCACGGCGCCCGTCCCGGTCCCCGGCCGGGCGTTCCGGGCGGGGGTCCCGGCGGCGGTCACGGTTCCTCGTCGGCTCAGGGCGGGGCCGGCGCCCCCGGTGAGCAGCACGCGCGGCTGAACCCCAAGTACCTCTTCGACACCTTCGTCATCGGTTCCTCGAACCGCTTCGCGCACGCGGCCGCGGTCGCGGTGGCCGAGGCGCCGGCGAAGGCGTACAACCCGCTCTTCATCTACGGGGAGTCCGGGCTCGGCAAGACGCACCTGCTGCACGCGATCGGTCACTACGCGCGGAGCCTCTACCCGGGCACCCGTGTGCGGTACGTGAGCTCCGAGGAGTTCACGAACGAGTTCATCAACTCGATCCGCGACGGCAAGGGCGACGCCTTCCGCAAGCGCTACCGCGATGTGGACATCCTGCTCGTCGACGACATCCAGTTCCTCGCGAGCAAGGAGTCGACGCAGGAGGAGTTCTTCCACACCTTCAACACCCTGCACAACGCGAACAAGCAGATCGTGCTCTCCTCCGACCGGCCGCCCAAGCAGCTGGTGACCCTGGAGGACCGGCTCCGCAACCGCTTCGAGTGGGGCCTGACCACGGACGTGCAGCCGCCGGAGCTGGAGACGCGCATCGCGATCCTGCGCAAGAAGGCGGTGCAGGAGCAGCTCAACGCCCCGCCGGAGGTGCTGGAGTTCATCGCGTCCCGGATCTCGCGGAACATCCGTGAGCTGGAGGGCGCGCTGATCCGGGTGACGGCGTTCGCGAGCCTCAACCGGCAGCCGGTGGACCTGGGGCTCACCGAGATCGTCCTCAAGGACCTGATCCCGGGCGGCGAGGACTCCTCGCCGGAGATCACCGCGCCGGCCATCATGGCGGCCACCGCCGACTACTTCGGGCTGACGGTGGAGGACCTCTGCGGATCCTCGCGCAGCCGCGTCCTGGTGACGGCCCGGCAGATCGCCATGTACCTGTGCCGTGAGCTCACGGATCTGTCGCTGCCGAAGATCGGCGCGCAGTTCGGCGGCCGCGACCACACGACGGTGATGCACGCGGACCGGAAGATCCGCGCGCTGATGGCGGAGCGCCGCTCCATCTACAACCAGGTCACCGAGCTCACGAACCGCATCAAGAACGGCTGACGCCGCCGCGGCCGCCACCGCCACCGCCACCGCCGCGATCGCGGCCGAGCCCGCCTGCGATGGGCGCCCCGGGACACCTCCCGGGGCGCCCATCGGCGTTCCCGCTGCCTCGACGCCGGGTCCTCCCGCTGCCTCGACGCCGTTGCTCCCGAAGTCCCGGCACGGTTCGTCCGGAGCCCCTGGGCCGTCCTCCCAGAGCCCCCGCACAGTTCTCCCGGTGCCCCCGCGCGGTTCTCCTGGAGCCGTTCTGCGGTCGGCCGCGGGAGCCGTGGATGCGCCCTCCCGGCCCTCCGGGAGGGGCCGCGGAGGGCGTCGGAAGCCCTCCGCGAGCGCGCCTGGGACCGGTCCGGGCCCTCGTCCGGGGGACGGGCTGTTCGATTACTCCGTTCCGGTGGCGGGTTCTCCACAGATTGCGGGATGATCTCCCGTCCACAGGGTGGGGACTGTCGAGTTATCCGGATCGTGTCCACAGGCCTGGCTGTTGACAGACCATCACCCCAGGTCAGGCCCTTGTGGAATTGTTGGTAAAAGATCTCCACAGCCTGTGGACAGAAGATCCGTCCACAGAGGCGCCGGAAAGTTGTCCACTGGCCGCCCACAGGGGAGGGTCCGTTGCCCACAGCTTCTCCACACCCCTGTCCACTGTTCGGCAACGAATCGCCTCCGCTCACCGCGTCGAGTGAAAGCCGTCACACCAAGGAGGACGGTTGGGCTGTGGGGAACGTGGGTAAAGCTGGGGACAGCGCTGGGGAGAACTCCCCATGGCCTGTGTATCGGGTGTGCAGAACTTTCGGGTGTCCACAGAGACCCCCAGTTGTCCACCGGTTCCACCCACAGGCGCAGTGGACAAAAAATCGGGTCTGACCTGGGAAAACGACGTTATCCACCGTTTCCACAGGCCCTACTACTACTCCCACTCAGAGTTAGCTAGGAATCCGCTTCGAAGTGGGGCCTGTGCACAACTCGGCGCCGGAGCGTCGAGCCGCTCTTGTCGCGACTTGACCCCGAGCAGCACCGAGTGTCTGCGGCGTACGTCAGACTGGTTCCCGCAGTCGACGAAGAGCCAGCAACAAGCAGGAGGCGGTTCCGGTGAAGATCCGGGTGGAGCGCGACGTACTTGCCGAGGCGGTGGCCTGGGTGGCCCGCAGCCTCCCGGCCCGTCCGCCGGCTCCCGTGCTCGCGGGCCTGCTGCTGAAGGCCGAGGACGGCGCGCTGAGCTTCTCGAGCTTCGACTACGAGGTCTCGGCCCGCGTCTCCGTCGAGGCGGAGGTCGAGGAGGACGGCACCGTCCTGGTCTCCGGCCGTCTGCTCGCCGACATCTGCCGCGCCCTCCCGAACCGGCCGGTGGAGATCTCCACAGACGGTGTACGGGCGACCGTGGTCTGCGGCTCCTCCCGCTTCACCCTCCACACCCTTCCCGTGGAGGAGTACCCGGCGCTGCCGGAGATGCCCACCGCGACCGGCACCGTCCCGGGTGAGGTCTTCGCCTCCGCCGCCGCCCAGGTGGCCATCGCCGCCGGCCGCGACGACACGCTGCCGGTGCTCACCGGTGTGCGCATCGAGATCGAGGGCGACACCGTCACCCTGGCCTCCACCGACCGCTACCGCTTCGCGGTCCGCGAGTTCCTGTGGAAGCCGGAGTCCCCGGACGCCTCCGCGGTCGCCCTGGTGCCCGCGAAGACCCTCCTGGACACCGCCAAGGCGCTCACGAGCGGCGACACGGTCACCCTGGCGCTCTCGGGCTCCGGCAAGGGCGAGGGCCTCATCGGCTTCGAGGGCGCGGGCCGCCGCACCACCACCCGCCTCCTCGAGGGCGACCTGCCCAAGTACCGGACGCTCTTCCCCACCGAGTTCAACTCGGTCGCCGTCATCGAGACCGCGCCGTTCGTCGAGGCCGTCAAGCGCGTGGCCCTGGTGGCCGAGCGCAACACCCCGGTCCGGCTGAGCTTCGAGCAGGGCGTGCTGATCCTGGAGGCCGGCTCCAGCGACGACGCACAGGCTGTGGAGCGCGTCGACGCGCAGCTGGAGGGCGACGACATCTCGATCGCCTTCAACCCGACCTTCCTGCTGGACGGCCTCAGCGCGATCGACTCCCCGGTCGCCCAGCTCTCCTTCACGACCTCCACGAAGCCGGCGCTGCTGAGCGGCAAGCCTGCCCTGGACGCCGAGGCGGACGAGGCCTACAAGTACCTGATCATGCCGGTGCGCCTCAGCGGCTGAGCCGGTCCGCGTCGCGCTTTCCGGGGGATCGCCTGAGCGGCTGACCCCACAGGTGTGCACCGGTGTCCGGGCGTAGGCTCGGACCCGGGTACACCGCACACGACGCTAAAGGAATCTCTGATGGAGCTCGGTCTCGTCGGTCTCGGCAAGATGGGCGGCAACATGCGCGAGCGCATCCGCCGCGCAGGCCACACCGTCATCGGATACGACCGCAATCCGGACCTCGCCGACGTCCAGAGCCTCGAAGAGCTTGTCACCAAGCTCAAGGGGCCCCGCGTCGTGTGGGTCATGGTCCCGGCCGGTGCCGCGACCCAGTCCACCATCGACGAGCTGGCCGAGCTGCTCTCCCCCGGCGACATCGTCGTGGACGGCGGGAACTCCCGCTGGACCGACGACGAGAAGCACGCCGAGGAGCTGAAGGCCAAGGGCATCGGCTTCGTCGACTGCGGTGTCTCCGGCGGCGTCTGGGGCCTGGAGAACGGCTACGCGCTGATGTACGGCGGCTCCGCCGAGGACGTCGCCAAGGTCCAGCCGATCTTCGACGCGCTCAAGCCCGAGGGCGAGTTCGGCTCGGTCCACGCGGGCAAGGTCGGCGCCGGCCACTTCGCGAAGATGGTCCACAACGGCATCGAGTACGCGATGATGCAGGCCTACGCCGAGGGCTGGGAGCTCCTGGAGAAGGTCGACTCCGTCACCGACGTGCGCGAGGTCTTCCGTTCCTGGCAGGAGGGCACGGTCATCCGTTCCTGGCTGCTGGACCTCGCGGTCAACGCCCTCGACGAGGACGAGCACCTGGACAAGCTGCGCGGCTACGCGTCGGACTCCGGCGAGGGCCGGTGGACGGTCGAGGCCGCCATCGACAACGCCGTCCCGCTGCCGGCGATCACCGCCTCGCTGTTCGCGCGGTTCGCCTCCCGTCAGGACGACTCCCCGCAGATGAAGATGATCGCCGCGCTGCGCAACCAGTTCGGCGGCCACGCGGTCGAGACGAAGAAGTAATCCACAGGCTGTGCACCCCGCGGTGCACAGCCGCCGGGGGAAGAAGGTCGGCGCCCAACCATGCACGTCACGCATCTGTCGCTGGCCGACTTCCGCTCCTACGCCCGGGTCGAGGTCCCGCTCGACCCGGGCGTCACCGCTTTCGTGGGCGCGAACGGCCAGGGCAAGACCAACCTGGTCGAGGCCGTCGGCTACCTCGCGACCCTCGCCAGCCACCGCGTCGCCTCCGACGCCCCGCTCGTCCGGATGGGCGCGGAGCGCGCGGTGATCCGCGCCGCCGTCACCCAGGGCGAGCGCTCCCAGCTGGTCGAGCTGGAACTCAACCCCGGCCGTGCCAACCGCGCCAGGATCAACAGGTCCTCGCAGGTCAGACCGCGAGACGTGCTGGGCATCGTGCGGACCGTGCTGTTCGCGCCCGAGGACCTCGCCCTGGTGAAGGGCGACCCGGGCGAACGCCGGCGCTTCCTCGACGAGCTGATCACGGCGCGCGCGCCGCGCATGGCGGGCGTGCGCTCCGACTACGACCGTGTCCTCAAACAGCGCAACACGCTCCTGAAGTCCGCCGCGATGGCCCGGCGGCACGGCGGCCGCGGCATGGACCTGTCCACCCTCGACGTCTGGGACCAGCACCTCGCGCGGGCCGGGGCCGAGCTGCTCGCCCAGCGGCTCGACCTGATCGCCGTACTCCAGCCGCTCGCGGACAAGGCGTACGAGCAGCTCGCGCCCGGCGGCGGACCGGTTCTGCTGGAGTACCGGCCCTCCGCGCCCGGCACCGGGCACACCCGCGAGGAGCTGTACGGACAGCTGATCGACGCGCTGGCCGAGGTCCGCAAGCAGGAGATCGAGCGGGGCGTCACCCTCGTCGGACCCCACCGCGACGAACTGCTCCTCAAGCTCGGCGAGCTGCCCGCGAAGGGGTACGCCAGCCACGGCGAGTCCTGGTCGTACGCGCTGGCGCTGCGGCTGGCCTCGTACGACCTCCTGCGGTCCGAGGGCAACGAGCCGGTCCTCGTCCTCGACGACGTCTTCGCCGAACTGGACGCGCGGCGGCGCGAGCGGCTCGCGGAGCTCGTCGCGGGCGGCGAGCAGGTCCTGGTGACGGCGGCCGTGGACGACGACGTGCCCGGAGTCCTCGCGGGGACCCGGTACCGGGTGGCCGGAGGGACGGCGGAGCGCGTATGAGCGAGGAAAAGCTTCCCCAGCCTGTGGATACTCCGTCGGCGCCGGCCGTCCCCGAGTCCTCGGGGGTCGATCTCGCCCGGGTCGCGCTCCGCGCCGCCAAGGAGCAGGCCAAGGCCAGGGGCGCGGCCGCCCAGCAGAAGAAGCAGGCGCGCCGCGGCGGCGGACTGCGCTCCGGCGCGCGCGCCGACGGACGCGACCCGATGGCGCTCGGCGCCGCGATCAACCGGCTGATCACCGAGCGGGGCTGGGAGACGCCGGCGGCCGTCGGCGGGGTCATGGGCCGCTGGCCCCAGATCGTCGGCGAGGACCTGGCCAAGCACTGCGTACCGGTGCGGTTCGACGACGAGCCGGACGCCCGTGTGCTGACCGTGCAGTGCGACTCCACGGCCTGGGCCACCCAGCTGCGGCTGCTGGCGCCGACGCTGGTCGCGCGGCTCAACGAGGACCTCGGGCACGGCACCGTGCGGATGATCAAGGTGCTCGGGCCGGGCGGGCCCCGCCGGGGCTACGGCCCGCTGCGGGCGCCGGGCTCCGTGGGCCCCGGGGATACCTACGGGTAGCCGTCACCGGGGGCGGTTCCCGCTCCCCGGGGATACCCACGGGTAGCCGTCACCGGGGGCGGTTCCCGCGGCGCGGGTCCGGAGCACGGACGCCGCGCGGCCGCGTCGTGCCCACCCCTCTTCCACCCCGCGCGGCGAGTGCCCACAGCGAGGCATCGGTCCGAAGCGCTGGGTGGCCGTCAGGGGGCTCTGGAGCCCCTGTCCGGATATGGGGAGTCGTTTGGCTCCCGCTCAGGGCGGCACATGCGGACTCAGGCACCGGCAAACCCCCATGACTGTCGGCGCTACCGGTAGACTGGGAGACAATCCCGCCACCCTGCGGAACAAGTCGAACGACGCAGCCGCTCCCGTATGCCCGGAGAACGGCCTGTGCTGTGCCAGAAAGGGCGCTTCGTGGCCGATTCCGGCGACCCCAACGAGAACAACCAGTACACCGCCAGCAACATCCAGGTCCTCGAAGGCCTGGATGCGGTGCGCAAGCGCCCTGGCATGTACATCGGCTCGACCGGCGAGCGCGGTCTGCACCACATGGTGCAGGAGGTCGTCGACAACTCGGTCGACGAGGCCCTTGCCGGTCACGCCGACACCATCGACGTGACGATCCTGGCCGACGGCGCCGTGCGCGTCGTCGACAACGGCCGAGGCATCCCGGTCGGCATCGTGGCCTCCGAGGGCAAGCCGGCCGTCGAGGTCGTCCTCACCGTGCTCCACGCGGGCGGCAAGTTCGGCGGCGGCGGCTACGCCGTCTCCGGCGGTCTGCACGGCGTCGGCGTGTCGGTCGTGAACGCGCTGTCCACCAAGGTCTCCGTCGAGATCAGGACGGACGGCCACCGCTGGACGCAGGACTACAAGATGGGCGCCCCGACCGCGCCCCTCGCCCAGCACGAGGCGACCGACGAGACCGGCACCTCGGTCACGTTCTGGGCCGACCCGGACATCTTCGAGACGACCGAGTACTCCTTCGAGACGCTCTCGCGCCGCTTCCAGGAGATGGCCTTCCTCAACAAGGGCCTGACGATCACGCTCACCGACGAGCGCGAGTCCGCCAAGGCCACGGTCGGCGCCGACGACCCCGACGCCGAGGCGGCCGCGGAGCCGGCCGCGCGCACGGTGAAGTACCACTACGAGGGCGGCATCGTCGACTTCGTGAAGTACCTCAACTCGCGCAAGGGCGAGCTGGTGCACCCCACCGTCATCGACCTGGAGGCGGAGGACAAGGAGAAGTCCCTGTCCCTCGAGGTCGCGATGCAGTGGAACAGCGGCTACAGCGAGGGCGTGTACTCCTTCGCCAACATCATCCACACCCACGAGGGCGGCACGCACGAGGAGGGCTTCCGTGCGGCGCTGACCTCGCTGATCAACAAGTACGCGCGCGACAAGAAGCTGCTCCGCGAGAAGGACGACAACCTCACGGGCGACGACATCCGCGAGGGTCTGACCGCGATCATCTCGGTCAAGCTGAGCGAGCCGCAGTTCGAGGGCCAGACCAAGACCAAGCTGGGCAACACCGAGGTCAAGACCTTCGTGCAGCGGGCGGTCTACGAGCACCTCAACGACTGGCTCGACCGCAACCCGATCGAGGCCGCGGACATCATCCGCAAGTCGATCCAGGCCGCCACCGCGCGCGTGGCCGCGCGCAAGGCGCGCGACCTGACCCGCCGCAAGGGCCTCCTGGAGTCGGCGTCGCTGCCGGGCAAGCTGTCCGACTGCCAGTCGAACGACCCGGCCAAGTGCGAGATCTTCATCGTCGAGGGCGACTCCGCCGGCGGCTCGGCCAAGTCCGGCCGCAACCCGATGTACCAGGCCATCCTGCCGATCCGCGGCAAGATCCTGAACGTCGAGAAGGCCCGGATCGACAAGATCCTGCAGAACACCGAGGTCCAGGCGCTCATCTCGGCCTTCGGCACCGGTGTGCACGAGGACTTCGACATCGAGAAGCTCCGCTATCACAAGATCATCCTGATGGCGGACGCCGACGTCGACGGCCAGCACATCAACACCCTGCTGCTGACCTTCCTCTTCCGCTTCATGCGGCCGCTGGTCGAAGCGGGCCACGTCTACCTCTCCCGCCCCCCGCTCTACAAGATCAAGTGGGGCCGGGACGACTTCGAGTACGCCTACTCGGACCGGGAGCGGGACGCGCTCGTCGAGCTGGGCAAGCAGAGCGGCAAGCGCATCAAGGAAGACTCGATCCAGCGCTTCAAGGGTCTCGGCGAGATGAACGCCGAGGAGCTGCGCGTCACCACCATGGACGTCGAGCACCGCGTGCTCGGCCAGGTCACCCTGGACGACGCCGCGCAGGCCGACGACCTGTTCTCGGTGCTGATGGGCGAGGACGTCGAGGCACGCCGCTCGTTCATCCAGCGCAACGCCAAGGACGTTCGCTTCCTCGACATCTGAGTCGGTCTCAGCTGACCGTACGAAAGGACTGACGACCAGCAATGGCCGACGAAACCACCCCGACCGGGACCACCGAAGAAGAGCCCGTGCTGCGGATCGAGCCCGTCGGGCTCGAGACCGAGATGCAGCGCTCGTACCTCGACTACGCGATGTCCGTCATCGTGTCCCGCGCGCTGCCCGACGTACGGGACGGCCTCAAGCCCGTCCACCGGCGCGTCCTGTACGCGATGTACGACGGCGGCTACCGGCCCGAGAAGGGCTTCTACAAGTGCGCCCGCGTCGTCGGCGACGTCATGGGCACCTACCACCCGCACGGCGACTCCTCGATCTACGACGCGCTCGTCCGCCTCGCCCAGCCCTGGTCGATGCGCATGCCGCTCGTCGACTCCAACGGCAACTTCGGTTCCCCGGGCAACGACCCGGCCGCCGCCATGCGGTACACCGAGTGCAAGCTGATGACGCTGTCGATGGAGATGCTCCGGGACATCGACGAGGAGACCGTCGACTTCCAGGACAACTACGACGGCCGCAACCAGGAGCCGACGGTCCTGCCGTCCCGCTTCCCGAACCTGCTGATCAACGGCAGCGCCGGCATCGCGGTCGGCATGGCGACCAACATCCCGCCGCACAACCTCCGCGAGGTCGCGGCGGGCGCCCAGTGGGCGCTGGAGCACCCCGACGCCGGCCACGAGGAGCTCCTCGACGCGCTGATCGAGCGGATCAAGGGCCCGGACTTCCCCACCGGCGCGCTCGTCGTCGGCCGCAAGGGCATCGAGGAGGCGTACCGCACCGGTCGCGGCTCCATCACGATGCGCGCGGTCGTCGAGGTCGAGGAGATCCACAACCGCCAGTGCCTGGTGGTCACGGAGCTCCCGTACCAGGTGAACCCGGACAACCTCGCGCAGAAGATCGCCGACCTGGTCAAGGACGGCAAGATCGGCGGCATCGCCGACGTCCGCGACGAGACCTCGTCCCGCACCGGCCAGCGCCTCGTCATCGTGCTCAAGCGCGACGCCGTCGCCAAGGTCGTCCTCAACAACCTGTACAAGCACACCGACCTGCAGACGAACTTCGGCGCGAACATGCTGGCGCTCGTCGACGGCGTGCCGCGCACCCTCTCGCTGGACGCGTTCATCCGCCACTGGGTGACGCACCAGATCGAGGTCATCGTCCGCCGGACGAAGTTCCGGCTGCGCAAGGCCGAGGAGCGCGCCCACATCCTGCGCGGCCTCCTCAAGGCCCTGGACGCCATCGACGAGGTCATCGCGCTCATCCGCCGCAGCGAGACCGTCGAGGTGGCCCGCACGGGCCTGATGGGGCTGCTGGAGATCGACGAGATCCAGGCCAACGCGATCCTGGAGATGCAGCTCCGCCGGCTCGCCGCCCTGGAGCGCCAGAAGATCGTCGCCGAGCACGACGACCTCCAGGCCAAGATCGACGAGTACAACGCCATCCTGGCCTCGCCCGCGCGCCAGCGTGCGATCGTCAGCGAGGAACTGGCCGCGCTCGTCGACAAGTTCGGCGACGACCGCCGGTCCAAGCTGGTGCCCTTCGACGGTGACATGTCCATCGAGGACCTGATCGCCGAGGAGGACATCGTCGTCACCATCTCGCGCGGTGGCTACGTCAAGCGGACCAAGACCGAGGACTACCGCTCGCAGAAGCGCGGCGGCAAGGGCGTGCGGGGCACGAAGCTGAAGCAGGACGACATCGTCGACCACTTCTTCGTCTCCACCACCCACCACTGGCTGCTGTTCTTCACGAACAAGGGCCGGGTCTACCGCGCCAAGGCCTACGAGCTGCCCGACGCCGGCCGGGACGCCCGCGGCCAGCACGTGGCCAACCTGCTGGCCTTCCAGCCGGACGAGCAGATCGCCCAGATCCTGGCGATCCGCGACTACGAGGCCGCCCCGTACCTGGTGCTCGCCACCAAGGCGGGCCTGGTCAAGAAGACCGCGCTGAAGGACTACGACTCGCCGCGATCCGGCGGTGTCATCGCGATCAACCTCAGGGAGACCGAGGACGGCCGCGACGACGAGCTGATCGGGGCCGAGCTGGTGTCCGCCGAGGACGATCTGCTCCTCATCAGCAAGAAGGCGCAGTCGATCCGCTTCACCGCCACGGACGACGCGCTGCGTCCGATGGGACGTGCCACATCGGGCGTCAAGGGGATGAGTTTCCGCGCAGACGACGAACTGCTCTCGATGAATGTCGTCCGGCCCGGTACGTTCGTCTTCACCGCGACCGACGGCGGGTACGCGAAGCGCACCCCCGTCGACGAGTACCGCGTCCAGGGTCGTGGCGGCCTCGGCATCAAGGCCGCCAAGATCGTGGAGGACCGCGGCTCGCTCGTGGGCGCGCTGGTGGTCGAGGAGACCGACGAGATCCTCGCCATCACGCTGTCCGGCGGTGTGATTCGTACGCGAGTCAACGAAGTCAGGGAGACCGGCCGTGACACCATGGGCGTCCAGCTGATCAACCTGGGCAAGCGGGATGCCGTCGTCGGCATCGCACGGAACGCCGAGGCCGGCAGCGAGGACGACGACATCGACGAGGCAGTCGACGCCGAGGGCGCCGTGGAGGCGGCCGAGGCAGCGGTCGGGACCGTCGTGGTCGAGACCGAGGCAGTCGAGGGCACGGAGCCCTCGGCCGGGGAGCACGAGGAGTAAGAGCGTGAGTGGAGCCACGGGCGCCGGATCGGCGGCCGCCGGAGCTTCTGCTGGTGCTGGAGCGAACGGCGCCCGTGGCTCCGCCACGGACTCCCAGGGGGTTGCGGTGACGGACACTCGGGGGCAGCAGCCCTCGTACGAGACCTACAACGGGCCGCTGCCCGGCGAGCGCGCGGGCGCGCAGCAGCCGGCGGGCCCCTACCACCCGCCGCAGGCGTACGGCGCTCCGGCGCCGGGCGGCACGGCGGGCGGTCAGACGGGCGCGGTGCGCCGGCCGCGCACGGGGGCCCGCACGACGCCCCGTACGCGCAAGGCGCGGCTGCGGGTGGCCAAGGCCGACCCGTGGTCGGTGATGAAGGTGAGCTTCCTGCTCTCCATCGCGCTGGGCATCTGCACGGTCGTCGCGGCGGCGGTGCTGTGGATGGTCATGGACGCCATGGGCGTCTTCTCGACCGTCGGCGGCACGATCAGTGAGGCCACCGGCTCGAACGAGTCCAACGGCTTCGACCTCCAGTCGTTCCTGTCGCTGCCGCGGGTGCTGATGTTCACCTCGGTGATCGCCGTGATCGACGTGGTCCTGATGACCGCGCTGGCGACGCTGGGCGCGTTCATCTACAACCTGTCGGCCGGCTTCGTCGGCGGCGTGGAGCTCACGCTCGCCGAGGACGAGTGACGGGCGAGTGACCTGCGAGGGGGCCGGTCGGTTACCGATTTTGGGACTGGCCCTCCTGTGCGCTAATGTTCAGGAGTCAGCGCGCGGGACACACACCGCAGAGCGCGGCGGGGCTATAGCTCAGTTGGTTAGAGCGCATCCCTGATAAGGATGAGGCCACAGGTTCAAATCCTGTTAGCCCCACAGTGAAGATCGACCCGGACGGTTCCTCCGTCCGGGTCGTTTTCTTTGTCCGGGGGCCCTGAGAGGTTTGAACCTCGTACAGGTCACCGATCGGTATCGGTCGATGTGTAGAGTGGGCGTCAGAAGTCTCCTACGTCAACGAAAGACGAGGTCGCGCGGTGAAGAAGCTTCTCCTGGTCGCACTGGCCGCCATCGGCGGGCTCCTCGTGTACCGCCAGATCCAGGCGGATCGCGCCGAGCAGGACCTGTGGACGGAGGCGACCGACTCCGTGCCCGCAGGTTCCGGTGTCTGAGACCCGAACCCTCTGTGGGTGAAGCCCCGGCCGCGCGAGAGCGGGCCGGGGCTTTGCTTTGCCTGAGCAAAATGCCGACGTGCTTGAGTGAAGAGGAGCAGCGCGTGAAGACGCAGGCGGGCCTCGGCCGGAGGGCGGGGGCCCTGATCACGGCGGTCGCTGCGGTGGGGGCGGTCGTGGCCCTCCCCGGGCCGGCGGCGGCCCTTCCGGGGCGGTCGGCGGCGCTTCCCGCGCGTGCGGCGGCCGCCGGGGGTGCGATCCCGCCGTACGCCTTCGACGGCTCGGCCCAGCGCGTCCAGGGCGCCGCGTCGAGCTCGGACGCCGTCCAGCTGCGGACCGGGCAGACCTACCGCGACACGCTCAAGAAGGACGGCAAGGTCTACTACCGGGTCGACCTCGACCGGCAGAACGCGTACGTCTCCGTCGTCGCGGTGCCCAGGGCCGGCGGCGAGGCCGAGTACGGCGACGGCTTCAAGGTCAGCATCCAGGACGGCTCCGGCTTCGAGTGCGGCTACCAGCAGGCGAACTTCTCCTCCGGCGAGTTCGCCCGGCCGCTCGCCGCCTACGCCCGCCGCATCATCGACGCGGACAGCTCCACCTGCCAGGGCGCGGGCGCCTACTACGTGCTCGTCGAGCGCGAGTCGAAGGCGAGCACGGAGGACTGGGAGCTGGAGATCCGCTACGCCTCCGAGCCCCTCCTGAAGAAGGCCGGGCCGACCGAACTCCCCGAGGTCTGGGCGTCCGGCACCCCCGGACCGCCGCCGGGCGACCCGCGCCAGCGCCAGGGCGGGTCCGGGATCCACGACGCGATCTCGCTGACGCAGGGCGAGTGGCGCTCCGACATCCGGCCCGGCCAGACGCTGTTCTACCGGGTGCCGGTCGACTGGGGGCAGCAGCTCTTCACCACCGCCGAACTCGGCAGCAGCGCCAGCGGCGACGAGTACATCGGCCACGCCCTGGTCCTCTCGCTGGAGAACCCGGCGCTCGGCCACGTCGACGAGGGGACCGTCTCCTACAGCGGGAAGCCGGCGACGCTCGCGCTCGACGCGCTGCGGCCGGTGGCCCACGAGAACCGCAGCTCCTCCGACGAGGCCACCAACGGCATGCGGTTCGCCGGCTGGTACTACCTGTCGGCCACGCTCAACCCGGCCATGGCCGCGGAGTACGGGGACCGCACGGTGCCGCTGACCCTGCGGGTGTCGCTCCGCGGCGCCGCGAAGCCGGGGCCGGGGTACGACGGCGACCCCGGGCGGTTCAGCGTGACCGCCGACGACCGGGAGGCGGCGGACCAGGGCGTATCCGGGGCGCAGGCGGTGGACGCGGACGGCTCCCTGCGGGTCGTCGCGGTCGCCGGGATCGGCAGCGGAACGGTTCTGCTCCTGGGGCTCGGCGGATGGACGCTGCTGGCGCGGAGGCGCGCGGCGGCGTAGACGGGGCGCGGTGCCGGTCCGGGTCAGGTCTGGGCGAGGGCCCAGAAGCCGACCGCGAAGCAGACCAGCGCGAGCAGCAGGACCGGGATCGCCACCTTGGGGGGCGGTCCCGGCCGGCGTACCGGGGCGGGCGGCGCCGCCGGGGGCGGCGTGGGACTGCCGTACGGCCCGGGTGTCTGGACGGGCTGAGCGGCGTACGGATGCGCCGGGGCCTGTCCGTACGGTGCGGGCCAGGTCGGCGTCCCGTCGAAGGAGGGCGCCGGCGGGGCGAGCGGCGGGGGCAGGTGGAAGCTGCCCGTCTCGGACGGCCCGGGCAGCGGCGCGGACGTCGTGACGGGGGCGGCGAGCGGGGCCGTGGCGGGAACGGCCGGGTGCGGGGGCCCGTACGGGGGCTGTGGGGGCTGCTGGGGCGGTACCACGGGCGTGGTGGGGGCCGTCGGTGCGCCGACGGGCGCCGCAGCGGGTGCGGGGGCCGTGCCCGCACCCTGGGCGCGCGCCGCGGGGCCGCCCGGCTCGCCGCCGGCGGGTCCCGTCGGGCCCTGCGGGCCGAAGCCGGGCGGCAGCGGACCGAGTTGGTCGAAGATCTCGACCCGCTCCTCGTCGGGGCCCGGCTCGGGCAGCATCTCGACGGCCGCGGCCAGGGCCTTGCGCGCGCCCGTGGCCGTCCGGAAGCGGGCCTGCGGGTCGGGCTGCAGCAGACCGGCGAGCACCTGCCACAGGGGCTCGGGGACGCCGTCGGGGGCGCCGGGGGTGCCGTGGGCCGCGAAGTGCTCGATCAGTGCCCGGGAGTCCGGCTTGCGGCCCTGGAGCAGATAGAGGGCGACCAGGCCGACGGCGAACAGGTCGGCGGTGAAGTCGGGTTCCGCGCCGAGGAGTTGCTCGGGCGCGAAGTAGCCGGGCGTGCCCACCACGTAGTCGGTCTCCGTGAGGCGGGGTTCGCCCTTGCGCATGGAGATGCCGAAGTCGGACAGCCGCAGGTGCGGCCGTCCGGTCCCGGTGACGTCCATGAGGATGTTCGCGGGCTTGATGTCGCGGTGCACGACCCCCTCCGCGTGCACCGTGGCCAGGCCCGAGAGCAGCTGGTCGAGCAGGACGCAGACGAACCGCGGCGGCAGCGGGCCGTAGTCGCCGATCACATGGGCCAGGGAGCCGCCGGCGACCAGGTCCATGGTGAACAGGACCTTGTCGTCGTCGGCGGCCCAGCTGGCCGGGGCGAGGACGTGCGGATGGTCGATCCGCAGCGCCTGCTCGCGGACGAAGCGGAGCAGGGTGTGCGCGTCGCTCTGCAGGAGCACCTTGGCCGCCACGTAGCGGCGGCGCCGGTGGTCCCAGGCGCGCCACACCGCGCCCGCACCGCCCCGCCCGATCGGGTCGACCAGCTCGTACCGCCCGGCGAAAACCTCACCCATCGTGCTGCGTCCGCTCCCCGTTGGTCCCTGTCGAGGCGATGCCGGCCGGCTGCCGACCGCGTCAGTTCTGGTGCGACTCGTAGTGCGCGACCGCGTCCGCGGTGCGTCCCGCGCCGTACACCCGGAGGAACTCTGCCAGTTCGGGGTGGGCCGGGGCGAGGGAGTCGGCGGCGTCGATGATGTCGCCGGCCGCGGCTACGGAGCGCAGCAGCGACTGGATCTCGCGGACCACCCTGCGAACGGTCGGGGCGCCCGACCCGGTGGCCGGCTGGCCGGTGCTGGTGAGGACGGAGCCGCCCTGCGACTTCTTGACCTCGTCCATGCGGTCGGTGGCCTCGGCGGCGCTGACGGTGCCGTCGGCGACCTGCACGGCGAGCTCCTGGAGTGCCTGGACGCGCTGGACGACGGCCGGGTTGCCGATCTTGGCCCGCTGGCCGCTCATCAGCTGGGACAGCATGGGCGCGGAGAGCCCCAGCACCGCCGCGAGCCTGGCCTGGTTGAGTCCCAGATCGTCGATCAGCCGACGGAAGAGCGCCCCCAGCGGCTCTCCGTACCAACTGCGCTGAAGCTCTCTGGCTCGCGCCGTGGCTTCCTGCTGCGCTGCGTCCATTTCTTCTCCCCATCCCTAGGTTCGCCACTGCGAACCTCGATCAGCATCTTACGGAGCGTGGTCGCCGACCGGGAGTCCCAATCCTTTTGCCGGGCATGGGGGGTGACCCGGTACGCTGTTCTCGTTCCGGGGCCTTAGCTCAGTTGGTAGAGCGCTGTCTTTGCATGGCAGATGTCAGGGGTTCGACTCCCCTAGGCTCCACGGAAAGCACCCCCTGTGAACTGCGGAAACGCAGGTCACAGGGGGTTTTCGCATGTCTGGGGCGGGTGGCGTCGGCGGGGGCTGCGGCGGCCTCGGCCGGCTCGCTCGCCCTGTCCCGGCGGGCCTCGGGCCGCCTTCTCCCGTGCCGGGTGTCCCCGGCCGTCCCTCCGGGCGTCGAACGGGGGGCCGGACCGGGCCGCTGCTCCGGACGGGTGGTGTTCATCGGAAGAACTGCGCGACGGCGGCGACGTTCCGTGGAAATCGGGCGCGCATCCACATCATGAGGAAAGTACGTAAAGCGCGCAAACCGAAATGAACCATTCGAGAACATCACGAAAGTGAGGGGCCATGGCCACCGCCAAGGTCAAGCAGTTCTGGACCGCCTTCATCTCCGTCCTCTTCGCCCTGCTCGCCTCCGTCGGCCTGGCGAGCACCGCCGCAGCCGCCCAGCAGCCCGCCGTCCAGCAGCCGGAGGAGCCGGCCGGTCCGGCCGCCGGTGCCGCCGCCGCGGAGAAGCGGGCCGCACTGGCGTCCGTACCGGCGCAGCGGGCGCATCGCCTGCCGCTGGTCGGGGACCGCTCCCTGCCGCCCACGATCAAGCAGCGCATCGCCGCCGAGGCCCACGGTTCCTCTCCCGCCACCCGCAACCGCTCCGCGGCCGGTGTGACCACCTTCTCCGAGGGCGACGAGCCGGCCGCGCTGACGGAGCTGGCGCTCGCCGCGTCGGCGTAGGGCGCGGGGAGACGACGATGCGCACTCCGCGCACCCGTACCCGTACCCGTACGCGTATCCGCACGTCCCCGTACGGCCTCGCCCCGTACGACGCGGGCCCCGGCGGCACCACCCCGACGGAGCCCGGCACGACCCCGGCCCTTCCCGGCCGGATCGCAGGACGACCGAGCATCACCCCGGCCACCACGGAGCCCGGCTCGACCCCGGCTCTCACCGGCCGGATCGCCGTACAGCCGAGCACCACCCGTTCGTCAGCAGGACCCCGCGGACCCCGCGGACCCCGCGGCATCCTCGGAGGACGCCGCAGCATCACCGCGGGACCCCACGGCATCCCCGTAGGACCCCGCAGCACCCCGGCAGCAACCAGGACCCCGGCAGTGGATGACAGGGCCCTGGTCACATACGGGGGGAGTCGGCCGGAACGGCCCGGCGTCCTCCCCGTGGGTCAGCGGCGCTCGTCGTGGTCGCCGGCCTCCTCGGCCGCCGCAGCGGCCTCCGCCTCGGACTGCTTGGCCTCCACCTCGGGGTCGAGGACGTCCCCGCCCTCCTCGTAGGAAGCCAGTACCGCGCCCTCCTCCACCTCGGTGGCGACGGGCGGCTCGACCAGCCAGTCGGGATTGGCCTGCTTGTCCCACCACTTCCAGGCGGCGAACGCGCCGCCGACGACGACGCCCAGGACCAGGAGGCCCTTGGCGAGGCGTCCGGCCCGAGCCCGGCGCTCGTGCCTCTTCACGATCTTCTCGATCTCCCCCGGCGTCACCTGACCGCGCAGCGCGGCCCAGGCGGCGGTGGAACGCGACCCGGCCTCCTCCAGGACGGGACCGGTCGCGGCGACCGCGTGCTCGACACGCGGAACGGTGTAGTCGGCCGCCTGACGGCAGGCCCGGCGGGTCTTGACCGCCGCACGCTGTGCGGCCGCGTCGACCCGCGGCGGAACATGCGGTGCGACGTACGAGTCGTACTGCGCCCGAGCCTGCGCCCGAGCCTGCTGAGCGGCCTTGGAGACCTTCGGCGCGATCACCACACGTGCTTCGTGGGCGTAGTGCGCGGCCTGGTCCTTGGCCGTACCGGCGTACGGCGCCACCGCTTCCGCGGCGTGCAGGACGCTCTCCTTCGCCGAATCTGACGCGGCGCGCACGCTGTCCATGCGGGTCACGGGATTCCTCCTCCTCGGTGGCGACGATGTCGGCTTTTCGCCTTTCCATCCTCTTCGGAATCATGCCCCCCGGAGCCAAGTCCGGCATGTGGGGTGGGCATCCGGGGCATGCGAGGATCGGACACGGCAGCGACAGACGTGACATGACGTGGACGGAAGGCGACCGTGGCCGAGCAGCTGTACGCGATCCTCAAGACCAGCCTGGGTGACATCGAGGTGCGGCTCATGCCGTTCCACGCCCCGAAGACCGTCCGGAACTTCGTCGAGCTCGCCGGCGGTGAGCGCGAGTGGACGCACCCCGGGACGGGCACGGTCTCCTCGGACCCGCTGTACGACGGCACGGTGTTCCACCGGGTCATCAAGGGGTTCATGATCCAGGCCGGCGACCCGCTGGGGAACGGCACGGGCGGTCCCGGGTACGAGTTCGCCGACGAGTTCCACCCGGAGCTCTTCTTCGACCGCCCCTACCTGCTGGCCATGGCCAACGCCGGCCCGGGCACCAACGGCTCGCAGTTCTTCGTCACCGTCGCCCCCGCGACCTGGCTGAACCGCAAGCACACCATCTTCGGCGAGGTGGCGGACAAGGAGAGCAGGAAGGTCGTGGACGCGATCGCGGCCACCGCGACCGACCCGCACACCGAGCGGCCGCTGCAGGACGTGGTCATCGACTCCGTGGTGATCGAGAAGCGCTGAGACGGAAGGGACGGCACCTCTCGTGGAACCGAAACCCTCCGCGCGCGACCACACCGGTGTGCCGCGCTGCTACCGCCACCCCGAGGTGGAGACCGGCATCCGCTGCACGCGCTGCGAGAAGCCGATCTGCCCCTCGTGCATGGTCTCCGCCTCCGTCGGCTTCCAGTGCCCCGACTGCGTGCGCAGCGGTTCGGGGACCGGCCACGCCGCCGACGCCAACCAGCCGCGGACCCTCGCGGGCGGCCGGGTCGCGTCGGACGACCGCCTCGTCACGAAGATCCTCATCGGGATCAACCTCGCGGTGTACCTCGCCGTACTGGCGTTCGGCGACCGGTTCGTCGACGAGCTGGTGCTCATCGGCTACGCCTACAGCCCGGCGCTCGGGGAACTCGTCGGGGTCGCGGACGGCGAGTGGTACCGGCTGCTCACGGCGACCGTCCTCCACCAGGAGATCTGGCACATCCTCTTCAACGTGCTGGGTCTGTGGGTGATCGGCGGGATCGTCGAGCCCGAACTGGGGCGGATCCGGTACGCGGCCCTGTGCCTGCTCTCGGGGCTCTCCGGCTCCGTGCTGGCCTATCTGGTCGCCGCGCAGAACCAGCCCTCGCTGGGCGCGTCCGGTGTCGTCTACGGCCTGATCGGGGCCTGGGTGGTGCTCGCCCGCCGCCGGCGCCACGACATGCGGCCGGTGGTCCTCTTCGTGGCCCTGTCCCTGCTGATGACATTCACCCGACCGGGGATCTCCTGGGAGGCCCACGTCGGTGGTCTGGTCGCGGGCGCGGTGGTCACGTACGCGCTCGTGCACGCGCCGAGGGCCCGCCGGAACCTGGTGCAGTACGGGGCGCTGGCCCTGGTGCTGCTGATCGACGTGGGGATCGTGCTGGCCCGCTCCGCGGCGCTCACCTGAGCGTGCAGGGCTGTGGACGAGCTTCTCTGTGAGCTTTCCCCAGAGTTATCCACAGTGTGTGGCGGGCTCTCCCCACTCTGTGGGGAAAGACTGCGCCCCTCGCCTCTGACCTGGTGTTTCTTCAGGGAGGCGAGGGGCTTTGTCGTCCC
Source organism: Streptomyces sp. NPDC014891 (assembly GCF_043081085.1). NCBI lineage: Bacteria > Bacillati > Actinomycetota > Actinomycetes > Kitasatosporales > Streptomycetaceae > Streptomyces > Streptomyces sp. NPDC014891. Next base: position 3,885 of record NZ_JBIBWF010000011.1, on the reverse strand, counting down.
GGCCGAGGGTGATTCCGGTCATACCGGCGTCAACCGCGTGCGAGTTATCCACAGATCTTCGTAAGTTATCCAGTGCTGTGCACAACGCTGTGGATAAGTTCAGGGGAGAGCTTGACGAGCAACCGGTACGCCCGCTAGACGGCCGCCGTACCCCTGTCGTTCGCCGCCGTCCGGCGCCGCTGGAGCCACCGGCGCCCTGGGCTACGGGGCTACTTCCACTGCGTGGAGACGCCGAAGCCGGCCGCGATGAAGCCGAAGCCCACCACGATGTTCCAGTTCCGGAGCGACTCGATCGGCATCGAACCGTCGGTGACGTAGAAGACCACGATCCACACCAGCCCGATGGCGAACAGCGCGAGCATCACAGGCGCCACCCAGCTGCGGCTGGTCAGCTTGATCGAGGTGGCCTGCTTCGCGGGCGGGGGCGTGAAGTCGGCCTTCTTGCGGATCCGTGACTTCGGCACGAGGGACTCTCCTGTCGATGCGCTGCGTGACCGCGCAGGGAACTGTGGCTGGCGCCGGGATGTGACGAAGGAGGACGACTGCGTCCCCCAGGCGTCCGTTAGCGTAGTGGTTCCGCGGCACCGAAGGGGATCAGGGTACGTTGAGCAATTCCGCCGGCACTCCCGAAGGACCGGGCCGCACCGCGAGGTGGCGCCCCGTCCGGGTGCTCACCCTTGCCGTTTTCGCCCTCGCCGGACTGATCTTCGTCACGAGCTTCAACACCGCCAAGGGTACGAACATCCGCACCGACGCCTCGCTCCTGCGGCTCTCCGACCTGATCGAGGAGCGCAGTCACAAGAACGAGGGACTCGACGAGTCCACCTCGGCGCTGCGCTCCCAGGTCGACTCCCTCGCCGCCCGCGACGACGGCTCCACGCGCGCGGAGGACGCGAAACTCCACGCGCTGGAGAAGGCGGCCGGCACCACCGAGATCTCCGGCTCCGGTCTCACCGTCACCCTCGACGACGCCCCGCCGAACGCCCATGCCGCCCCCGGCTACCCCGAGCCCCAGGCGAACGACCTGGTCATCCACCAGCAGGACCTCCAGGCCGTCGTCAACGCCCTGTGGCAGGGCGGCGCCGAGGGCATCCGGGTCATGGATCAGCGGCTCATCTCCACCAGCGCCGTCCGCTGCGTCGGCAACACCCTGATCCTCCAGGGCCGCGTCTACTCGCCCCCCTACAAGATCACCGCCGTGGGCGACCGCGGAAAGCTGACCAGGGCCCTCGCGGCCTCCCCGGCGATCCAGAACTACCAGCTGTACGTGAAGGCGTACGGACTCGGCTGGAAAGTCGACGACCACCGGGCGGTGACTCTCCCCGGGTACTCGGGCACAGTGGACCTCCACCAGGCGAAGCCGGTGGGCTGACGCCACGCGCGGCCGGCCGGCCGCCGCCGGGAGCCGACTGCGGGAGGGCCGCTTGCGTCTCGTCGTGAGGACCTTCAGCGAGCTGTGCGTCACCGTCGGCGCCCTGATCGTCCTCTTCGTCGTGTACGTCCTGTACTGGACCGGGGTCCAGGCCGCGAGCGCCAGCGCCGGCCAGATCGACACCCTCCAGCGCGCGTGGACCGACACCCCCGTCCCGACCGCCGCCGCCCCCACCCCCGAGGCCGCGCCCTACGCCCCCGGCAGGGGCATCGCCGTCATGTACGTGCCCCGGCTCGGCAGGGACTGGAAGTGGCCCGTCCTCCAGGGCACCGGCGTCGACACCCTGAAGAAGGGCCTCGGCCACTACGCCGGCACCGCCCGCCTCGGCGCCACCGGCAACTTCGCCGTCGCCGGCCACCGCCGCACCTACGGAGACCCCTTCAAGGACTTCCCCCGGCTGCGCGCCGGCGACGCGATCGTCCTCACCGACGGGACGACCTGGTTCACGTACCGCGTCGACCGCGCCCCCCACCGGACCGTCCCCACCGACGTCGGCGTCATCGACCCCGTCCCCGCGAAGTCGGGATTCGACGGGCCCGGCCGCTACCTCACCCTCACCACCTGCGAACCCGAGTGGGGCAGCAGCCACCGGCTCGTCGTCTGGGCGCACCTCGACGCGACCCTCCCGGTCGCCGACGGCCGTCCACAGGCTTTGGACAGCTGACCCCCGACGGCCCCCTCGCCCCGTACTCTGGTCCCCGTAACGAACAGAAGGGGCGGTCGACGTCATGTACGGCTGGATCTGGCGGCATCTGCCGGGCAACGCGTGGGTGCGTGCGCTGCTCTCGATCGTGCTGGTCCTCGCGGTCGTCTACGTCCTCTTCCAGTACGTGTTCCCCTGGGCGGAGCCGCTGCTTCCGTTCAACGATGTGACGGTGGACGGCCAGTGAGCGCGCGCATTCTCGTCGTCGACAACTACGACAGCTTCGTCTTCAACCTCGTTCAGTACCTCTACCAGCTCGGCGCGGAGTGCGAAGTCCTCCGCAACGACGAGGTCGAGCTGAGCCACGCCCAGGACGGGTTCGACGGGGTCCTGCTCTCGCCCGGGCCGGGCGCACCGGAGCAGGCCGGGGTCTGCATCGACATGGTCCGGCACTGCGCCGCCACCGGCGTGCCCGTCTTCGGCGTCTGCCTCGGCATGCAGTCGATGGCGGTGGCGTACGGCGGCGTCGTCGACCGCGCGCCCGAGCTGCTGCACGGCAAGACCTCCCCCGTCACGCACGAGGGCCGCGGCGTCTTCGCCGGGCTGCCCTCGCCCTTCACCGCGACCCGCTACCACTCGCTGGCCGCCGAGCCCGCCGCCCTGCCGGCCGAGCTGGAGGTCACCGCGCGGACCGAGGACGGCATCATCATGGGCCTGCGCCACCGCGAACTTCCGGTCGAGGGCGTCCAGTTCCACCCCGAGTCCGTCCTCACCGAGCACGGGCACCTGATGCTCGCCAACTGGCTCGAGCAGTGCGGCGACAAGGGGGCGGTCGGACGGTCGGCGGGCCTCGCGCCGGTGGTGGGCAAGGCCGTCGCGTGACGACGGGCTCCCCCTGGTTCCGGCCGTCGAACGATCCGGAGCCCGAGCCGATACCCGCGGACCCGTACGCGGCTCCCTCGCCGTACCAGGAGCCGGCCCCGGCGCCGTACCCGTACCAGGAGCAGGCGTACCAGGAGCCCCAACAGGCCTACCAGGAAACCCCGCAGGCCTACCCGGACCACCCGCAGCCGTACCGGCAGCCCGCGCAGACGTATCCGGACCAGGCGCAGTCGAACGCGCGGCAGCAGCCCTATGCGGACCAGGCGCAGTCGTATCCGGAGGCGTCGCAGACGTACCGGCAGCCCCAGCCCGGCTCCTACCCGGCTCCTCAGGAGCCCGCCTACGAGGCGCCCCGGGAGCCCGCGTACGAGGCTCCCCGCGCGACCCCCTACGAGGCATCCCGCCCGGCTCCCCGTGAAGACGCCGCCGCGGCCCCGTACGAGGCCCCGGAGGCCCCCGAAACCCCTCGGGCCCCTCGGAGTCCCTCCCCGGGCGACACGACCGTCCTGGAGGCCGTGGAGCCCCTTCCCGGGCCCGGCCGGGCGGAACGCCGCCGGGCGGCCAAGGGCGGCACCCGGGGCAAGGGACGCCGGGGCGGCCCCGCGACCACCCCCGCCACCCCGGCCGCCGGAGCCGGCCCGGCCGCCCCGCTCTCCCGCGTCGAGGCCCGCCGCGCCGCCCGCGCCGCCAAGGACAGCGTCGGCGTCGTCGCCAGCCGAGCCGTCGGAGAACTGTTCATCACTTTCGGCGTGGTGATGCTGCTGTTCGTCGCCTACCAGCTGTGGTGGACCAACGTCCTGGCCGGTCAGGAGACGGACCGGGCCAAGGAGCGCATCGAGGACACCTGGGCGAAGGACGGCGCGGAGAAGGACGACAGCAAGCCGGGCGTGTTCGAGCCGGGCGAGGGCTTCGCCATCATGTACATCCC
>NZ_JBIBWF010000010.1:0-374725 GCF_043081085.1 Streptomyces sp. NPDC014891 | reverse complement strand
GCATACGCGCTGCGAGTCCTTGGCCAGTCATACGCCGAGCACCCCGCCTACCAGCAGGAATGGCGCCCATAGCCCTTCAAGGAGACAGGCCCTAGGTGAACGGGGACGAGTTCCGTGTCTTCGGCCAAGACGGCACCGGCGGTTACGCGGCGTTCTGGCTGGTTCGGCCGGGTAGGGAGCTCGCGCAGCAGCCCGTCGTTTTCCTGGGCTCAGAAGGTGAGACAGGAGTCGTCGCCCGCGACATGGGTGCCTTCCTGTGGCTGCTGGCCGACAGCTTCGGTCCATGGGAGGCCGCTACTTCGGATGAGCCCGAGCCCGATTGGGCTCCGCAGGTCAATCGTGACCTGGCTGCTATCGCAGAGCGATTTGCTCCGGGCCACCGTGCGTCGGCCGCAGCGATCATCGCGCAGACTACGGGCGAGTTCCCTGACTTCGATGACACCATCATGAAGCTTTGCCGTTGAACCCGAACTGATGCCCTCGCTGCGGAGCCTGGCGAGGACATCAGACTGGTGTCAGCGGCGTCGGCTGCGCTCTTCGGGCCTCCTGCCCACTGATGTGGCCGCCGGGCGTGGCCTGTCGGACGTGGACATCGTTCCGCTGGTGGTGCTCCGGCTGCGAGCCGCTTGCGTCCGCCGGTTCGGCTGAGCGGTGATGCGCCAGTTGAGGACCTCGGCGGGGCGCTCCGCGCTGTCGAGCTCTCGCTGGGTGCCCACCTCCGCCAGGAGACGTCGGGGATTGTGGCCGGCGGTCTCGGCCTGGGCGAGGGTTGTGGTCAGGACAGTCCAAGTGGGGTCGGCGAGGATTCGGTCGGCGTGATCGGGGAGGGCCGCACGAACGTCCTGCTCGTAGCGGCTGGCAGTCGCGGCTCGTGGTGCACGGCGGGCCAGGTCCGCCAAGACGGGTGCGGCGGCCTGCCGGTAGCCGGCCTGGAGGTGGCGGAAGGCTTTTTCGGCCGCTGCGGCTTGCTGTTGGTGGCCGCGCTGCTCGTGCCACTTAGCGGCGGCGCGGGCCAAGTGCACGGTGGCGAAGAGCAGGGCGATGGCGAGTCCGCCGGGCTCATTGGAGGCGTAGGCGAGTTCCTTGGCGGCCTGGCTCAGGGCGGTAGCGGCCTGGTGATCCGCGCGGGTGGCGGATCGGCGGGCTCGGTTGAACGTCGAGGCGGCTGCGCGTAGCTCTGCTCGATGCGGGCCCGGTGTGGCGCTGGCGATGTTGTAGAGGGTGTCGCCGAAGGCGGCGAGGTGGGCTTGGGCAGCAGCATCATCGTCGGAGTCGAGGACGATGTGCGCCGTCTGTATCGCGGTGATGGTGTGCTGCCACGGCTCGGCAGGATCTGCCGCGACCCCGGGCCGGTCGGTCACCTCCTGGTCGGGGAGTCGTTCGCGGAGGCGGTTGATGGAGAGGTCGGGGGCGAGCTTCGAGCCGCCGTACCAGACGGGTTCGCCGGCGCTGTTGGTGTCGCCGGGTGCGGCAAGGCTGTAGCCGATCACGTCGCCAGTCTCGGGGCCGAGGCGCGTCTTGACCTTGATGCTGAGGGACTGCAGCACGGTGAAGTAGTCGGCCTCGGTGTGTACGGCAGCGGCGACCGAGTATGCCCGCTCGCGCAGCCACTGCCGTGCTGTCACCGTCTGTCCGTGGCGCTCGGCCTTGGCGCGTTCGGCGCCGGTCGGGGTGCGGGGCGCGGTGAGGTCGCCGGACTTCAGGCGGCGTAGGCCGAACTCGGTCTCGATCCTGCGGCACTCGGCCTGGGCTCGTCGGCCGTCCTGGTGGGTGCGTGGGCGGCGTCCGTCGGCGCGGACGGTGGTGGCCATGATGTGGATGTGGTCGTCAGCGTGACGTACCGCGATCCATCGGCATGCCCTCTCGTCGCCTTCGGGGGCGATTCCGGTGGCGTGCACCACGCGGCGGGCGACTTCGGCCCATTCGGTGTCGGTGAGGTAGCGGTCGCCGGGCGCGGTGCGGACCGGGCAGTGCCAGACGTGCTGGGTTGGTTTCTTGCCGCCCAGCTCGCGGGTGCGCAGGTCGACGTGGGCGTCGAGCCGCTTGGCGAGCTGGGAGTAGGTGGCCTCGGGTGCGCGGCCGGGGTCCGGGGCGCCGGCCAAGTCCCATGCGGCGACGATGTGAGGGTCGGTGTGTTCGTCCCGGCGGCCGGGGCCGAAGAGGTAGGCGATCAGCCCGCGGGTGTCGGAGCCGGTGGAGACGTCAGGAACCATGCGCGGTGCCTCCCGCCAAGAGCTGGTCTATCAGCCGGTAGCAGATCTCGGCGGCTTGCTCGACACGGTCCAGCACCGCCTCGGCGCGCTCGGGCACGGTCCCTCGGTGGATGGCCACAGTGATCTGGTTGAGGTTCCTGCCGATGCGGTCGAGTGCGACGGTGTGTGCCTCGACGGCCTCGATCACCGGGCGGAGGGGATCGTCCTCCGGGCTGCCGGCCAGCCCGGCCTTGCCCTGGGCGACGGCGAGGGCAGCGTCGCCGACGAAGCCGGCGAACTTCTGACCGCGCTGGTGAGCGGCGGCGCTGATCACACCGACCGCTGTCCGCGTGAAGCGGATGGTCTTCTCCTGGTCGCGCTTCTCCACCGTGCGCTTGCGGTTCATCAGCGCAGGCAGGACGGGGGCATCGAGATCCCGCCAGGAGGGCTGCTCGACGGGCGTCGGGACGTCGGTCGACGGCTGAGTGCTCGGGGCGACGGAGTCGACTGCCGGCGGGCAGATGGTCTCGGCTGCAGCCTCCTCCAGCTCGGGCGCCCCCTGGCGCCCGGCCTTCTCCTCCGCCACCCCTGGGGCGGGGGCAAGCGCGGACGAAGCCTCGTTAGAGGCTCGTTCGCTCCAGCTTGCTGCTGGTCGTCGGGTGAGCCTGAACAGCTTCCTGCGGCGGCGGGAGGTGGTGTCGTCGTCGTTCGATTCGGGCATGGTGGTGCTCCGTCAGTCGTGAGGGGTGGTGTCGTCGCATCCGTCGCGTGGCTGGTCAGCACAGGTACGGAGAGGGCCGCAGGTACGGATCGATCCGTAACGGCGAGGAGATCCGTCCCCGCGCTGACCTGCGCAGGGACGGATGCGACGGATTGATGCGGACCTGGTGTCAGCGAGTGGTCCTGGGCCCCGCGGGCCCTCCCGGCGGGCCGGTGGGCAGCGTCCCGGACGGAGGGGCGGGTGGCCTGCCCTGGGCCGGACGTGCCGTGATCTCGGCGGTGGGTACCGAGGCGGCGGCAGGGCAGTAGCGGGCCCAGGCATCCACGAACTGGTTACGTGCGTACGCCTTGGCCTGCCTGCCGTTCTCGAACCGTTGGTTGGCCGGGCTGATGCCGAAGTCACGCAGCAGATTCGCCAGGTGGTAAGCGTTGAGCCCCTTCGTGCCGTACTCGGCCCACGGTGCCTCAGCGTCCTGGATGAGCACGGCGAGCAGGTCCTGGCTGCGCAGAGCCTCCCTGCCGCCCTCCTGATCGAAGACACGGCGGATGTCGCGCAACAGTCGCGTCTTCAACGTCGTCTGCTCGTCCTGGACCACCTCGTTGCGCGTCATCGCCAGACAGGCCGCTCGTGCCCGCGCGGGCCAGTGGCCGCCGGCGAGATCGGCGACGATGACGAGCGGCTCCCATGTGTCGGCGGCGCGGTCCTCGACGGGCATCTTCGGCACCGCACCCGCGACGGTGCCGCGCAGCGGGACCAGCCAGTTGGCAAGCCGGTCGCGCAGCGTGTGCAGTGCCGGCACGGAGTACCGCGAGCGGAACGGGGTGATCCGCTCGCCCGGCTTTCGCTTCTGCATGCGGATCACGATCGCGCGGTCCATGATCGTGTCCGGCAGATCGCCGATACCGGCCAACGCGGCCATGGCGAAGGTGGGGAACGCGGTCGGCTTGTGCTCCGGCCCGGAGATCCGCCAAGCGGGTCGGTTTCGCTGGTGCCCGGCGTTCAGCAGGCCGCGCAGGTCCTCCTTGTCGCCCACCTTGGGGCCGAAGATGGTGTCGGCCTCGTCCACCAGCAGCGTCGGCGGATTCTTGCCGATGACTCGGAAGACGACCGCCGGGGAGGTGTTCACCGTCATCATCGGCTGATGGACCGTCTCGTAGAGAACGTCCAGGAGGCGCGACTTGCCGCACCCCTTGGTCGGCCCGACCACCGCCAGCCGTGGCGCGTGCTGGAGGCCAGGCTGGATGTGGGAGGCAGCGACCCAGAGGGTGACGGCGGTCAGGGCCTCGTCGCTCGGCAGCACGACGTACCGACCGATCGCCGTGCGGAGGTCGTCCAGCAGCGCGGTACCTGCACCTGCCGTGCTACCACCGTCAGTGGCTTCTGGTGCGTCGGGAGCGGCGTCGTCTGCGCTGTCGGGCACGATGGCCGGGGTGCTGGCCTCTGCAGACTGCGTATCCAGCGTGTTCCGATTCGGAACGCCGGTTGAGGCGTCGGCAGTGGCTCCTGCGGAGTCGTGTTGCTGTTCCGTCCGCTCACGGTTCCGGGGCAGACCCTGGCCCGGGACTGCGATCGGTGGCCAGACGGCACTGGATGCGTTCGAGGTGGCGGGGGACGTAGGGTCCTTCATAGACGTTCCTCTCGGGTGAGGGGCGAGACGGGCAAGGTCTCGCCCCTCACGGGTTCGTTCGTTCAGGGATGGGCGACGTGCAGGGGAATCTCCGGCCCTCGGCGTTGGCGCGCCGGGGGCCGTTGCTGTGTCTGGGCCCGTCGGTGGCTCATGAGGCCAGGCCCCAGTCCTCTCCGCCGTCGATCAGCGCGCGCTCGTAGCGCAGCAGTTCGGACTCGGGGTAGAGCACCCGCTTACCGATCTTGATGCCGCGCGGCCCCTTCTCCAGATGGCGCCAGTAGCGGACGGTGCTCTCGGCGGTGCGGTAGCGCTCGGCTACCTCGGCGGTGGTCAGGTATCGCATGCGTTCCCATTCGGCTAGGTGTTGATTCGATCTGCATAACCAGTACCTCATGATCGGCGGTTAGCCAAACCGGGAAGGCTATGTTTCAGTTTGGATAGCTACGGTCGCGATGGAGGTTCGATGGCAAGCGAGAAGGCCGGGGGCGGCGAAGTGCCGCTGCTCTACAGCGAAGGCAACGTGGCGGGCCGCGTGGCCCTGGAGCGCGAGGTCAGAGGGTGGAGCACGACCGAACTGGCCGAACGCGTGACCAGAGCCGGCGTGAAGATGAACCAGACGGCCGTGTGGCGCATCGAGAACGGCTCACCCCGCCGTCGGATCAACCTCGACGAGGCGCTCGCCTTCTCCCGCGTCTTCGAACTGCCCCTCGAAGAGCTCATGTCACCGCCCTTGGAAGGGCTCGACATCGACAGCCGACGACTCGTCCAGGAAGCCGTCGAAGCGTTCTACGAAACTCGCGACGCCCGCGACCGCCTGCACCGCGCCGTGGTCGCCGTCGCCGACCACATCAAGGCCCACCCCGACAGCTCACGCGCGATCAACGAACAGTGCCTCCGCCTCATGGGCGACGAGCGGGACGCTCGCACCCTCACCAGCGACATCGAGGACGGCGGCCACTACTGACAACCAGCACAAAGGAGAAGCCACTTGGCGAACATCCAGAAGCGACCCAACGGCAAATGGCGCGCCCGCTACCGCGACCTCGACGGCAAGGAACACGCCCGCCACTTCGACCGCAAGATCGACGCCCAGCGTTGGCTCGACGAGGTCACGACCAGCGTGGTCACCGGGCAGTACGTCGACCCGCGCTCGGCGAAGAAGCCCTTCAAGGAGTACGCGGAAGAGTGGCGGGCCAGCCAGCCGCACCGGCCGTCGACGGCCAAGGCCGTAGCCCAGCACCTGCGTTGCTACGCCTATCCCGTCTGGGAGAAGCGGGCACTCGGCGCGATCAAGCCCGGTGACGTGCAGAGCTGGATCACCAGCCTGACGACCACCCACAAGCTCGCCGCGAGCACTTCCCGCACCGTCTTCAACACGGTCAACGCCGTCTTCCGGGCAGCGGTCCGCGACCGAATGATTCCGCACAACCCCTGCACCGACGCGAAGCTGCCCTCAGTTCCGAGGAAGAAGGTCGTACCCCTGGCCGTCGAGCAGGTGCGGACGCTGGCCGAGGAGATACCCGGCCGCTACAAGGGCCTGGTCCTGCTGGGCGCATGCACGGGGCTCCGCCCCGGCGAGCTCTTCGGCCTCCAGCTCCGGCACCTGGACCTGCTGCACGCCACCGTCTCGGTCGAGCAGCAGATCCAGCAGACCGCCAAGCACGGCGTGTACGTCTGCCCGCCCAAAACCGCTCGCTCGCACCGCACGGTCCCGCTCCCCCGCATAGCGGTGGACGCGATGAAGACCCACCTGCGGCACTTCCCCGCCGATGGGCCCGAGAGCTGGATCTTCACGGCGCCGCAAGGCGGGCCCGTGGTCTACACGCACTTCATGGGCGGGTCCTGGCGGCCCGCCTGCGCGAAGGCCGACATACCGAAGGGCACAGGACCCCACGCCCTCCGGCATCACTACGCCAGCGTGCTGATCAAGCACGGCGAGTCCGTGAAGACGGTCTCCGAGCGTCTCGGCCACACCAACGCGGCCATGACGCTGAACATCTACACCCACCTGTGGCCCGACTCCGAGGAGCGGACTCGGGCCGCCGTCGACAAGGCGTACGCGGGCCAGTCCGCCGACGCCCGACCGCAGGTCGACGAAGCGGCGTAGCCGCTCCCCTGTGTGCCGGATAAATCCAGCACGCTGCGGACTCTGTGCGGACCGCAAAGGCCGCCCAACCCGCTCCGTCGCAGGTCAGACGGCCTTTCGCCGAACGGATTACACGTTGAAGCGGAACTCCACCACGTCGCCGTCCTGCATGACGTACTCCTTGCCCTCCATGCGGGCCTTGCCGGCCGCGCGGGCGTCGGCCACCGAGCCGGTCTCCACCAGGTCGGCGAAGGAGATGACCTCGGCCTTGATGAAGCCCTTCTGGAAGTCGGTGTGGATGACACCGGCCGCCTCGGGGGCCGTCGCGCCCTGCTTGATCGTCCAGGCGCGGGACTCCTTGGGGCCGGCCGTCAGGTAGGTCTGGAGGCCCAGGGTCGCGAAGCCCACGCGGGCGAGGGTCGCCAGGCCCGGCTCCTCGGCGCCGACCGACTGGAGGAGCTCCATGGCGTCCTCCTCGTCCAGCTCTGCCAGGTCCTGCTCCAGCTTCGCGTTCAGGAAGATCGCCTCGGCCGGGGCGACCAGGGCGCTCTGCTCCGCCTTGAACGCGTCGTCCGTCAGCTCGTCCTCGTCCACGTTGAAGACGTAGAGGAACGGCTTGGTGGTGAGCAGGTGCAGGTCGTGGAGGAGCTCCGCCTTCTCCGAGCCCTGCACGATGCCCTGCGAGAAGAGCGTGTCGCCCTTCTCCAGGATCGCCTGCGCGGCCTCGACCGCGGCGACCTTGGGCGCCGTGTCCTTCTTGATCCGCATCTCCTTCTGGAGGCGCGGCAGGACCTTCTCGATCGTCTGGAGGTCCGCGAGGATCAGCTCCGTGTTGATCGTCTCGATGTCGTCCTTCGGCGAGACCTTGCCGTCGACGTGCACGACGTTCTCGTCCTTGAAGGCGCGGATGACCTGGCAGATCGCGTCCGACTCGCGGATGTTCGCGAGGAACTTGTTGCCGAGGCCCTCGCCCTCGCTCGCGCCGCGGACGATGCCCGCGATGTCGACGAAGTCGACCGTGGCCGGGAGGACCCGCTGCGAGGAGAAGATCTCCGCGAGCTTGGTGAGCCGGGAGTCGGGGACGCCGACGACGCCGACGTTGGGCTCGATCGTGGCGAACGGGTAGTTGGCCGCCAGCACGTCGTTCTTGGTCAGGGCGTTGAACAGGGTCGACTTGCCGACATTCGGCAGACCGACGATTCCGATCGTGAGCGACACGGTGGCGACTTCCTGAAGTGTGGATGGTGGGCCGATCCCCCAGTTTACGGGCGGGCCGAACCGGCCAGTGACGCCGACCTTCGGTCGTTCTCGGGGGCAAGGTCACCCAAAGGGCGTGTCCCGGACCCGGTTCCCGCCCCTTCCCGACCTACGTTGGTGGAGTGGAGCAGCACAGGACAAGTCAGCCGCAAGGCCGCCGACGGCCGCAAACCCCCGCCACGCCGCCCGTCGCCCCGCCCGGCGCGCTCGTGGAGGGCGCGGCCGTGTACCGGGTGACCGGCCGGACCCGGAGAGGCCCCGACGGCCCCCGCGTCCAGCGCGCCGGGGCCCCCGGCGATGCTGCCGGGAAGCCCTCGGGCCGGCCCGTGCCGCCCGTCGTCCTCGCGCTGCGGCGCCTGCCCCAGCCGCGGCTGACCGGCCTCGGCGCCGGGCTCTTCGCCTCCGCCGTCATGCTGACGCTCGGCTTCCTCGACCGGCTGCTCCTCGACGGCTCCCCCGTCGTCTACGGGCTGCTGTTCCTGCCGGTCAGCGCCCTGACGGCGCTCTGGGTCCGGACCGCCGACCTGGTCACCGCCCCCATCTGCGTCCCCATCGCCTTCGCCGTCGGCGTCGTCCCCATCGCGGGCGGCACGGGCGGTTTCGGCGGCCAGGCGATGGCCGTCGTGACCGCCCTCGCCGTGCACGCCGGCTGGCTGTACGGCGGCACCCTCGTCGCGGGGCTCATCGCCAGCGTGCGGAAGGTGCGGGAGATGGGCCGCCGCCAGCACCACGTCCGGTCCTCGGGCTCCCCGGCCGGGCCGACCGCCGGAGGCTCCGGGACCCCGTCGGGTGCCGGCGAGGCGCCCGGCCCCGGCGGACGTACCCCCGGCTCGGGCCGGACTCCCCGCCGCCGCCCCGTCGCCTAGGACACGGCCTGCCCGGCCCGTCCCCTACGCCGTGCCCGCCGCCATCCCCGCCCCCACGATGCCCGCGTTGTTCTGGAGTTCCGCCGGGACGATCTCCGCCCTGATGCCGTCGATCAGCGGCAGGAACTTGTCCGCCTTGCGGCTCACCCCGCCGCCGATGATGAAGAGCTCCGGCGAGAACAGCATCTCCACGTGCGCCAGGTACTTCCGTACGCGCTTCGCCCAGTGCTCCCAGCTGAGGTCCTCGTCCTCCTTGGCCTTCGTCGACGCCCTCGTCTCCGCGTCGTGGCCCTTGAGCTCCAGGTGGCCCAGCTCGGTGTTCGGCACGAGGCGGCCGTCGACGAAGAGGGCCGAGCCGATGCCCGTGCCGAGGGTCAGCATGATGACGGTGCCCTTGCGGCCGCGGCCGGCGCCGAAGGTCATCTCGGCGACGCCCGCCGCGTCTGCGTCGTTCAGGACGGTCACCGGGAGGCCGCCGAGGCGCTCGCTCAGGAGGGTGCCCGCGTCCACGTCGATCCACGACTTGTCGACGTTCGCCGCCGTGCGGATCGTCGAGCCGGTGACCACGCCCGGGAAGGTCACGCCCACCGGTCCCGTCCAGCCGAAGTGCTCCACGACCTCCGCGACGCACCCCGCCACACCGTCCGGTGTGGCGGGGTGCGGGGTCAGTACCTTGTGGCGCTCCTCGGTGAGCGCGCCCCGTTCCAGGTCCACGGGGGCGCCCTTGATGCCCGAACCGCCGATGTCCACTCCGAAGACGTTCATGGAATCCACGGTACGGGCTGGGGTGCCCGGTTACTCCTTGGCGGACGCGGCGGGCTCGGTGGGCTCGCCCGCGCCGAGCTTCTCGGCCACGGCCCGCAGGTCCTTGTTGCGGAGTTCCTTGGGCAGCGAGAAGGTCAGGGACTCGTCGGCCGTCTTGACGATCTCCACGTCGGCGTAGCCGCGCTCGGCGAGCCACTCCAGGACCTCCTGCACGAGGACGTCCGGGACGGAGGCGCCGGAGGAGAGGCCGACGCTCGTGACGCCCTCCAGCCAGGCCTCGTCGATCTCGCTGGCGAAGTCGACCAGGTGGGCGGCGGGGACGCCGGCCTGCTTGGCGACCTCGACCATGCGGATCGAGTTCGAGGAGTTCTTCGAGCCGACGACGATGACGAGCTCGGCCTGACCGGCCAGCTCCTTGATCGCGATCTGACGGTTCTGCGTGGCGTAGCAGATGTCGTCCGACGGCGGGGAGATCAGCTGCGGGAACTTCTCCTTCAGCGCGTCGACCGTCTCCATCGTCTCGTCGACCGAGAGCGTGGTCTGGGAGAGCCAGACGACGCGGGACGGGTCGCGGACCTCGATCTTGGCGACGTCGCCGGGGCCGTCGACCAGCTGGATGTGGTCGGGGGCCTCGCCGGAGGTGCCGATGACCTCCTCGTGGCCCTCGTGGCCGATGAGGAGGATGTCGAAGTCCTCGTTGGCGAAGCGGACGGCTTCCTTGTGGACCTTGGTGACCAGCGGGCAGGTGGCGTCGATGGTCGCGAGCCGGCCCTGGCGGGCCTCCTCGTGGACGGTCGGGGCGACGCCGTGCGCGGAGAACATCACGATGTTGCCCGGCGGCACCTCGGTCGCCTGGTCGACGAAGATGGCGCCCTTCCGCTCCAGGGTCTGGACGACGTACTTGTTGTGGACGATCTCGTGCCGTACGTAGATCGGGGCCCCGTACTGCTCCAGGGCCTTCTCCACCGCGATCACGGCACGGTCCACGCCCGCGCAGTAGCCGCGGGGAGCGGCGAGCAGGACACGCTTCGGGCGGTTCGTCGCGGAGGCGGAATCGGGCGTCGACGCGGGCGTTGCAGTCATGCGTCCCATCGTAAGGCCGCGTCGGTGAGCGGTTTGATCGGTGCCGTGGCCGAAACTGTCGCCATGGCCGAGGAATCGCAGGTGGCGGCGCGCGGGGAAGACGCGGAACACACGGGACTCCGACGGAACCTCGGGTTCCGGGACCTCGTCGTCTACGGACTGCTCTTCATCGCCCCCATGGCGCCCGTCGGCGTCTTCGGCACGCTGGACGCGAAGTCCGGCGGCGCGGTCGCGCTCGTGTACGTCGTGGCCACGGTCGCCATGGCGTTCACGGCCTTCAGCTACGCGCAGATGGTCCGGGTCGCGCCCCAGGCCGGGTCCGTCTTCACGTACGCGCGCAAGGGCCTCGGCGAGGGGCCGGGGTTCATCGCCGGCTGGATGGCGATGCTCGACTACCTGCTGATCCCGGCGGTCGCCTACCTCTTCGCGGGCATCGCGATGGAGGCGCTGGTCCCGGAGGTCGACCGGTGGGTGTGGACCGGGATCGCCGTCGTCCTCACGACGCTGCTCAACCTCTGGGGTGTACGGGCGGCGGCCCGGGTCGGCTTCGCCGTGCTGGCGATGGAGATCGTCGTCCTGCTCGTCTTCGTCGTCTCGGCGGTCGTGGCGCTCGCGGAGGACGGGGCGCGGCGGGACTGGTGGTCGCCGGTGACCGGCGACCTGTCGTTCTCCCTGGCCGCCGTGATCGGCGCGGTGTCCGTGGCCGTCCTGTCCTACCTGGGCTTCGACGCGATCGCCTCCTTCGCCGAGGAGGTCACGGGCGGTTCGGCGAAGGTGGCGCGGGCGCTGATGTTCTGCCTGGCCCTCGCGGGTGTCCTGTTCATCGCGCAGACCTGGCTGGTGGCGCTGCTCGAACCGGTCTCCTCGGCCGAGCTCGCGGCCGATCCGGGGAGGCAGGGGTCGGCCTTCTACGACGCCGTCGAGAGCGGGGTGGGCGGCTGGCTGCACGACCTCGTGGCCGTGTCGAAGGCGATCGGCGCGGCGTTCGCCGCGCTCGCGGGGCAGGCGGCGGGCGGCCGGCTCCTCTTCGCGATGGGCCGCGACCGGCGCCTGCCGCATCTGCTCGCGCGGACCGACGGGGGCGTGCCGCGGGTGGCGCTCCTGGTGTCGGCGACGGTGACGATGATCGCGGCGGTGTGGGCGGCGCGCCGGGACGACGGTCTCGACCACCTGGTGTCGGTGGTCGACGTGGGCGCGCTGACGGCCTTCGTCCTGCTGCACGCGAGCGTGGTGGGCTGGTTCGCGGTACGGCGGGCGGAAGGGCCGCCGCACTGGCTGAAGCACGTGGTGCTGCCCGTGGCCGGTGCCGCGATCCTGGTGGCGGTCATCGTGGAGGCCTCGGTGGAGGCGCAGGTGGTGGGTGTCGTGTGGCTGGGCGTGGGACTGGTCGTCCTGGCGGTCCAGGGAGCCACGAGGACCCCGGCGGGACGCTGAGCTGCGGGCGGAGGGCCGTGGTGGGGGGTGTCCTCGGGAGCCTCGGGCGGGGGCGAGCGCGGGGCCGGTGGTGGGGATCGCCGAGCGGTCTCGTCGTACCGAGGTGCCGTGGCGGGCCTGCGAAGCACCGTCCGGAAGCCCACCCGCCCCACCCGGGACGCCCGACGGCGACGCCGTGGCGGGCCGCACGAGGACCCTCCGGAAGCCCACCGCCCCCTCGCCGAAGGGCCGACGGCGGCCCGTCCGGTCGTCCTCGGGCCCGGGTTCCCCGGCTCGCGGCGGCGTACACGCACCCCTGACGTTGTCGTACCGCGCGGCTACGCTCGGTCCATGGCTCTGACTACGTCCGCCGAAGCACCGCTTCCCGTCGGTGAGGTCTCCCGCCTGATCGGGGGCTGGATCGACCGGCTCGGGGCGATCTGGGTCGAGGGGCAGATCACGCAGCTGTCCCGGCGTCCCGGCGCCGGGGTCGTCTTCCTGACCCTGCGCGACCCGTCGCACGACATCTCCATCGGCGTCACCTGCTACCGGCAGGTCTTCGACGCCGTCGCGGACATCGTCTCGGAGGGCGCGCGGGTCGTCGTGCGCGCCAAGCCCGAGTGGTACGCGCCGCGCGGCCAGCTGTCGCTGCGGGCGGCCGAGATCAAGCCCGTCGGGATCGGCGAGCTGCTCGCCCGCTTGGAGCAGCTCAAGCGCAGCCTGGCCTCCGAGGGTCTGTTCGCGCTCGACCGGAAGAAGCCGCTGCCGTTCCTGCCGCACCGCATCGGGCTGGTCTGCGGCCGCGCCTCGGCCGCGGAGCGAGACGTCCTGGAGAACGCGCGCCGGCGCTGGCCCGCCGTCGCCTTCGAGGTGCGGAACGTGGCGGTGCAGGGCGTGAAGGCCGTCCCGCAGGTCGTCCAGGCGGTCAAGGAGCTCGACGCGCACGCGGACGTCGACGTGATCATCGTCGCCCGGGGCGGCGGCAGCGTGGAGGACCTGCTGCCGTTCTCGGACGAGCAGCTCGTCCGCGCCGTCGCCGACTGCCGTACGCCGGTGGTCTCGGCCATCGGGCACGAGCCCGACTCCCCGCTCCTCGACCTGGTGGCCGATCTCCGCGCCTCGACGCCGACGGACGCGGCCAAGAAGGTCGTCCCGGACGTCGGCGAGGAGCTGGACCGGGTGCGGGGGCTGCGGGACCGCGCCCTGCGGACCGTACGGGGACTCCTCGACCGGGAGGAGCGCGGCCTCGCGCACGCCCTCGCCCGGCCCGTGATGGAGCATCCGCAGCGCATGGTCGAGGTCCGCGAGGACGAGGTCGCCGCGCTGCTCGCCCGCAGCCGCCGGGTCCTCGGGCATCTGCTGGACCGGGCGGACTCCGAGCTGTCGCACACCCGGGCGCGGGTCAGGGCGCTCTCGCCCGCCGCGACGATGGAGCGGGGGTACGCGGTGCTCCAGCGGGCGGACGGATCGGTGGTCCGTTCCCCCGAGGAGGTCGCGGCCGACGAGGAGCTGCGGGCCCGCGTCGCGGAGGGCGAGTTCGCGGTGCGGCGCGTGGCCGACCCGGCCTGAGCGGGGCCGGCGGTCCGCCCGGGAGCACGACGGGCAGGCGAGGCCCCGCGGGATGGGCACGGCTCGCGGGACCCACGGCACGCGGACCCCACCGATCGCGCCCGTCGCGCCGATCACGCAGGACACGGAACGCGCGGAACGCGCGGACCACGCAGGATTCGAGAGAACCGGTCACGGAGGGTGGAGCGGCACATGGCAGCGGGAACGGACGAGGCGGCGCTCGGTTACGAGCAGGCGCGGGACGAGCTGATCGAGGTCGTCCGGCGGCTCGAAGCGGGCGGAACGTCCCTGGAGGAGTCCCTGGCGCTCTGGGAGCGTGGCGAGGAGCTGGCGAAGGTCTGCCGGCGCCGGCTGGAGGGCGCGCGGGCCCGGCTGGACGCCTCGCTGGCGGCCGAGCGGGCCGCCGAGGAGGCGGAGGGCGCCCCGGGCGGCGACGAGGACGAGTAGCCCGCCGCCGGGCGCGGCCGCCGGCCCGCGGCGCCGGTCCGCACCCGCCGATCGGGACCGCCGGCCCGCGGCGGCCCGGCGGGAGGCGTAGACTGCGAGTGAAGCGGATCACTATCCGGATGGATTGGTTGAACTTTCACCAATCTTCGGCGTACTGTCGGGACATCGCTTGATTCCCCTACGAGCGAGCCCCCTTTGCAGTCCGGAAGGTACGCAGCATGTCTCTCGTTCTCGACGCCGCCGCTCAGGATCTCCTTTTCCGCGAGGCCCGCACCGCCAACACGTTCACCGACGAGCCGGTGACCGACGAGCAGGTCCAGGCGATCTACGACCTGGTGAAGTACGGCCCGACCGCCTTCAACCAGACCCCGCTGCGCATCACCCTGGTCCGCTCCCCCGAGGCCCGCGAGCGCCTGGTCAAGCACATGGCCGAGGGCAACCGCCCCAAGACCGCCACGGCCCCGCTCGTCGCGATCCTCTCCGCCGACAACGAGTTCCACGAGGACCTCCCGGCCCTGCTCCCGCACTTCCCGCAGGCCAAGGACATGTTCTTCGCCGAGCGTCCGGTCCGCGAGCAGTCCGCCGTCCTGAACGCCGCCCTCCAGGCCGCGTACTTCATCGTGGGCGTCCGCGCCGCCGGTCTGGCCGCGGGCCCGATGACCGGCCTGGACTTCGCCGGCGTCCAGAAGGAGTTCCTGGACGACGACCACACCCCGCTGATGGTCGTCAACATCGGCAAGCCGGGCGAGGACGCCTGGTTCCCGCGCTCCCCGCGCCTCTCCTTCGACGAGGTCATCACCACCGTCTGAGCCCGAAGGCAGCACAGGGAAGGCCCCGCACTCCACGAGTGCGGGGCCTTCCCGACGTTCGCCACGGGGCACGGGTCACGTCCGGACCGGCGCGTCCGGCCCCGGCTCCGGACCGGCATACAGACGTCCGGCCCGGACGGACCGGACGGACGGACCGGACAGACCGGGCCGGTCAGACCTTCTTCGACTGCAGCGAGGCCGCCATCTCCGTGAGGCGCTCGAACGACGCCGTGCCGGTCACCACCGTCGTCGCCCCGCCGTCGACGCGGACGAGCGCGTCGTACTTCGGGCCCTCCCAGCGCTGCCACACCTGGCCGGCCACCGTCTCCGTCTTCCCGGTGTCCTTGGCCCGCTGGGTGACGTCCGGCACGAAGGTCTTAGGCGCCGCCGTCGACTGGTGGATCGCCACGTACTGGGTGTCCGGCGAGAGGAAACCGAGCTGCCAGGCGTCGGAGTTCTCGCGCTTGTACGAGACGACCGTCGCCTTCCAGCCCTCGCCGAGGCCCTCGGGGGCGAGCACCGGGTACGGTGCCGCCCGCTGAGCCGTCAGGAGCTCGACCCGGTAGTCCTTCGCCTTGACCGGTTCGGCGCTCTCATCATGCGGAATGAAGAGATACATCACTCCCGCGGCGACCAAGATCACCCCGAGGGACTGGATCATCCCGCGTACCGTCTGTCTGCCTCGCATACCTGCCACGCGCACCATGGTCGCATCAAGGGTCCGTGCTCATACGTGGGCCCCTCTGCTCATTTTGTCGACGTACCGATAGAGTCGCAGCACCCTCCCTTAACCGGCCGTCGCCGTACAGAAAGGTGCGTTCCGATGACCGAGCAGCAGAATCTGCCGCCCGAGCTCGTGGTCTCCCCCGAGGCTCCCGACCGCAACCTCGCCCTTGAGCTGGTCCGCGTCACCGAGGCCGCCGCCATGGCCGCCGGCCGCTGGGTCGGCCGCGGCGACAAGATCGGCGCGGACGGCGCGGCGGTCAACGCCATGCGCACCCTGATCTCCACCGTCTCGATGAACGGCGTCGTCGTCATCGGCGAGGGCGAGAAGGACGAGGCGCCCATGCTCTTCAACGGCGAGCGGGTCGGCGACGGCACCGGCGCCGAGGTCGACATCGCCGTCGACCCGATCGACGGCACCACGCTGAACGCCAAGGGCATGCCGAACGCGATCGCCGTCCTGGCCGCCGCCGACCGCGGCTCCATGTTCGACCCGTCCGCGGTCTTCTACATGGACAAGCTGGTCACCGGCCCCGAGGCCGCCGACTTCGTCGACATCAACGCCCCCGTCTCGGTCAACATCCGCCGGGTCGCCAAGGCGAAGAACTCCTCGCCCGAGGACATCACGGTCGTGATCCTGGACCGCCCCCGTCACGAGGGCATCGTCAAGGAGATCCGCGAGACCGGCGCCCGCATCAAGTTCATCTCGGACGGCGACGTCGCCGGTTCGATCATGGCCGTCCGCGAGGGCACCGGCGTCGACATGCTCATGGGCATCGGCGGCACCCCCGAGGGCATCATCTCCGCCTGCGCCATCAAGTGCCTCGGCGGTGTCATCCAGGGCAAGCTGTGGCCCAAGGACGACGCGGAGCGCCAGAAGGCGCTCGACGCGGGCCACGACCTCGACCGGGTGCTCTCCACGAACGACCTGGTCGGCGGCGACAACGTCTTCTTCGTCGCGACCGGCATCACCGACGGCGAGCTGCTCCGCGGGGTGCGCTACCGCGCCGAGACCGCGACCACGCAGTCGCTCGTCATGCGCTCGAAGTCCGGCACGATTCGCCAGATCGACTCCACGCACCGGCTCTCGAAGCTGCGCGCCTACAGCAAGATCGACTTCGACCGGGCGAAGTGACCGCCGCCCCACCGGGGGCCGGCACGAAGAGGGGCGCCCCCATGTGCGGTGGGGGCGCCCCTTCCCGTACGGAACGACGGCGGTGTGGACCGGCGGGCGGACCCGCGCTCCCGTCGGGCGCGGAGGCTTTGCTCGCCGTCAGCCCGCCCGTGCGGTGAGGTCGTGCTCGGCGTCGGCCGGCCCGGGTGCGCCCGGCCGTCAGCCGGCCTGGGCGATGCGGTCGGCCGCGGCCGCCTTGCGCAGCTCCACCTCGCGACGCCGGCGGCGGGCCAGGGCGACGCGGCGCTCGGCCGCCGTGAGCCCGCCCCACACTCCGTACGGCTCGGGCTGGAGCAGTGCGTGCTCGCGGCACTCGACCATCACGGGACAGCGGCCGCAGACCCGCTTGGCCGCCGCTTCCCGGGCGAGCCGCGCGGCGGTCGGCTCCTTGGAGGGGGCGAAGAACAGCCCGGCCTCGTCCCGGCGGCACACCGCCTCCGCGTGCCATGGACCGGCCTCGTCCTCCCGTGCAGGGGCGCGCTGGGGGGGCACGGCGGCGACCTGGAGGGGCTGATGCGGCAGTTGCAGCACGGTCTACTCCTGACGACGGCTTCGCGAGCGAGCGGCGATGCACGAGCCCTACCCGCTGTGCGCGCGCCTATGCACTGCGTGCCCCGTCGTTCCCGCTCTCCGGAGACCCGAGGACGAATTCCGGTCACCCCGGGCCGACGGGCCTCTCCGGCGCCCGGTCACCCCCGTCGGCGGGCCTTCCCGTCGTCCGGTCAGCCCACGTCCGCGGGCTTCTCGGGCGCCCGGTCACCCCCTGTCGGCGGGCTTCTCGGGCGCCCGGTCACCCCCTGTCGGCGGGCCTCTTCCGGCGCCCCGGTCCGGGTCAGTGACCGAGGTGTTTGCGCATCCTGTCCTGGAGGTCGGTGATCCACTTTCCGCGCTTGGGCCTCGCCTCGACGTTCCCGAAGACCGAGTAACCGTTGATCACGACGACCGGGGCCTGCGGGTCGACGCCCTCCAGGGTCACGACCTCGAAGTTGCCGAAGATCCCGCTGCCGTTGCCCCGCAGGCTGATGTTCTCCGGGACCCGCACCTCCACGTTCCCGAAGATCGACGTGGCGTTGATGGTGGTCAGCCGCTGCGCGAAGATCGCCTCGGTCAGGTCGATCTCGATGTTCCCGAAGAGCGCGAACGCGTTCGTCCGGCGGCTCACCCGCCAGCGGCCCTTGCGGGTGGTACTGGAGAAGATCGCGACGAGGTTCGCCGGGGGGCCGTCGACGTCGTCCGGGCCGTACCCGTAGTCCGGGGCCGGCTCCTGCCGGGTCCGGGCGCCGGGCAGGTCGCGGACGATCGGCTCCAGCTCCCCGACGGTCTTCGCCCGGTACACCGAGTCGATGCGGTCCGAGTGCTCCTCGGCGTCGATCCGCCCCTCGGCCAGGGCGTCCCTGAGGATGTCCGCGATCCGGTCCCGGTCCGCGTCCGAGGCTCGCAGCGAGCCCTGCGGGTCGGCGAAGGCGGTCTCCGCGGGGGCGGGCTCGGCGGGTGCGGCCTGCCGATGCGGCTCCGGCTGCTTTTCGGGTTCGGGCTTCTTTTCGAGGTCCACGCCGCCAGCCTAGCGAAACGCGATAGATCGCGACCAGAGGGCGGGGCCGTGACCGGTGGACGAAGGCCGCGAACCCGGAAGCGCGAAGGGCCGGTTGGCGCCGCACCCCGGCCACGCCGGGCGGGCCGCCCCCGGCCCCTCCGGCCACCGCCGGGCCACACCCCGAGGCGGCACGGGCACCGCCCCCGCCCCGCGGAGACGCGCCACTCCGGCGGGGTGCCCGCGCCAAGTGAGCCTTACCTCACAGGACCGCGCCGGGGCCCGCGTTCTACGCTGGAGGGCGCACTGCCAACGGAGGCGGTGCGCCGTCTTGCCGAGTGAGGAATGGCCCCCATGCCAGAGTTTGCGTACTCCGATCTGCTCCCCCTGGGAGAGGACACCACGCCCTACCGCCTGGTGACCTCCGAAGGTGTCTCCACCTTCGAGGCCGACGGCCGTACGTTCCTCAAGGTCGAGCCGGAGGCGCTGCGCACGCTGGCCGCCGAGGCGATCCACGACATCCAGCACTTCCTGCGCCCGGCCCACCTGGCCCAGCTGCGCCGGATCATCGACGACCCCGAGGCCTCGTCGAACGACAAGTTCGTCGCGCTCGACCTCCTCAAGAACGCGAACATCGCCGCCGCCGGCGTCCTGCCCATGTGCCAGGACACGGGCACCGCGATCGTCATGGGCAAGCGCGGCCAGAACGTGCTGACCTCCGGCCGCGACGAGGAGGCCCTGTCCAAGGGCATCTACGACGCGTACACCAAGCTCAACCTGCGGTACTCGCAGATGGCCCCGGTCACCATGTGGGAGGAGAAGAACACCGGCTCGAACCTGCCCGCGCAGATCGAGCTGTACGCGACCGACGGCGGCGCGTACAAGTTCCTCTTCATGGCCAAGGGCGGCGGCTCCGCCAACAAGTCCTTCCTCTACCAGGAGACGAAGGCGGTCCTCAACGAGGCCTCCATGATGAAGTTCCTGGAGGAGAAGATCCGCTCGCTGGGCACGGCCGCCTGCCCGCCGTACCACCTGGCGATCGTCGTCGGCGGCACCTCCGCCGAGTTCGCCCTGAAGACCGCGAAGTACGCCTCCGCGCACTACCTGGACGAGCTGCCAGCCGAGGGCGACGCCGTCACCGGCCACGGCTTCCGCGACAAGGAGCTGGAGGAGAAGGTCTTCGAGCTCACCCAGAAGATCGGCATCGGCGCCCAGTTCGGCGGCAAGTACTTCTGCCACGACGTGCGCGTCGTCCGCCTCCCCCGCCACGGCGCCTCGCTGCCCGTCGCGATCGCCGTGTCCTGCTCGGCCGACCGCCAGGCCGTCGCGAAGATCACCGCCGAGGGCGTCTTCCTGGAGCAGCTGGAGACCGACCCGGCGCGCTTCCTGCCGGAGACCGAGGACTCCCACCTGGACGAGGCCGGCGACGTCGTCACCATCGACCTCAACCAGCCGATGGACGACATCCTCGCCGAACTGACCAAGTACCCGGTGAAGACCCGCCTCTCGCTCAACGGCCCGCTGGTCGTGGCGCGCGACATCGCGCACGCCAAGATCAAGGAGCGCCTGGACGCGGGCGAGGAGATGCCGCAGTACCTGAAGGACCACCCGGTCTACTACGCGGGCCCGGCGAAGACCCCCGAGGGCTACGCCTCCGGCTCCTTCGGCCCGACGACGGCCGGCCGGATGGACTCCTACGTGGAGCAGTTCCAGGCGGCGGGCGGTTCGAAGGTGATGCTGGCCAAGGGCAACCGCTCGCAGCAGGTCACGAACGCCTGCGGCAGCCACGGCGGCTTCTACCTCGGCTCGATCGGCGGCCCGGCGGCCCGGCTCGCGCAGGACTGCATCAAGAAGGTCGAGGTCGTCGAGTACGAGGAGCTCGGCATGGAGGCCGTCTGGAAGATCGAGGTCGAGGACTTCCCGGCGTTCATCGTGGTGGACGACAAGGGCAACGACTTCTTCCAGAACCCGGCCCCCGAGCCGACGTTCACCCACATCCCGGTGCGGGGTCCCGGCCTGGGCTGACCGGCCGGTCCGCGGGGTTCCGGCCCCCTCCCGCCCGCCGACATGTGACGCGCCCTCCGGTCCTCGCGGACCGGGGGGCTTCGTCGCCCGCTCAGAAAGTCGCTACCGACCGGTAGCCATCTCGTTGCCTACTGTCCAGTATTGAGCGCGAGCATGCCAAAGTCCTGAGCTGGTCGACCAAGGAGCCCCCCATGCCGCTCACGCCCGTCCGCAGGCGCGCCGCCGCCGGAACCACCGCCACGCTCGCCCTGACCGCCCTCCTCGTCGTCGGCCCCGCGCCCGCCGCCTCCGCCTCCGACCCGGACGGCCACAGCACGTCGACCGCGGCGCTCAAGGACGTCGACTACACGACCTGGCGCCGGGACGTGGCGGCCGTGGTGGCGCAGGCCCGCCCGTACATCCAGGAGCGGTCCGAGGACGTCGGCGAGGAGCGGCAGGCGATCGTCCTCGACATCGACAACAGCTCGCTGGAGACGGACTTCCACCCCTTCTGGGAGCTGCCGACCCCGGCCATCCCCGAGGTGCGGACCCTCGTCCGCGAGGCCCACGACCGCGGCGTCGACGTCTTCTTCGTCACCGCCCGCCCGGGGATCATCCACTCCCTCACCGACTGGAACCTCAAGCAGGCCGGCTACCCGGTCGACGGACTGTACGTGCGCTCGATCCCCGACCTGTTCGCCGAGGTCGGCGCGTACAAGACGGCGCAGCGTGCCAAGATCGAGGCCAAGGGGTACACGATCATCGCGAACATCGGCAACAACACCACCGACCTGGTCGGCGGCCACGCCGAGCGCACCTACAAGCTCCCGGACTACGGCGGCAAGCTCTCCTGACCCGGCGGTCGCCGCCGCCCCCGCCGGACGGGACCCCCGGCGGGGGCGGCCGTCCGGGCGGCCTCCGGCCCGCAACTACCCTGACGTGTATGAGACATCCCGTCCGGCCCCCGGCCGCGGCGACCCTGGCGGCGGCGCTGCTGCTCGCCGGCTGCGCCGACGCGGAGCCGATGCCCGAGATCGCACAGGGCCCCCGCCCCACCGCCGCACCCGCGACGAAGGCGCCCGCGGCCGCCCCGACACGGACCGTTGGCGGTCCCGGCTCCGCCTGCGCCCTGCCCGTCTCCTTCGCGGTGGCGGCGCAGTGGGCGCCGGAGGCGGTCGAGGCCCCCGAGGACTCGGAGTTCGCGGCGCTCACCCGGCAGGGACCGGCCACCGTGCGCTGCGAGGTGGACGCCAAGCCGGCCGGCCACGTGGGGTTCCTGCGGGTGTGGACGGCCGGAAAGGGGTCGGCCAGGGCCGCCCTCGAAGGATTCGTGGCGGCGGAGCGGAGCGCCTCCGCGGTCGCCTACCGGGAGAGCCGGTCCGGCGCGGGCCCCGTCACCGAGGTGACGTACACCGTCCGTGACGAGACGGCGGAGGAGTCGAAGGAGGAGCGCGCCTTCGCCGTCCCGACGCCTGGGGGGACGGTGTTCGTGCACCTCGGCGGGCTCGACACCGAGGAGCACCGGGCGATGCTCCCCGCCTACGAACTGGCCATGACCACGCTCAAGCCCCTCTGATCCCGCACCCGTCGGGCCGGGGCGGACGCGCCGGTCGGCAGGTCGTCGCGTACCTGCGCCGCGGCCCCCGTCCGGGTCGGCGGACGGGGGCCGCGGTCCTCGCGGGCGGTGCGCCGGCTACGCGAACTTCTGGTTCGCCGAGCCGTCGCAGTTCTGGAGCCTGATCGGCTGCTTCGCCGCGCTCTGGGTGAGGCAGAGGCCGGTCGCCTCGGCCGGGCGGATCGTGGCGCCGTCGCGCACGAACCGCTGGTTGGCGCCGCCGTGGCAGTTCCACAGGGCCAGCGCCCTGCCCGCCTGGTAGCCGGACCCGGGGACGTCGAGGCAGCGGTCCTGGGTCAGCTCGGTGTGGACGGTGCGGCGGGTGGAGTCGTACCACCAGCCCTGGTTGCGGCCGCCGTGGCAGTCCCAGCCGAGGACGGCGGTGCCGTTGGACGAGGTGGCCGCGTCGACGTCGAGGCAGTTGCCCGTCGCCCCGTTCCTCAGCGGCTTGTAGGCGTCGTCCCAGGCGAGCGGGAAGAGCGTCGGGGTGCCCGAGGAGTTCACGTCCGCGCAGCTTCCCTCACGCAGGCCGGAGGCGTAGATCTGGGTGAGGCAGGAGGCGAAGGCGGCGTGGCCGCGCGCGTTGGGGTGGAAGGACTGCCGTACGGAGTTCTCGTCCGGGGTCCCGGGCTTGGAGAGGTCGATGTAGAGGCCGCGGGCCCAGGCGTCCTCCATGCAGACCTCGTGGCCGTGGAAGAGCCGCGAGTTGTCGAGGTAGACGGCGCCGGTGGAGGCGGCGGCCGCGCGCATCCCGCGCTCGAAGGCGGGGACGGCGGTGTTGCGGCCCCAGACGGTGTCGGAGTCGTAGCCGAGTCCGCCGCAGATCAGCTTCCCGGGGAAGTTCGGGTTGTCGCGGAAGTCGGGGCCGATGGGGCTGGGGTAGCCCATGAGGACGAGCTTGTAGTCGCCGTCGGCGTACCCGGCGTCGCGCATCACGGTCCTGAGGTCGCGGACGGTCTGCTCGACCTTGGGGACGAGCGCGTCGACGCGGGCCTGCCAGCCGCCCGCGTACTTGGGCTCGCAGGCGCCCTGGAGCAGCAGGTAGCGCGTGACGCAGTCGGTCATGACCGGCCCGAACTGCAGGTCGTCGTTGGCGCCGGCGACGAGTGTGATCATCTTGATCCGGGTGTTGCGCGCCTTGACGGCCAGGTTGTCGCTCTGGACGAGCTCGTCGGCGTACTGCTTCGAGCCGCCGATCCGGATGTTTCCGGTGTACGCGCCGGAGCAGGACACGTTGAACGTGAGGTCCGCGGGGATTCCGGTGCGGTGGATGGCGGCCTCGGGCGAGCGGTGGCACCAGTTGGTGGGACCGTTGGTCGGGGACTCGTAGGTGCCGACGCCCTCGCCGGAGATCTCGCTGTCGCCGAGCGAGATCAGGCCGGTCTTCCGCTGGGCGGGCGGGCGCTCCTCGGGGCTGCCGTAGATCTTGACGGCCTCGGCGGCGCGGACGGCTTCGAGGGCGGGCGGGAGCGGGACGGCGGCGGTCACCGCCGCGGTGCCGGCGGCCGGGCCGGCCGCTCCGGCGGGTGCGGCGGCGGTCATCGTGCCGAGCGCGGCGGCGGCCGCGGCGACGACGGCCATGGGCCACCGGAGTCTGTACCTGGTGCGCGTCATTGCGCCTCCTGGAAGTGGGGTTACCCACGGTTTTTACTGGCCGGTACGCCCGATGGGAATACATCGAACAAGACAAGTGCTCATCTTTTATAGGAGGTTGAGGAACATGAACGACACAGACCAGGCCGGCGGCCACCGGATCGAACACGACTCGATGGGCGAGGTGCGGGTGCCCGCGCACGCCAAGTGGCGGGCCCAGACCCAGCGGGCCGTGGAGAACTTCCCGGTCTCCGGGCAGCGCCTGGAGCGCGCCCACATCGAGGCCCTCGCCCTGATCAAGGCCGCCGCCGCCCGGGTCAACGCCGAGCTCGGCGTGATCGACGGGGACCGCGCCGAGGCGATCGCCTCGGCTGCCGCCGAGGTCGCGGAGGGGCGCTGGGACGAGCACTTCCCGGTGGACGTCTTCCAGACCGGCTCCGGCACCTCGTCCAACATGAACACCAACGAGGTGATCGCCACCCTCGCCACCGAGCGGCTCCCCGAGGGCCGCGAGGTGCACCCCAACGACCACGTGAACGCCTCGCAGTCCTCCAACGATGTCTTCCCGTCCTCGATCCACATCGCGGCCACCGGAGCCGTCACCCGCGACCTGATCCCCGCCCTGGAGCACCTGGCCGCCTCCCTTGAGCGAAAATCGGCCGAATTCGCGTCGGTGGTGAAGTCCGGCCGCACCCACCTCATGGACGCCACGCCGGTCACCCTCGGCCAGGAGTTCGGCGGCTACGCCGCCCAGGTCGCGTACGGCGTCGAGCGGCTGCGGTCGGCGCTCCCCCGGCTCGCCGAACTCCCGCTGGGCGGTACAGCGGTGGGCACCGGCATCAACACCCCGGCCGGCTTCTCCGCGGCCGTCATCGCGGAGGTCGCCCGCACCACCGGACTGCCGCTGACCGAGGCCCGCGACCACTTCGAGGCGCAGGGCGCCCGGGACGCCCTGGTGGAGACGTCCGGGCAGCTCCGGACGATCGCGGTCTCCCTCACCAAGATCTCCAACGATCTGCGCTGGATGGCCAGCGGCCCCCGCACGGGCCTCGCCGAGATCAACCTCCCCGACCTCCAGCCCGGCTCGTCGATCATGCCGGGCAAGGTCAACCCGGTGATCCCCGAGGCGGTCCTCATGGTCGCCGCGCAGGTGACCGGAAACGACACCACGGTCGCGGTCGCGGGCGCGGCCGGGAACTTCGAGCTCAACGTGATGCTCCCGGTGATGGCCAAGAACCTCCTGGAGTCCGTCCGGCTCCTCGCCAACGCCTCCCGGCTGCTCGCCGACCGCACGGTCGACGGGATCACGGCCAACGCCGAGCGGGCCCGCGAGTACGCCGAGTCGTCGCCGTCCGTGGTCACCCCGCTGAACAAGTACATCGGGTACGAGGAGGCCGCCAAGGTCGCGAAGAGGTCGCTGGCCGAGCGCAGGACCATCCGCGAGGTGGTGCTGGACTCCGGGTACGTGGAGCGCGGCGACCTGACCGTGGCGCAGCTGGACGAGGCCCTGGACGTGCTGCGGATGACCCGCCCGTGAGGTCCCGCGCGGGGCACGCGCGCGCGTGTCCCGCGTACCCGGGTGACTCATCCGTGATCCAGGCCGCTGCGGCCGTGGGAGCGCGCCCCTAAGATCTGCGCATGACAGGATCGGTCGGCTCCCAGCATTGGGCGCCGGGGGAGCACATCCTCTGGCGCTACCGCGGCAACGGCACCGGAGAGGTGCACATCTGCCGGCCGGTGACGGTCGTCCAGGACACCCCTGACCTCCTCGCGGTCTGGATGGCCCCCGGCACGGAGTGCGTCCGCCCGGTGCTCGCCGACGGCACGGCCGTCCACGAGGAGCCGCTCGCCACCCGCTACACCGCGCCGCGCACCACGGAGCGCGCGCGGTGGTCCGGCAGCGGCGTCCTGAAGCTGGCGAGACCCGGCGAGGCCTGGTCGGTGTGGCTGTTCTGGGAGCGCGGCTGGCGCTTCCGCAGCTGGTACGTGAACCTGGAGGAGCCCCGGGTCCGGTGGTCCGGCGGCATCGACTCCGAGGACCACTTCCTCGACATCTCCGTCTACCCGGACCGCAGCTGGCTGTGGCGGGACGAGGACGAGTTCGCGCAGGCGCAGCGCTCCGGGCTGATGGGCCCGGAGCAGGCCGCCCGGGTGCGCGGCGCCGGGCGCCGGGCGGTGGACCGCATCAGGGCGTGGGGGGCGCCGTTCTCGGACGGCTGGGAGGACTGGCGGCCGGATCCGGGATGGCGGGTTCCGGAGCTGCCGGCCGACTGGGACCGCACTCCGGCGCACACGGCACCGTGAGACCCTTGATGCGCCCCCGGGGTTCAAACGTAGGATCGTCCTCCGCACGGCAGAGGCGGACCGGACGGCACGTCAGACCGCCCGAGCGGCACATCAACGACCGAACGCAGCGCAGGACCTGACCAGAAGTCATCCACGAGGGGGAGAGCAGTGCCGGACGTCTGCCCGGGTGTTCCGACCCCCGCTGGTGCCGCCGCTCGCGGAGCCCGCAGATCCGCCGCGCACAAGGGGTTTAGCCCCGCCGAAGGCGCGGCATCGGCGAGAAGAGCGAGTGCATCGCACCACCGGCCCGGACGGACGGAACCCCACGCGTGACGGAGCATCCCACCTCCCACGAAGGCCGGCAGCCCCTGGCTGCCCGGTCGCAGGAACGCGCGCGCCCTCGCCAGGAGGCAGCGGCCGGCCTGCCCTCCGACGTGCCCGCCCAGCCCGGCGGGCCGGCGGTCCCGGCCGCGGCGGGCCCCGGCGCGGACGCGCCCGTGCCGCCGCCGACCGCCCCGCCGGGCGGTCCTGGCACGATGGCCCTCGCCGTGTCGGCGCAGCTTCCGGGCGGCGGCCGCGGCGGGGACACCGTCGCGCGGCGCGAGGGCGAGAAGCTCCGGTTCGTCGGGGCGGCGACACGGCGGATCGCGCGCGGCATCGACCTGGACGAGATCGTGCTCGGCCTGTGCCGGGCGACCGTGCCGACCTTCTCGGACGAGATCCTGGTGTACCTCCGCGACCCGCTGCCGGTGGGCGACGAGCGTCCGGTGGCGCCGTTCGTGCTGCGGCTGCGCCGTACGGACCGGCTGCGGTTAAGCGATCTGGAGGGCGAGGAGCTCGTGCTCGTGCCCGATCCGGACCCGACCCCCGCGGCCGAACTCTGCGAGGTGCGGTCCGGTGGGGCGCTGGCCGAGGTGCTGCGCGGGGTGCGGCCGGTGTTCGGCGACTCCGCGGCCGCCAAGACGGCGCTGACCGAACTGCTCGGCCCGGAGCATCCGTTGCCCGGCGGGCTGCGGGCGGTCCTCGCGCCGCTGCGCGGCCGGCGCCGGGTGATCGGCGCCGCCGTGTTCCTGCGGCGGCCGGAGCGGGCCGGTTTCGAGCCGAACGACCTTCTCGTCGCGGCGCAGTTGGCCACGCACACGGCGCTCGGCATCGACAAGGCCGTCCTGTACGGGCGTGAGGCGTACATCGCGGACGAGCTCCAGCGGACGATGCTGCCGGACTCGCTGCCGCAGCCGACCGGCGTCAAGCTCGCCTCGCGCTACCTGCCGGCGGCCGAGACGGCCCGGGTGGGCGGCGACTGGTACGACGCGATCCCGCTGCCGGGCAGCCGGGTGGCGCTGGTCGTCGGCGACGTCATGGGCCACTCGATGACCTCGGCGGCGATCATGGGGCAGCTGCGCACGACCGCGCAGACCCTGGCAGGGCTCGACCTGCCGCCGCAGGAGGTCCTGCACCATCTGGACGAGCAGGCGCAGCGGCTCGGCGAGAACCGGATGGCGACCTGCATGTACGCGGTGTACGACCCGGTCTCGCACCGGATCACCGTGGCGAACGCCGGCCATCCGCCGCCGATACTGCTGCACCTGGGCGGCCGCGCCGAGGTCCTGCGGGTGCCTCCGGGCGCCCCGATCGGGGTGGGCGGGGTGGACTTCGAGGCGGTCGAGCTGGACGCCCCGGCCGGTGCCACGCTGCTGCTGTACACGGACGGTCTGGTGGAGTCCCGGCTGCGGGACGTGTGGACCGGGATCGAGCAGCTGCGGGAGCGCCTCGCGGCGACCGCGCAGCTGACCGGGCCGGACCACTCGCCGCCGCTGGAGGCGCTCTGCGACGACGTCCTGGACATGCTGGGGCCCGGCGACCGGGACGACGACATCGCGCTGCTGGCGGCGCGGTTCGACGGGATCGCGCCGAGCGACGTGGCGTACTGGTTCCTCGACCCGGAGGACGCGGCTCCGGGGCGGGCCCGGAGGCTCGCCCGGCGGGCGCTCGCGCGCTGGGGCCTGGAGGAGCTGACGGACTCGGTCGAGCTGCTGATCAGCGAGGTCGTGACCAACGCCGTGCGGTACGCGGAGCGGCCGGTGACGCTGCGGCTGCTGCGGACGGACGTGCTGCGCTGCGAGGTCGGCGACGACTCGCCGCAGCTGCCGCGGCAGCGGCGGGCGCGGGAGACCGACGAGGGCGGGCGCGGCCTGTTCCTGGTGAACCGGCTGGCGCGGCGGTGGGGGGCGACCCGGCTCTCGGGCGGCAAGGTGGTCTGGTTCGAGCTGGCCACGCCGAGCCACTCGTAGCGGCGCCGGGCGGTAGGCAGCCCGCCGGGCCGTTCGCGGCGGCCCCGGGCGGTACGTGGCAGACCCGGGCCGTTCGCGGCGCCGGGTCGTACGCAGCCCGCCGGGCCGTTCGTAGCGGCCCCGGGCGGTCCTCGGCCCGTCGGGCCGCGGCGGACGTGCGGAAGGGCCGGACCCCTGAGGGGGTCCGGCCCTTCGCCGGTCGGTGGCCGCGGTGCTACCGCCGCGGGCCGTCGGTGCCCTGGCTGCCGCCCGGGTCGGGCGGTTCGATGGACGGCGGCGGTGACGGCTCGTCGGTGACCGGCGGGGCGGTCGTGGGCTCCGGCGGCGTCGTGGCCGGGTCGCGCGTCGGCTCGGCCGGCGTGGTGGCCGTGGAGGTCGGCGGGGGCGTCGGGTCCGGGGACCGCGTCGTCGGCTCCTCCGTGGGCTCCTCGGTCGGCTCCTCGGTCGGCTCGGTGCTGCCGCTGGGCGACGGATCCGGGCCGATGTCGCCCGCGCCCTCGGTCTCCAGGTCGAAGGAGGCGTCGGAGCCGCCGCCGAGGGCGCGCTCGGTGTAGTCGCCCCAGATCTGGGCCGGCGTGCGTCCGCCGTTGGCGCGGCCCTCGTTGATGGTGTTGGTGAGGGTGACCTGGTTGCCCTTGGCGTCCTCGCCGAAGAGAGCGACCGCGGTGACGAGTTCGGGGGTGTAGCCGACGAACCAGGCGGAGCGGTTGTTCTCGGAGGTGCCGGTCTTGCCCGCGGCCTCGTAGTCGCCGGCGGCACGGAAGCCGGAGCCGTTCTGGACGACGCCCGTCATGGCCTTGGTGACGGTGTCGGCCGCCTTGCGGCTGATGACCTGTTCGCCGATCCCCTTGGCGGGGGAGAGCGTGCGGTCCCGGTGCTCGGCGGCCTTCACGAGGGTCGGAATGACCTTCTTGCCGTGGTTGTCGAGGGTGGCGTAGACGCCGGCCATGTCCATCGTGGAGGCGCCCATGGTGCCGAGCGACATGGCGGGGGTCTCGCCGAAGTCCGCGCCGTCCTTCATGCCGAGGGAGAGGGCGGTCTTCTTGGTCCTGGCGGGGCCGACGTCGACGATCATCTGCGCGAAGACGGAGTTGATCGAGCTGTTGGTGCCCTTCTGGACGGTGACGGGGCCGTAGCTCCGGTCGTCCTCGTTCTCCGGGGAGAAGGGGATGTCGCTGCCGACGACCTCGCGCCGGCTGGTGCCGTCGTAGACCGTGCCGAGGGCGATCTCCCGGCCGTCCTGGGTGACGGAGCGGTTGTCGAGCGCGGAGGCGAGGACGATCGGCTTGAAGGTGGAGGCGGGCTGGTAGTCGCGGCGGGTCGCGTTGGACGTCCAGTGCTCGGTGGCGCCGACGCCGCCGTACAGGGCGACGACGTCCCCGGTCTTGGGGTCGACGGAGGTGGCGCCCGCCTGGACGGTCGCGTCCTTCTTGTCGCCCTTGCGGTCGAGCTTGGCCTCCAGCTGCCGGTCGACGGCCTTGACGAGGGCCTTCTGCCGCTTCTCGTCGATGGAGAGCGTGATGGTCCAGCCGCCGGCCTTGATGTCCTCCTCGCTGACGCCCTGGCGCATCAGCTCCTGGTTGGCGGCCTCGACGATGTAGCCGGTCTGGCCCTCCATGCCGGGGAGCGGCTTGGGCTTCTGCGGGACGGGGAACTTCATGCCGGCCCGCTCGGACGGGGAGAGCCAGCCCTCGCCGACCATGTTGTCGAGGACGTAGTTCCACCGCTCCTCGACGAGCTTGCGGCCGGTGCTGCTGGCGGAGGTCCAGTCGTACTGGTTGGGCGCCTGGAGCAGCGAGGCGAGGTAGGCGCCCTGGGCGGTGGTGAGGCGGGTGGCGTCGACGCCGTAGTACGAGCGGGCCGCCGCCTGTATGCCGTAGGCGCTGCGGCCGTAGTAGCTGGTGTTCATGTACCCGGCGAGGATCTCGCTCTTGGTCGACTGCCGGTCGACCTTGATGGCGATGACCATCTCCTTGAGCTTGCGCGTCGCGGTCTGGTCCTGGCTCAGGTAGAAGTTCTTGACGTACTGCTGGGTGATGGTCGAACCACCCTGCTTGCCCTTGCCGGTGATGGTGGACCAGGCGGCGCGCGTGGTGCCCTTGATGTCGACGCCGTTGTCCTTGTAGAAGGTCTTGTTCTCCGCGGCGACGAAGGCCTTCTGGACCTGCGCGGGGATCCGGTCGAGGCCGACGATCTCGCGGTTGATCCGGCCGGTGCGGGCGAGGACCTTGCCGTTGGAGTACTTGTAGATGTTGCTCTGCATCGTCGCCTCGGCGTTGGCCGTCGGCACCGGGACCATGAGGTAGACGACGTACAGGGCGCCCATGGCGAGCAGGCAGGCCACGAAGAAGGTGCCCAGGAGCTTCTTCCAGGTGAAGAGGCGGCGCAGGCCGCGTTTCTTCGCCTTGCTCTTGTCCGGTCCGCCCATGTGTCGTGTCGCTCCGCTCGTCGTGTGTCCCGGCGTGCCTCGGCCCGTGTCCCCGCGCCGGATCGGGTCAGCTAGCCAGCTAACACCGACGATGCAGACAAAGAACAACCGATCACGCCTTTTCCGGACGTGAGAATCAGCACCCATGCCCAGAGGAACCGACGCGCGGACGGGGCCGATGGTTGCGTGAGGGGATGGTTCCGCTTCGTGTCGGGTTCTCCCCGGCGCACGACACACGGCTATACACCGTAGGTATACATCCCGTGTACAGTGGCCGCCATGTCCATCGGTCACACCCTCCTGGGGCTCCTGGAGTCCGGCCCGCGCCACGGTTACGACCTCAAGCGCGCCTTCGACGAGAAGTTCGGCCACGACCGGCCGCTGCACTACGGCCAGGTCTACTCGACCATGTCCCGGCTCCTGAAGAACGGCCTCGTCGTCGTCGACGGCATCGAGGCGGGCGGCGGCCCGGAGCGGAAGCGGTACGCCATCACCGAGGCGGGCATCACCGATGTCGCCCAGTGGCTCGCCACCCCCGAGAAGCCCGAGCCCTACCTCCAGTCGACGCTCTACACCAAGGTCGTCCTGGCCCTGCTCACCGGCCGCGGCGCCGAAGGGCTCCTCGACACCCAGCGGGCCGAGCACCTGCGCCTGATGCGCGAGCTCACCCGGCGCAAGCGGGACGGCGACCTCGCCGACCAGCTCATCTGCGACCACGCCCTCTTCCACCTGGAGGCGGACCTGCGCTGGCTGGAGCTGACCGCCGCCCGCCTCGACCGGCTCGCCGAGGAGGTCCGCCGATGACCTCCGCCCCGCTCCTCACGGCCACCGGCCTCGACAAGGCCTACGGCCCCACCACGGCACTGGCCGGCGCCTCCTTCGCGCTCCGGGCCGGCGAGGTCGTGGCCGTCATGGGCCCCTCGGGCTCCGGGAAGTCGACCCTGCTGCACTGCCTCGCCGGAATCGTGCGCCCCGACGCGGGCGTCATCACCTACGACGGACGCGAGCTGACC
This sequence comes from Streptomyces sp. NPDC014891, assembly GCF_043081085.1. Lineage (NCBI taxonomy): Bacteria > Bacillati > Actinomycetota > Actinomycetes > Kitasatosporales > Streptomycetaceae > Streptomyces > Streptomyces sp. NPDC014891. Next base: position 343,232 of record NZ_JBIBWF010000010.1, on the reverse strand, counting down.
GCCCTGTCCGACACGGCACGCAGCTCCCTGCGCCGCACCGACTTCGGATTCGTCTTCCAGTTCGGCCAGCTCGTCCCCGAGCTGACCTGCGTCGAGAACGTCGCCCTCCCCCTCCGCCTCAACGGCGAGAAGCGCAGGGCAGCCGAGGCGCGGGCCACCGAGTGGCTGGCCCGCCTGGAGATCGACGACACCGCGCACAAGCGCCCCGGCGAGATATCCGGCGGTCAGGGCCAGCGCGTCGCCGTCGCCCGCGCGCTCGTCACCGCCCCGCGGGTGATCTTCGCCGACGAACCGACCGGCGCCCTCGACTCCCTCAACGGCGAGCGGGTCATGCGACTCCTCACCGACGCCTCCCGGGACACCGGCGCCGCCGTCGTCCTCGTCACCCACGAGGCCCGCGTCGCCGCCTACTCGGACCGCGAGATCGTCGTGCGCGACGGAGCGGTGCGGGACGCGGAGTGGGCGGCATGACGCTCCGCACCCGGCTCCGCGACCTGGCGCTCGGCGCGCGGTTCTCGGTCGCCGGAGGCCGGTCGGGCCGCCTGCGCACCCTGCTCACCGCGACCGGGGTCGGCTTCGGCGTGGCCCTGCTGCTGCTCGCCTCCTCCCTGCCGAACATGCTCTTCCAGCGGGAGGTCCGCGAGTCCGTCCGCGCCGTCGACGGCAGCGGGCGGGTCGACGCGCCGCGCCCCGACTCCTTCCTCCACCTCGGCAGGACCACGATCTACCGCGACGACGTGGTCAGCGGCCTGCTGCTGCGGCCGGAGGGCGACCGCCCGGCGGTCCCGCCGGGCGCCGCGGCGTTCCCCGCGCGCGGCGAGATGCTGGTCTCCCCCGCGCTCCGCGAGCTGCTCGACTCCCCCGAGGGCGCCCTCCTCAAGGAGCGCCTCCCCTACCGGATCGGCGGGACCATCGGACCGGAGGGCCTCATCGGGCCCGCCGAGCTGCGGTACGTCGCCCACGTCGGCTTCCTCACCACCGACAACTACGACGGGCGCGGCGTGCGCTACGGCTGGTCGGTGCCCGAGGAACCGATGAACGCGTTCCTGATCCTGCTCGTCGTCGTCGCCTGCGTCGTCCTGCTGCTACCGGTCCTCGTCTTCATCGCCACCGCCGTCCGCTTCGGCGGCGAGCAGCGCGACCGGCGCCTCGCGGCCCTCCGCCTCGTCGGCGCCGACACCGCCATGATCCGGCGGATCGCGGCCGGCGAGTCCCTCGCGGGCTCGCTGCTGGGCCTCCTCGTGGGCATCGGACTGTTCGCGGCGGCCCGCCGGTTCGCCGGGGCGTTCACCATCTGGGACGTCAACGCGTACCCCGCCGACGTCGTGCCGATGACCGCGCTCGCCGCGCTCGCCCTCGTCGCCGTCCCGGTCTCCTCCGTGGTGGTCACCCTCGTCGCGATGCGCGGAGTGGTCGTCGAGCCGCTCGGGGTGGTCCGGACCTCCACCCCCCGCCGCCGGCGCCTCTGGTGGCGCCTGCTGCTCCTCGCGGCGGGCGCCGCCCTGCTCGTCCCGCTCATGGGCGACGTGCGGGTGACCGAGGCGAGCATCGACACCGTGGGCGTGGCGGCCGGCACCACCCTCGCCCTGATCGGCCTGACGACGCTGCTCCCGTGGCTCGTGGAGGCCGGGGTGAAGCGGCTGCACGCCGGACCCGTGGCCTGGCAGCTGGCCGTCCGCCGGCTCCAGCTGAGCAGCGGCACGGCGGCCCGCGCCGTCAGCGGCATCGTCGTCGCGGCGACGGGCGCGATCGCGCTCCAGATGCTCTTCCAGGCGATGGAGAACGACTTCACCCGGGGCACGGGCCAGGACGTGTCCCGCGCGGAGATCGTCGTCGGTGTCGACGCCGGATCCGCCGACGCGGCGCGCGGGACGATCGCCCGCTTCGAGCGGACCGAGGGCGTCCGGGACGTCGTCGGGATCGTCGAGTCGCACGTGTGGCGCCCCGGGCCCCTCAAGCAGGGCGAGGGGTACGCCCCGATGAGCGCGCTCAGGGTCGGCGACTGCGCCTCCCTCGCCGAGTTCGCCACACTGCCCTCCTGCAAGGACGGCGACGTGTTCGTCCTCCTGGCGCACGGCGCACAGGGCAGCCCCGACGACTCCTTCGTCACGAGGGCGGCCCGACCGGGCGCCGCGGTCGCGCTGCGCGACCCGCATCCGCACCCGAGCGAGCCGCAGCGCGCCGGGGACGGCCCGCCGCCGCAGTGGCGGATCCCTGCCACGGCGCGGGTCGTGGACTCCCGCCCGGACCCGACAGGCATGCACCAGTACGGGGTCCTCGCCACCCCGACGGCGATCGACGCCGCCCGGCTCGACGATCCCGACGCGCAGGCCATGGTCCGGCTCGACCCCGCCGTGCCCGACGCCGCCGACCACGTGCGGAACACCGCGGAGGAGATCGACCCGACGTCCTGGGTCCGCACCCTCGCGGAGACCGAGCGGGACGCCGCGTTCGGCAGCGTCCGCACCGGCATCCTGGTCGGCTCCACCCTGACGATGCTGCTGGTGGCGGCCTCCCTGCTGGTCGCGACCCTGGAGCAGCTCAGGGACCGCAGGCGGCTGCTGTCCTCGCTGGTCGCCTTCGGCACCCGGCGGTCCACCCTGAGCTGGTCGGTGCTCTGGCAGACGGCGGTGCCGATCACCGTCGGCCTGGTCCTGTCGGTCGTGGGCGGGACCGGCCTGGGGGTGGTGCTGCTGGGGATGGGCGGTCAGCAGGTCCGGGACTGGTGGGCCTTCCTGCCCGTCGTCGGGATCGGTCTCGGTCTGATCGCGGCCGTGACGCTGCTGAGCATGCCCGTCCTCTGGCGCCTGATGCGGGCGGACGGGCTGCGCACGGAGTAACCCTCCGGGCGGATGTACGAGCAGGGGGCGGCGGTTCCCGATACCGGGGGGTATCGGGAGCCGCCGTCCGCCGTGCCGGCCCGGCGCGCGGGCGGGTTCCCGGGAACCGCCCCGCGCGTACGGGCGCTCAGCCGTCGCCGTCCAGCACCCGTACGGGCAGTCCGCGCATCGCCCCGCGCAGTTCCGTCGCGAGTTCCTCGAACTCGGCGTGCCGGGCCGCGCCGGTGCGCATGGCGAGGGCGATCCGCCGGGCGGGCGCCGGTTCGGTGAAGAGCCCCGTCCACAGGGCGTTGTTGCGGGCGGTCTCGACGGTGACCGCGGTGCGCGGCAGCAGGGTCACCCCCAGTCCGCCGGCCACCAGCTGCACGAGGGTGGAGAGCCCCGCCGCGGTGGTGGTGACCTCGGCGCCGTCCGCGCGCCCGGCCTCGCGGCAGATGTCGAGCGCCTGGTCGCGCAGGCAGTGCCCCTCGTCGAGGAGCAGCAGCCGCAGTTCCCTGAGGGCCTCGCGCGGGATGTCGTCCCGGCCGGCGAGCGGATGGCCCTGCGGGGTGACCAGGACGAAGTCCTCGTCGAAGAGGGGCAGTTCGGTGACCCCGGGGACGCCGAGGGGCACGGCGAGGAGCAGCAGGTCGAGGCGTCCGGCCGCCAGCCCCTCCAGCAGCGAGGAGGTCTGCTCCTCGTGGACCTGGAGGTCGAGGTCCGGGTAGCGGCGGTGGACCAGCCGCAGCACCGTGGGCAGCAGGTAGGGGGCGACCGTCGGGATCACCCCGAGCCGCAGCACCCCGGTGAACGGGGCCTGGGCCGCCTCCGCCTCCTCCATCAGCTCCGAGACCGCGCCGAGGACCCCCCGGGCGCGGACGGCGAGCCGCTCCCCCGCCGGCGAGAGCAGCACCTTCCGCGTCGTACGCTCGAGGAGTTGGACACCGAGTGCCTCTTCGAGTGCCGAAACCGCGCCCGAGAGGGCGGGTTGGCTCATGCCGATGGCGGCCGCCGCGTCGCGGAAGTGCAGATGCTCGGCCACCGCCGCGAAGGCTCTGAGCTGGGAGAGGCTGGGTTGTTTCACACGTCGTGCCGGGATCACTGATAACCACCTTCGATCAACACGACCCACTCTAGCTATTTCACTGATCAATGCACTCCGTGCCATGCTGTGAGCCGTCCAACCCCCACGGAAGACCTCAAAAGGGACCCTTCCTGTTCGCAAGGAGAGCGCGTGCTCACTGTCGGTGACAAGTTCCCCGCCTACGACCTGACCGCCTGCGTGTCGCTGGAGAGCGGCAAGGAGTTCGAGCAGATCGACCACAAGGCCTACGAGGGCAAGTGGCGCGTGGTGTTCTTCTGGCCGAAGGACTTCACCTTCGTCTGCCCCACCGAGATCGCCGCGTTCGGCAAGCTGAACGACGAGTTCGCGGACCGCGACGCCCAGATCCTCGGCGTCTCCGGCGACTCCGAGTTCGTCCACCACGCCTGGCGCAAGGACCACGCCGACCTGCGTGACCTGCCCTTCCCGATGCTGGCCGACTCGAAGCACGAGCTCATGAGCGACTGCGGCGTCCGCGGCGAGGACGGCTTCGCCCAGCGTGCCGTCTTCATCGTCGACCCGAACAACGAGATCCAGTTCACCATGGTGACCGCCGGCTCCGTCGGCCGTAACCCCAAGGAGGTCCTGCGGGTCCTCGACGCCCTGCAGACCGACGAGCTGTGCCCCTGCAACTGGAACAAGGGCGAGGGCACCCTCGACGCGGCCGCGCTCCTGTCGGGCGAGTGATCTGACATGGCTCTCGACGAACTGAAGTCCGCCATACCGGACTTCGCCAAGGACCTGAAGCTGAACCTCGGTTCGGTCATCGGCAACAGCGAGCTGCCCCAGCAGCAGCTCTGGGGCACCGTCCTCGCCTGCGCGATCGCCTCGCGCTCGCCGAAGGTCCTCAAGGAGCTGGAGCCCGAGGCCCAGGCCAACCTGAAGCCCGAGGCGTACCAGGCGGCCAAGTCCGCCGCCGCGATCATGGCGATGAACAACGTCTTCTACCGGACCCGTCACCTGCTGTCGGACCCCGAGTACGGGACGATGCGCGCCGGTCTGCGGATGAACGTCATCGGCAACCCGGGCGTCGAGAAGGTCGACTTCGAGCTGTGGTCGCTGGCGGTGTCCGCGATCAACGGCTGCGGCCAGTGCCTCGACTCGCACGAGCAGGTGCTGCGCCAGGCCGGTGTCGACCGCGCCACGATCCAGGAGGCCGTCAAGATCGCCGCGGTGATCCAGGCGGTCGGCGTCACCCTCGACGCGGAAGCGGTCCTCGCCTCCGCCGAGTAGGACGTCACGGTACGGAGAAGGGCCCCGGGGCTGCGCGCCCCGGGGCCCTTCCGGCGTGTCCGGGGGGTCGCTCCCCCAGCGCGGTCACTCCTTGAGCCGGGCCATGAGGGCGAGCGCGTCCTGGGACATCGGGACGTCGATCCCGGACAGGTCGGGCTGCTCGACGGCGCCGCGCACCGGGTTCCCGTTCTCGTCGTAGGGCACCTGCCAGAACAGCTGCAACCGGATCTCGGCCTGGCCGTCGAGGACCCAGAGCGTCCCGCCCTGCTCGCTCGCGTCGTCGAACCAGGCCTGTTCGCCGATCCCGTCGATCCTCCGCAGGACGCCGGCCTGCCGGGCCCTGGCCTCGAACTCGTGGCCGGGGTCGATCACCTTGTGCAGGGTGTACGTCACCTCGACGGTCTGGCTGGCCTCCTCCGGGCCGAAGGTGGCCGAGCAGGAGCCCTCGCTGATGGCCGGCTCGTCCATCGGCGGTCCGTATCCGTCCACGGTCCGCTTGCCCAGGATGGCGCCCAGCGCCTTGAGCTCCGCGCGCTTGCAGAGTCCCAGCTCCCCCTCCACGGGCGCGTACCCGCCGAGGTCGGGTCCCGGCTCCTTCCGCTGCTCGTAGGCGTAGAGCCCGCCGCCCCACACCGCCGACGCCAGCACCGCGCCGCCGACCGCCCACAGCCACGGGCGGCGGGGGCCGGGCGTGCGCCGGGCCTGTTCCTCCGTCAGGACCTCCGTGGTGTCGTACGAGGTGTCGCCGTCGAGCTCCGGTTCCGAGATCACGGGCGCTTCTCCGCCTTGCCCGCGAGCGTGCCGGGGGCGGGGGTCGGCGCGACCTCGTAGGCGGTCGCCCCGCGGGGCTCGGGGGCGCTGCGCAGGGCCTGCTCCGTGCTGTACGCGCGGAGGTAGCCGACCACCGTGTTGACGACGGCGACCAGGGGGACGGCGACCACGGCGCCGCCGATGCCGGCGGTCAGGCCGCCGGCCGCGACCGCGAGGACGACGGCCAGCGGGTGGACCCGCACCGCGCGCCCGAGGATGAAGGGCTGGAGGACGTGGCCCTCGATCTGCTGCACGGCGAGGACGACGACCAGCACCATGAGCGCGGTGAACGGGCCGTTGGTGACCAGGGCGACCACGACGGCGAGGGCGCCGGAGACGACGGCGCCGACCAGCGGGATGAACGCGAAGAGGAAGATGAAGACGGCCAGCGGCACGGCCATCGGGACTTCGAGGAACCAGAGTCCGAGGCCGATGAAGACCGCGTCGATCAGGGCGACGAGCACCGTGCCGCGCACATAGGCGGTGAGGGTGCGCCAGGCGCGCGGCCCCGCACCGGCGACGCCGGGCCGGGCCTGGGCGGGCACCAGCTTGAGCGTCCACTCCCAGACCTTCTTCCCGTCGTACAGCAGGAAGAGCGTCGAGAACATGGCGAGCAGGATGCCGGTCATCGCCTCGACGAAGACGGCGACGCCCTGGAGTCCCACGGAGGTGATCTGCTCGGCGTTGGCGCCGATGGTGTCGCTGAGGTTCTTCGCGATCTCGTTGATCTGGCGCTCGGTCACGTGGAACGGGCTGTCCAGGGCCCAGCGCTTGAGCTCCTCGATGCCGTCCTTGACGCGATCGGTCAGGTTGTCGATGTTGTCCATCACCTGCCACACCACGAACCAGCCGACCAGGCCCATCACCACGAAGCCGGAGACGGCGGTGACGGCCGTCGCGAGCCCGCGGGGCAGGCCCCTCCTGCGGAGCATGGCCACGGTGGGCTGGAGCAGGGCGGTGACGAGCAGCGCGGCGACGAAGGCGAGGACGACCAGCTGGACGGAGCTGATCACCTTCATCAGCACCCAGACGGTGCCGGCGAAGACGAGCAGGCGCCAGCTCGCCTCGGCGGCGACCCGCATGCCCCACGGGATCGCGGCGACGGGGTCGGGCCGGGCGGCGACGGCGGGGGCGTACGAGGGGGGCGCGGGCACGGAGGCCGGGGCGGCGGCCGCCTCCGGGAGGGGTGCGGCGGTGTCCGGGTCGGCGTCCGGGGCGTCGGCGTCTCCGGTGCGGGCGCCGCCCGGGGTCCCGGCCGTCTGCCCGGCCTCCGGGGGCGCGTCGGCCGTCCGCCGCCGCTGCGGCTCCTCGTACGACGGGTCCAGCGGATCGTCGCGCTCCGCCTCGGCCCGCCGCTCGTCGAGGCGTTCACCCATACGGCTCAGGCTCGCGCCCAGCCGACCCAGCCACCCTGGCACTCTCGACATCGCTTTCCTCATCCCCCGCTCGCTTTTTCCCACTCGTTCCCCGGCGTTCCCCCCGGAATCCGTGGAGTTGTGAACCTACACGCGGGGAGCCCCCCACCGTTGGACGGTGGGGGGCTCCCCGAAGTCGAGCACGCCGTTCTAGTACCAGCGGTGGGACTGCCAGAACGACCAGGCGCCGCAGGGGCTGCCGTAGCGGCTGTTCATGTAGTTGAGGCCCCACTTGATCTGGGTGGCCGGGTTGGTCTGCCAGTCGGCGCCCGCGCTGGCCATCTTGCTGCCGGGGAGCGCCTGGACGAGACCGTAGGCACCCGAACCCGGGTTGACGGCCTTGTAGTTCCAGGTGGACTCGTGGTCCACGATGTTGCTGAAGCACTGGAACTGCGAGGCCGGGATCATCTGGCGGGCGATCGCCTTGACCTCGGCCACGGAGTACGAGCCCTGCGCGCTGAAGGTCGAGGCGTCGCGGACCGCGGAACGGCTGGCGCGCTCCTCGGCCTCCTTGCGCTCCTTCTCGGCCTTCTCCTCGGCGGCGACCTTGTCGGCGGCCTCCTTCTTCGCCTCGGCGTCCTTGGCGGCGCGGAGACGGGCCGTCTCCTCCGCGGACTTCTTGGCGAGGGAGTCGGCAGCGGCGGCCTGGACGTCGGCCTGCTCCGAGAGGGACGAGACCTGTACCTGGGCCTGTTCGCCCACGGGGATGTCCGCGAGCAGCGTGGTGTCGGCCGCGGTGGCCTCGAAGTTGTCGTCCGAGGACTGGGCGGCGTTACCCGACGCAACGCCCATGACGGCGCCGACGGTGGTGACCGCAGTGGCCGAAGCCACCGCGAATCCCCGGACCGAGATCCGGCTCACACGGTTTCCTTCCAGCACGCCCGCACAGGTGACCACGCGGGCGAAATCGTGCCCCTGGCGCTGGTCTCCGACGTACACGGTCACAGAAGACACGGGCCCGTGGTGCTGTGGGCGGCATACGGCGAACGACTGTGGAGTTATGTGGTGCTGGTGCGCCTGAAGGTGCACGGGTGCCGTATGCGGGGCCTGACGGAAGCAAGACTCTGCCGGACGGCGACACCGCAAGGCAATTCTGCGTTGCGTGTGAAAGCTCACACCTGGGCGGGGGTAGGTGTTTTCGCAGATAAGGCGGACATGGGGGCGCCGCCCGGCTAAGCTCCTGCGCTCTGCCGGGCGGCGCCAACTTCCGTACGGGGACGGACCCGTACCGATCGGGTCAGATCTGACCGTCCTCCAGCATCTCCGTCACGAGCGCCGCGATCTGGGAGCGCTCGGAGCGGGTGAGGGTGACGTGGGCGAAGAGCGGATGCCCCTTCAGCTTCTCGACCACGGCGACGACTCCGTCGTACCGGCCGACCCTGAGGTTGTCGCGCTGGGCGACGTCATGGGTCAGAACGACCCGCGAATTCGCCCCGATTCGGGACAGAACGGTCAGGAGGACGTTCCGCTCCAGGGACTGGGCCTCGTCCACGATGACGAACGCGTCGTGGAGCGAACGGCCGCGGATGTGGGTGAGCGGCAGGACCTCCAGCATCCCGCGGCCGAGGACCTCCTCCACCACCTCGCGGCTCGCGACCGAGGACAGCGTGTCGAAGACGGCCTGAGCCCAGGGGCTCATCTTCTCCGCCTCGCTGCCCGGCAGGTAGCCGAGCTCCTGGCCGCCGACCGCGTACAGCGGACGGAAGACCATCACCTTCTGGTGCTGACGGCGCTCCAGGACCGCCTCCAGGCCCGCGCAGAGCGCGAGCGCGGACTTGCCGGTGCCGGCCCGCCCGCCCATGGAGATGATGCCGACGTCCGGGTCGAGGAGCAGGTCCAGCGCGATCCGCTGCTCCGCGCTGCGGCCGCGGAGCCCGAAGGCCTCCCGGTCGCCGCGGACCAGCCGCACGTTCCCCTCGGCGGTGACCCGGCCGAGCGCCTTGCCCCGCTCGGACTGGAGCACCAGGCCCGTGTGGACCGGAAGCTCGGCGGCCTCCGGCACGTACAGCGACTCCTGGTCGTAGAGCAGGTCGACCTGCTCGCCGGAGAGCGCCAGGTCGGACATCCCGGTCCAGCCGTTGGCGTCCGTGATGGCCAGTTCGGCCCGGTACTCCTCGGCGAGGAGCCCGACCGACGAGGCCTTGATGCGCAGCGGCAGGTCCTTGGAGACGACCGTGACGTCGTACCCCTCCGCCTGGAGGTTGCGCGCGACCGCGAGGATCCGTGAGTCGTTGTCCCCCAACCTGTAGCCGGCGGGCAGGATGCCGGGGTCGGAATGGTTGAGTTCGACACGCAGGGTGCCGCCCAGGTCCCCCACGGGGAGCGGGGCGTCCAGGCGTCCGTACCGGACCCGGAAGTCGTCCAGGAGGCGCAGGGCCTGCCGGGCGAAGTAGCCGAGCTCGGGATGGTGCCGCTTGGCCTCAAGCTCCGTCACCACGACGATCGGGAGCACGACCTCGTGCTCCTCGAACCGGGAGACGGCGTTGGGGTCGGCCAGCAGGACGCTGGTGTCGAGAACATAGGTGCGCCGGTCGGAAAGGCGGCGCTTCGTGCTGGTCACCACGGATGGACAGACCCCCTCGGAAGACCCCTGTGAGGTCGGGGTGCGACGGAACCGGTGTCGCTGCGGATTGGGACCGGGTTCGGGCCACCGTGCACGGGCCGAACCACGGCCCTCCGCTTCTCCCGTACGTGTCCCGCACGGTCGTCCTGGTGCAAGGGGCCTCCCGGGTGGCGGTCTCCGTGCCGCTCACTTCACCAGGGATATGCCCTCGAACAGGCTCAGCCATGCCATGGCATATGACGACGTGTTCGTGAACACGAGGTGATCGGTTCCGACCGGGTCACCGGGCCCCCGCGGGGCCCGTCCGGATCCGGGGATCAGGTCCCGTAGCGCCGGTGCCGCGCGGCGTAGTCGCGCAGCGCCCGCAGGAAGTCGACCTTCCGGAAGGCCGGCCAGTGGACCTCACAGAAGTAGTACTCGGAATGGGCGCTCTGCCACAGCATGAATCCGGACAGCCGCTGCTCGCCGCTGGTGCGGATCACCAGGTCCGGGTCGGGCTGGCCGCGGGTGTAGAGGTGCTCCGAGATGTGCTCGACGTCGACGATCTCGGCGAGCTCCTCGAAGCTCGTGCCGCGCTCCGCGTGCTCCAGGAGCAGCGAGCGGACCGCGTCGGCGATCTCCTGACGGCCGCCGTAGCCCACGGCCACGTTCACGAGTATCCCCGTGTTGTCGTGGGTGGACTGCTCGGCCTCCTTGAGCACCGACTGCGTACGGGCGGGGAGCAGGTCCATCGTGCCGACGTGGTGGACGCGCCAGCGGCCGTCGGCGGCCAGCGCCCGCACGGCGTTCTCGATGATGCCGAGCAGCGGGACGAGCTGCTCCTCCGGCCGGTTCAGGTTGTCCGTGGAGAGCATCCAGAGCGTGACGACCTCGACGTCGGTCTCGGCGCACCAGCCGAGCAGCTCCTGGATCTTGTCCGCGCCGGCCTTGTGGCCCTGCTCGGGCGTCCCGCCGGAGGCCTTGGCCCAGCGGCGGTTCCCGTCGAGGATGACCCCGATGTGCTTGGGCACCTGGTCATGGTCGAGGCGGCCTTCCACCCGGCGTGCGTAGAGCCCGTACACCAGGTCGCGCAGGTTCACTGTTCTTTACCTCTCCATGCAGCGGCAGGCCCGCCGTGCCGCGGCGGTCCGCAAGCCGCCACACTACTGCGCACGGGCGACAGGCTCCCAGCCCGGGACTGTCACAAGTCCGTGATAAGCAGAGATACGTGACTGATTCCCCCCTGTACCGCGCCGCAGCAGACCGCTACGACTCCATGGAGTACCGCCGCTCGGGCCGCAGCGGCCTCAAGCTCCCCGCCGTCTCCCTCGGCCTCTGGCACAACTTCGGCGACGACCGCGCCCTCGACACCCAGCGCGCGATCCTGCGCCGCGCCTTCGACCTCGGCGTCACCCACTTCGACCTGGCGAACAACTACGGGCCGCCGCCCGGCTCCGCCGAGCTGAACTTCGGCAAGCTCTTCGCCCAGGACTTCGCGCCGTACCGCGACGAGCTGATCATCTCCACCAAGGCCGGGTACGAGATGCACCCCGGCCCGTACGGCGAGTGGGGCTCCCGCAAGTACCTGCTGTCCTCGCTCGACGCCTCCCTGAACCGGATGGGCCTCGACCACGTCGACATCTTCTACTCGCACCGCTTCGACCCGCACACCCCGCTGGAGGAGACGATGGGGGCCCTGGCCTCCGCCGTCCAGCAGGGCAAGGCGCTGTACGTGGGCGTCTCCTCGTACAACAGCGAGCAGACCGCAGAGGCCGCGCGGATCCTGCGCGAGATGGGCGTCCGTCCGCTCATCCACCAGCCCTCTTACTCGATGATCAACCGCTGGACCGAGGAGGACGGCCTCCTCGACACGCTGGAGGCGGCCGGCATGGGCTGCATCTCCTTCGTGCCGCTGGCGCAGGGCCTGCTCACCGGCAAGTACCTGAAGGGCATCCCGGAGGGCTCGCGGGCCACCCAGGGCAAGTCCCTCGACCCGAACCTGCTCTCCGAAGAGGTGCTGCGGCGGCTGCGCGGCCTCGCGGAGATCGCGGGGCGGCGCGGGCAGACGCTGGCGCAGCTGGCGCTGTCGTGGGTGCTGCGCGACGAGCGGATGACCTCGGCGCTGATCGGCGCGTCCAGCGTCGCCCAGCTGGAGGAGAACGTGGCCGCCCTCGCGTCCGCGCCGCTGACCGCCGACGAGCTCGTGGAGATCGACTCGTTCGCCGTGGACACCGCGGGCACGAACATCTGGGCCGGCCGGGGCTGACGCGCTCCGGGTGACGGTGTGGCCCCGAGGGGATCCGGGGCGGGCCCCTGCCGGTGTCCGGGCAAGAAAAACGGGCCGGTCCGTGGGGGGGATACGGACCGGCCCGAGGGGGGGTTTCCACCATAACCCTTCGTTAGTCGTCTTGCGCGCCAGGTACGCCGAACGAACCCCGCCGAATTCCCCGGATCCCAGTCGGGACAAGGGGTTCAAGCCCCGGTGGCGGGTTTGCGCCCCGGCGCGGCGGCGGACTTCCGTCCCTCCCACGGGGGACCGCCCGGACCGGTCGCCGCGTTGACGGGACTCCCGCCGCGGACCCGCTCCCGGGCAGCTCGGAGCCCGTGCGCGGCAGGCCGCCCGCCACGGCCGTCACCGCGGGCGACGGGCCGGTGACCGGCGGGCACGAACCCTCAGGGCAGGGCGGTGAAGGCGCCGAGGAGCAGTCCCAGCAGCCCGCCCGCGAGCATGAAGGGCCCGAACGGGATCGCCGAGGAGCGGTCGGCGCGGCGCAGGACCATGAGTCCGATCCCGTACGCCGACCCCAGCAGGAACCCGGCGAAGGCCCCGAAGAACAGGACGTCCCAGCCGTACCACCCGAGCGCCGCGCCCAGCGGCATCGCCAGCTTGGCGTCGCCGAGCCCGAAGCCGTCGCGGTTGATCTCGTGGAGCACCCGGTAGGCGCCGCCGAGGACGAGCGCGCCGAGCACGCTGTGGAGCCAGGAGCCCATGGCGTACGGGAGGAGCGCGGCGAGCCCCAGGAGCAGCGGCACCGCGGCCGCCAGCGGCAGGGTGAGGACGTCGGGGAGCCGGCCCACGCGCGCGTCGACGCCGGCGAGGACGACGGCGAACGGCGCGCCGAGCAGCCAGACCGCGAGCTCGGGCCGGGGGCCGCCGGTGGCGGCGGCCAGCGCGGCGCAGGCGAGCGCGGTCAGCAGGGGCGCCGTGAAGGGCCCGCCGGGCGTCGCGCACTCCTGCCGTCCGGGCCCGCCGAGCCAGCCGCGCGCGGGCCCCGCGAAGACGTGCCCGGCGGGGCAGCGGTCGCGCCAGGGCTCCTCGGGTGCCACGGAGAGCCGGTACGCGGCGCGCGGCACGAGCAGCCCGACGGCGGCGCCCCAGAGGGCGGCGAGGGTGATCGTCGTGACGTACACGGACCGACCCTAGGGTCGCCGGACCGCTACGGTCTGGCGCATGGGGAAATGGGCGGACGGCACGGGGACGCTGACGGTCGGTTCGGGGGCGCCGGTGCGGCTGGAGGTGGCGGCCTCGTACCGGGCACGGCGGCGGGGGCTGCTGGGGCGGGACGGGATCGCGGGGGCGCTGCTCATCGTCCGGACGAACAGCGTCCACACCTTCGGGATGCGGTTCCCGATCGACGTGGCGTATCTCGACGGCTCGTTCACGGTCCGGTCCGTCGTCACGATGCGTCCGGGGCGGCTCGGCATGCTCCGGCCGCGCGGCCGGCACGTCCTGGAGGCGGAGGCGGGCGCGATGGCGGGCTGGGGGCTGCGGCCGGGGGTACGCGTGCGCGTGGAGACGGCATAGGGCATGTCCTGTCGGTCGAGCCCGCCTGATCGACAGGGCACCCCCTGCGACGTCACGGCGGGCCCGGCCCCAGGAGGGTGAAGGCGCCGTATCCGGCGGAGGCGAGGGCGAGCCCGGTGAGGACCGGTGCGGCGGTCCTGGCGCGGAGCCGGGCGAGGGCCGCGGCGGGCGGGAGCAGCAGCCCGAACGCGGGCATCATCAGCCGCGGCCGGGAGCCGAAGTACGCGGCGCCCACGAGGGAGACGCCCACGACCCCGACCGTGTAGACGAGCAGCGGCAGCGGCTGGCGCTGCCGCACGCAGAGGACGACCAGCAGGCCGAGCAGGGCGAGCGCCGCGCAGAGCCCGAGGGCCGCGGGCCAGGGCAGACCGGCGATGAACCGGGCGAGGGCGACCCCGCCGTCGATCGAGTTGCCCCAGGCGGCCTGGACCTCGAAGTAGGCGGTCGCGCTGTCCCGGCGGACGCCGACGTACGCGACGTACCCGAGCCAGCCGAGCGGCGCGATCAGGACCCCGAGGAGCGTCCGCGCGGGCAGCCGACGGTCGCGTACGAGTGCGGCGAGGGCGGTCAGCCCGAGGGCGGCGATCAGCGCGACGGCCGTCGGGCGGGTGAGCCCGGCGGCCGCGCACAGGACTCCGGCCAGGATCCAGCGCCCGCGCAGGACCGCGAGGAGCGACCAGGCGGCCAGGGCCGTGAAGAGCGTCTCCGTGTACGCCATCGACTGGACGAACGCGGTCGGGTACACGCCCCAGAGGACGGCGAGCAGCACGCCGGTCCGGGGGCCGAAGGCATGCGCGCCGCACCGGTACATCCCCCAGGCGGCGGCGAGCCCGGCGGTCCAGGAGACGAGCAGCCCGGCACCGGCCGCGTCCAGCGGGAGGACGGCGGAGAGGCCGCGCTCCAGGGCCGGGAAGAGCGGGAAGAACGCCAGGTCGGGGTGGACGTCCCCGTTGGGCAGGGTGGACTGGTACCCGTAGCCGTTCTCGGCGATCCGCACGTACCAGACGGAGTCCCAGCGGCCCTTGAGCCGGTGCAGCCCGTCCTCGCCGGTGACGGCGGAGGCGATCGCCAGGACCGCGAGGCCGACGAGGCGGGTGAGGGCGTACCCGCCGACGGCCAGGACCGCGGGGTCGAGGGCGCGGAAGCGGCCGGCGAGACGGGCGGTGCGGCTGTGGCCGGTGAGGGCGGGCGGGGACTGCGGGGACATGCGCCCGATTATCCCGGCGGTGCCGAGGGCTCAGCCCCGGGGCACCGTCCCGGCGGTGCCGAGGGCTCAGCCCCGCGGCCTTATCCGGACGAACTTCGCGGCCATGACCGGACCGAGCTGCTGGACGATGGCGTGCCCCGGCTCGTGCGGCGAGGGCAGGTCGCCGAGGAAGGAGGTGACGATCACCTCGTCGACGCCCAGGACGCCGCGGCAGCTCTGCTCCTCCAGGAAGGCGAGGGTGCGGCGCCAGTCGGCCGCGCACGGGGTCTCGCCGAGGAAGGAGCGGACGGTGTCCTGGACCACGTCCCAGAAGAACACGTGCGGCTGCACGCCGCCCTGGTGGAAGACGTGGTTGTCGTACACGCCCCGGAACTCGGGGATCCGGGCGACGAGGTCGCTGACCAACTGCACGCTCTGCGTACTCCGCGCGCCCTGCGTCCTCCGCGGTCTCTGCGCGGATCTCTGCGCGCTCTGCGGACTCGGGACCGCGCCCGGGGTGTCGCCCGTCGTCGTCATCCGTCCAGAATGCTCCTGCCCGGCGGGCTTGTCCCGCCACCTTTGCGCTTTCCTGACGTCGGCTTTCGGCAGGTTTTCCACAGGGGGTGCGAAGTGTCCCTCTTCCGTGGATCGTTGGGCGTATGTACGAGTTGGCGATCCTCGCGAGGGGCGGGATCCTCCTGACGATCCGGGCGCTCGCGGCGGGCTGGCCGCCGGGGCGGCTCGCCGGCCGGCTTCGCCGGGACGGCTGGCAGCGGATCTGCCGGGGCGCGTGGGCGGCCCCGGGCAAGGAGGTGGACTGGCGGGTGCGGGCGACGGCGCTCCAGCTCCTGCGCCCGGAGTGGGTGTGCAGCCACGGGACGGCCGCGCGGCTGCACCGCATCGAGCGACTGGGAGCGGGAGGGGGCGCGGAACCGCTGGAGTTCACCGCCCCGGCACCGTCCCGCTCGCCGTCCGGACCCGCGGCGGGCGGGGGGACACCGGTGCGCGTCCACGGCACGAGATTCCTCACGGCGGCGGACCGGTCGATGCGGCGGGGCCTGCGGACGACGACACCGGCGCGGACGGTCGGCGACCTGATACGGGCGGCGGGCGGCCGGGAGGAGGCCGTGGTGGTCGCCGACTCGGCGCTCGCCCGCCGGGCGGTCGAGGGGGTGCGGCGCGAGGCGCTCGTCCGGTACGAGGACCTCGCCGCCGAACTCGCGGCGCCCCGGCGCGGATCGCCCCGCGCCCGTGCCTGGCTCCGGCTGGCCGAGCCGGCCTCCGGTTCCCCGGCGGAGACGGTGGCGAGGCTGCGGATGGGGGACGCCGGCCTCTTCCCGGAGTCCCAGCCGATCCTGCGCCCGGCCTCGGGACCGCCGCTGCGCCCGGACTTCCTGTTCCGCGCGGAGGGCCTGGCCGTGGAGGTCGAGGGCTACGCCTTCCACGGCACCCGCAGGGCCCACGAGCGGGACGCGGCCCGCTTCAACGCCCTGCAGTCCTGCCCCGAGGTCCGCCGGGTGCTGCGGTTCACGGCGGGCGAGGTCTTCCGCCGCCCCGACCGCGTGACGGCCGTGATCAGGGCGGCGCTGGCGTTCTGACAAGGACGTCAGGGGGCGGCGGGCGGGCTGGTCCGGGGGAAGGAGATCTCGACCCGGCGGTTCTTCTTGCGGCCCTCCTCGGAGCCGTTGTCGGCGATCGGGTAGTCCTCGCTGTAGCCCCGGATGTCGAAGGTCGTGCCCGGGTCGAGGCTCCGCGCCAGCACCTGCTGCACGGCGACGGCCCGCTCCTTCGACAGCTTGAGCCCGTGCTCGTACGTCCCGAGGTTGTCGGTGAACCCGAAGACGCGGACGCGACCGGACCCGAGTCTGTTGATCTCGGCGGCGATCGCGGCGATACGGGCGTTGGCGGCGGCGCCGAGCTTGGCGCTGTTCTTGGGGAACAGGACCTCGGCCTGCAACGCGAACGTCACGTCCACGTTGGTGTCCTGGCGCCGCTGCTCACCGCTTTCGTCCTCGACGATCTGCTTGATGTCGAGCACCTTGGCGGCGGCGAGGGTGGCCCCGTCGGGAAGCATGAGCCCCGGGGCGTTCGGATCGATGGCCGGCGGCGGCGAGGCACTGGCGGCGGCCCCGGGCGGATCGTCGGCGTACGCGACGGGCACGAGAAGGGGCCCCAGCGCGACGGAGGCGACCAGAAGCACGGCGAGGCGGCGGGATGTCGTCGTCATGGCGTCGCCTCAGGAGAGTTTGAGGGTGGCGGGTTCGAAGGTGGGGAGTTGGAAGGAGACGGCTGCGGTGCCGGCCGGGGGCGCGGGGAATTGCAGGAACACCGGAATCCCCTGTCCGGCGCCGATGTTGGAGAGCCCTGATGTGGTCAGCGGACGGCCGTCGGTGTCCCTCAGCACGTAGTACCGCTTCTTCCCCACCGCATCGACCAGGGTGGCTCCTCCGAGGGAGTTGCCGTGCTTCACGACCTCCGTCTCATCACCGCTGAGGCGGGACGGAACGATGGTTCCCGTGTCCGAGGTGTTCTTCAGCTGCCCCTTGACCGTGAGGAATCCGCCGGCGTCACGCTCCGCCAGGTTGATGGCCAGCTCAAGCCCCTTCTGCCCCTTGAGCGTGACCAGCACCTCCGTGGGCGTCTCCGCGCTCGGCTGCTCCGACCCTGCCTGGGTCGTCGACTGAGACGGAGTGGCGGTCGCGGCCGGCTTGTTCGCCAGCGGCTTGTCCTCGGCCCCGCAGCCGACCGCAAGGAGAGCCACCGATGCGACGGCGAGGGCGGCCAGCCCCGTTCGTGCGTACCGAACATTCATGAAGCGCGCTTCCTTTACTCGTCGTCGCCGGCCAGTCGGACGGTGAAGAGTTCTGCGGCACTGGGAAGTACCGGGTCGTCGGGGTCGATCGTCCAGTCCTTCTCGCCGCAGGTGAGCCCGGTGATCGGCTCCGGTTCCGGCTCGGGTTCCGGTTCCGGCTCCTCCCCCGGTTCCGAGGGATCGGGCGACGGCTCCGTCTCCTCCGGCTCGGGCTTCTCCGCCGTGAAAGAGCATTGCGGCTCGATCAGGGCGGTCGCCGACGCGACGGCGTGCTGCGCTTTCGCCCCCGGGAGACCCACGGTCTCCTGGGACTCCACGGTGGCGCTGAAGCCCTGAGGATCCGACAGGGGGACACAGCCGTCCCCCGACAGCGCCGCGGCGTTCTTGGCCGCGAACGAAGCCGCCTGCTGGCACGCGGAGGAGGGATCGTACGCCTCCCCGCGGACGAAGGCGTCCCACGCCTCAGGGTCGAGGATCACCTCGATCCACCCCCGGCGCAGCTGGTCCCGGGCGTCCTCCGCCGCGGCCAGAGCCGCGGCATCGGCCGCGGTCTGGGCGCCGTTACGCGTAGCCGCGGCCTGCCCGACCACGAAGTAGACGAACGCGAGGAACAGCAGCCCCCCGACGGCGCCGATGTATACCGGGAACGCCTGCCCCGCATCACCCCGCCGGCGACGCGAGCCCGTCAGCCGCCCGTCAGTTCGCTGATCTTCGTGGCGATGGCATCCTTGATCGACTGTCCGAGATCCGTGCCGGTGATCGCCACCACGATCGCCACCACCACCACGATGATCCCCAGATACTCGACCGCCGTCTGCCCGCGGTCCCTGTCCCGGTGTTCCGGGTTCGTTCGGGTCGTCAGTTCGAGCATGGCCTTGGTCAGGGCCTTCAGCATCGCGTCGTTCATCGTGGTCCCCTCCGCGTTCAGACGCCTGCGCACCGCCACGGTACGCCGACCCCTCGGTCGGCGCACTGGGCCCGTGGGCCTCTCTGTGGGCCCTGGTCATCGGGTGGGCCTGGAGCCCAGCCATGAGGCTATGGCCTCGGTACGGGTGCGGGTGCGGAGTTCGGCGAAGATGCGGCCGGCGCGGCCGGACGGATCGCCCCCGCCCCTGACCGGCGCCCTCGTGATCACGCAAGTCGTCCCGCTTCCACGGGTCTTCACGGTCGTCATCTCCACCCCCCTCACACTCCGTCCCCACTGTTCCACATTCCGTTGCATCAGCGAAGGGGTTGTCTCACACTGCGGCCGACTTCCCGTCCCGGCCTCACTCCCCCGTCACCGACCCGAAGTCCGTTCCCGTGCCCAGGAAGAGGCCCGCGCCCAGCAGGATCATCGTCGCCGGGACCATCAGCGTCGTGATGACCATCGTCGCCTTCGGGACCGCCTTCGCCGCCTTCCTGCGCGCGTTCTGCGCGTCCGTGCGCCGCATGTCGTTGGCGATCTGTATGAGCGTCTCCACGATCGGCGCGCCCAGCTCCTCGCCCTGCTGCAGCGCCGTCACGAACTGCGCGACCTGCTCGGAGTCGTTCCGGCGGCGCAGTTCGTCGAAGGCCTGACGGCGGCTGACGCCCATGTCCATCTGCCGGAGCGTGATGCGGAGTTCGTCTGCCCACGGGCCTTCGTACTTCTCCGCGACGCGTTCCAGCGCCTGGCGAAAGCCCAGGCCCGCCGAGACCACGACGGCCAGCACGTCCAGGAAGTCCGGCAGGGTGCGTTCGATCTGGTCCTTGCGGATGCGGACCGCCGACCAGATGCCGACCTCCGTCCAGAACGCCCCGAAGGCGAAGAGCAGGACGGCGACCAGGAAGGATCCCCTGCTGAGCATCAGCAGCCCGCCGAGGCCGCCCAGGAAGCCGTAGACGGCCCGCCGCGCCCCGTACCGGTCGATCGTCAGGCCGCCGGGGTTCCCGGCGAGGTCGATGCGGCGCCGTACGGCGCCGACGCGCTTGGGGCCCATGAGCCGCAGCACCGCCGGCGACCAGCGCATGCCCAGGCGGTCGACGGCCGAGTCGACGGCCCCGGTGCGGGTCGCGCCCACCTCCAGGGCGAGGCGGAGGTCGTCGGGCAGCTTGGCGTCCGCGCGGTAGAGGCGGACGCCGTAGAAGACGCCGGCGACGGCGAGGCCGGCGAGCAGGGCGAGGAGGAGTTCCACGGTGGCGGTCCCGTCCCTACACGTCGATCTTCGAGAAGCGGCGGATGGCGATGAAGCCCACGACGTACAGCGCGAACGCGGCGACGACGGCGAACTGGCCGAGGCCCGAGCCGGTCATCCGGTCCAGCGCCCCGGGCTGCATGTTGTCGATGAGCAGGAGCGAACCGACGCCGATGACGGGGACGGAGTACGCGGTCATGCTCACCTGGGAGAGCTGGGTGCGGACCTCGCGCCGGGTCTCCTTGCGCTCCTCCAGGGTCTCGGTGAGGTTCCGCAGGGAGGAGACGACGGTGCCGCCGGCCCGGTTGGCGAGGACGAGGGTGGTGACGAGGACGACGAGCTCCCGGGACGGGAGGCGTTCGGCGAGTTCGCCCAGGGCGTCGTCGAGCGAGCTGCCGACGGCGAGCTGCTGGGCGACCTTCTCCAGTTCGTCCCCGGCCGGCGCCTCCATCTCGTCGGCGGCCAGGCTGAGGGCCATCCGGAGCGCGAGTCCGGCCTGGGTGGCGTTCGCCAGGATGCGGGAGAGCTCCGGCAGCTGGTTGATGAACCGCTCGATGCGCTTCTGCCGCTGCCAGCCGAGGTAGCCCATGGCGACCCAGATGCCCAGGAGTCCGCAGATCGGGCCGAAGAACGGCGAGAGGGCGGCCTGGCCGACGGTCCACAGGACGGCCACGGTGGCGGTGAGGGCCACGGTGAACTCGCCGGGGGTGATGTCGAGGCCGGTGGCCGCGATCCTCAGCTCCAGTCGCCGGCCGAGGGCCGTCCGGCGCACGCGCCGGTCGACGCCCTGGAAGCGGCGCCTGCGGCGGCCGCCGGCCTCGGGGACGCCGGACTCGTCGAGCCGGGCGACGA
Source organism: Streptomyces sp. NPDC014891 (assembly GCF_043081085.1). Classification (NCBI taxonomy): domain Bacteria; kingdom Bacillati; phylum Actinomycetota; class Actinomycetes; order Kitasatosporales; family Streptomycetaceae; genus Streptomyces; species Streptomyces sp. NPDC014891. The sequence continues at coordinate 322,500 of NZ_JBIBWF010000010.1, read as the reverse complement.
GCGCCGCGTGGCGGCGGGCCCCGCTCGCGTAGAGCTGGACGCCGACGATGCCCAGCACGCAGGCGAGCAGGGTCACGCCCGTGGTCAGCCAGAAGGGGTCGGTCATCGTCACTTCGCCTCGCGGGTGGTCAGGTGGGCGTCCGTCACGGCCACGCCGAAGGCCTGCGGAATGGGCTGTCCCGCCAGGTAGAGCCGTTCCGCGACCCGCCGCGGCAGCGGGTGGTACGTGAACTGCCCGTAGACCCGGCCGTCGGCCGCCACCGGCTGCGCCTGGAAGCGGCACACCGTGGCGAGCAGGAACCGCTCCCGTCCGTGGGAGGCGAGGACGGATATCTCGGTGATCCTGCGGGTGCCGTCGGGGTGCCGGGTGAGCTGGACGAGGACGTCGACGGCGCTGTTGATCTGGTCGCGCAGGGCCTCGAACGGGACCTTGACCTCCGACATCGACGCGAGGGTCTGGAGCCGCATGAGGGCGTCCTCGGCCGAGTTGGCGTGGACGGTGGCGAGGGAGCCGTCGTGGCCGGTGGACATCGCCTGGAGCATGTCGAGGGTCTCGCCGCCGCGGACCTCTCCGACGATGATCCGGTCGGGCCGCATGCGGAGGGAGTTGCGGACGAGGTCGCGGATGGAGACGGCGCCGCGGCCCTCGATGTTCGGCGGGCGGGCCTCCAGCCGGATCACATGGGACTGCTGGAGCTGGAGTTCGGCGGAGTCCTCGATGGTGATGATGCGCTCGCCGTCGGGCACGAGGCCGGAGAGGGCGTTGAGGAGGGTGGTCTTCCCGGTGCCGGTGGCGCCCGAGACGATCAGGTTGAACTTGGCCTGAACCAGTCCCGACAGCAGGAGCAGCATCTGCTCGTCGAGGGAGCCGAGGCCGATCATCTCGTGGAGTGTGTAGGCCCGGGGGAAGCGGCGGATGGTGAGGGTGGCGCCGGTGAGCGAGAGCGGCGGGATGATGACGTTGACGCGCTCGCCGGACGGCAGCCGGGCGTCGACCATCGGGTTCGACTCGTCCACGCGGCGGTTCACGGTCGAGACGATGCGCTCGATGGTCTGCATCAGCTGGTCGTGCGAGGCGAAGCGGAGCGGCAGCAGTTCGACGCGGCCGGCCCGCTCGATGAAGATCTGGTCGGGGCCGTTGACCATGATCTCGGTGATCGAGGCGTCTTCGAGGAGCGGTTCGAGCACGCCGAGGCCGAGGGCCTCGTCGACGACGCGGCGGATCAGCTGGGACCGCTCGGCGGTGGAGAGCACGGGACCCTCGCGGCTGATGATGTGGCCGAGGACGCGTTCGAGGCGGGCACGGCGCTCGGCGGCCGCGAGCGCGGACATCTCCGTGAGGTCGATCTCCTCCAGGAGCTTGGCGCGGAAGGCGGCGACCAGGTGGCCGTCCTCCCTGGCGGCCGCGCCGCCGCCGTGGTCCTCGGGGGCGTTGATCCGGGCGCGCAGGCTCATGATTCGTCGTCCCTTCTCACTCGTCCTCCTCGTCGGACAGGGGCATGGTGGCGGTCTTCGTCACATCGCCGAAGTCGTCCACGAAGGGCATGACGGAGGGGATGGTGACGGTGACGGTCACGGTGACCTCGCCGCCGCCCGCGCCGCCCACGGAGGCGCGGGGGCGGACCCAGCCGCTCACGGCGGAGGTGGCGGCCGCCTGGGCGTCCGGCCCGTCCTCCGCGTCGCTGCTCTCCGCCCGCGCGGCCGCGCGTGCCGCAGTGCCCGCCTGCTGGGCGGCGTACGCGGCGATGCCGAGCTGGAGTCCGGCGAGGCCGACGATCAGCAGGATCGGCAGGAAGCCGAGGTATTCGAGGGCGGCCTGCCCCCGGTCGCGCAGCCCGTTCCGCCCGGCCGCCGCACCGCCCGTACGCCGAGCCCGCGCACCGCCCCGAGTCCCACCCGTACGCGGCGCCGCCGCACCGCCCGCACACCGGCCCCTCCGCCCGGCCATCGCCGCGTCGACGCGCCCGCCCTCGCTCATCGCGCCAGGTCCTCCTCGTACACGGCCCCCGCCTCGCCCTTCACCGGGAAGAAGCCGCCCAGGCCGGGGACGAGGACGGGGACCTCGACGGAGACCTCGACGTGCACCATGCCGCCGCTCACGTCGCCGCAGCCGCCGCCGAGAACGCTCCACGCGCCGTCGATGTGGCGGCGGGCGGCCGCCGCCCCGTCGTCGCCGACGGCGCACGCGCGGGCCGCCTCGTCCGCCGCGTTCCCGGCCAGGGTGTACGTGTAGCCGACCAGGACGACCTGCCAGAGCAGGGCCAGGGTGAGCAGGATCAGCGGCACCATGCCGAGGAACTCGACCGCCACCTGCCCCCTGTCGTCCCGGTGGGTGCGCATGGTTCAGCGTCCTCCGGTGCGGCGCCGCAGGCCGAGCGAGCCGCGGTCGCCCGCCCGGGCGAGCTGCTTGCCGGGCTGTCCGGCCCCGGGCGCGGCCGCGGCGGGCGCCTGGATCAGGCCCAGTTCGCCCGCGAGGGCCCACAGCGCCTGCTTCACCGTCGACTTGGCGTCGAGTTCGTGGAGCCGGCCCGCGTCGACGACCGCCTGGAGTTCCTTGAAGTGGGCGGGGACGGCGACGCCGGCGACCCGGGTGCCGGTGATCTTCTGGACGAGGGGGGGCTGGATCTCGGTGGATCGGTGGTGGCGGTTGACCAGGGTCACGGTCTCCTCGGCCTTGCGGACCTGGAGCCGTTCCCACATGCGGACGGTCCGCTTGGCGGCCCGTACGGCGACGACGTCGGGCGTGGTGACGAGGACGGCGGTGTCGGCCATCTCGATCGCGGCGGCGTTGGCGCTGTCGAGCCGGGAGCCGCAGTCGACGACGACGACCTCGTGGCGGCCGCGGAGGGCGCTGACGATCTGGCGGGCGGCGCGGTCGGTGACCTCCTCTCCGCGCTCGCCCTCGGCGGGGGCGAGGAGCAGGGAGAGGCCGGTCTCGTGGACGAAGACGGCGTCCTGGAGGACCCGGGGGGAGATGTCGTTGATGGCGGCCAGGTCGGCGACGGAGCGCCGGAACTGGACGTCGAGGTAGGAGGCGACGTCGCCGCTCTGCAGGTCCATGTCGACGAGGGCGACGGAGCGCCCGGAGGCGCGGGCCGCGAGGGCGAGGTGGACGGCGGTGACGGTGGTGCCGACGCCGCCCTTGGCGCCGCTGACGGTGACGACGGTGCCGCCGGGGCCGGTGATCTGCTCGGCTCCGGCGCCGAGGTGACGGCGGACGCCGACGGACCACTGGGCGGCGGCCTGGACGCGGCTGGCGAGTTCCTCGTATCCGAGGGGCAGGGTGACCAGGCCCCGCGCGCCGGAGTCCATGGCGGCGGAGAAGAGGACGGGGCTGGCGTCGGCGGTGATGAGGACGACGCCGACCGCGGGGAAGCGGAGGGCGACCTCGCGGACGAGTTCGAGTGCGGGGACGGGTCCGATCCGCTCGTGGACCAGGACGACCTCGGGGAGTTCGTCGAGGGAGGCGGCGGCGAGCCGGGCGAGGGTGTCGACGAGCTGGGTGGAGTCCGTGACGGGGAGGGCGGGTTCGGCGTCGGGGAGCTGGCCGATGAGGGTGGTGACGGACCGGGCCGCGTCGGGGTCGCCGACGGCCGGCAGGATCCTGGTGGTCATACCGGCCTCACTTGTCCTTTTCGAGCGTGTAGGTGCGGTCGCGCTGGTCGGCGGGGGCGCCGCCGGTGGTGGGGGCGACCAGGGCGAGGCGTACGTGCTCGGCGAAGGACTCGGCGTACGCGACGCGCTGGGCGTCGAGGGTGGAGAGGGCGAAGGAGATCGGCACGGCCTCGTTGGCGCGCGCGGAGCCCTGGGACCGGTCCCTGATCGGGGTGAGCTTGCCGACGTCGAGGACGCGGGCGCCGGCGACGATCATCCGGGACTGGGAGGGCTCGCCCTTCTGGTCGCCGGCGAAGGTGGCGTAGATGTTGACGGTGGCGCCCGCGGTGATCTTCCCGGCGACCCCGGTGGCGGCGTCGATCATGATCGCGATCTCCTGCTGGCCCGGCCTGAGTTCGGGCTGCTCGACGATCATGTCGGACTGGAGGAGGGAGCCGGCCCTGAGCTGGGTGACGGCGATCCGGCCCTCGATCTGGCGGAGGTCGGTGACGGCGGTCTCCGAGAGCCAGCGCTCGGGCATGGAGATCTTCTCGAACTGGTTCGCCCTCAGGGGGGTGTACGGGGCCACGTTCTCCTTGATCCGGTACGCGGTGGTCTCCGGGCCGACCTTGGAGTTCACGTCGCTGATGACGGCGAGGACACCGGCGAAGGCGCCGATCGCGCACAGGACGGACAGCAGCAGCAGGATGACGCCGCGGCGCTGGCGGGAGTTCATGGCCGTACTACCTCGATCGGAGACGTGGGTCCGGGGTGGACGGGAGCGGACGGTCGGGGGCGGGCGACGGGGGCGCCGGGCGGCGCGAGGCCCTGCTCACGGCAGGGCACGGTGGGGGTTCACCTGCACGTTCACGGGGGTGAGCTCGGTGTACGCGGTGGGGTGCGGGGCCGGGTCCGGCGCGGGCTGCCGCCCCGGGTGCGGGTCCGGCCGCGCGCCCTGCCGGTCCGGCGGGTTCGCCCCGGCCGCCTCGACGGCGTGGGCGCCGGTCCGCCGGTCCGGGGAGGCGGCCTGTGCGGATCCGGGCCCGAGCGCGCGGGTGCCGCCCTCGCGCCGGTTCCCGTCCGGGGCGTCCAGGGCGCGCCCTCCGGGCTCCGGCGCCGCCGCCGTGTGGAGGGGTGCCCCGCAGAAGCCGCAGCGGTCTCCGATGAGCTCCATCGCGCACCAGTGGCAGGTCTCGCGCCGTACGGAGGAGACCAGTTGGTAGAGGACGGACAGGTCGGGCAGGTACGCGGCGAACTCGACCAGCTTGCCCGTGCCCCACCAGCGGGGCGAGGCCTCCGGCAGCGGGGTCTCCTGGACGGCGCCCTGGATCCGCCAGCCGGGCACGAGGGTGGTGGCGGGCCAGTCGGTCTGCAGCTGGCCGCGGGCGAGGAGGAGTTCGGTGCCGAACTCCGGCCCGGGGAGGGCGGTCTCGCCGGCGCCGCCGACGCGGGTGATCCGGGCGGTGGGCCCGGCGAGGACGGCGAAGTGGGCGCCGGGGAGCCAGCCCTTGAGGTGGGAGCCGAGGCTGACGGGGACGCGGTCGAGCCGGGAGACGGAGCCGAGGACGGCGCCGGCGTAGATGTAGTGGGCGAGCAGCCGGGCGGCGGAGGCGAGGACTCCGGGGCTGAACTCGCAGCCGGCCAGTTGGCGCAGCTGGCGGACGAGGACGGCCGCGCCCAGGGGCGGCAGGTCGGTCCTGACCAGGGCGATCCGGTCGCTTTCCAGCAGGGAGCGGACGGCGCGCAGCCGCTGCTCGACGGCGGGCGGGGCCGAGGCGGGGCAGACGACGACCACGTGCCCGAACCGGGCGATCAGCTGCTGCATGTCGGCGATCGAGGCGTCGAGCGACTGGGTGTCGGGGGCCGGCAGGACGGTGGCGTGCGGGGTTCCGGGGTCGGTCGGCGGCAGTGCCAGATCGGCACTGGTGACCGCGATCGCTGTCGGCACGCCGGACCCCCCGTCCCCTCCGGCCTCCGGTGTCCCGGGGGCCGCGGATCACTTACCGCGTTCACGGCGTCACCGCAGGGTGCTGCCGCCTCTGCACCTTATCCGCGCGGCCCGGGGTGGTGAACACACAATCCGCCAAGCCGTCCGGCTTTCTCGGGGGTCGCGGGGGCCGGGACCTGCCGTCCCGTGCCGGGCCGTCGCCACCCGCTCCCAACAGGGCTTGCTGCCAGAGGTCTTGACAACGCGATTGGTCTGGACCAACTTGTCCCCACAGCGGTGGCCACCGTCGCACTCCCCGCACTGCCCGTACGTCCGTACTGCTCCGTACCTCCCGTACCCCGCATCACCGCCCGTACCCCCGCACGGCCCGCACCACCCGTACCGGCACGCCCCGGCACGGCCTCGTACCCCCGTACGAGCCCCTCCGTACGACGACGTACGGCACCTCCACCTCCCCCACCTCCCCAACTCCCACCGGAGGATGCACGTGGACCGCACCACCACCCGCCCGCACGGTCGCCGCTGGCTCGGCGGAGCCCTCGCGCTCGCCGTCGGCTCCGGGCTCGTCCTCGTCGGCGGAGCCGGCACCGCGCAGGCGGCCGACGTCAACGTCGCCAAGAACGCCGGCTTCGAGAACGGCCTCGCCAACTGGTCCTGTTCCGCCGGGAGCGGCGCAGCCGTCTCCTCCCCGGTCCGCACCGGCGCCGGCGCGCTCCGGGCGACCCCGGCCGGCCTCGACAACGCCAAGTGCGTGCAGACCGTGGCCGTGAAGCCCAACTCGACCTACACGCTGAGCGCCTGGGTCCAGGGCGGCTACGCCTACCTCGGCGCGAGCAACACCGGCACCGGATCCGGCAGCGTCTCCACCTGGACGCCCGACAGCCCGTCCTGGAAGCAGCTCACCACCACGTTCACCACCGGGGCGAGCACCACCTCGGTCGAGATCTACACCCACGGCTGGTACGGGACCTCCCCGTACTCCGTCGACGACGTCAGCGTCTTCGGTCCCGACGGGGGCGGCGGCCAGGACCCCGACCCGGTGGTCCCGTCCACCCCGGCCGGTCTCGCCGCGGGCTCCGTCACCTCCTCCTCGGTCGACCTGAGCTGGGGCGCGGTCTCCGGCGCCACCGGCTACAAGGTCTACCGGGACGGCGGCACCCCGCAGACGGTGAGCGGCACCTCGGCCACGATCACCGGGCTGACGGCCGACACGGCGTACCAGTTCCAGGTCTCTGCGACGAACGCGGCGGGCGAGTCCGCGAAGTCCGGCGCCGTCTCGGCCAGGACCGCGAAGGTCACCGACCCGGGCCCCGGCCCGGCCGTGCCCAAGCACGCGCTGACCGGCTACTGGCAGAACTTCAACAACGGCGCCACGGTCCAGAAGCTGCGGGACGTGCAGTCGCAGTACGACATCATCGCCGTGTCGTTCGCCGACTCGACGGCCACGCCGGGCCAGATCGTCTTCAACCTCGACCCGGCCGTCGGCTACGCCTCGGTCGCCGACTTCAAGGCGGACGTCGCCGCGAAGAAGGCCGCCGGCAAGTCCGTCATCATCTCGGTCGGCGGCGAGAAGGGGAACGTCACGATCAACAGTGACGCCTCCGCGACCGCCTTCGCGAACAGCGCGTACGCCCTCATGCAGGAGTACGGCTTCAACGGCGTCGACATCGACCTCGAGCACGGCATCAACTCGACCTACCTGACCAAGGCGCTGCGCCAGCTGTCCGCCAAGGCCGGTTCGTCGATGGTCCTGACGATGGCTCCGCAGACGATCGACATGCAGAACACGGGCACGGAGTACTTCAAGACCGCGCTCGCGGTGAAGGACATCCTCACCGTCGTCAACATGCAGTACTACAACAGCGGTTCGATGCTCGGCTGCGACGGCAAGGTCTACAGCCAGGGCTCGGTGGACTTCCTCACCGCGCTCGCCTGCATCCAGATCCAGGGCGGTCTGGCCCCGTCGCAGGTCGGCCTGGGCGTCCCCGCCTCCACCCGGGGCGCGGGCAGCGGCTACGTCGACCCGCAGATCGTGAAGAACGCGCTCGACTGCCTGACGAAGCTCACCGGCTGCGGCACCTTCAAGCCGGCCCAGGCCTGGCCGACGCTCCGCGGCGCCATGACCTGGTCGACCAACTGGGACGCGACGGCCGGCAACGCCTGGTCGAACGCGGTGGGCCCGCACGTCCACAACCTGCCGTAACGCACGACTCCCCATCCCCGCACCACCCGCGGCGCCGCCGGTCCTCCGGCGGCGCCGCGCTCGTCGCCGGGCGACCCGCACGGGCGGCGGGCGGCGGCGCGGGGCGGCGCGGGCTCAGCCGGGCAGGTACCGCGCGAGCGCCCGGTCGAGTGCGGTGGCCCACTCCTCGACCCGCGCCGCCCGGCGGCCGTCGATCTCGCACAGATAGCTGGAGCCGTCGTAGAGGTCGACGGTGATCCGCAGGCCGCGGCCGCGCCGGGTCCGCTCGTACCGTACGGCTCCGATCTCGGACCAGGTGAACTCGGCCTCGTCGTCGAGGAGCTGGAGGCAGACCCCGGATCCGTCCACGACGATCCCGTAGACCTGGTCGGCGGCGACGAAGTCCGGCGCGGGCTGCGGCGGCGCGGCGGGCGGCGGCGGGAAGCCCGGGCCGGGGGCCGGCGGCCCGAACCCCGGCGGGGCCGCGTCGAGCCGGGTCGGGGCGTACGGCGACGGCGCCGCGGTCGGCGCGGGAACGGGTGCGGAGGACGGCGGGATCGCGTCCCGCGGCGGCGGATACGGCGAGGGGATCGCGTCCTGCGGCGCTCCGTACCCGGGCGGGATCGAGTCCTGCGGCGGCCCGAAGCCCGGCGGGACCGGGCGGGGCGGTGTGGCGGGCGCGTCGAGGACCGTCGGCGGCGGCGCCCCGGGCCCCGGGGCCCCCTCCCCCAGCGCGTCCAGGATCTCCTCGGGCGTCGGGCGGGCGGCCGGGTCCTTCGCGAGGCAGCGGCCCACCAGGTCCCGCAGCGCCCCCGGTACGGCGGCGAGGTCGGCCTCCTCGTGGACCGCGCGGTACATCAGGCCCATCGGGGTGCCCTGCCCGAAGGGGCGGCCGCCCGCCGCGGCGACCAGCACCGCGCCCAGCGCGAACACGTCCGCCGCGCCGGTGACCGCCTCGCCGAGGGCCTGTTCGGGGGCGAGGTAGCCGGGTGTGCCGAAGGCGGAGCCGGTGGCGGTGAGCCGGGTCGACTCCAGCGCGCGGGCGATGCCGAAGTCGAGGACGCGGGGCCCGTCGGGGGCCATGACGATGTTGCCGGGCTTCAGGTCGCGGTGGACGAGACCGCAGGCGTGGATGGCCTCCAGGGCCTCGGCGAGGGCGGCGCCGAGCGAGCGCAGCCGCGGCTCGTCCATCGGGCCGTCCGCGGTGACGAGCGCGGCGAGGGTGGGTCCGGGGATGTAGGCGGTGGCGAGCCAGGGCGCCTCGGCGTCGGGGTCGGCGTCGACGACCTGGGCGGTGTGGAATCCGCCGACCCGGCGGGCGGCGGCGACCTCGGCGCGGAACCGGGCGCGGAAGGAGGGATCGGCGGCGAGTTCCGGCCGGGCCACCTTGACGGCCACGGCACGCCCGCCGCGCGATCGGGCCAGATAGACGGTGCCCATGCCGCCTTCGCCTAGCTTGTGCTCGATGACGTATCTACCGATGAGGGTCCCCACGCGGGACAGTATGGCCGAACTCCCCATCTTGACCGGTCCATGACACAGGCTCACCATGTGGCCCAACACCGCACCACCGCACGTGCTGGTCGCACCCCCCACCCTCCCCACCCAGGAGACAGCATGCGACGTCCCCTCCGCGGCAGAAGGTCCGCCACCCTCGCGGCCCTCGTGGCGCTCGCCCTCGCGGCGCCCTTCTCCGCCCTCACGACACCCGCCGGGGCCGACCCTTCGTCGGCCGCCGCCCGGCTCGCCGTCGGCGCCGACGAGGTGATCCGGCAGTACGAGGTGGCCGGACCCTCCACCCCGGCCGCCCGCAGCGCGCTCACCGCCACCGGCGTCTCGATCGACGAGGTCGACGCCCGGTCGGTCGTGGTCAGCGCCAACACCGAGCAGCTCGTGCGCCTCAAGGCGCTCGGCTACCGGCCGATCGCGCTCCCCGGCCCGCCGGACCGGTCCGCCGAGGGCGGCAAGGCGGCCGCTCCGATGGACTTCCCGTCCGCCGACGCGAGGTACCACAACTACGCGGAGATGAACGCGGAGATCGACCAGCGGCTCGCCGCGTACCCCTCGATCATGCGCAAGCAGGTGATCGGGAAGTCGTACCAGGGCCGGGACATCGTCGCCATCAAGATCAGCGACAACGTCGGCACCGACGAGGCCGAGCCCGAGGTCCTCTTCACCCACCACCAGCACGCCCGCGAGCACCTCACCGTCGAGATGGCGCTCTACCTCCTCCGCGAGTTCGGCGCCGGGTACGGCAGCGACTCCCGGATCACCAGCGCCGTGAACGGACGCGAGATCTGGATCGTCCCGGACCTCAACCCGGACGGCGGCGAGTACGACATCGCGAGCGGCTCCTACCGCAGCTGGCGCAAGAACCGCCAGCCCAACTCCGGCTCCTCGTACATCGGCACCGACATGAACCGGAACTGGAACTACAAGTGGGGCTGCTGCGGCGGCTCCTCCGGCTCCAAGAGCTCCGAGACCTACCGGGGAGCCGCCCCCGAGTCCGCCCCCGAGGTCAAGGTCGTCGCCGACTTCGTCCGCTCCCGGGTCGTCGGCGGCAAGCAGCAGATCACCGCGGCCATCGACTTCCACACGTACAGCGAGCTGGTCCTCTGGCCCTTCGGCTGGACCACGGCCAACACCGCCCCGGGCATGACCCTCGACGACCGGAACGCCTTCGCGGCGGTCGGCGGCAAGATGGCGGCCAGCAACGGCTACACGGCCGAGCAGTCCAGCGACCTGTACATCACGGACGGCTCGATCGACGACTACCTGTGGGGCGCGCAGCGGATCTTCGCGTACACCTTCGAGATGTACCCGTCCTCCTCCGGCGGCGGCGGCTTCTACCCGCCCGACGAGGTCATCGAGCGCGAGACGAGCCGCAACCGCGACGCCGTCCTGCAGCTCCTGGAGAACGCGGACTGCATGTACCGGTCGATCGGCAAGCAGGCGCAGTACTGCGCGGCCTGACGGCCCCGCGGTCCCGCGCCCGAAGGGAGCCCCGGCGGATCTCCGCCGGGGCTCCCCCGCGTCCCGGCCCGCCGCGCGGACGGCGGCTCAGACGAACAGGCTCAGCACCGCGGCCGCCGCGAAGCCGGCCAGGGAGAGCACCGACTCCAGCACCGTCCAGGACTTGAGGGTGTCCCGCTCGGTGATGCCGAAGTACTTGGAGACGATCCAGAAGCCGCCGTCGTTGACGTGCGAGGCGAAGATCGAGCCGGCCGAGATGGCCATGATGACGAGGGCGAGGAAGGCCTGCGAGTGGTCGCCGCCCTCCACCAGGGGCAGCACGATGCCGGCCGTGGTGACGATGGCGACCGTCGCCGAGCCCTGGGCGACGCGCAGCACCAGGGAGATGAGGTAGGCGAGCACGAGGACGGGCAGACCGACGTCGTGGAAGGTGTCGGAGAGGGCCTGGGCGACGCCGCTCACCTTGAGGACGGCGCCGAAGACCCCGCCCGCGCCGACCACGAGCAGGATGTTGCCGACCGGCTTGAGGGAGGAGGTGGACACCTGCTCCAGGGACGTGCGGGACCAGCCGCGCCGGATGCCGAGCAGCCAGTAGGCGAGGAGGAGCGCGATCGTCAGCGCGACGAAGGGGCTGCCGAAGAACTCGATGACGGAGCGGAGGGTGGACTCGTCCAGGGCGATCGAGGAGAAGGTCGCGGCGAGGATGAGCGCCAGCGGCGTGCCGATGATGAGGAGCACGGTGGAGAGCGCCACCGGCGCCTCGCTGTGGCCGGACCGCTCGGCGGCGACCTTGGCCCGGGCCTCGTCGGCCGCCTCGACCATGTCCTGGGGTACGGGGACGAAGAGCCGGCGGCCGATCCAGCCGGCGTACGCCCAGGCGGCGAGCACGGCGGGGACGCCGACCAGGATGCCCATCAGGAGGACCCAGCCGAGCGAGACGTGCAGCAGCCCGGCCGCGGCCACCGGGCCGGGGTGCGGCGGCAGGAAGGCGTGGGTCATGGAGAGGCCGGCGAGCAGCGGCATGGCGTACAGCAGGATCGACCTGCCGGAGCGCTTGGCGGCGGCGTAGACGATCGGCGCGAGGACGAAGATGCCGACGTCGAAGAAGACCGGGATGCCGAAGATGAGGCCGGTGAGACCCATCGCGAGGGGGGCGCGCTTCTCCCCGAAGAGGCCGAGGAGGCGGCTGCTCAGTACCTCGGCGCCGCCCGAGACCTCCAGGATCGCGCCGAGCATGGTGCCGAGGCCGATGATGATGGCGACGTGGCCGAGGATGCCGCCCATGCCGCTCTCGATGACGGAGGTGGCGGCGGACTTCTGGACGGTGCCGAAGAGTTCGGTGACGGAGAGGCCTGCGGCGAGGCCGACGCCGAGGGAGACGGCGAGCAGCGCGACGAAGGGCTGGAGCCGGACCTTGATGATCAGCAGGAGCAGGACGGCGATGCCGAGGGCGGCGACGGTCAGCAGCCCGGCGGTGCCGGGTATGAGGAGGAGCAGTCCACCGGTGTGCGGGGGCGTGGCGGGGTTCATGACGGGGGGAGGCCTCGCTTTCGGGCAGGGGGGAGCGCGGCACGGCGTTCCGGGGGCGAACGCCGTTCCGTGGAGCGGCTGGTGCGGGTGAATCGGTTCAGGTCCGTTCGGGCGGGTGGGCGGGGGGTGCCGTCCGGCCGGGCGTCGTGCGCCCGGTCCGGCCGGCGGGGCACCCCCGGGGTGCCGGGTGCTCGGCTCAGCCGAGGACGGCGAGGGCGTCGATCTCGATGAGGAGGCCCGGGGGCAGCCCGACGTAGACGGTGGTGCGGGCGGAGGCGGGGGCCTTGAGGCCCTGCTCCTCGAAGTACTGGTTGTAGAGCGCGTTCATCTCGGCGAAGTGGTCCACGTCCGTGAGGTAGACGCGCATCATCATCACGTCGTCCCAGCTCGCGCCGCCCTCCTCTAGGATCGCCTTGACGTTGGCGAAGGTCTGGAGGGTCTGCTCGCGCAGGGTGGGGCCGGCCACCGTGGGGGCCTGGCCCTCGACGGCGGGCAGGAAGCCGACCTGCCCGGCGACCTGGAGGATGTTCCCCTTCTTCACGCCGTGCGAGAACTTCGCGGGCGGGGCGGTGTGGGTGGCGGGGGTGAGGGCGGTCTTCTCGACGGGCTGGGCGGGGTTCTGGTCGGTCATGCGCTGTCCTTGCTCGGGGTGGTGCCGGAGAACTCCCGGCTGATGGCGTCCGCGGTGCGGCGCACCTGCGGGAGGAGGGAGAGGAGTTCCTCGGCCGTGACCACCACGTTGGGCGCCGAGACGGACATGGCGGCGACGACGCGCCCGTCGGCGCCGCGGATGGGCGCGCCGACGCAGTTGATGGACTCCTCGTGGCCGCCGAGGTCGGTGGCCCAGCCCTGTTCGCGCACGGTGGCCAGCTCCTTGAGGAAGGCGGCGGCGTTCGGGGTCGAACGGGGCGTGTACGGGGGGTATTCGAGCTTGCCCGCGAGGGTGCGGCGCTCGGGTTCGGGCAGGTCGGCGAGGAGCAGTTTGGCGACGGCCGCGACGGTGATCGCGACGGGCTTGCCGATGCGCGAGTACATGCGGACGGGGTAGCGGCTCTCGACCTTGTCGATGTAGAGGACCTCGCCCTCCTCGTAGACGGCGAGGTGGATGGTGTGCCCGATGCGCTCGTTGAGGGCGGCGAGGTGGGGGTGCGCGATCTCCCGGATGTCGAGGTTCTCGACGGCCTCCTGCGCGAGCGCGAAGAGGCGGGCGCCGAGCCGGTACCGCTGGTCCTGCTGACGGTAGACGAGGCCGTGCTCGTGCAGGGTGCGCAGCAGCCGGAGGGCGGTGGACTTGTGGACGCCGAGCCGGTCGGCGACCTGTCCGAGGTCGGCGGGGCCCTGCGCGAGCAGGGGCAGGATGCTGAGCGCCCGGTCGACGGTCTGGCTCATGGTGTACGTCCCTCCTGGTCGTCCCCCGTCCAGCCGGGGCCGAGCTGAAGTGTGCCCCAGGCGGTCGGGGCGAGGGCGGCGAGGCGGTCGGCGTGGGCGCGGCGGGGCGGGGCGGCCAGGTCGCCGGCGACGGTGAGGGCGGCGGCGGCGAGCAGGTGTCCGTGCCGGAGGCGGGCGGTGGTGTCGAGTCCGCGGAGGGTGGCGGAGAGGAAGCCGGCGGCGAAGGCGTCTCCGGCGCCCACGGCGGCGACGACGTCGACGCGGGGGGCGGGTACGTGCACGACGGTGTCCGTGCCGGGGCCGGTGCGTTCGTGGACGGTGGCGCCGTCGGCGCCGTGCTTGACGACGAGGACGGCGGGTTCGGGGAGGGCGGCGCGGATCGCGGCGGGGTCGCCGAGGCCCCAGGCCTGTTCGGCCTCGTCGGCGCCGACGAAGACGAGGTCGGCCCGGCGGGCGAGTTCGAGGAGGACGGGGCCGGCGGTGGCGGCGCCGTCGCGCCACAGCCCGGGGCGGCAGTTGACGTCGAAGGAGACGAGGGGGCGGCCGGGCCGGGGGGCGGTGAGGGCGCGCATGAGGGCGAGGCAGTCGTCGGAGAGGGCGGCGGTGATGCCGGTGAGGTGCAGGACGCGGGCGTCGGCGACGGTGTCGTAGGGCACGGTCGCGGGGGACATCGCGGAGGCGGCCGAGCCGGCGCGGTAGTAGACGACCTCGTGGGCGTCGGTGGCGCGGTCGGCGGCGGTGCGGAAGTAGACGCCGGTGGGCCGTCGCGGGTCGCGCTGGACGGCGCCGACGTCGACGCCGTGGGCGGCGATGGTCTCGACGAGGTGGTCGCCGAATCCGTCCCGGCCGACCCGGCCGACCCAGCGGGTGCGGTGGCCGGCGGCGGCGAGGGCGCAGGCGACGTTGGACTCGGCGCCGCCGATCGCGCGCTCGAAGGCCGGGACGTCGGCGAGGCGGCCCGGTCGGGAGGGGAGGAAGGTGACCATGGACTCGCCGAGGCACACGACGTCCACGGGCGGTTCTCCGGCCACTCTGGCGCTCCCTTGCGTGTCCTGCGGGTCCATTGACCCGGCCTTGGCCCGGATGCTAGACAGCATTGAGCGACATACGCAATGACTGTTGCATTCTCCGCAACGCTTCGATGAGGAGGCCTCATGCCCGACCTGGCGAACGAGCGCGTCGACCACCGCTTCAAGGCCCTGCCCCCGGACGCCGAGGGCCTGACCGTCGGCGAGCTCGCCGCCCAGCGGCGCAACCTCTTCACCGGCGGCTTCACCACCCCGGTCCTCGCCCTGTCCGCCGAGTCCGTCGAGCACAACCTCCGCCTCCTGGAGACGTACGCCGAGCGGCACGGCCTCGCGTTCGCCCCGCACGGCAAGACCTCCATGGCCCCGCAGCTCTTCGCCCGGCAGCTGGAGCACGGCGCCTGGGGCATCACCGCCGCCGTGCCCCACCAGGCCCGCGTCTACCGGGCGCACGGCGTCTCCCGGATCTTCCTCGCGAACGAGCTCGTCGACCCGGTCGCCCTGCGCTGGGTCGCCGGCGAGCTGGACGCCGACCCGGAGTTCCGCTTCCTCTGCTACGTCGACTCCGTGCGCGGCGTCGAGCTGATGGACGGGGCCCTGCGCGCCGCGGGCGCCACCCGCCCGCTGGACGTCGTGGTCGAACTGGCCGCCGGGGCGACCGGGCGCACGGGCGCGCGGACCGAGGCCGAGTGCGCGGCCGTCGCCGACGCGGTCGCGGACACCGCGACCCTGCGGCTGGTGGGCGTCGCCGGCTATGAGGGGACGATGCCGGGGGCCGACGGCACCCGGGTCAGGGAGTGGCTGCACCGGCTCGTCGGTCTCGCGGCCGACTTCGACAAGGCGGGCCGCTTCGACCCGTCCGTCGGCGAGATCGTGGTGAGCGCGGGCGGCAGCGAGTGGTTCGACGCGGTCGCGGACGTCTTCGCGGAGGTCCCCGCGCTCTCCCTGCCCGTCCTGAAGCTGCTGCGCTCCGGCGCGTACGTCTCGCACGACGACGGGCAGTACCGCGAGCGGACCCCCTTCAACCGGGTCCCGGAGGAGGGCGCCCTGGAGCCGGCGTTCCGCCTCTGGTCGCAGGTCGTGTCCCGGCCGACGCCCGAGCAGGCCTTCACCAACGCCGGCAAGCGCGACGCCGCCCACGACCTGCACCTCCCCGAGGCGCAGGTGGTCCGCGACGCCCGCACCGGCGAGATCCGCCCCGCCGACGGACTGACCGTCACCGGCCTCTCCGACCAGCACGCCTGGGTGGCCACCGAGGAGGGCGCCGACCTGGAGGTCGGCGACTGGCTCGGCATGGGCCTGTCCCACCCGTGCACGATCTTCGACAAGTGGCAGCTGATCCCGCTGGTCGAGGCGGACGGCACGGTCGTCGACTACGTCCGCACGTTCTTCTAGACACCCGCGGAACGCCCGACCGTTCCCCGGACCGCCCCACCGCTCCCGACCGCCCGACCGCGCGTCCCCGCCGGCCGGGCCCACCCCCGCACGCTCTCCCGTAAGGAGTCGGTATGGACCTCGTCTTCCGCGACGCGGAGGTCGTCGACGGCACCGGCGGCGCCTCGTACCGCGCCGACGTGGCGGTCGAGGGCGGCCGGATCGCCGCGATCGTGAAGGAGGGTGCGGCGGCCGGCTGCCTGCGGCCCACCGCCCGCCGCGTCGTGGACGCCGAGGGCCTGGTCCTCTCCCCCGGCTTCATCGACATGCACGCCCACAGCGACCTCGCGCTGCTCCGCGACCCGGACCACAGCGCCAAGGCGGCGCAGGGCGTGACACTGGAGGTCCTGGGCCAGGACGGCCTGTCGTACGCCCCGGTGGACGACCGGACCCTGGCCGAGGTGCGGAGGGCGATCACCGGCTGGAACGGGTCGGGCGACGACATCGACTTCGACTGGCGCACGGTCGGCGAGTACCTGGACCGCCTGGACCGGGGCATCGCGGTGAACGCCGCGTACCTGGTCCCCCAGGGCACCGTGCGGATGTACGCGGTCGGCTGGGAGGACCGCCCGGCGACGGAGTCCGAGCTGGACCACATGCGTCGGCTGGTCGCCGAGGGCATGGAGCAGGGCGCGGTCGGCATGTCCTCCGGCCTGACGTACACGCCGGGGATGTACGCGAAGGACGCCGAGCTCACCGAGCTGTGCCGGGTGGTCGCCGGGTACGGCGGCTACTACTGCCCGCACCACCGCTCCTACGGCGCCGGGGCCCTGGAGGCGTACGAGGAGATGGTGCGGCTGACCCGGGACGCGGGCTGCGCGCTCCACCTCGCGCACGCCACGATGAACTTCGGCGTGAACGAGGGCCGGGCCCCCGAGCTGCTGGCCCTCCTCGACGAGGCCCTGGACGCGGGCGCGGACATCAGCCTCGACACGTACCCGTACACGCCGGGCTGTACGACGCTGGTGGCGGTGCTGCCGAGCTGGGCGGGCGAAGGCGGCCCGGAGGCGGTCCTCGCCCGGCTCCGGGACGACGCGACGGCGGAGCGGATCCGCCACCACCTGGAGGTCGTCGGCTCGGACGGCTGCCACGGGGTACCGGTGGACTGGGACACGATCGAGATCTCGGGGGTGTCGCACGGGTCGCTCGCGGACTGGGTGGGGCGCCGGGTGGACGGCTGGGACACGGCCCGCCGGCTGCTGCTGGAGGACCGGCTGGGCACGACGATCCTCCAGCACGTGGGCCACGAGGAGAACGTCCGGACGATCATGCGGCACCGGGTGCACACGGGCGGCTCGGACGGCATCCTCCAGGGCACGAAGCCGCACCCTCGGGCGTACGGCACCTTCCCGCAGTACCTGGGCCGGTACGCGCGGGACCTGGGCGTCCTGTCCCTGGAGGAGTGCGTGGCCCACCTGACCTCCCGCCCGGCGGCCCGGCTCGGGCTGCGGGACCGCGGCGTGGTCCGGGAGGGCTGTGTGGCGGACCTGGTCCTCTTCGACCCGGACACGGTGGCGGCGGGCTCGACGTACGAGTCCCCCCGCACGCTGCCCACCGGGATCCCGCACGTCCTCGTCGGCGGCACCTTCGTGATCGAGGACGGCCGCCGCACCGACGCCCTGCCGGGCCGGTCGGTCCGCAGGGGCCGCTAGGGGGCCGGATCCACCGCCGGCGCGGGCGGCCGCCGGAGTTCCGACGGCTGTTCACCCCACGGCTCCCGCCGTACCCACAGGAGTCCCGGCAGCAGCAACAGGCCCGCCACCACGAATCCGTACCAGGGCGTGCGCCCGTCCGGTGCCGTCTCGTAGACCAGCGCCGCCGAGAGGACCGCCAGGACCTGCCCGGCCCGGCTCCGCCACGCCGCGGCCGCGACGGCCGCCGTCCCCCACAGCAGGTACCAGGGCTGCACCATCGGCGACAGCGCGACGAGCGCGACCAGCGAGAGCCCCAGCCCGAGCACCGGGTCGAGCCGCCCCCGCCAGGCCCGCCACACGAGCACCAGGACGAGGACCGCGGCGGCGAGCAGCCCGAGGTTCTGCACGGCCGCCTTGACCGGGTCGGGGTCGTCCCCGAGGAGCAGTCCGAGCCCCAGGCCGAGATCACTGCTCACGGACAGCGCCGTGTGGATGGTCCCCGCGACGCTCTGCGTCCGCAGCCACCCGAACCCGGTCCCGGCGAGCACCGTCGCCACCGCCGCCACGGCGCCGGCCACGAGCCCCGGCAGCACGAGCCCCTTCGCCAGGCCCCGCGCACCGCCGTCCCGCCGCGCGACCATCACCCCGATGAACGGCAGCGCGACGGCCGCCGGCGACTTGACCATCATCGCGAGGCCCACGAGGACGCAGCCGAGCACCCACCGGTCCCGCACGGCGAGCAGGACGCCCGCCAGCATGAGCCCGATCATCAGGCCGTCGTTGTGCATGCCGCCGACGACGTGGATGAGCAGCAGCGGGTTGAGGGCGGCCAGCCACACGGCCCCGTCGGGTCCGCCGCGCCCGCCGCCCAGCCCCCGGACGGCCCACACGATCAGCGCGAGCGCGCCGACCGCGAGCAGACGCGTCCCGAGCACGGCGGGGATGATCGCGCCGCCGGTGAGCCCGACGACGAGCTGGGCGAGGACGAGGAAGGCGGGTCCGTACGGCGCGGGGGTGTCGGTCCAGTGGCCGCCGACGCTGGCGGCCGCGTCCCAGCCGAGTTCGCCGGGCGAGAGGACGGCGGGCCCGCCGCCGTACACGTCGTGCCCTTCGAGGACCATGGCCCCCTGCGCGATGTAGCTGTAGACGTCGGCGCTGTAGAGGGGCGGGGCGAACAGCAGGGGCGCCGCCCACCAGACGAGGGTGGTGCGCACCCGGTCGCCCTCGCCCCGGGCGAGGAGCACGCCGTACCGCCACCAGGCGGCGACGAGCAGGGTCAGTCCCAGGTACGCGAGGAGGGCGCCGGCCAGGGTGAGCGCGGAGCCGCGCGGCTCCCAGAGGCCCCAGCCGCCGCGCACGGGCAGCGTTCCGCCGGCCCACCCGCCCAGGGTGACGGCGAGCGATCCCGCCGCACCCAGTCGGCGGCATCCGGAGGCACGGAAATCCCACATGACGGGCCAACCTATCCCGCCGGGCGGAGGAGCCCTATTCGGCCGCGGCCGTCCCCGGGGCCTGTCCGACGTGTCCCAAAACACGAAGCGTCCCGGGCGCCCCCGCCGTAAGCTCTCGTCATGCAGGTGATCCAGTCCACGAAGCTCGCCAACGTCTGTTACGAAATCCGGGGTCCGGTGCTCGAAGAGGCGATGCGGCTCGAAGCCGCGGGTCACCGCATCCTCAAGCTCAACACGGGGAACCCGGCGGCGTTCGGCTTCGAGTGCCCGCCGGCCATCCTGGAGGACGTGCTCCGCAACCTCTCCGAGGCGCACGGCTACGGCGACGCGAAGGGGCTGCTGTCGGCCCGGCGCGCGGTGATGAGCCACTACGAGACCAAGGGCATCCCGCTCTCCGTCGAGGACATCTACCTCGGCAACGGCGTCTCGGAGCTGATCCAGATGTCGATGCAGGCGCTGCTGGACGACGGCGACGAGGTCCTCGTCCCGGCCCCGGACTACCCGCTGTGGACGGCGTCGGTCTCGCTCGCGGGCGGCACGGCCGTGCACTACCGCTGCGACGAGCAGGCGGACTGGATGCCGGACCTCGCGGACATCGAGCGGAAGATCACCGACCGCACCAAGGCGATCGTGATCATCAACCCGAACAACCCGACGGGCGCCGTCTACGACGACGAGATGCTCCGCTCGCTCACGGAGATCGCCCGCCGCCACAACCTGGTCGTCTGCTCGGACGAGATCTACGACAAGATCCTGTACGACGGGACCACGCACACCCCGACCGCCGCCCTCGCCCCCGACCTGCTCGTGCTGACGTTCAACGGGATGAGCAAGAACTACCGGGTGGCCGGCTTCCGCTCGGGCTGGCTGGCGGTCTGCGGCCCGAAGCACCACGCGACCTCGTACATCGAGGGGCTGACGATCCTCGCCAACATGCGCCTCTGCGCGAACATGCCGGCGCAGCACGCGGTGGCCGCCGCCCTCCAGGGCAGGCAGTCGATCGAGGACCTGGTCCTGCCGGGCGGCCGGCTCCTGGAGCAGCGGGACACGGCGTACGAGCTGCTCACCCAGATCCCCGGGGTGACCTGTGTGAAGCCCAAGGGGGCGCTGTACCTGTTCCCGCGCCTCGACCCGAACGTCTACAAGATCAAGGACGACCGGCAGATGGTCCTGGACCTGCTGCGGGCGGAGAAGATCATGGTGGTCCACGGGACGGGCTTCAACTGGCACGAGCCGGACCACTTCCGGATCGTCACGCTGCCGGCGGCCGCGGACCTGGCGGACGCGGTGACCCGGATCGGCCGCTTCCTGGACGGCTACAGCCAGCCCTGAGCCTTCGGCCGGACCTCACTCAACTTTAGACTGAATCTAAGATAGGATGGCCCCAGACACTCAGGAGGCCGTCCCATGTACGAACCGATCCGCACCAAGTCGGTCCACCGGATGGCCGACGACGCCCACGACGCGTATCCGCACCACTCCCGCGAGGAGGAGCTGGACATCCAGCTCGCCGGGCACCTCTCCGCCCTGCTCGCCGTCACGGACGAGCTCGGCGACACCGAGGCGGGCGACGTGATCGCCCGGCAGGTCGCGCGGCTGCGCGGCGCCCCGCCCGCGCGGCACGCGGGTCTCCGGGGCGCGTCCGCGCCGGACCTGCACCGCCGGGCCCACGCCCTCGCGGGCCGCGCCCTGGTCGTCGCCGCCTCACGGGCCGACACGACCGCCGCGATCCTCGCCGCCGAGCGCATGGACGCGCACACCGCCGCACTGGCCGGGGCGACCGCCCTGGCCACGGCCGGCACCCCCTGACGGCCCCGGTCCGCGTGGCACGAACCGCGCGGACCGGGCGCCACACGTCCCCGCCCGCCGGGGCGACCGCGTCCGGGCATGCGCCGGCCCCCGGAGCCTGAGGGGGCTCCGGGGGCCGGTTGCGTCGTGGTGGGCCGTCGTGACCCCACTGGTCAGGGCGGTATCTCGGGGCAACCCACCACGAGTCTGCGGTGCGGGATCAGCCCAGGCGCTCGACGAGCGCGTGGTACTGGTCCCACAGCTCCTTCGGCGTGTGGTCGCCGAAGGTGTTGAGGTGGTCGGGGACGAGGGCGGCCTCCTCGCGCCACACGTCACGGTCGACCTTGAGGAGGAACTCCAGGTCCTCGGCCGGCAGGTCGAGGCCCTCGGTGTCGAGGGACTCCGCGGTCGGCAGGACGCCGATCGGGGTCTCGACGCCCTCGGCCCTGCCCTCCAGGCGCTCGACGATCCACTTGAGGACGCGGCTGTTCTCGCCGAAGCCGGGCCAGACGAACTGGCCGGCGTCGTTCTTGCGGAACCAGTTCACGTAGTAGATCTTCGGCAGCTTGGCCGCGTCCGCGGTGGCGCCGACCTTGACCCAGTGGGCCATGTAGTCGCCCATGTTGTAGCCGCAGAAGGGCAGCATGGCGAAGGGGTCGCGGCGCAGCTCGCCGACCTTGCCCTCGGCGGCGGCGGTCTTCTCGGAGGCGACGTTCGCGCCGAGGAAGACGCCGTGGTTCCAGTCGAAGGACTCGGTGACCAGCGGGACGGCGGAGGCGCGGCGGCCGCCGAAGAGGATCGCCGAGATCGGGACGCCCTTGGTGTCCTCCCACTCGGGGGCGATCGTCGGGCACTGGCCGGCCGGGACGGTGAAGCGGGCGTTCGGGTGGGCGGCCGGCGTCTCGGACTCCGGCGTCCAGTCGTTGCCCTTCCAGTCCGTGAGGTGCGCGGGGGCCGTCTCGGTCATCCCCTCCCACCACACGTCGTTGTCGTCGGTGAGCGCGACGTTGGTGAAGACGGAGTTGCCCCAGAGGGTCTTCATGGCGTTGGCGTTGGTGTGCTCGCCGGTGCCGGGGGCGACGCCGAAGAAGCCGGCCTCGGGGTTGATCGCGTACAGGCGACCGTCCTCACCGAAGCGCATCCAGGCGATGTCGTCGCCGATGGTCTCGACGGTCCAGCCGGAGATCGTGGGCTCCAGCATGGCCAGGTTCGTCTTGCCGCAGGCCGACGGGAACGCGGCCGCGACGTACTTCGCCTCACCCTGCGGCGGGGTCAGCTTGAGGATCAGCATGTGCTCGGCGAGCCAGCCCTCGTCGCGGGCCATGACGGAGGCGATGCGGAGCGCGTAGCACTTCTTGCCGAGCAGGGCGTTGCCGCCGTAGCCGGAGCCGTACGACCAGATCTCGCGGGTCTCGGGGAAGTGCGAGATGTACTTGGTGGAGTTGCAGGGCCACGGCACGTCCTCCTGACCCTCCGCGAGGGGGGCGCCGAGGGTGTGGACGGCCTTGACGAAGAAGCCGTCGGTGCCGAGCTCGTCGAGGACGGGCTGTCCCATGCGGGTCATGGTGCGCATGGAGACGGCGACGTAGGCGGAGTCGGTGATCTCGACGCCGATGGCGGAGAGCGGGGAGCCGACCGGGCCCATGCAGAAGGGCACGACGTACATGGTGCGGCCGCGCATCGAGCCGCGGAAGATGCCCTCGGAGCCCGCGAAGAGCTCCTTCATCTCGGCGGGAGCCTTCCAGTGGTTGGTCGGGCCCGCGTCCTCCTCCTTCTCGGAGCAGATGAAGGTCCGGTCCTCGACGCGCGCGACGTCGGTCGGGTCGGAGGCGGCGTAGTACGAGTTCGGGCGCTTCACCGGGTCGAGCTTGGTGAAGGTCCCCTTGGCGACGAGCTCCTCGCACAGGCGCTCGTACTCGGCCTCGGAACCGTCGCACCAGACGATGCTGTCCGGCTGGGTGATCTCGGCGATCTCGTTCACCCAGGAGACGAGCTCCTGGTGCTGGGTCGGAAGGGTCTGGGGAGCCGCGTTGTCGCGCGCCACGATTGCTCCTTGTAGAGGGGTTTGTTGAGGTGTGCCCCGTGGGGGCCGCGACCCGGATGCTTCGTAGCTGCTCATCCGGTGCCGACCGCACTCATTTGATCATCCGACGGATCCGCCCATATGTCCAGGGGCCCGCCCACGTGAGCATCGCCACTCGTCTTCGCGACCTACGGGGGCGTAGGTACGATTCCGTTCCATGACTGCAGCCACGCCGGAAGTGCCCCCGATCGCACCGGATCCGATCGGGCAGGCCCCGTCGGTCCCGCTGAAGCCCCGGCTCCGGGGGTGGCTGCACGCGGGCATGTTCCCCGCCGTGATCGTGGCCGGTCTGGTCCTGGTCGCCCTCTCCGACTCGCCCCGCGCCCGCATCGCCTGCGGGATCTACGTCCTGACCGCCTGCCTGCTCTTCGGCATCAGCGCGCTCTACCACCGGGGCGACTGGGGGCCGCGCGGCGAGGCCGTGCTCCGGCGCCTCGACCACGCCAACATCTTCCTGATCATCGCGGGCACCTACACCCCGCTCACCCTGCTGCTGCTCCCCGACTCCACCGGCCGGCCGCTCATGTGGGCGGTCTGGGCGGCGGCGCTCGCCGGCATCGCCTTCCGGGTCTTCTGGGTCGGCGCCCCGCGCTGGCTCTACACCCCCTGCTACATCGCGATGGGCTGGGCCGCGGTCTTCTTCCTGCCCGACTTCATGCGCGCGGGCGGCATCGCCGTCCTCGTCCTCGTCATCGTCGGCGGACTGCTCTACAGCGCGGGCGGCGTCATCTACGGCATCAAGCGCCCGAACCCCTCGCCCCGCTACTTCGGCTTCCACGAGGTCTTCCACTCGCTGACGCTGGCCGCCTTCATCGTCCACTACGTCGGCATCTCGCTGGTGGCCTACCAGCACGCCTGACCCGACACCGGACGGACCCCGGCGGCGGCCGGCCCTCTCAGGGACCGGCCGGGCCGCCCAGCGCCCCCCGCACCACCCGCGCCGACTCGGGGTTGTCGGCGCACTCCCAGACGCCGTGCGGGCAGTAGTCGGTGACGGTCTGGTAGACGGGCCGGTGGGCCGCGAACCAGTCCAGCATCCCCCGCACGTACGCCGGGTTGTCGCCGTTCCGGAAGAGCCCCCACTCGGGGTACGAGACCGGCTTGCCGTGGGCGGCGGCGAACCGCACGTGGTGGGCGAGCCCGTACTCCTCGGCGACCTGCTCCTCGAAGGAGAGCCCCGCGGGCTGGTCGTACGCGTCCATCCCGATGATGTCGACGACGTCGTCCCCCGGATAGCAGCGCGGCCACTCCACGGCGTCCCGCCCCCGGCTCGGGGTGAAGTCGAAGCGGAACCGCTGCCCCGGCACCCCGCGCAGCACCTCGACGACCCGCCGCCAGTACGCCTTCCAGGCCTCCGGGTCCGGACCGCAGCGATGGCTGTACGTCGTGCCGTTCATCTCCCAGCCGAGCACCAGGACGGCGTCCCCGAGCCGGTGCGCCACCAGCCGCTCCCCCAGCGTCCGGAAGTGCCCGTCGAAGGCGCCGGACGCCCCGCTCCGCAGCCCCGCCCGCACCTCGGCGTCCGGCAGCCCCGCCTCGCTGCGGTCCATCATCGGCACGTTGAGCACGAAGAGGCGCCCCGGCCGCGCCTCCTTCCAGCGCGCCCAGGGCTCGAAGAGGGCCGGATGGCCCTCGATGTTGGACCAGCGGTCGCCCGGCAGATAGGTGTGCCCCACGGTCAGCGCCCCGCCGCCGAGCCAGGCCTGCACCTGGGCGATCCGGCGCACGCCCGCCTCGTCGGAGCCCGTGAAGAAGCCGGACGGCACCCCGGGCAGCGGCACCGGATCCGGCTCGGGCGCCGCCCGGGTCCCGGCGTGCCGGTCGCCGGGGGCGATCCGGTCGTACGGCAGCAGGAGCACGAGAACGGCCGCGAGCAGCACGACGAGTGCGGCCCGCGGCCCGGGGAGGAGACGGTTCACGTCAGCTCGTCCAGAAGTCCCACCACCGGGTCAGGATCAGCATCCCGATGATCCCGATGTGCAGCACGGGCAGGGCGAAGGTGAACTCGCCGAGGAAGGTCCGCACGCCCGCCGGCGCGGGCATCACGCCGTGCCGCACGTTGTGCGCGGTGACGTACCAGAACATGACGATGGTGGCGACCCAGGCCAGGCAGCACCACAGGCAGAGCGAGTTGATCTCGTACAGCGACTGGTACATCAGCCAGGTGCAGAAGCCGACACCGAAGAGCATGCCGGCGTCGAGGCCGAGCCAGAGCCACGGCCGGTAGCGGGCCCCGGCGAGGAGCCCCGCGCCGAGGGCCACGACGACGGCGTACGTGACGAGGCCGAGCATCGGGTTGGGGAAGCCGAAGACACCCGCCTGCTCGCTCTTCATGATGTTGCCGCAGGACACGACCGGGTTCAGGCTGCACCCCGGCTGGAAGCCGGGATCCTCCAGCAGCTTGAACTTGTCGATCGTGATCACCCAGCCGGACAGCACGCCCGCCGCTCCGGTGATCATCAGCATCCAGGCGAAGGCCCGGCTCGCGCCGACCGTCCCCGCGGTCCCCCGCGCGGACTCCTCACGCTCCTGCCGCTGCTCCGGCACCCCGCCCCGTACGTTCACCGTCGCCATGGCGCGATCCCTTCCCGCTCAGCCCTGCAGACGCCGGACGGGCATCAGGACGTGGGCGCTGTCCTTGAGCATCTCCTCGTCGGAGACGAAGGTCCGCAGCGCGGCCTCGTCGACCGGCTGGCCGGGGACCGCCTCGGGCCACGGACGCACGGAGCAGATCAGGTAGACCTGACCGCGCTCGCGGGCCGCCTCCTGCCACTCGTCGGGCACCGGGCACTGCACCTTCAGGAAGGGCAGGTTGAGGACGGCGGAGCCGCCCTCAACCAGCAGCGAGGCGGTGATCCCGGCGTCCTTCTCCAGATCGAAGAGCCGGTCGCCGACGGAGAGGCCCATGGCCTCCAGGGCGGTCCGCATGGCCTGCTGACCGGCCTCCGGCCCGTCCCGGCCGTCGCCGAGCGAATACGCCATGAGGAACGGCGTCCCGGCCGCGTCGGCGGAGGGCTCGCTGGACCACGGGATCACCGTGAGAGTTCCCAGCGGAGAGGCGCTGCGCGCCGAGGAAACGACGTTGGAAGTGGTCATGAATCGGATGCTAGTGCTCCAACCACCCTTTCCCCGCGCCGAATTCACCCGATCGGCCGACATTCACGCCGCTGGCATTTCCGCCGCAACGAACCCGGGTTTTCATCGTTGTGCCCTGAGGGCTCCCACGACCCCGAGGAGATCACCCATGATCGTCCCCCGCCGCGTCGCACTGCGGTCCCTCTTCGCGCTGGCCGTCACCGCCTTCACGGGGGGCGCCCTGGGCCGTATCGCGAGCCGCCCGCCCTCCGGTCCGCCCGCGGCGGACACGCGCGATCCGCACGCCTTCGACGAGCTGTACCGGGGCCGCCGCATCCTGGGCTTCTCCGGCTCCGAGGGCGAGCCGGCGGCCCTCGTCGACGGTCTGCCGCTGCACCTGATGCGCTGCGCCGACGGCGGCTACGTCACCCCGATCGACCACTACGAGTCCTGCCCGACGCCGCGGGCGGCGGTCCGCGCGGCCGTGGACGAACTGGGCACCGCCCGGCTCTCCCCGCTCGCCGGCGCCCACGGCGTCCCCACCGACCCGACGGGAGGGAGCCCGCGTGGTGTACACGCGTAAGAACCAGCGCGACCTGACCGGCGCCGAGCGCCGGAAGTTCGTCGCCGCCGTCCTGGAGCTCAAGCGGACGGGGGCGTACGACCGCTTCGTCCGCACCCACATCGACCACTACACGGCCGACGGGGAGGGCCGGCTCCGGGTCGCGCACATGACGCCCAGCTTCCTGCCCTGGCACCGCAAGTTCCTGCTGGAGTTCGAGACGGCCCTGCGCCGGATCGATCCGACGGTCTCCGTCCCGTACTGGGACTGGACCCGGGACAACAGTCCGGCGTCCTCGCTCTGGGGCGAGGACTTCCTGGGCGGCAACGGCCGCCGGAGCGACCTCCAGGTGATGACCGGCCCGTTCGCTCACTCCGCCGGACGCTGGACGATCACCCAGTCGATGACCCAGGAACGCTTCCTGACCAGGGACTTCGGCCGCCCGCGGGATCCGATCGCGCTGCCGACGCAGGCGCAGCTCGACGAGGTGATGCGGGAGCGGGTGTACGACGCGACCCCCTGGAACTCCACGAGCTCCTCCGGCTTCCGCAACCGCCTGGAGGGCTGGGCGCCGGGCCGGGGCAACGAGCGGTTCCGGATCCACAACCGGGTGCACCGCTGGGTCGGCGGTCTGATGCTCGGCGGCGGCTCGGTCAACGACCCGGTGTTCTGGCTGCACCACTCGTTCGTCGACCTGGTCTGGTCGCGCTGGCAGCAGCGCAACCCGGGGGCCGCGTACCTCCCGGCGGAACCTCCGCCGCTCGGGGACGGCCAGTACCGCAAGGTCGTCGCCCGGCACGAGCCGATGGCCCCCTGGGGAGTGACGCCCGCCTCGATGCTCGACCACAGCCGGATCTACCGGTACGCCTGAGGGCCGGCGGGCCCGTGCCCCGCACGCACGCGTCCCCCCGATCCGGGCCGGATCGGGGGGACGCGGTCGTTACGGGGGATCAGCCGCCGTAGCCGCCGTCACCGTTGTCGTGACCGTCGGCGTTGATGCAGGTGTTGCCGAACGCCGGGTTCAGCAGACCGATGACGTTGACGGTGTTGCCGCAGAGGTTGACCGGGACGTGGACCGGGACCTGGACGACGTTGCCGGAGGCGACACCGGGCGAGTGGGCGGCGACGGCCTCGGCGCCCGAGTCGGCGACGGCCAGGCCGGCTCCGCTGAGGGCAACGGCACCCGTGCCGGCGAGAACAGCGGCAGCCTTCGCGATGCGAGACATCAAGAACTCCTTGGATGGAAAGCGACCGCAGGAATCACGGCCGTCATTCCCGTTCAACGTCGCACCACGGAGCGGGTCACGGGCGTTGGGCCGAAAGGGAGGAGGGAAAACCGAGAAATGACCCGCGGGACGAGCACCGTCCGCCGCCGGATACGGCGGTACGGGCTCGGCCCGCGGGTCGCGGCCATGCGACAAGCCTCTTCTTGCAACGAACGAAAGCGCTTCCGGTGGCGGGGAAGAATCGTGTCTCCACCCGTGAGGCCGCCGATCGCACAGAGGAACGAGGAGGAAGTCCGCCGCGACCCGCGGGTCAGTGCGCCTCGGGCGCCAGACCGAGCTGCGAGTCGAGCGCCCCGCTCGCCATCGGGGGCAGCAGGCCGACCCGCGGCCGGGCGAGGTCCGGCAGGCCCGCGAGACCGTCGCCCTCGGGGGCGACCACCGGGTTGCCGACGACGGCGCCCGGGGTGGCCGCCGCCATCTCCGAGTGCGGCGTGGCGAGGAGGGCCCGGCCGGGCTCGCTGTCCTTCACGACCTCGGGGAGCGGGGCGGCCACCACGGTCTCGGGGAGGGTGCCGGTGAGCGGCACACTGGGCAGCGTCACGTCGGGCAGCGAGCCGAGGCCCTTCTGGAAGCCGGTGGGGGCGCCGGGCATCGGGACGGGTACGCCGGTGGCCACCGTCGGGGCGTCCATCGGGAGCACCGGGTCGAGCCCCTGGAGGGGGACGACGACCGGCGCCTCGACGGCCGAGGCCGGGGCGGCCAGGGCGGCGGAGGCGAATGCGGTCATGAGGAGTCCCATGCCGGCGTGAGAGCGCAGAGTCATGTTCTGACAACGAGGTCTTCGGGCGAACGTCCCCGGAACTCCCCCATGTGCAGCAACGGGCGAGGCCCTCACCGGTGAAGGTGAGGGCCTCGGGTTGACGCCGGGCGGGTGCCGGGCGTCAGTGGCGGCGTGCGATCCGCCCACCGCGGAGGTACACGACGGTGCCGCCGACGATCAGTGCGGCACTGATCGCGGCCGCGCCCATGAGCGCGGTCTCGCTGCCCGTGTCGGGGAGCTCGGGCGGCGAGGTGGGCGGCTTGGTCGGCCCGCAGCTGGGCTCCGGCTCCTCGCCCGGACCGGGCTTCTCGCACTCGTCGGGCTTCGGCGGGTACGTGGGCGGGGTGGTCGGCGGGTGCGTCGGCGGATGGGTGGTGGGAGGCGTGGTCGGCGGCGTCGTGGGAGGCGTCGTCGGCGGCTTGGTCGGCGGGTGCGTCGGGGGGTGCGTGGGCGGGTGGGTCGGGGGGTGCGTCGGGGGCGTCGTCGGCGGCTTCGTCGGCGGCGTGGTGGGAGGCGTCGTCGGCGGGTGCGTCGGCGGATGGGTGGTGGGGGGCGTGGTCGGCGGCGTCGTCGGCGGCTTGGTCGGCGGGTGGGTCGGGGGGTGCGTCGGCGGGTGCGTGGGCGGCTTCGTCGGTTCACCCGGATGAGTCGGCTCGCCGGGGTGCGTGGGTTCACCCGGCTCGTCGCCGTAACCGCCGGGGTCCTCCTCCTGGGCGCAGAGGTCGCCGACGGCCGCGGCGACGAAGCCGCCGAGATCCATGCTCGTTCCGCAGACGTCCGCGGACAGCGGGGCCTGGGCATGACCGGCGTGGCCCGGGCCCGGACCGTCACCGGTACCGGCGTGGGTGCTCGCGGCCAGGGCGAATCCGCCGCTCAGCGACAGGATGCCGGTCGCTGCCGCCGCGGTGAGTACTTTCCTGCTGATGATGGACCGCATACCGCTCTTCCTCTGGAGAAAGGGAGAGGCCGGCGAGGATCCCCCCTCGCTCCGACCGGCCTCATCCACGCCGACGTTCGCGTGGGACTGGCCAGAGGGTATGGGTCGGCGAACCCCGTGCAACCGGGGCCACACGGCAGCTGATCAGAAAATCATTCGATCAGCCGACCGTGGGGAACGGCGCCTTTACCGGCGCCGCAAGTGCCCTCGAAAAGAGCGTCGCTGATGTGGTGTCAGCCGTGGACGGGAAAGCCGGTGTCAGCCGCCGAGGGGCAGACCGCCGGGGACCGGGAGGCCGCCCAGCAGCGGGGCGCCCTTGGTGGTCTCGTTCAGCTGGGTCGCGGTGTCGGTGACGGTCTTGACCGGGGAGCCGTCGGTGGTGCTGCTCAGGACGTCCGACTTCAGCCCGTTGGCGGCGATCGCTTCGAGGCCGCCGTTCAGGCTGGTGGGGGTGAGCGCCTCCGTGGCCATGGCGGGCGCGGCGGCACCCAGAGCCATCAGCGAACCGGCGACGACCGCGGCGACCTTGGTGGGCTTCATGGGGAGAATCCTTCCTCTGTGCTTTCAAGTCACGTGCTGCACAGGCTTCTTGGCCGAATCCCGTGCGCATTGTTCTGCTTCTGTAACGAACGGCGTGCCGCGCGGAAACTCCGGAAGGAAGGATTTCTCGACACTGCACCCGATCGATGCCGACCGGTGCTATTTGCCGATCGCGCGCCGGAGCGCGCGCCGGTGCCGGCCCGGGCGGTACGCCGGGCCGGCACGGGACCTGCGGACGGCTAACCGGCGGGCAGCCGCGGCGCGACCGGCAGCTCGGGCACGCCCGCCGGGGGCGCCACCGGAGCGTCGACGGGCAGTTCGGGCGCGGGGACCGGGAGCTCCGGCGCGGGGACCGGGAGCGTGGGCGCCGCGGGCAGGCCGCCCCCGAGCAGTGCGCCGAGGACGGTGTCGACCAGCGCGGTCAGGGTGGCCGTGGCCTGCGGTACGACCCCGGCGGTGTCGCCGGAGCCGACCGCGGCGAGCAGGCCCGCGATCGCCTTCTCAACGGTGGCGAGGGCATCGCCGACGAGGTCGGCCGGGGCGGCGGCCCGGTCTGCACCGGCCGCGGGGGGCGTCACGGGGAGGTCCGGCAGCGGGATCCGTGCGGCGGCCTCGGCCTCTTCGACGAACGCCGCGACCTTGGCCCTGAACGCCTCCACGTCGACGGCGGGCGGCCGGCCCGTGTCGGCCTCGAGGGCGGCGGCGACGAGCTCGCTCACCGGGGTGAGCACCCCGTCGAGGTCGCCGAGCTCCTCGGCCTCGGCCGCGAGGGAGGTGCCGTCGGGGACGGGCGCGCGGACGGCCCGGTCGGCCGTGACGGACGGGTGGGGTGCGTCGGCGAGGGCGGGTCCCGCCGTGCCGAGGGAGATGACGGCGGATATCGCCAGGGCGGTGATGCGGCGCGTGGCCAGGGGACGCATATGTGTTCCTTTTCCTTATGCGTCGGACAACTTCCCTCTCACCGTGCCTGCGGGTATAGCGCTCCGCAACCGCAGAACTACTGAGCGCCACGCCCCCGTTCGGGTGAATCCGGTGCTCGAACATGCCCTCCGACGGGGCGTACGCCGTTGCACCGGACGGCGCACGACGGTGCCGCCGAACGAGTACCGAGCCCATGACCGCAAGGAGAAAGCCGGTGCGCCCGCCCCGTCGGGGGCGGGCGCACCGGCTTCGGAAGGACCGATCAGGCGTGCCGGATCAGGCGTTGACGCAGGTGTTGCCGAAGGTCGGGTTCAGCGCGCCGATGACGCTGACCGTGTTGCCGCAGAGGTTGACCGGGATGTGCACCGGGACCTGGACGACGTTGCCGGAGCCGACACCGGGGGACTTCACGGCCGCGCCCTCGGCGCCGGCGTCGGCGGTGGCGGCACCGGCGGCACCGGCGACCGCGGCGGCGGCACCCACGGTCAGGACAACGGCCTTGGCGATACGGGACATGGGGAAGTGCTCCTCGATCGAAATTCAACGTGGACTGCGCGGACTGTTCGGCCCGGCTCCCTCAACAACGCCCCGGCTTTTCATCGGTTGCTCTCCCGAACGGGTGACGTTCAACCGATCTTTGGGCCATAGGAGGGCCATTGGAGGGAGTGGGCGTGGAATGGCGCAACACGCTCAACGAGGAAACAGCCGCGGAGATACGGGAGTTAGCGTTTCCAGGCATCTAATGCGTACTATCGCCCCGCGCCGGGGTTATAACGGATCCGAACGTTGCTTCCGGGCCCGCCGCGCGTTCACCCATTTCGTGCGGACGACACCTTCCCCCTTCCCGGCCTTCACGGGTCTTCCCTCCCTTCTCTCAGCAAAGCGGAGAACCTGTATGCGGAATTCAGCGGTTCTTGCTGTACGTCGCAGCGTGGTGTGCCCCCGGTCGTGTGCGGTGCGGTCCGCCGCGCGCCACGAGTCCGTGCGGCACGGCTTCCGTTCCGCTGATTCCGCGGGCACCGCGAGGAGTTCCGGCGGCGTCGAATTCCCCGGCGCCCGTGGGGTCGGCCGGGCGGGAGGCGGGCGGTTCGCCGTCCGGTCCGGTGCGACCTCCGTCCCGGCGGACGTCCGGCGCTGACGTGCTGCCTCCACGAGACACGGACCCCGGGTCCGTCACCGTCCTGCACGCGGTCCAGCCCGGTGACGGCGGGGTCGCCCGTGTCGTCATCGACCTCGTCCGCGCCCAACTGGCCTCCGGCCTGCGGGTGTCGGTCGCCTGCCCGCCGGACACCCCGCTCGCCGCGGCGGTCCGCGCCGAGGGGGCCGACACCCGTGACTGGCGGGCCGGCCGGAATCCCGGCCCCCGGCTCGTCACCGAGACCCGGGACCTCGCCCGGGTGATCCGCGGCATCCGCCCCGGACTCGTCCACGCGCACAGTGCGAAGGCCGGGCTCTGCGCCCGGCTCGCCGTGCGCGGACGGATTCCGACGGTGTACCAGCCGCACGCCTGGTCCTTCGAGGCCGTCGAGGGGACGACCGCCGCGCTGGCCAGGCGCTGGGAGCGGTTCGGCGCCCGCTGGGCCCACCGGATCGTCTGCGTCAGCGAGGCCGAGCGGCGTACCGGCGAGGCCGCCGGGGTCGCCGCGGACTGGTCCGTCGTCCACAACGGTGTGGACGTGGCCCGGTTCGCGACCGACGGCCCGCCCGGCAACCCGGCGCCGACCGTCGTGTGCGTGGGCCGGCTCTGCCGCCAGAAGGGGCAGGACGTGCTGCTCGCCGCTTGGCCCGCCGTCCTGGCGGAGGTGCCGGCGGCCCGTCTCGTCCTGGTCGGCGACGGGCCCGACGGGGCGCGGCTGCGCGCGGCCGCCGGCCCCTCGGTGCGGTTCACCGGTGCCGTGGACGACACCGTCCCCTGGTTCCGGGCCGCCGACGTGGTCGTCCTGCCGTCCCGCTGGGAGGGCATGGCGCTCGCACCCCTGGAGGCCATGGCGGCCGGCCGGCCGGTCGTCGTCAGCGACGTCGACGGGGCCCGCGAGAGCCTGCCGCCCGCCCATGAACCGCTGTGCCTGGTCCCGCCCGAGGACCCGGCCGCGCTCGCCACCGCTCTCGGCCGCCTCCTCGGCAGGCGGGAGCTCCGGCACCGCCTGGGCCGCGAGGCCCACGAGCACGTACTCAGCAGATTCGATGTCCGGCGCACCGGCGCGGCCGTCGCGGACGTCTACCGCGAACTGGCCGGAGTGCGAGGCACCGAGCACAGAGAGCCGATTGCGCAGTGACCACCGAAAGCACCAGCATCCCTCCCACGCCGGGCCCCTGGCCCACGGCGGGCCAGGCCTTCGGCCTCGCCTCCCTCGCCCAGCGCCGCCGTCCGACCGGCCGGCCCGTCCTCCCGTTCCGCCCCGAGCGGCCTCGGTCCGGCGTGCTGCCGCTCGTCGTCGTCGACTGCCTGGCCGTCCTCGCCGGGGCCGCGTTCCTGAGCGCGGCCCACCACGACCCGCGGCTGCTGCTGCCGGTCGTGGCCCTCGTCCTCGTCCTCGACGGGAGGGCGGGGCTGCACCGGCCGGCGCCGCACACCCGGGCCCTCGACGAGCTGCCCGCGCTCGCCTCCCGCGCCGGCGTCGCCTGGTGCCTGGCGGCGGCCGGGGTGGCCGCGTACTCCCCGACCCTGGCGATCGGGCCGCTGCGGCTCCTCGCCGCGTACGCCACGCACGTCGGCGTCGTGATCCTGGTGCGCGCGCTGGTGCTCGCCAGGCGGCGCCGGGTCGCCCGCGCCCACCCGCGCTCGGCGCTGGTGGTCGGCGGTGCGGCGGCCGCGCGCAGGTTCGCCGCCGCGGCGGCCCAGCATCCCGAGTACGGGGTGCGGCCGGTCGGCATCGTCGGCGTGCCCGAGCAGGGCGGAGCGCCCCGGTCGCCGGGCGAGGCCGGGCTCCCGGTGCTCACCACGACGGAGGAGATCCACCGGGCCGTCATCCAGAACGCCGTGCGCGACGCGGTGTTCCTCGACGACGACCCGGGGCTCGTGACGCTCTTCCAGCACTACGGCTGCACGACCTGGCGGGCCGGCGGCCCGCAGGACGGCCCGATGGGCGCGCACATGTGGGGGTACGCCTGGCAGCGCGTCGCCCCGCCGGCCGAAGGGCGCGGCCTGCCCGCCAAGCGCGCCCTCGACATCGTGCTCGCCGCGCCCGCGCTGGCGCTCGCGCTGCCGGTGCTGCTGCTCTGCGCCCTGGCCGTGCGGCTCTCGGACGGCCCCGGGGTGCTGTTCCGGCAGGAGCGGGTCGGCCAGCACGGCCGGCTGTTCACGCTGCTCAAGTTCCGTACGCTCCGCCCCTCCGACGACGCCGAGTCGGCGACGCGCTGGAACGTGGCGGGCGACCGGCGGATGAGCGCGGCCGGGAGCTTCCTGCGGAAGACCTCGCTCGACGAGCTGCCGCAGCTGTGGAACGTGCTCCGCGGGGACATGAGCCTGGTCGGCCCCCGCCCCGAACGCCCCTTCTTCGTCGCCCAGTTCAGCAAGATCCACGTGGGGTACGCGGCGCGGCACCGGATGCCGGTGGGGCTGACCGGTCTGGCGCAGGTGCACGGGCTGCGCGGCGACACCTCGATCGAGGACCGCTGCCGCTTCGACAACCACTACATCGACCACTGGTCACTCTGGCAGGACGTCTGCATCCTGCTGCGCACGGCCGCCGGGCTCGTCCGACCCACGGGGAGCTGAGGATGGCCGCGGCCGTGACGGCGCCGGCGCTCGCCCCCGGGGAGGTCCGGGACTGGGCGCGCCGGGCCGGGACCCTCTCCCCGGTCCTCGCCGTGATCGCCCTGCTGCTCGTCCCCGGCGAGGGCGGTGCGCAGGGCGGCACCGGCGGTACGGGGACGGTCGCCGACGCGGCCTCCGGTCTGCTCGTGCTGATCTGCCTGGTCCGGGTGGTGCGCGGCGGCGCCCGGCCGCTGACGCGGACGGCGGCGGTCGTCCTCGGCCTGCCGGTGCTCGGCGTCTGCCTCGCCGCGATCACCTCGAACGACCCGGCGGCGAGCCTGCCGGGCGTCGCCCGGTACGTGCAGATCTTCGTGCTCGTGCCGGCCGCGGTGCTCCTGATGATCCGTGACCGGCGGGACTTCGCCGTGATCGCCTGGGGTCTGGTGGGGCTCGCGCTGGTCCAGGGCGCGGTCGGGGTCGTCCAGTACCTGACCGGCACGGGTGCCTCGTACATGGGCGAGGACGTGCGGGCGGTCGGCACCTTCGGGCCGACCGACGTGATGGGCATGGCGACGGTGGTGTCGTACGGGCTCGTCGTGGTGACCGGGATCGCGCTCGGCAGCCGCCCCGGGCGGACCCGGACGGCGGCGCTCGTCTGCGCCGGTCTGCTGTTCGTGCCGCTCGTGCTGTCGTTCAGCCGGGGCGCGTGGATCGCGACCGTGCTCGCCTGCGGCGTCCAGCTGCTGCTCTCGGGTCCCCGGCGGGCCGCGTGCGTGGCGCTGGCGGCCGCCGCCCTCGGGGTAGTCATGGTCGGCGGGCTCGGCATCGGGTCGTCGATGGTGAAGGAGCGGGTCGCGAGCATCTCGCAGGTGGCGGCCGCGCCGGACCAGTCGGTCACGGACCGGTACACGATGTGGGCGGCGGCCGGGCGGATGTGGGCCGCGGAGCCGGTCACCGGCGTCGGGCTCAAGGGCTTCCCGCAGTACCGCGACTCGAACGCCTCGCTCGCCCTGTCCTCCGGCAGCGACACGGCCGGCGCGGGCGCCGCCTTCGCACGGCAGCCGCTGCTGTCCCCGCACAACATGTACCTCCTGGTCCTCAGCGAGCAGGGGCTGTTCGGACTGCTGGCCCTCGCGGGCAGCTGGCTGGCGCTGCTCGTCGGCGCGCTCCGGCGGCGCCGCCTCGGCGCGGACTGCGCGCTGGTCGCGACGGGTCTGATCGGCTGGCAGCTCATCGACTTCTTCTACGCGGACATCGGCGGCCCGTCGACGGTGCTGATGTCGGTCGTGCTGGGCCTCGCGGCCTGGTGGGCCCTCGCGGAGGTCCGGCGTGCGTGACCCGTGGGCCGGGGAACCGGAGCCCACGGACACCCCGCGGGCCGGTGAACCGCGCGCCACGGGCGGTCCGCCCTGCGGCGCCCCGCTGACCGATCCCTGGCCGACCGTGCCTCCGGGCCCCACGGACTCCCCGTGGCCCCCGGGGGCCGTCGTGCTGCCGGGGGCGGGCGGGGGCGCTGCGGCGCCCACGGGCAAGGGCGCCGAGCGGGCCGAACCACCGGCCGCCCCCGGCCGTCCCGCGCGACCCGCGCGCGGCCGCCGTGCCACCCCCGGCCGTCCCGCGCGTCGACGGGTCGTCCCCGCCCGCCCCGCCCCGGCCGCCTCCGTGCCCGCGCCCGCCTCGCCGTCCTCGCCCGCACCCGCCGCTCCGCCCGCCCCCGCCGCCCTCCGGTCGTCCGGCCGCCGGGCCCACGCCCGCGGCAGGACGGCCAGGACCGGGGCGCCCGAGGGCCGCGGGTTCCTCGCGAAGGCCACCGCCGTGACCGCCGGGCTCACCGCGCTCGGTGCGCTGCTCGGGCTCGTCCGGGACCAGATCCTGGCCGGGTACTTCGGCGCCGGCGCGGAGACCGACGCGTTCCTGGTGGCGTGGACGGTGCCCGAGTTCGCCTCGACGCTGCTCATCGAGGACGCGCTGGCGCTGATCCTGGTGCCGGCGTTCTCCCGCGCCCTGGCGCACCGCTCCGGCGGGCCGGGCGAGGACCCGGTGCGCACCCTGGTCCGCGGCACCCTCCCCCGGCTCACCCTGACCGTCGGGGTGGTCGCCGCGGTCCTGGTCGCCGCCGCACCGCTGATCGTCGACGTCCTCGCGCCCGGCCTGCCCGACCCCGGGCTCGCGATCGACTGCACGCGGCTGACCGGGACCTGCGTCCTGACGTTCGCCCTGGTCGGCTACTGCTCGGCGGCGCTCCGCGCGCACGGCTCGTTCCTGCCGCCGGCCACCATCTACGTGGCGTACAACGTCGGCATCATCGGCACCATCCTGCTGCTCCGCGAGCCGTGGGGCGTCCGCTCGGCCGCCGCCGGGGTCGCCGTCGGCGGGATCCTGATGGTCCTCGTCCAGGCCCCCTCGCTCGTCCGGGAACTGCGCGCCCGCCCCGTACCCGTGCGGGAGCCCGAGGCGCTCGCGCCCTCCTCCGGTGCCGAGGGCCGCATCCTGGTCCTCGGACTGATCGCGCCGGTCGTCGCGTTCTCGCTGTCCCGGCAGTCCCAGACGCTGATCGAACGGTTCCTCGCCTCGCCGCTGCCCGCCGGGGCCATCTCGCATCTGAACTACGCGCAGAAGGTCGCGCAGATGCCGATGATCCTCTCCCTGATGCTGTGCACGGTCAGCTTCCCGGTGGTCGCCCGGGCCCTCGCGGCGGGCGACACGGAGGGGGCCCGCCGCCGCGTGGAGCGGGACCTGCTGCTGGCCGCCGTCGTCGTCCTCGTCGGTGCCTCGACGGTGATCGCCGCCGCGCCCCGGATCGTCGAGCTCCTCTTCGAGCGCGGCGAGTTCACCCGTTCCGACACCGTCGCCACCGCGGCCGTCATGCGGGTGTACGCCCTCGGCCTGCTCGGCCAGACCATGGTCGGGGCGCTGGTCCGCTGCTACTTCTCCGCCGCCCGCCCGCTCTGGTACCCGGCGGCCGCGATGGCCGCCGGGCTCGTCGTCACCGCGGTCGCCGGAGTCCCGGGCGCCCGCGCCTGGGGCTCGGTCGGCATCGCCGCCGCCAACGCCCTCGGCATCACCCTGACCGCGGTCCTGCTGCTGCGCGGCGCGCACCGGCAGGCCGTCCCGGTCCGCGTCGGCCGGCTCGGCGAGGGGCTGCTCCGGCTCGCCGTCGCGGGCGCGTGCGCCACCGGTGCCGGCTGGCTGTGCTCGCTCGCGATCGGCCCCGCCGTGCTCGCCGTCGCGGTGGCGGGCCTGGTGGTCGCCGGCGTCTTCCTGCTCTACCTCGCCTGCGCCCCCAGGGCGCCGGAGATCCCACCCCTGCCCCGCTCCGCCTTCCGGAGGACCTCCCATGCCCGCCGCCACCGCGCTGAGTCGTCTGCTGCCGAAGCCTCCCCTGTGGATGAAGCCGCCCCCGTGGGTGGCGATGTACCACTCGATCACGGACCCCGCTGACGATCCGTACCGGGTGACCGTCTCCCCCGTGCGCTTCGCCCGGCAGCTGCACTGGCTGGGCGACCGGGGGCTGCGCGGGGTGTCGGTCGGGGAGCTGCTCACCGCCACGGCGGAGGGCCGCGCCAAGGGGCTCGTGGGCCTGACCTTCGACGACGGCTACGCGGACTTCCTCGACTCGGCGCTCCCGCTGCTCCGCCGGCACGGCTTCACGGCGACGGTGTACGTCCTGCCGGGGCGGCTCGGCGGCGAGAACACCTGGGACGCGGACGGCCCCCGCAAGCCGCTCCTCGACGAGGACGGCATCCGGCGGATCGCGCGGGCGGGCATGGAGATCGGCTCGCACGGACTCACCCACGTCGCGCTCACCGAGGCCGACGACGCGGAACTGGCCGACCAGACCCGGCGGAGCCGCGCGCTCCTGGAGGAGATGACGGGCACGCCCGTCGAGGGCTTCTGCTATCCGTACGGCCGGGTCGACCCGCGCGTGATCCACGCCGTGCGGCGGGCCGGCTACCGCTACGGCTGCGCGATCGACCCGGGCCCGCACACCGGTACGTACGCCCTGCCCCGGGTCCACATCGGCGAGGGCGACACCTCGTGGCGGCTCACCGCGAAGCGGGTCCTGCACCCGCTGCGACGCCGCCGTCCCGCCGACCTGCTCCCCGCGCCGTACGGCCCGGCCGTGGTCGGTGCCTCGTGAGGGTCCTGCACGTCATCACCGGGCTCGGCATCGGCGGCGCCGAGCAGCAGTTGCGGCTGCTGCTGCGCCATCTGCCGGTCCAGGGGCGGGTGGTGACGCTCACCAACCCCGGTGCGGTCGCCACCGGCATCGAGTCCGACGGCACTCCCGTGACCCATCTGGGCATGGCGGGCAACCGTGACGTCGGCGCGGTCCCGCGGCTGGCCCGGATCGTCCGGCAGGGCCGCTACGACCTGGTGCACACCCATCTCTACCGGGCCTGCGTGTACGGCAGGACGGCGGCCCGGCTCGCCGGGGTGCGGCCGGTCATCGCCACCGAGCACTCCCTCGGCGAGACCCAGATCGAGGGCCGCCCGCTCTCGGCGGGCACCCGTGCGCTCTACCTCGCGTCCGAGCGGCTCGGCACCTCGACGGTCGCCGTCTCCCCGAGCGTCGCCCGCCGGCTCGCCGACTGGGGTGTGCCGCGGGACCGCATCAGCATCGTGCCCAACGGCATCGAGACCGACCGCTTCGCCTTCGACGTCCGGGCCCGGCGGCGAGCCCGGGGCGTCCTCGGGCTGCCCGAGGACGCCTACGTCGTCGGCGGGGTGGGCCGACTCACGCCCGGCAAGCGGTTCGAGCGGCTGGTCCGCGCGGTGGCCGGGATCCCCGACGTCCGGCTGCTCCTCGTCGGCGAGGGCGAGCAGCGCGCGGAACTCCTGCGGACGGCCCGCGCGTGCGGGGCCGCCGACCGGGTGCTGCTCGCGGGGGCCTGCGAGGACCCGCCGGGCCCCGG
The DNA here is from genome assembly GCF_043081085.1 of Streptomyces sp. NPDC014891. Taxonomy (NCBI): domain Bacteria; kingdom Bacillati; phylum Actinomycetota; class Actinomycetes; order Kitasatosporales; family Streptomycetaceae; genus Streptomyces; species Streptomyces sp. NPDC014891. The sequence continues at coordinate 282,775 of NZ_JBIBWF010000010.1, read as the reverse complement.
CGCGTCCGGTCCCTCGCTGCCCGAACTCCTCGCCGCCATGGACGTCTTCGTGTCGACGTCCCCCGACGAGACCTTCGGGCTGGCCGTCGTCGAGGCCCTCGCCGCCGGACTGCCCGTCCTGTACGTGGCCTGCCCCGCCGTCGACGACCTGGCCCCGGAGGCGGCACCGGGTGCGCGGCGGATCGGCGGATCCGTCCCCGAGCTGATCTCCGCGCTGCGCGGCGTCCACGGTGCCCGGCCCGCCCGGTTCCCGCCGCCGGCCGCCGCCCGCCGCTACGACATCGCGCACAGCGCACAGCAGTTGATGTCCCTCTACGACCAGGCCGTCCACGGCACCCCCTCCCCCGCGAAGTGAGAGAACCCGTCCCATGAACACCACCCCACGCCGTGCCCTGCTCCCCGCCGGCCTGCGCGCACCGGGCCGCTGGGCGGTCCTGCCCGCCGCCGTCCTCGCCGGAGCCGTCCTCGGCGGCGGCTACGGGGTCCTCCAGACCCCGGAGTACGCGGCGACCAGCTACGTCATCGTCGTCCCCGCGGCGAAGTCCGACCCGGCGGCCGCGATCGGCTTCGCCCAGGCCTACGGCCGGGTCGCGACCGACATCGCGGTCACCGGGGACGCCCAGGTGTGGGCGGGGGTCACCGCCGACACCCTGCGCCGGGACGTGCAGGCGGCGACCTCGCCGGACGCCCCGATGATCTCGATCACCGCCAGGGCCGCGAAGCCCGCGAAGGCCGTGTCCATGGCGGACGGGGTGGCCCGCGCGCTGATCCTCGACAGCACCCACGTCGCGGGCAGTACGGGCGTGAAGGTCGTGCAGTTCTCCCGGGCCACCAAGCCGGTCGCGCCGGTCTCGCCGTCCGCGTCCCTCTCGGCGCTCGTCGGCGCCTGCGGCGGCGGGCTGCTCGGCGGTCTCGCCCTGCTGGTCCGGCCCCGGCGGGCCGCCGCGCGCGGCGAGGCCCGGCACTCCCGGCAGGCCGCGGCCGCCGGGTCGCCGGCCGCGGTGCCCGCCCCGGCCTCCGCGGCGCACCAGCCGGAGGCGGTATGAGCCCGAGAGCCGTGCACGTCCCGTCGGGCCTGCGGACGGAGATCTGCCGTGACGAGGAGGGCTTCGGGCGGCTGGCGGCCGAGTGGACGGCGCTGTACGGCCGCTGTTCCACCGCCACCCCCTTCCAGTCCCACGCCTGGCTGCACTCCTGGTGGCTCTCGTACGGCAGGCCCGGTGCGCTGCGGCTGGTGCTCGTACGGCGGGACGACGGGGAACTCGTCGCCGCCGCTCCCCTGATGCGGGTCCGCGGCCCGCTGCCGGTCCTCGCCCAGCTCGGCGGCTCGATCACCGACTTCACGGACGTGCTCCTCGACGACGGCTGCCCCGAGGCGGCGCCCGCGCTGGCCGCGGGACTCGCCCGGGCCGCCCGCGGCACGGTGGTCGACCTGCGGGAGGTTCGGCCGGGGGCGGCCAGCGAGCGGGTCCTCGTGCACTGGCGGGGGCCGCGCCGGCGGATGCCGGACTCGCTGTGCCTGGAGCTGCCCGCCGTCCCCATGGAGGGGCTCCTGGCCCGCATCCCGTCCGGGAAGGCCCAGCGGGTCCGGGCCAAGCTGCGCAAGCTCGACGCCCTCGGCATCGACACGCACGTGGTCAGCGGTGCCGAGGTGCCCGCCGCCCTCGACCGGCTCCTGAGCCTGCACCGGCTCCAGTGGCAGGGGCGGGGCGTCACCGCGGAGCACACCAGCGAGCGGTTCGCCCAGCACCTCACGCGGGCGGTGCGGCCGATGGTGGAGCGCGGGGACGCGATGGTGACCGAGTTCCGGCTGGCGGGGGACGTGGTGGCCGCCGACCTGACCCTGATGTCCCCGCGGCTCGCCGGCGGCTATCTGTACGGCGCCGACCCGGCGCTGCGGGCCCGCAAGGTCGACGTCGCGACGATGCTGCTGCGGCACGGCGCCGGAGAGGCCGGCACGGGCGGCCGGGCCACGCTGAGCATGCTGCGGGGCACCGAGGCGTACAAGCACCACTGGCGGCCCGAGACCGTCGGCAACCAGCGGCTCATGCTGGCGGGCCGGGGTACGGCCCCGTTGCTGTGGCTCCGTGCGGCCGCCGCGGACGCGCGCCGCTGGGCGGCCCGCCAGGCGCGGGAGCGCGCCTGGGTGGGCCGCGCGCTCGGCCGGCTGCCCGGCCGGACGCCGAACGGCGGCGGCTGATCGCCGCCGCCGTCAGGGGGTCAGAAGGGCCAGACGCCCTCCAGCGCGCTCTTCCAGTCGAGGTCGACCTCGTCCTTCCAGGAGTCCTTGGGGACGCAGACGGGCCCGCCGATCCAGTTCTCCACCCATGAACCGAGGTCCACGGTCCAACAGACGGACTGAGGCTCGGGCTTGGGCTCCGGCTTGGGCTCAGGCTTCGGTTCCGGCTTGGGTTCCGGCTTGGGTTCCGGCTTGGGCTCGGGCTTGGGTTCCGGCTTGGGCTCAGGCTTGGGCTCAGGCTTGGGCTCAGGCTTCGGTTCCGGCTTGGGCTCAGGCTTCGGTTCCGGCTTGGGCTCAGGCTTCGGTTCCGGCTTGGGCTCAGGCTTCGGTTCCGGCTTGGGCTCAGGCTTCGGCTCGGGCTTCGGCTCGGGCTTCGGCTCGGGCTTCGGTTCCGGCTTCGGCTCGGGCTTCGGTTCCGGCTTCGGCTCGGGCTTGGGCTCCGGCTTCGGCTCGGGAAGCGTCGGGTCCACCGGATCCGTGGGATCCGTGGGCCAGGTCGGGTCCGTCGGGTCCGTCGGGTCCGTCGGCTGGGTCGGGAGCTCCGGCTCCGTGCCGTAGAGCATCTGCCGGAAGGTCTGCGACGACTGCGGATTGTCGTCGCACTGCCAGACGCCGTGCGGGCAGTAATCCGTGATCGTGTGGTACAGCGGCTTGTGCTGCTTCATCCATTCCAGCATGCGCCGCATGTATTCGGGATTGTCACCGTTGCGGAAGAGCCCCCATTCCGGATAGGAGATCGGCTTTCCGTGCTCGGCGGCGAAATCGACCTGCTTCTGCAGGCCGTACGGTTCGCTGACGTGCTCGTCGAACCGGGAGCCGCGGGGCTGGTCGTACGAATCCATCCCGATGATGTCGACGACGTCGTCGCCCGGATAGCACTCGGTCCACGGGACGGCGTCGCGGCCGCGGCTCGGGTTGAAGTCGAAGCGGAACTTCTGGCCGGGTACGGCCCGCATCGCGGTGACGATCCGGTTCCAGTACTTCTTCCACGCGGTCGGGTCGGGAGCGCACCGGTGGGTGTACGTCGTCCCGTTCATCTCCCAGCCGAGGACGACGACGGTGTCGAGCGCCCGCAGCCGGACCAGCCGCTCGGCGAGGGCGGTGAAGTGGTGGTCGTAGTAGCCGGCGGCTCCGAGCTGGAGCTGGCGGCGGACCTCGGCGTCGGAGACGCCGGCCTCGTTGCGCTCCAGCATGGGCACGTTGAGCACGAACAGGCGGTCGGCCTTGGCGTTGCGCCAGTTCGCCCAGGCGTCGAGGAAGCCGGGCGGGCCCTCGATGTTCTTCCAGAGGTCGCCGGGGAGGTAGGTGTGGCCGACCCGGAGTTCGCGTCCGCCGAGCCACTGCTGGAGCTGCTGGATGCGGGCGACGCCGGGGGCGCCCGAGTCGAGGAAGGCTCCCATGGCGCTGGAGAGCGAGGGTCCGGGGTCGCTCGCCGCCGCCGGTGCGGAGGCGTGCGCGGGGGACGACAGCACGACGGAGCCCGAGGCGAGGAGACCGGCGGTGAGCACCCCCAGCCACACGCTCGATGTTCTCCGGTGTGTCGCCGCCATGGCCGCTCCTTCGCGTGGTACGCACTTTGATGATCCGTCAATCCGATGTTCCGAAAGTATTCCTATTGAGCCGACCGTGAACGCGACTTTCCTCTGATCAGTAGTCCATTAGAGGATTTCATCGCCCAGTTGGGGCACCCGGAAGGCAGGGTGATGCCGTGCCGCGCCGACAGAGTTTCGACACCAGCGTTCCCACCGTTCTTGTGCGCCTCGACCGGAACCCCTTCCACCACGGCACGCTGGGCGCCGCCCGATCGCTGGGAAGAGCGGGAATTCCGGTCCACGCGGTCATCGAATCCGGCACCAGCCCGGTCGCCCGCTCCCGTTATCTCCGGTCGGCGCGCGCGAGCCCCGGGCCGGTCTCCACCGCCGAGTTGGTCACGCTCCTCCACCGGTACGCGGACGAGATCGGGGGCGCGGCGGACGGCTCGCCCGACACTGCGTCAGCTCCCCTGCTCGTCCTCCCCCTGGACGACGTGAGCGCCCTGGGCCTGGCACGTCGCCGCGCCGAGCTCTCCCCCCGCTTCCTGCTCCCCGAGCAGACCGAGGAGCAGCTGCTGCGCGTCGCGGACAAGGCGGCGCTCGCCGAGACCTGCGCGTCCCTGGGCCTGCCCCATCCCCGTACCGAACTGCCCACGGGGACCGACGAGGCCGCCGCCATGGCCTGGTCGATCGGCCTGCCGGTGGTCGCGAAGTGGAGCAGGCCATGGCTGCTGCCGGCCGGCGGCGGGCTGCGCAGCACCTCGATCGTGCGGTCCCTCGCGGAGGTGCGGGAGCTGTACGCGCGGACCCCCGAGGCGGGCAGCCGGCTGCTGCTCCAGGAACTCCTGCCGTCGGGACGCGACCTGGACTGGTTCTTCCACGGGTACGTGGACGCGGACGGCGGCTGTACGACGGGGGCGACGGGCCGCAAGGAGAGGTCGTGGCCGGACGGGGCGGGGCTCACCGCCGTGGGCCGCTGGACGGCGAACCCCGCGGTGGACCGCACGGCCCGCGACCTCTTCCGCGCGCTCGGCTACCGGGGGGTGTGCGACCTGGACTTCCGGCTGAACCCGTCGACCGGCGCGTACCACCTGCTCGACTTCAACCCCCGGCCCGGCGCGCAGTTCCGGCTCTTCGCCGACCCGGACGGCCTGGACGTGGTCCGGGCGCTCCACCTGGACCTCACCGGGTGCCGCGTCCCCCCGCACGCCCCGGTGCACGGCCGCCGGTTCGTGGTCGAGAACTACGCGGCCCTGTCGTACCTCACCGCTCCGCGCCGCGACCCCGCGGACGGGCCCGCGAGCCGGCACGGCACGGGGGACGCGGAGGAGCCGCTGCCGACCGAGTACGCCTGGTGCGCGGCGGACGACCCCGCGCCGGCCCTCGCGATGGGCCTCGCCTGGTGCGGCCACCTGCTGCGCCGGGCGATCACCGCGGCGCGCCGTTACCTGACGGGCCGTCGGGCGCGTCCGGCGCTGTCCGCGCGGGCGCCGCGGGCCCGCAGCTCCTCGCGCCAGCTCACCCCCCGATGAAGGCGGAGGACCGGATGCCGAAGTCGTCGAGGTCGCCGTACGACCTGGTGGTCGTCGGGGCCGGGCCGTACGGTCTGTCCACGGCCGCGCACGCCGCCGCCCACGGGCTGCACCTGCGGGTCTTCGGCCGCTCCATGGAGTCCTGGCACGCCATGCCCCCGGGCATGTTCCTGAAGTCGGAGCCCTGGGCCTCCCACCTCTCCGACCCGGCGGGCGCGTACGGCCTCGACGCCTACGCCGCGACGCGGGGCGTCCGCGCCGAGCACGGGGTGCCGCTGCCGGTGGACTTCTTCGCCGCGTACGGCGACTGGTTCGCCCGGCAGGCGGTGCCCCCGGTCGACGGACGGCTGATCGACTCGGTCGTGCCCTGCGCGGACGGCTTCGTCCTGCGCACCGAGGACGGCGAGCCGCTGCGGGCCAGGACGGTGGCCCTGGCCGTCGGCGTCCTGCCGTTCGCCGAGGTCCCGGGACCGCTGCGGGCCCTGCCCCGGCGGTACGTCACCCACTCCAGCCACCACGGCGGGCTGCACCGCTTCGCCGGCCTGGACGTCACCGTCGTCGGAGCCGGGCAGGCCGCCCTGGAGACGGCGGTGCTGCTCGTCGAGGGAGGCGCCGCGTCGGTGCGGATCGTCGCGCGCGCGGACCGGCTGCGCTGGAACGCCCTGCCGCCGGCGCTCGACCGGGGCCCGTGGCCGGCCGTCCGCGCGCCGCACACGGGACTCGGCTGCGGCTGGCGGAACAAGGCGTACGCGGACGCCCCGGGGGCCTTCCGGCGACTGCCGGCCGCGACCCGCGAGCGGGTCTTCGCGTCGGCGCTGGGACCGGCCGGGGCCTGGTGGCTGCGCGAGCGGTTCGCGGCGGTCGGGGACGTGCGCCTCGGGCAGCGGATCAGCTCGGCGGCGGTGACCGGGGAGGGGCGGCTGCGGCTCGTCGTGAGCGGGCCGGGGGGCGCGGAGGTGCTGGAGACCGACCACGTCGTCGCGGCCACCGGCTTCACCCCGAGCCTGGACCGGGCGGAGGTCCTCAGCGCCGGGCTGCGCGGCGCGCTGCGGAGGGTCGGTGCGGGCGGTGCTCCGGAGGTCGGGGGTCTCTTCGAGTCCTCGTGGCCGGGGCTGTTCCTCGCCGGCCTGCTCACCGCCCCCTCGTACGGTCCGTCGATGCGGTTCGTCCTGGGCGCCGAGTACACGGCGGGGCGGCTGGTGCGCGGGGTGCGGCGGCGGCTGCGGGCGGGTGCCCGGGGCGGCACGGCGGGCCGGGCGCGTACGGACGGGAGGGCACCGGTCTCGGCGTGAGGGGGGCCGGCCCCCGGGGAGCGGAGGCTCTCCGAGGGCCGGACCGTGCCTGCGGGCCGCCGAGGGCTCAGGCGTTGATGCAGGTGTTGAACGCGGCCGGGTTCAGCGCGCCGATGACGTTCACGCTGTTGCCGCAGGCGTTGATCGGGATGTGGATCGGGATCTGGACGACGTTGCCCGAGAGGACGCCCGGGGAACCGACGGCCAGACCCTCGGCGCCCGCGTCGGCGAAGGCGGGGGTGGCGACACCCATGGCCATGATGATTCCGGCGACGACGGCAGCAGCCTTCTTACAGTTCATTTTCGTCTGCATCCTTTCGGTGGCGGAACGCTTTTCACGCAACACAACGAACATGCCGCACAAAGGAAACCGCGAGAAAGACCCCTGCCGTTCTTTCACTCCATTGCCCGCACGACACAGGGCCGGAGGGAGCGCGTACGCTCCCTCCGGCCCTGTGGGGCGCGGGACGGATCAGCCGTTGTAGGCGCCGTTCCCGGAGAGGACCGGGATGTCCTCCAGGACGTGCGACAGCGGCTCGTCACCCTTGGCCTGGGTGGAGTTCTCGGCGCACTGCTGGTTCTGCGGGGAGGACAGGACGTTGATGTCCTGGACCGCGACCGGGACGAGGACGCCGACGACCGAGCCGACGTTGCCCTTGACCGGCACGCCGAGGCAGAGCTTGTTCAGCGAGCCCTGGACGGCCGAGAACTGCGGGCTCATGTCACCGGTGGTCTTCGAGTTGCCGAAGGACTGGTGCGCGCCGTTGCCGCTGAGCGAGGTCGTGCCGCCGTCGTCGGCGATGGCGAGCGCCGGGGAGGCCGCCGCAGCAGAAGCGCCGACAACAGAGGCCGTAACAGCCGCAGCCGCCATAATCTTCTTGATCACGGTGATTCCGTTCCTGTTCCCACCAATCGACGTGATTGATGCGACGGGATCAACTGCGGTCGGGGGCTGAGGTTCCGGCTCTTCACCCGTTCGACTGGCGCCCCGTTCAGCGCTGCCGAGTGCGCTCCCCCAGGGGGGTGACACAGCGGAACCCCGGCGTCCGAACCCAGTTGACCAGGGCGCTCCCTGCACGGAGCCGGTTCTAGAAGGGAACTCCCGTGATCAAGAAGGTTATGGCCACCGCGGCCGCGGCCGTCTCCATCGTCGGCGCCACCGCCGCCGTCGCCTCCCCCGCGCTCGCCATCGGCAACGACGGCGGCACCACGTCGCTCAGCGGCAACGGCGCCCACCAGGAGTACGGCAACTCCGCCACGTACGGCAACATGAGCCCGCAGTTCGCGCTGGTCCAGGGCTCCCTGAACAAGCCGTGCGTGGGTCTGCCGGCCAAGGTCAACGCCGGTTCGCTCATCGGGGCCATCCCGATCGCGGTCCAGGACGTCAACGTGCTGTCCTCCCCGCAGAACCAGCAGTGCACCGAGAACTCCACCCAGGCCAAGGGTGACGAGGCGCTCTCGCACATCCTGGACGACATCCCGATCCTCTCGGGCAACGGCGTCGGCAACAACTGACGTCCCGCCTCCGCGCGACGACGTCCGTACGTCAGGGGCCGCCCTCCGGGGCGGCCCCTCTCGCGTCCCCCGAGGGCACGGGGCCGTCGCTACCAGGTCGGCCAGACCGGGGTGGCCATCAGCCGCTCCCACTCGCGGTCCGGCATCCCCGGCACCGTCCGGCCCGCCTGAGCCCATTGGGCCACGAGGGAGGAATAGAGGGGGAACGGTGTGCGGTCGGCAGGGGGCGGATCGCTCACATATCGGCTCTTCGGAATGAAGGCCATCCGTTCCCATTTACCGGGATCCGGCGCCATCTTCGCTCCTTCCGCTGCGATTCCCGCATCATTCCACAGGCATCGCGGGAGAGTGATTCGTCCTGTTCATGTCGCGTCGCGGATCTGTGTGCGAGGGTGCTCGAATTACCGTGCGGGAATGAAATTCCCGCGATCACGGAACGCCCGACGTCCGCTGTTCGTCCCGGTGGCGCTCGCCGCGCTCGCCGCTCTCGCTCCCGGCGCCCTCGCCGCGGCCCCGACCGCCCTCCCCTCCCCCGGCAAGGGGCTCAACCTCCTCGTGGTCGGCATCGACAGCCGCAAGGGGGTGACCCCGCAGGAGAAGGAACGTTTCCGGCTCGGCGGGCAGGAGTGCGACTGCACGGACGTGATGATGCTCGTCCACGTCTCGGCCCGGAACGACCGGGTCGACGTGGTGAGCCTGCCGCGCGACTCGCTCGTCTCCTTCCCCGACCCGCACCGCGACCGGCGCACCGGGAAGATGCACGAGGCGCACCAGGCGAAGATCAACGGCGCCTGGGCCGAGGGCGGTTCCGCCTACGCCGTGGAGGTCGTCGAGGCGGCGACGGGGGTGCCCGTCCACCGGTACCTGGAGATCGACTTCCGCCGCTTCATGGACACCGTGGACCGCGTCGACGGCGGGGTCCCCATCTGCACGGAGAAGGCCCTCGTCGACCCGGCCACCGGGATCGACCTCCAGCCCGGGACCAGGCCGGTCGGCGGCGGCGAGGCGCTCCAGTACGTACGGTCGCGGAAGGCCGACGGGGAGATGGACTTCGGCCGCATCCGGAAGCAGCAGAAGTTCGTGGTGAACACCCTGGAGCAGCTCCGCGAGGGAGTCCTCGGCGACCCCGGCAGGCTGCGGCGGCTCGCGGCGACGCTGCGGGGCACGGCGGCCGCCGAACGCGGGATCTCCGCCGCGGAGCTGCTGGAGCTCGCCACCCGGCTGCGCGACCTGCCCGCGGACCGCACCCGTTTCGCGACCGTGCCCGTACGCGGCTTCAACCCGGTCGTCGCCGGGGTCGGGTCCACCGTCGGCTGGGACGAGAAGGGGGCGGCCGAGGTCTTCCGGCGGCTGCGCGAGGACCGGTCCCTGCCCACGGCCGACGAGGTCGCGCCGAGCAAGGTGCCGGCCGCCGCCTACCGGCCCGCCTCGGGGGCTTCGCTCATCTGCCCGTAGGCCGTCCGGTGGACTTCGCGGAACCTCCGCACCGCTGACCAGTTGATCAGCACGGCTCGGCACTCAGCGAGCCACGATCCGAAAGGCCTGAACAATGAAGAAGCTGTTGGCTACGGCTGCTGTGGCCGCGTCGGTGCTCGGCGCGACGGCGGCGGGTGCCGGACAGGCGCTCGCCATCGCCGACGACGGTGGCACCACGTCGCTCAGCGGCAACGGCGCCCACCAGGAGTTCGGCAACTCGGCCACCCACGGCAACATGAGCCCGCAGTTCGCGCTCGTCCAGGGCTCCCTGAACAAGCCGTGCGTCGGTCTGCCGGCCAAGGTCAACGCCGGTTCGCTGGTCGGCCTCGTCCCGATCGCGGTCCAGGACATCAACGTCCTGTCCTCCCCGCAGAACCAGCAGTGCACCGAGAACTCCACCCAGGCCAAGGGTGACGAGCCGCTGTCGCACATCCTCAGCGACATCCCCGTGCTGTCCGGCAACGGCGCCGGCAACAGCTGAGCGACGGCGCTCGGCACGGCGGCCCCGCCGCCCCTCCTCGGAGGGGTCGCGGGGCCGTCCCCGTTCCGGGGGCTCCTCAGAGCTTCCGGCGGAGCTCCTCCGGGTCGGTGACCGGCGCGTCACAGGTGAAGTGACGGCACACGTACGCGGCGGGACCACCGGCCACCAGCGGACGGTCCCTCAGCAGCGGGAACTCACCGCTGTCGGGGGCGCCGGCGGCGAGGACCGCGCCGGGGGCGGTCGCGAGCAGCGCAGCCCGGCGCAGCCCCTCGAAGGCCTCGTCTCCGGGGGCGCCCACGACGGCGATCTCCCGGGGCCCGTCGAGGAGGGCCTCGGAGACGGCAAGGCCCCAGCCGATGAAGCGGGGCGCACGCGGGCCGAGGGCCTTGACGACGCCGAGGGCGCCCTCCGCGGCAGCGCGGTGGGCCTCCGAACCGGTGTGCGCGGCGTAGGAGAGCAGCGCGCCGGCGGCGGCGGTCCACCCCGAGGGTGCGGCGTTGTCCGTGGGGTCCTGCGGACGGCGGATCAGGGTCTCGGCGTCGTGCGCGGTGTCGTAGAGGGCGCCGCCCTCGGCCGTGAAGCGGTCGATGACGAGGTCCAGGAGGAAGCCGGCGAAGTCGAGCCAGGCGCCCTCGCCGGTGACGGCGGCGAGGGCGAGGAAGCCCTCGGCGACGTCGGCGTAGTCCTCCAGGACACCGGCGTTGGTGCCGGCCCGGCCGTCCTTGGAGGTACGGGTGAGGCGGGCCGACTCGTCCATGTGGACGCGGACGAGGAGGTCGGCCGCCTCGGTGGCGCGCTCGACGAGGTCGGGGCGGTCGAAGAGGGCGCCGGTCTCGGCGAGGGCGGCGACCGCCAGGCCGTTCCAGGCGGCGACGACCTTGTCGTCGCGGCCCGGGCGCTCGCGCTCCGCGCGGGCGGCGAGGAGCCGGGCGGCGATCGGGGCGATCCGGTCGGCGTCGACCGGGCCGGCCTCCTGCGGGAGCTGGAGCACGGAGCTGCCGTGCTCGAAGGTGCCGTCCTCGGTGACGCCGTAGTGGGTGGCGGCGAGGGCGGCGTCCTCCGCGCCGAGGACCTCGGTCAGCTGCGCCGAGGTCCACACGTAGTAGGCGCCCTCGACGTGCCGGCCGGTGCCGTCGTCGGAGTCGGCGTCGAGGGCGGAGGCGAAACCGCCCTCCGGGGTGCGGAGTTCGCGGACCATGAAGTCGGCGGTCTCCAGGGCGACCCGGCGGGCCAGATCGCTGCCGGTGGCCTTCCACAGGTGGGCGTACACCCGGCACAGGAGGGCGTTGTCGTACAGCATCTTCTCGAAGTGGGGCACGACCCAGCCGCGGTCCACGGCATAGCGGGCGAAGCCGCCGCCGAGCTGGTCGTAGATGCCGCCGCGGGCCATCGCCTCGCAGGTGTCGGCGGCCATCTGGAGGGCGCCCTCCGCGCCGGTGCGGGCGTGGTGGCGGAGCAGGAACTCCAGGGCCATGGACGGCGGGAACTTGGGAGCGCCGCCGAAGCCGCCGTGGGTCGCGTCGTACTCGCGCACGAGGCCGAGGAGGGCCTGGGCGAGCTCCTCGTCGCCGGGGACGCCGTCGCCTCCGTAGGCGAGGGAGCGGCCCGCGAGGTCCTTCACGATGCGCTCCGCGACCTCGCCGACCTCGTCACGACGATCGGCCCAGGCCCCCTTGACCCCCTCCAGGACCTCGGGGAACGAGGGCATGCCGTGGCGGGGCTCGGGCGGGAAGTACGTGCCGAAGTAGAACGGGGCGGCCTCGGGCGTGAGGAAGACGGTCATGGGCCAGCCGCCCTGGCCGGTCGCGGCCTGGACGGCCTCCATGTAGACGGCGTCGACGTCGGGGCGCTCCTCGCGGTCGACCTTGACGGCGACGAAGTTCTCGTTGACGAGGGCCGCGGTGGCATCGTCCTCGAAGGACTCGTGCGCCATCACGTGGCACCAGTGGCACGCGGAGTAGCCGACCGACAACAGAACGGGCACATCGCGCCGTTTCGCTTCCTCGAACGCCTCGGGTCCCCACGGCCACCAGTCGACCGGATTGTCGGCGTGCTGCAGCAGATAAGGCGAGGTCATACCAGCCAACCGGTTCATACGACCCAGCCTCTCACAGCGCCTGGCCCGGCCGGTGAAACCCTGGAGAGCCCGCCCCGCTTGGCCGAATTTCACTTGCTGGGGAGATACGGGGACGTGGCGCGCGCCAGTCGGTTAGGCATGCGCCATTCTCGCGCACCGGTCCAAGCAGCACCGGCAACCGGAGCTGCGGGGTACTCCGCGGGCGTCCTCCCAGATACCTACGCCGAGGACGTGCCCGCCGCGGTCCTCGCCGCGCACCGGGCCCTCCAGTAGGCGGCGGCGTCCTGTCCGTTCTGCATCGCGTCGAACTCGCCGGTCCTTCGGGCGAGGGCGGCGACAGGCGCCTCGCCCTCGATGTACGACTCCAGAGCGATGTTGAGTGCGCCACCGCTGAGGAACTCGGCGTACTCGCGCACTGACCCGACGATCGCGAAGCCCGCGGGATTGCCGTGCACCAGAGCATTGCGGACGCGGCTCCGTCGCGCCTCCAAGACGATCCCTTGAGCGGTGTACCGCTCGACCAGGGTCTGGTACCCCGCGTGATCGCTCACGCTGGAGAACATCCGGCTGATCCAGGCTCGCTCGTGCTCGATGCGGCAGAGCGAGAGCAGATCCATGGAGCGGTCTGCGACGAACAGGATCCATGGGCGCGACGGATCGTTCGCAAACCACTCCCGGGTCAGCTCGTCGACCAGAGCACTCCGGTTCCCTCCGCCGAGCAGGCACATCCCGACGGCTCGTCGCACGTCCGCGAGCCACCGCGCATGTGGCCAGCGCGCGCCGAGCAGACGGAACACCTCGCCGGGTGCGAGTGCCGCGTGAGCCGCGACGTGTTGCACCACGCGGTCCGTGAGGGGGATGACGCTGCGGATGTCCGCTTCGGAAGGCTCGCGCATCGCCATGTCACGACTGAACGGATGATCGGCGGTCGTCTGCACTTCGATCGCGGCGGCAAGGAACCGGGGCAGGTCTTCGCGGGCGAGCGCCGAAGCGATGCGCGGACCGTGCTCTTCGATCGCCTTGGCGGTGATGCCCGCACCGTAGTGGTCGTCAGGGAACGGCGTCTTGCGTCTGGGGAGCATGAAGCTCTGCGCGCTTCGGCGCCCGGAACACAGCAGCCCGTGCTGGACGAGGTCCGGGCGGATCCCGCCGGCGTTGTGGATGGCAACATCGATGATCGTCTCGACGGTGCGGACGGCACGGTCCACGGCATCGGCTGCCGTGGTGGTACCGAGGTCGACTCGAACAAGGAAGTCCACGTCGGATTCCTCGTCGACCAGCTCCGCGACTTTGAAGAGGCCACCGTGGCGGACGAATTCCCAGAGCTCCGCCTTGTGCTGGAAATCCCGGCCCCCCGGCTGGGCGTTGGGCACTGCCCAGTGGGCGTCCAGGAAGGACACTCGCCCGGCCGAGAGGTGCAGGAACGTCCGGCCCTGATACCCGAGCCACACGACGACAGGCTCGGCCACGGCTCGCGTGCCGACGTAGGTCCGGGCACTCGCGATGCGCTCCTCCAGCGGTACGTCCCTCTCACCGACCCGAGGGTCGTCAGGGTCCCGGCCGAACGCCGTCACGGAGACAAGCCCCCGGAAGATCCCCTCCGCATTGAGGCCACGCCTGCGCAACTGGTCGAAGAGCAGGTCGGCGATCGGGCGGTACTCCCGATCCGCCAGAGTTCGGTCCCGCGCCGTGGCCACCAGGTCGTCCCAGCTGAGGGAGGCTCCTTCGTCGGATTCGAGCGCGGCGAGCAGGTTCTCCCCGGTCGTTGCGACATCGGTCCAGACCGCATCGGTGCGGCTGCCCGGCGGCTGCCTCAGAACAGATCCGGGGCTGCTGACGAGCCGCGCGAAGGCGGCTTGGAACTCGTCGAGCGATGTGTCGATGTAGGCCCGGAGCGCGGGACCGAGCGACCGCAAGGACTCATCCAGATCGCTGCGCAAGGACGCACGGTTGGCCGAGTTCTTCCAGGCGTCGACGCCGCTGGCCAGCTCCAGCCATTCCAGGACCTCGTCCACGACCACGGTAAGCGGCAGAACGGTGCCGGCGCCGTGGCGCCGGTCGAGGGACGAGACGAGGGACTTCAACCAGTCCGGCGTGTCCGCAGGCCAATGATCGCTGACGTTGTAGTCGATCATCATCTCCGGCCACCCGCCTGCCATCCTCGCGGCGAGCCGAGAGGGCTGTCCCATCACTTCGCCCTCAGAGTACGGGGGCGGAAGAGCAGGCCGCGCCCGCGGATTGGGGCTCCAACCTTCGCAGTGTAATAAAGGTTGTCGTACACTTTGGACATGAAGCCGACCCGAGCCGGGACCACTGAGAACATCTCCGTGTCCATGCCCACCGAGCTGGTCAGTGAGCTTCGCTCTCGGACCGGTCGTCGTGGGCTGTCCAGCTACATCACCGAGGCTGTCAGGCATCAGCTCGCCATGGATGGGCTGGCCGAGATCGTCGCGGACCATGAGGAGGAGCACGGCGCGCTCACGGAGCAGGAGGTCGAAGCCGCTCGTCGTGAGCTGTTCGGAGACGAGAACGCCGAGCGGGGCGCCGCGTGAAGGAACTGCCGGCCCGGTCGCTGGTGCTCGACTCCGAGGCGCTGTCCCTGCTCCTGCGCAACGACCGCGGGATGGCGGCTCGCATCGAGGCATCCCGGCGGGTCGGGGTTCCCGTCCTCGTGTCTGCGCTGACCATCGTCGAAGCCGTACACGGGAAGACCGATCTGGCGCGCTTGAAGTGGGTGTTGTCCCGGCTGCGTGTGGAGCCGGTCAGCCAGGAGGACTCGCTGACCGCGGTGGAGCTGCTTCAGGACGCGGGTGGGCTGCACGGGCACAAGTACGCGATCGACGCCCTCGTCGCCGCGCTCGCGCTCCGCGTCCCGGCCCCGGTGATCGTTCTGACCTCCGACCGTGACGACTGGTCGAGGCTCTGCGGCGAGCGCGTGATCGTCAAAGAGGTGTGAGCATCACCGGCTGCCGGGTTCGCGAACCCACCGCCACCGGTCGACCGGGACTCCCGCTACGCCTTGCCGAGGCGGGACGCGAGGGGGCGCAGGGACCAGCCGGTGCGGCGTAGGCCCGCCCAGGTGCAGCAGGCTGCCGCCGCCACCGCCATCAGGGCGGCGCCGGACGCGGTCGGCATCGCGTTCATCGCGAGGACGCCGGCCAGGACGACGACGAGGCCGTCGAACTGCCACACGAAGACGCGGAGCGCGGACAGGTCGCCCAGGGGCGTGATGATCGGGAGCAGGAGTTCCACGGGCAGGTTCGTCTTCATCTCGCGCAGGAGCCGGGCGCCCAGGGCGAGGACGACGGTGCCCGCCGTGAGCAGTGCGGGCTCCGTCGGGCCGATGCCCTGGAGCGGCAGCAGGGTCGGTACGGTGGCGGCGGCCGCCAGGCCCACCGGGGCCACCACCGCGACCACCGGCCAGGCCAGGGTGCGGGCGAGCGCCCCGCCCCACCACTCGCCGAGCAGGGGTGCCAGGGTCAGTTCGTCGCGCAGTCCGCGCCAGCCTTCGCCGACCCAGCCGGAGCCGAGGTAGACGCCGACCGCGCCTGCCGTCCAGGAGAGGGTCGCCGTCCGGGCGTCGGGGGCGGTGACCCCGAGGGTGAGGAGGGCGCCGCCGGCGGGCAGGAAGACCACGGCCGCGAGCGCCCGGCCGGGGGTGCGCAGGGCGCGGACGGCGCCCTGGGCGAGGTGGCCGCGGAGCCGTCCGTCCGGGCGGGTCAGCGCGGTGGTGAGTCCGCGGGGCTGCGGGCGGTACAGGTCGAGGGCATGGTGGAGCGTGCCGGTCCAGGCGAAGGTCTGGGCCTCGGCGGCGCGCGCCGACTCGCGGGCGAGCCGGGTGAGGTCGACCGTGCGGACGGAGCGGAGGGCGGACCGGCCGAGCAGGACGGCGGCGACCGCGAGGGTGCCGGTGAGGAGCCACAGGCCGCCTCCGCCGAGGAGGGCGGACCGGCCGAGGAGGGCGACGACGGCCGCCGTGGCGGCCATGGCGGAGGCGAGCAGGGCGTTCTCGCGTACCGTCCGGACCTGCCCCCACAGCCATGCGGCGGGGGCGACGGCGCCGATGCCGGCCGCGACGGCGAGGCCCTGGGGCAGGAGGGCGCTTCCGGGCCGGTCGTA
Organism: Streptomyces sp. NPDC014891; assembly: GCF_043081085.1. Lineage (NCBI taxonomy): Bacteria > Bacillati > Actinomycetota > Actinomycetes > Kitasatosporales > Streptomycetaceae > Streptomyces > Streptomyces sp. NPDC014891. The sequence goes on along the minus strand of NZ_JBIBWF010000010.1, from coordinate 266,512 downwards.
CAGGTCGGTCGTCAGGAAGGTCGCCGTGCAGAGCAGCAGGAGCGTGCCGAGTCCCGCGTACGCGAGGCGGCGGCGGGCGATGGTGCCGAGGTAGTCCGTCGGGGACAGGTCCGTCGACATGAACACGTGCAGCAGGAACGGCTTGAGGACCAGCGGTCCCCAGAACCGGCCGGTGAGCTGGGCGCCGCCGACCACCGCCGCCGCGACCAGGCACGCCACCGGTGTCGCCGCCTCGGCGGACGGCAGGGAGACCAGGGCCTCGGTGGTGCGCACCAGGTAGACGACGGGTGCCACGTAGACGGCGCCGAGGATGACGGTGAGGTAGACGGTGTACGCCCAGTCCTGCACGGTGGCGCGGTCGCCGCGGTGGGCGTACCGGTGGCGTACGGCGTGGACGCGGTCCCTGGGGTCGGCCTCGACCGCGGTGACGCTGTCGGTGGTCATCCCAGCTCCATGACGCCGTCGCAGGCGTTCACCATGGCAGGCTCGTGGGTCGCGACGAGGAAGGACGTGCCCTGTTCGGCGCGCTCGGTGAGCAGGTCGGCGACGAGGTCGACGCGGTCGGTGTCGAGGTGCCGTTCGGGTTCGTCGAGGAGGATGACGTCGGCGGGGCGGACCAGGGTGAGGGCGAGGTTGAAGAGCTGGAGCTGGCCGGAGGAGAGCTGGGAGGGGAAGCGGGTGCCCAGCGCCGTGAGCCCCAGCCGGCCGATGATCTCGTCGGCGCGTTCGGCGGTCTCCGCGGTGTTGCCGTACCAGGAGGCGGCGACCAGTGTCACCTGCTCGCGGAGCGTCATGTCACGGGCGACGGGAATCGGTTCGACGAGGGAGGCCATCAGGCGCCGGTGCCGGGGCCGGGCCATGTCGACGGTCTCGCCGCGGACGAGTACGGCGCCGTCGGTGAGCCGCCGGCTCCCCAGGAAGGCCCGGAGCAGGGTCGTCTTCCCGGAGCCGTTGCTGCCGGTGAGGCACCAGAACTCGCCGGGCGGCACCTCGAAGGTCGTCGGCGCCAGGAGGGTGGTGCCGTCCAGGACGACGGTGGCGTCCCGCGCGGCGATCGCCGGTGTCTCGGTCACTGACGCTCCAGAACGACCAGCATCTCCCGGGACCGCGCGGTGTACGGCTCTCCCGCGTACGACCCGTCGACGCCCGTCACCTCCAGACCCGCGATCCGTGCCATCAGCCGGATCTCCGCCAGCGTAGCCCAGGTGGCCTGCTCGTGGAACGCGGTGAGGGTCGACGCGCCCTGGACCAGGAAGATGCTGAGGACCTGCTGGCCGGCGCGGTCCGCGGTCTGGGTGACGGTCACCATCCGGTCCCGGCCCAGCGGGTAGGTGACCGACTGCGCGTCGCCGCCGGCGCGCTGGAACTCGGCGGGGTCGGTGCAGTCCAGGAAGACCGCGCCGCCCGGCTTCAGGTGCCGGGCGATCCCGCGCAGGAGCTGGATCTTCTCCTCCTGCTCCTGCGCGAGGAAGAAGGTGTTCCGGGACATCGTGACGACGTCGAACGTCGTGTCGAGGCGGAGGTCGCGGAAGTCGCCCTCCACCGCCTCGACATCGTGGTCGACCCGCTTCTTCTCCAGCACGTCCAGGGACGGCCGGGAGGCGTCGACGGCCACGACCCGGGCGCCGGCCTCGGCGAGCGCGAGCGCGGACACGCCCGTACCGCACCCCAGGTCGAGGACGGTCCGCCCGGCCAGCGGACGGTGCGAGGACACCCAGGCGACGAGCCCGGCCCCCGGGGAGAGCATCGACGACACCAGGTCGTACGCCTCGATCGCCGTCTCGTCGTACACGCTCGGGTCACTCACCGGAACGCCCTTCCTTCCGCATCCTGTTGGCCGTGGCGAGGGCACCCGGCAGGTTGAAGCCCACCTCGGCCGTCTGCCGGTCGCTCGCGCGTACGCCGTTGACCCGCGGCGCGAACTCGACGTTCGGGCGGAGCTTGAGGGTCCGTACGTGGTGCTCGACGATCTCGTTCGTTCCCGGGAACGTGTCCGCGATCACGACGGGGGCGCCGGTGAGCTGGAGCATCATGAGGGCGGGCGAGTCCGCGCGCCCCTGCGCCAGGCGCATGACGGTGTCCAGCGTGGCGGGGAACACGAGGAAGCACTCGGAGGCCCCGCTCTTCCCGGAGTTGACCTCGCGCGGCACGTCCGGGTCGTCCCACGAGTCCACCCAGACCTGACCGTTGGCCAGGTGCCGGAGCGCCCGGACGGCCAGGAACCGGGAGGCGGCGGGGGTCACCGACACGTTCACGACCAGCTCGGGCTGGAACTCCCGCAGCCAGTGGATCCACCACGGCACGAGGGCCGCGCTGATGGAGCCCGTGACGTGGACGTGCAGCTCGGTCCCCTCGAACTTCTCCATGGTCACGCGGTGGCTCCCGCCGTGTGGCGGGCGGAGCCGAGGGGGATCCACTCGGAGGTGAGGATGGGCTTCATCCGCTGGTCGGCGGGCGCGCTGGGGAAGACGTTCATCAGCAGGAACTGCAGCGCCCTCGCGTCGTCGGCCACCGCGGCCCGGCTCGCGGCGAGCACCAGGTCGTACGGCAGGCTCTGGGTGACCCACGAGAAGTCTGCCTGGTTGGCGCTCATGACGGAGAGCTGCTGCATGGCGTCGAAGAGGGCCTTGGGGCCGCGGCTGCGCGGGTTGTACAGCACCTGCGTCCAGCCGTGCGGGACGACGGGTGTCACGTCGCGCCACGGCGTCGGTGTGTCGCCGGTGGTCTCCCGCACCAGGAGGTGGACGTTCTGCACGCCCGGGTTCGGTGCGAAGAACCGCCAGCCGGGCACGGGCCAGCCGCCGGTGAAGGTGCGCATGTCCTGGTTGTAGGAGTCGGGGGTGTTCTGGAGCACGGTCGCCACCAGGTGCGCCGCGAGCGCCCCGATCGCGACGGTGGCCGCCCCGCCCTTGATCCGGTCAGTAAGCATCCATGAACCTTCTGATAGCGCCCTCGACCTGTTCGGCGTGCTCCCGGTACCCGATGATCGACCGGTGCGCCGAGCCGCGTACCACCTCGTACTTCGCCCCGAGCTTCCCGGCCAGTACCGCCTGCTGGTCGGCGTACTCGTCGGAGGCGACGACCAGGACGGACTCCACCGCGCCGAGGCTCTCCACGGCGCCCTCGGTGCGGATGCGGCGGTACTCGCGGACCGAGTTGACGATGTTCCTCGGGGAGAACACGAACTGCACGTGGCTGTACTGGACGTCGGGGATGTAACCGGCCTGTCGTTCCACCGCGTTGGGCGCCCACTCGTAGATGCCGCTGAGGGCCGCCACGAGGGTGTAGAGCTGGGCCTGGAGGAAGCGGCCGAGGCGTCTGCGGTCCGTCCGGTCCTCGTCCAGCAGGACCGGATCGGTGCCGTCGACCACGATCAGCCGGTCGACGCGGCCGGCGAGGGGCCCGTCGCCCAGGTAGGAGGCCGCGCTCAGCGAGCCGATGGAGTGGGTGGCCACGACGACCGGCCCCTCGGCGCCCACCTCGTCGAGGACGGCGGCCAGGAGGTCGCCGTCGGCGGCGCGGGAGGTCGTGAGGCCGTAGCCGGAGCGGTGGTAGCGGACGACCGTGTGGTGCCGGGCCAGACCGGCGGCGACCCACTCCCATGATTCGAGGGACTGTCCGAGGCCGCACTCCAGGACGATCACCGCGCGGGAGGGGGTGCCCTCGGCGGGGCGGTCCACCCGGTACTCGACGTCGCCGTCGGCGAGCGCGAGCCGCGTGGCGCCCTTGGGGCCGAGGCGTCGCTGCTCGGCGACCCGGCGCTTCTCGCGGGCGATGAGCGCGCTCGTCAGGACGGCGCCGCCGGCGATGCCGAGTACGGCCTTCTCGAAGGTCCGGGGTGCGCCGCGGGTGTCCAGGACGTAGCCGACGGCTCCGTGGGATCCGAAGAACCCCCAGACGAAGCGCGGCAGTTCCATGGCGGCGGCCACGCCGACGTGGAAGCCCTTGACGGCCGTGAGCGCGTGGGAGGCCTGGGCGCGCGGCAGCAGGTAGATCAGCGGGAAGGACGTCTCCCAGACGATCGTGCCGACGGTGAGCGCCCGGCAGAGTCGCGGGTACCTGCGGAGGATCGCCGCGGCGGGTCCCCGGCCGTAGGCCTCGGTCTGGAGGACTTCGAGCAGGGCGTCGCCCTGGACCCAGCTGCTGCCGAAGGCCTTGGAGACGCCCGAGACCGCGTAGCTCAGCCCGGCCTGGAAGTTGACGGCGCGCAGGAAGAGGTCGTCGGAGAGCCGCCGGTCGGGGATCAGGGCCGTGAGGGCCCGGTACTGGGTGATGACCGCCGTCATCTGGTCCGCGCCGTCCCGCCCGTACGGGGTGCGGATCTCGCTGAGCCGGTTGCAGGCTCCGATGACCGTCGCGGCGGCGATCTGCGCCCCGCGGTTGCCGCGGGCGAGGACCAGCCCCGCGGAGGCGGCGAGGGTCACTCCGGCGAGGACGCGGGGAGTGCGCGGATGGTCGATTACGCGGCCTATTCGGTGGCGTAACGTACCGCTCTCGTACTGCTGCGCCGATGTCCCGCGCAGATATCCGTCGTCTTCGAATTCTTCGCGAAGGAAAAGGGTCTCGGCGGCGGCAAGCGCCTGCCCGACCGCAATCGGAAGGAATACGCGATCGGCCGCTTTCTGAGCTACTGACGCATTCGAGGCGCGCGGCCCCCACCACTTCCATTTCACCGGCTTGTCCGTCTCCCCCGTCGCATGTCTGGCCCGTCGCGTGTCCGGCCCGCCGCATGGGGCCCGGCGCGTGTCCGGCCGCCGTCCCGAGCATGTGCGAACCGCGCCGGAGAGGCCCGGTTGCGACGGGCCCCTCCGGTTACCGGTTCGGTCGCCGCGTCAGCAGACCAGGCAGATGGTGCTGCCCTGGATCACGAACTGGGCGACGGTCGGCGTGGCCGGGGTGGCCATGGCCGGCGTCTCGCAGTCCGCGTGGAAGCCCGGGCCCGCCGCGCTGAGCATGCTGTTGGCGAAGTCCTGAGCCGCGAGGGCCTCGGCGCCGACAACAGCGGAATTCGTCCCCGTAAGAATGTCAGATCGCACTTCACTAACCTTTCGTCGGTGGTCATGCGAGCGAATGGTCTCGGCGCGCCGAACGTTGCCACCCCCGTCGCCCGCTCTGAGTGAACGCGCTGCACAACGTTTGCAACTGAACGCTGCGCAACGACCTTAGGCAGAGGTTCAAGAAACCGTCAAGGGCAATTGACCACGGCAATGTGCATATAGCACAGGCCCGGTAAAGCGAGAGGATCGGAGACTCTTTTCGGCCATCGATCGGGAGTCTTTACACGGGGCACCTCGGAAGATTGGGGACGGTGGTTCCGCCCGCCGCGAGCCGTGTCCGGGAGCCTCCGGCGCGGGGGCGCCGGGCGGCACGGGGCCGGACCGGGTGGGTCGTCGCGCCGGGGGCCGCGGGACCCGGCCCGAGCGGCATCCGGCCATTTCTCGCCCCACGGGTTCCGGAGATGTTCGGCATGTCGGTCTTCGCGCCCTCTCCCCTTCTCCCTTCCTCTCTCGCGCCCGCGCGCACCGCGCAGCACACTGGACGCGCACGGTCCGGGGCCTGACAGGGCCTCAGGAGCGGGACGGTCGGGCACGCGCGGAGGGGGACGCACATGCGGGACAGCCATCGGGCCGAGGCGGAGCGGCGGTGGGAACGGACGGTGGAGCGGGAGCTGCGGAGCTCCGGGAGCGGGGCGGACGCGGAGACGCTGCTCGCCCGGGGCAGGGCAGCGCTGGACTCGATGGCGGCGGGCGCGGAGGCGGAGTACGCGGCCTACGTACGGGCCGCGGAGAAGGAGGCGGGCAGCCGCGCCGCGGCGGTCGGCTCCGCCGGTCCGGCGTTCCGCGGGCCCGCGCTGGTCGCCGGGGTCGCGGCCGTCGCCGCGGTCGGCGCGGACCTGGCGCTCGGTACGACGGCGGGGACCGCGCTCGGCGCGGGCGCGGTGGTGGCGGTGGCGGGCGCGGCGGCGACGGTGCTGAAGGCGACGTCGGGGCGGGGCGGGCAGTCGGCGGCGACCGGGGCGGGGCCGGACGGTGCGGGGCGGGCCGGTGCCGGACCGGACGGTGCCGGACCGGACGGTGCCGTCGAGGCCGCGCGGGAGCGGTGGCTGGCGGCTCTGGAGGTCCGGGGCATGCTGCCCTTCCTGGCACGGGAGCGGGAGCAGGCGGCCGACGGCGGCGCGGGCGGGCGGGGTCCGCTCGCGGACGGTCCCGAGGAGCGGGCCGCCGGGGACCGGCAGGCAGGGGCAGGCCGACCCGACCGGCCGACCGGGGCAGACCGCCCCGAGCCGGTGACGGGGTGGCCCGCCCAGGACCGGGTGACGGGAACGGTCCGCCCCGACCGGCTGCGCGGGGCGGACCGGAGCGCCGCGGCCCGGCGCCGGGCCGTGCTGGAGCGGTCCTTCGGGCAGCTGCCGGACGCGGGCGGGGACTTCGCGGGGCGGCGGGAGGAGCTGTCCCGGATCACCCGCTGGGTGCAGACCGGGCGGGCGTCGCCGGCGACGCGGCCGACGGTGGTCCTGCTGCACGGCGAGCCGGGCTCCGGGCGGACGGCGCTCGCGGTGCGGGCCGCGCACGCGCTGCGCGACCAGTTCCGCGGCGCCTGCGTGGTGGACCTGAGGGGTGGCGCGAGCGGAGAGCGGCCCCTCGCGACCCGGGAGGCGCTGCTCCATCTGCTCAACCGGCTCGGCGCCCCGCGCGAGCGGCTCCTGTTCCGGGAGGGCGCCACGGCGGACCAGCAGGCGGCCCGGCTCACGGAGTTGTACCAGCGGCAGCTGACCGGGGTCCCGGTGACGGTGATCCTGGACGACGCCGTGGACGCGGCGCAGGTGCGGGCCCTGCTGCCGGAGCGTTCGGAGAGCCTGGTCCTGGTGACCTGCCGGGAGCCGCTAAACCTGGGGGACGTGCCCGCGCACGTCCTCCCGGTCGCGGCGCTGGACGCGGCCGGGGCGGAGGAGCTGCTGCGGGCCGCGGGCGGGGCGCCGGACTCCGGCCCGTACGACGCGGAGGCCCTGGACCGCATCCGGGAGCTGTGCGGCGGGCTTCCGCTGGCGCTGCGGGCGGCGGGCTCCCTGCTGGGGCGGCGGTCGGGGGACGAGGTGGCGGCGGCGCTCGGCCGGACGGACGGCGGCTCCCCGGTCGAACGGGCCCTGTGGGCGCGGTACTCCGTGGACCTCGACGACGAGGCCCGGCGGCTGCTGCGGCGGCTCTCGCTGGCGGGGCGGGCCTCGCTCGGCGCGGCGGCGGCCGCCGCGCTGCTCGACGGGACCGGCCCCGACGGCGCCCGGCTGCTGCGGGAGCTGGCGGGGGCGGGGCTGCTGGCCCCGGTGCGCGGCGAGCGGTACCGGCTGCACGACGCGGTGCGCGGTTTCGCCGCGCTCCGGCTCGTCGACGAGGAGGACGCGGCGGAGATCGCGGCGGCGCAGGAGCGGTTGATCCGGAACTACGCGGAGCTCGCGGACGCGGTGATCCGGATGGTCGACGGCAAGATGTCGACCCGCGCGAACCGTTTCGACGGGCACGGCTTCGGCTCGCTGGAGGCGGCCCTGAGCTGGCTGGACGAGGAGTCGAGCTTCATCACGGCGGCCCTGCGGCACACGGAGGGAGTCGATCAGCAGACCGTGCTCGACCTGCTGGGCGCGCTCTGCGACTACTGCCTGCTGCGGGGCGACCTGTACCGGCTCGGTGAGATCAACGAACTGGCCGAGGCCGTCGGGCAGGGGCAGTTGTCCCGCTCGGTGCAGTGGCGCACCGGCATCGCGGCCCGGCAGCTCGGCGAGCTCGACAAGGCGCGGACGACCCTGACGTCCGTGGTGTCGCTCTACCAGGAGGCCCGGCAGGAACCGGGGGCGGCGCTCGCCCTCTGCTCGCTGGGCATCACCCTGCACCACCAGGGCCGGCTCGCGGAGGCGGCGGCCAGGCTGCGGGAGGCGCTGGCGCTCCAGGAGCCGGAGGCGCTCGCCGCCGACCGGGGCTGGACGCTGCACGCGCTGGCCGCGGTGGAGCGGGACCGGGGAGACCTGGCGGAGGCCTCCGCTCTGCTCGACCGGTCCCTCGCGCTGCACCGGGAGCACGAGTCGCCGCACGGCCAGGCGTGGGCGCACTTCCAGCGGGGCCAGGTCCTGCTGCTGCGGGGCGACGTGCCGGCCGCGGAGGCCTCGCTGCGGGAGGCGCTCGACGGCTACGGGCGGATCCACGACGGGCGCGGCGAGGCCTGGGCGCTGACCCAGCTGGCCAGGGCGCGCCTCGCCGCCGGGGACGCCGAGCCGGCGGTGGAGGGGCTGCGCGGGGCGCTGGCCCGGCACCGGGAGCAGGAGGACGCGCGCGGGGAGGCGTGGACGCTGTTCCACCTGGCCCACGCCCTGGAGGAGCGGGGCGACCGGGACGACGCGGTCCGTGAGCTCGGCAGGGCGCGGACGATGTTCTCGCGGATGCGGGACGTGTACGGGCTGGCCAGCGCCCGGCACCACTCGGGGCGGGTGACCCGCGACCAGCTGGCGGCGCGGACCGGCGGTCTGCGGAACTCGGGCTTCGCGCGGCAGCTGCTGGTGGACGCGCGGGCGGACTTCCACCGCATCGGGGTGCCGCACGGGGAGGCGTGGACCTCGCTCGAACTGGCGGTCATCGACGCCGGCAACGCCCGGGTGCCGCAGGCGCTGGGGCTGTGCGACGAGGCCCGTGCGCTGTTCGACGGCTACGGCGACCGGCGGGGCGCGGACTGGGCCCGTTTCCTGCGCTGCACCCTGCTGCCGCACGCGGTGCCGGGCAGCCCGGAGCCGGGGACGGCCACGGCCCGCGAGGAGCTCGCCGCGCTGGTCGCGGACCGGCATCCGGCGCGGGATCCGCGGCTGGACGACTGCGCCGAGGCGTACGCGGTGGTCCTCGGCCGGGGCGTGCACCCGTCGACGCCCTGGCAGGCGTGGGACCTGGGCATGGTGCCGAACCGGCACGCCCGGGAGGTCCTCGGGGTGCCGCGGGGGTAGCCGTCGGGGCACGACGGCGCCCCCGGGCCCGTACCGCGGGGGTACGGGCCCGGGGGCGGTGCCGCTACTTGCCGGCCGAGGCGGCCGGGGCCTCCGTGGCGGCCGCCGGGTCGGGGGCCTCCTCGAAGTCGACCTTGCCCATGTGGCGGTTCATCGACTTCATCAGCTGCCAGACGGCGAGGGCCAGCACGGCGAAGACGACGAAGCCGAGGACGCCGGGTGTCACCTTGTTCTCGTCCAGCTCTTCGGCGGCGAAGGGGACAAGCTGGGTCAGTGCCAGGTGTGCGCTCATGTCAGGCATTGTCGCGGATGCCCGCGAAGAGATCTTCCTCGGGGAGGGAGGTGGGCACCAGCGCCTTGCTGAGCTCGTACTCCTCCGTCGGCCAGACCTCCTTCTGGATGTCCATCGGGACCCGGAACCAGCCGCCGTCGGGGTCGATCTGGGTGCGGTGGGCGATCAGGGCCTTGTCGCGGATCTCGAAGAAGTCGGAGCAGGGCACGAAGGTGGTCAGCGTCCGCTCCTTGCCCGCGAAGTCCTTCCAGCGCTCCAGCCACTCGCCGTACGGGGACTCCAGGCCGCGGGCGAGGAGCGCCTCGTGCAGGGCGACCGTGCGGGGGCGGTTGAAGCCCTGGTTGTAGTAGAGCTTCAGGGGCTGCCAGACCGGGCCGAACTCGTCCTCCGGGTACGTCTCCGCGTCGGCCGCGCCCTCGAAGGCCACCATCGTGATCTTGTGGGTCATGATGTGGTCGGGGTGCGGGTAGCCGCCGTTCTCGTCGTAGGTCGTGACGACCTGCGGACGGAAGGAGCGGATCTTGCGGACCAGCGCGCCGGCCGCGGTGTCGACGTCCTCCAGGGCGAAGCAGCCCTCGGGGAGCGGCGGCAGCGGGTCGCCCTCGGGGAGGCCCGAGTCCACGAAGCCGAGCCACTCCTGGGAGACGCCGAGGATCTCGCGGGCCTCGTCCATCTCCTTGCGGCGCACCTCGTGGATGTTCGCCTCGACGTAGGCGTCACCCTGGAGCTGGGGGTTCAGGACCGAGCCGCGCTCGCCGCCCGTGCACGTCACGACCATGACGTCCACCCCCTCGGACACGTACTTGGCCATCGTGGCCGCACCCTTGCTCGACTCGTCGTCGGGGTGGGCGTGAACGGCCATCAGTCGCAGCTGCTCAGTCAAGACTCGATCCTCAGTGATTCGACGCGGAGGGTGGTCTCTATAGTGACGGAATCGGGGGAGCGAAAATTCCGCCACCCCCGGCTTCGAGAGGATCGGTCATGAGCGCGGTGCGAGAGCAGCTGCCCGAGGGGCGCTACGGGCGCTCCGCGGACGAGGCGGCCGACCGCAGGCTCAGGATCACGGGCGCGGTGCTCGGCGTGCTCTTCCTCGGCCTGCTGGGCTGGTTCGGCTGGTACTACGTGGTCGACAGCAAGATCAGCGCCGAGATGATCAAGTTCGACGTGGTGAGCTCCACCGAGGTGCAGGTGCACCTGGAGATCCGCAAGGACGAGGACGCCAAGGGCGTCTGCACCCTGCGCTCCCGCTCGGAGGACGGCGCCGAGGTGGCCCGCAAGGACGTCCGGATCGACGACCCCGCCGGGCGGATCGACCGCGTCTTCTCGCTGCGCACGACCGCGCAGGCGACGAGCGCGGAGCTCGTGGGGTGTACGGCCCGGTAGCGGTGGGTAGGGACCGGGTGTCGAGTCCCGGCGAGTCACCCCGGTGACCTGGGGTGACGCCATCCCGATGGTTATGTCCTCCCGCTTTTCGCCACTCATTGTTAGGCTCGTGGTTTCGCCCACCCGGGAGAGCAGAGCTTTCCCGTGTAGGGCGATGCTTTGTATTCCCAGTACCTACGAGGAGCACCTGTGACCCAGACCAGCGACAACGTCACCTGGCTCACCCAGGAGGCGTACAACAAGCTCAAGGACGAGCTTGAGTACCTGTCTGGTCCCGCGCGCACGGAGATCACCGTCAAGATCGCCGCCGCCCGCGAAGAGGGGGACCTGCGCGAGAACGGCGGGTACCACGCGGCCAAGGAGGAGCAGGGCAAGCAGGAGCTCCGCATCCGGCAGCTGACCCAGCTCCTCGAGCACGCCAAGGTCGGCGAGGCTCCGGCGGACGACGGCGTCGTCGAGCCGGGCATGGTCGTCACCATCGCCTTCGACGGTGACGAGAACGACACGATGACCTTCCTGCTCGCCTCCCGCGAGTACGCGAGCGGTGACATCGAGACCTACTCGCCGCAGTCGCCGCTCGGCGTCGGCGTCAACGGCAAGAAGGCCGGTGACGACGCCGAGTACGAGCTGCCGAACGGCAAGAAGGCCACGGTGAAGATCCTCGGCGCGAAGCCGTACACCGGCTGATCCAGGCTCTCCGCGAAGGGCCGGCCCCCACCGGGGCCGGCCCTTCGTGCCGTCTGCACCCGCGTGCCATGATGCGGCCTGACGTCGCGTCACGAGGGGGATGGCGAAGTGCTGGGACCGCTGCGCGAGGGCGCGCCACGCCGGATAGGACCGTACGAGGTGCTCGCCCGCCTCGGGGCGGGCGGGATGGGGGAGGTCTTCCTCGGGCGGGGCGGTTCCGGCGCGGACGGCACCTTCGTCGCCGTGAAGACCGTCCGGCGGGACGTCGCCGGCGATCCGGCCTTCCGGGACCGCTTCCGCCGCGAGATCCGGGTCGCCGCGCTCGTCGACAGCCCGTACGCCGCCGCACCGCTCGGCGGCGACGCGGACGCCGAGGTGCCCTGGCTGGCCACCGCGTACGTCCCCGGCCCCAGCCTCTCGCAGGCCGTCCGGCGGGGCGGCGCCCTGCCCGTCTCCACCGTCCGCGCGCTGGGCGCCGGCGTCGCGCGGGCCCTCGCCGACCTGCACCGGGCCGGGGTGCTGCACCGGGACCTCAAGCCCGGCAACGTCATGCTCTCCGTGGACGGGCCCCGGCTCATCGACTTCGGCATCGCCCGCAGCGACGCGGCCACGACCATGACCGCCACCGGCGTGATGGTCGGCACCCCCTCCTTCATGTCGCCCGAGCACGTGGCCGGTGCCCGGCGGGTGACCGCCGCGTCCGACGTCTTCTGCCTCGGCTCGCTCCTCTGCTACGCGGCGACCGGCGAGGACCCCTTCGGCGACGGCCCCCTCGCCGCCGTGCTCTACCGGGTCTCGCAGGCCGAGGCCGACCTCTCCCGGCTCCCGGAGGAGCTCCGCGAGACCGTCGCCGGCTGCCTGGCCGCCGATCCGGCGGACCGGCCGGCGCCCGAGGCGCTGGCGGACCTCCTCGGCGGGGACGCGCCCAGGGTGTTCCCGTGGCCCGGGCACATCCGGGAGCACATCGGGGAGTACGGCACCGAGCTCGCCCAGCTCGTCGCCGCCGGCGGACCGCTCCTGGCGGCCGGGCCCGCGGCCGGCCCCGGGGCGGCGGGTCCCGCGGCGCCCGGCCCGCACTCCCAGGCGACCCAGGCACGGCCGGCCGTCCCGCCGGAGCCCGCCGTCGCGCCGGAGGCACCCGCCCGCCGGGGCCGCCGCGCGGTCGCGCTCGCCGCGGCCCTCGCGGTGGTGGCCGGGGGCGTCGGCGCGTACCTGCTGTGGCCGGAGGGAGCGCCGAAGCAGCCGCGGCCCGCGAAGGCGGCCCCGCCGGCCGCGTCGGCGGCGCCCCGGATCCCGGGCGTCGACGGCCGGGGCCTCGCCGACTCCTCCGGCGTCGTCCCGCAGAACACCGCCCAGCGACCGGCCGGCTGGAAGCCCTGGCAGACGAGGCTCAAGGCCCCCGCGCTCGGCTGCTCGGCCGGCGAGAAGGTGCTGGTCTGCCGGACCACGGACGGCCGGTACGAGGCGCTGGACCCGGCGGGCGGCCACCGGCTGTGGGACGTCCCGGCCGCCCGCGACACCCCCGGCGACACCTACGTCACCGGCAAGGGCTTCCCCTTCACGGCCGGGAACGCCACGGCCCCCACCGTCCACGACGGCAGCGCGGTCCTCGTCGCCGACGGCTCCCTCCAGGTCCGGGACGCGCGCAGCGGGGCCGTGCGCTGGGAGAAGCCCGCGGTGGGCCCGCAGGGCTTCTGGGCCACCCGGCCCGTCGTCGCCGACGGCATCGTCTTCGCGGCGACGAACGTGGCGGAGGACGCGCTGAACGTGCGCGCCGCGCTGACGGCGTTCTCCCTGGCCGACGGGCGCACGCTCTGGTCGGAGGAGCTCACCAACGGGGAGACCTCGTTCGCCGAGCGCCGGGCGTACGAGCCGGTCGCCTACGCCGGGGGCGTCGTCTACGCCCTCAGCCAGGGCGGACTCGTGTCGTACGACGGGCGGACCGGGACGCAGCTCGGCCAGGTGGAGCCCGACGCCCGGGAATGCGTGGTCGTCCAGGTGCTCGGCCCGGCGGCGTACTGCACCGCGGGGGGCCCGGGCGGCGGCCCCGGCAGAGGTACCGGTACGACCCTGCACGTGCTCGACGCCCGCACCCTCGCCCCCCGGGCCGCGCTGCCCGGGGACCTCGGCACGACGGCCCCGGCGGTAGTCGGCCCGCGGGCCGTCGTCGCCTTCGACGGGGGCCTGCGGATCCTCGACCCGCGCACCGGCGGGACCCTCGCCTCCTTCCCGGCCGAGCGGGCTCCGTCCGGTCTGGCGCAGAGCTGGTCGTCCCCGCTGCTCGCCGGCGACCAGGTCGTGTACGCCGACTACTCGGCGCTCCACACGGTGCGGCTCGGCGCCGACGGGAGACCGGGCGATCCCAAGGTCGTCCCGGTGCCGGGCGCGCCCGGTCCGCGCGCCGAGGAGGAGTACCACGACCCGGACTACGGCGACCTCGTCGGCAAGCAGATCCGGCCGCCGGAGGTGCTGCCGGTGGGCGGCATCGCGTACGTCGTCTTCGACAAGGGCGCGGTCGCCTCCGTGGCGCTGCCCGGCTCCCCCGGCGACAAGGAGTAGTCCCGTGCTGGAAGCGCTTCCCGCGGACCGGCCCCCGCGGCTCGTCGGCCCCTACCGGCTGCTCGCCCGGCTCGGGGCGGGCGGCATGGGCGAGGTCCACCTGGCGTGCCGGGCGGACGCGCCGACGGCGGATCCGCAGCGGATGATCGCGGTGAAGACCGTGCGGGGCGACCTGGAGGTCGACGAGGACTTCCGGACCCGGTTCCGGCGGGAGATCGCGGCGGCCCGGACGGTCGACGGGCCGGGGGTGGCCCGGCTGGTGGACGCGGATCCCGACGCGGCCTCGCCGTGGCTGGCGACGGAGTACGTGCCGGGCCCCTCGCTCGCGGAGGCCGTCGTCCGCTCGGGGGCGCTGCCGGTCGCGACGGTCCGGACGCTGGGGTCCGCCCTCGCCTCCGCCCTGGCCGCGGTCCACGGGGTGAAGGTCCTGCACCGCGACCTCAAGCCGGCGAACGTCCTGCTCGGGAGGACCGGGCCCCGGCTCATCGACTTCGGCATCGCGCAGGCCTTCGAGGCGACGGCGCTGACCTCGACCGGGCTGGTCGTGGGCTCCCCCGGGTTCATGTCGCCGGAGCACCTGGCGGGCAGCCGGGCCGTGGTGCCCGCGTCGGACGTGTTCTGCCTGGGCGCGGTCCTGGCGTTCGCGGCGAGCGGCCGGGGCCCCTTCCAGGACGACGAGATGGCCGCGGTGGTCTTCCGGATCATCCGGGCCGACGCCGACCTGTCCCGCGTGCCGGAGGAGCTGCGGCCGGTGGTGGGGCGCTGCCTGCGGCTCGACCCGGCGGAGCGGCCGACGGCGGCCGAGCTGGCGTCGCTGCTGGGCGGCGGGGCGGACGCCGGGGCCTTCCCCTGGCCCGGCGGGGTCCTCTCGCTGCTCGCCGAGTACGGGGAGGCGGCGCGGGCGGCCGGCGAGGCGGCGGCCTCGGGGGCGGGCGTCGCGGACCTCCCGACGCTCGGGCCCGCGGTGCCCTACTCCCCGACGGCCGTCCCGGACCGTCCGGCGGCCGCCCCGCCCGACGCGCCCGGGGAGCCGCGCCGCCGGCGCCGGGGCGCGGTCGTGGCCGGTGCGGTGGCGCTGGCCGTCGTCGCGGCGGCCGGGGTGGCGCTGGTGGACCGGGACGGCGGGGCGGGCGGCGGGACGGCGGGGCCCACCGTCGCGGACAGTCCCTCCCCCGGTGCGAGCGCGACGGCCGACGCGGGCCCGGCGACGCTGAGCCGGGTCGTCCTGCCGTACGGCGGGGAGGGCCGGACCGGCGACTTCGGCGCGGCGGCGACCGACCGGGGGCACCGGCCGGCGGGCTGGTCGCCCTGGATGGTGCGGACGAAGGCCACCGACGGCGGCTGCGCCCTCTCCCCGAACGTGCTGGTCTGCGCGGGCTCCGGCGGCGCGCTCGTGGGGCTGAGCGCGGCGGACGGCCGTGAGCTGTGGTCGGTCCCGGCACGCGACAGCGTCATGGGGGTGCCGTCCGCCGCGCAGTACCCGGCGGTCGTCGGCGACCGGGTGTACGTCGCGGGGGCCTCGGGGATCGTCGCGTACGGCCTCCGGAACGGCCGGAGGCTGGGCACGCTCCCCGGCCCCGGTGCCGCGTGGGCGCCCAAGGGTTCGGACCTGGCCGACGGCGTCCTGTACGTCTCCTACGTGAACATGGCGGCCGAGGGGGACTCCGACGGGACGGGCGGCGGTCTCGTGACGGCCGTGCGGCTGGGCGGGAGCGGGCAGGACGTGGGACACGAGCTGTGGCGCTCGGAGCTCGACGGCTTCCCCGAGCAGCCGGTGGCGGCGGGCGGACGGCTCTACGTCACCCTGGGGACCGTGCCGGTGGCGCTCGACGGGCGGACCGGCGAGGTGGCGGCGCGCGGGGCGGAGGGCTGCCAGCGGGTCACCGTGCACGAGAGGAGCGGCAGCGTGCTCTGCTCGGGCACGCCGGACGGTTCGGTGACCGTGCTCGACGCCGGGTCGCTCAAGCGCCTGCGGTCCCTGGGCTCCGGGGTGACGGCGGGCCCCGCCGTGAACGCGGACGGCCTGGTGGCGGTCGCGACCGGGCAGACGGTGAGCGCGTACGACCTGCGGAGCGGCCGGAAGCGCTGGTCGCTGCTGCCGATGATGCTCCAGGGCGATCCGCAGCGGGTCTACTTCGCGGGCGACCGGGTGATCACGGTGGGGAAGTTCGAGGTGGTCTCCCTGCCCGCGGCCGGCCCCGCGGACGACGACGACTTCGAGCGCTTCGAGGCCAACGTGCCGGACGACTTCGACGCACAGGCCACCGGGGAAGCGCTGGCCGCCGGGGGCTCGGTCTTCCTCGCCCTCCCCGACGGGCTCGTCGTCTCCGGGTACCTGCCCTGACGGTCCCGGAGACGCGCGGACGGCTCCGCCCCGGAAGGGATGGAGCCGCCGGCGACGGGGGTCGTGCGCGCGCTCAGCCGTTCGCGCGCCCCCGGATCAGGAGGGTTTCGGTCGGCCTCTCCCCTCCTCCGGGGGCAGCACGGGAGCCGAAGTCTCTAACCCGCCCGGCCTACTCGGCCCCGCGGCAATGTCAGCCCGGCCTTCGGGGAACCACGGTGATCAGCGCAGATCAGGGCCTCTCTCCCCGCAGGCCCATTTCCAGCTGCTGTTCCTTCAGCCGATTCGCGCCGTTGACAGGCACAACGGCATCACATCAGGGTCGGCTCGTAGCTGCCGTCCCTCAGTGGAGCTCCCCACACGGTCGAGCATCTCGCGGAGATCCGAGTCAGCACCCCTACGGCCCGGACACGGTGTTCGCATCCACCTGCAAGTCGATCAACGCCGGAACTGTGACCACGAGCGGGACACTGAATACATGCGTCGCCGTCAAGACCTACGCCTCGGCGACGTACAACGGGAGGGTGACGTGGGGCCCCGTGGAGTCCCCGAAGTACACCACCTTCTGCCGGTGAGCATCCAGGGCAGCAGGAGCAGGCGGCTCCCCCGGATGGCACCGGAGGCCTAGCCGGCAAGAGGTGCTCGGTCATCCTGCCCGGACCGAGCACCTCTTGGCCGTGCTCTTGATCTCACACCGCGTTGCGGTACTTCCGAACCGACAGTGTCCGGAAGACCGCGATGATCAGCACCGACCAGATCAACGACGCCCAGACCGGGTGCTGCATCGGCCACGCGTCGGAGGTGGAGACGCCGGGGTTGCCGAAGAGCTCGCGGCATGCCTGCACCGTCGCGCTGAACGGATTCCACTCGGCGATCGGCTGGAGCCAGCCCGCCATGTTCTCCGTGGGCACGAAGGCGTTGGAGATGAACGTGACCGGGAACAGCCAGATCAGTCCGCCGGACGTGGCCGCCTCGGGCGTGCGGACCGACAGGCCGATCAGCGCCCCGATCCAGGAGAAGGCGTAACCGAGGAGGAGGAGCAGCGCGAACGCGCCGAGTGCCTTGGGGATGCCTTCATGGATGCGCCAGCCGACCAGGAGGGCGACGATCGCGAGGACCACGAGGGTCAGTGCGGTCTGAGCGAGGTCCGCGAGGGTGCGGCCGGTGAGAACCGCGCCTCGGGCCATCGGGAGGGAGCGGAAGCGATCGATCAGACCCTTGCTCATGTCGTCGGCGATGCCGGCGCCGGCTCCGGCCGTGGCGAACGTGACCGTCTGCGCGAAGATGCCGGCCATCAGGAAGTTCCGGTAGTCACTGGCGCTGGTCGATCCTCCGATCATCATCGAGCCGCCGAAGACGTAGCTGAACAGCACCACGAACATGACGGGCTGGATGACCCCGAACACCAACATCTCGGGAATCCGGGTCAGTCGGATCACATTCCGTCGTGCGATGACCAGCGAGTCACTCACCACGCTCATGCCGCCCACCTCTTCTGACTCGTCAGCTCGCCTTTGCCCAGTTCAGCGCGGACTCCTGAGAGGTTGCGAAACCCAACCGAGGGAACAAGGTCGGGAATCCGGGACATCCTGATCAGGTTCCTGCGGGCGATGACCAGGGAGTCGTTCAGGGTGCTCACTCGGCCGCCCCCTTCACGCGCTTGCCGTCGCGTCCGCCCGGCCGGGACTTCCCGGCCGGCCCGCCGTTCTCCTCGGCCTCCCGCTCCGCCGCGTGGCCGGTGAGGGAGATGAAGACGTCGTCGAGGGTGGGGCGGCGCAGTCCGATGTCGTCGATCTCGACGCCCGCGGCGTCCAGCTCGCGGATGACCTCGGCGAGCAGCTTCGCGCCGCCGGCGACGGGGACCGTCAGCTTGCGGGTGTGCTCCTCCACGGACACCTCGCCGCGGCCGGCGTCCCCGATGCCGTGGCGTGCGAGGACCTGCCGGGCGTCGCCGATCATCCCCGCCGTGTGGACGACGACCTCGATCCGCTCGCCGCCCGTCTGCGCCTTGAGCTGGTCGGAGGTGCCGCGGGCGATGACCCTGCCGTGGTCGACCACACAGATGTCGTGGGCGAGGTGGTCGGCCTCCTCCAGGTACTGCGTGGTGAGCAGCAGGGTCGTGCCGCCCGCCACGAGCTCCTTGATGACCTCCCACAGGCTCTGCCGGTTGCGCGGGTCGAGGCCGGTGGTCGGCTCGTCCATGAACATGACCGGCGGGGACACGACGAGGGCCGCGGCGAGGTCGAGCCGGCGGCGCATGCCGCCGGAGTACGTCTTCGCGGTGCGGTCGGCGGCGTCGGCGAGGTTGAAGCGCTCCAGGAGCTCCTCGGCCCGCACCTTCGCGTCCTTCGCCTTCATCTGGTAGAGCTGCCCGACCATCTGGAGGTTCTCCCGGCCGGTCAGGTACTCGTCGACGGCGGCGAACTGGCCGGAGAGCCCGATCCTGCGGCGCACCTCGTCGGGGTCCTTGAGGACGTCGATCCCGGCCACGACGGCACGGCCGCTGTCGGGCTGGAGGAGGGTGGTCAGCACGCGCACGGCGGTCGTCTTCCCCGCGCCGTTCGGGCCGAGGAGGCCCAGGACGGTTCCTTCGGGGACGTCGAGGTCCACGCCGTCCAGGGCTCGTACGTCGCCGAAGGTCTTCACGAGACCCTCGGCGTAGATCGCTCCTGGCATGGGGGTACTCCCAGGGGGAAACGGAGGTTGAATCCGGTCGTTTCCCACCGATCCTAGGGTCGCCGGGGCCGCCCCGCCCAGTGAATATGTGACCCGGCCCACATGATCATGGGGCAGGTGGGGTTTCCGGTCGGGCGCCGTGCGCCGGCCCCGGCCCCCGGCGGGGCGCACCTCAGTCCAGGACCGTGTACCCCGCCTCCCGCAGCGCGTCCGCCACCTCGACGCAGTGCTCGGGGCCCTTCGTCTCCAGGTGCAGCTCGACCTCCACCTCGGTCAGGCCCAGCCGCGGATCGGTGCGCACGTGGCCGACGTCCAGGACGTTCGCGTCGGCGACGGTGAGCACCGCGAGGAGGGTCGCGAGGACTCCCGGCCGGTCCGTGACCCGCAGGCGCAGACTCAGGTAGCGGCCCCCCGCGGACATGCCGTGCCGCAGGATCCGCTGGAGCAGCAGCGGGTCCACGTTGCCGCCGGACAGCACCGCCACCACCGGCCCCCGGAACGACTTCGGGTCGCTGAGGAGCGCCGCGACCGGACTGGCGCCGGCCGGTTCGACGACCAGCTTGGCCCGCTCCAGGCAGAGCAGCAGCGCCGAGGAGAGGGCGTCCTCGGAGACCGTGCGGACCTCGTCGACGTACTCCCGGACCAGCGCGAACGGCACGTCGCCGGGCCGTCCCACCTTGATGCCGTCCGCCATCGTCACCGGCGACTCCACCACCACGGGGTGTCCGGCGGCCAGCGAGGGCGGGTAGGCGGCGGCCCCCTCGGCCTGCACTCCGATCACCCGCACGTCCGGGCGCAGGGACTTCACCGCGAGCCCGATGCCGGCGGCCAGACCGCCGCCGCCGACGCCCACCAGGATGGTCCGCACCTCCGGGCACTGCTCCAGGATCTCCAGGCCCACCGTGCCCTGCCCCACGATGATGTCGGGGTGGTCGAAGGGGTGGATGAAGACGGCCCCGGTCTCCCGCGCGTACCGCTCGGCGGCCGCGAGCGTCTCGTCCACGACGTGCCCGTGCAGCCGGACGTCGGCCCCGTACTCCCGGGTCGCGGCGACCTTGGGCAGCGGCGCCCCGACGGGCATGAAGACGGTCGCACGGACCCCGAGCAGATGTGAGGCGAGCGCCACACCCTGCGCGTGGTTGCCCGCCGAGGCCGCGACGACGCCCGCCGCCCGCTCCTCCGGGCGCAGCCCGGCGATCCGCACGTACGCCCCGCGCAGTTTGAAGGAACCGGTCCGCTGCAGGTTCTCGCACTTGAGGTGCACGGGCGCCCCCACCAGCGACGACAGATGGCGGCTGCCCTCCATCGCGGTCGTCCGGGCCACCCCGGACAGCATCTTCTGCGCCCCCCGTACGTCGTCGAGCATCAGCCGGTGCAAGGGGTCTGGCGTACGGAAGCTCATGACAGCAAGTCTCGCAGCTCACGGCCCTGGTGGCCGCCCGGCCACCAGGGGGTCGAGCGGGTTTGCGCAGGCCCGGTACGGACCTCCCCGGGGCCGCGTACTCTGTCCCCCACACCGACCACCCCCGCACGAGAGAGACCCACAGCCATGCCCACATCTCAGGACATGACGACTGAGTTCGACCCCGGTCTCCTCGATGCCCTCCAGCACCAGGTGGCCGTCTTCGCCCGCCGGGCCGAGCAGACCCGTCTCGGCGGTACCGGGCAGCTCCGCAACTCGATGGACCGCGCCGCCTATCTGCTTCTCAACCGCCTGGACCAGGAAGGCCCGATGGGCGTCAAGGCCCTGGCGGCGGGCATGGGCATCGACTCGTCGACGGTCACCCGCCAGGTCGCCCCGCTCGTCGACACGGGCCTGGTGAAGCGCACCTCGCACCCGGAGGACGGGCGCGCGGTCGTGCTCCAGCTGTCCCCGCGCGGCCTCGCCCGCCTGGAGGAGGTCCGCTCCTCGCGCCGCCAGCTGATGGTGGAGGTCACCGAGGGCTGGACGCCGGACGAGCGGGAGTCCTTCTGCACCCTCCTCACCCGCTTCAACACCGCCCTGTCCGCACGGCAGTCGGCGCACGCGGGCGGACCGGTCGCGGAGTCCGCGGCGCCGCCGGCGCCCGCGGCGGAGGCGGGGGACCCGGCCGGGGCGTCGAGCGAGTCCGCGCAGACCTCTTGACCCCGCTCCCGCGCTGTCCTCAGATGAGGACGTGCGAGAGCAGCGCGCCGGACACCGGGCCGAACGCGCCCACCGCGCCCGGGAGTTCGACGCGTTCGTGGCCGGGGCGGCGGGCCGGCTGCTGCACGCCGCGACGCTGCTCACCGCCGAGACCCGCACCCGCAACCCGCACGCCCGCGCACTGCTGACCGCCGCCCTCGCCCACACCTTCGCCGTGTGGGACCGGCTGCGGGACGAGGATCCGTACGACCTGACCCGGCGCGAGCTCGCCGCCCGGTTCGCGCGCACCGCCTGGCGGCACCACGGCGGCCGGGGCGGGGTGCTCTCCGCGCTCCCTCCGCAGGAACGGCTCGTCGTCGTCCTCCGGCTGTACGAGGGGGTCGCCGAGGAGCAGGTGGCGGCCCTCCTCGGGCTGCCGGAGGCCCGGGTGCGGGCGGTCCACGCCCGGGCGGTGGCCGCGCTGCGGGCGGCCCGGGGCGGGGCGGGGACGCCCGGCGGGAGGAGCGCCGCGTGAGCCGCCACGAGGACAAGGAGGCGGCGGTCCGGCGACTGCTCGACACCCCGCATCCGCCGGTCCCGGGAGACCTCGCCGCCGAGGCCGCGGAGCGCGGAGCCCGGCTCCTGCGGCGGCACCGGGCGGCCCGCCGGACCGCGTGGACGCTCTTCGCGCTCGCGGTGCTCGCCTTCGTGCTGTGGGCGTCGGCGGCCCAGCCCTGGGAGGCACCGGCGGAGACCACGCCGCCGTTCGACGGCCTGTGACGACGGTCCTAGCCTGGAAGGAGGGGCCTGTCCGCAGGCCCGTCAGGAGGTCGTCATGGCCAGGAAAGCAACCGACTGCCGGGACACCCCGAGTGTGTCCGGCTGCTCGCTCTACATGTCGGGCGAGGAGGAGGAGCTCGTACGGGCCGCCGTCCAGCACGTGGTCTCGGTGCACGAGCACACGGACAGTCCCGAGCTCCGCGAGGAGATCCGGGCCTCGATGAAGGACCCGCTGCCCGGCACCTGACCCGCCGCCCCGGGACACCGGACGGGCGGCGCGGCCGTGCCACGGGCCGGGCGGGCACTCCCGCGGTGGGAGCGTCCGCCCGGCCCGCGGCGACCAGGCCGTCTCTTCCGGATCCTGCCTGACCCGCGCCGCCCGGTCCGCTGCGACTAGCCCAGCGCCTGGCGCAGGTCGGCGAGCAGGTCGTCGACGTTCTCGATGCCCACGGAGAGGCGGACGAGGTCGGCGGGGACCTCCAGGGCGGAGCCCGCGACGCTCGCGTGGGTCATCCGGCCCGGGTGCTCGATGAGGGACTCGACGCCGCCGAGGGACTCACCGAGGGTGAAGAGCTGGGCGCGGTTGCAGACCTCGACGGCCGCCTCCTCGCCGCCCTCCACGCGGAACGAGATCATGCCGCCGAAGGAACGCATCTGCTTGGCGGCGACCTCGTGCCCCGGGTGCTCCGGCAGGCCCGGGTAGAGGACCTGGGTGACCTTCGGGTGCTGGACCAGCATCTCGACGATCTTCTCGGCGTTCTCGCTGTGCCGGTCCATGCGGACCGCGAGGGTCTTGATGCCGCGGAGCACGATCCACGAGTCGAAGGGGCCGGCGACCGCTCCCATCGCGTTCTGGTGATACGCGAGCTCCTCGCCGAGCGCCTCGTCGGCCGTCACGAGCGCGCCGCCGACGACGTCCGAGTGGCCGCCCATGTACTTGGTGAGGGAGTGCACGACGACGTCCGCACCGAGCGCCAGCGGCTGCTGGAGGTAGGGCGACGCGAAGGTGTTGTCGACGACGAGCTTCACGCCGGCCTGGCGGGCGACGCCCGCGATCGCCTCGATGTCGGTGATGCCGAGCAGCGGGTTGGACGGCGTCTCGACCCAGATCAGCTTGGTGCGCTCGTTGACCGCGGCGCGCACCGCCTCGACGTCGGAGGTGTTCGCGACGGAGAAGTCGACGCCCCAGCGCTGCACGACCTTGGCGAAGAGCCGGAAGGTGCCGCCGTAGGCGTCGTTCGGGATGACCACGTGGTCGCCGGGCGCGAGGAGCGCGCGCAGCAGGCAGTCCTCGGCGGCCAGGCCCGAGGCGAAGGCGAGTCCGCGGCGGCCGCCCTCCAGGGCCGCCAGGTTCTCCTCCAGCGCGGTGCGGGTGGGGTTGGCGCTGCGGCTGTACTCGTAACCGCCGCGCAGCCCGCCCACGCCGTCCTGCTTGTAGGTGGACACCTGGTAGATGGGCGGGACGACCGCGCCGGTCAGCGGGTCGGCGGTGTTGCCCGCGTGGATCGCGCGGGTCTCGAAGCTCTGGTGAGAGTGCTGGTCGCTCATGTGTCAGGAGCGTAGTCCCGAGCGGCCCCCGGTGCCGCGATCGTCTCATCGTGCGTCCTGGACAATGGACACATGGAGATTCTCTGGTTCCTGATCGCCCTGGGCCTGCTGTTCGGCGTCCTCGGCCCCTACCTGCTGCGCCGCCGCGGTGGCGGGATCCGCCAGGTCGCGCCGGGCGCACCGGACGCGGCGGATCCGGAGGCGTACGGATTCGTGCGTCAGGAGGACCAGGACGTGCGGCTTCCGGGCGCGGACGACGAGCTGCTGCACGTGCTGGACGTCGTCCAGGCCACCCAGGACTGGCGGGCCGCGTCGCGGCTGCTGGCGGCCACCGACAAGGACGGCGAGGTCCGCTGGCAGCGCGTCCAGGCGTTCGCGGGCGCCGCGTCGCTCGAACTCCAGGAACGGCCGGGCGTCGGCGGCGCCTGGCTGCGGACCTGGCGGGCGGAGGCCCCGAAGGACGCGGGCGGCGCGGCCGTGCACGGCGAGTTCCTGGTGCAGCAGGCCTGGCGTTCCTCGGCGGCCGGGACCGAGGACTTCCGGATCATCCTGGAGGAGGGGCGGAAGGTCACCGAGGAGGCCGCGCTGCTCGCCCCGGGCGACCCGGTCCCGTACATCACGCAGCTGGCCGTGGCCCGCGGTCTGGGCTACAGCCACGAGGAGTTCGACCAGGTGTGGGCGCGGGTCATCGACCGGGCGCCGCAGCACATGGGCGCCCACCTCGCGGCGCTGCACTACTGGTGCGAGAAGTGGCACGGTTCGCGCGAGGAGGCCGACCACTTCGCGACGACGGCCGCGGCGCGCGCCCCGCGGGGTTCGCTGCTGTCGGCGCTCCCGCTGTTCGCGGTCTACGAGCACGTGCCGGACGTGGTGCTCGTGCAGGACTTCTTCCGTACGGCCGTGGTGTCGAAGGCGATGGACGGCGCCCTGTACGCGGTGCACTCGGCCCGGCCCGACGACCCGATGCTGGCGCACGTCCGCCATCTGCTCGTCTGGTTCCTGGTGCGCGGTGAGCGCTGGGCGGAGGCGATGCACCAGCTGGTGAAGGTCGACGGGCACGTGGGCTCGGTGCCGTGGACGCTGAGCGGGGATCCGGCGGCGGAGTTCACGGTCTTCCGGAACCTGGCGGTGGCGGGGTACGAGGCGAACGGCGGCAACCCGGCGACGCTGCCGCGGTGACCTGGGCGCGGTGACCTGGCGGCAGGCGGGCGCGGCTTACGAGTAGCCGGGTGCGGCTTTGCGTGCGGGGAGGGCCTTGCGGGAATCTCCCGGGGAATCCCTCCCCGCCCGTCGGCGTTGTGCGCACTGCCGACCGTCGAGGAGAGATGCAGCATGTTCCTGTCCCGCACCCCCGTCCTCCCCACTCCCGAGCAGGCCCTGCGCGGCCGTCCCGAGCCGGAGTTCACCGTTCCCGAGCGCCACACCGTCCTCGGCAACCCGCTCGTCGGCCCGTACCCGGAGGGCCTGGAGGTCGCCGACTTCGCCCTCGGCTGCTTCTGGGGCGCCGAGCGGAGGTTCTGGCAGACCGACGGCGTCTGGACCACCCTCGTCGGCTACCAGGGCGGCTCCACGCCGAACCCGGCCTACGAGGAGGTCTGCTCGGGCCTGACCGGTCACACCGAGGTCGTCCGGGTCGTCTTCGACCCGTCGCGGGTCTCGTACGAGTCCCTCCTGAAGCTCTTCTGGGAGTCGCACGACCCGACGCAGGGCTTCCGCCAGGGCAACGACGTGGGCACCCAGTACCGCTCGGCCCTCTACCCCCACTCCCCCGCCCAGGCGGCGGCCGCCGAGGCCTCCCGGGCGACCTACCAGCGGGTCCTCACGGGCTCGGGCCACGGCACGATCACCACGGAGATCCTCCCGGCGGAGGGCCGCCCGTTCTATCCGGCGGAGGGGTACCACCAGCAGTACCTCGACAAGAATCCCGGGGGCTACTGCGGCATCGGCGGCACGGGCGTGTCCTGCCCGATCGGCGTCGCGAAGACCGACGGCTGACGGTCCGGGGACCGGGCTTCGCCGGATGGGTTTCGGGACCTACGCACGACGGGTGCGCGACGAGCGGGTAGCCGCCCCGCGCCGCTACCGGGCGCTGCGGTGCGCCGTCGGTGAGTACGGGCCGCTCGGATTCCACGCGACCTGGGCCTATCTGGCCGCGACGGCCGTGCCCGCGCCGGATCTCCGGCGGGACACGGCCGCCCAGCTGCGCGCGCTCGCCCTCCTGGAGACGAGCCGGGCGGCGAGGATCGAGGAGATCGCGGTCTTCGCGGCCCGCCGCCGCGTGGAGAAGGCCGCGGGGGTGCGGGTGCCCCGGAGCGACGATCCCCTCGCGCCGCCCTGGCGGCCCCGCTGGCCGGGCGGGGCCGGACCCTCGCGGCTGGGGCTCGTCGCCGCCGTGGCGGACCGCCGCGCCGCGTTCCTCGCCGTCCCCCGCCCCGATCCGTCCATGGACCCCCGGGGCAGGCTGGCGGACCTCCACGGCCGGCTCGACGCCTGCGCGGCGGCGTATCTCGGGGCGCTCGGACAGGTCGACGACCCGGACGCGCCGGGTGACGTCGTCGCCGACATCCGGCGGCACCTCACCCCCGGCTTCGCCCCGCTGAACGTGGCCCTCCTCCCCTGGCTGCGCTTCGCCACGCTCCTGGAGTACGCCGCACAAGCGGGGGCGGGCCCGCACCCCCGGTAGCTACACTCGCCCCCATGGGTGCCTTCTACTTCTTTCTCTGATTCCGGCCGAGGACACGGTCCGACCCGCTGATCCGCCGCCCCCGGGGCGCGGCAGTGGTGGTCCCGGTGTTCCCTTCGCGGCCCGAACGCCCCCAGCACCCAGAGAGAGATCCCATGCGCGACCGCGCCCAGTCGACCCTGAAAGACGTCTCCAAGTCCTACGGGGACCGCTCCGTCCTCGACCAGCTCACGCTCACCGTCCGGCCGGGCGAGAAGGCCGCCGTCATCGGGGAGAACGGCTCCGGCAAGTCCACCCTGCTCCGGCTCCTGGCCGGGGCCGAGGCGCCCGACACCGGCGAGGTGACCGTCCGCTTCCCCGGCGGCGTCGCCCGTCTCGCCCAGACGCTCGCCGAGACCCTCGGCCTCGGGCCCGAGCACACCGTGCGGGACGCCGTCGACGCGGCCCTCGCCGAACTCCGTTCCATGGAACGGGGGATGCGGGCCGCCGAGGAGACGCTCGGCTCCGCGACACCCGCGGAGCTCCTCGCGTACGGGGAACTCGCCGCCCGCTACGAGGAGCGCGGCGGCTACCAGGCCGACGCCCGGGTGGACGCCGCCCTGCACGGCCTCGGCCTCGGTCACGTGCCGTACGGGCGGCGCCTCGGCACGCTCTCCGGCGGCGAGCAGTCCCGGCTCGCCCTCGCCTGCGTCCTCGCCTCGGGCGCCGAGCTGCTGCTCCTCGACGAGCCGACCAACCACCTCGACCGGGCGGCCGCCGGCTGGCTGGAGGAACGGCTGCGCACCCACCGCGGCACCGTGGTCGCGGTCACCCACGACCGGGCGTTCCTGGAGGGCATGGCGACCACGATCCTGGAGGTCGACCGGGACACCCGCACGGTGACCCGGTACGGCGACGGCTGGTCCGGCTACCGCGCGGCGAAGGCCGCGGACCGTCGCCGCCGGGTGCGGGAGCACGAGGAGTGGCGGGAGGAGCTGGCCCGTACCGAGGAGCTGGTGGCGGCGGCCGGGCAGCGGCTCGCGGGGGCGGGGAAGGACCCGGGGCAGGGCTTCGGCAAGCACCGCCGCTCGCACGAGAACAAGCTGTCGGGCCAGGTCAGGGCTGCCCGGGTCAGACTGGAGCAGCTGCGGAGGTCCCCGGTCCCGGCGCCACCGGAACCCCTGCGGTTCACGGCCCGGATCGCGACGGCGGCCCCCACCGCCGCCGAGGGAGGGTCCGGCACCGGGCCGCTGGGCGCCGGGCCGTGCGGCACCGGGCCGTTCGACGCCGGATCGCTGGGCGCCGGGGCGCGCGTCGACGGGTCGCTGGGCGCCGGGGCGCACGTCTCCCGGCCGCCCGTCGCCCGGCCGCTCGTCGAGCTCCTCGACGTCGCCGTCGGCGAGCGGCTGCGGATCGACGCCCTGCGGGTCTCGGCCGGGGACCGGCTGCTCGTCTCCGGGCCCAACGGCGCCGGCAAGACGACCCTGCTCCGGGTCCTCGCCGGGGACCTGCGTCCCGATCGCGGGACGGTCGGCCGTTCGGGCCTGGTCGGCCGGCTGCGCCAGGAGCTGCCCGCCGTGCCGTCGCCGGAGCCGCTGCTCACGGCGTACGCGGAAGGGCGCCCCGGTCCGCCCGAGGAGCACGCGGCGGAGCTGCTCGCCCTCGGGCTCTTCCGGGAGGAGGACCTGTCCGTGCCGGTGGCGCGGCTCTCGGTGGGCCAGCAGCGCCGGCTGGAGCTGGCCCGGCTGGTGACCCGGCCGGTCGATCTGCTGGTCCTGGACGAGCCGACCAACCATCTGGCGCTGTCCCTGGTGGAGGACCTGGAGGCGGCCCTGGCCGCCTTCCCGGGCGCGGTGGTCGCGGTCTCCCACGACGAGCGTTTCCGGGCGGGTTTCGGCGGCCGGCGGCTGGAGCTCCGCTCAGGCCTGGTCGCCTGACGCGGCCCGCATCGCAGCGGCCGTCGCCGCCGGGTCGTACCCGTCGGCGACGCCGTCGATCAGCAGGATGTCGCCGGCCATGTGGCGGGTGCGGAGCGGTATGAGGGCCTGGTAGGCGGCGGAGTCGTACCAGGCGCGGGCGTCGTCGTAGGAGGGGAAGCCGATGATGACGAGGGCGCCCGGCCAGTCGCCCTCGCGCACCTCGCGGGCGGGTGCACCGTGGACGAGGAAGCGGCCTCCGAAGGGGTCCAGGGTGCTCTGGACGCGCTCGATGTAGGTGAAGACCTCCTCGTCGAGGACGGGCTTCGGGTGCAGGTTTCCGATGGCGTATGCGGTCATGACGCAAGAGTGCCGGGGCATGCCCCGCGGGGTCGATTACCCCGCAGGTCATGCCCCGGCGACGCGCGGCGCGCGGTGCTTCCGGCGGCCGTGAACGCGGGCCCCTGCTCAGGCACAGGCGTCCTGCGCGGGTGCCGTACGCGCCCGCGGCCGTCAGATCGTCGACGCGTCGATCACGAAGCGGTAGCGGACGTCGCTCGCGAGCACCCGCTCGTACGCCTCGTTGATCTGCTCGGCGCGGATCACCTCGATCTCCGCCCCGAGGCCGTGCTCGGCGCAGAAGTCGAGCATCTCCTGCGTCTCGCCGATGCTGCCGATCATGGAGCCCGCGAGGGTCTTGCGGCCTCCGATGAGGGAGAAGAGGTTGACGGAGACGGGCTCCTCGGGGGCGCCGACGTTGACGAGGGCGCCGTCGGTCCTGACCAGGCTCAGGTAGGCGTTGAAGTCCAGCGGCGCGGAGACCGTGGAGATCACCAGGTCGAAGCTGCCGGCCAGCTCGGTGAAGGTCGCCGGGTCGCTGGTGGCGTAGTAGTGGTCGGCGCCCAGCTTCAGCCCGTCCTCCTGCTTCTTCAGGGACTGGCTGAGGACGGTCACCTCGGCGCCGAGGGCGTGGGCGATCTTGACGCCCATGTGGCCGAGGCCGCCGAGGCCGACGATCGCGACCTTCTTCCCGGGGCCGGCCTTCCAGTGGGCGAGCGGCGAGTAGAGCGTGATGCCGGCGCAGAGCAGCGGCGCGGCCTCGTCGAGGTCGATGCCCTCGGGGATGCGCAGGGTGTAGTTCTCGTCGACGACGATGTGGCTGGAGTAGCCGCCGTAGGTGGGCTCGCCGTCCTTGTCGAGGGCGTTGTACGTGCCGGTCCCGCCGGTGACGCAGTACTGCTCCAGGCCCTGGAGGCAGTAGGCGCATTCACGGCAGGAGTCGACGAAGCAGCCGACGCCGACCCGGTCGCCGACCTGGAACCTGCTGACGCCGGGGCCGACCTCGGTGACGCTGCCGGCGATCTCGTGGCCGGGGACCATCGGGAAGATGCCCTCGCCCCAGCCGTTGCGGGCCTGGTGGATGTCGGAGTGGCAGATCCCGGCGTACTTGATCTCGATGAGGACGTCGTGCTCGCCGACCGGCCGGCGCGGCACCGTGGTGCGCTCCAGGGGGGCGTCGGCGGCGGGTGCGGCGTACGCGGGGACGGTGGTCGCGTTCGTGGTCATGGCTCCAGCCTGCGCCGCGGCGGCGTCGTCACCCAGCCCCCTGTTCTGCCTACGTCCAGCGTGCCTACCACTGGCAGGGACAGGAACAGACGTCCGCCGGGACGCATGACCTGGGATAATCGGGACGCATGGACCTCAGTGCCGAACTCAGCGAATTCCTGCGCTCGCGCCGGGCCCGGCTGAAGCCGGAGGACGTGGGTCTGCCGGAGTTCGGGCGCCATCGCCGGGTGCCGGGGCTGCGCCGCGAGGAGCTGGCGCAGCTGGCCGGGGTGTCGGTGGCTTACTACACCCGGCTCGAACAGGGCAACGGCCGCAACGTGTCCATGGAGGTCCTGGACTCGATCGCGCGGGCGCTGCGGCTGAGCGACACGGAGCGGGCGCGTCTGACGCATCTGGCGAAGCCGACGGCGAAGAAGAAGCAGCACCGGGCGGCGATCGCGCGGCCGCAGCAGGTGCGGCCGGGGCTGCGGCACCTGCTGGACGCGATGGTGGACGTCCCGGCGTTCGTGGTGGGCCGGCGTCTCGACGTGCTGGCCTGGAACCGGATGGCGCGGGCGCTGATGGGCGATTTCGAGGCGATGGAGCCGGCGGAGCGCAATGTGGCCCGGCTGGTGTTCCTCGGGCCCAACTCGCACGATCTGTACCGGGACTGGGAGTGCAAGGCGACCGAGGTGGTGAGCGTGCTGCGGTTGTACGCGGGCTGCTACCCGGACGATCCGGCGCTGCTGGCGCTGGTGGGCGAGCTGTCGGTGCGCAGCGAGGCGTTCCGCTCGCTGTGGGCGGCGCACACCGTCGCGGACAAGGGACACGGGACGAAGGTGCTGCGGCATCCGCTGGTGGGCGAGATGACGCTGTCGTACGAGAGCATGCAGGTGGCGGGCGGGGATCCGGATCTGGTCCTCATCACGTACCAGGCGGAGCCGGGCTCGGCGTCGGCGGACGCGCTGCGGCTGCTGTCGCAGTGGGGCGTGGACGAACCGGCGGACACGCTGTCGTGACGGAAGGGCCCCCTCCTGCTCCTGGCGGAGGGGGCCCTTCCTTGTGCGTCCGGGGAGGATCAGGCTGCGGAGCCGGCCTTCCAGTCCGCCCAGCTCATGTTCCAGCCGTTGAGGCCGTTGCTGGGGGAGATCGTCTTGTCCTTGGAGTTCTTGACGATCACGACGTCGCCGACGATCGAGTGGTCGTAGAGCCAGGCGGCCTGCTGGTTCGGGTCGCCGGCGCCCTTGACGTCGTTGAGGCCGACGCAGCCGTGGCTGGTGTTGGCCGAGCCGAAGATCGAGTCGGGGCCCCAGTAGTTGCCGTGGATGAAGGTGCCCGAGGTGGACAGCCGCATGGCGTGCGGCACGTCCTTGATGTCGTACTCGCCCTTGCCGTCGTCGTCGGTGAAGCCGACGGTCGCGCCGTTCATCCGGGTCTCCTTGAACTTCTCGGAGATCACCATCTGACCGTTGTAGGTCGGGTTCTCCGGGGAGCCGGCGGAGATCGGGATGGTCTTGATCGTCTTGCCGTCCTGGGTGACCGTCATGGTCTTGGTGGCGACGTCGACGGTGGAGACCTGGTTGCGGCCGATCTTGAAGGTGACGGTCTTCTGCTGGACGCCGAAGACGCCGTCCGCGCCCTCGACGCCGTCGAGGTCGAGCTTGAGGGTGACGGTCGAGCCCTCGGTCCAGTAGTCGTCCGGGCGGAAGTCGAGGCGGGTGCCGTCGAACCAGTGCCCCACGACCTCCTGGCCGGTGCTGGAGGTCACCGTGATGCCGTCCTGGACGGCCTTCTTGTCGGTGATCGCCTTGTTGAAGTTGATCGAGACCGGCATGCCGACGCCGACGGTCGAGCCGTCCTCCGGCGTGAAGTTGCCGATGAAGCTGTTGGCCTTGGAGACCGTGGTGAACGAGGAGTTCTCGTGCGCCTCCAGGCCCTCCGCGTCCGTGGCGGTCGCGGCGATCTTGTAGACCATCGCGCGCTCCAGCTGGCCGCTCGGCTTCCAGCTCAGGCCGTCGGCGGCTATCTCACCCTCGACGGCCTTGCCCTCGGCGGAGGTCATGACGACCTCGGTGAGCTTGCCCTCGGTGACGGAGACCTTGGCGTCGTTGTTGATGGAGGCGTTCTGCGCGCCGTTCTTAGGCGAGATCGTGATCTTCGCCTTGGAGGTCTTCTGCGCGGCCGCCTCGTCGACCTGGGCCTGTGACTGTGGCGTCGCCGAGCCGGATGCGCCCTTGTCCTCGTCGCTGCACGCCGAGAGCACCAGCACACCGCTGAGCACGGCGGCCGCGGCGGCCAGGCTCCTGCGGCGGCGCTTGCCGTCCGTCATCACACGCTTCTCCATCGTCGCCGGTTCCCTGCCAACTTCTTGTATGAACGCCCATGACACCCCGTCCGGTTCCGGAAGCGGTGCGTTTGTGGGGAAGACCACTGATCCACACGCACGTGGGTCCCCCTCGGTTCCCGGAGCCCCAGTGGCCCCCGTCACCTGTCGCGCCGCTCTCGCACCACGGGCCCCGGGACGGCGTCCCGGGGCCCGCGAACAGGTCGGATACCGGTCCTACGACCGGTCGTCGTCGTCTTCCTCCTGCCCATCTTCCTCGCCGAGATCCCACTCCAGCGCATCGGGGTCGTACTCGATCTCCTCACTGCTCCAGGAGGCCTGGACCATCTCGATGCCGGGGACGTCGCGGATCAGGTCGAAGGGCTCGACGAGGTGGGCGAGGGCCTCCGCGCTGTCCTCGTTCGCGGCGGCGCGGGCGGGGACCCGCTCCTCCTCGGGCATGAAGGGGTCGGCGTCGATCCGGGCCTCGGCCGCCGCGGCCAACTCGGCCGGGCCGTCGACCTCCAGGACCACATCGACCCGAAGGCGTACATAGCGCGGTGCGTCAGAAGTGCTCATGGGTCGGAGCGTAGGCGCCCGGGGCCTCCCGGCTTTCCCACGACCCGCTGTGTTCATTAGCATCGGCGCACCGACCAATTCGCGGTTTCCGCAAGGGGGATCGAAATTTCCGTGTCCGCCGCCCGCCGACCACTGCTGACCGCGACCGCCGCGGGCATGCTGCTGTGCGCCTTGTGGTTCGTTCCGTCCGCCAACGCCACCGACGACCGCGGCGGGATGAGGATCGGGGTGACCCAGGACGGCCCCGCCGGGGACGGCGGGCGCCTCGCCGAGACCGGCGACCGGAACACCACGTCCTATCTGCTCGGCGGTACGGGCTTCCTCGGTGTCGGGGCGGGGTTCGTGGCGCTGGCGATGCACCGCCGCGACCGGACGTCCTGACCGCACGCGCAGCGCGCGAGGGCCCGCCCCGGGCAGTACGGGGCGGGCCCTCGCGTCGTGTGCGGGACTCCTCGCCTGGGCGCCCGGTCCGGTGACCGGTCCCGGATTCCTCGCCTGGGCGAGCGGTCCGGTGACCGGCTCCGGACTCCTCGCCTAGGCGAGCGGTCCGGTGACCGGCTCGACCGCGGCGACCAGGCGGCCCTCGCGGACGAAGGCGTCGGCGGCGGCCAGGTCGGGGGCGAGGAACCGGTCCGGGCCGGGGCCCTCGACGCCCGCCGCGCGCAGCGCCTCGATGGCCGCGGCGGAGGCGGGGGCCGGGGACAGTCCGTGGCGGAGCTCGATGCCGCGGGTGGCGGCGTACAGCTCGACGGCGATGATCCGGTTCAGGTTGCCGATCGCGGTGCGCAGCTTGCGGGCGGCGGACCAGCCCATGGAGACGTGGTCCTCCTGCATGGCGGAGGACGGGATGGAGTCGGCGGAGGCCGGGACGGCGAGCCGCTTCATCTCGCTGACCAGGGCGGCCTGGGTGTACTGGGCGATCATCAGGCCCGAGTCGACGCCGGCGTCGTCGGCGAGGAAGGGCGGCAGGCCGTGCGAGCGGTTCTTGTCGAGGAGCCGGTCGGTGCGGCGCTCGGCGATGGAGCCGAGGTCGGCGGCGGCGATGGCGAGGAAGTCGAGGACGTACGCGACGGGGGCGCCGTGGAAGTTGCCGTTGGAGCGGACCTGGCCGTCGGGGAGGACCACCGGGTTGTCGACGGCGGCGGCCAGCTCGCGCTCGGCGACGAGCAGGGCGTGGGCCATGGTGTCGCGGCCGGCGCCGGCGACCTGGGGGGCGCAGCGCACCGAGTAGGCGTCCTGGACGCGGGGGGCCTCGCCGCTCTGGAAGTGGCCGGTGAGCTCGGAGCCCTTGAGCACGGCGAGCATGTTGGCGGCGGAGGCGGCCTGGCCCGGGTGCGGGCGGATGGCATGCAGCTCGGGTTCGAGGACCTTCTGGGTGCCGAGGAGGGCTTCGAGGGAGAGCGCGGCGGTGATGTCGGCCGACTTGTAGAGGGTGTCGAGGTCGGCGAGGGCCATGATCAGCATGCCGAGCATGCCGTCGGTGCCGTTGAGGAGGGCGAGACCCTCCTTCTCCTTGAGCTCGACGGGGGTGATGCCGTGGGCGGCGAGCAGTTCGCCGGCCGGCCGCAGCTCGCCGTCGGGGCCCTCGGCGTCGCCTTCGCCCATGAGCGCGAGCGCGCAGTGGGAGAGCGGCGCGAGGTCGCCGGAGCAGCCGAGGGAGCCGTACTCGTGCACGACCGGGGTGATGCCGGCGTTGAGGACGTCCGCCATGGTCTGGGCGACCTCGGGGCGGACCCCGGTGTGACCGGAGGCGACGGTCTTGAGCCGCAGGAACATCAGGGCGCGGACGACCTCGCGCTCGACGCGCGGGCCCATGCCGGCGGCGTGCGAGCGGACGATGTTGCGCTGGAGCTGGGCGCGGAGGTCGTGGCCGATGTGCCGGGTGGCGAGGGCGCCGAAGCCGGTGGAGACCCCGTAGACGGGCTCGGGCTTGGCGGCGAGCGCGTCGACGATGTTGCGGGCGGCGGCCAGGGCCTCCACGGCCTCGGGCGACAGCTCGACGCGGGCGCCGTGGCGGGCGACGTCGATGACGTCCTGCGGGGTCGTGCCGGACGTGCCGAGGACGACTGTCTGCATATCCATATTCAGCACCCTACGGATTGAAGACCGACCTGTCACTAGGGGAACTGTCACCGGCCCGGCGGGGGGCGAACCCTTACGGAACCGTGAGGGCCGACAGCATGGACCGGGGCTGCCCGGCCGGTGATCACCGGCCGGGTCCCAGTCTGCCGCCCGGGGGCGACGACGGCACGGGAGGCGACGCCGGGGGACGCCGTGGAGGGGCCCGGAGGAAGCCCCCCTAGGGTCACTCCATGACGAGAACCACGCCGCCGCGCCCGCTCGACGTCGAAGCGCTCTTCCCCGAGCTGGCCGCGCACCGGGGCACGACCACCCGTCTGCACCCGCGGCCGGGACGTCCCGGCGTGTCGGACAGCTCGGTCGGCGGGCCGGTGCTGTGGCCCGCGGACGAACCGTGGCCGGTGTGCACGGAGGCCCACGAACGCGGGCGCGGGCGGCGGCCCGCGGACATCCGCCGCGGGCGCGAGGTCATGGCCGCGGCGCACGCGCGGACGCCGTACGAGGGCCTGACGGAGGAGGAACGGCGCATCGTCGGGGAACTGGAGCGCGAGCACCGGGTGACGGGGGCGGGCGAGACCGACCCGGTGCCGATGATCGGCCTGGCGCAGCTGTACGCGAAGGACGTCCCGGACCTGCCGGCGGGGCCGGACGGCACCGACCTGCTCCAGGTCTTCTGGTGCCCGTTCGACGCCCACGGCCCCACCGGCTACGGGATGCACCTGGACGTGCGCCGGCGGAGAGCGGCGGACGTGACCGACCCGCTGACGGCGCCGCCGGTTCCGGAGGTCGTCGGCTACGAGGGGTACGTACCGGAGCCGTGCGTGCTGCACCCGGAGCAGGTGGTCACGTACCCGTTCGCGGGTCTGCTGCCCGAGGAGCTGTGCGAACGGATCGACGCGTGGGAGGAGGCGCTGGAGGAGGAGGCCGAGGAGCGGGAGGACGGCGAGGAGGGGGCCGACCCCGTCGGCTACCAGTACGACCTGTCGATCCCGCCCGGCTGGCGGGCCGGCGGGTACGCGTCCTGGCACAAGACGGACCCGTACCCGATGGACTGCGCGACCTGCGCGACCCCCATGCACCTGCTGCTGACCGTCGACTCGTCCGAGTGGGACGGCGGCAGCGGAAGCTGGACCCCGCTGGAGGAGCAGGGGCTCCACCCCAGCGTGGCGGCCCTGCCGACCGCGGTCGTCGTCGGCAACCACGGCGAGCTGAACGTCTTCGCCTGCCCCGCCGATCCGGGGCACCCGGCGCGGTGGAGCGTGCAGTAGGTCAGAGCGCGCGGGTCCGCGCGAAGGCGGTGAAGGCGGTCCAGGCGGCGGGGGTGGCGGTGAGTTCGCCCCTGGCGCGGTCTTTGGTGTCGCGGACGCGGATGACGCCGGGGGCGTTGTCGGCGACCTCGATGCAGTTGTCGTTGTCGCCGCTGTACGTGCTCTTGTGCCAGTTCGACTCAGTCATCGTGCTCCATCCGTATGGAGCGCATCAGCTCCATGGACTCCCTGGGGCCCAGCGCGTCCTGCCGCAGAAGATCGTAGGCGCGCTGGAAGCGCATCACTTCTTTGTGATCCTCCGTGTAGTTTCCCGTGCCGAACCCCTCCGTGTACGCCCCTCGCTTCCCTTCGGGAAGGGTGAGGAGCGCGAAGGACCCCGTCACAGAGGCCGCCTTGGCAGGGAGTACGTGAATGTTCACGTTCGGACGCTGAGCCAGGGAGAGCAGGTGCTCGATCTGCTCTCGCATCACCTCACTGCCGCCGATCTTGCGGTGCAGGCCGGCTTCGTCCAGCACGACCACCATCCAGGGCGGTTCGGGTCGCCCGAGTACGACTTGCCGCTCCAGACGTGTTCGGACGAAGCCGTCGATCTCGGCCGGACTGCCTGCGGCACCCCGTTCCATCAACCCCCGCGCGTAGCCCCCGATCTGGAGCAGTCCTGGCACGCCCAAGGAATACTCATGGATCGCATCGGCTTCGAGCTGACGGCGCATGTAGGTCTTCGCGTAGCTTCTGACGCTCTGTCGACTCAGAACTTTCGCGTAGTGGCGAACGGTCTGCCGACTCAGAACCTTCACGAGGTTCGCCAAGGAGTCGCGCGGGAGCTGAAGGACGACTTCCAGCTCTCTCGCCAGTTCCCGATCCGGCGGATCCTCACCGCGCTCGATCTCCGAGATCCGCGTACTGCTACTGAAGACCGTCGCTGCGAGACGCGACTGCGTCCACTCACGCCCCAGCGCCAGCCGTGCCTCGCGAACCATGTTCCCGAGGTACTGCTCGATGCTGTCCCCGGGGTCCAGATCTTGCGCTCCTGGCATATGCCCCGTTCCCCACCTGCGCAATGGCACTCAACTCCTGGTGAGCGTAGGGCTGCACGCGCGATCGTGAGAGGGGTCCGGAGGAGATCCATCAGAAAGTGAGCCCTCCATGCGCACACCCCCCACCCCACCTCCCATCCGCCCCGTCTCCGAGTCCGAGGCCGCACAGGTCTTCCGGGACCTCAAGGCCGCCATGGACACCGCCGGGCTCTCCACCAGCGGCCTCTACCGGGACGTGACCCGCTCGGCCGGCGGCGACGTCCACCGGTACGGGCTCGGGGTCGTCGGCGTGACCGGCGCGAAGCGGCTGACCGCCCTCCTCCGTGACGCCCGGCGGGACGCTCCGTGAGGTACCGGATCAGCGACGTCGTGACCGACGCGCAGCGCGCGCTCACCGGGCGGGTGCGGTACGTGCACGGGAACCTGCTGACCCTGGCCCGCCCCAGCGGCTACCTCTGGGAGGCGGCGGCGGACGAGTGCTGGACGGCGAGTCCGGAGGAACGGGCGAGCCTGACGCCGCGAGGTGCGGTACGTGTCATCAGCACCTCGCCCACGCGGGGCGAGGGCTTCGGGGGCGGCGGAGACGCGGAACCGGAGGGCTGCCGTCAGGTTCGGTGACCGACCGTCACTCGTACGGGCGATCTTCACCCGGTGTGTCGGTTTCGGCATATGCGCGTGCATTACGTTCGCAACAAAGCGGCCCCCGACGACGGCTGGAACCCGTCGTGAGGGCCTGAACCACCAGTGGAAAAAGAGTCCACCCGTGATCTATCGGCACTTTATCGCGCCCTCTCGCGCCTTCAGCCAGTTCTCTCACGAGATCATCAGGCACCCCCGGCTCGGTTCCGACGCCACTCGCCTGCTCACCTGGCAGCTCTCCCTTCCCTCACACGCGAGGGAAACCCTGTCGGAGACCGCCAAACGCGCCCGGATCGGGGCGACTTCCTTCATCACCGCCAAGCGCCAGCTCAGGACCGAGGGGTACGTGCACGAGCGGCGGGTGCAGGTGGGCGGCGGGCTCTGGGTCACCCAGCAGCTTGTGTCCAGCACCCCGCTACGGCCCGAGGAAGCCTCCAAGATCTTCGCCCGCATGCCCGCCCACAGCGGGGTCGAGCGGGTGTACTCGCAGGTGGCACCGGGTAACGCGGTCCCGGCCGTCGGTCAGCCGGTGCGCCCGTCGACCGACGGTCAACCAGAGAAAGACCGCAGGGCCTACACCTCCGACCTTCCGCCGGAGTCCGTTACGAGGACGGAGGTGGAGGTGGAGGAGGAGGCAGAACCGGAACCGCCGGGGGGCGGGGCGGGTGCGGGTGCGGGTGCGGGTGGGCCGGGGATGAGTTCGGAGTTCGGGGCGGAGTCGTCCGAGGCCGTCGACGGAGTCGCGGGGGTGACACGGCCCGAGGACGAAGTCCCGGGCGTGACGCGGCCCGAGGACGAAGTCCCAGGCGTGACGCGACCGGTCGCGCAAGTCGACGAAGCACGCGCGCTCGTGGGTGCCCTGCCTCTCCTCTCGCCTGCACTCCGGCACATCCCGCCGGGAATGCGTGAGGAGTTGACCCGGCTCGCGGCCGCCTGGCTGGCCGCCGGGCACAGCGCGGCGGATGTCCATGAACACGTCCTGCGCGGGCTGCCCGGCGCGGGAACTCCCGTACAGCGGCCCGGTGGGCTCGTGCGGTACCTGCTCCGGGAGATCCCGCCCCGCGCGCTCCCGCGACCCGCGCCGACTCCCCCGGCGTCCGGCCCCCGGCTCTCGTCGCGCCTGGAAGGCACGCGGGAGTGCGCGGGCGACGGGCACACCCAACCCATGCTCTTCCGGCCGGTGGCCGACGAGACCTTCTGCGCCGGGTGCCTCGGGGAGCCTCTCAGGGTGGGCCGGGTGCGCGAGTGACGGGTGGGACCGCCCTCTTTCCGAGAGTCGCTCCTTCCGGCGGTGCGTCAAGGGCGCTCCTTCGTCGCGTCGCTGCGCGATGACCTTCGGCCACCCTTGACCCACCACCGGAAGGAGCGAAAACACTCTCGGAGGGCGGTCCGGGGGCCGGGGTCCACGCCTGGCTTCGGGCAGCGGTCCTCGCCGCTTGCGTGTGCCGGCCGGTGGGTGGGGGCTTGGTTCCCCGTGCGGGCCGGTGGGACTCCGTCCGCCGGTTCGGGGTGCGCGGTCGTTGAATGGGGCGGTCGGGGTCCGGCTCAGCGGGTTGCGGTCGTGCGTGGTCGGGCTTCAGGCCCCGCTGATCACTCCCGGTGGGGGTAGACGAACGAAACTGCGCACTACTCCGAGTAAGAGGCCCTGAGTTAAGCCCTATTCGGGGCCAATCACCCTTTTCGGGCGATGAAAGTGCACGAAACTTTCGTCGGCCGGTTCCCACCACCCATCAGAGGTGACCAGCGGGGCCCGCCGCTTTACATCGGCTCGACGAGGGCGGCCCGCCAATCAGGCTGCGGGTCGGCTCCCAGGCTCGTCCAGTACTCAGTCCCACGGGCGACCTGCCCGTCACGGACAGTCCAGAACGACGCCGCGCGAAAGACGCCAAGACCGTCGTGTGGGACTTCCACCTCGGAGACGACTTGGTCGCCCTCGGCCACCACCTTGAGCACCCGGATCGACCAACCCTCCGGATACTCGCGGTTCACCGCGACGAAGTTCTCCCGGCCGATGATGCGTTCGAGGCTGACCGGCCACTCGAC
This sequence comes from Streptomyces sp. NPDC014891, assembly GCF_043081085.1. NCBI lineage: Bacteria > Bacillati > Actinomycetota > Actinomycetes > Kitasatosporales > Streptomycetaceae > Streptomyces > Streptomyces sp. NPDC014891. Next base: position 227,074 of record NZ_JBIBWF010000010.1, on the reverse strand, counting down.
GACGACGTCCTCCGCGATCAACTCGGCGACACCCGCCCAGTCCCGCTCCTGAATCCGGCCCCACAGCGTCTCGATCACCTCAGAAGGTTCCATCGGCGGAGCTTCCCACAGCGGTCCGACAGAGGCCCGGCAACAGATTCACCGCGGAGGCCGGCGAGAAACTGCGCACTACTCCGGGTAACAGGCCCCGGATTAGGCCCCATTCGGCGCGAATCGCCCTTATCGGGCGATGAATCTGCATGAAACGTTCGTCGACCGCTCCTCACCACCCACCAAGGGTGACCAGCGGGGCCTGAAGCCCAGCCCGAAGACGACCGTCACCCGCTGAGCGCCGCCGGGCCACCCCATTCAACAACCGCGCACCCCGAACCAACCCGACGGAAACCCACCCGCCCCCGCCGCTAACCAAGCCCCCACCCACCGGCCGTCCGACGCACGCGTCGAGCGGCCACTGCCCGGGCTGAACGCGCGGCCACGCCCCCGGCCGCCCTCCGAGTGTGAAAAGGCGGCCTCCGCCGCCGGGTCAAGGGTGGGCGCAGCCCATCGCGCAGCGACGCGACGAAGGAGCGCCCTTGACGCGGCGGCGGCGGCCGCCACACTCGGAACGAGGGCGGCCGCACCCGCACCAGACCAGGACGCCCACCCCCAGAGCCTCAAGAGCCCGACTCCCCCGATTCCGCCCCCTCCCCCGGCAGTCCCACCGGCGGTGCGTCCCTGAAGCGCCTGCGGTCCCGCGCTCCCGGCGGGGCGTCCGCGAGGCGGATGACCGTGCCGTCCCGGCCCGCCACCACAGGCTTCGCCGAGCGTGCCGCCTTGGCCTGGTACTGGGCCGCGTCCGCGAGGCGGAACAGCCGGCGGGCCGACCTCAGCGGGCCGATCGGGTCGCCCGTGGACGCCACCCCGCAGGCCACGCCCTCCCCCAGCTCCAGCTCGGCCGCCCGTACGCAGAGCTCCTCGGCCACCGCCACCACCTCGTCCGCCGTCGGGCCGACCGTCAGCAGGCAGAACTCGTCCCCGCCCAGCCGGGCCGCGAGCGCGCCGGGCAGCATCGCCCCGCAGCGCGACAGGACGGAGCCGAAGCGTTCGAGCAGCCGGTCGCCGACCGCATGGCCGTGCGTGTCGTTGACCCGCTTGAGGCCGTTCAGGTCGCAGACCATCAGGCTGACGACCGACCCGTCCACCCGGTAGCGCTCGATCGCCTCGTCCAGGCGGGTGTCGACCGCCCGCCGGTTGGCGAGTCCGGTGAGCGGGTCGGTGAAGGCCAGCTTGCGGACCTCCTCCAGGCGTTCCGCCTGGGCGATGCCCGCCGCCACCACCGCCGCCAGCACCGTGGCGAAGTCGGCGTCCGCGCCGGTGAAAGGTTTCTCCTGCGGCAGCCGGGCCACGTACAGCTCCCCCCACGCGCGCCCGTGCAGCACGATCGGGGCCACGACGCAGCTTCCCCGTCCGCGTCGGCGCAGCCCCGCCACCCGCCCGGTCCGCACCGGGTCGTCGGCGGTCTCCACCCAGGCGGACGGGGCGCCGCCGCCCGCCCACTGCTCGTGCAGGAACTCGGTGATCTCGGGGTACTGGTGCACCGGATACGTCTCCGAGTCCGGGAACTCCTCCTCGCCCGGGGCCCGCTCCCCGGCGTTCACCAGGACCTTGAGGCGTCCGTGGTCCCGCTGCCAGACGGAGAGGGCGGCGAAGGTCCCGTCGAGCCCCTCGCAGGACCCGAGCGCCGCCGCCCGCCAGAACTCGCGTGGAGTGTGCGCCGCCGCCATCCCCTGCGCCAGCGCCACTACGGCCCGCAGCCGTCCGTCCTCACCCATTCCTCCAGCTTAGGGAGGTTTGGGGCGTTTTCCCCTCCGAGGGATCACCGTGCGTGACAATCGGTACGGAACCGTAGGAAATCACTCCCCGGGCCAGTTCGGCTTCCGCTTCTCGTTGAAGGCCGCGACGCCCTCCGCGCGGTCCCCGGAGAACGCCACCGAACGCCATGCCGCGTCCTCGACCTCAAGGCCCGCCCGCAGGTCCAGGCCCTGCCCCAGCCGCATGGCCTTCTTCGCGGCCCGCAGCCCGACCGGCGAGTTCGCCGCGATCCGGCCGGCCAGCTCCAGGGCCGCCGTCCGCGCGTCCTCCTCCAGGAGGTCGACCAGGCCCAGCTCACGGGCCTCCGCGGCCTCCACCCGGCGGGCCGTGAAGACCAGCTCGGCCGCGCGCGCCGCACCCACCCGGCGCGGGAGCAGCTGCGTGCCGCCGCCGCCCGGGATGACGCCCACGGAGACCTCCGGGAGGCCGACCACGGCGGTCGCGTCGGCCACGATCACGTCGCAGGCGAGCGCCAGCTCGAAGCCGCCGCCGAGGGCGAAGCCGTGCACGGCGGCGACGGTCGGCATGGGCAGCTCCAGGACGCCGGTGTAGGCGGCGCGCGCGGTCGGCCGCTGGCGGACCAGCTCGGCGTCGGTGAAGGAGTTGCGCTCCTTGAGGTCGGCGCCGACGCAGAAGGCCCGGTCGTTCGACGAGGTCAGCACGGTGACGCGGACGGAGGCGTCGGCGGCGAGCGCCGCGCAGGCGGCGCCGAGGGAGCGGGCCATCTCCGAGGAGACGGCGTTCATCGCCTTGGGCCGGTCGAGGACCAGCTCGGCGACGTGTCCGTCCCCGTCCTTCCTGACCACCACGAACTCGCCAAAGCGCTGCTCGGACATGCCACACACCCTCCCGGTCAAGGTCTGTTAACGGCTGTTAACAGACGTTCACCGGAGATCCTAGGTGGGGCGGCGGGTCAGGAGCCAGGGTTCGACGACGCCCAGGCCACGGACGGGCCGCTGCCACATCGGCTGGAGGGCGAAGCGGTAGGTGGCGGCCTTGCGGCCCTCCTTCTCCGCGAGGGCGGCCTCCTCGGCGGCCTCCGTCTCCGAGACGGGTGCCTCCCCGGTCCTGGACAGTTCCTCGGCGAGCGCGCCGTCGACGAGGACGGCGTCCTTCGGCGCTATCGAGGTGAGGCGGCTCGCCAGGTTCACGGTGGTGCCGAAGACGTCGCCCATCCGGGTCGTCACGGTGCCGAAGGCGATGCCGACGCGGAGGGCGGGCATCGTCTCGTCGTGGCCGAGCGTCTCGATGAGGCGCAGGGCGATCTCGGCGGCGGTGCCGGCGTCGTCGGCCGCGTACAGCACCTCGTCGCCGAGGGTCTTGATCAGCCGGCCGCCGTGCGCGGCGACCAGGTCGGCGCAGGTGGTCTCGAAGGCCTCGACGAGTTCGCCGAGCTCCTCCTCCTCCAGGCGGCGGGTCAGCCGGGTGAAGCCGACGAGGTCGGCGAAGCCGACGGCGAGCCGCCGGTCGACCATCTCCTCGTCGTCGGCGGCCTGCACGAGGACCCGACCGGTCGCGGCGGCGAGCTGGCGCCGCCACACGTAGATGAGGAACTCCTCCAGCTCGGGCAGGAGCAGCTCGACCAGCGGATACGTGACCTCGGTACGGGTCATGCCGGGCTCGGGCGGCTCGGTGAGGCCCTCCAGGAAGGAGTCGATCTGCCATTCGGCGAGCCGTGCGGTGGTCTGCCCGGTGGAGCGGGCGACCTGGACCGCCATCGGCTCGCTGAGCAGCCCGGCCTCGACGAGGCCGGCGAGGCGCCGCAGGGCCAGCACGTCGGCCTCGGTGAGCGCCTTGGCCTGGCCGATGTCGGCGAAGCCCATGGCGCGCCAGAAGCGGGAGGCGAGCTCCATGGAGACGCCGGCCGTGCGGGCGGCCTGGAAGGGGGTGTAGCGGCGGTCCGCACCGAGGATGAGCTGTTCGAGGCGGATGGCGAGCGGATCGTCGCTCGGCTCGGCCGTGTGGTCGACCTCGTGATGGGGGGTGGGGTACGCGGGGGGCTCGGGCGCTCGGCCCTCGTTCTCGTCGTCGACGGTCACCGGCCGCCTCCTGCCCGTTCCCTGCCCACTTGCCCTGCCGATCTGTCGCCCTGGATCGCGGTCCACGATACGGCAGGTGTGGCTTGGCTCACGCGCTTACGGCTTTCGCCCCTGTTTCGCGGGCGCGGATCGTGCGGGGATCCGCTGGACGCGGGCCCCCGGGGCGGCCGGCCGCGGGGGCGCCGCGCGTGTCGGGCGGGCCCCCGCGGCCGGGTGCGCCGGGGTGCGGGGCCGGGCCCCGGCGGGGCGGGTCCGGCGGGTCAGCCGGCCGCCCGCAGGTGGACGATGTCGCCCGCGCCGACCGCCTCGGTGCCGCCGCCCTCCGTGGCGACCACCAGGCGTCCGTCGCCGTCCAGGGCGACCGCCTCGCCCTCCAGCATCCGCTCGCCCGGGAGGTCCGCCCTGACGCGCCGGCCGAGGGTGGCGCAGCCCGCCGCGTAGGTCGCCTGGAGGCCGGAGGCGTCGGGGTCCCCGTCGGCCCGGACCCAGTCGCCGTACCACTCGCCGAGGGAGCGCAGGACGGCCCGCAGGAGGGTGTCGCGGTCGGTGGAGACGGCTCCGGCGAGGAGGAGGGAGCCGGCGGCGGGGACGGGCAGTTCGTCCTCGCGGAGGGTGACGTTGATGCCGAGGCCGACGACGACGGCGTCGGCGCCCGCGCGTTCGGCGAGGATGCCGCCGGCCTTGCGCTCCTCGCCCGCCATGGAAACCAGCAGGTCGTTGGGCCACTTGAGGGACATGTCGACTCCGGCGGCCTTCGCGAGGCCGGTGGCGGCCGCGACGCCGGTGAGCAGCGGGAGCCAGCCCCAGCGGTGCACCGGGACCTGCGGCTTGAGCAGCACGGAGAGGAAGAGTCCGGAGCGTGCGGGCGCGGTCCAGGTGCGGTCCAGGCGGCCGCGTCCGGAGGTCTGCTCCTCGGCGACGAGGACGGCTCCCTCGGGCAGCTCGTCGGCCCGGGCGGCGAGGTCGCTGTTGGTGGATCCGGTGCCGGTGACCACGTCGAGGGAGGTCCACAGGCCGTCGGGGAGGACGAGGGCGCGGCGCAGTGCGGGGGCGTTCAGCGGGGGCCGGTCGAGGTCGGACCAGGGGCCGCCGGAGCCTTGGGAGGACGTCATGCAAGCCAGAGTAGGTGTGGCAAAGACCGCAGTGCCGAACCGTATCGGCGTGGATACGCTACGGCTCAGTAGGGCAGCAGTAGCCCATTCGAAGTCAACGAACCCCCCGTGACCAGGCAGGGAGCCGCATCCCGATGTCCGAGCCGGCAGAGCAGTACGAGATCGACATTCACACGACCGCGGGCAAGATCGCGGACCTCAAGCGCCGTATCGACGAGGCCACTCACGCCGGCTCGGAGCGTGCGGTGGAGAAGCAGCACGCGAAGGGCAAGCTGACCGCGCGCGAACGGATCGCGCTGCTCCTCGACGAGGGGTCCTTCGTCGAGCTGGACGAGCTGGCCCGGCACCGGTCGACCAACTTCGGCCTGGAGAGGAACCGTCCGTACGGAGACGGTGTCGTCACCGGTTACGGCACGGTCGACGGGCGGCCCGTGGCCGTCTTCTCGCAGGACTTCACGGTCTTCGGCGGCGCGCTCGGCGAGACGTACGGGCAGAAGATCATCAAGGTGATGGACTTCGCGCTGAAGACGGGCTGCCCCGTCGTCGGCATCAACGACTCCGGCGGCGCCCGCATCCAGGAGGGCGTGAGCGCGCTCGGCATGTACGGCGAGATCTTCCGCCGCAACACCCACGCCTCCGGTGTCATCCCGCAGATCTCGCTGGTCGTCGGCCCGTGCGCGGGCGGCGCGGTCTACTCGCCGGCGATCACCGACTTCACGGTCATGGTCGACCAGACCTCGCACATGTTCATCACGGGCCCCGACGTCATCAAGACGGTGACCGGCGAGGACGTGGGCTTCGAGGAGCTGGGCGGCGCGCGCACGCACAACGCGACGTCGGGCGTGGCGCACCACATGGCGGGGGACGAGAAGGACGCCATCGAGTACGTGAAGTCCCTGCTGTCGTACCTCCCGTCGAACAACCTCTCGGAGGCGCCGGCCTTCCCGGAGGTCGCGGACACCGAGGTGACGGACGAGGACCGCGAGCTGGACGTGCTGATCCCGGACTCGGCGAACCAGCCGTACGACATGCACCGGGTCATCGAGCACGTCCTGGACGACGGCGAGTTCCTGGAGACGCAGGCGCTGTTCGCGCCGAACATCCTGACCGGTTTCGGCCGGGTGGAGGGCTTCCCGGTCGGCGTGGTCGCCAACCAGCCGATGCAGTTCGCGGGCTGCCTGGACATCGACGCGTCCGAGAAGGCCGCGCGGTTCGTGCGCACCTGCGACGCCTTCAACATCCCGGTGCTGACCTTCGTGGACGTGCCGGGCTTCCTGCCGGGCGTGGACCAGGAGTACGGCGGCATCATCCGGCGCGGCGCCAAGCTGATCTACGCGTACGCGGAGGCCACGGTGCCGCTGATCACGGTGATCACGCGGAAGGCGTTCGGCGGCGCGTACGACGTGATGGGCTCCAAGCACCTGGGCGCCGACCTGAACCTGGCGTGGCCGACGGCGCAGATCGCGGTCATGGGCGCGCAGGGCGCGGTGAACATCCTGCACCGCCGGACGATCGCGGAGGCGGAGGACCAGGAGTCGGAGCGGGCGCGGCTGATGCAGGAGTACGAGGACGCGCTGCTCAACCCGTACATCGCGGCCGAGCGCGGGTACATCGACGGGGTGGTCCTGCCGTCGGACACGCGCCCGCAGATCGTGAAGGGGCTGCGTCAGCTGCGGACGAAGCGGGAATCCCTGCCTCCTAAGAAGCACGGCAACATCCCGCTCTAGGCCTCCCCGGACGTGACGCTGCAAGGAGTCGACATGATCAAGGTCGTACGAGGAAACCCGACGCCGGAGGAGCTGGCCGCCGCACTGGCGGTGGTTCAGGCGCGGGCCGCGGCGACGGCGGCGGCGTCCGCCGGGAGCGGCGGCCCGGCGGTGCCCGAGGGCTGGTCGGACCCGTCGCGGATCGCGCGGTCGGTGCGCCACCGGCCGGGTCCGCGGGCGTGGGCGCGGTCGTACTGGCCGGTCTAGGCCGTCTCCTCAGGAAGAGGCGGTCCAGCCGGATCCGGACGGCGCGAAGGGCCGGACTCCCCCCGTGGGAGTCCGGCCCTTCGCGCGTCCCGCCACCCGTCACGTACGGCGCAGGAAGAGGCCGGACAGGACGGCTCCGGCGGCGACGAGGGCCGCGTTCACGAGGACCGCGAGGCCGATGCCGTCGAGGAGCACGGGCGAGGTGACGACGACGGCGCTCATGATCGGGGTGCCCATGGTGATGCCGATCTGCTGGGTCATGGTCGCGAGGCCGGTCGCCGTGCCCTGCTCGTGGTCGGGGATCCCGGAGGTGGCGGTGACCATGAAGCCGACGATCGCGAGCATGTTGCCGACGCCGCCCGCGAAGGTCGCGGCGAGCAGCAGCCCGAGGCTGCCCTGTCCCTCGCCGAGGCCGTAGAGGGAGAGGGTGGCGACCGCCTGGAGGAGTCCGCCGGCGACGAGGGCCGTGCGGGCGCCGAAGCGGCCGATGAAGCGGGAGGCGAAGACGCCGCCGAGGACGGTGCCGGCGCCGAGGACGCCGAAGGAGAGGCCGGCGGCGAGGGGGGAGAAGTCGAGGACGTCCTGGAGGTAGAGCGTCATCAGGAAGACCAGCGAGGTCTCGGTGACGAAGGCGACGAGCCCGGCGAGGTTGCCCCAGACGACGGTGCGCCGCGTGAGGACGTGGAGCGGCACGAGGGGGGCGGCGGCCCGGCGCTCGACGAGGACGAAGGCGACCAGGAGTGCGGCACCGACGGCGAGGGCGGTGAGCGCGGTGGGGTCGGTCCAGCCGTGCTCGCCGCTGACGGTCAGGCCGTAGACGAGGGCGAGGAGGCCGGCGGTGACGGTGATCGCGCCGGGGACGTCGAGGCGGGGGCGGACGGCCGGGCGGCTCTCGGCGAGGACGGCGGGGGCGACGAGGAGGACGGCGAGGGCCACCGGGACGTTGACGAGGAACGCCCAGCGCCAGGAGAGCAGGTCGGTGAGGACGCCGCCGAGGATCGCGCCGGTGGTGAAGCCGGCGGACATGAGGGCACCGTTCAGTCCGAGCGCGCGGGCCCGCAGCGGGCCCTCGGGGAAGGAGGCGGTGAGCAGGGAGAGCCCGGCGGGGGTGACGGCGGCGGTGGCGAGGCCCTGGGCGACGCGGGCGGCCATCAGCATCTCGGGACCGGTGGCGAGTCCGCCGACGAGCGAGGAGACGCCGAGGAGCGCCATGCCGCCGAGGAAGAGCCGGCGGCGTCCGACGAGGTCGGCGACGCGCCCGAAGAGCAGGGTGAATCCGGCCGCCGCGAGGGCGAAGGCGGTGGCGATCCACTGGAGGCCGCCGAGGGTGAAGCCGAGTCCCTCGCCGATGACGGGCAGCGCGACGTTCAGGATCGAGAAGTCGACGGCGAGCATGAACTGGGCGAGGAGGAGGACGACGAGGACGAGCCGCATCCGTCCGGTCATGCGTGCGTCGGCGGGCCCGGCGGCGGGCGCCGCGGTCTGTTCGACGGGCTGGGGGTGATCCAGGGCAACCATGCGTACCGACCCCTTAATGGGAGACTGGTTCCGTTAAGATGTCCCGTACCGTAGCAGAGTCGACGGCGTTAATGGAACAGGAGACCCATTTGACTGAGAGCCAGCCGGCCTCGCCCGGCACCCTGCGCCCCGGCGGCCGCACCGCGAAGGTCCGCAGGGCCGTCCTCGACGCCACCCGGGACGCACTCGCCGACACCGGCTTCCACGCCCTGAACATGGACCGCATCGCCGCCACCGCGGGCGTCGGCAAGACCACCGTCTACCGCCGCTGGGGCTCCCCCGTCGGCCTGGTCACCGACCTCCTGCACGACATGGCCGAGCAGTCCCTGCCCGCCTCCGACACCGGCAGCCTCGCGGGCGACCTCCGGGCCAACGCCGAACTGGTCCGCGCCACCCTCACCGACGCGCGGATGGGCGCCGTCTTCCACGCGGTCATCGCGGCGGCCGCCTGCGACGAGGACTGCGCGCACGCGCTCGCGGACTTCTACCGGACCCGGCTCGGCGAGTGGGCGCCCGTCGTCGCCAAGGGCGCGGCCCGCGGCGAGGTCCCGGCGGACACCGACCCGACCGAGCTCCTCCGAGCCGTCTCCGCGCCGCTCTACTACCGCTTCGCGGTCACCCGCGAGGAGATCACGGCGGACGTGGCGGAGCGGGCCGTCACGGCCGCGCTCGCGGCGGCCCGGGACGGCGTGTTCACCGGGACCCGGCCGGCCGGCGGCCCCCCGGCCGTCCGCGAATAGTCCCCCGGCACCGGGGCGCCTGAGTATCCGTACTCAGGCGTTCCGCCCGCCCCGCCCTCAGGATCGGAGGCATGCTGTGGTCCGACCCGAAGAACCAGCCGCCGAAGTTCATGCGCGACATGCAGGCGATGCTCCGCCGCGCGGGCGTCCTGCTGGCACTGGCGATGGTGGTGGCGATGTTCGCGGTCAGCGCACGCTGAGCCCGCGACTGACTACGCTGCCCCCATGACTGCTGATCCGCGCCGCGTCGTCCTCGCCTCCGCCTCCCCCGCCCGGCTCGGCCTGCTCCGGCAGGCCGGGCTCGCACCCGAGGTGATCGTGAGCGGCGTCGACGAGGAGAAGGTGCACGCCCCGACCCCGGCCGAGCTCGCCCTCACCCTCGCGGAGATGAAGGCCGCCCATGTCGCCGCGCGCCCCGAGGCCTTCGGCGCCCTGGTCATCGGCTGCGACTCGGTCCTGGAGCTCGACGGCCAGGCCCTCGGCAAGCCGGCGGACGCCGAGGAGGCCACCGCGCGCTGGAAGGCCATGCGCGGCCGCGTCGGCATCCTCCAGACCGGCCACTGCGTGTACGACACGGCCACCAAGCGCCACGAGTCGGCGACGGCCTCCACCATCGTCCGCTTCGGCGAGCCCACCGACGCCGAGATCGCCGCGTACGTGGCCAGCGGCGAACCGCTGCACGTGGCGGGGGCGTTCACCCTGGACGGCCGCTCCGCCCCCTTCGTCGACGGCATCGACGGCGACCCGGGCAACGTCATCGGCCTGTCCCTGCCGCTGCTGCGCACCCTCCTCGGGAAGCTGGGCGTGCAGATCACCGACCTCTGGGCCTGACGGCCCGTCGCACGGACGCCGGCCTCCCCGGCGGACGCCCTCGCGCCCCGGGGACTCCGGGCCTCCCGCAACCGGACGGCGGCGACTACGCCGGGGCCGGCGCCCCCTCGCGGGGCCCGGCACCCTTCTCGTCCCCCCTGCCGTACGCCACGAGGGTGAGCACGATCAGCCCGAGCACGAGCATCATGAAGGCGAACGCGTCCCAGCCGATCAGGCCGACGGCGACCGCGCCGAGGATCCCGTGCACGACCGCGCACCCGATCAGCAGACCCCGGCCGACGCGCCCGGGGCGCCGGTCGCGAAGACCGGCGACGAGCGCCACGAGGCCGCACAGCGCGAGGGCGATCCCGGAGGCGATGCCGAGCGCCCAGGTGCCCGCGTACATCGCGTCCGGGTCCATGCCGTCGAGGGACATCGTCTGGATCTTCACGAAGCGCGCCATCACGGCGTTGACCGCGACGATCCCGGGCGCCTCCAGGAAGAGCACCGCCGCCGTCACGAGAGCTATCGGTCTGCGGGCCACCTCGGCCACCCCCTGGATACGACTGTTACCGACAGTACGATCGACTGCGCGAAGGCTACTGGCCGGTAAACCCCTGGACAAGAGTGTGCGCACGACCGGCGACGGCGGACGCCAGGGCAAAGAATCATTGGGCCATTCGTAGGGACTCGACAAAGAAACCCGAATGGCGACTGGCCGCGCGAACAGAGACCTGCGCCACACCTCGGAGCTACTGTGCCGTAAAGGAACCCTGCGTACCGTGGTGCGACAAGGGAATTCACGACCCGAGCAGGCCCGAGGTCACGCTCCGTGTGGGCAAGCTCACCACTGGGGACGGGTCGAAAGGCCGTGTCGGCAGTCCCTAAACTCAGCTTGTTTCAAGGAGGGAGCCATCGTGCGCAAGGTGCTCATCGCCAACCGTGGCGAAATCGCTGTCCGTGTGGCCCGGGCGTGCCGGGACGCGGGTATCGGCAGCGTGGCCGTGTACGCCGAGCCGGACCGGGATGCCCTGCATGTCCGGGCGGCCGACGAGGCGTTCGCTCTGGGCGGTGACACCCCGGCGACCAGTTACCTGGACATCGCCAAGGTGTTGCAGGCGGCCAAGGACTCGGGCGCGGACGCGGTCCACCCCGGCTACGGCTTCCTCTCCGAGAACGCGGAGTTCGCGCAGGCCGTCCTCGACGCCGGCCTGACCTGGATCGGCCCGCCGCCGCACGCCATCCGCGACCTGGGCGACAAGGTGGCGGCACGTCACATCGCGCAGCGCGCCGGCGCCCCGCTCGTCGCCGGCACCCCCGACCCGGTCTCCGGCGCCGACGAGGTCGTCGCCTTCGCCGAGGCGAACGGGCTGCCCATCGCGATCAAGGCCGCCTTCGGCGGCGGCGGTCGCGGTCTGAAGGTGGCGCGCACGCTGGAGGAGGTCCCGGAGCTCTACGACTCCGCCGTGCGCGAGGCCGTCGCCGCCTTCGGCCGGGGCGAGTGCTTCGTCGAGCGCTACCTGGACAAGCCGCGGCACGTGGAGACGCAGTGCCTCGCCGACTCCCACGGCAACGTGGTCGTGGTCTCCACCCGTGACTGCTCGCTCCAGCGCCGCCACCAGAAGCTCGTCGAGGAGGCCCCCGCGCCCTTCCTCACCGAGGCCCAGAACGCGGAGCTGTACGCGGCCTCGAAGGCGATCCTGAAGGAGGCCGGCTACGTCGGCGCCGGGACCGTCGAGTTCCTCGTGGGCATGGACGGCACGATCTCCTTCCTTGAGGTCAACACCCGCCTCCAGGTCGAGCACCCGGTCACCGAGGAGGTCTCCGGCATCGACCTGGTCCGCGAGATGTTCCGGATCGCCGACGGCGAGGAGCTGGGCTACGACGACCCGGCCATAAGGGGTCACTCCTTCGAGTTCCGCATCAACGGCGAGGACCCGGGCCGCGGCTTCCTGCCCGCCCCCGGCACCGTCACCCTGTTCGACGCGCCGACCGGCCCCGGCGTCCGCCTGGACGCGGGCGTGGAGTCCGGCAGCGTCATCGGCCCGGCCTGGGACTCGCTCCTGGCCAAGCTGATCGTCACCGGCGCCACCCGCGAGCAGGCCCTCCAGCGCGCCGCGCGGGCGCTCTCCGAGTTCAAGGTGGAGGGCATGGCCACGGCCATCCCGTTCCACCAGGCCGTCGTGGTCGACCCGGCGTTCACGTCCGACCCCTTCCGGGTGCACACCCGGTGGATCGAGACCGAGTTCGTCAACGAGATCAAGCCGTTCGCCCCCGCCGGCGCCGACGCCGACGAGGACGAGTCCGGCCGCGAGACCATCGTGGTCGAGGTCGGCGGCAAGCGCCTGGAGGTCTCACTGCCCTCCTCGCTCGGCATGACGCTGGCCCGCACGGGCCTCGCGGCCGGTGCGAAGCCCAAGCGCCGCGCCGCCAAGAAGTCCGGCCCGGCCGCCTCCGGCGACACCCTCGCCTCCCCGATGCAGGGCACGATCGTGAAGATCGCGGTCGAGGAGGGCCAGGAGGTCAAGGAGGGCGACCTGATCGTCGTCCTGGAGGCCATGAAGATGGAGCAGCCGCTCAACGCCCACCGCTCCGGCACCGTCAAGGGCCTGACCGCCGAGGTCGGCGCGTCGATCACCTCCGGCGCGGCGATCTGCGACATCAAGGACTGACGCAGGACCGGAGACCGGCCGACGGTCACCGAGTACGGTACGAAGGGCCCGCAGGCAGCCGCCTGCGGGCCCTTCGTCGAGGGGAGGGCGATCCACCAGCCATGCGAGCCGACGCACGACGCAACCACGAACGGCTGCTCATCGAAGCCCGCGCCACCTTCGCCGGACAGGGCGCCGACGCGCCCCTCGAAGAGATCGCGCGCCGCGCGGGCGTGGGCATCGGCACCCTCTACCGCCACTTCCCCACCCGGGCCGAACTGCTCAGCGCGGTCTTCCAGGAGGCCTTGGCGGAGCTGCTGCACCGCTCGGCCGAGCTCGCCGAGGCCGAGGAGCCGTGCCGGGCGCTCGTGGACTGGCTGCGGGCGCTGGTCGCCCACGCGGGCGAGTACCGCGGGCTCGCGCACGCGCTGATGTCCGCCTCGTACGACCGGAGTTCGGCGCTCGCCCAGTGCAGCGAGCCGTTGCGCGCGGCGGGCGAGCGACTGCTCGGACGCGCCAGGGAGGCGGGTCAGGTGCGCGCCGACGTGTCGATCGGCGACCTGATGCAGCTGACCAACGCGATCGCGCTGGCGGCGGAACAGTGCCCGGAGGACGCGGAGTTGGCGGACCGCCTGCTCGCGCTGACGCTTCGGGGCATCAAGGACTGAGACGAGCCCGCCGGGTCGGCGGCGAGGCTCGGCGACGGCGCGCGAGACCCCTGGGGAGGGCCCCGGAGCTGCCGGGGCCTGTCGCGGGGACAGACGGGAGCTTGCCCACCCCCTAGCGGCGCCGCATGTCCGCGACCCGCGCGGTGCGCTCCAGCGTCTCGGCGGCCATCCCTCCGCCCGGCCCCCGGAACTGGCCCGCCGCCATGCGGCCGCGCTGCACCGGGAGCGGCATGTCACGGCGGGGCCGGGCGCCCGGGGGGACCTGGTCACCGCCCGCGGGGCCGCCCGCGGCGCCCGTGCCGGCGACGGCGATCTGCACGCCCTGGTCGGCGAGGGCCTGGAGCTCGGTGGCGGCCCGGTCGTCGTGGGCGGGCGGCTCGTCGGTCACCAGGCGGGTGATGACGTCCGTGGGCACCGTCTGGAACATGGTGTCGGAGCCGAGCTTGGTGTGGTCGGCGAGGACCACGACCTCGGCCGCCGCCTGGACCAGCGCCCGGTCCACGCTCGCGGAGAGCATGTTGGACGTGGACAGGCCGCGCTCGGCCGTGAGCCCGCTCCCGGAGAGGAAGGCGCGCGAGACCCGGAGCCCCTGGAGGGACTGCTCGGCACCACTGCCCACCAGGGCGTAGTTGGAGCCGCGCAGGGTGCCGCCGGTCATGACGACCTCGACCCGGTTGGCGTGCGCGAGGGCCTGGGCGACCAGGAGCGAGTTGGTGACCACGGTCAGGCCGGGCACGCGGGCGAGCCGGCGGGCCAGCTCCTGCGTGGTCGTCCCGGCGCCGACGACGATCGCCTCGCCTTCTTCGACGAGGCTCGCGGCGACGTCGGCGATGGCCGTCTTCTCCGCGGTCGCGAGATGGGATTTCTGCGGGAAGCCGGATTCTCGCGTGAATCCGCCCGGCAACACCGCACCGCCGTGGCGGCGGTCGAGGAGTCCTTCTGCCTCAAGGGCCCGTACGTCTCTCCGTACGGTCACCTCAGAGGTCTGGACGACGCGGGCGAGCTCGCGGAGCGACACGGCCCCATTGGCTCGCACCATTTCGAGGATCAACTGGCGACGTTCTGCAGCGAACACGAAACTGACAGTAACGTGACCGGCCGATACTTTTCAGCACTATGCGCCGAATTGCAGAAGATGCACACAGACGGGGCCTCCAAGTGGTATGAGAGGCCCCGCCGTTGACCCGTCGCGGGCCCGGACTATGCACCGCCTTGACGGGGGTTGTCCGAGTGGGAGAACCGTTCCCGCAGGCGGGGGCCGCCTGCCGGGCGACCGCCCGGAGGCGGGTCAGACCTCGCCCGCGGCCTTCCGGGTGTGCAACTGCCGTGCCACTTCCGCGATCGAACCCGACAGGGAGGGGTACACCGTGAAAGCATTTGCGATCTGTTCGACGGTCAGATTGTTGTCGACCGCGATCGAGATCGGATGGATCAGTTCGCTCGCCTTCGGGGCGACGACGCAGCCGCCGACCACGATGCCGGTGCCGGGGCGGCAGAAGATCTTGACGAAGCCGTCCCGGATGCCCTGCATCTTCGCGCGCGGGTTGCGCAGCAGCGGCAGCTTGACCACCTTGGCGTCGATCTTGCCCGCGTCCACGTCGGCCTGCGTGTAGCCGACGGTGGCGATCTCCGGGTCGGTGAAGACGTTCGACGAGACCGTCTTCAGGTTGAGCGGGGCCACCGCGTCGCCGAGGAAGTGGTACATGGCGATGCGGCCCTGCATCGCGGCCACCGAGGCGAGCGCGAAGACACCGGTCACGTCGCCCGCCGCGTACACGCCGGGCGCGGACGTGCGGGAGACCCTGTCGGTCCAGATGTGACCGGAGTCCTTCAGTCGGACACCCGCCTCCTCCAGACCCATTCCGGCCGAGTTCGGGATCGCGCCGACCGCCATCAGGCAGTGCGTGCCGGAGATGACCCGGCCGTCCGCCAGCGTGACCTCGACCCGGTCGCCGACCCGCTTGGCGGACTCGGCGCGGGAGCGGGCCATGACGTTCATGCCACGGCGGCGGAACACGTCCTCCAGGACGGCGGCGGCGTCCGGGTCCTCGCCGGGCAGCACCCGGTCGCGCGAGGAGACCAGGGTGACCCGGGAGCCGAGGGCCTGGTAGGCGCCGGCGAACTCGGCACCCGTCACACCGGAGCCGACCACGATGAGCTCCTCCGGGAGCCCCTTGAGGTCGTACACCTGCGTCCAGTTCAGGATGCGCTCACCGTCCGGCTTGGCGTCCGGCACCTCGCGCGGGTGGCCGCCGGTCGCGATCAGCACGGCGTCCGCGGTCAGCGTCTCCTCGGTGCCGTCGGCGGCCGTGACGACCACCTGGCGGGAGCCGTCCATCGCCTGCCGTCCGGAGAGCCGGCCGCGACCGCGCAGCACCCGGGCGCCGGCCCGGGTGACGGAGGCGGTGATGTCGTGCGACTGGGCCAGGGCCAGCCGCTTCACGCGTCGGTTGACCTTGCCGAGGTCCACGCCCACGACCCGGGCGGCCTGCTCCACGTGCGGGGTGTCGTCCGCGACGATGATGCCGAGCTCCTCGTACGAGGAGTCGAAGGTGGTCATCACCTCGGCGGTGGCGATCAGGGTCTTGGAGGGGACGCAGTCGGTCAGGACGGACGCGCCGCCGAGGCCGTCGCAGTCGACGACGGTCACCTCCGCGCCGAGTTGGGCGCCCACCAGGGCCGCCTCGTATCCGCCGGGTCCGCCGCCGATGATCACGATCCGGGTCACTGGGATCTACGCCTCGCGCTCTCGTTCTGCCGGGGGGTCCCCCCGCTGGGATGCAGTGCGTACGCCATTGTCCCGCACGCTTCAAGTGCGTACCCCATTCTCCCGCACGCCCGGCGCGGCCTCACGCCGGGGCCTCCGTAGGGGTGGACGCCCCCGCGGACCTGCCCCGCGGCCGTCACCTCGGCGTTCTCCGGTCACCCCGCCCCCTCCCGTACCCTCGGTCCCATGTCGCTCTACGCCGCTTTCGCCGGCAACCTCGACGCGCGGCTCATGAGCCGCCGCGCACCGCATTCCCCGCTGCGCGGCACCGGCTGGCTCACCGGCTGGCGGCTCACCTTCGGCGGCGAGCAGATGGGCTGGGACGGCGCGCTGGCCACCATCGTCGAGGCCCCGCGCTCCCAGGTCTTCGTGGCGCTGTACGACATCGCGCCGATGGACGAGGAGTCCATGGACCGCTGGGAGGGCGTCGGGCTCGACATCTACCGCCGGATGCGGGTCCGGGTGCACACCCTGGACGGCGAGGAGCCGGCCTGGGTCTACGTCCTGAACGCCTACGAGGGCGGGCTGCCGTCGGCCCGGTACCTGGGCGAGGTGGCCGACGCGGCCGAGTCGGCGGGCGCTCCGCACGACTACGTGATGGAGTTGCGCAAGCGTCCCTGCTGACGCCGGCGCGAAGCCGGCCGGGGGTGTGGGAACCGCCGAGGCAGGGAGGTGACTCTTCCGCTGCGTCGTTCGTCGGAAACGACAAGACAACGATCGCATGTCCGTCGGCATCGTCATCTACGCGCGTAGGCAATCTCCGGCTACGCTTCTGCGCGTATCAAATCCGTCCGGGGCCCGCCTCGGACCCCCCTCCCCGAGGCGAGAGAGTCAGTGAACGCAACTGCCACCCCGTACGAGGCCGCCGAGGCCGCTGCCGCACGTCTTCGCGAGCTGACCGGAGTCGAGAACCACGACGTCGCCCTGGTCATGGGCTCGGGCTGGGCGCCCGCCGTCGACGCCCTCGGCGCGCCCGAGGCCGAGTTCCCGGTGACCGACCTGCCCGGCTTCCCGCCGCCCGCCGTCGAGGGCCACGGCGGCAAGGTCCGCTCGTACAAGATCGGCGCCAAGCGCGCGCTCGTCTTCCTCGGCCGGACCCACTTCTACGAGGGCCGCGGCGTCGCCTCCGTCGCCCACGGCGTCCGCACCGCGGTCGCCGCCGGCTGCAAGACGGTCATCCTGACCAACGGCTGCGGCGGCCTGCGCGAGGGCATGCGCCCCGGCCAGCCGGTCCTCATCAGCGACCACCTCAACCTGACGGCCGCCTCCCCGATCGTCGGCGCGAACTTCGTGGACCTCACCGACCTGTACTCGCCGCGGCTGCGCGCGCTGTGCAAGGAGGTCGACGAGACGCTCGAAGAGGGCGTCTACGTGCAGTTCCCCGGCCCGCACTACGAGACCCCGGCCGAGATCAACATGGTCCGCGTGCTCGGCGGCGACCTCGTCGGCATGTCCACCGTCCTGGAGGCCATCGCGGCCCGCGAGGCGGGCGCCGAGGTCCTCGGCATCTCCCTGGTCACCAACCTGGCGGCGGGGCTCTCGGGCGAGCCGCTGAACCACGAAGAGGTCCTTCAGGCGGGTCGCGACTCGGCCGCGCGGATGGGCGAGCTGCTGACGCGGGTCCTCGACCGGATCTGAGTCGTCTCCGCGTCCCTGGCACCGTTCGGCCCCCGCGGGCCGAACGGGCTCGGGGGCGCCGCGGCGGCCCCGACCACGGGGGCCGACGCCGCCGGAACCTCTCCGGCCACCGGGATCGGTCACGGCCGGACCGCCCTCCGACCGCCGGACCGCCCTCCGACCACCGGGGGCCGGTCCAGGCCGGACCGCTGCGCGGGGCTTCTTCCCCGCCCCTTCCCGAACCGGGGGCTCCGCCCCGGACCCCGCGCCTCAGACGCCGACCGGGCTGGACAGCCCGTCAGACGTCTGAGGACACGCCCGACGGGCGTACGGGGGTCCGGGGGCCTGCCCCCGGTTTCGGGAAGGGGCGGGGCGGGGGAAGGCTCCGCGCAGCGGCACCCCCGCCCCACCGCCCCCCCCGCACCCCCGCACCGCACCGCCCGCCCTCCGAAAGGCACACCGTGACGCAGGACGACCTCCTCGCCCAGGCCCAGGCATGGCTCGCCGAGGACCCCGACCCGGAGACCCGGGAGGAGCTGGCCGCGCTCCTCGACCGCGGCGCGACCGACGAGCTCGCCGCCCGATTCGCCGGCACCCTCCAGTTCGGCACCGCCGGCCTCCGCGGCGAGCTGGGCGCCGGACCCATGCGGATGAACCGCTCCGTCGTCATCCGCGCCGCCGCCGGCCTCGCCGCCTACCTCAAGGCGAAGGGGCAGGAAGGCGGTCTCGTGGTCATCGGCTACGACGCCCGCTACAAGTCCGCCGACTTCGCGCGCGACACCGCCGCCGTGATGACCGGCGCCGGCCTGCGCGCCGCGCTCCTCCCCCGCCCGCTGCCGACGCCCGTCCTCGCGTACGCCATAAGGCACCTGGGCGCCGTCGCCGGCGTCGAGGTGACCGCGAGCCACAACCCGCCGCGCGACAACGGCTACAAGGTCTACCTGGGCGACGGCTCGCAGATCGTGCCGCCCGCCGACGCGGAGATCGCCGCCGAGATCGCCGCCGTCCGCTCGCTGCACGACGTGCCCCGCCCGGAGAGCGGCTGGGAGACCCTCGGCGACGAGGTCCTGAACGCCTACCTGGAGCGCACGGACGCCGTCCTGACCTCCGGCTCCCCCCGCACCGCGCGGACCGTCTACACGGCCATGCACGGCGTCGGCAAGGACGTCCTGACGGCCGCCTTCGCCCGGGCCGGCTTCCCGCCGCCCGCGCTGGTCGCCGCCCAGGCCGAGCCCGACCCGGCGTTCCCGACGGTCGCCTTCCCGAACCCGGAGGAGCCGGGCGCCATGGACCTCGCCTTCGAGGCCGCCCGCGCCGTGGACCCCGACCTGGTCATCGCCAACGACCCGGACGCCGACCGCTGCGCCGTGGCCGTGCCCGACGCGACGGTCGTGGGCGGCTGGCGCATGCTCCGCGGCGACGAGGTGGGCGCGCTGCTCGCCGCGCACCTGGTGCAGAAGGGCGCCACGGGCGTGTTCGCCGAGTCGATCGTGTCCTCCTCGCTCCTCGGCCGGATCGCCGAGGCCGCGGGCGTCGGCTACGAGGAGACGCTGACCGGCTTCAAGTGGATCGCCCGCGTCGAGGGCCTGCGGTACGGCTACGAGGAGGCGCTCGGCTACTGCGTCGACCCGGAGGGCGTCCGCGACAAGGACGGCATCACGGCGGCGCTGCTCGTGACCGAGCTGGCCTCGGTGCTCAAGGAGCAGGGCCGGACGCTGACCGACCTGCTCGACGACCTGGCGGTCGCCCACGGCCTGCACGCCACGGACCAGCTGTCGGTGCGGGTCGAGGACCTCGGCATCATCGCGAACGCCATGGCGGCGCTGCGCGAGCGGCCGCCGGTCTCGCTCGCCGGGCTGACCGTGGTGTCGGCGGAGGACCTGACGAAGGGCACGGAGTCGCTGCCCCCGACGGACGGCCTGCGCTACCACCTGGAGGGCGAGTACAAGGCCCGGGTCATCGTCCGCCCGAGCGGCACGGAGCCCAAGCTCAAGTGCTACCTGGAGGTCGTGGTGCCGGTCGCCGCGGCGGACGACCTCGCCCCGGCGCGGGCCACGGCCCACGAGGTGCTGGTGGCGATCAAGCGGGACCTGTCGGCCGCGGCCGGACTCTGATCCGGTCCGCCCGACGCGACGGCCGAGGGGCCGGTACGGAACTCCGTACCGGCCCCTCGGCCGTCCCGACCGGCGCGGGCGTCAGCCCGTCGCGAGGAGGATCACCAGGAGCAGCAGACCGGCCGCCGCGGGGCCCGCGATCTCGTACGCCCAGCGCACCCGGACCTCGCCCTGCGCGCCCGGGGCGCCGGCCCGGCGCTCGGCCAGCTCGCGGAGGTCGGCGACGGTCTGGTCGGTGGGCGCGGTGCGCGCCGCGCTGTCCCGCACGTCGGCGGTGACCGAGGTACGGCCGTGGGGGTCGTCCTGGGAGGCGCGGGAGGCCCGGCGGGCCGCCTTCTTACGCTGGCGCAGCGAGACGGGGACGGCCCACAGCTGGTACTTGGCGCCGTCCTGGGTGAAGACCTCGCTGGAGTAGCCGGCACGGACGTCGGCGACCGTCGACCAGGGCAGCGTGATCGACCGGAAGGGGTTGCGGATCCGGAGCCTGTCCTCGCCCGCGTACACGGCGGGCCGGATCGTGAAGGCCACGATCAGCGGCACGGCGAGGAGGAGTCCCGCGAGGGCGATCCACGGCGAGCGGCCCTCGCCGCGGAACAGCACGTCGCCGGCGAACACGAGGGCGAGCGCCACCAGGAACACCCCGCTCGCGATCCCGAGGGGCGACCGGAAGACGCGCTCGGCGGACTCGGGCCCGGCGGACTCCCGCCCGGCGGGCTTCTGCCCGGCGGCCTTCCGCGGCGCGGGCTTCTTCCCGGCGGACGGCTGGTCGGGTGTCGACTCGAGGCTCGGCTCGTGGCTGGGCTCGGGGGTCGGCTCGGGGGTCGTCATGGGGCCGATTGTGCCTCAGGGGGCCGATGGGGGCTCAGGCGCCCCGCGTGGCCACGAGATCGGCGTAGAGAATGATGTTGTCGGGGCGGTGGCCGTCGACGAGTTCGCCGCCGCAGGTGATGAGGCGCAGTTCGGGGCGGTCGGTGTCGCCGTAGACCTTGAGGGTCGGGAAGGCGTCCTTGTCGACCTGCTCCAGCTCCCTGACCCGGAAGACCGCGGTGGTGCCGTCGGCCCGGTCCACGGTGATCTCGTCGCCGATCCCGGCCTCGGAGACGTTCCGGAGGACGGCGGGGCCGCGGGCGGTGTCGAAGTGGCCGATGAGGACGGCGGGGCCGGTCTGCCCGGGCGTGACGCCCTTGTCGTACCAGCCGATCCGTTCGGCGTCCGCGACCGGGGGCACCTCGACGGTGCCGTCGGCGGCGAGCCCCAGCTCCAGGACGGGTCCGGTGGGTCCGGTGTCGACCCCGGCGGCGGGGACCCGGACGCGGACGGGCAGGGAGCGGGCGAGCGGTCGTACGGGGGCGCGGCTCGCGGTCGGCGCGGGAGCCGCGGTGGCCTCGGCGATCCGCGCGGGCGGGGTGGCGGGCTGCCGTCCCGGCCCGGCGGAGCAGCCGGTGAGCGCGGCGAGCACGGCGAGGGCGACACAGAGGAGGACGGGGGCGGGGCGGGCGGCGCGGCGGGGGTTCACGGGCGGGCTCCGGACGGACGGCGGGACGGCTGCGGGCGGGGCGGGGCGGGGGCGGTGCGGGGACGGGGACGGGGACGGGGACGGGATCCGGCCGGGGGGGGCGGGGGGGGGGGGCCCCCCCCCCCCGGGGGGGGGGGGGGCCCCCCCCGGGGCCGGGCGGGGGGGGGGGGGGGGGGGGGGGGGGGGGGGGGGGGGGGGGGGGGGGGGGGGGGGGGGGGGGGGGGGGGGGCCCCCGGGCCGGGGGTGGGGTGTCGCTCCCGCTCGGGTCGAGGGGCCGGGAGTCGGGTGGTGCGGGGTGGGGTGTCGCTCCCGCTCGGGTCGAGGGGCCGGGAGTCGGGTGGTGCGGTGAGGTAGCGGTGGTGCGGGTGGGGCATCGGTGACGCCCGGTACGCGGGGAGGTCAGCCGCGGGCGGCGGACCGGCGGCGCAGGACCACGAAGCCCAGACCGGCGGCGGCGAGCGAGGCACCGGCCCCGGCCGCGAGGAGGGCGGTGCCGTCGTTCCCGGTGCCGAGCTCGGCACCGGCGGCGACCGCACCCCGGGGGATGACGGAGGTCTGGCCGGTGTTGGTGGTGATCCCGGTGCCGCTGGAGCCCGTGGTGCCGTTGGTGCCGGCGGAGCCCGTGGTGCCGGTGGAGTCGTCGGCCGGGGTCGTCTCAGACGTGCAGCCCTTGGGCAGCTTCGGGAAGGCGTGGGTGGCGCCCTTGGCGCCCGCGCCGCCCTCGACCTGGGTGAAGAGCGACGGCGTGGCGCTCGCGGGGGCGATGATCCGGCCGACGATGCCGACGCTCTTCGGCAGCGAGGGGTGCGCCCGGTCGACCATCGCGAAGACCCGGTCCTCGCCGTTGTCGTCGACGGTGCTGAACTCGGCCAGCGGGCCCTGCCGGGTCATGAACAGCTCGGCCTTGGTGCCCGCGCCGATGTCGACGGTCCGGCTGACCGTGCACGCGCCGAGGACGACGGCGGAACCGCCGGTGGACGGCGTGGTCTGCGAGCCGCCCGCGGCGACCCGCTGCGGGGCGCCCTGCTTCGCCGAGCCGGGGACGTACGCGGCGAACTGCCCGTCCTGCTCCAGGACGACGACGGCACGGCCGAAGGTCCAGACGGAGCGGACGCCGGTGACGTACGTGTAGCCGCGGCCCTTGCCGTTCTCGACGAGCTGGAGGCCGAAGCGGCCGTCCTTCCTGCCGAGCTGGAGGACGGTCCCGTCGGCGAGGCGGTAGGTGCCGGTCTCGGGGCCGGCGATGTTGCCGAGCCAGTTGTGGGTGGTGCCGTCCGGGTTCAGGACGAAGAACTCTCCGTTGTCCTGGCCGGCGACGGAGCGGGTGACGGCCGCCAGGACGCCGACCGGGTGGCCCTCGCGGAACAGCTCGGCGCGGTGGTTCTGCGCGTCGACCTTGTAGATCCTGGCGACCGTGCCGGTCTTCAGGGTCTCCGTGCGCACGAGCGTGCCCCGCGCGGAGGTCCCGGCGGAGGTCCCGGCCCCCGGGGTCTTCGCGGCGCCCGCGCCCTGCGCGCCGCTCCCGCCGCCGACGCCCTCGCCCTTCCCCTTGCCCTCGCCCTCGCCCTTGGGGGTCTTCGCGCCGTCGGCCGCGTCCGGGGTGCCCGTCCCGGCCTCGGCCGGGACCTCGTCGGACGGCTTGACGTCGGCGGACCGCACGCTCGACGAGGAGGCCGGTCCGGCCGCCGGGGCGGCGGCCGGACCGCCGGCGGCGAAGGCGGTGCCCGCCGCCGCGGCGGGGACGAGGGCCGCGCCCGCGACGAGAGCGGTGGCGATGGCGGTGCGAAGGGCGGTGCGCATAACGACTCCTGGAGATCAGGCAGGTGGACGAGTGAGTCGCATGCCGCTTTTTCTCAGTCCGTTCGGGGAGTTCGGCGAGGTCTGGCCGGCTGCTGAAGAAGAATCTAATGATCTTGTATTCAGGACTCGTCCGCTCCGTGTCACGGGCCCGTGACAGGGGCCGCCGGGCCCGTCCGCCGCGCGTCACCACGCCGACCGCCCGCTGTGACCTCGGGCTCTGCGGAGCCGCTCCCCTGTACAGGTCGCTACGCGCGTAGATATGCTCGACTGGTGACCATGCCCACCACTGCATCTGCAGCATCCGCATTCGCCGACGTGACCGCGTCCGACGGTGCGCTGCGCCGCTTCCTCCACGGGCTGCCCGGCGTCGACGCCGTCGGCCTGGAGGCGCGCGCCGCGTCCCTCGGCACCCGCTCGATCAAGACCACGTCCAAGGCGTACGCCATCGACCTGGCCATCTCCATGATCGACCTGACGACGCTCGAAGGCGCGGACACCCCGGGCAAGGTCCGGGCGCTCGCCGCCAAGGCCGTCCGGCCCGATCCGACCGACCGCTCGACCCCGACGACCGCCGCCGTCTGCGTCTACCCGGACATGGTGGCCACCGCCAAGGCCGCCCTCGCGGGCTCCGGCGTCAAGGTCGCCTCGGTCGCCACCGCCTTCCCGGCCGGCCGCGCCGCGCTCCCCGTGAAGCTGGCCGACACGGCGGACGCCATCGCCGCGGGCGCCGACGAGATCGACATGGTCATCGACCGCGGCGCCTTCCTCGCCGGCCGCTACCTGGAGGTCTTCGAGCAGATCGCCGCGATCAAGGCGGAGTGCGGCGACCGCGCCCGCCTCAAGGTGATCTTCGAGACCGGCGAGCTGTCCACGTACGACAACATCCGCCGCGCCTCCTGGCTCGGCATGATGGCCGGCGCGGACTTCATCAAGACCTCGACCGGCAAGGTCGCGGTCAACGCCACCCCGGCCAACACCCTGCTCATGCTGGAGGCCGTGCGCGACTTCCGCGCCCAGACCGGCGTGCAGATCGGCGTGAAGCCGGCCGGCGGCATCCGGAACACCAAGGAAGCGATCAAGTTCCTGGTCCTGGTCAACGAGACCGTGGGTGAGGACTGGCTGGACAACCACTGGTTCCGCTTCGGCGCCTCCAGCCTGCTCAACGACCTGCTGATGCAGCGCCAGAAGCTGGCGACCGGCCGTTACTCCGGCCCCGATTACGTGACGGTGGACTGATCAACATGGCATCTGCATTCGAGTACGCACCGGCGCCCGAGTCCCGGTCCGTCGTCGACATCGCCCCCAGCTACGGCCTGTTCATCGACGGCGAGTTCGTCGAGGCGGCCGACGGCAAGGTCTTCAAGACCGTCTCCCCCGCCACCGAGGAGGTCCTCTCCGAGATCGCCCAGGCGGGCGCGGAGGACGTCGACCGCGCGGTGAAGGCGGCCCGCAAGGCCTTCGAGAAGTGGTCGGCGCTGCCCGGCTCCGAGCGCGCCAAGTACCTCTTCCGCATCGCCCGGATCATCCAGGAGCGCAGCCGCGAGCTGGCCGTCCTGGAGACCCTGGACAACGGCAAGCCGATCAAGGAGACACGCGACGCGGACCTCCCGCTGGTCGCCGCCCACTTCTTCTACTACGCGGGCTGGGCCGACAAGCTCGACCACGCGGGCTACGGGGCGAACCCGAAGCCGCTGGGCGTGGCCGGCCAGGTCATCCCGTGGAACTTCCCGCTGCTCATGCTGGCGTGGAAGATCGCCCCGGCGCTCGCGACCGGCAACACGGTCGTCCTCAAGCCGGCCGAGACGACCCCGCTGACCGCCCTGTTCTTCGCGGACATCTGCCGCCAGGCGGGGCTGCCCAGGGGCGTCGTCAACATCCTCCCCGGCTACGGGGACACGGGCGCCGCGCTGGTCGGGCACCCGGACGTGAACAAGGTGGCCTTCACCGGTTCGACCGCGGTCGGCAAGGCCATCGCCCGGTCCGTCGCCGGCACCGACAAGAAGGTCACGCTGGAGCTGGGCGGCAAGGGCGCGAACATCGTCTTCGACGACGCCCCGATCGACCAGGCCGTCGAGGGCATCGTCAACGGCATCTTCTTCAACCAGGGCCAGGTCTGCTGCGCGGGCTCGCGCCTCCTCGTCCAGGAGTCGATCCAGGACGAGCTGCTCGACAGCCTCAAGCGCCGTCTGAGCACCCTCCGCCTCGGCGACCCGCTGGACAAGAACACCGACATCGGCGCCATCAACTCCTCGGAGCAGCTGGCGCGGATCACCTCGCTGGTGGAGCAGGGCGAGGCGGAGGGCGCCGAGCGCTGGACCGCCGCCTGCGACATCCCGGAGGCCGGCTTCTGGTTCGCCCCGACGCTCTTCACGAACGTCACGCAGGCGCACACGGTCGCCCGCAACGAGATCTTCGGCCCGGTCCTGTCCGTGCTGACCTTCCGTACGCCCGACGAGGCCGTCGCGAAGGCCAACAACAGCCAGTACGGCCTGTCGGCGGGCATCTGGTCGGAGAAGGGCTCCCGCATCCTCGCGGTCGCCAACAAGCTCCGCGCCGGTGTCGTCTGGGCCAACACGTTCAACAAGTTCGACCCGACCTCGCCGTTCGGCGGTTACAAGGAGTCGGGCTTCGGCCGCGAGGGCGGCCGTCACGGTCTGGAGGCCTACCTCGATGTCTGATCGCAGTGTCGACAAGGGCGGCTCCGCCACCGGGCGCCTGAGCGTCTTCAAGACCTACAAGCTGTACGTCGGGGGCAAGTTCCCCCGCTCCGAGAGCGGCCGGGTGTACGAGGTGAGCGACTCCAAGGGCAACTGGCTGGCGAACGCGCCGCTCTCCTCCCGCAAGGACGCCCGTGACGCGGTCGTCGCCGCGCGCAAGGCGTTCGGCGGCTGGGCGGGCGCGACCGCGTACAACCGCGGCCAGATCCTCTACCGCGTCGCCGAGATGCTGGAGGGCCGCCGGGACCAGTTCGTCCGCGAGGTAGCGGACGCGGAGGGCCTGTCGAAGTCGAAGGCCGCCGCGGTCGTCGACGCGGCGATCGACCGCTGGGTCTGGTACGCGGGCTGGACGGACAAGATCGCCCAGGTCGTGGGCGGCGCGAACCCCGTCGCCGGCCCGTACTTCAACCTCTCGACGCCCGAGCCGACCGGTGTCGTCACGGTCGTGGCGCCGCAGGACTCGTCCTTCCTGGGCCTGGTCTCGGTGATCGCCCCGGTGATCGCCACGGGCAACACGGCGGTCGTGATCGCCTCGGAGAAGGCACCGCTGCCCGCCCTCTCCCTGGGCGAGGTGCTCGCCACCTCCGACCTGCCGGGCGGCGTGGTCAACATCCTCTCCGGCAAGGCCGCGGAGATGGGCCCGCACCTGGCGGCCCACCAGGACGTCAACGCGATCGACCTGACGGGCGCGACCGGGGGCGACCTCGCGCGCGACCTGGAGATCGCGGCGGCGGACAACCTCAAGCGCGTCCTGCGCCCGCGGACCGAGGACTTCACGGAGTCCCCGGGCACGGACCGCATGACGGCGTTCCTGGAGACGAAGACGGTCTGGCACCCGACGGGTTCGCTGGGCGCGAGCGGCTCCTCGTACTAGGCGCCACCGGACCGCTTCGGTCTGCCGAGCGGTCCGGTCCGACAGGCCCCCGGGTGATCCCGGGGGCCTGTCGTCATGCCCGGCCGCGTTCCACGAGCCCCGCCACGCCGTCGAGCACGCAGTCGAGCCCCGTCTCGAACTGCCAGGCCGCGTCGTCCTTGCGCGCGGCCCCCCGCGTGTACCGCCGGTAGGTCGGGTAGCGCCCGGTCTCCATCAGGTACGACATCTGCGGGGCGAGCCCCCGGCGCGTGTCGTCGGCGCTCTGCCAGCCCTGTTCCTCCATGTACCGGCGCAGCGCGGCCTCGGACTGCGTGGCCCCGTGGACGTAGGCGTTGACCGCCCGGAACGCGGCCATCATCGTGTCGACGTCGAGCCCGAGCCCGTCGAGTGAGGCCAGCTGGCGCTCGGCCGCCGCCATCCGGGCCGGGGTGAGCGCGAAGAGCGGCGCGGGCATGTGGGCGAGCCAGGGGTGGCGCAGCATCATCTCCCGGGTCCGCAGCGCGTACGCGCGGAGCGTCTCCCGCCAGCCGGAGACCTCGTCCGCCGGTGCCAGTTCGCCGGAGACCCGGTCGATCATGAGCGCCCACAGCTCGTCCTTGCCGTTGACGTGCCGATAGGCGGCCATGGGCGCGACGCCCAGTTCGGTGGCGACCTTCCGCATGGTCACGGCGGCGAACCCCTCGCGGTCCGCGATGCCGATCGCGACCTCGGCGATCCTCCCGGCGCTGAGGGACGCCCGCGGTGCCGCCGCGGGCCGCTCCAGGCGCTCCCACAGCGAGACGTCGTCCGTCTCTTCCTTCTTCGCCACTGGGGCCTCCCTCTCTCGCGTACAGCGTATGCCTTGTGGACGCCGTACACAGCGGCGTGTACGTTGTACACCAGTCGGTGTACGCCGTACACAACGATGCTCCAGGGGGAACCCATGACCGCTCCGCTGCACCTCGCCGTGATCCAGGGCTCGACCCGCGACGGCCGCCTCGGCCCCGTCGTCGCGAACTGGCTGCTCCGGCACGCCGCCGACCGCCCGGATCTGACCACCGATCTGATCGACCTGGCAGAGACCCCGCTGCCGACCGTCTTCCCGCACCTCGGCCAGGCCCCCGAGCGCGCCGAGGACCGCGCCCTGCTCGCCGCCGTGTCACCGCGCCTGGCCGCCGCCGACGCCTTCGTCGTGGTGACCCCCGAGTACAACCACAGCTACCCGGCCTCCCTGAAGAACGCGATCGACTGGCACCACCGCGAATGGCACGCGAAGCCCGTCGGCTTCGTCTCCTACGGCGGCTTCTCCGCCGGCCTGCGCGCCGTCGAGCACCTGCGGGCCGTCTACGCCGAACTGCACGCCGTCACCATCCGCGAGACGGTCGGACTGCAGGGTGTCTGGGGGCAGTTCGACGAGAACGGCCGGGCCGTCGACCCGGCCACCGACACCGCGGCGAAGGCGATGCTCGACCAACTCGCCTGGTGGGGCGAGGCACTGCGGAACGCCCGCGCGAACAAGCCGTACGCGGCCTGAGCCATGACCACCCCTCCGGCACCCGCACCGGACACCCGCATCCCCTACCTGGGCATCACCGGGCTCATGCTCGGCGTCGTCCTCGCGACCCTCGACGGCACGATCGTCGGCACCGCCCTCCCCACCATCGCGGGCGAACTCGGCGGCCTCGAACGGCTGTCCTGGGTCGTCACCGCCTACCTCCTCACCGCCGCCGTCGCCACCCCGCTCTGGGGCAAGCTCGGCGACCTCCGCGGCCGCAAGGGCGCCTACCTCTCCGCCGTCGGCGTCTTCCTCGCCGGGTCGGTCCTCTCCGGCCTCGCGCAGAGCATGGGCCAGCTCATCGCCTTCCGCGCCCTCCAGGGCATCGGCGCCGGCGGCCTGATGGTCGGCGCCTTCGCCCTCATCGGCACCCTGGTGGCCCCGAAGGACAGCGCCCGGGTCCAGGGAGTCACCGGGGCGATGCTGCCGGCCGCCTTCGCCGGCGGCCCGCTCCTCGGCGGCCTCCTCACCGACCACCTGAACTGGCGCTGGGCCTTCTACGTCAACCTGCCCGTCGGCCTCGCCGCCCTGCTGATCGTCTCGCTCCGCCTGCGCGTACGGACCCCGCGCGTCCGGGCCCGCGTCGACTGGGCGGGAGCCCTGCTGCTGACCACCGGGGTCCTCGCGCTGACCCTGCTCGCCGGCTGGGCCGGCACCGCCCACGCCTGGACCTCGCCCCGGATCCTCACCCTGGGCGCGCTCGCGGTCGTGGCGCTCGCCTGGTTCGTCCGGGTCGAGCGGCGGGCCGAGGAGGCCGTCATCCCGCCCCGGCTCTTCCGCACCCGCAACTTCACACTGGCGCAGATCCTGAGCCTGCTGGTCGGCGCGGGCATGATCGCCGCCCTGAACTACCTGCCGCAGTACCTGCAGTTCGCCCGCGGCCAGTCCTCCACGGCGAGCGGACTGCTGCTGCTCCCGCTGATGCTCGCCATGGTCGCCGCGCAACTGGGATCGGGCCGGATCATCGCCAGGACCGGCCGCTACCGGATGTACCCGATCCTCGGCGGCGCGCTGATGACGGCGGGCGCGCTCGCCCTGCTGCTGCTCGACGTGGACACCCCCGTCGCCGTCGCCTCCGGGCTGACCGTGGTCGTCGGCGCGGGCATGGGCCTCCTCATGCAGGCCACGCTGCTCGTCACGATGTACGGCGCCGAGCCGCGCGACATGGGCGCGGCCAGCGGCACCGTCACCCTCGTGCGGACGCTCGGCGGCTCGCTCGGCGTGGCCGTCCTCGGCGCCGTGTTCACCGCGCGCCTCGACGGGGCCGACACCCGTCTGACCCCGGCACAGGCCCTGCGGCTGCCGGAGCCGGCCCGCGAGGGACTGGCGGCGGCCGTGACGAGCGGAGTGCACGGGGTGCTGCTCGGCACGGCACTGGTCGCCGCTCTGGCCTTCGCCGTGGCCTGGCTCGTACGGGACACCGCGCTGGGGCCCGGACCCGGCTCCGCTAGCCGAGCAGCCCCTGCGTCAGCGGGCCGGCCACCGGCAGGTCGGCCACCGCGCCGCCCTTCGTGAGGTGGTCGGTCAGCAGGTGGGTGCCGACCGGCTTGAAGTCGGCGATCTGGGTCCCCAGGCCGTTGTCGAGCGGGTCGACCCCGGTGTTGGCCAGCGGGTCGAGCTGCAGCCGGGTGAGGGGGCCGAGCCCGTGGGTGACACCCGACAGCGCGCCGGTACCGGCGGCGGCGGCGTCCGTCCTGGTCAGCGAGTCGACCGGCAGCGGAACGGGCGCCGCGGCCTGCGCCGCCGCACCGGCGCCGAGCACCGCCGCGCCCGCCGCCGTGACGCTGAGGCCTGCCGCGAGCAGGGCGCTGCGCCGGGAACTACGGGGTTCTGCGTGACGCGCCATGAGGGTCCTTCCGAGCATTCCACGGGGTGATCGGTCGCCCACCGACAGTAGTTGAGGTGTGACGCTCGATACCAACGGGCTTCCTCGGGGGTCCCCTGCACGGGGGAATGCTTCACACTGGTGTCCCGTGAGTTCCCATGCGATCCCGACCCGCGTCGTCCTGCTCGCGGGCCCCTCAGGCTCCGGCAAGTCGTCCCTCGCCGCCGCCGCCGGCCTCCCGGTGCTGCGCCTCGACGACTTCTACAAGGAGGCAGACGACCCGACCCTCCCCCTCGTCGAGGGGAGCGCGGACATCGACTGGGACTCCCCCGCGTCCTGGGACGCGGAGACCGCCGTCGCCGCCATCGTCGAACTGTGCCGCACCGGCCGGACCGACGTCCCCGTGTACGACCTCGCCACCAGCTCCCGGGTCGACCGCGAGCGCCTGGACATCGGCCGCACGCCGCTGTTCGTGGCCGAGGGGATCTTCGCGGCCGAGATCGTGGCCCGCTGCCGCGAGCTCGACGTCCTCGCCGACGCGCTCTGCCTGCGCGGCCGCCCGTCGACGACCTTCCGCCGCCGGCTCGCCCGCGACCTGCGCGAGGGCCGCAAGTCGGTCCCGTTCCTGCTGCGGCGCGGCTGGCGCCTGATGCGCGCGGAGCGGTCCATCGTCGCCCGCCAGACGGAACTGGGCGCCCACCCCTGCGCCAAGCCGGAGGCCCTCGGCCGCCTCGCGGCAGCGGCGGCGGGCCGCCACCGCACCCCCGCCGCGAGCTGACCCGCCGGGAACAGCACGACGCGGGCCGTACGAGCCCCCCAGCCCGTACGACCCGCGTCGTCATCCCCGTACCCCCGTACGGTTCCCCCGTGCTCCCCCGACGGCTCCGATTCCCCCGTAGCCCCCGCGGGTTTTCCCCCAGCCTTCAGGCCACCAGCTCGCCGAAGGACTCCTCCTCGTCACGGCCGAAGCTGAGCACCTCGTCCTCGCGCAGCCGCCGCAGCGACCGCCAGATGCTCGACTTCACCGTGCCGACACTGATGTCCAGGATCTCCGCGATCTCCGGATCGGTCCGGCCCTCGTAGTACCGCAGCACCAGCATCGTCCGCTGGAGCTCGGGCAGCCGGGCCAGGGCCTGCCACAGCACCGCGCGCAGCTCCGTGCCGCGCATCGCGTCCGACTCGCCCACCGTCTCCGGGAGCTCCTCGGTCGGGTACTCGTTCAGCTTGCGCCGGCGCCAGGCGCTGATGTGCAGATTGGTCATGGTGCGGCGGAGGTACCCGCCGACGGCGGCCTTGTCGCTGATCCGCTCCCAGGCGCGGTACGTGGAGAACAGCGCGCTCTGGAGCAGGTCCTCGGCCTCGAACCGGTCACCGGTGAGGTGGTAGGCGGTGGCGTACAGGGAGGCACGACGCTCCTGGACGTAGGCCGTGAACTCGGCCTCCGAACAGCTGCGCTCCCCCGTGACCTCCCCGTACGCCGCTCCCCCGTCAGCGATGGCGACCATGTACGGCGCCTTGCGCTGACGCCCGACGCTGCGAACGCACCCCCGCCCGTTCGTGACAGCGCCGGACTTCTCCGTGCTCCGCACGACGTCGTGGAGACGCGTGACAACTGCGCTTGAGGTGGTGCTGTGCAGTGCGTTCATCTCGCGCCCCCCGTCGGTTGGAGTGTGTTTCGGTCCGTGTGCCAAGAAGCTTGCCCATCGGACTTCATGGCGTTGTCCGCCGACTGTCACAGACGTGTCACAGGGCCCCCGCCAGAAGCGCGCCTCCCAGCGGTCGAACTCGGACGGCCCGATGCGACAGAATGGCGCCCGTGCCTTTTCTGTTGCTGATCGAGGACGACGACGCCATCCGCACGGCCCTCGAACTCTCCCTGTCCCGGCAGGGCCACCGGGTGGCCACCGCCGCGACCGGTGAGGACGGCCTCCAGCTGCTGCGCGAGCAGCGGCCGGACCTGGTCGTGCTCGACGTCATGCTGCCCGGCATCGACGGCTTCGAGGTGTGCCGGCGCATCCGCCGCACCGACCAGTTGCCGATCATCCTGCTGACCGCGCGCAGCGACGACATCGACGTGGTCGTGGGCCTGGAGTCCGGCGCCGACGACTACGTCGTGAAGCCGGTGCAGGGCCGCGTCCTCGACGCCCGGATCCGGGCCGTCCTGCGACGCGGGGAGCGGGAGTCCACGGACTCGGCGACCTACGGCTCCCTGGTGATCGACCGCTCCGCGATGACGGTGACCAAGAACGGCGAGGACCTCCAGCTCACCCCGACCGAGCTGCGGCTGCTCCTGGAGCTGAGCCGCCGGCCCGGACAGGCGCTCTCCCGGCAGCAGTTGCTCCGCCTGGTGTGGGAGCACGACTACCTCGGCGACTCGCGGCTCGTCGACGCCTGCGTGCAGCGGCTGCGCGCCAAGGTCGAGGACGTGCCGTCCTCGCCGACGCTCATCCGCACCGTGCGCGGGGTCGGCTACCGGCTGGACGTTCCTGCGTGAGCAAGGGGATCGTCACGCGGCTGCGCCTCTCCAGCCTGCGGCTGCGTCTTGTCGTCGTCTTCGCCCTGGTCGCGCTCACCGCGGCCGTCGCCGCCTCCGGCATCGCCTACTGGCTGAACCGCGAGGCGGTGCTGACCCGCACCCAGGACGGCGCGCTCAACGACTTCCGGCAGGAGATGCAGAACCGGGCCGCGACGCTGCCGCTCCGGCCCACCCAGGACGACCTGCGGCGGACGGCCGAGCAGATGGCCACCGGCAGCGCCAACTACCAGGTGCTGCTGCTCGGTGAGCGGGACGCGGGCAAGCCGATCGTCGGCGCCTCGAACCCGGACGACTTCACCCTGGCCGACGTGCCGCGCGCGCTGCGCGAGGCCGTGGACACCGAGCGCCCGGTGACGGAGGCCAACCCGTACCGGTACCACCTGTTCTGGCAGCGCACGGAGCGGAACGGCACGCCGTACCTGGTCGGCGGGACGCGGATCGACGGCGGCGGGCCCGCCGGCTACATGTTCAAGTCGCTGGCGGCGGAGAAGGCCGACCTGAACTCGCTCGCCTGGTCCCTCGGCATCGCGACCGCGCTCGCCGTGGCCGGCTCCGTCCTGCTCGCCCAGGTCGCGGCGACGACCGTGCTGCGGCCGGTCCACCGGCTCGGCGAGGCGGCCAGGCAGCTCGGCGAGGGCAAGCTCGACACCCGCCTCCGGGTCACCGGAGCCGACGAACTGTCCGACCTCACCAGGACGTTCAACAGCGCGGCCGAGTCCCTGCAGAAGAAGGTCGCGGACATGAGCGCCCGCGAGGAGTCCTCCCGGCGGTTCGTCGCCGACATGTCGCACGAGCTGCGGACCCCGCTGACCGCGCTCACCGCCGTCACGGAGGTCCTGGAGGACGAGCAGGACTCCCTCGACCCGATGATCGCCCCGGCGGTCGCCCTCGTGGTCAGCGAGACCCGGCGCCTCAACGACCTGGTCGAGAACCTCATGGAGGTCACCCGCTTCGACGCGGGCACCGCGCGCCTCGTCCTCGACGAGGTGGACATCGCCGACCAGATCACCGCCTGCATCGACGCGCGCGCGTGGCTCGACGCCGTCGACCTCGACGCCGAGCGCGGCATCGTGGCCCCGCTCGACCCGCGCCGGCTCGACGTGATCCTCGCGAACCTGATCGGGAACGCCCTGAAGCACGGCGGCTCGCCGGTCCGGGTCTCGGTGCGCACCGAGGACGCCGAACTGGTCATCGCCGTACGCGACCACGGCCCCGGCATCCCCGAAGAGGTGCTGCCGCACGTCTTCGACCGCTTCTACAAGGCGAGCGCGTCCCGGCCGCGGTCCGAGGGCAGCGGCCTGGGCCTGTCGATCGCCATGGAGAACGCGCTGATCCACGGCGGTTCGATCACCGCGGCCAACTCGGTCGGCGAGGACGGGGCGGTGGACGGAGCGGTGTTCGTGCTGCGGCTGCCGCTCGACGCGTCGGGGATCACCCGCGAGGTGCAGACCCGCAGCAGCCAGGGCGAGGTGGAGGAAGCGTGAGACGCCGCACCATCGGGCGTACGGTCCTGACCGCCGGACTCGTCGCGCTCACCGCGCTGGCGACCGGCTGCGGCATCAGGACCACCTCGGTCCCGGTCGACGCGGGCGCCGCCCCGTCCCGGGTCCCCTGCAGCGTGACCCAGGAGGGGGCGACGGGCTCCGCCGTGCGGGGCGTGCCCGTCCGGATCTTCCTGGTCTGCGGCTCGCAGCTGGAGGCGGTGGACCGGCGCTCCCTGCCGGAGGAGAAGGCGGGCGGCAACCCGGTGCGCACGGCGTCGGGGCTGCTGTCGCAGCTGCTCGCCGAGCCCTCGGAGAGCGAGCAGCGGGCCGGCTTCACCACCGCGGTCCGCGGTCCCCTGGTGGTGCGCGGCGGCCACCGCGGCGACCCTGCGGGCACGCTGCGGCTGAGCCGCCAGCCGGAGGACCTGGCACCGACGGCGCTGTCGCAGCTGGTCTGCACGTTCGCGGGCAGCTCGGCGGGCGCGGGGGAGCAGACGGTGCTGCTGGGCGGGCCGGGCGCGTACGCGCCTAAGCGGTACCGGTGCACGACGGAACTCCGGGAGCGCCCGGAATCCACCCCGCCGACGGCCCCGGCCGCACCGAACTGACACCCGGGAGGGCGGCCCGCCGCCGGCCGCTCCGGGGTCCGGGCGCGGGCCCGACGCGGCCCGTGGCGTGGAGGCGCCGCGGGACGCGGGGAACCGATGGCGTCATGAGGGGCGTCTTGGGGGGCGTGCAGCGTCAAGGTTCGGGCGGCAGTGCCGCCAAGGTCGTCCGCGTGGCAGGGCTCGTCCTCGTCCTCGCGCATCTCCTGGTCGTCGCCTGGATCAGCCTGCGCCCACGCGACGTCGCCTGGGTGACCGCGCCGAACGTCGTCCCCCTCCACGGCCTCCGGGCCGACCTCGCCCTCGGTACCACCGAGGCCGCCCGGCTGATCGCCGAGGGGCTGCTGCTCCTCGCCCCGCTCGGCGTCCTGCTCCCGATGGCCGACGGACGGCTCCGGGTCTCCGGGTGGGCCTCCCTCACCCGCACCACCGCCGCCGGCGCGCTCGTGTCCCTCGCCGTCGAGCTCCTCCAGACCGCCGTGCCCGGTCAGGTCGTGGACGTGGACTCGGTCCTCCTCAACACCGCCGGGGTGGCGCTCGCCCACCTCCTCCTCGTCCCGGCCGGGCGCACCTGGCTGCGCCGCAGGTCGGACGACGGGCGGGCGGACTCCTCCGTGAGGACCAGCCGGGGCCGGGGTTCCGCCCTGCTGCGGAACGACGGGTCTCAGGGTGCGACCCCGACGATTCCCAGGGTCCCGATCGCCCGGTAGACCGACGCCCCCGACGGCCCTCCGGCGGCACCATGGAGTCATCGGGAGCCCGGCAGAGAGGCCTCCCGGACACCGACTCCGAAGGAGCCCACCATGGCCGCACTGACCCGCCCCCGTGACGGACGCGTGATCGGCGGAGTGTGCGCGGGCCTGGCCCGGCGCTTCGGCATCTCCGCGAACACGATGCGTCTGATCTTCCTGGTCTCGTGCCTGCTGCCCGGACCGCAGTTCCTGGTCTACCTCGGCCTGTGGATCTTCCTGCCCGACGAGCGGAAGGCCACCGCGGCCTGGTGACCGGCCCACGCCGAAGGGGCGCGTGCCCGGGAGACCGGGTGCGCGCCCCTTCGGCGTACGGAGCCTCGTAGGGCTCCTGGGATCAGCCGATCGGCAGGCCGCCCGCGCCCAGCGGCAGGCCGCCGAGGAGGCCGCCCAGCGGGGTGGCGCCGAGACCGCCGGCGGCGGCGTCGAGCGGCAGGCTCTGGGTGGCCTGGCCGGCGGCCGCCGGGAGGGTCTTGACGCCCTGGTCGACGCCCTGGCCGAGGGCGCCCTGGCCGGCGACGAGGGACTCGGCCGCGCCGTCGGGGAGCTGGGTGAGGTCGTCACCCAGCGGAACGGCCTTGGTCACCGTGCCCACAGCGTCGGTGTTGAGCGGCAGGGACGGCGCGGCGGAGGCCGTGCCGGCGGCGGCAGCGGCGAAAGCGGCACCGAGAGCGGCGACACCGAGCTTCTTGGCGGCAGACTGCTTCATCTGAAAATCTTCCTTGGGGAATCCGGGGGCTTCCGGGAAAGCCGGACGGGGAAATCCTGGGAATGCAGAGCGGCTCTGCAACCTAACCAGTGAACGATCCCGCCGCAAACACCGGAAAGCGGCCGGGTGTCGTGCCCTCCCGGCCGCTCGGTTCCCGTCGACGTACCGCCGCTCAGCCCGCCGTACGCGAAGAGTCGCTGGTCGTGGCGGTCTGCTGGAACAGCCATTCGGACTTCAGCTCGGCATATCCGGGCTTGATGACCTCATTGATCATGGCCAGTCGTTCATCGAAAGGAATGAACGCTGATTTCATCGCATTGACCGTGAACCACTGCATGTCGTCGAGCGTGTAATCGAATGCCTCGGTCAGCAGCTCGAATTCCCGGCTCATGCTCGTCCCGCTCATGAGGCGGTTGTCGGTGTTGACCGTGGCCCGGAAGTGCAGCGTGCGGAGCAGCCCGATGGGGTGCTCGGCGAACGACGCCGCCGCGCCCGTCTGGAGGTTGGAGGAGGGGCACATCTCCAGCGGGATCCGCTTGTCCCGGACGTAGGCGGCGAGCCGGCCGAGGGTCACCGAGCCGTCGTCGGCCACCTCGATGTCGTCGATGATCCGGACGCCGTGCCCGAGCCGGTCGGCGCCGCACCACTGGAGCGCCTGCCAGATGGAGGGCAGCCCGAAGGCCTCGCCCGCGTGGATCGTGAAGTGGTTGTTCTCCCGCTTGAGGTACTCGAAGGCGTCCAGGTGCCGGGTGGGCGGGAAGCCGGCCTCGGCGCCCGCGATGTCGAAGCCGACGACGCCGGAGTCGCGGTAGCGGTTGGCCAGCTCGGCGATCTCCAGGGCGCGGGCCGCGTGCCGCATCGCGGTGAGCAGGGCGCCGACCCGGATGCGGTGCCCGTTCGCCCTGGCCTGCCGCTCGCCCTCGCGGAAGCCCTCGTTGACGGCCTCGACGACCTCCTCCAGGGTGAGGCCGGCCTCCAGGTGCTGCTCGGGGGCGTAGCGCACCTCGGCGTAGACGACGCCGTCCTCGGCGAGGTCGACGGCGCACTCGGCGGCGACGCGGAAGAGGGCGTCACGGGTCTGCATGACGGCGCAGGTGTGCGCGAAGGTCTCCAGGTACCGCTCCAGGGAACCGGAGTCGGCGGCTTCGCGGAACCAGATGCCGAGCTTGTCGGGCTCCGTCTCGGGGAGCTGCCGATAGCCCTGCTCCCGGGCGAGTTCGATGATCGTGCCGGGGCGCAGTCCACCGTCGAGGTGGTCGTGGAGCAGCACCTTCGGGGCACGGCGGATCTGGTCCGCGGTGGGGACGCTGGGGGTCTGGCTCGTCATTTCCGCATGCTAGCCCCTACGCGCGTAGAAGGCGCCTCGTGGCACGGAATCCACGACCGGCCTCCTCCCTCCCGGCGGATATCGCGAGGCCCGGCCGGCCGCCGGCTCCTAGGCTGTCGGGATGACCGCTCGACCGCAGGACCCCGAACTGGCGCGCATCCAGGCCTCCTTCTCCGGTTTCCACCGCCGCCAGGCGGACCGGGTCGTCGAGTTCCCCGGCGGATTCGCCGCGCTCGACGACCGGTACACGCACTCCCGCGGCAACAACCACCTGGTGGTCGACGGCCCGGCCGGTCCCCCGGCCCTGCCGGCGCTGGCCGACGACCTGCTCGGCCACCTGCCGTACCGGCTCATGTACGTCGTCGACGACGAGGTCGCGGCCGCGAGCCGGGGCCCGCTGGAGGACTCCGGCTACACCGCCTCGCGCACCCTCCTCATGCGGCACGACGGCCCCGTCCCGGCACACGGCGGGGCCCGGCAGGTGGGCATCGAGGAACTCCGCGGGCCGGCCTCGACGGCCTGGCGCCGGTTCGCCCCCGGAGTGTCCGACGAGGAGGTACACCACCTCGTGGAGCGCCGGCTGGCCCGGCTGGGCGCCGCGGACGACGTACGGTTCCTGGCCGTGCACACCGAGGACGGCGAGGTGGCCTCGTGGGTCGACCTGTACCTCGACCCGGCGGCCGGCACCGCCCGGATCGAGGACCTCGTCACCGCCGAGACCCACCTCGGCCAGGGCCACGCCGGCCGCGTCCTCGACACGGCACTGCACCTGGCGGCCGAAGCGGGCTGCGACCTCCGCTTCCTGAGCGCCGACGAGTCCAAGTGGCCCCACCGCTGGTACGGCCGGAGGGGCTTCACCGTCGCCGACACCGTCCACGTCTTCGCGAGGGGATGACCGCGCGCGGAACCCCGCGCGGCGGATCACGGTGACCTGCTGAATCCGGACGAACTGCGGTGGCGCGCCGGGCGATACGCAACAGAGACCGCGCGTACCACTGGCGTACACCTCTCCTTCTGAGACTGTTCTGTCATGGCGCACTTCGCACTCGTGGGGCCGCCCGACGGCCGGAGACCCCGGCTCGGTCGGCCCGTTGGAGGTTCCCGCACGTCCGAGGCGGTGGGCGGGGTGGTGCTGCTCCTCCCCGACGGCGATCCGGTGTCGGGGCGGCGGGCCTCCGCGCGGGCGCACGCGGCGCTGCTGCCGCTCGGGCGCTCGCTGGTCCGGGCGGGCCGGACCGAGGGACTCGTCGCCCATGTGGTGCGCTACCGGGGGCGCGGCTGGAACGGCGCCGACGCGAACCTCGCCGCCGACGCCTCCTGGGCCGTCGCGGAGGCCGTACGGCGCTACGGCGACGTCCCGGTCTGCCTCGTCGGCCACGGCCTCGGCGGCCGGGCGGCACTGCGGGCCGCCGGGCACGGCGCGGTCGGCGCGGTCCTCGCGCTCGCCCCCTGGCTCCCGGAGGACGACGTGGCGGCGGAGCCGGAGGACGTACGGCAGTTGGCGGGGCGACGGGTGCTGCTCGTCCACGGCACGAACGACGCCCGCACGGACCCGGAGCTGTCGTTCCGGTACGCCGAGCGGGCCAAGAAGGCGAACCGCGACACCTGCCGGTTCGAGGTGCACTCGGACGGCCACGCGCTGCGGCAGTACGCGGAGGAGGTACGGGCGCTCGCGGCCGACTTCGTCCTCGGCGCGCTCTTCGCACGGCCGGTCGCCCGGCCGGTGACCGACGCGATGGCCGCTCCCCCGCCGCTCGGTCTGCGGATGCCGCTCGCGGCGGGCTTCGGCGGCTCACTCCGC
Organism: Streptomyces sp. NPDC014891; assembly: GCF_043081085.1. Taxonomy (NCBI): domain Bacteria; kingdom Bacillati; phylum Actinomycetota; class Actinomycetes; order Kitasatosporales; family Streptomycetaceae; genus Streptomyces; species Streptomyces sp. NPDC014891. The sequence goes on along the minus strand of NZ_JBIBWF010000010.1, from coordinate 187,737 downwards.
AGGTGAGGACTCCGCCGCGCCGGGATCCGCGGGCAGCAGGGGCGCTGCGGGCTCCTTGGGCAGGAGGTGGCCGCGCCGGCCGAGGAGGAACTTCTTGAAGGCGGCCACCGGGGCGGTGTCGGGGTGCCCGTCCAGCCAGGCGACGCCGATCTCGCGGACCGCCCGCGGTGCGGTGACGGTGAGTTCGACGACGCCCGGGCGCGGTACGGCCGGCGGCGGCAGCAGGGCGACGCCGAGGCCCGCGGCGACCAGGCCGCGGAGCGTCTCGGCCTCCTCGCCCTCGAAGGCGACCCGGGGCTTGAAGCCGGCTTCGGCGCACAGGTCGTCGGTGATGCGGCGGAGCCCGTACCCCGGCTCCAGGGTCACGAAGGTCTCGTCGGCGGCCTCGGCGAGGCGGACCCGCTTGCGGCCCGCGAGCCGGTGGTCGTCGGGGACGACGAGCCGGAGCCGCTGCTCGTCGAGGCGCCGCGCGACGAGGTCGGGCGCGTCCGGCACCGGGGAGGTCAGGCAGAGGTCGAGGTCGCCGACGCGAAGGCGTTCGATCATGGCCTCGCCGTAGTTCTGCACGAGGGTGAAGCGGATCCCCGGGTGGTCGACGCGGAAGGCGCGGATGAGACCGGGGACGGTCTCGGAGCCCATCGTGTGGAGGAAGCCGAAGGCGACCCGGCCCGCGGTGGGGTCGGCGTCCGCCCGTACGGTGTCGGCGGCCCGCTCCACCTCGGCGAGGGCCCGCTCCGCGGCGCCGAGGAAGCGGCGCCCGGCGGGCGTGAGGGAGACCGTGCGGCCGCGGCGGGCGAAGAGGGTGACGCCGAGGTCCTGTTCGAGCCTGACCATCGCACGGGAGAGCGTGGACTGCGGGACGCCCATCTCGGCCGCGGCCCTGGTCACATGCTCGTGCCGGGCCACGGCGGCGAAGTACGCGAGCCGCGGCGCGAGGAGCATTCCCATGTCTTCTTCGTTACTGTTCGGTGACAGCCGAGGCTGTGACCTGTACTCATGCGCCATGGGAACGATTACAGCAGTTCCGTGCATTGGACGCATGAAGCGGGGCGACCTACGTTCGAGGCATGCCTTCCGCCAGTACCGAGGCGGCCGCCACCCACGCGTCCGCCGGCTCCCGCCCCGCCCCCGCCGACACCCGCCTCGCGCCCGGCACCCCCGGCCACCGCCGGATGAGCCTCGCGCTCTTCGCCGCGGGCCTCGCCGCCTTCGCGCTCCTCTACTCCACGCAGGCCCTCCTCCCGGCCATCTCGGCCGAGTTCGGCGCCACCGCCTCCGCCGCCTCCTGGACGGTCTCGGCCGCGACCGGCGCCCTCGCCCTGTGCGTGATCCCGCTCAGCGCCCTCTCCGAGCGCTTCGGCCGGCGCACGATGATGATCGCCTCGCTGTCCGTCGCGGTCGGCATCTCCCTCCTCCTGCCGCTCGCCCCGAACCTGGAGTCCCTGATCGTCCTGCGTGCGGTCCAGGGCGCCGCGCTCGCCGGGCTCCCGGCCTCGGCGATGGCCTTCCTCGCCGAGGAGGTCCGCCCCAAGGCGCTGGTCGCCGCGATCGGCCTGTTCGTCGCGGGCAACTCGATCGGCGGCATGAGCGGCCGGCTGGTGACCGGCTGGGCGGCCCAGATGTGGGGCTGGCGGGCGGGTCTGGCCGCCGTCGGCCTGACCTCCCTGCTGTGCGCGCTGGCCTTCCGCGCGCTGCTGCCGAAGGCACGGCACTTCACGCCCGGCACGCTCTCCCCGAAGGCGCTCGCCCGGACCGTGCGGGGGCATCTGGCGGACCCGCTGCTGATGCGCCTGTACGCGATCGGCGCCCTGTTCATGACGGTCTTCGGCGCGGTGTACACCGTGATCGGCTACCGCCTGGTCGAGGCTCCGTTCTCGCTGCCGCAGGGCGTGATCGGCTCGATCTTCCTCATCTACCTGGTCGGCACGGTCTCCTCGGCCGCCGCGGGCCGGCTCGTCGGCCGCCTCGGCCGCCGCGGGGCGCTCTACCTGGCGGTGTCCACCACCGCCGCGGGCCTGCTGCTCTCGCTCGCCGACGCGCTGCCCGCCGTCCTCGCGGGCCTCGTCCTGATCACCGCCGGGTTCTTCGCGGGGCACGCGGTCGCGTCCTCCTCGGTGAGCCGCACGGCCGTGACGGGCCGCGCGCAGGCCTCGGCGCTCTACCAGTCCGCGTACTACCTCGGCAGCAGCGCGGGCGGCACGCTCGGCGCGATCGCGTTCCACGTCGGCGGCTGGGCCGGGACGGTCCTGATCGGCCTCGTCGCGGTCCTCGGCGTCGTCTCGGTGACCCTGTACGGCAGCCACAGCGCGCGCGTGGAGGCGCGTCGGGTCAGGCTCGCGGCCTCCTGCTGATTGCGGCGGTTCCGGTGCAACTGAGACGCTCCCCCGGGCGTCATGAAGGACAGGGACTCCAGGGGGAGATGATGATCATGAAGAGAATCGCGGGTCGGATAGGCAGAAGGGCCGGCATCGCCACGGGCCTCACCGCGCTGGTGCTGCCGATGACGATCGCCGTCGGCGCGGCGCCGGCCCAGGCCGCGTCCTGCAACGTGACGACGGGCCCGTACCAGAAGCAGGTGGAGAAGTTCCTCGGCCGCACGGCCGACGGGCGCCAGTCGCTCGCCGACTGCAAGGCCATCCAGGCCTTCCAGAAGAAGCACGGCATCACCCCGACCGCGGGGTACGCCGGGACGATCACCTGGCGCACGATGAACACGATGAACCAGCAGAAGGCGGCGGGGTCCAACCCCAACAAGGACCGCAAGTGTCCGACCAACAAGGGCCGGATCGCCTGCGTCGACCTCACCCGCCAGCTGAGCTGGATCCAGGACGGCTCGCGCCTCAAGTACGGTCCCGTGCCGGTCCGTACGGGCCGGGACGGCAGCGAGACCCGGACCGGGTCGAAGAAGGTCTACTGGCGGAACATCAACCACTGGTCGACGCTCTACAACGTCTCCATGCCGTACGCCCAGTTCTTCGACGGCGGGCAGGCCTTCCACTCGACGACCAAGTCCATGTGGAACCCGCCGGGCTCCGCCGGCTGCGTGAACATGACGTCGAAGGACGCCAAGGCCTACTGGGGCCTGCTCAAGAACGGCGACGACGTCTTCGTCTACGGGCGCAAGCCGGGAACCTGACCCCGGCTGTCAGTCCGCTGCGGTAGCTTCCCTCTCACCGGCACCGAACGGGTGCCGGTGAGGGGTGAGTGGGGTGTGGACCCGATGAGTGACGCCGCGACCGCGACGACCGAGCAACTCGACACGTACCGCCGGGAGCTGACCGGCTACTGCTACCGGATGCTGGGCTCCTCCTTCGAGGCCGAGGACGCGGTGCAGGACACCATGGTGCGCGCCTGGAAGGCGATCGACTCCTTCGAAGGGCGCTCCTCGCTGCGGTCCTGGCTCTACCGGATCGCCACCAACGTCTGCCTCGACGCGCTGAACGCGGGCAACCGGAGGGCACGGCCCATGGACCTGACCTCCGCGACGCCGGTCGCCCAGGCGCAGCTCGTCAAACAGCCGGAGATCACCTGGCTGGAGCCGGTGCCCGACGGGCGGGTGCTGCCCTCGGTCGGCGACCCGGCGGAGGCGGCCGTCTCCCGCGAGACCGTGCGGCTCGCGTTCGTGGCCGCGCTCCAGCACCTGCCGCCCAAGCAGCGGGCGGTGCTCATCCTGCGCGAGGTCCTCGCCTGGAAGGCGAGCGAGGTCGCCGAACTCCTCGACACCTCCGTCGCCTCGGTCAACAGCGCCCTCCAGCGGGCCCGCGCGACGCTCGCCGAGCAGGCGCCGGCCGCCTCGGACCCCGCGAACCCCCTCGACGAGGAGCAGAAGGCGCTCCTGGAGCGCTACGTCGCCGCCTTCGAGGGCTACGACATGAAGGCGCTGACCGCGCTCCTCCACGAGGACGCGACCATGTCCATGCCGCCGTACGACCTCTGGCTCCAGGGGCACGACGACATCGTCGGCTGGATGCTGGGCGTCGGCGAGGTGTGCGCCGGCTCGAAGCTGGTGCCGACCGTGGCGAACGGCTCGCCGGCCTTCGCCCAGTACCACCCGGACCCGGCGGGCGGCTACAGCCCGTGGGCGCTCATCGTCCTGGAGCTCCGCGACGGCAAGGTCGCCGGGATGGACTTCTTCCTGGACACCGAGCGCTGGTTCCCGCTCTTCGACCTGCCGGCCCGGCTGGAGGCCTGAGGTCCCGGCCGGGGGGACCTATCCGCCCAGGGTCCCGTCGAGGCCGGTCAGCAGGAGCAGGGCCCGCAGGTCGGGCCCTGCTCCGTGGAAGCGGATGCGGTGCCCCCGCCGCCCGGCGGCGAGCTTCAGCCGGGCGAGGGCGTCGACGGCCGCGAGGTCGGCCGCTGCGAGTGCGCCGACCTCGCAGACCACCTCCCCGGGCGGGGCGGCCCCGAGCTCGGCGCAGAGCAGCGCCACCTCGTCCCCGGTCGGCCGGGCGGGCAGGGTCACGACGAGCGGTCGGCTGGTGTCCACACGGCTTGAGACCGGCCCTCGGACCGGAACTCATCGGTGATCGCCCCGACCGTAGGGTCGGGCCATGACCCATGACCCCACCGAACTGGTGATCTTCGACTGCGACGGCGTCCTGGTGGACAGCGAGCGGATCTACTGCCGCGTGGACCGGGAGGTGTTCGCCTCGCTGGGAGCCGAGTTCACCGAGACGGAGATGGTCGACCTCTTCGTCGGCTCCCCGCACGACCTGCTCACCTCGATCGTGGAGGAGCGGCGCGGCCGCCCGCTGGAGCCGGACTGGCAGGCGCCCTTCCGGCAGCGCTACGAGGACGCCCTGGACGCGGAACTGACAGCCGTGGAGGGCGTCGCCGACGTGCTGGACGGGCTGGCCGTCCCGTACTGCCTCGCCTCCAACGGGAGCCACGCCTCGATCCGCCGGAACCTGGGCCGCGCGGGCCTGCTGGACCGCTTCGAGGGCCGGATGTTCAGCGCCCGCGACGTCGCCCGCGGCAAGCCGGCCCCGGACCTCTTCCTGCACGCGGCGGCCGCGATGGGCGTCGCGCCGGAGCGCTGCGCGGTGGTCGAGGACAGCCCGTACGGCGTCCGGGCGGCCCGGGCGGCCGGGATGCGCGCCTTCGGCTACACCGGCGGCCTGACACCGGCGGCCCGGCTGACCGGTCCGGGGACGGTGGTCTTCGCGGACATGCGGGAGCTGAGGGGGCTGCTGGGGGCCGGGCTCAGCTGACCGGGAACTCCGCCGTGTCGAGGGCGAGGTCGAAGGGGGCGGGGAGGTGGATCTCCTCCCCGAACGGCACGGCACGGAGGACTCGGTAGACGTCCCCCTTCGGCTCTCCGTAGAGGGTCACGGTCGGGCCGCCGGACGCGAATGAGTCGATCAACAGGTAGAGCGGGATGCCGGCAGCGGCGTACCCGGCGGCCTTGCTGATGCGATCGTGGTTCGCGTTCGAGGGCGAGGTGACCTCGGCAACGAGCTCGACGTCATCGGCTGTCACGTACTGGCCGGGTCCATCGAGCACCGCGAAGGGAAGAACAGCGAGGTCCGGAACGAACATGCCCCTGCGCGCAGGCACGGCGATCGCTAGCGTCTGCACCACACCCCACTCTTCCGGAATGCCGAGAACCAGCCGACGATGCACTCGCGAGGCGATGGAGTTGTGACGGCTGGCCGGTGACGGTGACACGGTGATGATCCCCTCGATGATCTCCACCTTGCAGCCCTCGGGTGCGTCCGTCTCCTCCCAGATCCGGACGAGGTCGTCCCACCCGTGGTCATAAGACGAGTGGTCGACGGTGAGTGCGCTCATGGCGGTCTCCTCTATCGGTGCGTCACCGATCCCAGCATGCCGAACGGGACCGGTGGAGGTCCACCGGTCCCGTTCGCCCGAAGGTGTCACCGGCACATGCCAGCGGCGATCAGGTCACTACGCGATGCGGTCCAGGACGATCGGGTTCGGGGTGAACTCCGTGCCCGGGGCCGCGATGTCCCAGGCCGAGCCGAGGGACTGCAGGGCGTAGTCGAACTTCTCCGGGGTGTCGGTGTGCAGGGTCACCAGCGGCTGGCCCGCCGTCACCGTGTCACCCGGCTTGGCGTGCAGCTCGACGCCCGCGCCCGCCTGCACCGGGTCCTCCTTGCGGGCGCGGCCGGCGCCCAGGCGCCAGGCGGCGATGCCGATGTCGTAGGCGTCGAGGCGGGTGAGCACGCCGGTCGAGGGGGCCGTGACCACGTGCTGCTCGCGGGCGACCGGGAGGGCCGCGTCCGGGTCGCCGCCCTGGGCCGCGATCATCCGGCGCCAGTGGTCCATGGCCGAGCCGTCGGCCAGCGCCTTGGCCGGGTCCGCGTCCTTGATGCCGGCCGCCGCGAGCATCTCCCGGGCCAGCGCGACCGTCAGCTCGACGACGTCCGCCGGGCCGCCGCCGGCCAGGACCTCGACGGACTCGCGGACCTCCAGGGCGTTGCCCGCGGTGAGGCCGAGCGGGGTGGACATGTCGGTGAGCAGCGCGACCGTCTTCACACCGCTGTCGGTGCCGAGGCCGACCATGGTGGACGCGAGCTCGCGGGCGTCCTCGATGTTCTTCATGAAGGCGCCGGTGCCGACCTTGACGTCGAGGACCAGGGAGCCGGTGCCCTCCGCGATCTTCTTGGACATGATCGAGGAGGCGATCAGCGGGATGGCCTCGACGGTTCCGGTGACGTCGCGGAGCGCGTACAGCTTCTTGTCGGCGGGGGCCAGGCCGTCGCCGGCCGCGCAGATGACCGCGCCGGTGGTGTCGAGGACGTGCAGCATCTCCTCGTTGGAGAGCAGCGCGCGCCAGCCGGGGATGGACTCCAGCTTGTCGAGCGTGCCGCCGGTGTGGCCGAGGCCGCGGCCGGAGAGTTGCGGGACGGCCGCGCCGCAGGCGGCGACGAGCGGGGCCAGCGGCAGGGTGATCTTGTCGCCGACGCCGCCGGTGGAGTGCTTGTCGGCGGTCGGGCGCGAGAGGGAGGAGAACTCCATGCGCTCGCCGCTCGCGATCATCGCCGCCGTCCAGCGGGCGATCTCCGCACGGTTCATGCCGTTCAGCAGGATGGCCATGGCCAGGGCGGACATCTGCTCGTCGGCGACCGCACCGCGGGTGTAGGCGTCGATGACCCAGTCGATCTGCTCCGGGCTCAGCTCGCCCTTGTCCCGCTTCGTGCGGATGACGGAGATGACGTCCATGGTGGTGCCTCTTTCTACGCGCATAGAGGGGGAAAGGAGGAGCGGCCCTTCCCATCGTGCCGGAAGGGCCGCTCCGAGGATTACTTCGCGAGGTGGTCCGGGCCGAAGGCCTGCGGCAGCATCTCGGCCAGCGTCAGGAAGCCGGCGGGCGTCTCCAGGACGAGTCCGGGGCCGCCGAACTCGTACAGCAGCTGCCGGCAGCGGCCGCACGGCACCAGGCTCTCGCCCTGGCCGTCCACGCACACGAAGTGCGTCAGCCGCCCGCCGCCGGTCGCCTGGAGCTCCGAGACGAGACCGCACTCGGCGCACAGGCTGAGGCCGTACGAGGCGTTCTCCACGTTGCAGCCGGAGACCGTCCGCCCGTCCTCGACACGGGCGGCCGCGCCGACCGGAAAGCCCGAGTACGGGGCGTACGCACGGTGCATCGCCTCGCGCGCCGCGACCCGCAGGGCCTCCCAGCCGGCCTCGGAGAGGGCCGTCGTCACTTGCCCTGGCCCTTGCGGTACGGCAGGCCGTCCGCCTTAGGCATCCGCAGGCGCTGCGCCGACAGGGCGAGCACGAGCAGGGTGGTGATGTACGGCGCCGCGTCGACGAACTGGCTCGGGACCTCGTCGGTCAGCGCGTACCAGAGGAAGAAGCCGCCGGAGAAGACCGCGGAGATCACGCCGGCCACGTACTTCTTCTTGTACAGCTGCCACAGGGCGGCGACCAGGAGGAGCACGGCGACCAGCAGCAGGAGCGCGTGGACGTTCTCGGCGCCGCCGCGGAGCTTGAGGCTGTCGGTGAAGCCGAAGAGGCCGGCACCGAGCGCCATGCCGCCGGGCATCCAGTTGCCGAAGATCATCGCGGCGAGACCGATGTAGCCGCGGCCGCCGGTCTGGCCCTCCTGGTAGATGCCGGTGGAGACGATCGCGAGGAACGCGCCGCCGAGGCCCGCGAGGGCGCCGGAGACGGTGACGGCGATGTACTTGTACTTGTAGACGTTCACGCCGAGGGACTCGGCGGCGACCGGGTTCTCACCGCAGGAGCGCAGCCGCAGGCCGAAGGCCGTGCGCCAGAGCAGCCACCAGGTGGCCGGGATCAGGAGGATGGCGACGACCGTGAGCAGCGACAGGTTGGTGACGAGGCCGCCGAGGATGCCGGCCAGGTCGGAGATGAAGAACCAGTGCTTGGCCTGCAGGTCGGTCAGCCAGTCCGAGAGCCCCGGAACGGTGATCTCGTAGATCTGGTCGATGCGCGGGGACTGCTTGGACGAGCCGCCCTCGGCCTCGGCGAACGTGAAGTTCGACAGGTACTGGGTGAAGCCGACCGCGAGGATGTTGATGGCCACACCGGAGACGATGTGGTTCACGTTGAACGTGACGGTGATGATCGCGTGCAGCAGACCGCCGAGCGCACCGCCGAGGAGGCCGACCAGGACGCCCGTCCAGGGGCCCCACTGGTAGCCGGCCCAGGCTCCGAACCAGGTGCCGAGCACCATCATGCCTTCGAGGCCGATGTTGACGACGCCCGCGCGCTCGGCCCACAGACCGCCGAGACCGGCGAGGCCGATCGGCACGGCGAGCTTGAGCGCACCGGAGACCTGGCCCACCGAGGTGAGGTCGTTGGCCCCGGAGACGGCCCGGACGAAGGAGAAGAGCAGAAGAGCGGCCGCGATGATCAGCAGGATCCACGGCAGGGTGAGCTTGCGGCGTCCGCCGCCCTTGGGCGCGGCGCTCGGCTTCGTGACAGTGCCGGTGCTCATGCCGAGACCTCCTTGTCGGTCTTGATGGCGCCGCCGGCGGCGAGTTCCTCGCCGACCTTCTGCTGCTGGCGGCGGAGGCCGTAACGGCGGACGAGCTCGTAGGAGACGACCACGGCGATCACGATGATGCCCTGCATGATCTTGGTGATCTCCTTCGGGTAGCCCTCGGTGTCCAGCGACGAGGAGGCCTTGTCGAGGAACGCGAAGAGCAGGGCCGCGAAGAAGATGCCGACCGGGTGGTTCCGGCCGAGCAGCGCGATGGTGATGGCGGTGAAGCCGACACCGACGGGGAAGTCGAGGCTGTACGTGTGGGACTCGCCGAGCAGCGTCGGCATGCCGGCCAGGCCGGCCAGCGCGCCCGAGAGCAGCATCGAGGTGAGGATCATCTTCTTGGCGTCGACGCCGCTGGCCTGGGCGGCGGACTCGCTGGCGCCGGTGGCGCGCAGGTCGAAGCCGAACCGGGTGCGGTTGAGGACGAACCAGTAGACGACGCCGAGGGCGAGCGCGACGAACGTGAAGCCGTAGATGACTCCGTTGCCCTCGCCCATGTCGATGCCGGGGAACCAGCCGGACTCGGAGATCTCACCGGTGGTGAGGTTGTTGGAGCCCTCCGGCTGGACGCCGAAGTTCTTCGGCAGGATCAGCCAGGCCACCAGCGAGGTCGCGATGGCGTTCAGCATGATCGTCGAGACGACCTCGGAGACGCCGCGGGTGGTCTTCAGGATGCCGGCGATACCGGCCCAGAAGGCGCCGGTGAACATCGCGACGAGCACGATCACGAGGATGTGCAGCGGGCCGGGCAGCTCGATCGAGGCGCCGACGAGCGCCGAGACCATCGCGGCGAGCCGGTACTGGCCGTCGACCCCGATGTTGAAGAGGTTCATCCGGAAGCCGATGGCCACGGCCAGGGCCGCCAGGTAGTAGATCCCCGTCTGGTTGACGATCAGGACCTGGATGTCGGCGAACGCGGCGTTGTCGATCATCAGCGTGATCGGCTCGATCGGGTCGAGACCCGTCGCCAGCAGCACCAGGACGGTGAGCACGAACGAGGTGACCAGGGCGAGCACCGGTCCCGCCGCGCCCAGGATCAGCTTGTCCTTGTCGAACTTCATCATCGGGCGTCACCGTCTTCGGGCTGCTCTGCGCCTTCGAGCTGGCCGCCGGCCGCGCCGGTCATGGCGGAGCCGAGCTGCTCGGGCGTGATGGTGGCGGGGTCGGCGTCCGCGACGAGCTTGCCGCGGTACATGACCCGGAGGGTGTCGGAGAGGCCGATCAGCTCGTCGAGGTCGGCGGAGATCAGCAGTACCGCCAGACCCTCACGGCGGGCGTCCCGGATCGCGTCCCAGATCTGCGCCTGCGCGCCGACGTCCACACCGCGGGTGGGGTGGGCGGCGATCAGGAACTTGGGCGCGTGGCTCATCTCGCGGCCGACGATCAGCTTCTGCTGGTTGCCGCCGGACAGGGAGGCCGCGGTGACGTCGATGCCGGGGGTGCGCACGTCGTACTCGCGCACGATCCGCTCGGTGTCCTTGCGGGCCGCCTTCGGGTCGAGGACGCCGCGCTTGGAGTTCGGCTCCTCGGTGACGTGGCCGAGGATGCGGTTCTCCCAGAGCGGCGCTTCGAGGAGCAGGCCGTGGCGGTGGCGGTCCTCGGGGATGTAGCCGATGCCGCCCTCGCGGCGCTTGCGCACCGAGACCTTGGAGATGTCGACGCCGTCGAGGGTGATGACGCCCGCGTCGGGGGTGGCCATGCCCATGAGGGTCTCGATGAGCTCGGTCTGGCCGTTGCCCTCGACACCGGCGATGCCGAGGATCTCGCCCTTGTGGATCGTGAGGGAGATGTCGTCGAGGAGCTTGCGGCCCTCGGCCGTCTCCTCCAGCACGACGACGGTCTTCGCCGGGTCCGGCGGCGCGGCGCTGGTCAGCGGGGCGGCGGCGACGGCGCCGGCCTCGGTCAGCGTGAGGTTGCTGACCTGGAGCATGGGGACGGTGGTGACCGTCGACTCGCGGGTCTCCGGCGAGGGCAGCTCGCTGCCGACCATCAGCTCGGCGAGCTGCTTGGTGGTGGCGGTCTTCGGGTCGGCGGTGCCGACGGTGGTGCCGCGGCGGATGACGGTGATGTCGTCGGCGACCTTCAGGACCTCGCCCAGCTTGTGCGAGATGAAGATGACGGTCAGGCCCTCGGCCTTGAGTTCGCGCAGGTTGTCGAAGAGCGCGTCGACCTCCTGCGGGACGAGCACGGCGGTCGGCTCGTCGAGGATGAGGATCTTGGCGCCGCGGTAGAGGACCTTGAGGATCTCCACGCGCTGCCGGTCGGCGACGCCGAGGTCCTCGACCAGGGCGTCGGGGCGGACCCCGAGGCCGTAGGCGTCGGAGATCTCCTGGATCTTCTTCCGCGCCTTGGCGCCGATGCCGTAGAGCTTCTCACCGCCGAGGACGACGTTCTCCAGGACGGTGAGGTTGTCGGCGAGCATGAAGTGCTGGTGCACCATGCCGATGCCGCGCGCGATGGCGTCACCGGGGCTGGAGAAGGTGACCTGCTGGCCGTCGACCGCGATGGTGCCCTCGTCCGGCTTCTGCATGCCGTAGAGGATCTTCATGAGGGTCGACTTGCCGGCACCGTTCTCGCCGATGAGGGCGTGCACGGTGCCCTTGCGGACCGTGATGGCGATGTCCTTGTTGGCGACGACGCCGGGGAATCGCTTGGTGATGCCGTGCAGTTCTACGGCAGGGGGGCTGGACGCGTTGATGACGCACTCTCCTTGGCCGGAAGGAGTGGGAGCGGGGAGGGCAGGGCGGGGTGAAGTTATCGTGCCAGGGAGACATCTACACGCGTAGCGCTGCCGAAAAGTGAAAACCCGTACGGGAATGGGCCCGGGGCCCGGATCCAGTGGAGTGCCACTGGGGCCGGGCCCGCGGGCTCAGGTCGTGACCTGCCGTCCTTACGGAGCGGTCTTGACCGTGATCTTGCCGTCGATGATGTCCTTCTTCGCCTTGTCCACCGCGGCGATGAGGTCCTTCATCTCCTTGTACTTCGGGTTGGAGTCGGCGAGCGCGACACCGTCCGTGGCGAGGCCGTAGCGGACCTCACCGGACTGCGGCTTGCCGTCCTGGACGGACTTGATCACGTTGAAGACCGAGTCCGAGACGTCCTTGGTGACCGAGGTCAGGATGGCGTCCTTGTAGGAGGCCAGACCCGGCTGGTTGTACTGGTCGGAGTCGACACCGATCGCCCACTTGCCGGCGGCGGAGGCGGCCTCGATCGCGCCGGAGCCGGCCAGACCGGCGGCGGCGTAGATCACGTCGGCGCCCTTGTCGAGCTGGCCCTCCGCGGCGGCCTTGCCGAGGTCGGGCTTCGAGAAGCCGTCGAAGTTCGGCGGCTGGGTCAGGTACTGGACGAGCACCTTCGCCTTGGGGTTGGTGTCCTTGACGCCCTGCGCGAAGCCCGCCTCGAACTTCTTGATCAGCGGAACCTCGACACCGCCGATGAAGCCGACCGTGCCGGTCTTGGACGCCTTGGCGGCGGCGACGCCGGCCAGGTAGGAGCCCTGCTCCTCGTTGAAGACGAGGTTGGCGATGTTCGGGCCGGTCTTCGACGTGTCGTCGATGAGGCCGAAGGTGGTCTTCGGGTAGGCCTTGGCGACCTTCTCGATGGCCGGGGCGTAGGCGAAGCCGACACCGATGACCGGGTTGTTCCCGGCGCGGGCGAGCGCGGTGAGGCGCTGCACCTTGTCGGCGTCGCCCTCGCCCTCGGAGGGCTCGGCCTCGGCGCCCTTGACGCCGAGCTCGTCCTCGGCCTTCTTCAGACCCGCGTAGGCGGCGTCGTTGAAGGACTGGTCGCCGCGGCCGCCGATGTCGTAGGCGATGGCGGCCTTGGTGGCCTTCGCGCTGGAGCTCGGGCTGGAGCCGGAGTCCGTCGAAGACTTGCCACACGCGGTGGCGGAGAGGGCGAGCGCCGCGGAGGCGATGCCCACGGTCGTGATCCTGGTGATCCGGCGCAAGAGGAGGGTCCCTTCAAGACTGACCGAAAGCGCCTCTTCCGGCGCTGGTTTCGCGGCGATCGTAACGCGCGTAGATGTCAGTTAAAGACCCGTTCATGAGTCGTTATCGGATCGTCGCGAACCGGCCAGTGGAGGCGACCGGGGGCGTTCGGCCCGGTACCGCCGGTTATATCTCCGGGTCCCGGCGCCGCGGCCGGAGTCCCGGGGCGCCACGCCGGGCCGTTGGACCGAAGGGGCGACACCGGTCGGCCGGACGGATGATGCTCCGTCCGGCCGGAATCACGGCTTCGTTTGGCCTGAAATCAGCGCTTTGGTGCCGCGTCCAGCAGCGCCGCGGCGGTGAAGAGCTCCACCGCGGCCTCGATGCAGCGCTCGTCCACGTCGAAGTCGCCGGCGTGGAGATCGCGCACCCGGGTGTCGCCCGGGGTGCGCACCCCGAGGCGGGCCATGGCACCCGGGACGTGCTCCAGGTACCAGGAGAAGTCCTCGCCGCCGAGGCTCTGCTCGGTGCCCTCGATCGAGAACGGTCCGCGGCGGGCGGTCATCGCGGACTGGAGCAGTTCGGTGACGGCCGCGTCGTTCACGACCGGCGGGACGCCCCGCACGTAGGTGACGGTCGATTTGGCCCGGTGCAGGGCCGCGACCTCGTCGATGGCCGCGTGCACCAGGTCGGGCGCCTCGCGCCAGGTCGGCAGGTCCAGGCAGCGGACGGTGCCGGAGAGCTCGGCGTGCTGCGGGATGACGTTGCAGGCGTGGCCGGACTCGATGCGGCCCCAGGTGACCGAGAGCCCCGAGCGGGCGTCGACCCGGCGGGCCAGGACGGCGGGGACGTCCACGGCGACCCGGGCGGCGGCCGTGACGAGGTCGGTGGTGAGGTGCGGACGGGCGGTGTGGCCGCCGGGCCCGTCCAGGGTGATCTCCAGCCGGTCGCAGGCCGAGGTGATCGGACCGGTGCGGAGTCCGATCTTGCCCGCGTCCACCTTGGGGTCGCAGTGGACCGCGATGATCCGGCCGACCCCGTCCAGGACCCCGGCCTCGATCGCGTCGGCCGCGCCGCCCGGGAGGACCTCCTCGGCGGGCTGGAAGAGCAGCCGCACGGGGGCCGGGAGCAGCCCCTGCCGGTGGAGGTCGGCCAGGACGAGCCCGGCGCCCAGGACGGTGGTGGTATGGACGTCGTGTCCGCAGGCGTGGGCGCGGTTGGCCACGGTGGAGTGGTACGGGACGGTCTTGACGTCCGGGATGGGGAGCGCGTCGAGATCGGCCCGGATGGCGAGCATCGGCCGCCCTGGGTCCGGGGTGCCGATGTCACAGATGAGTCCGGTGCCGCCCGGCAGGACCTTCGGCGCGAGGCCGGCCGCCTCCAGGCGGGCCTTGAGCGCGGCGGTCGTACGGAACTCCTGGTTCCCCAGCTCCGGGTGCATGTGCAAGTCCCTGCGGAAGGCGATCAGTTCGACGCGCAGGGGTTCGGACAGCGTTCCGGGCAGGGTGACGGAGCCTGGCTCACGGGACTTCAACTGGTTCACCCTTTGAAGGGTAGGCCTCCGGAGAGGTCAACTGCCCGTTGATCACGAAAAGTTCAGCCCGTTAGGGGAAAGAATCTCGGTTCGGCAGGCTTGAAGCCCCTCCCGTATGGGTACGCTCAGCCGAATTCGAGCCGATCGGTCGCATTCGCGGACCGCGAGGTCAGCCGGTCCACCTCGTGGGCCGCCGTGCCCGTCACCCCGGACAGGAAGCCCTGCGCCCGCGGGGAGGCGGTCGCCCGCAGCCACTCGGGCGCGATCTCGCAGACCGCGACCCTCACCCCGGTGCCGGCCAGGGCCAGCGGCAGCGTGTGGACCACCGTGGACGGGAAGCTGACCACCGTCCGCCCGATCGGGCCGCGGCGGGCGATCAGCTCCAGGGGCAGCTCCGGGCGGACCACCTGCAGGCCCGTCTCCACCGCGATCCGGTGCAGCTTCTCGGCGCTCTCCCTGCGGTGCGCGAAGTAGCGGGTGGCCCCGTGGGCCCGGGCCAGCTCCGCCACCACCCGGTCGTAGTGGTCGGCGTCGACCACCCCCGTCTCCACCAGCGAGGTCCCCACCAGGTCCGCGCCTCCGGTGAGCAGCGGCGGGCCGAACCGCGCCCGGGTCCACGCGTAGGAGTTCTCCGTCACCGTGATGCCCTCGGGCGCCTCGACCGGCAGCGAGGTGAAGATCTCGACCGTGCGGCCCGGCGTCGGGGCCAGCCGCTTCCTCGCCAGCAGGGACACCGGGGCGAGCGCCAGCTCGCGCGGGTCCAGGGCGCGGCTCCTGCGGTGCCAGCGCACCAGCCGCTCGCCGCGGCCGACCTGGGCGGCGTACTCCATGGTCGCGGTGCCGTCGTCGACCACCGTCAGGTGCCGCGGACCGAAGAGGGTCAGGAGGAGCTGGACGTACCGGGAGAACGGATCCCCGATGATCACCCGCTCCGCCGAGCGCAGCGGCCGGGCGAGCTCGCGCAGCGTGCGGACCAGGGCGCCCCGGCCGCCGCGGGCCTCCTGCCAGTGGACGGTGAGGCCCTCGTCGCGGGCCAGCTGGGCCATCCGGCGCAGCTGGCCCCGCGACATGGGGTCGGTCGGCGAGAGGACGACGACCGTCAGATCGGGTGCGGGCGGTGCCGCACCCGGGGCGGCGTCCGTCGAGCGGGACTCCCGGCCGGACGCGTCGGTGCCGGCGGGACCGGGCGCCGCCGGGTCCGCCGGGCCGTGCGGGCCGGCGGGCGCACCCGCGGCGCCGCCCCGGGTGTGCGCCCACTCCAGGACGTTGAGGAGCTGGACCGGGCTCTCGACGAACGCCAGCTGCCCGGTCATGCGGCGACGAGCCCCTGGACCCGGCGGAGCTTCTTCATCGGGCCGAGCTCCGACTCGTAGACCTTCTTGACGCCGTCGCCGAGGGCCGTCTCGATGGTGCGGATGTCGCGGACCAGGCGCTGCAGGCCCTGCGGCTCGACGGAGGCGGCCTGGTCGGAGCCCCACATCGCGCGGTCGAGGGTGATGTGGCGCTCCACGAAGGTGGCGCCGAGCGCGACGGCGGCCAGCGTCGTCTGGAGGCCGGTCTCGTGGCCCGAGTAGCCGATCGGGACGTTCGGGTACTCCTCCTGGAGCGTCTGGATGACGCGCAGGTTGAGCTCCTCCGCCTTGGCCGGGTACGTCGAGGTGGCGTGGCAGAGCAGGATGTTCGCGCTGCCGAGGACCTCGACGGCGTGACGGATCTGCTCCGGCGTCGACATGCCGGTGGAGAGGATGACCGTGCGGCCGGTGCCGCGCAGCGCGCGCAGCAGCTCGTCGTCGGTGAGGGAGGCGGAGGCCACCTTGTGGGCCGGCACGTCGAACTTCTCCAGGAAGGCGACGGCCTCGGTGTCCCACGGGGAGGCGAACCAGTCGATGCCGCGCTTCCTGCAGTGCTCGTCGATGGCGCGGTACTGCGTCTCGTCGAACTCCACGCGGTGGCGGTAGTCGATGTACGTCATCCGGCCCCAGGGGGTGTCGCGCTCGATGTCCCACTGGTCGCGCGGGGTGCAGATCTCGGGGGTGCGCTTCTGGAACTTGACGGCGTCGCAGCCGGCCTCGGCCGCCACGTCGATCAGCGCGAACGCGTTGTCGAGGTCACCGTTGTGGTTGATGCCGATCTCGCCCGTGATGTAGACGGAGTGGCCCGGGCCGGCGGTCTTGTCGCCGAGGGTGCGGATACGGGTGTTCATGGTGCTGTTCCTTACGGTCGGGGGGTGTCGAGCTCGGGTCCGAGGAGCCAGGCGGCGATCTCACGGATCGCCCCCGAGCCGCCCGGGGTGACGGTGACCGCGCGGGCCGCGGCCCGTACGGAGTCGTGCGCGCTGCTCACCGCGACGGGCCAGCCGACGAGATGGAAGCAGGGAAGGTCGTTGACGTCGTTTCCGGCGTAGAGCACGCGCTGCGGGTCGATGCCCTCGGCCGCGCACCACTCCTTGAGGGCCCGGTCCTTGCGGTCGATGCCGTGCAGGACGGGGATCTTGAGCTTGCGGGCGCGGGCGGCGACGACGGCGTTCTGCTCGGTGGAGAGGATGAGGACGGGCAGTCCGGCGCGGCGCAGGGCGGCGATGCCCAGGCCGTCGCCGCGGTGCGCGGAGACGAACTCCCGCCCCTCCGCGTCCAGGTGGACCCGGTCGTCGGTCTGCGTGCCGTCGAAGTCGAGGACGACGGCGTCGATGTCCCCGAAGCCGGGGGTCGCCGGGGTGTCCAGCAGCGGGGCGAGGGCGCGGGCCCGGGCCAGGTCGTGCGGGTCGTCGATCTCCAGGACCCGGGCGGGGTCGGTGACGACGAGCGCCGTGCGGCCGAAGAAGCGGTGCCGGTGGGTGCGGAAGCCGGCCGCGTCCATCGCGTAGACGGCGCCGGTCTCCAGGTACTCGGGCTCCCGGTCCTGGCGGCGGGGGCGGTGCGCCTTGTCGTGGTTGACGCCGGTGGCGCCCTCCTCGACCGTCTCGCGCCAGAGGAAGCCGTGCGACGGGGCGGCGGTGAAGGCCGTGTCGGCCGCCCCGGAGGTGATCCGCTCGACGGTCTCGGTGACCTCCGCCGAGCCGAGGAACGGGCTGGTGCACTGGACGAGGAGGACCACGTCGGCGGATCGGCCGTGGGTGGCCTCGAAGGCGTCCATGGCGTGCAGGACCGCGGCCTCGCTGGTCGCGGTGTCGCCGGCGATCTCCGCCGGGCGCCGCACGGCCTCGGCCCCCGCGGAGCGGGCTGCGGCGGCGATGCCGGCGTCGTCGGTGGAGACCACGACGTGGGTGACGGCGCGGGCGCCCAGACAGGCCCGGACGGCCCGGGCCACCAGCGGCACCCCGGCCACCGGGGCGAGGTTCTTGGCGGGCACGCCCTTCGAACCGCCCCTCGCGGGGATCACGGCGAGCACGGTGGTGGTCATCAGAGTTCTCCCAGACGGCGGATGACGGGGGCGACGCGCTGCACGCCGTGGCGGTACGCGCCCCGCGCGGCCTCCCGGACGACCCTGCGCAGACCGCTCTCGCGGCGCTCCGGGGCGGTGGTGTCCAGGCGGTGGCGGGCGAGGATCCCGGGCAGGTAGCCGGGGGCCGTCTCCGTCGTGTAGTAGGGGGTGATCGGGGGGAGCGCGGGCAGCGCCAGGAGTGCGGCGACCCGGTCCCGGGCGGCGTCGAAGGCCGCCTCGTACGAGCCGTCGGACGCGACGCCCTGCCGGGCCAGCCAGTGCTCGTCGGGCGTCGGCACGAGCCCCTTGTCGAGCCGGTCGAAGGAGGCCAGCAGGCCGGAGCCGACGAAGTGGTGGTTGCCGAGCACCTCGCGGACCCCGAGGTCGGTGAGGATCGCGGTGGGGATGCGCCGGTGGAGGGCCTCCAGGGCGGCCGTCGACGAGACGGTCACCAGCAGGTCGGTGCGGTCGAGGACCTCGCCCATGTGCCCGTACACCAGCGAGAAGTTGTCCGGCGGGTCGAGCTCGCGGACCAGCTTCTGGAACGGGTACTCCTCCAGGTGCGTGGTGTGCTCGCCCGGCTTGGAGCGGAGCTTGAGGAGCACCTCGCGCCCCGGGTGGAGCCGGGCGTGCCCGATCAGCCGCCGCAGGACGTAGGCGCGTTCGGCCCGGGTGGCCGGCACGGACGGCTGGGCGGCGAACACCAGGGTGTCCCGGCCCGCCTCCGGGGTGTGCGGGGCGCCGCCCAGGAAGGGCAGCGCCGCCTCGACGACCGAGCCGGCCCCGGCTCCCACCCCCTCGTACACCGCGCGGAAACGCTCCGCGTCGTGACGGGAGTTGGCGAGGACCACGTCGGCACCGTGGCGCAGCAGCAGGCCGTCGGTCAGCTTCTCGTAGACGACCCCGACGTAACCGGTGACGACCACCGGACGCCGCGCGAGCCCCAGATCGGCGAGACCCTGGAGGACCGCCCGCACGGTACCGCCGACCAGAGCGAGGACGACCACGTCGTACCCCTCCCCGCGCGCCTCCGCGTCCCGGACCGCACGCAGGAACTCCGCCCCCGTCACCTCGCGCGGGGCGGTGGTGGGCACCCCCGTCTCGGCGAGCTGGCGCGCGGTGGGGGTGGCCCGTCCGCGCAGCACGAACCCGGCGGGTTCGGCGCTCGCCGGGCTGATGCGGCGCGCCGTGAGGGCGCCCCATTTCCACCGGGTGTCGGAATCGGCGAGTACGGCTGTCCGCACCGCTTCTCTGGTACTTGCTGGCACGCCGAGGACGCTAGAAGGGCATTCCGCTTTCCGGCCCAACTGAGAAGCAACAAACGGTGAACAGAGCCTCTCCTCGCGTTGAAGCGGGTCGCGAACCGGCCGCATCGAGGCCGAATCTCCCTGCCGGTAAAGGTGGTTAATTCGCCCGCCGCCCCGTGTTCACCGAAGAGACGCCCGACGGTCGGTGGGAATGCCGGGACGGCGCCTAGCGTCGACCGCGTGGTCAAGCTCTCCGTCGTCGTGCCGTTCTTCAACGTGCAGACATACGCCCCCGACACCCTCACGAGCCTGCGGGCCAACGCCCGGGAGGACTTCGAGTTCCTGCTGGTCGACGACTGCTCGTCGGACGGGACCCCGGACATCCTCGAACGGGCCGCGCGCGAGATCCCGGGCGCCGTCCACATCAGGCACGAACAGAACGGCGGCCTCGCCACCGCCCGGAACACCGGCCTCGACGCCGCCCGCGGCGAGTACCTCACCTTCCTCGACGGGGACGACTGGCTCTCCCCCGGCTACTACGCCCGCCTGGTCGCCGCCGCCGAGGACCTCGGCTGCGACTTCCTGCGCACCGACCACGTCTCCGTCACCGGCCGCAACCGGAGCGTCCGCCGCGCACCGGTCCCCCGCCGCGGCGAGGTCCTCGACCCCCGCGACGCGATCCTGCCCGCGCACCGGACGACCTCGGTCGACTACCCGTACGCCTGGGCCGGCGTCTACCACCGGCGGCTCCTCGACCGCGGCCTCCTGCACTTCACCCACGGACTGCGGACCGCCGAGGACCGGCCGTGGATCTGGCGCCTGCACCGCGAGGCCGATTCCTTCGCCGCCATCGGGGAACTCGGCGTCTTCTACCGGCGCGGAGTGGCGACCTCCCTCACCCAGATCGGCGACACCAGGCAATTGGATTTCATCCGCGCATTCGACCAGGTGATCGACGAGACCGCCGCGGACCCCGACGCCGCACTTCTCCTTCCGAAAGCCGTCCGCACCTATTGCGCGGTGATCTCCCACCACATCGGCTCGATCGAACGCTTCGAACCCGACGTCGCCCGACAGCTCAAGGCGATGAGCGCGGGAGCCCTGCGCCGCATGCCGCAGGACGTCCTCGACGAGGCCCTCACCGCGATGGGCGGCGACCGCGCCACCATGCTGCGCAGGCTCCGGCGACGGCGCCCCGCACCACCCCCGGCACCGGGCACGGACACCCCCGGCACCACCGCCGCGGAGGTCGCCGCGTGAGCACCCGCCGCACCACCCAGATCTTCTGCGCCTCCACCCTCTACGGCGCGGTGACGATCGCCGCCGCCCTCGACAGCGGCGCCTTCGGCCCCGCCGACCGCCGCATCCTGCTCGTCACCAACAACGCGGCCGTGCCCGAGACCACCCCGCCGCTGGACCACGCCGACGGCTTCGAACGGCTCCGCCACCGCTTCGACTCCGTCCTCTCCTGGAACGAGACGATCTCCCCGCTCCACCCGGGCGGCTGGACCCCCCGCCCCTCCGACCTCCCGCTCCTCCAGCGCCACCTGCGCCGGATCTGGGACCTCGGCGACGACCGCGTCGAACTCGCCCTGGAATCGATCCAGGTCACCCCCGCCCTCGCCCTCGCCCAGCTGCTCCCCGACGCCCCCGTCACCGTCTACGCCGACGGCCTCATGAGCTACGGACCGACCCGCAACAAGATCGACCCGCTGATCGGCGGACGCGTCGGCCGGCTCCTCCACCTGGACCTCGTGCCCGGCCTCGCGCCGCTGCTGCTCGCCGAGTTCGGGGCCGTACCCGAGGCCGTGCCGACGGAGGCCTTCACCCGCTGCGTCGACGAACTCGCCGGATCCGCCGCCCCGGCCGCCGCCGGGGACGGGCCCGCGCTCCTCCTCGGCCAGTACCTCGCGGCGCTCGGCCTGCTCACCCCGGCCGAGGAGGAGGAACTGCACCTGCGGATGGTGCGGGGCGCGGTCGCCCGGGGCCACCGGCGCCTCGTCTTCAAGCCGCACCCGACGGCCCCCGGCACCTGGTCGAAGGCGCTCACCGAGGAGGCGGCCGCGCTCGGCGCCGAGCTGACCGTGGAGGACCGGCCGGTCCTCGCCGAGGTGCTCTACCGGGAGCTGCGGCCCGCCCTCGTCGTCGGCTGCTTCTCCACGGCGCTGCTCACCGCGCACACCTTCTACGGACTGCCCGTCGCCCGGGTCGGGACACGCGGCCTCCTTGAGCGGCTCACCCCGTTCCAGAACAGCAACCGCATCCCGCTGACCGTCGTGGACGCGGTCGTGCCGCCCCTGGAGGACGGCCCCGAGGACGGCGGCGCCATCGCCACGGCCCCGCTGAACGACCTGGTCGCCGCGGTCGGCTTCGCGATGCAGCCGAAGATCCGGCCGGAGCTGCGGGAGCCGGCGGTACGGCATCTGTCCGGGCCGTTCGCCGAACGCACCCGGCACCACTTCACCCGCCGCCGCCTCACCGTCCTCGACCTGCCCGGCGGCATCCCGCTCCCCCGCCACCCCCGGGTCCGCCGGCTCGCACGGCGCGCGCTGCGCCTGCGGAGGGCACTGCGGAGGTAGCGGCCGGGCGGCTCCGGCGGAGCCGCCCGCGACGAGCGGCGGGCCCGGGCCCCGTGCGGGGGACCCGGGCCCGCGGGCACCGCGGCCGGGACGTCCGGCCTCAGGCGCGGACGATCGCCTCCTGGAGCTCCGTCACCCACCGCGAGCGGTCCTCGGGGCACTCCAGGTACAGCTCGCGCGCGTACTGCCGCGTCCGGTAGCCGTTGGCCTCGATCCAGCGGGCCAGGGTCTGCGCGGTCGGCAGGACCGTGTCCATCGAGCCCCGGTGGACGACGGTCGCCGCCTCCTCGATCCCGGGCAGCACGCGGACCTCGACGCCCTCCACGGCCGTCCCCTCGGGGACGGTCATGGCGGCGTGCACGAGGACCGATCCGTCACCCCTGCCCGCATCCTCGTAGTACGCGATCCCCGGGCCGAACCCGGAGACCCCGGCGGCCTCCAGGCGGCCGCACAGCTCCTCGTACAGGGGCCCGATGACCGGGCCGATGTGCTGCGGGCCGAAGCTCGCGGCGACCCCGCTCAGTTCGCCGATCCGGACGGCGGGGATCTTCTTGACGACGACGTCCTGGCTGGACATGCGTCCCTCACTCTCGATGGCCCGGAGCCTCGCGCCGACCTGGGCGAGCCGCGCCCGCGCCTCCGCCAGGGCCGTCTCCAGCTCGGCCTGGCGCAGCCGCAGCATCCCCCTCAGCTCCTCCGCGTCGAACCGCTCGTCGAGGATCGCCTTCACCTGTTCGAGCGTGAAGCCGAGGTCCTTGAGCGCGATGACGCGGTTGAGCAGGGCGAGCTGGTCCGCCGTGTAGAAGCGGTATCCCGTGTGCGGGTCGACCCGGGCCGGGCGCAGCAGTCCGATGGCGTCGTAGTGACGCAGCATCCGGACCGACACCCGCCCGTGCCGGGCGAAGTCTCCGATGTTGAACATGACGACCCCTACGGAACGGCCTCACACGGTGTGAGGGTCAAGCGGCGCTGCTGAGCGAGAGCTTCGCGGCGAAGCCGAGGAAGAGGGCGCCCGCCGCCGAGGTGGCGCCGGCCGAGAGGCGTCGGCGGCGGCGGAACGCGGCGGCGAGGCGGGTGCCGCCGAAGATGAGCATCGTGAGGTAGAGGAAGCTGCCGATCTCCAGGAGCGTGCCCAGGACCAGGAAGGACAGCGCCGGGTAGGCGTACGCCGGGTCCACGAACTGCACGAAGAAGGAGATGAGGAAGAGGATCGCCTTCGGGTTGAAGAGGCTGATGACGAGGGCCCTGCGGTACGGGTTCTCCCCCGGCCCGGCCTGCTCCTGGCCGGTGCCGTCGGCGGCCGGCTCGGCGGCCTGTCCGCGCGAGCGCCACATCTCGCGGGCCGAGCGCAGCATCCCGTACGCCATCCACGCCAGGTATCCCGCGCCCGCGTACTTCACGATCATGAAGAGCAGGGGGGTGGTCTGGAGGAGGGAGGCCGCGCCGAGCGCGGCCAGCGTCATCAGGACCGCGTCGCCGGTGAAGACGCCGGCGGCGGCCTTGTACCCGGTCCGGGTGCCCTTGCGGGCGGCGACGGACAGCACGTACAGCGAGTTCGGCCCCGGCAGGAGGATGATGAGGACGAGGCCCAGGAGGTAGGTCGGAAGATCGGTGACACCCAGCATGAAGCGGAGTGTCGCATGTCCGTACGGATCCCCGCCCGGGTGTTTCGCATCGCGGAAGATCAGAAGGCGTCGGCCGGGACGTACGTCCCCCAGACCTGCCGCAGCGCGTCGCAGACCTCGCCGACGGTGGCGCGGGCCCTGAGGGCCTCCTTCATCGGATAGAGGACGTTGTCCGTCCCGGCGGCCGCCCTCCGCAGCGCGGCGAGGGCCGCGTCCACCGCCGCCCCGTCGCGCCCGGCCCGCAGGGCGGCGAGCCGGCCGGCCTGCTGCGCCTCGATCGCCGGGTCGACGCGCAGCGGCTCGTACGGTTCCTCGACGTCGACCGTGAAGCGGTTCACGCCGACGACGACCCGTTCCCCGCCGTCGGTCTCCTGCGCGAGGCGGTAGGCCGAGCGTTCGATCTCGCCCTTCTGGAAGCCGCGCTCGATCGCGCCGACCGCACCGCCCATGTCCTCGACCCGGGCCATCAGCTCCAGGATCGCGGCCTCGATGCCGTCGGTCATCCGCTCCACGGCGTACGAGCCGGCGAACGGGTCCACGGTCGCGGTCACGTCCGTCTCGTACGCCAGGACCTGCTGGGTGCGCAGGGCCAGCCGGGCGGACTTGTCCGTCGGGAGGGCGATCGCCTCGTCGAAGGAGTTGGTGTGCAGCGACTGGGTCCCGCCGAGCACGGCGGCGAGGCCCTGCACGGCGACGCGGACCAGGTTGACCTCGGGCTGCTGGGCGGTCAGCTGGACGCCCGCGGTCTGGGTGTGGAAGCGGAGCATCAGGGACTTGGGGTTCCTCGCGCCGAACTCCTCCCGCATGAGCCGGGCCCAGATCCTGCGGGCCGCCCGGAACTTCGCGACCTCCTCCAGGATCGTCGTGCGGGCCACGAAGAAGAAGGAGAGCCGGGGCGCGAAGTCGTCCACGTCCATGCCGGCGGCGACGGCGGTCCGCACGTACTCGATGCCGTCGGCCAGGGTGAACGCGATCTCCTGCGCGGGCGAGGCGCCGGCCTCCGCCATGTGGTAGCCCGAGATCGAGATGGTGTTCCACCTGGGGATCTCGGCCCGGCAGTACCGGAAGATGTCCGCGATCAGCCGCAGGGAGGGCTTGGGCGGGAAGATGTACGTGCCGCGGGCGATGTACTCCTTGAGCACGTCGTTCTGGATCGTGCCCGTCAGCCGGTCCGCGGGGACGCCCTGCTCCTCGCCGACCAGCTGGTACATGAGCAGCAGGAGGGCCGCGGGGGCGTTGATCGTCATCGAGGTGGAGACCTGGTCCAGCGGGATGCCGTCGAGCAGGACCCGCATGTCGTCGACCGAGTCCACGGCCACCCCGACCTTGCCGACCTCGCCGGAGGCGATCGGGGCGTCCGAGTCGTGGCCCATCTGCGTCGGCAGGTCGAAGGCGACGGACAGGCCCGTGGTGCCGTTGGCGATGAGCTGCTTGTACCGGGCGTTGGACTCCGCGGCGGTGCCGAAGCCGGCGTACTGGCGCATCGTCCAGGGCCGGCCGGTGTACATCGACGGGTACACCCCGCGGGTGAAGGGGTAGGCGCCCGGCTCGCCGAGGCGCTTCGCAGGGTCCCAGCCCTCCAGGGCCTCCGGCCCGTAGACCGGCTCGATGGGCAGGCCCGACTCCGACTCGCGCGCCATTGGCTGTGCCTCCCGATGCGTGTGGTCCTTCCCCCTTCCCCACAGCATGCGCGGATCGTGACCTTCGCGCGCAACCGCACACGCGCGGGACGCATCACTAGGTACACACGCAACGTCCCGGGGGGCAACGATGAAGCGGTCTTCTTCCGTCATACGCAGAGCGGTCCTGGCAGCGGCCGCGGTGGCTCTCGCCGCCGGCTGCACGGCCCAGGCGGCCGGCTCGGGAGGCGGCTCGGGGAGCCCCTCCGGTTCGGCCTCGGCTCCGGCCGCGAGCGGCGCCCCGACGGACGCGCCCACCGGGGACGGCAAGGCGCCGTCGCCGTCCGGCGCCACGGACGCGCCGACGGAGACGCCCTCGGCGTCCTCGGAGACGCCGGGGACGAAGGTGCTGATGGGCGACGGGGACGAGAGCGAGCAGGTCCGCGAGCTCCAGGCGCGGCTCCGGCAGCTCGACCACTTCGACCGGGCGCCCACCGGCTTCTACGGGACGATGACGGCCGGATCGGTCAAGGCCTTCCAGAGGAAGCAGGGCCTTCCCCGGACGGGTTCGGTGGACGGGACGACCTGGCAGGCGCTGCTCGGCGCGAGCCGGAAGCCGACGGCCGACGAGCTGAAGCCCTCGACGACCAACGAACTGGACACCCCCGATCCGCGGTGCACGACCGGCCGGGTGCTGTGCATCAGCAAGGAGAGCCGGACCCTGGCCTGGATGATCGACGGCAAGGTCGTCTCGTCGATGGACGTCCGCTTCGGTTCGGAGAACACCCCGACCCGCGAGGGCGTCTTCACCGTGGAGCGGAAGGTCCGGCAGGACTGGTCGCGGCTGTACCACACGCCGATGCCGCTCTCGATGTACTTCAGCCGTGGCCAGGCGGTGCACTACTCCTCGGACTTCGCGGCCCGGGGCTACAACGGGGGCTCGCACGGCTGCGTCAACGTCCGGGACCGGGCCAAGCTCACGACCCTGTTCGACCAGGTGAAGGTCGGCGACAAGGTCGTCGTCCACTGGTGAACCGGCGGGGCGTCCGGGGGCGTCCCGGCGGGGAGAGGGAGAGGGCGCGGGTGGGACCGGGGGAACGTGTCCCACCCGCGCCATGTGCGCGGAGCCGTAGGTACGGGGGGAACCCCGGCTCACTGCGCGGCCGATGACCAGTCGGCTCACTCAGTACTGCGCCGCGGTGTCCAGAAGTGTTACACCGGGAGCGGAACGCGGGCGTCGACGCCGATTCCGAGGGGCAGGGAGGCGGTGAGTCCGGCGATGTCGGGAGCCGCGGAGCGGTTCGTGTCGCGGCCGCCCCAGCCGCCGTCGCCCCGGCCGTCGCCCCGGCCGCCGTGGCGCCCGTCGTCGTTCCCGTCGCCCTTGGAGTCGTCGTCGGAGTCGTCGCGCGAGCCGCCCGAGCCGCCGCCGCCGGGCCCGTCGGTGCCGGTGCCGAGGAGGCGGTCGCAGTAGCGGCGCAGGGTGTCGCCGTCGCGCAGGATGCCCGCGAGGCCCTTGCGGCCCGAGGCGTCGAGCTTGCCGGAGCGGAAGTCCCGGCAGGCCTTGATGATCTTCTCGCGGGAGCCGGTGCCGCTCAGGTCGCCGCCGGTGCCGCCGTTCAGGGTGCCGCCGCCGTCCGAACCGCTCGGGTCCCGGTCCGGGCCGCCGGGGTCCGTGCCGGTGCCGGCGGTGCTGCGGCCGGGTTCCGGGGTGCCGGGTCCGCGGGTGTCCGTGCCGGGGCCGCCGGTGGCCTCGCCGGGCGGCGGGGTGGTCGTGGTGCCGGCCGTCGGCGACGCGTCGGGCGTGGGGTCGGCGCCGTCGGGTTCCGTGGTGGGCGTCCCGGGGTCCTCGCGTATGCCCGGGTCCTCGGAGACGAGCGGGTCGGCGCTCTCCCCGGCGGTGATGGAGCTGGCGGGCGCGGGGCCCACCATGGGCAGCACACCCGTTCCGGCGGCGACGGCGACCCCTCCGACGGTGACGGCGGTGACGGCGGCGGCGATGCCGTACCGGAGGGAGCGTCCCCAGCGGGGGCGGCGGACCGGCACGGGGGCGAGCCGCACCCGGCCGAGTTCGGCGTGCTCGGTGCGGGCCGCGGCGGGTCCGGCGGCCGCGCCGGACGCGGCGCGCTCGGCCTGGGCGGCGCGGAAGGCGGCGAGCGCGGCGGCCTCGCCCGGGAGCTCGGTGCGGGCGGCCGGCGGGGCGGCGGGGGTGCGGGCGGCGTCGAGGGCCTCGGCCAGGCGATCCGCCCGGGAGCGCGCACGGTCGTCGACGGCGTCGACCGGCTCGCCGCGGAGCAGCCGCTCCGCGGTCTCCTGGTCGAGCCACTGGTACCGCTCGTCGGCCATCACATGTCCTTCTGCGTACGCGGACGCGATTGCGTCACACCGCCGGGGGCCACGGACCCCGGTACGCGGCCGCGTTGCGGAGGCACGCCGTCCAGGGGGACGACGGCCTCGCCGGCCTCGTCGGGGCCGGCCGTGTCGCCGTCGACGCCGAGGAGTTCGGCCAGTTTCTTGAGGCCGCGGTGGGCCGCCGTGCGGACGGCTCCGGGGCGTTTGCCCAGGGTGTCGGCGGCGGTCTTGGCGTCGAGGCCGACGACGACGCGGAGGACGACGGCCTCGGCCTGGTCCTGCGGGAGCTGGGCGATCAGCTGCATGGTGTGGCCGGTGGCCAGCGCCTCCAGGGCTTCGCCCGCGGTGTCGGACGCGGCGGGCTTCTCGGTGAGTTCGGTCTCGTCCGCGCCGACGGCCGGGCGGCGGCCGCGCATGCGGACGTGGTCGAGGGCGCGGTTGCGGGCGATCCGGGCGGCCCAGCCGCGGAAGCGGTCGGCGTCGCCGTCGAAGCGGTCGAGGTCGCGGGCTATCTGCAGCCAGGCCTCCGAGGCGACGTCCTCCGCCTCGGTGTCGCCGACCAGCGTGCGTATGTAACCGAGCAGCCGTGGATGCACGGCGCGATACACAGTACGGAAGGCGTTCTCGTCCCCGTTCTGCGCAGCGAGCACCGCGGCCGTCAGCTCCGCGTCGTCCCCCAGCACTCCCCAAACCCTGTTCGTCGTCGCGTCGTCGCTTCATCGCGGCTGGTCACCACCGCCACGCTGCCTCGCGCAACTGCACGCTACGTCGTGGCGCGGCGCCGCGTCCACGCGGTCCGGGCTCTTTGTACAACTTGCAACCTTCGGGCGGTGGCGCCCGGGGCGACTCCGGCGCGGTCGCGGTGTGACATAAAGCGCACCCCCGGCGCTGAATGGAGTACGGAGCCGTGCTGCGGCCCCGTGGACGACGGCCGGGGTCTCTCCTGTGGGGGGTGGCGACCCCGGCCGTCTCCCTTTTCCCTCGGACGGCACCCACGACTGTCAACTGGCCGTTGACACTCGAAGGGTGTCAACCTAGGGTTGCCTCATGACGAATCCAGTCGCCCCGAAGGTCCCCGTCCGTCTCGACGAACTCATCGAAGCGATCAAGAAGGTCCACCCCGACGCGCTGGAGCAACTCTCCGGGGCCGTCATCGCCGCGGACCACCTCGGCGACGTCGCCGACCACCTCATCGGCCACTTCGTGGACCAGGCCCGGCGCTCCGGCGCCTCCTGGACCGACATCGGACGCAGCATGGGCGTCACCCGCCAGGCGGCCCAGAAGCGCTTCGTCCCCAAGGACCCGGACGCGGAGAAGACGGACCCGAACGCCGGGTTCAACCGCTTCACCCCCCGCGCCCGGAACGTGGTGATGGCCTCCCAGAACGAGGCCACGGCCGTCGGCAACGGCGAGATCACCACCGCCCACCTGGCCCTCGGCCTGCTCGCCGAGCCCGAGGGGCTCGCGGCGCACTGGATCACCTCGCGGGGCGTGTCCCTCGACCGGGTCCGCGAGGCCGCCGCCGCGACCCTGCCGCCCGCCGTCGACGAGCCGCCCACCCTCGTCCCGTACGACGCGGCGGCGAAGAAGGTCCTGGAGCTGACGTTCCGCGAGGCGCTGCGCCTCGGGCACGACTACGTCGGCACCGAACACATCCTGCTCGCGCTCCTGGAGCACGAGGACGGCACGGGCGTCCTGACCGGCCTCGGCCTCGACAAGGCGACGGCCGAGCGGGAGATCTCCGAGGCGGTCGCGTCCCTGGTGGTCCAGGCCCCCGCCCCGGAGGAACAGGCCTGAGGCCTCAGGCGGTGCGGGCGCGGCGGGAGACGGCCGCGCGCAGCACCCGGCCGCCCTCGACGGAGAGCTCGCGGGCCCGGCGCAGACCCGTCGGGCCGTGGGCCACCGAGTCGAGGACGGCCTGCTGGCGGCGGAGCTCCCCCGCGAGCAGCGGGCCCGCGCCGTCCGCGTCGCCGGCCCGGCAGCGCTCGACGAGCCCGGTGGGCACCTCGGCCGCGTCGTAGCGGCCGTGCAGGGCGAGGGCGGTGAGGGAGCACGCGGCGGCCCAGCCGCGTAGGGCCTCGTCCGTCCAGTCCGTCGGGGCGTGGGCCAGCATGGCGCGCACCTCCTCCGCGGCGGCGCCGACGGCCGGCTCCGCGTCCAGCGCGACCCGGGCCTTCGCGACGGCCTCGCCCCAGGCCTCGCCGTCACCGCGGGCGACCGCGGCCCACACGGGGCGCAGGGCGTCCCCGGGGTCCCCGGCGAGCAGCGGCAGGCAGCGGTCGAGGCAGGCGAGACCGGCCGCGGCCAGGCCCCGCTCGTCCGCCCCGTCGATCAGTTCCAGCAGGTTCCGGCCCGTCCCCGACGTCATCGACGCCTCCTCGCCACCCGTTGCGGACGCAGTACGTCCCCTACTGCGCCGAACGACGCTTTTTCGTCACTGCGCGGCCGGAATCATGCCAGTGGCCCCCGGGCGTTGCCTAGGGTTCTGCCGCAGCCCGAGGGACTTCCCGGTGAAGGCCTCGACCGGGCGTTTCGCACCGGGGGCCCGTGCGCCGTCGTGGATCCGGCCGCCACTGGTCACCAGCGGAACGCCGTACCCCAGGTCAGCCGCGCACCTGCGGCGCCAGGGTCCGGAACTGGTCCCAGGTGAGGGTCGGCGTCCGCGCGTCCCACAGCTTCTGGGCCGTCGCGGTCAGCGGCATGCGGATGCCGTTCGCCACCTGTGCCGGCGTCTGGGCCCCGGCCAGGTCGCACCAGACCGCGAACCGGCCGCCCAGGATCTGCGCGTCGTACCGGGCGGCGACCGGTGCCGTGCCGCGCAGTACCCGGGGCGTCCACTGCTCGTAGATGCGGCGGCCCGTGGGGTACGTGAAGTCGTTGGGCTCACCGAGCACGTAGTAGAGGTACTCGTCGTTCAGGTTCACGACCTTGCGGCCCTCGGCCAGGTACTCCGCGGGCGGGCGGGCGCCGATCTCCTTGCCGGTCCAGTACTCCACCTCGATGCCCTGGTCCGCTGTGACGACGCCGCCGCGGAAGAAGCCGTCGTTCCAGGCCTTGGCGGTCTTCCCGGCCGTGCGCACGACGGCGGCCCGGTCGTTCAGCCAGCCCTCGGCGAGGTCCTGGACGCCGGCCTGGGCCCCGTACTTCTGCCGGGCGGCCGCGGCGAGCTGCGGGTACGAGGCGGAGGGGCTGCGGACGGTCAGCGCCTGGTACTCGTC
This sequence comes from Streptomyces sp. NPDC014891, assembly GCF_043081085.1. NCBI lineage: Bacteria > Bacillati > Actinomycetota > Actinomycetes > Kitasatosporales > Streptomycetaceae > Streptomyces > Streptomyces sp. NPDC014891. The sequence continues at coordinate 157,237 of NZ_JBIBWF010000010.1, read as the reverse complement.
GGCGCCGACGTGGAACCAGCCGCCGGGGAAGAGCTGGGAGTACTCGCGCAGCAGGTCGTCGACGATCGCGGCGGAGGCCGGCTTCGAGATGTCGATGGCGCCCTGCCGCGGGACCCCCTGCACGTTGCGCAGCTGGAGGTCGGGGTGGGCGCGCAGGACGGCGCCGAGGTGCCCGGGCGAGTCGATCTCGGGCACCACGGTGATGTGCAGGGTCTGCGCGAGGGCGAGGATCCGGCGCACCTCGGCCTTGCTGAGGTGCTGCGCGGAGACGATCTCGGGGTGGGAGTCCGAGGCGATCCGGAAGCCCTGGTCGTCGGAGAAGTGCAGACCGAACTGGTTGAGCTTGAGGTCGGCCATCTCGCGGAGCCGGTCCTCGATCCAGCCGGCGGTGAAGAACTTCCGGGCGATGTCGACGTTCAGGCCGCGCTGGGGCTTCGCGGGGGCGTCGGTGACCACGCCCTCGGGCATCGCGCCGGTCCCCTTGACCGACTGCTTGAGGGTGCGGGTGCCGTAGAAGACCCCGGCCTCGTCGGGTCCGGTGATCCGGACCCGGCCGTCACGCACGGTCAGGGTGTACGACTCGCGGGCACCGGTGCCGCCGAGGGCGAGCTCGACGTCCCCGGGGCCGGCGGCGGCGGTGCCTCGGTAGGGGATGCCGAGTTCTCCGGCGAGGAGCCGGCCCTCGTCGGCGAGGCCCGGGCTGTTCGCCGCGACGACGACCCCGGCGGGGGCGGCGGGCTTCCAGCCCGGTCCGCGGGCGGCCTCGTGGTCGCGGACCGCGGGGATCGTGCGGGGCGCTGTGGAGAGGGGATACGTACGGGTCGGCGTGGGCGTCGGGCTGGGCGCCGCGCTGGTGGGCGCGGAGCTCGCGGACGCGCCGGGGGCGGTGCCGGAGGAGGAGGCGCCCGCGCCGGACGGTGATCCGCCGGAGCAGGCCGCCACGGTGGCCAGTGCCACCGCCGTCGCCAGGAGTGCGGGGCCCTTGTGGGGCCCTCGTATGGAGTACCGCATCATTCGGAATCCTCCCGCACCTCGGGCGGTCCGGCCAATCGGGGGACACGGCGGCCCCGGAGCGGAACGCGTCCGTCCATCACATGTTCCGAAACTCTCCCTTCCGGGTGAAAATCGCGCATCCGTCGGACACTTCCCTCGTCCCGTCGATAACGTTGTGTCACACCCGCCTCATCGCGCCCGTCCCTGGCGCGGATCGCCCCGCCCGTCCCGGAGTACCGGAGCCCACGCTGACCAGCGACACCCACGTCCCCTGCCGCAAGCCGGGCTCCACGGACACGCCTGCCATACCCGCCCAGAACCAGGGACCCTCGGTCCGCGGCCTCGCCGGCTTCAACGCCGCCCCGCCCGCCGAGGCCGAGGCCCTGCTCCTCTCCTGCTGCCACAGCCTCCGCTGGGCCGAACGGGTGGCGGCGCACCGCCCGTACCCCACGGTCGAGGCGCTGCTCGCCGCCGCCGACGAGGCCGGGTACGACCTGTCCCGCGCCGACCTCGACCAGGCTCTGGCCGCCGAGTCCTCGGCGGCCCCGCACCCCGACGCCCCGCCGGCGGCGCGGACCGCGCTGCGGGCCGCCCACGCGGCCTACGAGAGCAGCTTCGGACACGCGTTCGTGATCAGCCTGGACGGAGTAAGGCCCGGGGAGCGTCTGGACCAGGTTTTGGCAGGCATTCGGTCACGTCTCGGCAACGAACCGGAGGAAGAACGCGTGGTCGCCTCCGAGGAACTCAGGCGGCTCGCCCGCGCCCGGCTGGCGTTCCGTCTCGCGGAACCCCTCACGGCGCGACACTCCGGGCCGTGAATCCGTCCGGAATGCGGCGATTCCGGCCCGTGCGATAGTCCGTCCGTGCCTGTTTGATCACACCGATGGACCCCGCGCGAACGAACCGACAAGTCGTCGCTACGATGACCGGGGCCGGTGGACCGTACCCGGCCGGGTCAGACCGACAGAGAAGCCGGCCGACCCCGATCCCCGCTCCCGGAGGGTTTTTCCGTGCCGGCTGGAACGCTGTACCGCGGCCGGGAAGGAATGTGGAGCTGGGTGGCTCATCGAGTCACCGGCGTCCTCATCTTCTTCTTCCTGTTCGTACACGTGCTGGACACCGCTCTCGTCCGCGTCTCCCCCGAGGCGTACGACGAGGTCGTCGCGACCTACAAGACGCCGATCGTGGCTCTGCTGGAGTACGGCCTGGTCGCCGCCATCCTCTTCCACGCGCTGAACGGCCTCCGGGTCATCGCCGTGGACTTCTGGTCCAAGGGCCCGCGCTACCAGAAGCAGATGCTCTGGACCGTCGTGGGCGTCTGGGTCGTCCTGATGGCGGGCTCCCTGTACCCCGTCCTCGGCCACGCCGCACGTGAACTGTTCGGGAGCTGACGCCACTCATGTCTGCTGACACGACCTCCGCCGCGATCGGCCCCGTCGAAGGCGGCGCCCACTACGACGTGGACAACCCCGCGCCGTACATCGAGGCCCCCCGCAAGCGCACCGGCAAGACCCCGCGCGCGACCCGCGGCAACTTCGAGATGGCCGCGTGGCTCTTCATGCGCCTCTCGGGCGTGGTCCTCGTCGTCCTGGTCCTCGGCCACCTCCTGATCCAGCTCTTCCTGGACGGCGGCGTCTCCAAGATCGGCTTCGCCTTCGTGGCCGGCCGCTGGGCGTCCCCGTTCTGGCAGGTCTGGGACCTGCTGATGCTCTGGCTCGCCATGCTGCACGGCGCCAACGGCCTCCGTACCGTCATCAACGACTACGCGGAGCGGGCCAACACGCGCCTGTGGCTCAAGGGCCTGCTGTACACCGCCACGGTGTTCACCATCCTTCTGGGCACGCTGGTGATCTTCACCTTCGACCCGAACATCCGCTAGGCACGGGGCAGAGGTAATCCACGTCATGAAGATCCACAAGTACGACACCGTCATCGTCGGCGCCGGTGGCGCGGGCATGCGCGCCGCCATCGAGTCGACGAAGCGCAGCCGCACGGCCGTCCTGACGAAGCTCTACCCCACCCGCTCCCACACGGGCGCCGCGCAGGGCGGCATGGCCGCCGCGCTGGCGAACGTGGAGGAGGACAACTGGGAGTGGCACACCTTCGACACGGTCAAGGGCGGTGACTACCTGGTCGACCAGGACGCCGCCGAGATCCTGGCGAAGGAGGCCATCGACGCCGTCCTCGACCTGGAGAAGATGGGCCTGCCGTTCAACCGGACCCCGAACGGCACCATCGACCAGCGCCGCTTCGGCGGCCACTCCCGCAACCACGGCGAGGCCCCGGTCCGCCGGTCCTGCTACGCCGCGGACCGCACCGGCCACATGATCCTCCAGACGCTGTACCAGAACTGCGTCAAGGAGGGCGTGGAGTTCTTCAACGAGTTCTACGTCCTGGACCAGCTGATCACCGAGGTCGACGGCGTCAAGAAGTCCGCCGGCGTCGTCGCGTACGAGCTGGCCACCGGCGAGATCCACATCTTCCAGGCCAAGGCCGTGATCTACGCGTCCGGCGGCACCGGCAAGTTCTTCAAGGTGACCTCGAACGCGCACACCCTGACCGGTGACGGCCAGGCCGCCTGCTACCGCCGCGGTCTGCCCCTGGAGGACATGGAGTTCTTCCAGTTCCACCCGACGGGCATCTGGCGCATGGGCATCCTGCTGACGGAGGGCGCCCGCGGTGAGGGCGGCATCCTCCGCAACAAGGACGGCGAGCGCTTCATGGAGAAGTACGCGCCGGTCATGAAGGACCTCGCGTCCCGTGACGTCGTCTCCCGCTCCATCTACACGGAGATCCGCGAGGGCCGCGGCTGCGGTCCCGAGGGCGACCACGTCTACCTGGACCTGACGCACCTCCCGCCGGAGCAGCTCGACGCCAAGCTCCCGGACATCACCGAGTTCGCCCGTACGTACCTCGGCATCGAGCCGTACACGGACCCGATCCCGATCCAGCCCACCGCGCACTACGCCATGGGCGGCATCCCGACCAACGTCGAGGGTGAGGTCCTGGCGGACAACACCACCGTCGTCCCGGGCCTGTACGCGGCCGGCGAGGTCGCCTGCGTGTCGGTGCACGGCGCCAACCGCCTCGGCACCAACTCGCTGCTCGACATCAACGTCTTCGGCAAGCGCTCCGGCATCGCCGCCGCCGAGTACTCCGCGAAGCACGACTACGTCGAGCTGCCGGAGAACCCGGAGTCCCTCGTCGTCGCGCAGATCGAGAAACTGCGCAACTCCACGGGCAGCGAGCGGGTCGCCGACCTGCGCCGCGAGCTCCAGGAGACGATGGACGCCAACGTGATGGTGTTCCGCACCGAGCAGACCATCAAGACGGCCGTCGAGAAGATCGCCGAGCTGCGCGAGCGCTACGAGAACGTGTCCATCCAGGACAAGGGCAAGCGCTTCAACACGGACCTCCTGGAGGCCATCGAGCTGGGCAACCTGCTCGAACTGGCCGAGGTCATGGCCGTCTCGGCCCTGGCGCGCAAGGAGTCCCGCGGCGGTCACTACCGCGAGGACTACCCCAACCGCGACGACGTCAACTTCATGCGTCACACCATGGCGTACCGCGAGGTCGGCGAGGACGGCACCGAGACCGTCCGTCTCGACTACAAGCCGGTCGTGACGACCCGCTACCAGCCGATGGAGCGTAAGTACTGATGGCTACCCCCGTACTGGACAAGGTCGAGGCGGAGTCCGCCGCCTCCCCGTACATCACGGTCACGATGCGGATCCGCCGCTTCAACCCCGAGGTGTCGGACGCGTCGGTCTGGGAGGACTTCCAGATCGAGATCGACCCGAAGGAGCGTGTGCTCGACGCCCTCCACAAGATCAAGTGGGACGTCGACGGCACGCTGACCTTCCGCCGCTCGTGCGCGCACGGCATCTGCGGCTCGGACGCGATGCGGATCAACGGCAAGAACAGGCTCGCCTGCAAGACGCTGATCAAGGACATCAACCCCGAGAAGCCGATCACGGTCGAGGCCATCAAGGGCCTCACGGTCCTCAAGGACCTCGTGGTCGACATGGAGCCGTTCTTCCAGGCGTACCGGGACGTCATGCCGTTCCTGGTCACCAAGGGCAACGAGCCGACCCGCGAGCGCCTGCAGTCCGCCGAGGACCGCGAGCGCTTCGACGACACCACCAAGTGCATCCTGTGCGCCGCGTGCACGTCGTCCTGCCCGGTCTTCTGGAACGACGGCCAGTACTTCGGTCCGGCCGCCATCGTCAACGCGCACCGCTTCATCTTCGACTCGCGCGACGAGGCCGGCGAGCAGCGCCTGGAGATCCTGAACGACAAGGACGGCGTGTGGCGCTGCCGCACGACGTTCAACTGCACGGACGCCTGCCCGCGTGGCATCGAGGTCACCAAGGCGATCCAGGAAGTGAAGCGCGCGCTGATCACGCGCCGCTTCTGAGACACCCGCGTGACGGGAGCCGGGTTCCCGGCTCCCGGTCCGGTGTTCCGGTCCGCTTCTGTACGCTGCGGCGTGCAGGAGCGGGCTTTTTCTCTGTGGAGGACGGGGACTGATGAGCGAGCCGAATCCTTACCGGTCGGAGGAGTACGAGTGGGGCCCCGGGCAGCAGCAGCCGGGACAGCCCGCCTACGGGTACCCGCACCCTCCGTCGTACCAGCCGACCCTGCCGGCCGGCGTGCCGGTGCCGCCGCAGCAGGTGCCCGGGGTGCCGCAGGGCGGCGGCGCGCCGCTGCTGAGCCTCGGTGACATCACGGTGGTCGGCGACCAGATCATCACGCCGGCCGGTGCGATGCCGCTCAAGGGCTCGGTGTGGAACGCGATGGACATGTCGCGGACCGAGGAGAAGATGCCCACGGTCGCGATCGTGCTCGCGGTCGTCTTCTTCATCTTCTGCCTGCTCGGCCTGCTGTTCCTCCTGATGAAGGAGAAGACGACGACCGGCTTCATCCAGGTCACGGTGACCAGCGGCGGCAAGCACCACGCGACGATGATCCCGGCGCGCGGTCCGGACACCATCCACTGGGTGATGGGCCAGCTGAACTACGCCCGGTCGCTCAGCATGTGACCGGCCGACACCGAGGAAGGGGCGCCCGAGGGCGCCCCTTCGCCGTGTGCGGCGCTACCAGTGGCGGGTCGGGTGGCTCGACTCCGCCTCGACCATGACGCGCCGCAGCATGCCGTTGAGGAGGGCGCGCTCCTCCGGGGAGAGGACCCCGAGCAGGCGGTACTCCTCGTGCCCGAGGACGTCCATCGCGCCCAGCCAGGTCTCGCGGCCCGCGGGGGTGAGCTCGACGACGACCCGGCGCCGGTCGGTGGTGGACTGCGTGCGGCGGATGAACCCGCGCTTCTCCAGGGCTTCGAGGCGTCCGGAGACGGAGGCGGGCGCCAGGTCGAGGTCCTCGGCGAGCTCGGAGGGCGCGGCGCTGCCGCCCCGGCCGGCGATCTTGTGGAGGGTGTCGAACTCGTGGCGCTCCAGGTCGAAGTCGACGAGCGACTGCTCCCGGACCCGGCGGAAGTGCACCGAGAGCTTCTTCATCCGGGTGACGGCGCCCTCGACGACGGGGTCGAGGCCGGGCAGGACGGGCTGCCACCGGGCGACGTGCTCGTCGGTCCAGTCGCGCGCGGCACTCGCCTCGCTCGGAGTACGCGGTTCCTCGGGGTGCGCCATGGCCTGATCGTACGTCGGGCCGCGGCGGTCCACCGGGACGGACCCAGAAGTATTTCGTTGACGAATTATTCGATACCGAAATACTCTTCGCGCCATGACCGCTGCGACCGCCACGGCTCCCCCGCCCGCCCCGCACCCCCTGCGCACCCGCTCCTTCCGGCTGCTCTTCACCGGCCGCACCCTCTCCCTCCTGGGCGACGCCGCCATCCCGGCCGCCCTCGCGCTCGCCGTACTGGAGGCCACCGGCTCCACCGCGGCGCTCGCCCTGGTCCTCGGCTGCGCGATGGTGCCCAAGCTGCTCCTGCTGCCGCTCGGCGGCGTGATCGGCGACCGGTTCGACGCCCGCACGGTCGCGCTCACCACGGACCTCGTGCGCTGCGGCACCCAGCTGATCGTCGGGATCCAACTCCTGGGCGGCACTCCCAGCCTGGCCGTCCTCGCGACGGCCGAGGCGCTCGGCGGCGCGGCCGGGGCCTTCGCCATGCCGACCGACGCGCCGCTGGTGAAGGGGACGGTGGCGGCCGAGTCGCTGCACCGGGCCAACGCCGCGATGGGCGTCGCCCGCAGCGCCTCCCGGCTCGGCGGCCCGGCCCTCGCCGGCACCCTCGTCCTGACCGTGGGCCCCGGCTGGGCGTTCGTCCTCGACGCGGTCACCTTCGCCCTCAGCGCGCTCCTCCTGACCGCGGTCCGGGTGGAGCGGGTGCCGATCCCGCGCCGCTCGCTCCGCGCCGACCTGGCGGAGGGCTGGCAGGAGGTCCGCTCCCGGGACTGGTACTGGACCAGCCTGATCGGCCACAGCGCGTGGAACGGCGCCGCGGCCGTCCTCATGACCCTCGGGCCGGCGATCGCCGTGCAGCGGCTCGGCGGCGGCGCCGTCTGGGTCGTCCTGCTCCAGGTCGGCGCCGTCGGCTTCCTCCTCGGGGCGTTGCTCGCCGACCGCGTCACCCCGCGCCGGCCCGTCCTCGCGGCCAACCTCGGGCTCGCCACGTACGCGCTCCCCCTGGTCCTGCTGGCACTCGCCGCACCCGCGCCGCTGACGATCGCGGCCTACGGCCTCGCCCAGGCCGGCCTCGGGTTCCTCTCCCCGGTCTGGTCGACCGCCGTCCAACGGGCGGTGCCCGCCCACGCGCTGGCCCGGGTCACCTCGTACGACTGGCTGCTCTCCCTCGCCGCGATGCCCCTCGGGTACGCGCTGGCGCCGCTCGCGGCCGCCGCCTGGGGCCCCGAACTCCCCCTGATCGCCGCCGCGCTGGCGGTCGGCGGCTGCTGCCTCGGGACGGCGCTCGTCCCCGGCGTACGGCGCTTCGGCAGGGACGGCTGAGGGCAGGGGCCCACGGGGTCGTACGCACGGCGGGGCGGCGGGCGGCGCGGCGCCGCCGAGCCTCTGCCCCCCCCCCCCGGCGGCCGGATGCCGGCAAGGGGGCGGGGGCTCCACGAGGCCTCGCGCACGGGAGGGACGGGCGGTGCCCTACGGGGCCTCGACCTCCGCAAGGAAGTCGGCGAGGAGGCGGGCCGTCTCGTCCGGGCGCTCCAGGGCGGGAAGGTGCCCGGCCCAGGCGAGGTCGACGCGGCGGGCGCCGGGCAGCAGGCCGGTGAGGTCGTCGGCGACCGCCCGGAAGTCGGGGACGTCGTGGGCGCCCGCGACGACGAGGGCAGGGACCTTGATCCCGGCGAGGTCGCCGGCGGTGACCTCGGGGGTGACGGGCTCGAACTCCTCGGGGGCGGCGAGCTGGACCTCGAAGGCCCGCCGCTGCATCTCCCGGACGAGCCCGCGGACCTCGGGTCCGGCCTCGGGGCCGAGCCAGGTGTCGACGTTGAGCTCGACGGCGCCGTCGAGGTCCCCCGCGTCGAGCAGTTCGTCCTCGCGGTCGCCCCAGGCGCGCAGCTCCTCGCCGGGCTCGAAGCCGGGGATGCCGGAGGCGAGGAGGGCGAGGGCCGAGACACGGCCGGGGTGGCGGACGGCGAGCTCCAGGGCGACCGTGCCGCCGAAGGAGGAGCCGACGACGGCCGCGCGCTCGACCCCGAGCCGGTCGAGGAGGTCGCGCACGTCGTCGGCGTGGACGTGGGCGGCGTCGACGGGGGTGTCCCCGAAGCCCCGGAGGTCGCAGCGGACGACCCGGTGCCCGGCCTCGGCGAGGACGGGGACCTGCCCGTCCCACATCCGGCGGTCGCAGACCCCGGAGTGCAGCAGGAGAACGGTCGAGGGGCCCTGGCCGGCCACGTCATGAGAGAGCGTCATCCGGCCGACCCTAGACGGCGGTCGGGCACCCGGCCAGGGAGTTTCCGCCGCCCGCGCCCTCCTCCGCGCAGCCGCCCCCGCAGCCGACTTGAACGCGTTCAAAGAGAGGTCTACAGTCATGACCGACAGCTTTTGAACGCGTTCAAGGGAGGGTGGGGCATGGACCTCACTGTCGTCGCGTACATCGTCTACCTGCTGATCAGCGTCGCCCTGACCATCTGGGTCGCCCGCACGCTCAGCCGCAACGGAAGGATCTTCCTGGCAGACGTCCTGCACGGGAACGAGAAGCTCGCCGACGCCGTCAACCACCTCCTGGTGGTCGGCTTCTACCTCGTCAACTTCGGCTTCGTCGCCCTCTACCTGAGCCAGGACGACGCCATCGACGACACCCGCGCCCTCTTCGAGGCGCTCTCCGTGAAGCTGGGCGTGGTGCTGCTGGTCCTCGGCGTCCTGCACCTCTCGAACGTCTACGTGCTGAACAGGATCCGGCGCCGCGGGGTCATGGAGCGCGAGCAGGTGCCGCCGGTAGGACCGCAGGGCTGGACCGCCGCTCCCAAGGCCGGCCCGTGGGCCCCGCCGGCACCCCAGCGCTGAGAGGGGAGCACCGTGCCGACCCCCGTGGGGCGCCTGACCGTGTTGTACGACGCCGACTGCCCGCTCTGTGTGCACCTCAGGCACTGGCTGATCCGCCAGCGTCAGCTCGTCCCGCTCGACCTGGTGCCGGCCGGTTCGCAGGAGGCCCGCCGCCGGTTCCCGGAGCTCGACCACACCGCGACCCTGCGGGAGATCACCGTGGTCGGCGACCGGGGCCAGGTCTACCGGGAGACCTCCGCCTGGATCGTCTGCCTCTGGGCGCTCGCCGAACACCGGGCCAAGGCCCACTGGCTGGCCACCCCGGCCGGGCAGCCCTTCGCCCGGATCACGGTCCTCGCCGCGGCGAAGTGGCGGGAGGCCCTCAAGGGGCCGGACGGCCGGACCGGGTCCTGCGAGGACGGGCGCTGCGAGGCGCCCGGCCCGCCCGGCTAGGCTCGGACCCGTGACGGACGTGAAGGAAGAGAAGAAGGCCCCGAAGAGCGAGCAGACCCGCACGCTCATCCTCGAAACCGCGCTCCGGCTGTTCAAGGAGCGCGGTTACGACAAGACGACGATGCGGGCCATCGCCCAGGAGGCCGGGGTCTCCGTCGGGAACGCCTACTACTACTTCTCGTCCAAGGAACACCTGGTCCAGGGCTTCTACGACCGGATCGCCGAGGAGCACCAGGCGGCCGTCGAGCCCATCCTGACCGGCGGTGAGAAGGACCTCACGGCCCGGATCCGCGGGGTCTACCTCGGCTGGCTCGACATCGCGGGGCCGTACCACGAGTTCGCCTCGCAGTTCTTCAAGAACGCCGCCGACCCGGACAGCCCCCTGAGCCCCTTCTCGCCCGAGTCGGAGGGCCCGCGCGAGGCGGCGATCGAGGTCCACCGGCGGGTCATCTCCGGCGCCTCCGTCAAGGTCGACCCCGAACTGAGGGAGGCCCTCCCGCGGCTGCTGTGGCTCCAGCAGATGGGACTGGTCCTGTTCTGGGTGTACGACCGCTCGGAGGGCGCGGAGAACAGCCGCCGCCTGGTCGAGCGGCTCGCACCGGTCACCGCCCGCGCGATCTCGCTCTCCCGCTTCCGGATCCTCCGCCCGCTGGTGAAGGAGACGCACGAGCTGCTCTCCGACTTCATGCCCACGGCGGCCGGCATGGCGGCCTCGGGCAAGCCCAAGAAGAGGACGGCCCCGAAGCAGCCGGAGCCGGGCGCGAAGCCCGGCGCGGAGACGGAGTCCCCCTAGACCCAGCCGAGCTCCCACAGGCGCCAGATGCCCGTACCGTCCGTCAGGTACTGGGAGCCGGCGACCGCCTCCGTGGCGAGGACGTAGTCCTTCTTCTGCCACAGCGGGACGAGCGGCACGTCGGACGCGACCTCGCTCTGGATCTGCTTGAAGTCGGAGGTCGCCCGGGAACGGTCGCTGAACTGCTGCGTCGAGGAGATCAGCTCGTCGATGCGCTTGCTGGAGAACCCGTTGTGCAGGGTGTTCTCGGTGCCGACGAGCGGCGCGGTGAAGCTGTCCGAGTCCGGGAAGTCGGGCAGCCAGCCGACCGTGTACGCGTCGAAGGCGCCCTTCGCGTACTGCTTCTGGAACTCCGTCCACTTGACCTCGACGGTCTCGACCTCGAAGAGGCCGGTCTCCTCCAGCTGCCGCTTGATCTCGGCCGTCTCGGCCTTGTAGGTGGCGTCCGCGCGGTAGCCGAAGGTGAACTTCACCGGGGTCTCGACGCCGGCGTCCTTCAGGAGCTTCCTGGCCCGCTTGGCGTTCGGCGCCGGGTCGACGTCGTAGAAGGCGGTGCTGTGCCCGACGAAGCCCTGCGGGATGAGCGAGTACAGCGGCTCGACCGTGCCCTTGTAGGCGCCCGTGGTGATCGCCGGGCGGTCGAGGACCGCGGCGACGGCCTGCCGCACGGCCTTGTCGGCCATGGGCGAGCCGGGCCGCACGTTGAAGTTGAGGTTGCGGATCTCGGCGCTCTCCGCCTCGGTGACCCGGGTCCCGTCCTCGGGCTGCAGGCCGGAGATGAACTCCGGCGGCAGCTGCCGGTGGGTCACCTCGACCTCCTTCGCCTTCCAGGCGGCGGCAAGGTCCGCGGACTGCGCGTAGTACTTCACGCGCACCGGACCGCCGGTCCTGGTGATGGCACCCCGGTACTTGGGGTTGGGCTCCAGGAGCGCGGACTCGCCCTCCTTGTACTCCTTGAGGACGTACGGTCCCGAGCCGTCGACCGCCAGGTCCCCGCGCAGCCCGTTCGCCGGGTAGTGGTCCTTGTCGACGATGGAGCCCGCGCCCGTGGCCAGCTTGAGCGGGAACGTGGCGTCCCGGCCGCTCAGGTGGAAGGTGACCTCGCGGCCCTCGGCCGTGACGCTCTTCAGGGTCGGGAAGAGGGGCTGCGGACCGACGTCGGTCTTGATGCGCAGCATCCGCTCGAAGGAGTACTCGACGTCCTCGGCGGTGATCTTGCGCCCGTTGGAGAACGAGAGGTCGTCGCGGAGCGTGCACCGGTACGTGGTGAGCTTCGAGCCCTCGAACTTGCAGCTCTCCGCCGCGTCCGGGACGGGGGTCGTGAACCCCGGCTTGAACGTCAGCAACGACTGGAAGACGTTGCTGTACATGGCCCAGGAACCGGCGTCGTACGCGCCGGCCGGGTCCAGTGAAGTGACCTCGTCGGTCGTGCCGACGCTGATCGGATCGGTCCGGCCGCCGTCGGAGGGCAGGAGTTGCCAGCCCCCCACTCCGGCGGCCACCAGTACTCCACAAGTGATGAGGATCCGCAGACGGACCGTCGACCGCATTGCCGTGCTTCCTTTATTCGTCCACCCCAACGGCGACGGCCCCCGGAAACGTCGCGATGCGGTCATCCCATCACACGTGTTTCACAAGCGGAAGAGAAAACTTTCACACCACAGGTATATGTCCGGGAAATGCGAATTTAAGTCGATGAGCAGCACGTATCGGGCTCGGTGCGGGGAGTGACACCGCCCCGATTACGCCTGTTTCGAGGCGAGTTCGACGAGGGTGATGTCCGAGGGCGCCCCGACCCGGACGGGCGGGCCCCAGGCGCCCGCGCCGCGCGAGACGAAGAGCTGGGTGTCGCCGTAGCGCTCCAGTCCGGCCACGGTCGGATTGGCCAGTTCCGCCAGGTGGTTGCCCGGCCAGAGCTGCCCGCCGTGGGTGTGGCCGGAGAGCTGGAGGTCCACTCCGTGGCGCACGGCGTCGTGGACGACGATCGGCTGGTGCGCCAGGAGCACCGCGGCACGGGCCCGGTCGCGGTCGCCGAGCGCCCGCCCGAAGTCGGGGCCCTGTCCCTCGCTCTCCCCCGCGATGTCGTCGACGCCGGCGAGGTCGAAGCCGGCGGCGATCTCCACGCGCTCGTTGCGCAGCGGGCGCAGTCCCAGCTCGCGGACGTGGTCGACCCAGGCGTCGGCGCCCGAGAAGTACTCGTGGTTCCCGGTCACGAAGAAGGAGCCGTGCCGGGCGCGGAGGCGCGCGAGGGGCTCGGCGGCGGGGCCCAGGTTCTCGACGGTGCCGTCGACGAGGTCGCCGACGATCGCGATCAGGTCGGGCTGGGTGGAGTTGATCGTGTCCACGATGCGCTGGGTGTGGGCCCGGCCCAGGATCGGCCCGAGGTGGATGTCGGAGACGACGGCGATCCGGTAGCCGTGGGCCGCGCGCGGGATCCTGGCGAGCGGGACGGTGACCCGCTTGACCCGGGGGCCGCGCAGCACTCCGTAGGTGCCGAGGCCGACGGTCCCGACGGCGGCTGCGGCCGCGGTGCCGCCGACGACCCGGGAGACGAAGAGCCGCCGGGAGACCTCGGCGGGGGCCTCGGGTGCGGGCTGCGGGGCCGCGTCGGCCGGCTCCTCGGGGGCGGCGGGCGCGCGGTCCGGGACCGGTACGGGGACGGGGGCCGGGGCCGCGGCGGGGGCCCCGGCGGGCGCGGCGGCCTGGGCGCGGCGTTCGAGCAGGCGGCGCAGCAGGGGCCTGACGGCCTCACCGACGAGCAGGGCGAGGGTCACGTACAGGAGCAGAGCGAGCCAGAGGAAGCCGGGCCAGGCGACCACCTGCTGGAGCACGAAGGGTGCTCCGGCGCGGGCCGAGGTCAGGGCCGCGACCGACAGCAGCGGCAGGGCCACGACGGCCGCCGTACCCAGGCGGCGCGGCAGGCTCCCGGGCGTGGTGACGTCGCGCACCAGGCGCCGCCACACGTACCAGTGCACCGCCGCGAGCACGGCGAGCACCACGATCAGGACCAGCAGGAAGACGACGACCACGCCCCGGAACCCCTCTTCTACCGCTCGCGCGGTTCTCACCGACTTCGCGGCGCGCGGCGCGCACCCCACGCGACCCGAGCACTCCGGTCACCGTCCCCGGGGCGAACGCCCGGAGACCCTGCCGGAAGATCGCCACGCGCCCGTTCGATACTGGCAGGGCACGGCCCCTCCATCCCGAAGGACATCCCATGAAGCTCAGCCGCCGCGTCTCCTGGTTCCTGCTCGCCTTCGGCGTCTGGTCCTGGGTGATCTGGGTGACCTTCGCGAAGAACCTCTGGAAGGACGGGAGCGGCCTCGCCTTCGACGACGCCGGTGACCCTACGGCGTACTTCTGGGTGCACCTCGCCCTCGCTGTCACGTCGTTCATCCTAGGGACGGCCGTGGGCGTGATCGGCCTGAGGGGCGTACGAGCGAAGACGGACCTGTAGGCAGCCAGGCAGGCGGCCCCGTCCGTGCGCCGCGGGGCGGCACGCGGACGGGGCCGTTCATCGGATCGCCGGCGTGACATCAGTGGTGCCAGGCTCGCCCGCCCGTGTTGTGGATGAACCGCTGCAACACCTTGAGGGTGGTCAGGTACTCGTCGTCGGAGATACCCGCGTGCCGTTGTGCCCAGAGCTCGTCCTGAAGGGCCGCGGCCTTGTCGTAGAAGGCCCTGCCCTCGTCCGTCATGCCCAGGCGCCCTTCGGGGTCCTCCGTGATCCAGCCCTGAGCGATGATCGTGTCGATCTCCGCCTCCATGGCCTCCGGGCCGGTGTCGAGGTAGTTCCTCAGGAGGCGGGACACCTCCTCACGGGTCTTGACGGTGTCGGCGTTCGCCACCTGTGCGAGGGCCCACCACTGCGGTTGGGTGGTGCCGATCCCGGCCAGGGCAGCCCGGGTGCGGGCGATGACGGCCGTGTAGGCCGCCCAACTCCAGTAGCCGATGGGCTGCTTGATCAGTTGGGCGTCACTGTGTGAGTACTCCATGGCTGCGATCCCCGTCGTTGTCTGAGTCGGTTCGACGAGATCGACGGTAGGAACTCAACCGGACTTGAGGTCAAGGGCATACCGGCCGCCCTTTCGCGTGCCGGCTCCGAACACCGGGCGGGCGGGTGTGGATCCCCGGCGGGCCGATCGACGTCTTCGAACGTGTGAAGCGCCTGCCCCCCACCTTCCGGTGGCCGGTGTCTCGCCCGGTGTCGCCCGCCGTTCCGGCGGCGCTCGGACTTCTCCGCCCACGGTCGGCCACGTACAGAGAGTGATCCAGATGAACCAGCCCCGCACCCCGCACGCGAGCAGGAACCGGCAGACGCGAGGGCTGAACCGCGTGCGCCCGGGCTCACCGCCGGTCCCTCCGGCCCTGCGGACGGGTGGACGAGCCCGCCCGAACGGCCAGCCGGGGTTCGGATCCTTGTTCCGTACCTGTACGTTCACGACCGTGTCTGCTTCGAAAAAGACCGCTTGGGCGGTCACCGCTGCTCTTCTCCTGCCGCTCGTCGCCGCCGTGCCCGCCCACGCGGACACGACGGACGAGAAGGACAAGCAGCCCAAGCCCCCGAACGCGATGTCCTCGCTCGGCGGCCCGCTGCTCGGCAACCCTGGCACCCAGGTCCAGCTGGGGCCCGGCGCGCCCGTGCTGCCCAAGGAGCTGTCCGGGCGCTCCTGGATCGTCGCGGACGCCGAGAGCGGCGAGATCCTCGCCGCGCACAACGCGCACTGGCCCCTCGCCCCGGCCTCCACGCTCAAGATGCTCTTCGCGGACACCCTGCTGCCCAAGTTCCCCGACGCCCGGCTCAAGCACCTCGTCACCACCGCCGACCTGGCCGGGATAGGGGCCGGCTCCAGCCTGGTCGGCATCAAGGAGAAGCAGACCTACACCGTCCACGACCTGTGGCTCGGTGTCTTCCTCCGCTCGGGCAACGACGCCGTCCACGTCCTGACCAGCATGAACAGCGGCCTGCGGCAGACCGTGAAGGAGATGAACGACCACGCGGCCGAGCTCCAGGCGCTCGACACGCACGTGGTCTCCCCCGACGGCTACGACGCCCCGGGCCAGGTCTCCTCCGCGTACGACCTGACACTCATCGCCCGCAGCGGCATGCAGAAGCCGGCCTTCCGCGAGTACGCGGCCACGCCCCGCGCCGCCTTCCCCGGCGAGCAGAAGCCGGGCAAGAAGCGCGAGAGCTTCGAGATCCAGAACACCAACCGGCTGCTCACCGGCGACCTCGGCGTCGCTCCGTACCAGGGCATCGCGGGCGTCAAGAACGGCAACACCACGCACGCGGGCGCCACTTTCACGGGCGTCGCGGAGCGCAACGGCAAGGTCCTGCTCGTCACCGTGATGAACCCCTCGTCGAAGGAGCAGCACGCGGTCTACCGCGAGACGGCCCGGCTGCTCGACTGGGGCTTCGCCGCCGCCGGGAAGGTGACCCCGGTCGGCGAGCTGGTGCCGCCGCGGTCCGCCCGTACCGAGTCGGCCGCCCCGGACGACGGCTCGGTCCCCGCCCCCGGCAAGAACGCCCCCGACGGCACCGTGCACGCCTCCTCCGAGGAACGGTCCGGCGGCGTCGGGATCGCGCTCGGCGTGGCCGGCGGGGTGCTGGTGCTGCTCGCCGGCGCGGTCTTCCTGGTCAACCGCCGCTGGCCGCTGGCCGGGGCGGCGGGACGTCGTCGGTCCCGCCGGGACCCGGACGTGAACCCGTAGCGGGCCCGTCCCCGGACGCCTCGTCGGCCGCCGTCTCCCCACGGGAGCCCGTGGCCGTCCAGGCGGCGCAGTACAGCAGCAGCTTCGCGGTGAAGTTGATCCAGATGAGCAGGGCGACCGGTACGCCGAACGCCCCGTACATCGACTTCGCCGCGACGCCCCGCATGTAGCCGCCGAGCAGCAGCTTCAGCAGCTCGAAGCCGACCGCGCCCATCAGCGCAGCCACGACGAGCCGGCGACGCGGCGGATGCACGTTGGGCAGCAGCGTCAGGACGTACAGCAGGATCAGGAAGTCGGCGACGACGGCGACCAGGACGGCGGCCGTCTGCAGGAGGTAGCCGCCCGCCCCGTCGCTGGAGATCCCGACCCGGTCGGCGCTCCAGCCGACGGCGGTGGAGCCGAGCCAGGACGCGGCGAGCGAGGCCAGCGCCACGCCGCCGAGGCCGACGAGGATGAGCGCGTCCTTGCCCTTGAGCAGGACCGGGTTGCCCTCGATGTCGTCGAGCCCCCACACCGCGCGCAGGCACTCGCGCATGGAGCCGATCCAGCTGATGCCGGTGACCAGCAGGACCGCGCCGGCGACGAGCCCGACCGTGCCGGCGTTGGCGACCAGCCCGCCGATGTCGAGCTGGTCGGAGATGCCGGGCACCTGGTCGCCGATCTTCTCCTCGATCGTGTCGAGCTGGTCCTTGCTGAGGAGCGCGGCCCCGACCGCCGCCGCGACCGTGATCAGCGGGAAGAGGGCGAGGAACGACAGGAAGGTGATCGCGGCGGCGAGCCGGGTCCAGTGGGCCTCGTCGAGGGTCTCGTACGAACGCCAGGCGTGGGTCCTCATGAGTCGGGCGACCCAGGGGCCGATGACGGGGAGCTTGGTCAGCCAGTCCATGTCGTACGTCTGCCCCTCGATCGGTCCACGTGCGCAGGGAGCGCAGTACGAGAATCCCCCGCCGGGGGCCGCGGGAGCGCGAGCGACATCCCGCGCGTGCGAGCGGCGTTCCGCACCCCGTCGTCACCGGCCTTCCGCGCCTCGCGGCCACCGGCGACGTGCCCCGCCGTCGGCCGACGGCCGCGGGGGTCCTCTCCAGGCCCTCCTTTCCTCACCCGTTCCGACGAACCGCACCGCATTACCGGCATAAGCGACAGAGGCGGCGATACGGTCACCTCCATGGCTGTCGAGACCCATCTCCTGGACGACGACTGCGAGGCGATCACCGGCTGGGGACGCACCGCACCGACCCTCGCGCGCGTGCGGCGGCCCCGCGGCCGCACCGACGTCGTCGAGGCCGTCCGCGCGGCCGGCGGCCGCGGCGCGATCGCCCGCGGCCTGGGGCGCGCCCACGGCGACGCCGCGCAGAACGCCGGAGGCACCGTCCTCGACATGACCGGACTCGACCGGATCCTCGCCGTCGACACCGCCGCCGGGCTCGCCGTCTGCGAGGCGGGCGTCAGCCTGCACCGGCTGACGGAGGCGCTCCTCCCGCTCGGCCGGTTCGTTCCGGTCACCCCCGGCACCCGGTACGTGACCGTCGGCGGCGCGATCGGCGCCGACGTCCACGGCACGGACCACCCCAACGCCGGCTCCTTCGGCCGGCACGTGGTCTCGCTCGAACTCCTCACCGCGGACGGCGGGATCAGGACCGTGCTGCCCGGCACCCCGCTCTTCGACGCCACCACCGGCGGCATGGGCCTGACCGGGGTGATCCTCTCCGCCACCCTGCGGCTGCCGTCCGTCGAGACCTCGCTCATGACCGTGGACACCGAGCGGACCGCGGACCTCGACGAGACGATGGACCGGCTCTCCTCCACCGACCCCCGGCACCGCTACGCCGCCGCCCGGATCGACCTGCTCGCCCGGGGCGCCGCCACCGGCCGCGCCGTCCTCGTCCGCGGCGACCACACCCCGTACGACGCGCTGCCCCGCCGCCACCGGGCCCGCCGGGCGCCGCTCGCCCACCGCCCCGTCCGGCTGCCCGCGGCGCCGCCCCTGCCCGGCGGGCTCCTCGGCCGCAGCGTCACCGGCCTCCTCGCCGAGCTCGCGTACCGCCGGGCACCGCGCGCGCGTGCCACCGCCCTCCAGCCGCTCGCCGCCTTCCTCCACCCGCTCGACGGCGTCCCGCACCGGAACCGGCTCCACGGGCGCGCGGGATCCGTCCCGTACCAGTTCGTCGTCCCGTACGGGCAGGAGGAGGCCCTGCGCCGGGTGGTCCGGCGGATCGCGGACCGCCGCTGCCCCGTCTTCGGCTCGGTCCTCCAGCGCTTCGGCGCGGCCGGTCCCGGCCCGCTGTCCTTCCCGCTGCCCGGCTGGTCGCTCGCCCTCGAACTGCCCACCGGCCTGCCCGGTCTCGGCCCCTTCCTCGACTCCCTCGACGAGGAGGTCGCGGGCGCGGGCGGCCGCGTCTACCTCGCCAGGGACTCCCGCGTCCGCCCGGAGGCGCTGACCGCGATGTACCCGCGGCTCGGCGAGTTCCGGGCGCTGAGGGCCGCGCTCGACCCCGGTTCCACGCTCACCTCGGACCTCTCCCGCCGCCTCGACCTCTAGGAGCCCCCGTGAAGGACGCCTTCGGTGCCCCGCAGTCCCTGCTCGTCCTCGGCGGCACCTCCGCGATCGGGCTCGCCACCGCCCGGCGGCTGATCGCCCGCCGTACCCGTACCGTCTGGCTGGCCGGGCGCCCCTCCCCCGCGCTCGCCGCCGCGGCGGAATCGCTGCGCGCGCTCGGCGCCGAGGTGCGGACCGTGCCCTTCGACGCGCTCGACACCGAGTCCCACGAGGAGCGGCTCGGCAAGATCTTCACCGAGGGCGACATCGACATGGTGCTGCTCGCCTTCGGTGTCCTCGGCGACCAGGCGCACGACGAGTCCGACCCGCTCGCCGCCGTCCGCGTCGCGCAGACCAACTACACGGGCGCGGTCTCGGCCGGACTGGTGTGCGCGGGCGCGCTCCAGGAGCAGGGGCACGGTTCGCTGGTGGTGCTGTCCTCGGTGGCGGGCGAGCGGGCCCGCCGGACGGACTTCATCTACGGCTCGTCGAAGGCGGGCCTCGACGTCTTCGCCCAGGGCCTCGGGGACGCCCTGCACGGCACCGGCGTGCACGTGATGGTCGTACGGCCCGGGTTCGTCCGCTCGAAGGCGACGGCCGGGCGGGCGGAGACCCCGCCGGCGACCACGCCCGAGGCGGTCGCGTGCGCGATCGAGCTGGGGCTGCGGAGGCGCTCGGAGACGGTGTGGGTGCCGGGGACGCTGCGGATGGTGATGGCGGCGGTACGGCACCTGCCGAGGCCGCTGTTCCGGCGGCTGCCGGTGTGAGGCCCCGCGGGCGCATCAGCCGGCGGGGGTGACCGTGGGGGTGTCGACCGGGCTGCCGCCCTGCGCCGGGACGGCCGAGATGGGGCGGCCGCTGCCGAACTCGTAGTCGTACAGCTTCCGCCACACGCCGTCCGGGCCCTGCTCGTACAGGGCGAAGGAGCGGCAGTTCCAGGCCGCCTCGTACCCCGCCAGCTCCTCGAACGCGCGGTCCATCCCCTCCTCGGAGATGCCGTGCGCCACGGTGACGTGCGGGTGGTACGGGAACATGAGCTCGCGCGCGAGCGGGCCCGCCTCGGACCGGATCTCGTGCTGGAGCCGGCTGCAGGGGGACACGCCCTCCTGGACCTTCACGAAGACGACCGGCGAGACCGGCCGGAAGGTCCCGGTGCCCCGGAGGCGCACCGGGAACGGCCGGCAGCCCGCGGCGACACCGGCCAGGTGCGCCTCGATCTCCGGCAGCCGCTCCTCCTCGACCGCGGTCGGCGGGAGGAGCGTCACGTGCGTGGGGATGCCATGGGCAGCCGGGTCCCCGAAGCCGGCGCGCCGCTCCTGGAGCAGGCTGCCGTAGGGCTCCGGGACCGCGATCGAAACGCCGAGCGTTACGGTCCCCACGTCGTTCTCCTCCGTCGTCGGTCGACTTGTGTCGGGTGGTCCAGCCGCCAGTGTGCGGCCTCCACCGCCCTTTGGGCCAGGGTCCTTGGTCTCAGTGCTTGGCCGGAAGGAAGCCCATGCGCTCGTACGTCTGCGCGAGCGTCTCCGCGGCGACCGCCCGGGCCTTCTCCGCTCCCTTGGCCAGGACCGAGTCCAGCGTCTCCGGGTCGTCCAGGTATTCCTGGGTGCGGGTCCGGAACGGAGTGACGAAGTCCACCATGACCTCGGCGAGATCCGTCTTCAGCGCGCCGTACATCTTGCCCTCGTAGCTCTTCACCAGATCCTCGACGGACGTGGAGGTGAGCGTGGACATGATCGTGAGCAGGTTGGAGACGCCGGCCTTGTTCTCCGGGTCGAAGCGGATCACCGTGTCGGTGTCGGTGACCGCGCTCTTGACCTTCTTCGCGGTGGTCTTCGGGTCGTCCAGGAGGTTGATGAGGCCCTTGGGCGTGGACGCCGACTTGCTCATCTTGATCGAGGGGTCCTGGAGGTCGTAGATCTTCGCCGTCTCCTTCAGGATGTACGGCGCCGGGATCGTGAACGTCTCGCCGAAGCGGCCGTTGAAGCGCTCCGCGAGGTCGCGCGTCAGCTCGATGTGCTGGCGCTGGTCCTCGCCGACCGGGACCTGGTTGGCCTGGTAGAGCAGGATGTCGGCGACCTGGAGGATCGGGTACGTGAAGAGTCCGACGGTGGCGCGGTCGGCGCCCTGCTTGGCGGACTTGTCCTTGAACTGGGTCATGCGGGAGGCCTCGCCGAAGCCGGTGAGGCAGTTCATGACCCAGCCGAGCTGGGCGTGCTCGGGGACGTGGCTCTGGACGAACAGCGTGCAGCGCTCGGGGTCGAGACCGGCGGCGAGCAGCTGCGCCGCGGCCAGCCGGGTGTTGGCGCGCAGCTCGGCGGGGTCCTGCGGGACCGTGATCGCGTGCAGGTCGACGACCATGTAGAAGGCGTCGTGGGACTCCTGGAGGGCGACCCACTGGCGGACGGCGCCGAGGTAGTTGCCGAGGTGGAACGAGCCTGCCGTGGGCTGGATTCCGGAGAGCACGCGGGGAACGTCAGAGGCCATGCACATCATTCTCTCAGGTGTGGGAACCGATCCCGGACTGCCGGTGTATCAACAGTGTGAGGACGCGGGAGGGGGGCCTGGTCGACGACGAGGCCGCGGTCATCGCCCGGGTGCGCGCCGGAGAGCCGGAGGCGTACGCGGCGCTGGTCCGCGCGCACACGGCGGTCGCGCTGAGAGCGGCGGTGGCGTGCGGCGCGGGCGCGGAGGCCGAGGACGTGGTGCAGCAGGCCTTCTTCAAGGCGTACCGGTCGCTGGGGCGCTTCGAGGAGGGCTCGGCGTTCCGGCCGTGGCTGCTGCGGATCGTCGTCAATGAGACCAGGAACACAGTGCGGTCGGCGGGCCGGCAGCGGGCCGTCGCCGGTCGGGAGGCGGACCTGCTCGGGGGCGAGCCGCGGATACCGGAGTCGGCCGATCCGGCGGTCGCGGCGGTGGAGCGGGAGCGGAGCAGACGCCTCCTGGACGCGCTCGACGCTTTGGGCGAGGACCACCGGCAGGTGGTGATCCACCGCTATCTGCTGGAACTGGACGAGACGGAGACCGCCGCGGCGCTGGGCTGGCCGCGGGGGACGGTGAAGTCCCGGCTGAGCCGGGCGCTGAAGAAGCTGGGGCTAGTGCTCGGGGAGAGCCTGACCGAGGGACCTGAGGGATCGGAGGGAGGTGGGGGGCGTGGCTGACGAGGGTCTGCCGGACGAGCTGAGGGAGCTGGGGCGGCGGCTGCGGGTGCCGGACGTGGACGGGGAGTCGATGGCCGAGCGGGTGCTCGCGCGGCTCCTCGCCGAGCAGGTGCCGACGCCGGTGCCGGTACCGGTCCGTCCCCGGCGGGACGTGCGGGGGGCGGTGCGGGGGTGGGTCCGGGCGCGCCGGCGGGCGCTGCTGGCGGGTCTGGCCGGGGTGCTGATCGTGCTGGTGCTCACCCCGCCGGTGCGGGCGGCGGTGGCGGAGTGGTTCGGCTTCGGCGGGGTCGCCGTGCGGTACGAGCCGGACGGGCGGCGGGTGCCGGCCGGGGGCCCGGTGCCGGGGTGCCCGGAGCCGGTGCCGCTCGCGGACGCCGGCCGGCTCGCGGGCTTCGAGCCGCTGATACCCGGGGCGCTCGGCCCGCCGGACGCCGTGGCGGTGACGGGGTCGGCCGAGCGGGGCCGGGCGGTGATCAGTCTGTGCTGGCGCGACGGGGAGCGGACGGTCCGGCTGGACGAGTTCCCGGCCGGGCTGGACCTCGGCTTCGCCAAGCAGACGCGGACGCAGCCGGAGTGGGTGGATCTCCCGGACGGGGCGCAGGGCTACTGGTTCGCGGCCCCGCACCTGCTGACGTTCCCGATGACCGACGGGACGGGCACGGCCTGGACGCATGAGGTCCGCACGGCGGGCCCCACGCTCCTCTGGACGAGGAGCGGGGGCACGTTCACCTTCCGGCTGGAGGGGATACCGGACCGCGAGGAGGCCCGACGGACGGCCGAGTCGGTCGGCTGACGTACGGGGGGCGGGCCGGTCGACGTACGGGGCCCCCGGCCGACGTCCCCGGGCGGGTCGGCCGGGGAGTCCGGGGGCGGGTCAGACGGGGAGGCCGGGGGCGGGTCAGACGGGGAGGCCGGGGGCGGGTCAGACGGGGAGGCCGGGGGCCGGGAAGGCGGTCAGCAGGTCGGCCACCTCCGCGCGGATCGTGGCGAGGGCCTGCTCGTCGCCGGTGCCGGCGGCCGCGACACCGCGGTCGATCCACTCGGCGACGAGGGCCATGTGCGCGGTGCCGAGCCCGCGGGAGGTGAGGGAGGGGGTGCCGATGCGGATGCCCGAGGGGTCGAACGGCTTCCGGGGGTCGTAGGGGACGGTGTTGTAGTTGACGACGATGCCCGCCCGGTCGAGGGCCTTCGCGGCGGTCTTGCCCGGGACCTGCTTGGGGGTGAGGTCCATCAGGACCAGGTGGTTGTCGGTGCCGCCGGAGACCAGGTCGAAGCCCCGGGCGAGGAGCGCCTCGGCGAGGGCCCTGGCGTTGGCGACGACGGCGTGGGCGTAGTCCCGGAAGGAGGGCAGGGAGGCCTCGCGGAGGGCGACGGCGATCGCGGCGGTGGTCTGGTTGTGCGGGCCGCCCTGGAGTCCGGGGAAGACGGCCTTGTCGAGGGCCTTGGCGTGCTCCTCGCGGGACATCAGCATGGCGCCGCGCGGGCCCCGCAGGGTCTTGTGGGTGGTCGTGGAGACGACGTCCACGTGCGGGACGGGGGACGGGTGGGCGCCGCCCGCGACCAGACCAGCGATGTGGGCGATGTCGGCGACGAGCACCGCACCGGCCTCGCGGGCGATCTCGCCGAAGGCGGCGAAGTCGATCGTGCGGGGCAGCGCGGTGCCGCCGCAGAAGATGACCTTGGGCCGCTCCTTGAGGGCGAGGTCGCGGACCTCGTCGAAGTCGATGAGACCGGTGTCCTGGCGGACGCCGTACTGGACGCCGCGGAACCACCGGCCGGTGGCGGAGACGCCCCAGCCGTGGGTGAGGTGGCCGCCCATCGGCAGCGCCATGCCCATGACAGTGTCGCCGGGCTCGGCGAAGGCGAGGTAGACGGCGAGGTTGGCCGGGGAGCCGGAGTAGGGCTGGACGTTGGCGTGGTCGACGCCGAAGACGGCCTTGGCGCGCTCCACGGCGAGGGTCTCGACCCGGTCGATGTTCTGCTGGCCCTCGTAGTAGCGGCGGCCGGGGTAGCCCTCGCTGTACTTGTTCTGGAGGACGGTGCCGGAGGCCTCCAGGACGGCGGCGGAGACGTAGTTCTCGCTGGGGATCAGGCGGAGGGTCTCGGCCTGGAGGCGTTCCTCGGCGCCGACGAGGGCGGCGAGCTCAGGGTCGGCGGCGGCGAGCGCGGGGTGCGGGTAGGGGTGCTGCGGTGCGGTCATGGCGGTGTCCTCCGGGCGTCGGCGGGTCCCGGGGCACTGCGTGAGGCGCGGCGCCACGCGGGACTCAGGTCCCGTGACGCCCAGGCGGGCGGCGTCTCGTGTGGTCTGCCGCGCACGGCTTCCCCGGGGTCGCTTCCCCGCGCGCCAGTCGCCATGCGTGGGGTCAGAGTAGCGGGCGCGGCGCGCGCGAGGTTTCCCGGTCCGGCATCCGAGCGACGATAGAAACAGGGGCCACATCCCCTCGTCGGGGTCACCCCCCGAGCCGCAGGACGAACGGAGATCCCGTGTCGAGCACACAAGACGCGATCGCTTCGGCGGAGGCGCACAGCGCTCACAACTACCACCCCCTGCCGGTCGTCGTCGCTTCGGCGGACGGCGCCTGGATGACCGATGTCGAGGGGCGCCGCTATCTCGACATGCTCGCCGGCTACTCGGCGCTCAACTTCGGGCACGGCAACCGGCGTCTGATCGACGCCGCGAAGGCCCAGCTGGAGCGGGTGACGCTGACGTCGCGCGCCTTCCACCACGACCGGTTCGCCGAGTTCTGCACCCGGCTCGCCGAGCTGTGCGGGAAGGAGGCGGTGCTGCCGATGAACACCGGCGCGGAGGCGATCGAGACGGCGGTGAAGACCGTCCGGAAGTGGGGGTACGAGGTGAAGGGCGTGCCGGACGGGCACGCGAAGATCGTGGTGGCGGCGAACAACTTCCACGGCCGCACGACGACGATCGTCAGCTTCTCCACGGACCACGAGGCGCGGGACCACTTCGGTCCGTACACACCGGGGTTCGAGATCGTCCCGTACGGCGACCTGACGGCGATGGAGGCCGCGGTCACCGAGAACACGGTGGCGGTGCTGCTCGAACCGATCCAGGGCGAGGCGGGTGTCCTGGTCCCGCCGGCCGGCTATCTCGCGGGGGTGCGGGAGCTGACCCGCCGGCGGAACGTGCTGTTCGTGGCGGACGAGATCCAGTCGGGTCTGGGCCGGACGGGCCGGACGTTCGCGTGCGAGCACGAGGGCGTGGTGCCGGACGTGTACGTGCTCGGGAAGGCGCTGGGCGGCGGCGTGGTGCCGGTGTCGGCGGTGGTCGCCGACCGCGAGGTGCTCGGGGTGTTCAAGCCGGGTGAGCACGGCTCGACCTTCGGCGGGAACCCGCTGGCCTGCGCGGTGGCGCTGGAGGTCGTGGCGATGCTGCGGACGGGCGAGTACCAGGAGCGGGCGGCGGAGCTGGGCGAGCACCTGCACGCCGAACTGGGGCTGCTCGTGGGCGGCGGGGCGGTCGAGGCGGTGCGCGGGCGGGGCCTGTGGGCCGGGGTGGACATCGCCCCGTCGCACGGCACCGGCCGGGAGATCTCGGAGAAGCTGATGGCGCGGGGGGTCCTGGTGAAGGACACCCACGGGTCGACGATCCGCATCGCCCCGCCGCTGGTCATCTCGAAGGAGGACCTCGACTGGGGCCTGGAGCAGCTGCGGGGGGTCCTGGCCGGGGAGTGACGGGCCCGGCCTGTTCGAGGGGACGGCGGGGACGGGTCGGAGCGGGTCAACCCGGACCATTGACACGGCAGTTGGTCTAGGCCAATGATGCCGCCATGCCGAGACTCAGCCTGCGCCACGCCGTGCGTGCCGCGCTCGCCGCCGCCGTCCCCCTCGCGCTCCTGGGCGCGGTCACGGGACCCGCGCACGCCGCCCCGCGGGCGGCCTGGCCCGAGCCCGTCCCGGTGGTCCCGCGCGTCGAGACCACGGACCCGGTCGTCTTCATCACCATCGACGACGGCTGGTTCCACGACCCCGCCGCCGCGAAACTGCTGCTCGACCGCCGGGTGCCCGCCTCGCTGTTCCTGCTGCCGGGCGCCTACTCGTACGACTCCGGGTACTTCCGCGACCTGCTCGCCGGGGGCCCCTCGCGCGTCGAGAACCACACGGTCAACCACCCGGACCTGACCACCCTGGACGCCGCGGGCCAGACGGCGGAGTTCTGCGGCGCGCGGGACCGGCACCTCGCGCAGTTCGGCGACGGCCCCCGGCTGATCCGCCCGCCGTACGGCGTGTACGACGCGACGACCCGGACCGCGGCCCGCGCCTGCGGGGCGAAGGCGCTGGTCACCTGGACGTACGACCTCACCACCTGGGGCCAGTGGAGCCCGCCGACGCCGGTGCTCAAGGCCGGCGACATCATCCTGCTGCACTTCAACGAGACCCTGGAGGAGGACCTGACCCGGGCCTTGGCCGCCGCCGAGGCCGCGGGCCTGCGCCCGGCTCCGCTGCGGGACTACGTGCCCGAGTAGGCGGGGCGGGCCCGGTCGCGGCCTACAGGATCACGTGCGGGAGGAAGCGGGCGTACTCGTCGGTGACCAGGTCCGCCGACTCGCGGATGCCGAGCCCCGCCGCCTCGTCCTCGACGACCCACGCGCCGAGCACCACCCTGTTGCCGTCGAAGTCGGGCAGCGGGGCCAGTTCCTGGTAGCAGCAGGGCTCCCCGTCCCAGACGAACGGTTCGGTGCCCGCCTCGTGCAGGGTGACGCCGGCGCCCTCGCGGCCGAGCAGCGGCTTGGCGACCCAGCCGGTGGTGGTGGCGAGTTCCCGTGGTCCGTCGAGGTAGGCGGGCAGCAGGTTGGGGTGGCCCGGGTACAGCTCCCACAGGATCGCGAGGAGCGCCTTGTTGGAGAGCAGCATCTTCCAGGCGGGCTCGATCCAGCAGGTCGTGCCGGTGCCGCCGCCGTTGTCGAGGGTGTCCAGGACGTGCGGGCCGAAGCGGTCGGTGGTCAGCCACTCCCACGGGTAGAGCTTGAAGCAGCTGCGGATGAACCGGAGCCGGTCGTCCACGAAGCGGCGCGAGAGCCGGTCCCAGCCGATCCGTTCGACGGAGAGCGCCTCGGTCTCCAGACCGGCCTGCTGGGCGGTCTCGCGCAGGTACGCGACCGTCATCAGGTCCTCGCCGAGCTCGTCGCCGTCCGAGTGCGCGAAGTGCAGGGGGCCGGGGGGCAGCAGCCGGGCCTGCTTGCGCCAGGCGTCGACGAGCCGTTCGTGGAGGGAGTTCCACTGGTCCGCGCCGGGGAACCGTTCCTCCATCCAGAACCACTGCGGGCTGGCGGCCTCGACGAGCGAGGTGGGGGTGTCGGCGTTGTACTCCAGCATCTTGGCCGGCCCGGTGCCGTCGTAGCGGAGGTCGAACCGTCCGTAGAGGGAGGGCAGTTCGGCACGCCGCCGCCAGGACTCGGCGACCAGCGACGCGAGCCTGGGGTCGGTGATCCCCAGCTCGGCGAACCGGCCCCGCTCGACGATGTGCGCGGCGGCGGCGAGGCACATCGCGTGCAGCTCCTCGACGACCTCCTCCAGCGCCTCGACCTCGGGCAGGGTGAAGGAGTAGTACGCGCTCTCGTCCCAGTACGGGCGCAGCGAACCGTCCGGGTAGCGGGTCAGCGGGTAGACGAGCCCCTGCTCCTCCACCGTCTCCTGCCAGCCCGGCCGGGGCTCGATCGTGTGCCGTCGCATGTGCCGGGCCTCTCTCAGCCGCCGCCGGAACCGGAGCAGCCGAAGCCGCCGGTGTCGACGGCCTTCTTGTCGAAGCTGCCGCCGCTCACGCGGTTGTCACGTATGGAGCCGCCGTAGTAGTACGAACCCCGGTGGGTGCTGCTGCCGTTGTCGTCGTCGCCGCCACCGCTGCCGCACTCGTAGCTGGGCAGCGTCTCCCGGGTCACCGGGTCGACACACCGCTTGTCCGGGTCGGAGCCGCACGCGGTGATCGTCGCGGCGAGCACTCCCATCCCGCCGAGCACCACCGTGCTCGACCTCAGCCTCCGCATGTCCTGGCCCTCTCCTTCGCAGTCGCGACCGCACAGTGTAGGCCGGTCGATTCCGGCCTCACCGCCTAGAGTCGTTTCGTGCTACTCGGGATGATTTGTGCGCTCGCCTCGTCCGTCTGCTTCGGCGCCGCCTCCGTCTTCCAGGCGATGGCGGCCCGCGCCGCGACGCCGGGGACCGGCGGCGGAGTCGACCTCGCGCTGATGTGGCGGGCGCTGCGCCAGTGGCGGTACATCGCCGGCCTCGGCATGGACGGCCTCGGCTTCGTCCTCCAGATCGTGGCCCTGCGGACCCTGCCCATCTACGTGGTCGGCGCGGCGCTCGCCGCGAGCCTGGCGGTCACGGCGGTCATCGCCTCCCGTCTGCTGCGGGTGCGGCTCAGCCGGGTGGAGTGGACGGCCGTGGGCGCGGTCTGCGCGGGGCTGGCGCTCCTTGCCCTCACCTCGGGGAAGGAGGGCCACCGGCCGGGCCCGGAGTGGCTGCCCTGGGGCCTGCTGGCCGCCGCGTTCGGCGTGCTGCTGCTCGGGGTGGCGGGCGGCCGGCTGCCGGAGAAGCCGCGCGCGCTGGTCCTGGGCCTCGGGGCGGGCTTCGGCTTCGGGGTGGTGGAGGTGGCGGTCCGGCTGATCGACGGGATCGACCTCACGGACCCGTCGCTGTACGCCCTCCTGGTCGGCGGCGGCGCGGCGTTCCTGCTGCTGACCTCCGCGCTCCAGCGCGGCTCGGTGACGACGGCGACGGCGGGCTCCGTCCTGGGCGAGACGATCGGTCCGGCGATCATCGGGGTGGCCTGGCTCGGCGACACCACCCGCGAGGGCCTCGGCTGGCTCGCGGTCGTCGGCTTCGCGATCGCGGTGGCGGGCTCCCTGACCCTCGCCCGCTTCGGCGAACCGCCGGAAGCGGCCGGCTGAGCCGGAGCCGATCGGAGTCGCCGCCGTGCGCGCGTACGGTCCGGTGCCCCCGCGGACGCACCGCGGCCCGGCCCCCGGCGGACGTCGGGGCCGGGCCGAGAGGGGTGCGGGGTCAGAAGGGCATGTGCCCCCGGGCGCGACGGCCGGCGGAGCCGCTCTTGCCGACCGCCTTCGAGCTGCTGCGGAACGGCTTGCTGAAGAGGCGGCCCAGGACGCCGGGAGCCTTGCCGCCCGCGCGGGACCCCAGGCCGAGAGTCTTCTGGGTGCCGCGCTGGGGGTGCTGGGAGAGCCGCGGCAGGAAGAACGCCAGAACGGCGAGTACCACGCATATCGCGACGATTCCGACGATCATCATGTTGGACTCCGTTTCCTCGGTGCTGCGGTGACGCTTCGTCGTGTAGGACCGCGCATACCCGGGGAACCTCCGCTCACGCTCCGGCCGTCGGGCGCTCCCCGGACCCGGCCGAGGCTCCGCCGGCTGCTCGCGGTGCGGCGGCGGGGCCGGCGCCCGTCCTCACGGAAGCGTGCGGAGAAGGGCCTGGAGCGCGCCCTGCCAGCCGCTGTCCGGGGGTGTCCCGTAGCCGACGACGAGGCCGTCCAGGGTCGCCGGCACCGTCGGGCGGCGGAACTGGTTCACGCCCTGGACCGCCAGACCGTTCCAGGCGGCGGCCCGCAGCACGTCCTGCTCCGTGCCGGGCGGCAGGGCCAGGACGGCGTGGAGACCGGCCGCGATCCCGCTGACCCTCGTCTCCGGCGCGTGCGCCGCCACCGCCGCGACGAGCTGGTCGCGGCGGCGCCGGTAGCGCAGCCGCATCGCCCGTACGTGCCGGTCGTACGCCCCCGAGGCCAGGAACTCCGCGAAGGCCAGCTGGTCCGGCGCGCCGGACACCCAGTCCACCGCCCCCTTCGCCGCCACCACCGCGCCGACCAGGCTCTCCGGCAGCACCATCCACGCCAGCCGCAGCCCCGGGGCGAGGGACTTGCTCGCCGTCCCGAGATAGACGACCCGCTCGGGATCGAGGCCCTGGAGGGCGCCCACGGGCTGCCGGTCGTACCGGAACTCCCCGTCGTAGTCGTCCTCCAGGACGAAGCCGCCCGAGGCCCGCGCCCAGTCCACGACCGCCGCGCGCCGGTCCGGGGGCAGGGCGCCGCCCAGCGGGAACTGGTGGGCGGCCGTCATCAGGACGGCCCCGGCCGAGGCGAGCGGACCGGACTCCTCGACCAGGGTGCCCCGCTCGTCGAACGGCAGCGCCGGAGTCCCGAGCCCCGCCCCGGTCAGGAGGTCCGCGTGCAGGCCCAGCCCGTACGACTCCACCGCGACGTCCCGGACACCGCGGCTCCGCAGCACCTGCCCAACCAGCATCAGACCGTGCACGAAGCCCGCGCAGACGACGATCCGCTCGGGGCGGGCGTACACGCCCCGCGCGCGGGCCAGGTACTCGGCGAGGACGGTGCGGAGTTCGATCCGGCCGCGCGGATCGCCGTAGCCGAAGGCCTCGTTGGGGGCTGCGGTGAGCGCCCGCCGGTACGCCTTGAGCCATTCGGCGCGCGGGAAGGACGCCAGGTCGGGGGTTCCGGCCTTGAGGTTGTGCGCGGGCGCGGAGGGGCGCGGAAGGGGGCGACCAGGAGGGGAGCCGAGGGGGACCGGCCCCGGCCGGTGCTCCACGCGCCGGAGCGCGGCGCGCGGGGGCTCGGGGCGGCGCGCCTCCGGGCGCCGGGGTTCGGCTCGACGGGCGACCCGGGTGCCGGAGCCCTGCCGGGCCGTCAGCCAGCCCTCGGCGACGAGTTCGGCGTAGGCGTCGGCGACGGTGTTGCGGGCCATGCCCAGGTCGGCCGCGAGCGAGCGGGAGGACGGCAGCCGGGTGCCCGCCGCGAGCCGCCCGCTGCGGACCGCCTCGCGGAGCGCGTCCATGAGCCCGGCGCGCAGCCGCGGTCCGCGCAGTTCGAGGTGGAGATCGGCCCCGAAAGTGGCCCACTCGTCAGCCATGGGAATGGACCATACTCCTGAGCCACCCGGCTCGTACGGTGAAGGACATGAGCACGCACACGCACCCCACGGACACCCCCGGCACCGCCGCGCCCACCGAGTACGCACCCGAGCACGCCCCGCGCCTCCCCCTCGCCGAGCGCGTCCCCGAGTTCTACCGGGCGATGCTGCGTCTGGAGACGGCGGCGGCGAAGGACGTCGACGCGACCCTCTACCACCTGATCAAGATCCGGGCCTCGCAGATCAACCACTGCGCCTTCTGCATCGACATGCACACCAAGGACGCGCTGGCCGAGGGCGAGACCGTCGAGCGCATCGTGCAGCTGTCCGCCTGGGAGGAGTCCCGGCACTTCTACACCGAGCGGGAGCTCGCCGCCCTGGCCCTGACCGAGGCCGTCACCGTCCTCACGGACGGCTTCGTCCCCGACGAGGTGTACGCCCGCGCCGCGCGGCACTTCGACGAGACCGAGCTCGCCCGCGTCATCGGTGCGATCGTCGTCATCAACGCCTGGAACCGGATCGCCGTGTCCACCCGCATGACGCCGGGCCACTACACCCCGCGCGGGGCGTGAGCGCCGGAAGCCGTCGGGAACGCCGGGCAGCCCCTCCCCCGGCATGAGAAACGGCGCCCCCGCGCCGTACGGTCGGTCGTACGGAACGGGGGCGCCGGGCGCGTGGAGCGGGGACTCAGATGAGGCCGAGCTCGCGGACCGCGTCGCGCTCCTCTGCGAGCTCCTGCACGGAGGCGTCGATGCGGCCGCGCGAGAAGTCGTTGATCTCCAGGCCCTGGACGATCTCGTACTTCCCGTCGGCGCAGGTGACGGGGAAGGAGGAGATGAGACCCTCCGGGACGCCGTACGAGCCGTCCGACGGGATGCCCATGGAGGTCCAGTCGCCCGCGGCGGTGCCGTTGACCCAGGTGTGGACGTGGTCGATGGCGGCGTTCGCGGCCGAGGCGGCGGAGGACGCGCCACGGGCCTCGATGATCGCGGCGCCACGCTTGGCGACGGTCGGGATGAAGGTGTCGGCCAGCCACGCCTCGTCGCTGACGACCTCGGCGGCGTTCTTGCCGGCGATCTCCGCGTGGAAGATGTCCGGGTACTGGGTCGCCGAGTGGTTGCCCCAGATGGTGAGGCGCTTGATGTCCTCGACGGACGCGCCGGTCTTGACCGCGAGCTGCGAGAGCGCGCGGTTGTGGTCCAGGCGGGTCATCGCGGTGAAGCGCTCGGCCGGCACGTCCGGGGCCGCGGCCTGGGCGATCAGGGCGTTGGTGTTGGCCGGGTTGCCGACGACGAGGACCTTGATGTCGTCCGCGGCGTGGTCGTTGATGGCCTTGCCCTGCGGCTTGAAGATGCCGCCGTTGGCGGCGAGCAGGTCACCGCGCTCCATGCCCTTGGTACGCGGGCGGGCGCCGACCAGCAGCGCGACGTTGGCGCCCTCGAAGCCCTGGTTCGGGTCGTCGAAGATGTCGATGCCCTTGAGCAGCGGGAAGGCGCAGTCGTCGAGCTCCATGGCGGTGCCCTCGGCGGCCTTCACGCCCTGCGGGATCTCGAGGAGGCGCAGCTTGACCGGCACGTCCGCGCCGAGCAGGTGGCCGGAGGCGATGCGGAAGAGCAGCGCGTAGCCGATCTGGCCGGCCGCGCCGGTCACGGTGACATTCACGGGAGTGCGGGTCATGGCGATCTCCGTAAGACAGCTGGCGGTGGGGGTCCCTGCCCCTGGTGCGGGATAGCTCTCTTGATCGATCGGTGTCTCGACATGAAGAGATATCCAGCGGTCAGGCTATCCGACCCGGGCCCCGCTCAACCCCCACCCCCTTGTGGTCCGGCTCACTGCCGCCCGCCCGCGCGGCCGCCGCGGGCCGTCCGCGCGGGCGTTCACGGGCCGGTGGTGCAGCCTTCGCCGCCGTCCGCGAGCAGGCCGCAGGCCTGGGCCGCCGCGCCGGGGGGAACCGCGACCATCGGCGTGTACGCGTCGGTCCCCGTCGCCACCGTGTCGGCGCCCTCGGCGACGGTCGCGCTCCGCTCGGCGTCCCCCACGCGGATCGTCACCGTGTCCCGGGGCGCGCCGCCGCTGAGCCGGGCCCAGGACGCGCCGCAGGTCTCGCTGTGGCGGACCTCGACCTGCGCCCCGCCGACGACGGCGCGGGCGACGGTCGTGGCGAGGGGGCCGCCGCACCCCATCTCCTCCGGGTCGCGGCCCGTGCAGTCGCTTCCCGAGCACCGCACGCCCGGCGGGAGGTCGGCGGGCCGGGTGGTGGGCGGGGCCGTGGTGGTGGTCGGGGCGGCCGCCCGGTCGTCCCCGCCCGGCCCCTCGGAGCCGCCGAGGTCGACGAGGAGCAGGGCGGCGGTGACGACGAGCAGAGCCCCGACGCTCCCGGTGGCGTAGAGCAGGACCTTGCGGCGGCGGGAGTCGGGGGTGCGGGCGGGGGCCGCACCGGTCGTCGGTCCGGGGAGGTGGGACGGGGGAACGGCGACGGAGGGCCTCGGGGCGGTGAAGGCCGGGTCGGCGTGCGGTGCGCCGCCGGGAGGACGCGGCTCGCCGGAGGCGCCGGGCATACCGGCATCCCCGACAGCGCCGGGCGTACGGGACTCCCCCGAGGAGCCGGGAACGCCCGCCCCCTTCACGCCCGGGGCCGCCGGGCGATCGGGGTGGTCGACGCGGCGGATCCGGAGGGTCTGGTCCTGGGCCTCGGGGCCCTCGTGGCGGCCGCCGTCCCCGTCCGCGGGCCCGGCCGCACCGCCACCGGCGACCGCCTTCCCGTCCCGGGCCCAGGCGCGCTCCGCGCGCTCCCAGTCGGTCGCGAGGCCCGCCGGATCGCTTCCGGTCACCTCGGCGAGGGCCACGACGGCGCTGCGGGGCGCCGGCCGGCGGGCGTTCAGATAGGCGTCCCAGGCGGACCGCTCGCGCCCGGTGCGCTCGGCGACGGCGGTGACGCCGAGACCGCTGCGCTCGATGAGGCGGCGGAGCCGTTCCGTGAACGCACGGACGTCCGGATCGAGTTCCTCCGGCAGCGCCTTCCAGCCAGGCATGGCGGTCCCCCTTGTCCCGTGCCAACCGGGTCTCCCCCGCTGCACCGAAGGATGGCAGGTCCCCGGGCGATGCGCGCCCCCGGATGCGTACCCGAGGTACCGGAATGGTCACTTCCGTGCCACAGCGCCCTACCGGACCTTGAACCAACCTTGGCACGTACATGACCCTGAACGCAGCGGTGCCCGCCCTCCCACGGGGGAGAGGGCGGGCACCGCGCCACAGATCGTCGGGGCCGCGGGGAAGCCGGGCCCCGTCAGGTGACCGTCAGATGGAGGATGTCCTCCAGGAACGGGATCTTCAGCCAGGGTTCCGGCTGCACCATGAGCGCGAGCAGCACGATCAGGCCACCCATCACCCCGTACGTGATCATGTCCGTGAAGCGGGACCGGACGGCGAGCATGCCCACCGAGGGCATCACGCGGCGCAGCACGGCCCCCACGAGGAGCGCCGCGCCGACCAGCATCGTGCCGATCCGGAAGGACTGCGCGAAGGCGTCCGTCCCGACCACGAGCAGGCCGATGCCGGCGAGACCGAGCACGGTCAGCAGCGGCCACTGACGGGCGGGCGCCGGGGCGTCGCTCGGCGCCGCCCGGCCGCCGCCCTCGGGGCGCGCGGTGTCGGTGGTGAGGATGGGCGCGGGGCGCTTCCAGACCGCGGAGGTGAGGACCGGACCCGGTACCGCCGCCGGGCCGGGCGCGGTGTCGGCCGCCGAGGCGCCCGCGGTGCCGGGCTCCGTGGCCCCGTCGGCCGGGGCGGGTGGCGCCGGGGCAGGCGGCGCCGGGGCGTCGGCGCTGCCGTTCCCCGTGGCACCGCCGGCGCGCGCACGTCCCGCCGCACCGGCGCTCCCGTTCCTCGGGGCGTCGGCCGCCCCGTCCGGGGTCCCGGATGCGCCCGGGGTCCCGGGTGTCACGTCAGAGCGCCGCGGCCGCGCGCTCGGCGGCCTCGACGACGTTGACGAGGAGCTGGGCGCGGGTCATCGGGCCGACACCGCCGGGGTTCGGGGAGATCCAGGCGGCCACCTCGGCGACGCCCGGGTCCACGTCGCCGAGGATCTTGCCCTCGGCGTTCCGGGAGACGCCGACGTCGAGGACGGCCGCGCCCGGCTTCACGTCCTCGGGCTTGATCAGGTGCGGCACGCCGGCCGCGGCGACGATGATGTCGGCGTTGCGCAGGTGAGCCGAGAGGTCCCGGGTGCCGGTGTGGCACTGAGTCACGGTCGCGTTCTCGGAGCGGCGGGTGAGGATGAGCGGCATCGTGCGGCCGATGGTGACGCCGCGGCCGACCACCACGACCTCCGCGCCCTTGATCTCCACGCCGTGCGCGCGGAGCAGCGTGATGACGCCGTTCGGCGTGCAGGGCAGCGGGGCGGGCTCGTTGAGGACGAGCCGGCCGAGGTTGGTCGGGTGCAGGCCGTCGGCGTCCTTGGCCGGGTCCATGAGCTCCAGGACGCGGTTCTCGTCGATGCCCTTGGGGAGCGGCAGCTGCACGATGTACCCGGTGCAGGCCGGGTCCTCGTTGAGCTCCCGTACGACCGCCTCGATCTCCTCCTGGGTGGCGGTGGCGGGCAGCGTGCGCTGGATCGAGGCCAGGCCGACCTGCGCGCAGTCGCGGTGCTTTCCGGCGACGTACTTCTGGCTCGCCGGGTCGTCACCGACCAGGAGGGTGCCGAGTCCGGGTGTGACGCCCTGCTCCTTGAGGGCCGCCACACGGACGGTCAGATCGGACTTGATCGCGGCTGCGGTGGCCTTGCCATCGAGAATCTGGGCGCTCATGGAGACATCCTCCCGGATGACCCCCGCGATGTTCCAATTCGCTCGCACCGGGCAGACGGTCACCGTGGGCGACGGGTTGCACTTGCACAACTCCGCCGGGTATCGACTGGACAAAAAGTCGACCAAGCGACCACGATGATCGGCGAAGTACCGCGGAAAGTGCCGGGGGGAATCCGCTCACATACCGTGAAAAGTCCTCCGCGCGGGCCGCGTCGTCCCCGCACGAGAATTTCACGGAGGAATCCCGCGATGAGCTTCGGTGACCCGAACAACCCGTACGGCCAGCCGCAGGGTCAGGGCCAGGGCCAGCAGCCCGGTTACGGCTACCCGCAGCAGGCCCCCCAGGGCGTGCCGCCGCAGCAGGGCTACGGATACCCGGCGGCCCCGCCGGTCTCCCCGTACGGCGGGGGCGGCTACCCGGGCGTGGCCATGGACATGCCGGGCGGGGTGAAGTCCGCCCGCGTGATGCTGTGGATCCTCGGCGCGTTCAACCTGCTCGGCGGCATCGCCGCGATCGGCATCTCCTTCGCGGTCGACAGCGAGCTCGACAAGTCGGGCTCCACGTCCGCCGACGCCCAGGCGTTCGCCGACATGGGCCAGGGCATCCTGATCGGCGCGGGCATCGTCTCGCTCATCTTCGCCGTGCTCGGCATGGTCCTCGCCGCCAAGTTCAAGTCCGGCGGCAACGGCGTCCGCATCGGCGCGATCGTCTGGTCCTCGTTCGCCGTGCTCTTCAGCATCTTCTCGCTGCCGCTCGGCATCGTGAGCCTCGTCCTGGGCGTCCTGATCATCGTCTTCGTGGCGAAGTCGGACGGCTCGGCCTGGTTCAACCGCAACAAGCAGCAGTACTGATCGATACGACGACGGGGGCCCGGTTCCGTGCGGAACCGGGCCCCCGTCGTGTCCGCCGGGTCAGACCCGCTTGAGGACCGCGAACCCGTCCGAGCGGTGGGTGATCTCGTACCGCGCCTCCGGATGCAGTTGCGAAGCCAGCAGCTCCGGGTCGGAGACCTGCTGCGACCAGCCGCGCAGGTCGAAGGCGAGATAGTCCGGGGTGGCGCCCTTCGAGGTGCCGACCCAGTAGACCCGGTGGTCCGCGGTGAGGTGGGCGAGGAGCGAGACGTCGGCCTCCACGCTCGCGCCCTCGGGCACCGCGTCGACCGCCGCCCGCGCCTGCTCGGCGCGGACGTCCGACCGGTACGTCTCCGGCTTCGTCAGCTCCCGCAGCGGCAGGTTCGCCGCGAGGACCAGCGCGACCGCCGTCGCCACGGGGACGGCGACCTTCCCGTACGCGGCGAGCCACGCGCGCGGGGAGGTCCGCACCGCACGGACGCCGTCCACCAGGGCCAGGAAGACCACCGGCATGAGGATGGCGCTGTAGTGCCAGTGCATGCCCCAGTGGTTGGGGTCCTGGGAGAGGAAGCGCCAGCCGAGGGTGGGCAGCACGAGCAGGACCAGCGGGGAGCGCAGCGCGAGGAAGCCGGTGATGGCGAGCAGGTAGAACACCATCTCCCAGCGCTCGCCCGAGCCGAGCGCGTCGCCGATGACCTGGCCGAAGGAGGTGTCGGTGCCCTGGCCGGTCTTCTCGATCTTCGACCAGTAGTCGTACTCGCCGACCCGGCTCGCCGCCGGGATCAGGACCAGGACGGTCAGCGCGAACGCCGCGGCGCCGAAGCCGGCCAGGGCGGCGCCGAGCCGCTTCCGGCCCTTCAGGAAGAGGACCACGCCGACCATCGAGACGGTGAGGCCCATGTCCTCCTTGACGAGGACGAGCGGCGCGGCCCAGGCGGCCGCCGCGGTCCAGCGCCCGAGGAGCAGGGCCCGGCAGGTCAGGGCGAGCATCGGGACCGCGAAGGCGATCTCGTGGAAGTCGGACTTGACGGCCTCCTGGAGCCCCCAGGAGAGCCCGTAGGCGAGCGCGAGGCCGATGCCGGCGGCCCGGCTGCCGAGGATCTGCTGGGTGGTGCGGCCGACGACGACGGCGCCGAGGGCGAAGAGCGCGGCCTGCGCGAACAGCAGGGAGGCCGGCGAGGACCAGACCCAGTACAGCGGCGCGAGGAGGGCCGTGACGGGGCTGAAGTGGTCCCCGAGTATGTGGAAGCCGGGGCCCTTGATGTCGACGACGGGGGCCCGGAACTCGGCGTACGCCCTGACGGACTGCCCGAAGATCCCGAGGTCCCAGGACGGGGTGCGGAAGTGCGCGTACTGCACCCAGGAGTAGAGGAAGTACAGGCCGCACAGGACGCCCGCGAGGATCAGGTACGGGCGGAGCGGGGCCGGCGCGAGGCCGTCCGGCGGGGCGCTGCCGGCGGCGTCGGGAGCACCGGTGCCGGCCTCCTCGGCCGGCCTGTTCTGTACGTCCAACACCACGCCCCCACTACCAGTGGTCGACAAAAGAGCAACCCATTAGACCAGAGACCACCCGATCGGCGGAGCTGCCGCCGTCGGGTTTGGTCCCTGCCCTCCCCACACCGCCGCGGAACGCCGACGGGCGGCCCCCGGCCCCCCGTGGAGGGGTTCGGCGGGCCGCCCGTGGCCTGCGCGGCTCAGTGGAAGAAGTGGCGCGTCCCCGTGAGGTACATCGTCACGCCGGCCTTCTTCGCGGCCTCGACGACGAGCTCGTCCCGCATCGAGCCGCCCGGCTGCACGACCGCCTTCACGCCGGCCGCGGTGAGGATCTCCAGGCCGTCCGGGAAGGGGAAGAAGGCGTCCGAGGCGGCGTAGGAGCCGCGCGCCCGCTCCTCGCCCGCCCGCTCGACCGCGAGCTTCGCGGAGTCGACGCGGTTGACCTGGCCCATGCCGACGCCGACCGAGGCGCCGTCCTTGGAGAGCAGGATCGCGTTGGACTTGACCGCGCGGCAGGCCTTCCAGGCGAAGGCGAGCTCGGCGAGCTCCTCGGCGGACAGGGCCTCGCCGGTCGCCAGGGTCCAGTTCGCCGGGTCGTCGCCCTCGGCCTGGAGGCGGTCGGTGACCTGGAGCAGCGCGCCGCCGTCGATCGGCTTGACCTCGACCGGGTTGCTCGGGGCGCCCTCGGCCTTCAGGACGCGGATGTTCTTCTTCCTGGCCAGGATCTCGACGGCCCCGTCCTCGTACGCCGGGGCGACGATGACCTCGGTGAAGATCTCCGCGACCTGCTCGGCCATCGCGACCGAGACCGGGCGGTTGACGGCGATGACGCCGCCGAACGCGGACAGCGGGTCGCAGGCGTGGGCCTTGCGGTGCGCCTCTGCGACGTCCGCGCCGACCGCGATGCCGCACGGGTTGGCGTGCTTGATGATCGCGACGCAGGGCTCGGTGTGGTCGTACGCGGCCCGGCGCGCGGCGTCGGTGTCCGTGTAGTTGTTGTACGACATCTCCTTGCCGTGCAGCTGCTCGGCCTCGGCGAGGCCGCCCGTGCCGTCCACGTACAGCGCGGCGCCCTGGTGGGGGTTCTCGCCGTAGCGCAGGACGTTGTTCCGCTCGTAGGCGGCGCCCAGGAAGTCGGGGAAGCCCGAGTCGTCGGCGGCCGCGTAGTCGTCGGCGAACCAGGCGGCGACGGCCACGTCGTACGCCGCGGTGTGCTGGAAGGCCTCGCCCGCCAGGCGCTTGCGGGCGGTCAGGTCGAAGCCGCCGGCCCGGACGGCCGCGAGGACGTCGCCGTACCGCTCGGGGCTGGTGACGATCGCCACGGACGGGTGGTTCTTGGCCGCCGCGCGGACCATCGAGGGGCCGCCGATGTCGATCTGCTCGACGCACTCGTCGGGGGTGGCGCCGGAGGCGACGGTCGCCTTGAACGGGTAGAGGTTCACGACGACCAGGTCGAAGGGCTCCACACCGAGCTCTGCGAGCTGCGCGCGGTGCGACTCCAGGCGCAGGTCGGCGAGGATGCCGGCGTGCACGCGCGGGTGGAGGGTCTTGACGCGGCCGTCCAGGCACTCGGGGAAGCCGGTCAGCTCCTCGACCTTGGTGACCGGCACCCCGGCGGCGGCGATCTTCCCCGCCGTGGAGCCGGTGGAGACGAGCTCGACACCGGCCTCGTGCAGACCGCGGGCCAGCTCCTCCAGACCCGTCTTGTCGTAGACGCTGACCAGCGCGCGGCGGATGGGCTTAACGGTGTCCGTGTTCACCGACATGAACCTTTCGTCCCTCAATGCGGTAGCCGTGCCGGGCGAGGCGCCCCACGACGTCGACGAGCAGTGAGCGCTCGACTTCCTTGATGCGCTCGTGCAGAGCGGCTTCATCGTCCTCGTCCCGCACCTCGACCACGCCCTGGGCGATGATCGGGCCGGTGTCGACACCGTCGTCGACGAAGTGGACGGTGCACCCGGTGACCTTCGCGCCGTAGGCGAGGGCGTCACGCACCCCGTGGGCACCGGGAAAACTGGGCAGCAGAGCCGGGTGGGTGTTGACGACCCGGCCGCCGAAGCGGGCGAGGAACTCCTTGCCGACGATCTTCATGAAGCCGGCCGAGACGACCAGGTCCGGCTCGTACGCGGCGGTGGCCACGGCGAGGGCGCGGTCCCACTCCTCGCGGGTGGCGTGGTCCTTCACCCGGCACACGAAGGTGGGCAGTCCGGCGCGCTCGGCGCGCTCCAGACCGGCGATGCCGTCGCGGTCGGCGCCTACCGCGACGATCTCCGCGCCGAACCCCTCGGGGTCCGCGGCGATGCCGTCGAGGAGGGCCTGAAGATTGGTACCGGAACCGGAGACCAGGACGACGAGGCGGGCGGCAGCCACTGGGTCACTCTTTCCGTGGTGTTTGTACGGTCGTACGAACGAATCGTGCCGCTCGATACGGGGAACCCTACGAATGGCTCGACCGTCAGCAACGATACCGGCACACCGGACGGCCCCCACGGGACGGGGGCGGAGCAGGGCGGTAGCGTCAAGGTCCGACGCCGGACGCGGACCCCGACCAGCACCGGTCGGAACGCGGACGGCGCGGCGGACGACGAGCACGGAGCGGTTCGCGGACGCGGCACGGCAGGGGCACCCGCGGCAGCAGGCGGGCGCACCGGTGCGGCGGTTCGCAGCAGGAGACGAGACAGCAGCGGAGACCACGGGTGCGGCCGTGGTCCTGACGACAGAGGGAAGACGTTCAGCTGATGCCGGAACGCCAGTCCACGGACGACAACAACCCGTTCGCGCCGCCGCCCGAGGGCAGGCCGGACCAGCCGTGGCAGCCGCGGCGACCGGACGGCCCTGACAGCCCGGCCGACGAATCGTCCGGCTCCGGGTCGTCGGGGCCGTCCGACGGCCGCTGGAGCCCGCGCCAGCCGGGCCGCTCGGACGACGGCTTCGGCCGCGGGCCCGAGCGGCAGGGCGGCGGCCCGGAGGGCGGGCCGGGCCAGGGCGGCGGCCAGGGCGGCGGTGGGCGCGGGCTCCGCTGGGATCCGACGGACCCGGCGCAGCGCCGCGCGCGGTACGCGATCCTCGCCGGCATGTGGGCCTTCTTCTTCGCCGTCTTCGAGATCCCGGAACTGGCGCTGCTGCTCGGCGCCCTGGGCCTCTACTGGGCGATCAGCTCGCTGCGCGCCAAGCCGGCGCCGGCCGGCGGGGTGTCGCCGACATCACAGCCGGCGGGCGGGCCGGCGTCCCAGCCCTCGGGACAGGCGCCCGGACAGCCCGCCGGCCGGCCGTCCGGTCAGGGCGCCACGGCGGCGCCGCTCCGCTCGATGCGGACGGCCGCGATCAGCGGTCTCGTCGCGGCGAGCGTGGCCCTGATGATCGTCGCGGTCGGCTTCACCATGCAGGTCGTCTACCGCGACTTCTACGAGTGCCGTGACGACGCCCTCACCCACGCGGGCCAGCTGGCCTGCAACGACCTCCTCCCTAAGCCGCTGCGCGCGGGCTTCGGCGTCCGGGAGTAGCACCCCGGACCGCGCCTCGGGTCGCCCCGCCGGTCAGGCCGGGCCGCCCCGGTCGGCGGGCGGCGCCGGGCGCGGTGGCGGCGCGGTGGGCTCCCAGGCCGCCGGGAGGTAGTCGTAGGGCTCGAACGCGGCGTCGCCGTACGGGTCGTAGTCGGCATAGGCGTCACGGGCCGGGTCGTCCCCGCGTCCGGCCCCCGCGCCGGCCCCCTTCGGCCCGGCGGCGCCCGCGGCCTCCGAGGCACCGTGACCCGAGGTACCCGAAGCCCCCGCCGCCTTCCCTCCGGAAGGCGGCGGGGGCTTCTCCGACTCCGCGCCCCCGGCCTCCTCCCCGTCGGGGGACGACGGGCCGCCGGGCACGGAGCCGGCCGCGGGCGTCTCCGACGCCGCCACCGCCCGGCCCGCCGAAGCCTCCGCGGGGACCGGGAGCGGCTTCGGCCGCGGGACGCGCCGGCCCCAGGCCCGTACCGCCAGGGCCACCGGGACCCCGACGCACGCCCCCCACAGGACCGCCGCCGCACCCGTCTGCCACCACACCGGGCCGAAGACCGACAGCCGGGCCGAGCCGAGCGGTCCGCCCGCGGCGGCCGACAGCACGGCGATCACCGCCCCGCAGGCCCAGGCCGCGCCCAGGGCCGTCAGGGTCGTGTCCCGGGCCGTCCAGGTGCGCGCCGCGCGGCCCACCCGGCCGCCCTGGAGCAGGGCCGCCGCCAGCGGGACCGCCACGGCCGCCCCCTGCGTCCAGCCGCCCCGTCCGTCGTCGGGCAGCGCGGCGAGCAGCGGGAACGGCGGCGCGGCCGGGTCCCCGACGAGGCCCAGCGGCGTCGCGAAGGCGCCCGTGCCGAGGGCGAAGCCGGGTCCGAGCCCGTACGCGGTGCCCCAGACCGCCATGTTCGGCAGCAGCGCGAGGACCAGCAGCAGCACCGCGATCCGCCCGGACCACTCCCCCGTGAGGGCCGCGAAGGCGGTCTGCGCCTCGCCCGCGTGCCGGGCGAGCGAGACCGCGGCGACGACCGCACCGCCGCCGAGCAGGGCGACGAGGCCGAGTCCGGTCGCGCGCAGGGCGGCGGCCGCCTGCCGCTGCGCGGGCAGCGGGCGCCCCAGCGCCGTCCAGGCACCGGCCCCGGCCGCGCCCAGCACGAGCGGGGGCAGCCACAGCCCGGCGGCGAGCAGATCGGCGGGCAGCGGGCCGCTCGTGCCGTAGAGCACGACCGCGGCGGCGACCAGGAGGTATCCGCCGGCCACGGCCCCGACGGCGCCGGCGGCGGACGGCCGACGGCGGTCGTCGTCGACGGCGTCGAGGGTGTCGCGGGTGGCCCGGTGGACCAGCCAGACGGGCAGGACGGCCAGCAGCATCGGCGCGACGCCGAGGGGTGCGGGCAGCCCGGACAGGGTGTCCGTCCGGACGAGGTCCACTCCGTGCGCGAGGAGCCAGAGACCGGCGGCCAGGTGCAGGGCGCCGCCGGGGCCGCTGTCGGGGTACGGGGAGCCGATCCAGGCGGCGACGACCAGGACCGCGAGGGCGCCGAGGCCGAGTCCGGCGGCGACCCCGCCCCGGACGCAGGCCAGGGCGAGGGCGGCGGAACGGCCGCTCTGGACCAGGGGGTGCTCGGTCACGTGGGTCACGGGGCCATGCTCCCAACGACACGCGCTTTTGCCGCGTAACAGGCAAACATCCGCTGTGTCGCTCAATATACATTTATGTACTTTTCCGCCCACAGCAGCTCTGCGGGAGGTCGACACCGATGAGCCGGAGCACCGCGGATTCCGCATCCTCCGCCGCCCTGCCGACCCCCAAGGAGCGGCGCAGGTTGCGTGAGGCCCTCGCCCTGAGCGAGGAGCAGGTCGCCGAGGCCATGGGCGTCACGAAGGCCACGGTCAGGTCATGGGAGACCGGGCGTTCGACACCCCGGGGCCGCAAGCGCGAGGCGTACGCGAAGCTGCTCGGCACGTCCGGGCCGGCCGACGCGTCGAACCCCTCGCCTCCTCCGGACGGGGCCGACGAGCCCGAACAGCCGCGGTCCGGGCCGTCTTCACCCGTTCGGCCGCAGGCCCCGGCGAAGGACCGGCAGCAGTCCCCGGCGAAGGACCGGCCGCAGCCGCCCGCCCCCGCCCCCGCCCCCGCCCCCGCGGCACACGTCCGCCCCAGGCCCGCCGCCAAGCGGGCCGCGAAGCCGCCCCGGGCCCCCTCCCCGTCCCCCGTCATCACGGCGGCCCCCGCCCGCAAGGGCCCCCCGAGGCCCCAGGAGCGGCTGAAACCGGTCGCCGCCGCGGCCCCGCGGATCGCGGAGGAGCGGCCCGCCGGGCCCCCCGCCGTACCGGGCGCCACCGCCGAGGAGGCGTTCGACGAGCTGTACGCACGAGCGGCGCCGGGCCTCGTCCACCAGACGTACCTACTGACCGGCCGGCGGCGGCTCTCCCGCGAAGCCGTCGAGCAGGCCTTCCACCGCGCCTGGGAGCACTGGCCCGAGGTCGCCGTCGACGCGGACCCGGTGGGCTGGGTGCGGGCCACGGCCTACGAGTACGCCCTCTCCCCCTGGCACCGGCTGCGCCGCACCCACAAGCACCCCGACGCGCCGCCCACCGAGGCGGGACGGCGGGCCCTGCTCACCGCCCTCCTCGAACTCCCCGCGCCCTACCGGCGCACCGTCCTGCTCTACGACGGGCTCGGGCTCGACCTGCCGGAGACGGCGGCCGAGACCGAGGCGAGCACCCCCGCCGCGGCCAACCGGCTGCTGCACGCCCGCACGGTCCTCGCGAAGAAGGTCCCCGAGCTCGCCGAGCCGGAGGTCCTGCACCGACGGCTCGGCTCGCTGGTCGCGGAGGCGCCGACCACCGCTCTGCCGGCGGCCCGCGCCGTCCGGTCGGGCAGTGAGCGCCGGGCGCGGACCTGGACCCGTGCGGTGCTGGGGGTGACGGCGGTCCTCATCGGGGTCACCGGCTTCGCGGCGGCGACCGCGCCGACCCACTACATCCCGGTGAACGCCCCCGGCGAGACCGTCAACGGCGTCCCGGTGCGGGGCGGCCCGGAGAAGCTCCGCCCGGAGGACCTGGTGCTCCGCGACAAGCTGCGCTCCCAGCCGAACCCGGGCCCGGAGCGGCTGGTCCCGGCCGCCCAATGAC
The DNA here is from genome assembly GCF_043081085.1 of Streptomyces sp. NPDC014891. Taxonomy (NCBI): domain Bacteria; kingdom Bacillati; phylum Actinomycetota; class Actinomycetes; order Kitasatosporales; family Streptomycetaceae; genus Streptomyces; species Streptomyces sp. NPDC014891. The sequence continues at coordinate 112,466 of NZ_JBIBWF010000010.1, read as the reverse complement.
CCCGCGCCGGCCGGCGCACGCGAGAGGGCCCCGCCCCCGCCCGGAGTCCGGGCGGGGGCGGGGCCCTCTCGTACGGCTACCGCGGAGTTTCGCGGCAACCGGTCGCTCAGCCCGCGAGGATGGCGCGCGCGAGCTTCGCCGTCTCGGTCGGCGTCTTGCCGACCTTGACGCCGGCGGCCTCGAGGGCCTCCTTCTTCGCCTGGGCGGTGCCGGAGGAGCCGGAGACGATGGCGCCGGCGTGGCCCATGGTCTTGCCCTCGGGCGCGGTGAAGCCCGCGACGTAGCCGACGACCGGCTTGGTGACGTTGGCCTTGATGAAGTCGGCCGCACGCTCCTCGGCGTCGCCGCCGATCTCGCCGATCATGACGATCAGGTCGGTCTCGGGGTCCGCCTCGAACGCCGCGAGGGCGTCGATGTGCGTGGTGCCGATGACCGGGTCGCCACCGATGCCGACGGCGGACGAGAAGCCGATGTCACGGAGCTCGTACATCATCTGGTACGTCAGCGTGCCGGACTTCGAGACCAGGCCGATGCGGCCCGGCTTCGTGATGTCGCCCGGGATGATGCCGGCGTTGGACTGGCCCGGGGTGATGAGACCGGGGCAGTTCGGGCCGATGATGCGGGTCTTGTTGCCCTTCGCCTGCGCGTACGCCCAGAAGGCGGCGGAGTCGTGGACGGCGATGCCCTCGGTGATGACGACGGCCAGCGGGATCTCGGCGTCGATCGCCTCGATCACGGCGGCCTTCGCGAAGGCCGGCGGGACGAAGAGGACCGAGACGTCGGCGCCGGTCTCCTTCATCGCCTCGGCGACGGTGCCGAAGACCGGGACCTCGGTGCCGTCGAAGTCGACGGTGGTGCCGGCCTTGCGCGGGTTCACGCCGCCGACGATGTTGGTGCCGTCACCCAGCATGAGCTTGGTGTGCTTCATGCCCGTGGCACCGGTCATGCCCTGGACGATGACCTTGCTGTCCTTGGTCAGGAAGATAGCCATGGTGTTCTGACCTCGTCCCTTACTTCGCAGCCGCGAGCTCGGCGGCCTTGTCGGCCGCGCCGTCCATGGTGTCCACACGCTGCACGAGCGGGTGGTTCGCGTCCGACAGGATCTTGCGACCCAGCTCCGCGTTGTTGCCGTCGAGGCGCACGACCAGCGGCTTGGTGACCTCTTCGCCCTTCGAGGCGAGGAGCTCCAGGGCCTGGACGATGCCGTTGGCGACCTCGTCACAGGCGGTGATGCCACCGAAGACGTTGACGAACACGGACTTGACGTCCGGGTCGCCCAGGATGATCTCCAGGCCGTTCGCCATGACCTCGGCGGAGGCGCCGCCGCCGATGTCGAGGAAGTTGGCCGGCTTCACGCCGCCGTGGTTCTCACCGGCGTACGCGACGACGTCCAGGGTCGACATGACCAGACCGGCACCGTTTCCGATGATGCCGACCTCGCCCTCGAGCTTGACGTAGTTGAGGTTCTTGGCCTTGGCGGCAGCCTCGAGCGGGTTGGCTGCGGCCTTGTCCTCGAGCGCCTCGTGGTCGGGCTGGCGGAAGTCGGCGTTCTCGTCGAGAGACACCTTGCCGTCCAGGGCGAGGATGCGGCCGTCCTTGGTCTTGACCAGCGGGTTGACCTCGACGAGGAGCGCGTCCTCGGCGACGAAGGTCTTCCACAGGGTCACCAGGGCCTCGGCGACGCCCTCGGCCACGTCGGCCGGGAACTTCGCCAGGGCCACGATCTCGCGGGCCTTCTCGATGTCGACGCCGTCCACGGCGTTGACCGGGACCTTCGCGAGGGCCTCGGGGGTCTTCTCCGCGACCTCCTCGATGTCCATGCCGCCCTGCACCGACGCCATCGCGAGGAAGGTGCGGTTGGTGCGGTCGAGGAGGTACGAGACGTAGTACTCGGCCTCGATCTCCGGGGACAGCTCGGCGATCATCACCTTGTGGACCGTGTGGCCCTTGATGTCCATGCCGAGGATGTCCGTCGCGCGGGCGACGGCCTCGTCCGGGTTCGCCGCCAGCTTCACGCCGCCGGCCTTGCCGCGGCCACCGACCTTCACCTGCGCCTTGACGACCGACTTGCCGCCAAGACGCTCGGTGGCCTCGCGCGCCGCCTCAGGCGTGTCGATGACTTCACCGGCCAGCACCGGTACACCGTGCTTGGCGAAGAGGTCCCTCGCCTGGTACTCGAACAGGTCCACGCGCGTCCGTCCCTTTTCTGATGATCGCGGTTCGTTGTCTGCGTGGGCGTGCCGCGGAGGGCAACGTGACTGCACTGTCACAAGGGAGGCGTACACGGTGTCCGTGGACGCGGCATGTCCGTCTCGCAGGTTATCGCCGAGGGCCGTGGGTCCCTAAATCGCAGATCACAACGGAGCGGTGATACGGGTCACAGGGTGTAGGGGCCACGGGGTCGCCGGCGGGGGCCGCGGAGGGCTGCCGCGCGGCCTCCGCGGCAGGCGGGGCCTGGCCTCCCGGCCCCTCACGACGCGCCGGGAGCACGGGTGAGGGCCGCCTGGAGACCTCTGTGATATGGGACTCAATGAGGCGTGGAACACCCGAGCGGGTGGTCCGGCGACGACGGATTCCGCATCCGCCGCCCCGGAGGCCTCCGGACGCCCACGGGACGGACGGGGCGGCGGATGGGGCGGGCGTGCCGGGGCCGTCAGACCGCGGGTATCGGCAGCGGGCGCTTCTCCAGGGCGGCGGCCATGATCTCCGGGAACAGGTCGGGCGTGCAGGCGAAGGCGGGGGCGCCGAGCGCGGCGAGCGCCGCCGCGTGGTCGCGGTCGTAGGCCGGGGCGCCCTCGTCGGAGAGCGCGAGCAGGGCGATGAACTGGACGCCCGAGGCCTTCATCGCCGCGACCCGCTTCAGCATCTCGTCGCGGATGCCCCCTTCGTACAGGTCGCTGATGAGGACGACGACCGTGTCGGCGGGCCGGGTGATCTTCGACTGGCAGTGGGCGAGGGCGCGGTTGATGTCGGTGCCGCCGCCGAGCTGGGTGCCGAAGAGGACGTCGACGGGGTCGTCGAGCCGGTCGGTCAGGTCGACGACGGCGGTGTCGAAGACGACGAGCCGGGTGGCGATCGACCGCATGGAGGCGAGCACGGCGCCGAAGACGGAGGCGTGGACGACGGAGGCGGCCATGGAGCCGGACTGGTCGACGCAGAGCACGACCTCCTTCCGGATCGCCTGCGAGGCACGCCCGTGGCCGATCAACCGCTCGGGGACGACGGTGCGGTGGTCGGGCAGGTAGTGGGCCAGGTTGGCGCGGATCGTCCGGTCCCAGTCGATGTCCCGGTGGCGCGGGCGGCTGATCCGGGCGGAGCGGTCGAGCGCGCCGGTGAGGGTCGCGCGGGTGCGGGCGGCGAGGCGCTTCTCCAGGTCGTCGACGACCTTGCGGACGACGGCCCGCGCGGTCTCCCTGGTCGTCTCGGGCATGGCCTTGTGGAGGGAGAGCAGCGTGCCGACGAGGTGGACGTCCGCCTCGACGGCCTCCAGCATCTCCGGCTCCAGGAGCAGGGTGGCGAGCCCGAGCCGGTCGATCGCGTCGCGCTGCATGACCTGGACGACGGACCGGGGGAAGTACGTGCGGATGTCGCCGAGCCAGCGGGCGACGGAGGGCGCCGAGGCCCCCAGTCCGGCCGAGCGCTCCCGCCCGGCGCGCTCGCCCGGTCCCTTGGCGCCGTAGAGCGCGGTCAGGGCGCCGTCCATGGCGGCGTCGGTGCCGGTCAGCGCGCGGCCGGTGCCGTCGGCCTCCCCGCCGCCGAGGACGAGCCGCCAGCGGCGCAGCCGCTCGTCGTCCGCGGTCCCCGCCCGCGGTCCGGCGAGGGGTCCGGCGAGCGGTCCCGTGGTGCCGCCCGGGGTGGTGCCGGTGGTCGTGCCGGTGCTCATACGAGGACCTCCGTGCCGAGGACGAGATGGAGGACGGGCAGTACGGCGTCCGCCCGGGCCGGGTCGGGGTCGGCCGCGAAGCCGGGGACGCCCGGCAGGGCGTGGCCGGGCCCGCCGGTCCCCGGGCCGCGGGCGACCAGTTCCCCGAGCGTGCGGCGCACCCCGGGCTCGTACCCGGCGAAGGTGCGCCGCAGCAGCGGCAGGACGTCGCCGAAGGCCTCCGCCGGGACGCCCGTGAGCCAGGCGTCGACCAGTCCGAGGAGCCGTTCGTCGTGGACCAGGAGCAGCCCGCCGCCGGAGGCCCCGCCGGCGAATCCGTCGATCCAGGCGGCGGCGTCGGGCGGCGGGGTGCCGGGCGAGAGGGCGCGGCTCATGAGGACGGCGGCCTCGTCGACGGCGATCCGGCCCTCGTCGAGCAGCAGCCGGGCGGCCCGGCCACGGAGGACGCCCGGGATCCGGTCGCGGTCGGCGAGGCGGCGAAGGACGCCGGCCCAGCGGTCGGCGAGCCCGGCCGCCCCGGGCAGCAGGGCGAGGGCCCGGTGCACCTCGTCGATCCGCTCGCGCATGGCGGCGGCCGCGTCGGGGTCGAGCCCCGCGCAGGCTGGCGGCAGGCCGACGCAGATCCGTTCGGCGAGGCCGGCGGCGACCTCGGCGAGGGCCTCCGTCCGGGTGCCCCGGACGTCGCCGTAGCGCAGGGCGCGGGCGAGCGCGGGAAGGGCCTGGGCGAGATGGGAGACGTCGGTGTCGAGCGCCGCCCGGTCGGCGAGCGTCCGCATGACGACGGGCAGGGCGTCGCCGAGTCCGGCGAGGAGGCACTGCTCGGCGAGGGTGGTGATGTCGGCGAGGGTCGCCGCCCCCGTCGCCCGGGACCGCGCCCGGGCGGTGGCGGCGGCCTCGACGGTGGTGCCCCAGACGCCGGCCTCGGCGACCCGGACGTGCAGTTCGGGCTCCCAGCGCAGCCGCCAGCCCTCCCGGAAGGTGCCGGTGCCGGAGCGGCCGGTGGACGGCTCGCCCCAGCCGACACCGAGGAGCCGCAGCCGGTGCAGGAGCCGGCTGCGCTCCCCGTCCGTGTCCTTGCGGAGGTCGAGGTCGAGGTCGCGCTCGGCGGCCTCCGGCTTGAGGCGCAGGGTGCGCTGACGGCGGGCCAGGTCGCGCTGGAGGGGGACGGCAGGGGCGCCGGCCGGGACCTCGCCGAGGACGTCGCCGACGACGAGGCGGTCCCGGACGAGGTCGAGGGGCACGTCGGAGCCCTCGCAGAGCACGGCGCGGACGGCGTCGGTCGTCTCGTCGAGGCCGGGGCGCGGGCGGCCGCGGAGGGCGGCGAGGCCTTCGGCGAGCCGGACGGCCTCGATCACGTGCGCGGGCGAGACCGGGTGGTCCTCGGCCCTGAGGAGTCCGGCGACCCGGGTCATCCACCGCTCGACGGGCCGGTCGGGGGCGGCGAAGAGGTGGGCGTACCAGCCGGGTGAGGCGATCCCCGCGCCGTATCCGGAGCGGCGGGCGAGCCTGCGGTGGGTCCAGGGGACCCAGGTCGTCTCGGTCTTCACCTTGGGCAGGCCCTTGAGCAGGGCCCGGTCGGCGGCGACGGTCGTCCTCCGGGTGAGGGCGGGGACGTGCCAGGCGCCGCACACGACGGCGACGGCGTCGTCGCCGAACTCCTTGCGGGCCGCGCGCAGCCGGATGCGCATGTGGGCCTCGCGGACGAGGTCGCGGGGGTGTCCGCCGTGCCCGTGGGCCTCGCGGAGGGCTCCCATCGCCTCGGCGAGCGCCTCGAAGGGGGCGGTGGGGTCCTCGCCGCCGCGCAGTTCGACGGCGTCCTCCCACCAGCGCTCGGCGTCCTCGTATCCGGCGGCCGCGGCGAGTTCGGCGACGGGGTCGACCGGTGGGCCGCTCCCGGAGGCCCCCTCCTCCCCGTCGTCGCCGTCGTCCCAGGTGGGGTCGGCGGCCAGGGTGTGCGCGGCCGGCAGGTCGACGAACCGCACGGCGGCGCCCCGGTCGAGGGCCCAGCGGAGGGCGACCCACTCGGGTGAGAACGCGGCCATCGGCCAGAAGGCGGCCCGGCCGGGGTCGTCCACGGCGTGGGCGAGGAGGGCGACGGGCGGCCGCATGGCGGGGTCGGCGGCGAGGGCGACGAGGGCGTCGGCCTCGGTGGGGCCCTCGATGAGGACGACGGCGGGCTCCGCCGCGTCGAGCGCGGCCCGCACTCCCCGCGCGGACCCGGGCCCGTGGTGCCGCACCCCGAGCAGGAGCGGGCCGCCGCCGGGGGCGGCCCCGGCGCGCACCGCGGACGCGCGCGCGGGAGCGGCCGGCGAGGGGAGGGCGGGCGTGGGGGTGAGGGTGGAGGTGGTACGGGAGTCGGCCGTGGACGCGGACGCGGGCTCCGGGCGGCCCGTGGGCGCGGACGTCATCCGCTCACCTCGCGGCAGGCGCGGTAGAAGTCCTTCCAGCCGTCCCGCTCTCTGACCACGGTCTCCAGGTACTCCTGCCAGACGACCCGGTCGGCCGCGGGGTCGCGGACCACCGCGCCGAGGATGCCCGCCGCGATGTCCCCGGGGCGCAGGACCCCGTCGCCGAAGTGGGCGGCGAGCGCGAGTCCGCCGGTGACGACCGAGATGGCCTCGGCCGTGGAGAGCGTCCCCGAGGGGGACTTGACCCGCGTCCGGCCGTCGGCGGTGACCCCGTCGCGCAGTTCGCGGAAGACGGTGACGACCCGGCGGATCTCGTCGACGCCGTCCGGTACGGCCGGCAGCGCGAGGGAACGACCGAGCTGCTCGACCCGGCGGGCGACGATGTCGACCTCCGCCTCGGGGGTCGCGGGCAGCGGCAGGACCACCGTGTTGAAGCGGCGGCGCAGCGCGCTGGAGAGCTCGTTGACGCCCCGGTCCCGGTCGTTGGCCGTGGCGATCAGGTTGAATCCGGGGACCGCCTGGACCTCCTCGCCGAGCTCGGGCAGGGGCAGGGTCTTCTCGGACAGGATCGTGATGAGCGTGTCCTGCACGTCGGCGGGGATGCGGGTGAGCTCCTCCACGCGCGCGGTCATGCCCCGGGCCATCGCCCGCATGACGGGGCTCGGCACGAGGGCGTCCCTGCTGGGGCCGTGGGCCAGCAGTCGGGCGTAGTTCCAGCCGTACCGCACGGCCTCCTCGGGGGTGCCGGCGGTGCCCTGGACGAGGAGGGTCGAGTCCCCGCTGACGGCGGCGGCGAGGTGCTCGGAGACCCAGGTCTTGGCGGTGCCGGGGACTCCGAGCAGGAGCAGCGCCCGGTCGGTGGCCAGGGTGGTGACGGCGACCTCGACGATGCGGCGCGGGCCCACGTACTTGGGGGTGATCACCGTCCCGTCGGGGAGGGTGCCGCCGAGGAGGTAGGTGGCGACGGCCCACGGCGAGAGGCGCCAGCGGGCGGGGCGGGGACGGTCGTCGGCCGCGGCGAGCGCGGCGAGTTCGTCGGCGAAGGCGTGCTCCGCGTGCGGCCGCAGGACCTCGGTCGCGGCCTGCGGCCCGCCCGGTCCGGTGTCCGTCTCGGCACCGGACCGGGGCTGCGCGATGGTTTCGGGCACGGTCATGGATCCCCCTCCAGATCGTTCGATCTGCTGTGGGATCCACCGTGCACCATGCCACTGACAATCGGAGTCACCGCTGGTCAGGGGCTGTTGGGGAGGTGAGGGGAAGTCAGTCCGCGAGGGCCGCTCCAGGGCGCTCGGGTCAGCCCACGACCGGGGAGACGGCGACGCAGCCGCCGGCCATGGCCGCCTCGGCCTTGGCCTCCTTGATGACCTTGCCCTGGTAGATGACCTTGCAGGTGAGGTCGGCCGGGGTCAGCGAGACCGGAATGACGGCCGGCGGCATGATGCCCTTCAGCGTCACCGTCTTCTTCCACGGCGTGGTCGGCTTCTTCTCCGACTCGGTCTTCGGCTCCATCGCGGTGCCCCCGCCCGCGTGGTAGTCGATGGACTCGATGCCCTGGCCGCTGACCTCGTAGGTGACCTCGTAGGACTCGGTCACGGACTTGTCGACCTGGTCGACGGCCTTCTCCGCGGCCTCGGAACAGGCGCCGAGACCGAGGGCGAGGCCGGCGACGGCGAGGGCCGAGACGGCGGTGCGGGCGGTGCGCTTCATACGGGTTCCCCCTGGGTGGTTCGCGCGGGTCGGTTGATCCCGCCCGACGATAGTAAAGGAAGGGTAAAGCGATCTTCGCCGGGGTCTCCGGAGGGGCCAGGCCGCCGGGCCGCCGGCGTTGTCAGTGGCGGCCTCTACCGTCGGAGACATGAATGCCATGGGGGTGCGCTGGACGTCCGAACAGGTGCTGGCACTGGCTCCTGACGACGCCTCGCGCAGAGCGGGAGGCAGACTCGGGACGGCCGGACCGTGGTCGGGGCGGGGCAGCGGTGACGGCGCGGTCTGGGGCCTGTGCAAGGGGAGCGGCCGCGTGCCGTACCGGACGGTCGTCGACACGACCGGGCCCGCGTACCTGTGCGAGTGCCCCAGCCGCAAGCTGCCGTGCAAGCACGCACTCGGCCTGCTCCTGCTGCACGCCGCGGACGGCTCGGAGGGCGGCGGCACGACCGCGCCCGACTGGGCCGGCCGATGGCTCGCGGCCCGGCGCGCGCCGGGCGGCGGCGCGGACCGGCGGACCGGGGGCGGCGGCACGGGACCGGCGGACCCCGAGGCGGCGCGCCGCAGGGCGGAGCGCCGGGCCGCCCGGATCACCTCGGGCGCCGAGGAGTTGGAGCAGCGGCTCGCCGACCTGCTGCGCGGCGGTCTCGCGGCGGCCGAGCAGCGGGGATACGGACTGTGGGAGGAGACGGCGGCCCGGATGGTCGACGCGCAGGCGCCGGGGCTCGCGGGCCGGGTCAGGGAGCTGGGGGCGATACCGGGCTCCGGACCCGGCTGGCCGGTGCGGCTCCTGGAGGAGTCCGCGCTGACCCGTCTCCTCGGCCGCGCCTGGCTCGCCGCCGACCGGCTGCCCGGGCCCCTCGCGACGACCGTGCGGACCCGGGTCGGCCTCACCGCCCCGCTCGACGGCGCCCCGGTGCGCGACCACTGGCTGGTGCTCGCGCAGTACGACGCGGCCGACGCCCGGCTGACCACCCGGCGCATCTGGCTGCACGGCACGGCGAGCGGACGCACCGCGCTCCTGCTGTCCTTCGGCGCGGCGGGGCGGGCGCCCCGCCTCGCCCTGCCCGTGGGCGCCGTTCTCGACGGCGAGTTGACCCCGCACGCGGGGGCCGGCCAGCTGCGCGCGGAGCCCGGCGAGGAGTTCGCCCCGGTCGACGTCCCCGTCGTCCCGCCGCCGGGCGGACCGGTGGGCGCGGCCCTCGACTCCTACGGCCGGGCGCTGTGCGAGGACCCGTGGCTGGACTCCTGGCCCGTGACGCTGAGCGGCGTCGTCCCCGCGCGCGCGGAGTACGGCTGGCAACTCGCCGACGCGGACGGCCGGGAGGCGCTGCCGCTGACCGCGTCCGCCCAGTCCCGTCCCGGGCTCTGGCGCCTGGTCGCGCTGTCCGGCGGGGCTCCGGTGACGGTCTTCGGGGAGTGCGGGCACCGGGGGTTCACCCCGCTGGCCGCCTGGTCGCCGGAGGCTCCGGGAGAAACGGTCCCTCTCATATGACGCCCGGTACGCCCCCCGCCCACGGCACACCCCCCGACCGGAGGACCCCGATGGAGCCGGACACGAAACCGACGACACTACCGACACCGACAACACTGCCGACACCGACGACGCCCACGACCGACGCGCTCCTCCCGGAGGCCTCCGCGGCCACCGGCGGCACCGCTCACCGCGCGGAGGCGGGAGCCTGGGAGGAGCTCGTCACCTCGGCCCTCCTCGGCACCGACCGGCGGGTCCCCGCCGGTCTCGCCGGGCTGCCCGGGCCCGCGCTGCCGGGCGCCCTGCTCGACGCCGCCGCGCTGCACACCGTGCGGCGCAGGGCGGGACTGCGGCCCGGTCCCGCCGCCCCACCGCCCGAGCCCGCGCCCGAGGACCACCGGAGACCGCTGCCCGGGGCGGCGCGGCGCCGGCTCGACCAGCTGCTCGCCGGGCGGGCCGCGCCCTCGCCCGCCGGGCGGCGCGGCGCCGCGCCCGACCTGGCCGAGCTGCTCCCGCAGTGGCTCGCCCTCGCCAACGAGCGCGGCTACCGGGCGCCGTCCGCCACGCTGCCCGCCCTCCTCGACGCGGCCCGGGCCCGCACCGATCTGCGGCCCCAGGCCCTCCGGCTGGCCGGCCCGCGCGGCCTGTGGCTGGCCCGGCTCAACCCGGAGTGGCGGTTCGCCCTGCGCGGCGCGGGAGCGGGCAGCTCCCTCCCGGACCCCGGGGACGCGGAGGGTGTGCAAGCCCTGTGGGACGAGGGCCTGTTCGCCGAGCGGGTCGCCCTGCTCGGCGCCGTACGGGCGAAGGATCCGGCGGCCGGTCTCGCCCTCCTCGCGTCCACCTGGTCCGCCGAGCGGGCGGAGGACCGGCTGATGTTCCTCGACTCGCTGCGGACCGGACTGCGCGATGCGGACGAGGAGTTCCTGGAGGAGGCCCTCGGGGACCGCAGCCGTAACGTCCGCGCGACCGCCGCCGAACTGCTCTCCGCCCTCCCCGCCTCGGCGCTCGCAGGCCGGATGGCGGGCCGGGCGGTAGCGTGCGTCGGGCTCGACCGGACGGCGGGGTCGCCGACGATCGCCGTGGAGGCGCCGCACGAGTGCGACCCGGCGATGCAGCGGGACGGCCTCGTGGCGGTGCCGCCCGCCGGGCGGGGCGAGCGGTCCTGGTGGCTGGGCCAGCTCGTCGAGGCGGCGCCGCTGTCCTGCTGGCCCGCGAGGTTCGGGGGTCGCGGCCCGGAGGAGATCGTGGCGCTTCCGGTCGGCGACGACTGGCAGGCCGAACTGCACGCGGCCTGGTGCCGGGCGGCCGTGCGCCAGCGGGACGCGGACTGGTCGCGTGCCCTGCTGGGGTCCCCCGCGACACCGCCCGCGACGGGCCCCGGCACCTCGTCGCTGGCCGAGCGGGCGCAGCTCCTCGCGACGCTGCCGGCCGGCGAACGGGCCCGCTGGGTCGGTTCGTTCATCGCGGCCCACGGCCTGTCGGAGGCGTTCCAGCTGCTCGGCGTCTGTGAGGTGCCGTGGGCGGAGCCGCTCGGCGGGGCGGTGGTCGACGCTCTCGACATCGCGCGGGAGGCGGGCAGTTACCCGTGGAGCTTCAGCGGGGTGATGGGGCTCGCGGAGCGCTGCCTCGCACCGGAGGCGGCCCGGCAGCTGGAGTCCCTGACGGCCCGTCCCGAGGAGGCGGACGACGTCTCGCCCGGAGCGGGCGGCTACTGGTCCGAGGCGTTCCAGCGCCTGGTGTCCACGCTGCGGCTGCGCGAGGCGATGCGCGCCGAACTCACGGACGCGGCGGGGTGAGAGGGGTTCGCCCCTGGCGGTGGACCCTCCCGGAGGGCTCCCGCCCCGGCAGGACGAAGGGCCCTCCCCCGGGGAAGGGCCCACCGAGCCGGGCGGCGCCGCCCGCCGACCGCACGCCACCGCGCCGAGGCGCACGGCGCCGCGTGAACGCGGGAATCACCCGAACGGACTAAGCGGCCACGCGCACGTTCGCGTTCACCCAGTCGACGATGGACGCGGTCGTCGCGCCCGGGGTGAAGATCTCCGCGACGCCCTTCTCCTTCAGCGGCGCGATGTCCCCTTCGGGGATGATGCCGCCGCCGAAGACCTTGATGTCCTCGGCGTCGCGGTCCTTGAGGAGCTCCAGGACCTTCACGAACAGCGTGTTGTGCGCGCCCGAGAGGATGGACAGCCCGATCGCGTCGGCGTCCTCCTGGATCGCGGTGTCGACGATCTGTTCGGGCGTCTGGTGGAGACCGGTGTAGATGACCTCCATACCGGCGTCGCGGAGTGCCCGCGCGATCACCTTGGCCCCGCGATCGTGGCCGTCGAGACCCGGCTTGGCCACCACCACGCGGATCGGACCGGTCACACCCATCACTGCCTCCACATGCGACCCCCGCGCGTCTTTGCCGGGGAGGTGAACGAACGTTATCCCCAGCATCCCGCACCCGGCTGTTTCGCGGTGGCGAGCGAGGGGGAAATCACACGTGGGACATGTTCGCTCTGCGTCGTACCCCGCTTTCGGGCCCTCCTCCTGGGCCCACCAGCCGCAAGCGGGGCACGGTCGCGAAGGGAGCCGCGACGAGGTCGCCGCGCCTCCGTGCCGCCGTCCGTACGGCGCGGGAGCGCGGCGCACCGCCGTACCGTTCGGCCCCGCGTGCGGTACGGGAGGTCGTCCGTGGAGTTCACCAAGGTCACCGCCCTCATGAAGGCCACCGCCCTGGAGCTCGCGATCCTCACCGGGCACCTCGTGCTGTACCCCTCGGGGATCGTGGCCGAGCGCCTCGCGCCCGCCCCCGCGCCGTCGGTCGCCCCCGGCCGCCGTCCCGTCCTCCTGCTGCACGGCTTCGTCGACAACCGCTCGGTCTTCGTCGTCCTGCGACGCTCCCTCACCCGGAACGGCCGTGACTGCGTCGAGTCCCTCAACTACTCTCCGCTCACCTGCGACCTGCGGGCCGCCGCGGAGCTCCTCGGGCGGCGGGTGGACGAGATCCGCGCCCGCACCGGACACGCCGAGGTCGACATCGTGGGCCACAGCCTGGGCGGTCTCATCGCCCGGTACTACGTCCAGCGGCTGGGCGGCGACAGCCGGGTGCGCACCCTGGTCACGCTCGGCACCCCGCACTCCGGCACGACCGTCGCACCGCTCGCGGACGCGCATCCGCTGGTGCGGCAGATGCGGCCGGGTTCGGAGGTGCTGCGGGAGCTCGCCGCGCCGTCGCCGGGCTGCCGGACCAGGTTCGTGAGCTTCTGGAGCGACATGGACCAGATCATGGCGCCGGTGGAGACCGCGCGACTCGACCACCCGGACCTCCTGGTGCACGACGTGCGGGTCAGCGGCATCGGCCATCTCGCGCTGCCGGTGCACCCGACGGTGGCCGCCGGGGTCCGGGAGGCCCTCGACGCGGACGGCCCCGAGGTCCCGGGAGCGTCCGCGGAGGAGCCGGGCGCCACGTCCGTGGCGTGACACTCCGCGACCGTTCTTCGAACGTTCCTCGAACACAAGGCCAAAGCTCTCTCCGTGAGCTGGCGAAACACGGCCGATTGCCCGTTTCCTACGGGCGCGAACCCCGCCGAAGATTGTCGGCTGCGCATACCGCCGGGTACAGTCGCGCCACTGCTTACCCCCGGGACACCCCTCGTCGGGCCCGCCCCGGACTGGTCCTGCTGCCGAGGCGAGAGAGACGTTGGTGAACGACCAGCACCCCCACGCCGGGTACGTCGGAGACGGCGCCCACTCCACCGGCAGTTACGCCACCGACCCTCTCTTCGGCGCCTACGGCGACGGCGGGGCGGACCAGAGCGGACAGTGGAACCTCGGCGGATACGACGTCACCGGCACGTACGGGACGGCGGAGCAGTACGGCACGACGACCGGGCAGTACGACACCACGCAGTACGACGCGACCGGCGCGTACGACATGACCGGCCACTACACCACCGCCACGGCCGCCGCGCCGTACGAGGCCACCGGCGCCTACGACACGACCGGCCAGTGGAACGCCACCGGGCAGTGGGACACCACCGGCGCCTACGACACCACCGGCACGTACGCGACCTCGACGACCGCGTACGAGACGACGACCGGGCCGTACGACACGACGACCGCGCAGCACGGCACCGCCCCCGCGTACGACGCCACGGGCCAGTGGGACGCCTCCGCCTGGACCGAGGCCCAGCACACCGGCCAGTACGAGACCGTCCACGCCGCCTACGCCGCCCAGGGGGCGGGGGGCGCCTCCCCGACGGAGTTCGGGGGAGGGTACGAGTCCTACGACGCGACCGGCCAGTGGGCCGCCCCCGCCTTCGCGACCGACACCGGCGCCTACGACGCCACCGCGTGGAACACGGCCTCCCCCGAGGCCGAGCCGGTCGTCCCCCACCAGTACACGCCGGTCCCCGAGCACACCGCGGAGTTCGCGTTCGCGTACGTCCCCGACGCCGAGGCGGGCACCGCGGCGGAGCCGGACGAGGCCGACCCCGTCCACGACCGGGTCGACGCCGGTGACCACAAGGACCACGAGGACCACGAGGAACCGGCCGACGACCACGAGGGCCGCGCCCACGAGGACGCCGACCCCGGGTACGACGACCAGCCCGCCGTCGAGGTCCGCACGGACGCCCCGCCCGCCGGCCGCCCCGTGCGCCGCTCCCCCTCCGGCGGCGGCCGCGGCCGCCGCCGCACCCCCGCCAAGCGGTCCGCCCTGCTGACCGTCGCCGTGCCCTCCGCCTGCGTGATGGGAGTCGCCGGCATCGCCGCCGCCTCCGTCGGCGGGCTCACCGGAGCCGGCGCGGAGAACGCGAAGAAGGAGGACACGACCGCGCTCGCCGCCGCCGACCCGGCGTCCGTGAAGCAGGTCGCCGCCAACAACGCGCTCGACACCCAGCTCGCCGCGCTCAGCGCCGACGCCCGCTCCTTCGGCGACCGCGCCAGCCGCACCCAGGAGCGCATCGACCTCAAGGCCCGCCAGGCCGCGGACAAGAAGAAGCGCGAGGAGGAGGCGGCCCGCAAGGAGGCGCTGCGTCCCAAGTTCGCGCTTCCGGTGCAACTCCACCGGCTCAGCGCGCGCTTCGGCCAGTCCGGCATCAACTGGATGTCCGTGCACACCGGCATCGACTTCCCCGTGCAGGGCGGCACCCCCGTGATGGCCGCGACCGACGGCACCGTCCGCACCCAGATCAACAGCGCCTACGGCAACATGGTGATCGTCACCGCCCCGGACGGCACCGAGACCTGGTACTGCCACCTCAGCAGCGCCAAGATCCGCTACGGCCAGGTGAAGGCCGGTGACGTCATCGCGTACTCCGGCGACACGGGCAACTCCACCGGCCCGCACCTGCACTTCGAGGTCCGGCCGGGCGGGGGCTACGCCATCGACCCGCTGGCCTGGCTGCGCACCCACGGTCTCGACCCGACGACCTGAACCCCCCGAGGACGCGTACGGAGAAGGGCCCCGGCTTCCCGCCGGGGCCCTTCTCCGTACACCCGTACCCCTACAGCTTCTCGACCGGCGCGTACCGCAGCAGCAGCCGCTTGGGCTTCTCGTCGCCGAAGTCGATCGTCGCCTGGGCGTCCGCACCCGCGCCGGTCACCGTCATGACCGTGCCGAGCCCGAACTGGTCGTGCGTCACCCGGTCGCCGACCTGGAGGGAGATCACCGGCTTCTCCCCCGCACGCCGGGTCGCGAAGCCGGAGGGGCCCGAGCGCGACCGCGAGGAGGACAGCGAGGACGTGATCCCCGAGGTCGGCCCGGCGGGCTTCACCATCGGACCGGTCCGCTTCCACTCCAGGTAGGCGGGCGGGATCTCCTCCAGGAACCGCGAGGCCGGGTTGTACGAGGGCTGGCCCCACGCGCTGCGCATCGACGAACGCGTCAGGTAGAGCCGCTCCCGCGCGCGGGTGATGCCCACGTACGCGAGGCGCCGCTCCTCCTCCAGCTCCTTCGCCTGGCCGAGGGCGCGCATGTGCGGGAAGACGCCGTCCTCCATGCCGGTCAGGAACACCACGGGGAACTCCAGGCCCTTGGCGGTGTGCAGGGTCATCAGGGTGATGACGCCCCGGCCCTCCTCGTCCTCGTCCGGGATCTGGTCGGAGTCGGCGACGAGCGCGACCTTCTCCAGGAACTCGGCCAGGGTGGCGGGCTCCTCGCCGCGCTCCTGCTCGAACTCCAGGGCCACGGCGGCGAGTTCCTGGAGGTTCTCGATCCGCGTCTCGTCCTGCGGGTCGGTGGAGGCCTGGAGCTCCGCCAGATAGCCGGTCCGCTCCAGGACCGCCTCCAGGACGACGGCGGGGCCGGCGCCGGACTCGACGACCGTGCGCAGCTCGTCCATCAGGGCGTTGAACCGCTTGACGGCGTTGGCCGAACGGGCGGCCATGCCGTACGCCTCGTCGACCCGCTTGAGGGCCTGCGGGAAGGTGATCTTCTCGCGCAGCGACAGGGCGTCGATCATCGCCTCGGCGCGCTCGCCGATGCCCCGCTTGGGGACGTTGAGGATGCGGCGCAGCGGCACGTTGTCCTCGGGGTTGGCGAGGACGCGCAGGTAGGCGAGGACGTCCCGGACCTCCTTGCGCTCGTAGAAGCGGACGCCGCCGACGACCTTGTAGGGCAGGCCGACGCGGATGAAGATCTCCTCGAAGACACGGGACTGGGCGTTCGTCCGGTAGAAGACGGCGACGTCCCCCGCCTTGGCCGCGCCCGTGTCGGTGAGCCGGTCGATCTCGTCGGCGACGAACTGGGCCTCGTCGTGCTCGGTGTCGGCGACGTAGCCCGTGATCTGCGAACCCGCGCCGGCGTTCGTCCAGAGGTTCTTGGGGCGGCGGGACTCGTTGCGCTCGATGACGGCGTTCGCCGCGGACAGGATCGTCTGCGTGGAGCGGTAGTTCTGCTCCAGGAGGATCGTCGTCGCGTCCGGGTAGTCCTCCTCGAACTGGAGGATGTTGCGGATGGTGGCGCCGCGGAAGGCGTAGATCGACTGGTCGGCGTCGCCGACGACGCACAGCTCGGCGGGGCCGAGGTCCTCGTAGCCGGTGCCGACGAGCTCCCGCACCAGGGTGTACTGGGCGTGGTTGGTGTCCTGGTACTCGTCGACGAGGACGTGCCGGAAGCGGCGGCGGTAGTGCTCGGCGACGTCCGGGAACGCCTGGAGCAGATGGACCGTCGTCATGATGATGTCGTCGAAGTCCAGCGCGTTGGCCTCGCGCAGCCGCGCCTGGTACATCCGGTACGCCTCGGCGAGCGTCTTCTCGAAGCCGTCGACGGCCTGGTCGGCGAAGGTCTCCTCGTCGATCAGCTCGTTCTTGAGGTTGGAGATCTTGGCGCTGAACGACTTCGGCGGGAACTTCTTCGGGTCGAGGTCCAGGTCGCGGCAGACCAGGGACATCAGGCGCTTGGAGTCCGCCGCGTCGTAGATCGAGAAGGAGGACGTGAAGCCGAGCTTCTTCGACTCGCGGCGCAGGATGCGGACGCAGGCGCTGTGGAAGGTCATCACCCACATGGCGTTGGCGCGCGGGCCGACGAGCTGCTCGACGCGCTCCTTCATCTCGCCGGCGGCCTTGTTGGTGAAGGTGATCGCCAGTATCTGGCCGGGGTGCATGTGCCGGGTGCCCAGCAGGTGGGCGATGCGGTGGGTGAGGACCCTGGTCTTGCCCGATCCGGCGCCGGCGACGATGAGCAGCGGGGTGTCGGTGTGGACGACGGCGGCGCGCTGCTGCTCGTTCAGCCCCTCCAGGAGCGCGGCGGTGTCCACGACGGGGCGGGGGGCGCCGTCGCGGTAGTGGGTGTCCCGGGCGGGCGGGGGCACGTCGAAGTGCTCCCCGAAGAGGTCGTGCGGGACGTCCTCCCCGGCCGGGGAGCCGTGCTCGTGGTCCTCGGGGTGGGGCGGGGGCTCCTCCGAGGAGTGGTTCTGGAGGCCGGCCAGGAAGCTGTCGTCAAAGAGGCTGCTCATCGCCTCACGAGTCTAGGACGCCCCACCGACATCCGGGCCCGCCTTCGGGAGCCGCCTTCCCCGAGGGGCTGCGGTACCGGTCACACCGGGGCGGCCGGGCGCGGCCCGGAGGGGTGCCGGGCCGGGCCCCGGAGGTCAGGTCCAGAGGGTCGCGATGAAGATGTTCGCCGTGGTCAGACCGCCGACGGCGGCGAAGACGCCCTTGTCGACCCGCTCCTCGTCGCGCTTGACGTAGACGAGGGCGAGGATCACGACGAGGATCCCGAGCTTGATGCCGACCTTGAGGTTGTTCACGGTCTGGTCGTCCGCCTGGTTCAGGCCGACGAGCGCGACGCCGGTGACGAGCATGGTGAGCGCGCCGTGCAGCATCGCGGGGCTGAAACGGGCCGTGCCGGCCCCCATCGCCTTCATCTGGGTGAGGAAGCCGCCCAGCAGGGAGGCGATACCGATGATGTGCAGGGCGACGAAGACATTGATGAGGACGTCCATGGGCCGGAGCCTAACGGGGGCTCTAGCACCGCCGTCCGGCCGGGTCCACCCACTCCCGCGCTTCGGTCGCAGGGTCGCCGCGATGCCCTCCGACCCGGTGCCCCGGGAGAACGGCATCGGTCACCGGCGGCCAAGTGTCGCCAATAGCGGTCATCACCCCGCCGGGGAGTGACCCCAGGTTTAGCGTCCTTCACCAGGTGATCGGCTCCCCACCACCGTCGGCGATCCGGCGGTTGCCGGTCATCCCGCCGAGAACCCGGCGGCGGTCCGTCTCCCCTGTGCGGCCCGCCGCCGGCCCGGCGGGCCCGTGTCCCCCAGGCAGAGGATGTGACGCGCCCTCGTGGCAGCACACCGAAAACCCCGGCAGTCCCCCCTCGGTGGCCAGGCGGGCCGCACCGCCGCCACCCTCGCCCTCGCCTCCGCCGCGACCGCGACGCTCTTCGAGGGGTCCGGGCACGCCGAGCCCCGCCCCACCACCGCCCAGGTCAGGGAGAAGGTCGACCGCCTCTACGAGGAGGCCGAGGTCGCGACCGAGCGGTACAACGGCGCGAAGGAGAAGGCCGACCAGGCCCGCGCCGCCTTCGAGCGGCTGCGCGACGAGGCCGCCCGCAGGACCCAGCGGCTCAACACCGCACGGGACGGGCTCGGGTCGATGGCCGCCGCCCAGTACCGGTCCGGAGGCCTCGACCCCGCCGTCCAGCTGGCCCTCACCTCCGACCCCGACCAGTACCTGGACCGGGCCGCGCGCGCCGAACGGGCCGCGGACCGGCAGGCGGTCGCCGTCGACGCCGTACGGCACGAGCTCGCCGCCGTGCAGCGGCTGCGCGCCGAGTCGGCGGGCCGCCTGGAGTCGCTCCGCGGCCACGAGGCGGAGCTGCGGCGGCAGAAGGCGGCCGTCCTCGGCAAGCTCGGGGCCGCCCGGACCCTGCTCGCCCGGCTGACCGCCGAGGAGCGCGCCCGCTACGAGGCCGCGGAGGCGGCCCGGAACACCTCCCCGGGGAACGCCCGCACGGGCGCCGCCGACCCGGCCGCCGCACCGGGCGCCGTGCGGGCCGACCGGTCCTCGGGCGACAGAAGCGGCGAAAGCGGCGACCGGGCCCCGGTGACCGCACCCGCCGGCCGGGCCTCCCAGGCCATCTCCTTCGCCCGCGCCCAGCTCGGCAAGCCGTACGTCTGGGGGGCGACCGGCCCCTCGGGCTACGACTGCTCGGGCCTCACCCAGGCGGCCTGGCGCGCGGCGGGCGTCACACTGCCGCGCACCACCTACACCCAGATCAACGCGGGCCGGCGGGTGTCCCGCTCCCAGCTCGCCCCCGGCGACCTGGTCTTCTTCTACTCCGGGATCAGCCACGTCGGGCTCTACATCGGCGGCGGCCAGATGATCCACGCCCCCCGCCCCGGCGCACCGGTGCGGATCGCCCCCATCGACGAGATGCCCTTCGCGGGAGCGACCCGGGTGGGCTGAGCGGCCCGGACGCGGTGAGCGGCCCGGCTCAGACCAGACGCCGGGCGGTGGCCCAGCGGGTCAGCTCGTGCCGGTTGGAGAGCTGGAGCTTGCGCAGCACCGCAGAGACGTGGGACTCGACCGTCTTCACCGAGATGTAGAGCTGCTTGGCGATCTCCTTGTACGCGTACCCCCGGGCGATCAGCCGCAGCACCTCCCGCTCCCGCTGGGTCAGCCGGTCCATGTCCTCGTCGACCGGGGGCGCGTCCGTCGACGCGAAGGCGTCCAGGACGAAGCCGGCCAGCCGGGGCGAGAAGACGGCGTCGCCCTCCTGGACCCGGAACACCGAGTCGACCAGGTCGGTCCCGGTGATGGTCTTGGTGACATAGCCCCGGGCACCGCCCCGGATCACCCCGATGACGTCCTCGGCGGCGTCCGAGACGGACAGGGCGAGGAAGCGGACCGGGTCCTCGGCCGCGCTCATCAGGCTCGCGCAGCGCCGCAGCACCTCGACCCCGCCGCCGCCCGGGAGGTGCACGTCGAGGAGGACGACCTCGGGGCGGGTCGCCGTGATGACGGTGACCGCCTGGTCGACGTCGGCCGCCTCGCCGACCACCTCGACGCCGGTGACCTCGGTGCGGCCGATCTCGGCCTGCACGCCGGTGCGGAACATCCGGTGGTCGTCGACGAGCACCACCCGCACCCGGCGTCCGGTGCCCGCCGCCCCCGCCTCGGTTCCGGTCGCGTCCACGGTCTCGTCGCTCATCCGTCCGCCCTCTCCATCTCAAGCTCCACTTCGGTGCCCCCGCCCGGCACGGACCGCAGCCGGGCCGTGCCGCCGTTGCGCTGCATCCGGCCGATGATCGATTCTCGTACGCCCATCCTGTCCTCGGGGACCGCGTCCAGGTCGAAACCCGGGCCCCGGTCGCGGACCGAGACGAAGACCGTGCGGCCCTCGACCTCCGCGTACACCTGGACGGCCCCGCCCTCGCCACCGTACTTCGCGGCGTTGACCATCGCCTCGCGCGCGGCCTGCATCTGCGCGACCAGGCCCTCGTCGAGCGGGCAGTCGCCGACGACGACCACCTCGATGGGGACGCCGTGCTTGTCCTCGACCTCGGCCGCGGCCTTCTTCACGGCCTCCGCGAGGGTCTCCGGCTCCTCGTCCCTGCCGGTGCCCTCGGGCTTGTAGAGCCAGTTCCGCAGCTCGCGCTCCTGGGCGCGGGCGAGCCGGCGGACCTCGCCCGCGTCCTCCGCGTTGCGCTGGATCAGGGTGAGGGTGTGCAGCACGGAGTCGTGGACGTGGGCGGCGACCTCGGCGCGCTCCTGGGCGCGGATGCGCATGGTCCGCTCCTCCGTGAGGTCCTGCGACATCCGGACCAGCCAGGGGCCGGAGAGCAGCGCGATGCCGGTGAGGACGGCGACCGCGGCGGTGAGGGCCGTGCCGAGCTGGGCGACCGATCCGCGGACCACCACGAAGACGGCGAGGCCGGCGCCGACCAGGGCGACGCCGACCAGACCGCGGGCGAGCTGGAGGGCGCGCGTGCGGCGGCCGGGCTCGGTCCAGCTGGCCCGGCGGGCGTTGTCCGCCTGGCGCCAGACCAGGGCGACACCGCCGCCGACGAGCAGCAGCGGCCAGACGTACCGGCCGGACTCGCCGTCGACGCTGATGTTCGCGACGAGGAGCGCGGCGCCTATGGCGAGCACGACGAGGGCGAAGAGCTGCCCGCGGTCGGGCTTGCGGAGTCTGCGGCGCCCGTCGGGGGTGGTCTCGAAGACGGGGCGCGGCGCGGTCCGGCCGCCCACGCCGAGCGGGACGACGATCCAGAAGGCCGCGTAGACGAGGATCCCGAGGCCGTCCAGGAAGCACATGACCACGAAGGCCGTGCGGACCCAGACGACCGGCAGTCCGAGGTGGCCCGCGAGGCCGCGCGCGACACCGCCGAGCCACCGCCCGTCGGCGCTCCGGTAGAGCCTGCGCACGGGCGGTTCGTCGGCGTCGGTGACACGAGCGGCGGCGGACATGCACCGATCGTCACACGTTCGGCCCGCCCGGGACATCAGGGTCGGCCCTGAGATCGCCCCTGGTACGGCTTCGGGGACGGCGGGGCGCCGAATATCAGGGTCGGGCCAGGGTCGGCCCCGGTGCCGCTCGGCGTCACGGGCCGTCACCATGGACGCATGACGAGTTCGACGCCTTCGCAGCACGAGGCCCCGCCACCGGTGGAGGCCGGCTCCGCCCCGCCGCTGCGGCGTACGCGCGGCAGCAAGGTCGTGGGCGGTGTCTGCGGCGGTCTCGGCCGGTACTTCGACCTCGACCCGGTGATCTTCCGGGTCGTGATCGGTGTGCTCGCGGTGCCGGGCGGTCTCGGACTGATCTTCTACGGCTTCGCGTGGCTGCTGGTCCCGCTCGACGGCGAGGAGGAGAACGAGGGCCGCAGGCTGCTGACCGGCCGCGTCTCCGGGGGCACGCTGGCCGCCGTGCTGATGGCGCTGGTGGGCTGCGGGGTCTTCCTGTCGATGCTGCACAGCGGGTCGATGCTGGGCTCTGCCCTGCTGGTGGCGCTCGCGCTCGCGTCCGCGGCGATCTGGTCGCGGCACCGGCAGGCCGGCGCGGTGGAGGCGGAGGGACGGGCGGACGCGGCGGCGGCCTCCCGTCCGGTCGCCGAGGCCCCGCCCGAGACGAAGGCCCCGCCGCTCGTCGAGTCGCCCTCGTGGTGGCGCGACCCCATCGTCAAGGACGGCTCGACGGGCCGGGTCGCCGTCGGCTACCTGTGGGGTCCGCAGGGGATCGTCGACCAGGACGGACGGGTGGACGGCGAGGTGCCGAAGCCGGGCGCCCGGTGGAAGGCCGGTCCGGCCGCTCCCGGGCGTCCCACGCCCTCGATCCGGCGGAGCCCGTACTCGATCGGCGGTCTCGTCTATCTCCTCGCGATGGTCGCCGCGGTCATCGGCACCTCCCTGACCTGGGAGAGCGAGCCGCTGGGCACGAGCCTGCAGACCGGTCTGGTCGCGGCGCTGGCGGTGTTCGGGCTCGGCCTGGTCGTCAGCAGCTTCCTGGGCCGGACCGGGTTCGGCACGGTCTTCCTGACCGTGGTCACGGCCGGTCTGCTCGCCCTGACCACGGCGGTGCCCGGGCAGATCACGACGGAGTGGATGCGCGAGACGTGGCGGCCGGCCTCGGTCGCCGCCGTGCAGCCGCGCTACGAACTGGGCACCGGCGTCGGCACGCTCGATCTGTCGGCCCTGCCGGTCCCGGCGGGCGCGACCGTGACGTCCTCGGTCGAGGTGGGCGCGGGCCGGCTCAAGGTGGTCGTCCCGAAGAACGCGGTGGTGAAGCTGCGCGCCCAGGTGGGACTCGGGGACGTGCAGCTGCCGGGCGAGCCGCCGGACGACATCGACGTCGCGCCGGACCGCGACGTGACCCGGACCCTGGAGCCGCCGGCCGGGACCGCCCCGGCGGGCACGCTGGTCCTCTCCCTGGAGATCGCCCTCGGACAGCTGGAGGTCACCCGTGCTGCTGCATGAGTTCAGGCCCGGCCGGATGATCGCCGGCCTCACGGCCCTGGCCCTGGCCGGCCTGTACGCGGGCGACGCCACCGGGGCCTGGACGACCCCGTGGTACGTGGTGTTCCCGGTCCTCTTCGGCGGCCTGGGCACGGCCGGCCTGGTGACCTGGATCGTCTACCGTGTGCGGCGCCGTTCGGCGAGGAGCCGGTCGAGCGACAGCACCGACGCCCCGGCCAGCACCAGCGGCAGCCAGGCCATCAGGTAGGCGAGGTCGTTGCCGAGGTAGTACGGGTCGACCTGCCAGCTCACGGTCAGCCAGAGGCTCAGCGAGATCAGGGCGCCGCCGAGGGCCGCCACCCGGCCGAAGAGGCCCACGAGGGTCCCGATCCCGACGGCGAGCTCGCCGAAGGCGATGGCGTAGCCGAAGCCGGCCGGGCTCTTCAGCGCGAGGTCGACGAGGGCGGGCACCGCCGAGGTGTCGCGGACGCCGGTCATCATCTCGCCGATGGAGCCCGTGCCGGAGGCGGCGAAGAAGGCGGAGTCGGTGAGCTTGTCGAACGCGGCGTAGACGAAGGTGACGCCGAGGAAGATCCGGAGGGGCAGGAGGGCGTAGCGGGAGCCGAGCGCCCTCCACCGGTCGAGCCTGCCGGAGGGGCCGCGGCCCCCGGCGTCCGGGTCGCCGGTCCCGCCCCCGTCACCGGTCCCGCCGGCCGCCCGGTCCGCGTGTCCCGTCATCGTCGGTCACCTCTCCTCGCCCCGTACGACTGTTCGCGGAACGATTCTCCTCGCACCTCCCGCGGAGGGATACGGGAAGGAGGGCCGGAGGGGTCAATCGACGACGTCGATGGCGACCCGGTTGGTCTCGACGCCCGCCGCCGTCACCACCGAGACCTCCACCCGGCCCGGTTCCACGTCGACCGGGAGGGGGACGGTCAGGGTCCCGTCGGTGGGGTTGGCGAAGCCGCCCGGGACCGGGACCAGCGGCACGTGGGCGTGGACCGCGCCGATCCGGACGACGAGCCGGGTCAGCGGGTCGGGGGCGCCGGCCCCGGCGGGGACGAAGCCGCAGCCGCGGATCTCGATGTCGTCGCCCGTGCGGATGGGGGCGTCGAGGTCGCCGGCCTCCCGCGAGCGGACCACGGAGTGGATCGCGGGGCGCACGCCGTCGGTGCACTTCGCGGCGAGGTGCCAGACCGCCGAGAGGCCGACGAGGAGCACGAGTGCCCAGGGCACGCCGGGGAGCCGGGTCGGGTCGTGGGCGAGGGCGGCGCCGGTGAGGACCAGGACGGAGCCGGAGACGAGGACGTACTGGACGTCGGCGAGCGCGGCCCGCCCGGCGTCGTCGCAGAGGAGGTCGGCGGCGCGCGGCCGGTCGGCGGGCACCTTCTGCAGCCGTCGGGCCGCGATGCCGGCCGTGACGACGAGGCGGGCGGTCACGGTGACGGCCGACACCAGCGCGAGGACGGTGAGCAGCCCCGCGCCGCGGGCGAGGTCGAAGGCGGCGGCGCCGGGGGCCAGGAGGGCGAGGAGGACCAGGGTGTAGCCGAGGAGGAGGAGCCAGCCGGCGGCGACGGCACGGGTGGTGGAGAGCCGGTTGTCCTCGCCGATCAGCGGGGCGAGCAGACCGCCCCGGGAGCGGTGGGCGTGGGCGGCGGCGGTGAGCGGGGCGGCGAGGACCAGAGCGGTGCAGAGGCCGGCGGTGCGGGCGCCGGTCCAGCCGGCGCCGACGGCGGTGAGGGCCTGGCCGAGGAGCAGGGCCAGGACGGCGCCCCAGACCGCGGCGATGCCGCCGCGCCGCACCCGGTCGAGCCAGGCCGTGCCGGCCTCCCGGCCCTGGAGGGCCACCGCGCGGGCGGACTGGGCGAGTTCGTCAGAGACCCACTGGCGGGCGGCGACCGGGGAGTGGGCGACGGCCGCGGGGACGCCGTGCCCGGCGGCGAGCTCGTCGCGCCGGGCGAGGAAGGCGGCGACGGCGCGGCGGTGTCCGCTCCGCCCGCAGTGGGCGCAGCCCGCGCAGGCCGTCGCGTGCTCGCCGTACTGTCTCGCCTCTTGAACCGCCACGGTGTTCACTTCCCGAGCTCACTCCACGACACGCACCGGAGCGGCCCGATGGGGTCAACCAGCCTTCGTCTCAACGGAATTGTGTCGCACCGGCGGCTTTCGCGCTGCCGCGTGCGCCCCGCCGGGGAGTGATTGCCGTGTCGTCGCATTGACGTACGGAAGGGTGAGGCGATGGTGCTACGACAGGAGTTCGGGCTCCGTGCGGCTGATCCTGCGCCAGAGCGGCTGGTAGTTGATCCAGGCCACGAGGTCGCTGCCCAGCTGTTCGCGGGTCGCGACGGCCTCGCGGTGGTCGATGAGGACCGGCTTCCCGGCCGCCCGCGCGGTCAGCTGCACCTGCGCGCAGCGTTCCAGGGCGATGAACCACCAGGCGGCCGCGTCGACGGAGCCGCCGACGGTGAGCACCCCGTGGTTGCGGAGCACGACGGCCTTGAACGTGCCGAGCGCGAGGGCGATCCGGCGCCCCTCCTCGGGGTCCACGGTGACGCCGGTGTAGGCGTCGTAGAGGGCGTGGTCCTGGTAGAAGGCGCAGGCCTCCTGGGTGATCGGGTCGAGGAGTTCGCCGAGCGCGGCGAGGGCCCGGCCGTGGGGCGAGTGGGTGTGGGCGACGGCGACGGCGTCGGGGCGGGCCCGGTGGACCTGGGCGTGGACGGTGAACGCGGCCTGGTTGACGTACTGCCCGCCCCGGACGACCTGCCCGTCGCCGTTGACCAGGATGAGGTCGCTCGCGGTGAGGTCCTCGAACGGCGCCCCGAAGGGGTTCACCCAGTAGCAGTCGGGGAGC
Source organism: Streptomyces sp. NPDC014891 (assembly GCF_043081085.1). NCBI lineage: Bacteria > Bacillati > Actinomycetota > Actinomycetes > Kitasatosporales > Streptomycetaceae > Streptomyces > Streptomyces sp. NPDC014891. The sequence goes on along the minus strand of NZ_JBIBWF010000010.1, from coordinate 86,766 downwards.
TCGGGGTCGCGGGCGCTGATGTGGCCCGAGACGCCCTCCTCGTAGCCGAACCGCCCGAAGACCCGGAGCGCGCCGGCGAGCCGCTGCTTGCGGTGGGTGCGTTCCTCCTCGGCCGTCGCGTGGACGGGCGGCATGGCGAAGTGGAGCCGGTCGACGGGAACGGGGTCCGGTATCACGCTCATGCGCCGGAAGGTAACGCCCGGCCGGTCAAGTCACCAGAGTCCGGACGGCACGGATGGGCCCGGACGACGACGGAGCCGCCGCCCCGCGCGACGGACGCGGGGGCGACGGCTCCGGTGGGCTCAGGGAGCGGGGGCGACTACTCCCACTCGATGGTGCCCGGCGGCTTGCTGGTGACGTCGAGGACGACCCGGTTGACGTCGGCGACCTCGTTGGTGATGCGGGTCGAGATCCTGGCGAGCACGTCGTACGGCAGGCGCGACCAGTCGGCCGTCATCGCGTCCTCGGACGAGACGGGACGCAGCACGATCGGGTGGCCGTAGGTGCGGCCGTCGCCCTGGACGCCCACGGAGCGGACGTCGGCGAGCAGGACGACCGGGCACTGCCAGATCTCGCGGTCGAGGCCGGCCGCGGTGAGCTCCTCGCGGGCGATGGCGTCGGCCTCGCGCAGCAGGTCCAGGCGCTCCTTGGTGACCTCGCCGACGATGCGGATGCCGAGGCCGGGGCCGGGGAACGGCTGGCGCTGGACGATCTCCTCGGGCAGGCCGAGCTCCTGTCCGACCATGCGGACCTCGTCCTTGAAGAGCTGGCGCAGCGGCTCGACGAGCTCGAACTCGATGTCGTCGGGCAGGCCGCCGACGTTGTGGTGGGACTTGATGTTGGCGGTGCCGGTGCCGCCGCCGGACTCGACGATGTCCGGGTAGAGGGTGCCCTGGACGAGGAACGCGACCTCGGGGCCCTCCTCCTGGAGGATCTCCAGCTGCGCCTGCTCGAAGACGCGGATGAACTCGCGGCCGATGATCTTCCGCTTGGTCTCCGGGTCGGAGACGCCGGCGAGGGCGGTGAGGAACCGCTCCTGGGCGTCGACGACCTTGAGGTTGACGCCGGTGGAGGCGACGAAGTCCTTCTCGACCTGCTCGGTCTCGCCCTTGCGCATGAGGCCGTGGTCGACGTACACGCAGGTGAGCTGGGAGCCGATGGCCCGCTGCACCAGCGCGGCGGCCACGGCGGAGTCGACGCCGCCGGAGAGGCCGCAGACGGCGCGCTTGTCGCCGACCTGGGCGCGGATGGCCGCGACCTGCTCCTCGATCACGTTGCCCGTGGTCCAGCTGGGCTCGATGCCGGCGCCGCGGTAGAGGAAGTGCTCCAGGATCTGCTGGCCGTGCGTGGAGTGCAGCACCTCGGGGTGGTACTGGACGCCGTACAGCTTCTTCTCGTCGTTCTCGAAGGCGGCGACGGGCACGACGTCCGTGGACGCGGTGACGGCGAAGCCCTCGGGGGCGGCGGAGCAGGCGTCGCCGTGCGACATCCACACCGACTGCTCGACCGGGGTGCCCTCGAAGAGGGTGGAGCCGGCGCGGGAGACGTGCAGCGGGGTCCGGCCGTACTCGCGGGCGCCGTTGTCGTCGACGGTGCCGCCGAGCGTCTGGGCCATCAGCTGGAAGCCGTAGCACATGCCGAAGACGGGGACGCCCGCCTCGAAGATCGCACGGTCGAGGCGCGGGGCGCCCTCGGCGTACACGGAGGACGGGCCGCCGGAGAGGATGATCGCCTTCGGGTTCTTGGCCAGCATCTCGGCCACCGGCATGGTGGACGGGACGATCTCGCTGTAGACCCGGGCCTCACGGACGCGGCGGGCGATGAGCTGGGCGTACTGGGCGCCGAAGTCGACAACGAGGACTACGTCCGGGTTGGTGACGTCGGGCGCGGCAGCGGGGGTCGCTGATGACACTACGGCGGCCTTCCGGCGGTAGGAGGAGGGTCCCCCGAAGGGGGGTGCTATTTGTCGATTCTACCGGCGCGCCGGTGGCGCTTTTCGTCTCACCATCCGAACGCGGATTGGCCCCGGTCCGTGGCGGGGGTCCATACTGTCGCCATGCGCGAGCTCACGACCTTCGTCTTTACCTATGGCATCCGGCCCACCGGCTGCCATGGTCGTGCCGCTTGAGCAACTGACAAGCGACTTCCCAGGCGCCCCGGGCTGACAGCCCGGGGCGTTCTGCGTTCCCGGGCCGGTTCACCCCAGGGCCTCCGACACCCCAGGAGCCCCGCCCATGACGACGAACACCGCCACCCCCGAGAAGACCGGCGCCCGCACCGACGAGGCGGCGACGCTGATCGGCGGCGCCCGCGAGCGCATCGACGCGCTCGACGACCGGATCATCGGTCTGATCCAGGAACGGATGGCCGTCTCGGCCGTCATCCAGGAGGCGCGGATCTCCTCCGGCGGCCGCCGGGTGAACCTGGCCCGCGAGATGGAGGTCCTCGGCCACTACCGGGACGCCCTCGGCAAGCCGGGCACGGCCCTGGCGATGACGATGCTGGAGCTGTGCCGGGGGCGCATCTGAGAACGCGCCCGCGTGTCCGGGTGCGTCCCCGCATCTGAGTTCGGACCCGCTCTCACCCGTACGGCGCGTGACTGGCTCCGCCCCGGCTTCGTTGGTCCGTGTGTCCGTGCCAGCCAGGGGCGGGCCCGCAGGAAACCACGCGTGGCTTCGCTGGGGCGTGTGGCGCACCTCCGGTGCGCCGTGGGACCTCGCACCAGCGCTCGTGACCGGGCAGCAGGGGACAGCAGTCCGGTCACCCAGAAGGAGCGGTCGATCCCGGGGACGCCCGGGGTCGGCCGCAACCGGACCGTCCGGCCGCGACCCCCGCGACCGCCAGCACCGTGCGAAGCTCCCCGGGCCGCCCCGCGGCACCCGGGGACCCGAACCCCCCCCGTCCCCGCAGACCCTTCTCCCACGCGGCGCAACCCCCCGGCGCCGCCCCGCTCGGCACCGCCGCTGCCCTGACACCGGTGCCGACCCCGAGGGCCCCGTGCCGCGACCGGAATCGCGCCACGGGGCCCTCGCATGTGACGGGCGTCACACGAAGATCCTGTGCAACCGCTACAACCTTCCTCGCCCATCGCGGGTCATCTATGCAGCAACACCGAAGCCGGTGGGGGCGCTGCACTCGGAGGGGGGTGCAGCGCCCCTTACCTTTTCCGGCCCCCGGCGCTGCTCAGGCCCACGGCGGCTGCGCCTCTCACGACGTCTTCGGCGGGACCGCCGGCATCCCCAGGAACGGCAGCCGCAGCGCGCCGAAGGCCTCGGCCGGGACCGCGGGCGACTTGGGCTCGACCGCCGAGATCCGCGCGTACGCCTCGCCCTGCCGCGGCCGCGGGTCCTCCTCGCCCTTGTTCGGCCAGAAGGACATCGCCCGCTCCGCCTGCGCCGTGATCGTCAGCGAGGGGTTCACGCCGAGGTTCGCGGAGACCGCCGCCCCGTCGACGACGGAGATCCCCGGGTGGCCGAAGAGCCGGTGGTACGGGTCGATGACCCCGGACCGCGCGTCGGCGCCGATCGGGCAGCCGCCGAGGAAGTGGGCGGTCAGCGGGGTGCCCATCAGCTCGCCGACGTTGGATCCGGCGAAGCCGTTGATCTCCTCGGCGAGGAGGGTGGCGGCCCGGGTGGCCGCCTCGATCTGCGTCGGGTTGGGTGCGCCGTGGCCCTGCCGGGCCGTGAGCAGCCCCTTCCCGATGCCGCCCGGCTTGCGGTAGGTGGTCAGCGAGTTGTCGAGGGACTGCATGACGAGGCCGATGATGGTCCGCTCCGACCAGCGCCGGTTGGACAGCGCGCGGGCCGCGAGCCCGGGGTGCTTGACGAGTTCCAGCAGCCACCTGCGGACCCGGTGCGCGCCGTACGGCACCTGGAGGACCGTGAGGGCGCCCATCGAGTTCGAGCCCTTGCCGTACCGGACGGGCTCGATGTGGGTGTTCGCGTCGGGGTGGACCGAAGAGGTGATGGCGACGCCGCGGGTGAAGTCCGCCCGCTCCTTGCCGTGCTTCTTCCGGTAGCGCCGGTCGGTGGTCTGCGAGCCGACGAGGCCCTCGGAGTTGGTACGGGTCAGCTCGCCGAGCCGGTCAGAGACGTGGGGCAGCAGCCCGGTGTCCTTCATCCGGTGCAGCAGGGTCTGGGTGCCGTAGGTGCCGGCCGCGATCACCACCCGGCGGGCCGTGAAGGTCCGCCCCTTCCCCTTCCGCCGCTGGTCGGTGGGGAGGGTCTTCAGCGCGAAGCCGCCCCGCGAGTCCTCGGTGACGGTGACGACGGTGGTCATGGGGTGGACGGTGGCGCCGGCCTTCTCCGCGAGGTGCAGGTAGTTCTCGTTGAGGGTGTTCTTGGCGCCGTGGCGGCAGCCGGTCATGCACTCGCCGCACTCGGTGCAGGCCTTGCGGGAGGGTCCGGCCCCGCCGAAGAACGGGTCGGGCACCTCGCCGCCCGGCTTCGCCTTCGCCGTGCCGTCGCCGTCCTGCCCGTCCCCGAAGAACACCCCGACGGGCGCCATGTGGAAGGTGTCGCCGATGCCCATGGCCTGCGCGGTCGCCTTGAGGTGGACGTCCGACGGGGTCATGGTCGGGTTGATCCGGACGCCGAGCATGCGCTTGGCCTGGTCGTAGTAGGGGCTCAGCTCCTCACGCCAGTCCGTGATGTCCTTCCACTGCGGGTCGTCGAAGAACGGCGCGAGCGGCTCGTAGAGGGTGTTGGCGTAGTTGAGGGAGCCGCCGCCGACCCCGGCGCCCGCGAGCACCATCACGTTGCCCAGCAGGTGGATGCGCTGGATGCCGTAGAGGCCGAGGGCGGGGGCCCACAGGAAGTTCTTCACGTCCCACGAGTTCTTCGGCAGGGTCGCGCGGGTGAAGCGGCGTCCGGCCTCCAGGACGCCGACCCGGTAGCCCTTCTCGGTGAGGCGGAGCGCGGTGACCGAGCCGCCGAAGCCGGACCCGACGACGAGGACGTCGTAGTCGTACGCCTCGTCCTCCGCCTGCTCCTGATTCTGGGTAGGGGGTACCGCGGTCATGGCTCTCCTCGGGCGAAAAGGGGGCGGTCGGGGTGGGGGCGGCGGGCGCCGGTCAGCGCAGGCGCAGGGCCTTCATCGCCTTCAGGGACGCGCTCATGAACGCGGCGTACTTCTCGTCGTCCATCCCGAAGGACGGCGCGAGCGGGATCAGCCGCTGCTGGGCGACCGTCTGGGCCTCGGTGTACTTGAGGATGCCCTCGGAGCCGTGGCGGCGGCCGAGCCCGGAGTCCTTCATGCCGCCCATCGGGGACTGCACGCTGCCGTAGGCGGGGGCGTACCCCTCGTTGATGTTGACGGTGCCGGTGCGCAGCCGGGCCGCGACCGCGTGGCCCCGCCGGGAGTCCTTCGTCCAGACGGAGGAGTTCAGGCCGTACGGGGTGGCGTTGGCGAGGTCGACGACCTCGTCCTCGTCGCGGAAACGGTAGATCGAGACGACCGGGCCGAAGGTCTCCTCGCCGCAGACCGCCATCGGGGTCTCGACGCCGTCGAGGATGGTCGGCTCGAAGAAGAGGGGGCCGATGTCGGGGCGGGCGACGCCGCCGGCGACGAGCGTGGCGCCCTTGGCGACGGCCTCCTCGACGTGCCGGGTGACGGTCTCCAGCTGGCGCTCGCCGACGAGCGAGCCCATGTCGGCGCCGTAGGCGAGGGAGTTGCCCAGCCGCATCGCCCGGGTGCGGGCGGCGAAGCGGTCGAGGAAGGCGTCGGCGATCGACTCGTGCACGTAGAGGCGCTCGATGGAGATGCAGAGCTGGCCGGCGGAGGAGAAGCAGGCGCGGACGGCTCCGGCGGCGGCCTTCTCGATGTCGGCGTCCCGGAGGACGAGCATGGCGTTCTTGCCGCCGAGTTCGAGGGAGACGCCGACGAGGCGGGCCGCCGCGCCCTGGGCGACCTCGCGGCCGGTGCGGGTGGAGCCGGTGAAGGAGACGTAGTCCGCGTGCTTGACGACCTCGGGGCCGACGACCGGACCGTCGCCGAGGACGACCTGGAACACCTCGGCGGGCAGCCCGGCCTCGACGAGCAGGTCACGCGCCCACAGCGCGGTGAGCGCGGTCTCCGTGTCGGGCTTCATGACGACGGCGTTGCCCGAGACGAAGGCGGGGAGCGCGTCGCCGACGGAGAGTTCGAGCGGGTAGTTCCAGGGGGCGATCTGGCCGACGACGCCGCGCGGCTGGCGCAGCTCGGTGACCTTGGTGAGGGTCGGCACGACACCGGTGTGCCGGCGCGGCTTCAGGTAGGAGGCGGCCTTGCGGCCGTAGTGGCGGGCGGCGACGGCGACCGCCTGCACCTCCTCGTGGGCGTGCAGGCGCGCCTTGCCGGTCTCCAGCTGGATGAGGTCGAGGACCTCGCCCTGGCGCTGGAGGACGAGGTCGTGGAAGCGCAGGAGCACGGCGGCGCGGGCCCTGACCGGGGTGGCGGCCCAGGCGGCCTGGGCGCTCCGCGCGCGCGTGAAGGCCTCGGCCACGTCCTCCGGGGTGGACTCGGGCAGGTCGGCCAGCTTCGCCCCGGTGAACGGGGTGTGGTTGGCGGTCCGCCCGGAGCCGACGACGCCCCGGGTGAGCCGGGCGACGACCTCGGGCGTCACGACGTCGGCGGCCGTGCGGGCGCCGGCGGGCGCGGGCGCGACGGGGTTGGTCGCCCCGGCGGGCGCGGAGGCTCCGGCCTGCGCGGCGGGGACGTCGGGAACCGAGGGGGCGGCGGGGGCCTGCGAGTCCGTCATGAGGGCGAGCGTAAGCGCCCCCCGGCCCTTTGGGTACCCGTCGGTAACGCGTTTTCACCGGGTGCCCACATCGCGCCAGCGATCACTGGCACATAAGGCCTGATCAGGGGCTTATGGCTGCGGAGCGGCCCGCTTTGGAGTTTCCGGCCCGCTTCAGTCGCCCGGGGCCCGCCAGTGCTGGAGGACGACGTCGAACTGCTCGCGGGTGGTCTCCCAGCTCGATTCCGGCGACGACATGTAGATCGCGTACTCCGTGCCGTCCTCGGCGTAGTACATGAGGTCGATCGCGTGCCTCGGCCCGGGGAAGTTCTGCTTCTCCGTCCAGGTGAACTCCCACAGGCTGGAGCGCACCTGGTCGCGGTAGGTGGTCTGGCCGAGCTTGATCCGGGTGTACTCCATGCGCTTCGCGACGATGCGCTCCAGGTCGAGCGCGTGCATGTACGGGTTCTCGAAGTCGGGGCTGGGATCGACGTTGATCCGGATGCGGTGGCGGCCGTTGTCCGGGGTGTAGTCGATGTTGTCGCCCTCCGTCTGCCGCTTCCAGCCCTTGGGCACGGCCAGGCTGAACCCCTCCGGGTCCTCCACCCGCTGCCAGCCCTCCGGGACGTCGCCGGGGACGCCCTGCGTGGCCGTGGCGGAGGCGGAGGCGGGGCCGGTCGCCGTGACCCGGTCGCCGCCGGCCGGGTCGCCGCCCGAGCCGTTCATGGCGGCGAAGACCGCGCCGCCCGCGACCAGCCCGGCGAGCAGGGCGGCCAGCACGGCGGTGCGCCAGCTCCGGCCGCCGCCGGAGGCACCACCGGAGACGGCGGGCGCGCCGTGCGGCGGCACGACCGTGGGCGGGGAGCCCGGTCCCGGCGATCCCTGAGGCGACGGGGACCGCTGAGCACTCTGGAGCGGACGGGACGGGTGCGCGGGGTGAGTCGTGCGGGAGGGCTGGGCCGGCTGGGGCCACGGAGTGGTGACCGGCGGGGCCGCGGCACGGGCCGTGCCCGTCGGGCCCGGGCCCTCGGGGTCCTCCCCCAGCGTGACGAGGTCGTCGCCGGAGACCGAGCCGTCCCCGCCGGTGTCCAGGTCCGCCCGCACCACCCGCTGGGTCGGGACGTACGCCTGCGCCGCCGCCGGCGAACGCCCCTCCATCGCGTCGAGCAGCATCCGCCCGGCCTCGTCCGCCTGCGGCCGCTGCGTGGGGTCCTTCCGCAGCAGGGCCACGATGACGGGGGCGAGCGGCCCCGCCTTCTCCGGGTACGGCGGCTCCTCGGCCACCACGGCCTGCATGGTGCTGATCGGAGAGGTGCGGCGGAACGGCGAGGTGCCCTCGACCGCCGTGTACAGGGTCGCGCCGAGCGACCAGAGGTCGGAGGCGGGACCGGGGTCGCCGCCCCGCACCCGCTCGGGCGCCAGATAGTCGATGGAACCGACGAGTTCGCCCGTCCGGGTGATCGTCGCGTCGCCCTCGATCGCCGCGATCCCGAAGTCGGTGATCAGGACGCTGCCGTCCCGGGCGAGCAGGACGTTGCCCGGCTTGACGTCCCGGTGGAGCACCCCGGCCGCGTGCGCCGCGCGCAGCGCCCCGAGGACGTGCAGGCCGATCCTCGCCGCCTCGTGCGGGTCGAACGGGCCCTTCTCCTTGGCGGCGTCGGCGAGCGAGGGACCGTCGACGTACTGCATCACGATCCACGGCCGGTCGTCGTGCTCCAGGACGTCGTGGACGGTCACCACGCCCGGATGCGTGATCCGCGCGGCGGCCCGCGCCTCCTTCTGCGTCCGGGCGTGCAGCACCAGGCGGTCGGCCTCGGCCACGAACCGGCCGGCCGTCAGCTCCTTGACCGCCACGACGCGGTGCAGCACCTCGTCGTGGGCGCGCCAGACCTTGCCCATGCCGCCGCGTCCGATGGACTCGCCCAGCCGGTAACGCCCGGCGAGCAGCAGCCCCGTGCCTGTGCTCTGAGAATGTTCCACTTGCCCCCGCCCGTTCCTTCGGATGACAGGTTACGGAGGGGGGTGCGGCTCGCGGAACCTCGGGGCGGTCATAGGAACAGCACTGTGACCGGGGGCCGATGGGCGATCCGGGCACCCCGGCCCGCCCCGACCGGCTCAGCGGCCCGGCCGGAACCCCTTCGTGGCCTCGTCGAAGATCTCGGAGACCTTGGAGCGGTCGTTCTTCGGGCCGATGACCTGGACGACGTGGTACCTGCCGTCGTGGACCATGGCGAGGTTGCGGACGAAGACCATGCGGCCCGTGCTGTCCGGCCACAGGTAACTGCCCGTGGCCGTCACGGTCGTACCGATGGTGACCAGCCGCGTCTCCTGCACCTCGCCCCAGCTCGACGCGCGCGCGGGCTCCAGTTCGCGCTCCTTGGAGCTCTGATACTCCAGCGGGTCCGAGCCGTTCGCGGCGACGCTGTCCCGGCCGGGCACCACGATCATCGTGAAGTCGCCGCTGGTGTAGCGGACTTGCCCGGCGTCGTTGAGCGGGCTGCGCCGCCAGCCGTTCGGCACGCCGATCCGGAACCCCTCGGGGTCCTGCCGCAGCGCGTACCCGGCGGCGAGCGCCGGGGCCGACGGATCCGCGGCCGGCGGGGTGGTGCGCGGCGTGGCCGGCGGGCCCGAGCTCGGCTGCTCCGTGGCCGGCGTCGTCGTACCGGACGGCGGGTTCGCGGGCGCGGTCGTCCGCGGGGCCGGACCGGAGGGGGAGGCGGACCCGCCGGGCGTCTCCCCGTCACCGGGCATGAAGAGCACGGCGTACGCGACGGCACCGCCGAGCAGCAGGAAGACGAGGAGCAGGAGCGTGCGGCCGAGCGAGCGCGGGGAGCCCGGCGGGCGGCCGCCGCGCGGCCCCTTTCCGGCGCGGGGCGCCCGCGGTCCCCGGGACGCGCGCTGCGGGATCTCCTCGTGGTACGAGTCCGGGAACTCCTCCCGGTACTCCTCCCGGACGCCGGCTCCCGCCGGCGCCGCCCCGAACTCCCGTGCCGCGAGCTCCTCGTGGCGGCCGTACGGCCGGTCGGGGATGCGCGTGTCCCTGCCGCGCCGCCGGTGGCGGTGCCGGCCCGCGCCCGCTCCCCCGCGCCGGCGGCGGACCAACTCGCCGCGCCGCCGAACGATCGGCAGCCGCGTCTCGTCGAAGGACGGCAGCGGTACGACTCCGACACCGGCCTCGGGCTCCGGGGCCGAGCGGACGAGGGAACGCAGCCAGCCGCGCAGCTCCTCGAAGTCGGGCCGCTCGGTGGGGTCCTGACGCAGCAGGGACTCCACCACGGGGCGCAGCGGGCCGCACTCCTCGGCGAAGGCGGGCGGCTCGGCGCAGACCAGCTGGACGAGCTCGGCGGCGCTGTCCTCGGGGTAGGGGGCGTGGCCCTGGACGGCCCGGTAGAGGAGCGCGCCGAGGGCCCACAGGTCGGTGGCGGGGCCGATCGGCGGGGCGAGGCGCCAGTTCTCGTGGACGGGGCCGGCCTGCTCGGGCGCCCAGCGCTCGGTGACGGCGCCGACGACCGCGATCCGGGTGTGCCGGGCCCGCTCGGCGGCGAGCCGGGTGGTCGGGCCGCGGTCGGCGGCCCGGCTCCGGGCCGGGACCACGGCCGGCTCCAGGGCCGTCTCGCGGTCTCCCGCGGGGACCGGGAGACGTGCGGGGTCCGGTGTCGCGGCCGTGTAGCCCGCCGGCAGGGCCGGGCGGCCCGAGCCGGGCAGCACGGGGCCGCGCCCGGGCCCCGAACCGCCGGCCGGGATCGGCGGCGAGCCGTCCCGCGAGGCGTGCGGGCCGTCGCTCCAGTTGCCGGCCAGCATCACCCGCGGCGGCGGACCCGCCTGCGGGCCCCCGCCGTACGGCTCGTCGCCCTCGTCGTCCTCGTCGTCGTCCGCCACCCGCGCCCACCACTGCGGCTCGGGCGCGCCGGCCGCCTGCGCGGTCGGCGGCGGGGGCGGGTCCGCCGGCGCGGGGCGCTGTGCGGGCAGGGCACCGGCCTCGCCGAGCTTGGCGGCGGCGCGCGCACCGGCCCGGTAGGCGGCGATGGCCCCGGCCCGGGCGGCCCGCACGTCCGCGGTGGGCGGGGCGGCCGCGGGCTGCGTCTCGGCGGCGGGCGCGGCCGGCAGCGCCCGCCCGTAGGGATCGGTGCCGTAGCCGCCGGGGCCGTATCCGTAGGGCGAGGCGGTGGCGGGGGTGTCCTCGTGGTCGGGCGCGGCGTCGCCGGGGCCCGACCCGGCCCGGTACGGCTCGGGTTCGGCCCGGTGGGGGTCGGACTCGACCTGGTCCGGGCCCGACTCGACGTGGTCCTGGTCGGGCGTGCGGAGGCCCTGGTCGGGTGCGCGGAGGTGGGGGGCCGGTCCGGAGGCGTGCGGGGCCGGCCCGGGGAGGTGCACCTCGTCGGCGTACCTCCCGCCGTAGCCGTAGCCGTACGCCGGCGGTGTGCGCTCCGGCGGCTCGGCGCCGGGCACGCCCCGGGTACCCGGCGGCCCGTCGTCCGCCACGCCGTACCCGTCCGCCCCGTACCCGTCCGCCCCGTACTTCTCGACGGGGTACCCGTCCGCGCCGTACCCGTCCGCCGGGTACTCGTCCGCGCCGTACATCTCCGCCCGGTACCCGTCCGCGCCGTAGGGGACGTTCCCGTCGGTCTCCTCGTGGACCTCCGCCTCGTACGGCTCGGAGCCGTACTCCTTTTGGTCGTAGTCCCCGGAGCCGTACGCCTCGCCGTACTCCCCGCCGTGCTCCTCCGCGTACCCCTGGCCGTCCTCCTCCGCGTCCTCCTCCCGCGTGTCGTACGCGTCGGAGCCGGGCCCGGCCGCGTACTCCTCCGCGGGCGCCTGCCACGCGGCCGTCTCCGGGTCGGGCTCGGGCGCGTACCCGCAGAGGGCCTCCTCCGCGGCGCCCACCGCGAGGCCCGTGAGGACCACCCGGCCGTCGTCGCAGACGAGCACCGTGCGCGCGGTGATGTTGCGGTGCACCCACCCGTGGGCGTGCAGCGCGCGCAGGGCGGTGAGCACGTCGGCGCCGATCTCGGCGGCGCGGTAGGGGTTCAGCGGCCGCTCGGCGAGGAGCGCGGCCAGCGGCCGGGCCGCTATGCGTTCGCTCACTATCCAGAGCGAACCGGCCTCCGCGAAGACGTCGAAGACCTGGTCGAGCAGAGGGTGGTCGGGGATCTGCGCGGCGGCCTGGGCCGCCTCGATAGCCCGGCGCACCACGGGCTCCGCAGGACGGCGGGTCGCCCGCCCCGCGGCGCCGTAGGGCCCCGCGGGACCGCCGTCGCCGTCGAGCACCTCCGCGTCGACGAACTCCGGCAGCGGCACCCGGCGGACCAGGACCTCCTGCCCGCTGTAGGTGTCGAAGGCGCGCGTCTCGGCCGGATCGTAGACGTCCGTGTCCGCGTCGGCCGGCGGCAGCGGCAGGCGGTAGCGGTCCGCGAGCACCCTTCCCGCGTAGTCGTCCACGACGCCTCCCCACGCGCACGCTGTCCCCCGTGGACCCGCGGATCCCCCGAGATCGGGCGGGATCACGCGAGTCCGACAATTCCGGTCCGGCAGCGTGCAGTTATCGGCTCTGTTCGGCTGCGTACGGTCCGCGAACTCTCACGATACGTGCAGCCGGTCAATCCTTGGGGCTGAACGTGGCGAACGCCGTCTCGCGCAGCGTCCGGCACTCCTCCCCGTTCCACTCCTCCGCCTTGCAGCTGACCATGATGGAGTAGCCGTGCCGGGCGTCCACCTTGAAGCCGCGGTTGAGCACATGGACCCGCATACCCTGCTGGGTGCGTTCGAACTCCCAGTCGGCGACGGTCGGGTAGCCCTTGTAGGAGACCGTCCTGATGCCGAAGTGCTTGTAGTTCTTGCTGGTGGCGGCCACGCCGATCTTGCCGAGTTCCCAGGCCGCCGCGGCGTTGTCCTTGGGGCTGGCGTTGAAGTCGACCTGGACGCGCGGGAAGCCGCCGCTCTTGCTGAATATCGCGCCGCCGCTGTAGCCCGGTATCGGGCGGAGCGTGAAGTCGCCGGGCATCGCCATCGAGAAGTGGAAGCGGTCGTTGGTGACGAGGGTGTAGCCCGCGGGCAGCTGCGTGCCGGTGCCGCCGCCGGGCTTGCCGCTCGGCGTGGTGCCGGTGCCGTTCGACCCGCCGGACGCGGTGGCGCCGGTCGCGCCGTCGCCACCGGTCGCCCCGTCGGACCCGGTGTCGCCGGGCTGTGCGCCGCCCTGCTGGCCGGCGCCGCCGGTCGACTGGCCCTTGCCGCCGTCCGCGCCGCCCGCCCCGGTGGAGCCGTCCGAGCCGTCGCCGCCCGCGGAGGCGCCCGCCGAGGCCGAGGTGCCGCCGTCCCCCTTGCCCTGGTCGCCCTCGCCGCCGCCCCGGAGGGAGACCGCGAGGATCGTCCCGAGGAGGGCGAGCACGGCGACCGCCGCGATGATGACGAGGGTGCGGCGCGGCACCACGTCGGTCAGGGCCGCGCGGGAGGAGGCCGGTCTGCCGGCGCCGCGCGCGGCGGGACCCGCCGCCGTCCGGCCGGCCGGGGTCGACGCGTTCCACGGCTCCGCCTTCGCGGAGGCCGCGGCGTTCCGCACGGAGTTCAGGGCGCCGCGCATCCGGTCGGTCTCGGGCGCCGTGCCCCGGTCGGCCGCACGCGGCGCCGGGGGCTGATCGGGGCGCGGCGGCAGCGGTACGACCCGGGTGACCTCGGGCGAGACCGGGGGCGCCGGTTCGGGTGCGTCGAGCACGGCGAGCAGCAGGACGCGCGCGCCCGCGTCGTCGAGCCGCTGGGCCGGGTCCTTGGCGAGGAGGCCGTAGATGACCTTCTCCAGCTCGGGGCCCGCGTTCTTGGGCGGGTCGACCGGCTCGGTCATCACCGCCGTGAGGGTGGCGATGGCGGAGCCCTTGTCGTACGGCGGGCTGCCCTCGACCGCCGCGTAGATGAGTCCGCCGAGGGACCACATGTCGGCGGCGGGGCCGGGCTTGTGGCCGCGGGCGCGCTCCGGCGAGATGTACGAGGGGGCGCCGACGAGCATGCCGGTGGAGGTGATCGAGGGGTCGCCCTCGACCTGGGCGATGCCGAAGTCGGTGAGGACGACCCGGCCGTCCTCGGCGATCAGCACGTTGGACGGCTTCACGTCGCGGTGCAGGATGCCCTCGCGGTGCGCCGAGCGGAGCACGTCGAGGATGGCGAGGCCCACCTCGGCGGCGCGCCGGGGCGTGAGCGTGCCGTCCTCGCGGACCGCGTCGGCGAGGGACTTGCCCTCGATGAGCTCCATGACGATCCACGGGCGGTCGTCCTCGTCGACGACGTCGTAGACGGTCACGGCGCCGTTGTTGCGGATCCGGGCGATGGCCTTGGCCTCGCGCAGGGTCCGGGTGATGAGGCGGCGCTTCTCGTCGTCGTCGATGCTGGTGGGGAAGCGGAGTTCCTTGACGGCGACCGTGCGGCCGAGGGTCTCGTCGACCGCGCGCCACACCGTGCCCATGCCGCCGCGGCCGAGGATCCCGCCGAGCCGGTAGCGCCCGGCGAGCAGCCGGCCCTCGTTGACCGGGGTCTTGCGCATCCGGTCGCCACCCGTGCCGCGCGGGGAACGCGGAGCCGGGGTGCGGTCGCTCTCGCCGTCGCCGTCGCCCGCGCCGAACCCGGCCCGCCCGGTCGACGGCTCGGTCCCCCGCAGCCGCCCGGCCGACGCGCCCTGAACGTCCTTCACGTCCGGACCGCCCGGGGCGTCCTGAACGTCCTTCACGTCCCGCGGACGCGCGTCCTCCGGTTCCCCGGCACGGGGGTCCTTCGCGTCCCCGGCACGGGGGTCCTTCGCGTCCCCGGCGCGCGGGTCCGCCCGGGCGGCGTCCACCGGGCCCGCCGGGTCCGCGGACGGCGCCGGCTCGGCGGGCTCCGCGGTCGGCGTGGAGGACCCGGAGGCCCCGGAGGACACAGCCGACTGCCCGGCCTCCTCAGCACCCCGCTCGACCTGCGCGTTCTTCGCGTCCTGTGTGTCCGTCGCGTCGTCCCGCTCCGGCTCACGCGCGGCCGGGACCACCCCTCGGTCGCCGTCGGTCGCGGCCCCCGCGGCGGCGTCCCGCCCGGGGTCCTTCGCCGTGTCCCGCGACTGCTCCGCCTCCGACATGCGTCCCCTCTGCGATCCCTGATCTTCGCCGCGTCTGCCGCTTCCCGCGCGATGCGGTAACCCGCCCTGGAAGAGAGGCCATTGTCCCTCACCTCAGGACGGGTGACGTCCCCGGGTCCGTACTCCGGGATGACGACGCCCCCGCACACCCCCCAGGTTCCCACCCGCGGCGGGCGCCCCGGTACCTCTTCGGCGGAACGGGCGGCCGAGGCGCGTCCCGCCGGCGTCCCGTCAGATCGGCACGATGTCCGGAGCGCCGAGCCGGGCGGCGTCCGCCGTCAGGTCGTCGGGCTGCCGCTGCGACTCCCGCTCCGCCTCGACGCGCTTCTCGTAGTGCTCGATCTCCTTCTCGATCTGGTGCTCGTCCCAGCCGAGCACCGGCGCCATGAGCTCCGCGCACTCGCGGGCGCTGAGCGTCCCCCGGTCGAAGGTCTCGATGGAGATCCTGGTGCGCCGGGTGAGGACGTCGTCGAGATGGCGGGCGCCCTCGTGGGAGGCCGCGTAGACGATCTCGGCCCGCAGGTAGTCGTCGGCGGCCGGCAGCGGTTCGGCGAGGGAGGGATCCGCGGCGATGAGGTCGAGGACCTGCTCAGTCAGGGAGCCGTACCGGTTCAGGAGATGCTCGACGCGGACGACGTGGAGGCCGGTGCGCGCGGCGATCCTGGCCCGCGCGTTCCACAGGGCCCGGTAGCCCTCGGCGCCGAGCAGCGGGATGTCCTCGGTGACGCAGGGGGCGACCCGCTGGTCGAGGCCGTGCACGGCCTCGTCGACGGCGTCCTTGGCCATGACGCGGTACGTCGTGTACTTGCCGCCGGCGACCACGACGAGTCCGGGCACCGGGTGGGCGACGGTGTGCTCGCGGGACAGCTTGCTCGTGGCGTCGGACTCGCCGGCCAGCAGGGGGCGCAGGCCCGCGTAGACGCCCTCGACGTCGTCCCGGGTGAGGGCGGTGGCGAGCACGGTGTTCACGTGCTCCAGGAGGTAGTCGATGTCCGCGCTGGACGCGGCGGGATGGGCCTTGTCGAGGTCCCACTCGGTGTCGGTGGTGCCGACGATCCAGTGCCGGCCCCAGGGGATCACGAAGAGCACGGACTTCTCGGTGCGCAGGATGAGCCCGGTGGAGGAGTGGATGCGGTCCTTGGGGACGACGAGGTGGATGCCCTTGGAGGCGCGGACGTGGAACTGGCCGCGCTCGCCGATCAGGGCCTGGGTGTCGTCGGTCCACACCCCGGTGGCGTTGACGATCTGCTTGGCCCTGATCTCGTACTCCGCGCCGGCCTCGACGTCCTGGACGCGGGCGCCGACGACCCGGGCTCCCTCGCGCAGGAAGCCGGTGACGCGGGCCCGGCTCGCGGCCAGGGCGCCGTACGACGCGGCGGTGCGCACGAGCGTGGTGACGAAGCGGGCGTCGTCCATCTGGGCGTCGTAGTACTGGAGGGCGCCGACGAGCGCGTCCTTCCTGAGACAGGGGGCGACCCGCAGCGCGCCCCGCCGGGACAGGTGCCGGTGGACGGGCAGACCCCGGCCGTGGCCGGAGGAGAGCGACATCGCGTCGTACAGCGCGACGCCCGAGCCGGCGTAGAACCGCTCCCAGCCCTTGTGCTGGAGCGGGTAGAGGAAGGGGACCGGCTTCACCAGGTGGGGCGCCAGCCGCTCCAGGAGCAGTCCGCGCTCCTTGAGCGCCTCCCGGACCAGGGCGAAGTCCAGCATCTCCAGGTAGCGCAGGCCGCCGTGGATGAGCTTGCTGGACCGGCTGGAGGTGCCGGAGGCCCAGTCGCGGGCCTCGACGATGCCGGTGGAGAGGCCTCTCGTGACGGCGTCCAGCGCCGTCCCGGCGCCGACCACCCCGGCGCCGACCACCAGCACGTCCAGCTCGCGCTCGGCCATGGCCGCGAGCGCCTCGGCGCGCTCGGCGGGTCCCAGTGTCGCTGTCCTCACGGTCTGCCTCCCGTCGTCCCCCGTCGTTCCCCGTCGTCCAGGCACGCGAACCGGGCCCCGTGGTCCGGCTCACAGCTCGATTCTGTCCCTCCCCGGCGACTTCAGCCACCGCCTCGCCACCGACCTGTGGATAACACTCGGCGACCTTCGGCCTCCCAATACGGCATATCGGTCATATTTACGCCTAGTCTGACATTGCGCTCGACCCGTTCTGTCCACCGGGCTTGCGCGTCGCGCTCCCTCCGGCTACCGGGAAGGACGGCCCACCCCCCATGCCCGCTGATCTCGCCGTCATCGGCCTCGGCCACCACGGACTCCCCCTGGCCCAGGCCGCCACCTCCGCAGGCATCGGCACCGTCGGCTACGACACCGATCCGCGCTCCGTCGCCGAACTCGCCGCCGGACGCTCCCCCGTCGACGGCTCCCTCACCGTCCCGGAGATCCGCCGGATGCTCTCGGGGGGCTTCCGGCCGACCGCCGACCCCGCCGCACTCGGCCGGGTCCGCACCGCCGTCCTCTGCGCCCCTACCCCGCCCGGACCCGACCACGCCCTCGACCTCACCGGGGTCGCCGACGCGGCCCGCGCCCTCGCCGCCCGGCTGCGCCCCCACACCACCGTCATCCTCGAATCCCCCGTCCCCCCGGGCACCACCGAGGGCCTGCTCCGCGAGCTCCTCGAAGCGGGCTCGGGCCTGCGCGCCGGACGCGACTTCCACCTCGCCTACTCCCCCGGCCGCCTCGACCCCGGCAGCCGCACGCACGGCTTCGCCGGCACCCCCAAGGTCATCGGCGGCCTCACCCCGGCCTGCACGGAGGCGGCGGCCGCCTTCTACGGCCGGCTCACCGACAAGGTGGTACGCGCGCGTGGCCCCCGCGAGGCGGAGACGGTCAAGCTCCTGGAGACCAACTTCCGGCACGTCAACATCGCCCTGGTCAACGAGATGGCGGTGCTCTGCCACGAACTCGGCGTCGACCTGTGGGACGTCATCCGCTGCGCGGAGACCAAGCCCTTCGGCTTCCAGGCCTTCCGGCCCGGCCCCGGGGTCGGCGGCCACGGCGTCCCCGTCGACACGGTCGGCGGCCACCGGCCGCTGCGCCTCGTCGAACTCGCCGGCCAGGTCAACGAACGCATGCCGCAGTACGTCGTCCAGCGCGCCGCCACCCTCCTCAACGAGCACGGCAAGTCGGCCCGCGGCGCCCGGGTCCTGCTGCTCGGCATCACGTACAAGCCCGACCTGCCGGACCGCCAGGGCTCCCCCGCCGACGAGATCGCCCGCCGGCTGATGGACCTCGGCGCCACCGTCAGCTACCACGACCCGCACGTCCCCGACTGGCGCGTCCGCGAACTCCCCGTCCCCCGAGCGGACTCGCTCTACGAGGCCGCCGCCCACGCCGACCTGACGGTGTTGCTCCAGCACCACCGCACGTACGACCTCCAGGGGCTCGCGGTGAAGGCCCAGCTCCTCCTCGACACCCGCGGCGCCACTCCCGGCGGTGCGGCACACCGTCTCTGACCAGGCACGGCACCCGCAAACCCTGAGACACCGTCACGGCCGGCTGCTACTCTCCGGGCTCTCGTTCGCACACCCGTGCGTCCACGTCCCCGGGGGGATCCACCGCATGAGCCAGCCCGTTCCGCCGCCGTCCGGCAACCCGTTCGCCGAGGGCGGCACGCCCGGCCCGTACGCGCCGGCCCCGCCGCCGGCCCCGGCCCGCAGCAACCTCCGCCTCGGCCTGCTCGCCGGCGTCGCGGCCGCCGCCTTCGGCGCGCTCGTCCTCGGCTTCCTCATGCGCGCCATGGCCGAGGAGGACGGCAGCTACACCCAGCTCGGCATCCTCGCGCTCGCCGTCGGCGCCCTGGTCGGCCTCGCCCTCGGCAAGGTGGGCGGCTCCCACCCGGCCCTGCCGTTCGCGGGCGTGCTGCTCGCCCTGCTCGGCGTCTTCGCGGGCCAGCTCCTCGGCTACGCCATGATGATCAGCTGGTGGGCCGAGCTGGCCACGCCGTACCGGGCCCCGACCACGACCGAGATGCTCACCACGCACTTCTCCGACCTCTTCACGGCCTGGAAGGCGGAGCTCGGGGCGATGGACCTGCTCTTCTACGGCATCGCCGGATACGAGGGCTTCGCCCTCACCAGGAAGTTCTCCGGCTGACCCGCGCGACCGCTCGCGTCCGGACGCGGAAGGGGCCCCGCACCACCCGGTGCGGGGCCCCTCCGTGTGCGTAGGGCGGTCAGCGGCGGTGCTGCGAGTCCGCGACCGTGACCTCGACGCGCTGGAACTCCTTGAGCTCGCTGTAGCCCGTGGTGGCCATCGCGCGGCGCAGGGCGCCGAAGAAGTTCATCGAGCCGTCCGGGATGTGCGACGGACCGGCGAGGATCTCCTCGGTGGTGCCCACGATGCCCAGGTCGACCAGCTTGCCGCGCGGCACGTCCTCGTGGACGGCCTCCATGCCCCAGTGGTGGCCCTTGCCGGGCGCGTCCGTGGCGCGGGCCAGCGGGGAGCCCATCATGACCGCGTCGGCGCCGCAGGCGATCGCCTTCGGCAGGTCGCCGGACCAGCCGACCCCGCCGTCGGCGATGACGTGCACGTACCGGCCGCCCGACTCGTCCATGTAGTCGCGGCGGGCCGCGGCCACGTCGGCGACCGCGGTCGCCATCGGGACCTGGATGCCGAGCACGTTGCGCGTGGTGTGCGCCGCGCCGCCGCCGAAGCCGACGAGGACACCCGCGGCACCGGTGCGCATCAGGTGCAGGGCCGCGGTGTACGTGGCGCAGCCGCCGACGATGACCGGGACGTCGAGCTCGTAGATGAACTGCTTCAGGTTCAGCGGCTCGGCCGCGCCCGAGACGTGCTCGGCGGAGACCGTGGTGCCGCGGATCACGAAGATGTCCACGCCGGCGTCGACGACGGCCTTGGAGAACTGGGCGGTCCGCTGCGGGGACAGCGCGGCGGCGGTGACGACACCGGAGTCGCGCACCTCCTTGATGCGCAGGCCGATCAGCTCTTCCTTGATCGGGGCCGCGTAGATCTCCTGCAGACGACGGGTGGCGGTCGCCTCGTCCAGCTCGGCGATCTCGTCGAGCAGCGGCTGCGGGTCCTCGTGCCGGGTCCAGAGACCCTCCAGGTTGAGGACGCCGAGACCGCCCAGCTCTCCGATGCGGATCGCGGTCTGCGGCGACACGACCGAGTCCATGGGCGCGGCCAGGAAGGGGAGCTCGAAGCGGTAGGCGTCGATCTGCCAGGCGATCGAGACCTCCTTCGGGTCCCGGGTGCGCCGGCTCGGGACGACGGCGATGTCGTCGAACGCGTACGCCCTGCGGCCGCGCTTGCCGCGCCCGATCTCGATCTCAGTCACGATGTGTGGCCTTTCCCTCTACGTCTGCGCCTACCAGTATCCCCGACACAAGCGTGGGGGGCGGCTCCGGCCACATGCCGGAACCGCCCCCACGCGTCGCGCTGCGTTACTTCCTGCTGTAGTTCGGCGCCTCGACCGTCATCTGGATGTCGTGCGGGTGGCTCTCCTTGAGCCCCGCGGACGTGATCCGGACGAAGCGGCCGTTCTCCTGGAGCTCGGGAACCGTGCGGCCGCCGACGTAGAACATCGACTGGCGCAGACCGCCGACCAGCTGGTGCACGACCGCGGCGAGCGGGCCGCGGTAGGGCACCTGGCCCTCGATGCCCTCGGGCACGAGCTTCTCGTCGGAGGCGACGCCCTCCTGGAAGTAGCGGTCCTTGGAGAAGGAGCGCTGCTCGCCGCGGGACTGCATGGCGCCGAGCGAGCCCATGCCGCGGTACGACTTGAACTGCTTGCCGTTGATGAAGAGCAGCTCGCCCGGGGACTCCTCGCAGCCCGCGAGCAGCGAGCCGAGCATCACGGTGTCCGCGCCGGCGACGAGCGCCTTGGCGATGTCGCCGGAGTACTGCAGACCGCCGTCGCCGATCACCGGGACGCCGGCCGCCTTGGCGGCGAGGGAGGCCTCGTAGATCGCGGTGACCTGCGGGACGCCGATGCCGGCGACGACGCGGGTGGTGCAGATGGAGCCGGGGCCGACGCCCACCTTGATGCCGTCGACACCCGAGTCGATGAGCGCCTGGGCGCCGTCGCGGGTGGCGATGTTGCCGCCGATGACGTCGACGGAGGAGTTCGACTTGATCTTGGCGACCATGTCGCCGACCAGCCGGGAGTGGCCGTGGGCGGTGTCGACGACGATGAAGTCGACACCGGCCTCGATCAGGGCCTGGGCGCGCTCGTACGCGTCGCCGGCGACACCGACGGCGGCGCCGACGAGCAGCCGGCCCTCCTTGTCCTTCGCGGCGTTCGGGTACTTCTCCGCCTTGACGAAGTCCTTGACCGTGATGAGGCCCTTGAGGATGCCGCCCTCGTCGACCAGGGGCAGCTTCTCGATCTTGTGGCGGCGCAGCAGCTCCATGGCGTCCACGCCGGAGATGCCGACGTGGCCGGTGACCAGCGGCATCGGGGTCATGACCTCGCGCACCTGGCGGCTGCGGTCGGTCTCGAAGGCCATGTCGCGGTTGGTGACGATGCCGAGGAGCCGGCCGGCCGGGTCGGTCACCGGGACGCCGCTGATGCGGAACTTGGCGCAGATCGCGTCGGCCTCGGCGAGCGTGGCGTCGGGGTGCACCGTGATCGGGTCGCTGACCATGCCGGACTCGGAGCGCTTCACGAGGTCGACCTGGTTGGCCTGGTCGGCGATGGAGAGGTTGCGGTGCAGCACGCCGACACCACCCTGCCGCGCCATGGCGATCGCCATGCGGGACTCGGTGACCTTGTCCATCGCGGCCGAGAGGAGCGGGATGTTCACCCGCACGTTCTTCGAGATGTACGAGGCGGTGTCGATCTGGTCGGGCGCCATGTCGGACGCGCCCGGCAGGAGCAGCACGTCGTCGTAGGTCAGCCCGAGTGTCGCGAATTTCTCGGGCACTCCGTCGACGTTTGCAGTCATGACACCTTCCCCAAATGGCCTTGATCGGTGCGGATGTCCATGCTAACGGGCCGGAGCGGTGTCTCATTCCACGATCAAGATCAGCCGCGAGCTTTGGACGTTCCCACGTGTACGAAAGGGCCGAAAGCCCCCGGCAACGCTTACGGACCGGCCAGCGGCGCCCGTCGCGGACTACTGCTCCGCGAGCGCCCTCAGCCGGCTGAGCGCGCGGTGCTGGGCGACCCGGACCGCTCCCGGGGACATGCCGAGCATCTGCCCGGTCTCCTCGGCGGTCAGCCCGACCGCGACGCGGAGCACGAGCAGTTCGCGCTGGTTCTCCGGGAGGTTGGCGAGCAGCTTCTTGGCCCACTCGGCGTCGTCGCTGAGGAGCGCGCGCTCCTCCGGGCCGAGGGAGTCGTCGGGCCGCTCGGGCATCTCGTCGGAGGGGACGGCCGTGGACCCCGGGTGCCGCATGGCGGCCCGCTGGAGGTCGGCGACCTTGTGTCCGGCGATGGCGAAGACGAAGGCCTCGAAGGGCCTGCCCGTGTCCTTGTAGCGCGGGAGCGCCATCAGGACGGCGACGCAGACCTCTTGAGCCAGGTCCTCGACGAAGTGCCGGGCGTCGCCCGGCAGCCGGTTGAGGCGGGTGCGGCAGTAGCGCAGCGCGAGCGGGTGCACGCGCGCGAGGAGGTCGTGGGTCGCCTGCGCGTCGCCCTCGACCGCCCGGTGCACGAGCGCGCCGATCTCCCCCTGCCCGGCAGGCATGGGGGACCCCACGGTCTCGTCGTCGCGCATCGCTCCATGGTGCCCCGACGCCTCGGCGTTCGTGGCACCGCGTCCATAGTTGTGCACCGAAGCGTTATGAGCAGGTGCGCCGGAACTCATCTCCCGCGCCCTCCCCTCCCGCTCGATCGACTCGTCCCCGAGGAACTCCACATCTCAAGGATGCGTCATCGCGCCGGGAAGTGACACAAGCCCGCCCCGTCCACCCCGCGACGCACGCGGACGGGGACGGGGAGGTGGCCGGCGACCTGCGATTCAGCGGACCAGACCCCAGCGGAATCCGAGGGCGACCGCGTGCGCCCGGTCCGAGGCGCCCAGCTTCTTGAAGAGCCGCCGGGCGTGGGTCTTGACGGTGTCCTCGGAGAGGAAGAGCTCGCGGCCGATCTCGGCGTTGGAGCGGCCGTGGCTCATGCCCTCCAGCACCTGGATCTCGCGCGCGGTGAGGGTGGGCGCGGCGCCCATCTCGGCCGAACGGAGGCGTCGGGGGGCGAGCCGCCAGGTCGGGTCGGCGAGGGCCTGGGTGACGGTGGCCCGCAGTTCGGCGCGCGAGGCGTCCTTGTGCAGGTACCCGCGGGCGCCGGCGGCGACCGCGAGGGCGACGCCGTCGAGGTCCTCGGCGACCGTCAGCATGATGATGCGGGCGCCGGGGTCCGCGGAGAGCAGCCGGCGGACCGTCTCCACGCCGCCCAGGCCGGGCATGCGTACGTCCATCAGAATCAGGTCCGAGCGGTCCGCGCCCCAGCGGCGGAGGACTTCCTCGCCGTTGGCCGCGGTCGTCACGCGCTCGACGCCGGGCACGGTCGCGACCGCGCGGCGGAGCGCCTCTCGGGCGAGCGGGGAGTCGTCGCAGACGAGAACGGATGTCATGCCTGACCTCCGCGGCTCTCGCAGCTGTAGCGCGTCACCTTGAGCCTCCAGGGCTGTACGTAATCGTCACCTGTGCGATTGACGCTCTCGGACACCTGCCCGATCGCTTGTTCCTTCAACCGCCTCCGCACTCTCAACGACGGTCACTCGAAAGAGTTACGGGTCGGACGGCACCCTTCGGCACTCTACGTGAGGGGTCGTGCGCGGAGGAGAGCGACGCGGCCCTTCTGTCCACCATCGAAAGCTATGCCCCATTTAGCGGGATTTCTTCCCTTTTCGCGGTGTCTGTGGCTAGATTCGCAATGAGTCATATTTACATCTACTTAGACAGTAGGTGTACCGACCCGGACCCACGGGGCCGAGGACCCCGCCATCAGCCATCCACCCGCCCACCAATCCGTTCGACACGGTTTCAAGGGGACAAGCGCAATGGCAGATTTCTCCCGCCTTCCCGGACCCAACGCCGATCTGTGGGACTGGCAACTGCTCGCGGCCTGCCGCGGCGTCGACAGCTCCCTGTTCTTCCACCCCGAGGGAGAGCGCGGCGCGGCACGGAGTGCGCGTGAGAACTCGGCGAAAGAGGTCTGCATGCGGTGCCCGGTACGCGCGGAGTGCGCGGCACACGCACTCGCCGTACGGGAGCCCTACGGCGTATGGGGCGGCCTCACCGAGGACGAACGCGAAGAGCTCATGGGACGCGCGCGCAACCGCCTGATCACAGCGGCGCCGGCGACGGCGCCGGTCGCGTCCGCGGCGTCCGTGACATCCATGACGACATCGGCGACGGCGACCGGCCGGCCGATGGGGGAGCGCACGTGAAGGAACGTTTCCTCAGCTAAGCGACGAACCCGAGCACCCGACAGGACCGGAGCCGTGCCCACGCGCGTGCCCTACGCGCGCGTGGCGGCCCGGCTCAGCTCGTCCAGGGTGGCCGCGACGGCCGGGACCTGCGCCAGGTCGGGCAGCGTCAGGGCCACGATCTCCCGCTCCACGGCGGGCTCCACGACCACGGTCCGCGCCCCCCGGGGGCGTACCGACTCGATGGCCAGCTCGGGCAGGACGGCCACGCCGAGCCCGGCGCCGACCAGGCCCACCACCGCCGGGTAGTCGTCGGTGGCGAAGTCGATGCGGGGGGTGAAGCCCGCCTCCTCGCACACGTCCACGAGCTGTCGGCGGCAGCGCGGGCAGCCCGCGATCCAGGACTCGTCGGCCAGCTCGGCCATGCCCACGGAGCCCGCCCCGGCGAGCCGGTGGCCCTCGGGGACCAGGCCCACCAGGCGGTCGGCCAGGATCGGGCGGACGACCAGGTCGTCCCACTCCCCCTGACCGTCGGCCGGCCGGCCGGCCGAGCCCGCGCCGTAGCGGAAGGCGAGGGCCACGTCGCAGTCGCCCTCGCGCAGCATCTCGATCGACCGCGGCGGCTCGGCCTCGACCAGCGAGACGCGGGTGCCGGGGTGCGCGGCCCGCAGCGCGGCGAGCGCGGTGGGGACGAGCGTGGAGCTGCCGCTCGGGAAGGAGACCAGCCGGACCCGGCCCGCGCGGAGCCCGGCGATCGCGGCGACCTCCTCCTCGGCCGCGGTGAGCCCGGCGAGGATGCCGGAGGCGTGGCGGACCAGGACCTCACCCGCCTCGGTGAGGCGCATCTCGCGGCCGGTGCGGATGAGCAGCGGCGTTCCGGCCGAGCCTTCGAGGGCCTTCATCTGCTGGCTGACGGCGGGCTGGGTGCAGCCCAGTTCGCGCGCGGCGGCCGAGAACGAGCCGGTGGCGGCGACGGCACGCAGAACGCGGAGATGACGAGCCTCGATCATGAGATCCAGCATAAGCGACTCTTGGACAAGAGCCCACTTTTCGGCGTGCCGCTTTGAGACGGCTGCCCGTAAAGTGCCCTCATGACCTTGCTGAGTGTGAATGTGGGCCGCGCCCGAGCCGTGGACTACACCGAGTCGGCCACCGGCCTGACCGCCATCGACAAGCGCCCCGTCGAGGGACCGGTCCGGATCGAGGCGCCCGGGGCGCCGGGCGTCGGCCGGAGCGGACTCGCCGGGGACACCGTCTGCGACCTCCGCTTCCACGGCGGCGACGACCGGGCCGCGTACGCCTTCGCGCGCGAGGACCTGGACCGCTGGGAGCAGGAGCTCGGCCGTCCGCTCGCCAACGGCTGCTTCGGCGAGAACCTCACGACCCGCGGCGTCGACGTGAACGGCGCCCTGGTCGGCGAGCGCTGGCGGATCGGCGAGGAGGTCGTCCTGGAGGTCACCGGCGGTCGCATCCCCTGCCGCACGTTCGCCGGCTTCCTGGAGGAGAAGGGCTGGGTCAAGCGGTTCACGCAGTCCGACGCCGGTCCCGGCGCGCTGCTGCGGGTGATCGTGCCGGGCGAGATCCGCGCCGGAGACCCGGTCACGGTCGTCCACCGGCCCGGCCACGACATCACCGTCGCACTGCTCCACCGCGCCGCGACCACCGAACGCGCCCTGCTGCCGCGGACGTTGGCCGCCGCCGAGTGGATGGAGTCCGGCCTCCTGGAGCTCGCACGCCAGTACACGGAGAAGTACGCGCGCGCGTAGTCGGCGGTACGCGGACAAGAGGGCCCTCGGACGGGCACTACCGTGCCCGTATGACGACTGCACTGATTACGGGGGCCACCGCGGGCATCGGGGCCGCTTTCGCACGGAGGCTCGCGGCCGACGGCCACGACGTCGTGCTCGTGGCCCGGGACGTGAAGCGGCTCCGGGAGCAGGCGACGGAGCTGCACGACCGCCACGGCATCGAGGCCGAGGTGCTCGCCGCGGACCTCGCCGAGGAGAAGGGCATCGCCGCCGTCGAGGCCCGGCTCTCGGACCCGAAACAGCCGGTGGACATGCTCGTGAACAACGCCGGCTTCGGCAACAAGGGGCGCTTCCTGGAGGTGTCCATGGCCGACGAGCTGAAGATGCTCACGGTGCACTGCGAGGCGGTGCTGCGGCTGACCTCGGCGGCCGCCGCCCCGATGCGGGAGCGCCGGCGGGGCTCCGTGGTCAACGTCGCCTCGGTGGCGGCCTTCGTGCCGCGCGGCACGTACGGGGCGTCGAAGGCCTGGGTCGTGCAGTTCACCCAGGGTGCCGCGCGGGACCTGGCGGGCAGCGGCGTGCGGCTGATGGCGCTCTGCCCGGGCTTCGTGCGGACCGAGTTCCACGAGCGGGCCGGGATGGGGACGGACAACATCCCGGGCTGGATGTGGCTCGACGCGGACAAGCTGGTGACGGCGGCGCTCGCGGACCTGGACCGGGGCCGGACCCTGTCGATCCCCGACCCCCGCTACAAGGCCCTCATGGGCGTGGTGAAGCTGGCCCCGCGCGGGCTCCTCGGCGGCGTCTCCTCCAGGGCGGGCCGCAAATACGGCCCGAAGTAGCGGGCGCGTTCGGCCGGTTCACCCGGCGAGTTCGTCGAGGTCCAGCCGTGCGGTGCCGCCGCCCCGCCAGGTGACGTGCAGGACGTGGCGGGCGATCCGGACGGCCGCGAGGTCCGCGACGGGCGCCGGGGCGGGCTCGGCGGTGAGCGAGGCGAGCGCGACGAAGAGCGCGGCCGGACCGCTCGTGGTGCCGTGCAGGGCGAGGATCCGGCTGCCGGGGCCCTGGAGGGTCTCCCCCGCGGGGAGTTCGGCGGGCCCGCCGTCCCGGCGGTAGCCGTGCACCGGGTGCAGCTGGGCGTGCGGTCCCCCGGGGGTGACGGCCCAGCCGGTCTGCCGCACGGGCGTCCCCTCCGGGGCGCCGAGGACCAGGTGGGCGCGGACCTCGGCCCGCCCGTGCGCGAGGGTCGCGGAGACGACCCGGACGCCGGGGCACGGGGTGTGCCGGGAGGCGGCCCAGCCGGGGCCGGTGCCGGCGGGGTCGGCGGGTCCCCGGGTGGTGGGCGCCCCTTCGACGAGCAGCGCGAAGTGGTTGTCGGCGGGGGCCGGTGCGGCGGTCGGCCCCGTCCGGGTCGCGTAGGCGAGGCGGGCGTAGCCGGGGTCGTCCCCGGCGCCTGCGGCGCTGTGCACGTGGTTGCTGCCGTGGTTGTGGAGGCGGACGAGTCCGTCGGCGGCGGTGGTCTGGACGAGCAGCCCGGCCGGGGCGACGGGGCGTACGGTGTCGGCCCGTTCGGCGGGCAGGGCCTCCTCGGGATCGGTCCAGGCGGGGTGGTCCGCGGGCAGGAGGAGGCCGAGGAACCCCTTGGACGCCCAGTACGGCGAGCCGGGGCCCGAGTACTCCTGGACCAGGGGCGCGTACGGGCCGTGCCAGCCGAGGGTGAGCAGCCCGTCGGGGCCGGTGGCGCCGCGGTCGAGGAAGTGGCGCAGGGTGCCGGAGGCGAGGCGGCGGGTGGCGCCCGGGGTGAGCGGGGTGTGGCCGGTGAGGGCGCCCAGCCAGGGGGCGGCGGCCGCCGCGAAGCGGTAGACGAGGGAGCGGCCGTACGGCAGGGGCGCGCCGTCGGCGTCGAAGAGGTGGACGTAGTCGTCGAGGTGGGCGCGGAGGCGGGGGCCGTACCGGTCGAGGAGCTCCCGGTCCCCGGCGAGGTGGGCGTGCAGGACCGGATAGAAGTGCAGGGCCCAGGCGTTGTAGTGGTCGAAGGCGCGGTTGTCCCCGTCGCTGTACCAGCCGTCGCCGAGGTACCAGTCCTCGATGCGGGCGAGGGAGCGGTCGACGGTGGCGGCGGCCCGGTCGGTGTCGACGCCGGCGTCCTGGAGGAAGCCGGCGACGGTGAGGCCGAACAGCCACCAGTTGTTGTCGACGGGGGACGGCCCGAGGGCGGGGCGGAGCCAGTCGGCGACCCGGTCCCGGGTGCGGTCGTCGAGCCGGTCCCAGAGCCAGGGGCGGGTGAGCCGGAGGCCGAGGGCGACCGAGGCGGCCTCCACGACCGCCTGGCGGGTGTCGGTGGTGCGGGGCCAGGAGTCCTCGTCCGCGCGTCCGGGCTCCTCGGTCCCGGCGGCGAGCCCTTCCACGTACCGGGCGAGGTGTCCGTGCGGGTCCTCGCCGCCCGCGCCCGCGACCCGGAGCGCGGCGAGGAGGAAGGTGCGGGCCCAGCCCTCCAGGCCGTCGGAGCGGGCCCCGGACCAGCTGGGTCGGGGGCCGGGCAGGTCGATCAGTCCGTGCCGGGGGGAGGCGAACGGGCGTACCGCCAGGAGGAGTCGGTCGGCCGCGGCCTCCCAGTGGGCACGGGTCCAGCCGGTGTACGGGCTGAGCTCACGGTTCTCGGACGGCGTGGGCATGATGCTCCCTGTGGCTCCCCGGAGGCTCGCCCGGGTACGTTCTCGGGCTTCCCGCGGTGACGACGGCGTCGCCGGGAATCCTGGACAGACTCCGATCGAACGTCAAGAGATCCGGAGCGAATGATCGAATTTCCTTCCGTTCGATCATTCAGGGGCCGCCTGTGATCTAAGGTCGGGGAACCACCACCACCGCGAGGGGGAACTGCGCCGTGCGCGAGAGTGCTGCCGAACGACACGACCGACTGCTGGCCCTGGTGCGCGAGCGCGGCACCGCCCGCGTCGCCGAACTGGCCGAGCGGCTGGGGGTCTCCCCCGTCACCGCCCGCCGGGACGTCGAACTCCTGGCCGGCCGCGGCCTGCTCGACCGGGTCCACGGCCAGGTGTCCTGGCCCGAGCGGCGGGGCGCCCCGGGCGGCGGACGGACCGGCGAGGGCCTGGTCCTCGGCCTCCTGGCCCCCTCCGCCACGTACTACTTCGCCGAGGTCATCCGGGGCGCGCACGAGGCGGCCGCCCGCGCCGGCGCCCGGCTCGTGCTGCGCGTCTCGGACTACCGGCCGGAGGAGGACCGGGCGCGCACCGAGGGCCTGCTGGCGGCCGGCGCCGAGGGCGTCCTCGTCGCCCCCGGCTGGCGGGGCCCCGAGGACCAGCGCGCGTACGGGGACTGGCTCGCCGAACTCCCCGTGCCGACCGTGCTCCTGGAGCGCCGGGCCGAGCCCGGCAGCCCCCTCGACGGCCTGGACCGGGTCGCGTCCGACCACGCCCACGGCGTCCTGCTCGCCCTGCGCCACCTGCTCTCCCTCGGGCACGCGACCCCGCTCCTGGTGGCCCGCCGGGACTCGCCGACCGCGCTCGCGGTGCGCGTCGGCTACGCCGAGGCGCTGGGCGCCCTGGGCCTCGCCGAGCCGCGCCCGGTCATCGACTCCGTACCGGCGGAGGCGGACCCCGAGGGCTTCGAGCGGGCGGTGCGGGCGCTGCACGAGGCGGTCGACTCGGGGCTGGCGGGCGCGGCCCTGGTGCACAACGACGTGGACGCGATCGAGATCGTGCAGCGGCTCGCCGAGCTGGGCGTCCGGGTGCCACAGGACCTGGCCCTGATCGCGTACGACGACGAGGTCGCCGCGCTCGCCGACACCCCGCTGACCGCGGTCGCGCCGCCGAAGCGGCAGGTGGGACGGCACGCGGCGGAACTCCTGGTGGAGCGGCTGACGGAGGGTCCCGGCGAGGACGCGGCACGGCGTCACCTGGGGCTGCTGCCGAGGCTGCGGGTCCGGGACTCGTGCGGGGCGGGCGCGGCGCCGACCGACTGAGCCCCGACCCCGTTCGATCTGATCTTTTTTCGATCAATCAATCTTTCGCTCTTGACTTCGGTCATGAACGGTCACAGGATCACGGCCACAACCTCCCCGCCGCCCCTTCAGGAGTCGTGCCGTGACCCGTAGTTGGAGCAGAACGTCCCGCGTCATAGCAGGCACCGCCACCGCCCTCGCCGTCCTCACGGCCTGCGGCGGCGGCGGTGACGACACAGCGAGCAGCACGGCCGGCAAGCCGGGCGAGCCCGTGACCATCACCTTCTGGGGCTGGGCCAAGGGCTCCAAGGACGTCGTCGACGCCTTCAACGCCTCCCACACCGACATCCGCGTGAAGTTCGAGGAGATCCCCTCCGGCACCGCCGGCGGCTACGCCAAGATCTCCAACGCGGTGAAGGCCGGCAACGCCCCCGACCTCGTCTCCATCGAGTACTCCTCGCTCCCCGAGTTCGTGAGCTCCGGCGCCCTCCAGGACATCGGCGGCGAGTTCACCGAGGCCGACCGCGCCAAGCTCCTCCCGCAGACCGTCGAACTCACCACCCTCGGCGGGAAGTCCTGGGCCGTCCCCTTCGACGCCGCCCCGCAGGCCTTCTTCTACCGCAAGGACCTCTTCGCGAAGTACAAGGTCCAGGTACCCACCACCTGGGACGAGTTCAGGACGGCCGCCGAACAGGTCAGGAAGGCCGACGCCAAGGCCCGTATCGCCACCTTCTTCCCCGACGACCCGACCACCTTCGAGGCCATGGCCTGGCAGGCCGGCGCCCAGTGGTTCAAGGCCGAGAACGACACCTGGAAGATCGACACCACCGACCCGGCCACCACCAGGGTCGCCGGCTACTGGCAGGGCCTCCTCGACGCCGGACTCGTCCACAAGAACGCCTCCTTCAGCCCCGAGTGGACCGGCTCCCTCAAGAACGGCACCACCATCGGCTACCTCGGCGCCTCCTGGGGCGCGGGCGTCCTCAAGGGCACCCTGCCCGAGCAGGACGGCAAATGGGCCGTCGCCCCCATGCCCAGCTGGGACGGCAAGCCCGCCAGCGGCATGCTCGGCGGCACCTCCTTCGCCGTGACCAAGGACAGCAGGCAGAAGGCCGCCGCCGTCACCTTCGCCGAGTGGATGTCCACCACCGAGGAGGGCGTCAAGGCCCGCATCGCCTCCGGCACCTCCTCCGCCTTCCCCGCCGCCGGCGCGCTCCGCCCCGTCGCCAAGAAGGCCTTCGACGCGAGCTACTACGGCGGCCAGGACATCTACGCCCTCTTCGAGGCCGCGGGCTCCTCCATCAGCCCGAACTGGGCCTGGGGCCCCACCACCGGCACCACCAACACCACCATCAAGGACCACTTCGGCAAGATCGCCCGGGGCGGCCCCGGCATCACCGACGCCGTCAAGGCCGGCCACGACGCCACCGTCGCCGAACTCACCAAGCGCGGCCTGAAGGTCGAGGGCTGACCGGATGAAGGCCCGCACCCGCGCCGCCACGATCCTGCTGACGCCCTTCTTCCTGCTGTTCCTCGCGGTGATGGTGGTGCCGATCGGATACGCGGTCTGGCTCAGCCTCTTCACCGAGAAGCAGTCCGGACTGGGCTTCGGCGGCACCGAGACCGTCTTCACCGGCCTCGACAACTACACCGCGGCGCTGGGTGACCGGGCCTTCCGCGAGGGCTTCGGCGTCCTGCTCGGCTACTGCCTGCTCTACATCCCATTGCTGCTCGCCGGAGCCCTCGGCCTCGCCCTCCTGCTCGACTCGGCCCTCGCCCGTGCCCGCCGCTTCTTCCAGCTCGCGCTCTTCCTGCCGCACGCCGTCCCCGGCATCATCGCCGCGCTGATCTGGGTCTACCTGTACACGCCCCAGCTCAGCCCCGTCGTCCAGGCCATGGAGGCCGGCGGCATCGGCTTCGACTTCTTCTCCCCCGAGGGCGCCCTGCCCTCCGTGGTCAACATCGCGCTGTGGGAGTGGCTCGGCTACAACATGGTCATCTTCTACGCGGCCCTCCAGGCCATCGACCGGTCCGTCCTCGAAGCGGCCACCGTCGACGGGGCCGGAGCCTGGCGCATCGCCTTCTCCGTCAAGATCCCGCTCGTCAGGGCCTCGCTCGCCATGGTCGCCCTCTTCACGATCATCGGCTCCCTCCAGCTCTTCACCGAGCCGCTCATCCTCAACAAGGGCACGGGCTCCGCCGTCACCTCCACCTGGACGCCGAACATGTACGCCTACACCGCGGCCTTCGACCGCAACGACTACGGACTCGCCGCCGCGGCGTCCGTCCTCCTCGCCCTGACGGCGGCCCTGCTGTCGTTCGCGGTGACGCGGATGACCGGCCGCCGCAAGCCGGGGAAGGAGCGCACGGCATGACCGGCCGACCCCGCTCCGGCTCCGTCTGGCTCTCCCGGGCGGCCGTCAACGGCGCTCTCGTCCTCGCCGTCGTCTACATGCTCTTCCCGCTGGTCTGGCTGCTGACCGCCGCCACCAAGGACGCCGGCGGCCTGCTCGCCGGAAACGCCTTCTCCTTCGAGGGCTTCGACCTCGGCGGCAACCTCGACCGGCTCGCCGAGTACAACGACGGCATCTACTTTCACTGGTACGCCAACAGCCTCCTCTACGCCGGAATCGGCGCCCTCGCCTGCTCCTTCGTCAGCGTCGCCGCCGGATACGCCTTCCACGTCTACGACTTCCGCGGCAAGGAGAAGCTCTTCGGGCTCGTCCTCCTGGGCGTCCTCGTCCCCACCACCGCGCTCGCCCTCCCCATGTACCTCCTCGCCAGCGAGATCGGCGTCGTCAACACCTACTGGGCCGTCCTGATCCCCGTCCTCGTCAACCCCTTCGGCGTCTACCTCTCCCGGGTCTTCTGCGCCGGCTACATCCCCGACGAGGCCCTGGAGGCGGCCCGCATCGACGGGGCGGGCGAGCTGCGCGTCTTCTGGTCCATCGGCCTGCGCATGGTGATGCCCGGCTTCGTGACCGTCTTCCTCTTCCAGTTCACCGCCGTCTGGAACAACTTCTTCCTCCCCCTCGTGATGCTCTCGGACCAGCGGCTCTACCCGCTGAGCCTGGGCCTGTACGCGTGGAACAGCAACGCCCACGCCGAACCCGACTTCTATCCCCTCGTCGTCACCGGCTCGCTGCTCGCCGTCGTCCCCCTCGTCGTCGCGTTCGTCTCCCTCCAGCGCCACTGGAAGGCCGGTCTGACGGCCGGCAGCGTCAAGTGAGGAGCCCCGGTACCCCGATGCACCCGACCACCGACCGCCGTCCCGCGCTGCTGCTCGCGATGGGCGAGGGGGTAGCCGAACGCCTCCTCACCGAGGCCCACCGCACCCGCCTCGCCGCCCTCACCCGCACCGACCCGCACCTGGTCGCCCACGACCTGACGTCCTGTGACCCCCGGACCTCCGCCGCCCTCGCCGAGGCCGAGGTCCTCCTCACCTGCTGGGGGGCGACACCCCTGACCGGCGACGTACTGGACCGCGCGCCGCGCCTGCGGGCCGTGGTCCACGCGGCCGGCTCGGTGAAGCACCACATCACCGAGGCCTGCTGGAACCGCGGCCTGCGCGTCACCTCGGCCGCCGCGGCCAACGCCCTGCCCGTCGCCGAGTACACGCTCGCCGCGATCCTCTTCGCCGGGAAGCGGGTCCTCGGCTCCGCCCAGCGGTACGCCGAACTCCGCACCGAGCACGCCTGGCTCGCCGAGTCCGCCGACTGGGGCAACTACCGCCGCACGGTCGGCATCGTGGGCGCGTCCCGCATCGGCCGCCGGGTGATCGACCTGCTGCGCCCCTTCGACATCGAGATCCTCCTGTACGACCCGTACGTCGACGTCCCGCCCCCGGGCACGGAGCTCGTGGCCGACCTCGACGAGCTGTGCGCCCGGAGCACGGTGGTCTCGGTCCACGCGCCGCAGCTCCCCGCCACCCACGGCATGATCGGCGCCCGCCAGCTCGCGGCGATGCGCGACGGGACGACCCTGGTCAACACCTCCCGCGGCTCCCTGATCGACGAGCGGGCCCTCCTCCCCCACCTGGTCTCGGGCCGCCTCCACGCGACCCTGGACGTCACGGACCCGGAGCTCCCGCCCCCGGACTCCCCGCTCTACAGCCTCCCGAACGTCCTCCTCACCCCGCACGTCGCCGGCTCCCTGGGCAACGAACTGCACCGCATGACGGACCAGGCGCTGGAGGAGGTCGCGCGGTACGTCCGCGGCGAGCCGTTCGCGGAGGAGGTGCGGGCCGCCGACCTCCGGCACTCGGCGTAGCCGCGCCCGCCGCAGGCTCCGCGAGCCCGGCCTGATCGGCAGGACACCCCTAGACTGGAAGGATCCCACCGCGGTCGGGAGGCGCCATGACGTTCGTACAGATCATCGACTGCAGGACGAGTCGGGTGGACGACCTGAACCGGCTCATGGATCAGTGGGTCGAGCAGACCGAGGGGAAACGGACGGCGACCCACAGCATGGTGGGGAAGGACCGGTCGGACGGCTCGCACATCGTGGAGATCGTCGAGTTCCCGTCGTACGACGTGGCGATGCGGAACTCGCAGCTCCCCGAGACCGACCGGATCTTCCGGGAGATGGTGGCGCTCTGCGACGAGATGCCCACCTTCACGGACCTGGACGTGGTCCGGGACGAGGCGATGTACAAGAACAACGCCCGGCGTCTGCTGGAGATGTTCGCCGTGGAGCCGGAACTCGCGCTGCTCGACGAGGTGCTGGCCGAGGGGTACCACGACCACGACCCGACCAACGAGCAGGACGTCATCGGGATGGACGCGGTCCGGCGCGAGGTGGAGATGTGGCGGGGCGGCTTCGACTTCGCCTTCACCGTCGCCGACCAGATCGCCGAGGGCGACCGGGTCTGCACCCGCTGGACCTGGCGGGGCACCCACTCCGGGGACTTCATGGGGCTGCAGCCGTCCGGCATGGAGGTGGCCATGTCCGGGACGGTCGTCCACCGCTTCCGGGACGACGGCAAGATCGTCGAGGGCTGGTGGCAGTACGACCTGCTCGGACTGATGGCACAGCTCGGCGCCGTCGAGGGCTGAGCGCCACGGGCCCGGAACGGTCCACGGGACGGGGCCCGGCCCGGAGGACGGGGCCGGGAACGGCCGAGGCCCGGTGCCCCCGCGACGGGGGCACCGGGCCTCGGTGCTCGGTTACGACACGCGTCAGTGCGAGTGGCCGTGACCGTGGCCGTGACCGTGGTCCGCCGGCTCCTCTTCCTTCTTCTCCACCACGAGGGTCTCGGTGGTGAGGAGGAGGGAGGCGATCGAGGCGGCGTTCTCCAGCGCGGAGCGCGTCACCTTCACCGGGTCGATGACGCCGGCCTTGACCAGGTCGCCGTACTCGCCGGTCGCGGCGTTGAAGCCCTGGCCCTTGTCGAGCTCCGCCACCTTCGAGGTGATGACGTAGCCCTCGAGGCCGGCGTTCTCGGCGATCCAGCGCAGCGGCTCGACGGCGGCGCGGCGGACGACCGCGACACCCGTGGCCTCGTCGCCGGTCTTGTCCAGGTTGCCCTCCAGGACCTTGACGGCGTGGACGAGCGCGGAGCCACCGCCGGAGACGATGCCCTCCTCGACCGCGGCGCGGGTCGCCGAGATGGCGTCCTCGAGGCGGTGCTTCTTCTCCTTGAGCTCCACCTCGGTGGCGGCGCCGACCTTGATCACGCACACGCCGCCGGCCAGCTTCGCGAGGCGCTCCTGGAGCTTCTCGCGGTCCCAGTCGGAGTCCGTGGCCTCGATCTCGGCCTTGATCTGGTTGACGCGGCCCTGGACCTCGGAGGAGTCGCCGCCACCGTCGACGATCGTGGTGTCGTCCTTGGTGATGGTGACGCGGCGGGCGGTGCCGAGGACGTCCAGACCGGCCTGGTCGAGCTTGAGGCCGACCTCCTCGGCAATGACGGTCGCACCGGTGAGGGTGGCGATGTCGCCGAGCATGGCCTTGCGGCGGTCGCCGAAGCCGGGGGCCTTGACGGCCACGGCGTTGAACGTGCCGCGGATCTTGTTCACGACCAGGGTCGACAGGGCCTCGCCCTCGACGTCCTCGGCGATGATCAGGAGCGGCTTGCCGCCACCGGCCTGGATGACCTTCTCCAGGATGGGCAGCAGGTCCTGGATCGAGGAGATCTTGCCCTGGTTGATCAGGATGTACGGGTCGTCGAGGACGGCCTCCATGCGCTCCTGGTCGGTCACCATGTACGGGGACAGGTAGCCCTTGTCGAAGGCCATGCCCTCGGTGAAGTCGAGCTCCAGGCCGAAGGTGTTGGACTCCTCGACGGTGATGACGCCGTCCTTGCCGACCTTGTCCATCGCCTCGGCGATGAGCTCGCCGACCTGCTGGTCCTGCGCGGAGAGCGCGGCGACGGCGGCGATGTCGGACTTGTCCTCGATCGGGCGCGCGGTGGCGAGCAGCTCGTCGGAGACGGCCTTGACCGCGGCGTCGATGCCCTTCTTGAGGGCGGCCGGGGAGGCGCCGGCGGCGACGTTGCGCAGACCCTCGCGGACCAGGGCCTGGGCGAGCACGGTGGCGGTGGTGGTGCCGTCACCCGCGATGTCGTTGGTCTTGGTCGCCACCTCCTTCACCAGCTGGGCGCCGAGGTTCTCGTACGGGTCCTCGATCTCGACCTCGCGGGCGATCGTGACACCGTCGTTGGTGATGGTGGGGGCGCCGAACTTCTTGTCGATGACGACGTTGCGGCCCTTGGGGCCGATCGTCACCTTCACCGTGTCGGCAAGCTTGTTGACGCCGCGCTCAAGGGCGCGACGGGCGTCCTCGTCGAACTTCAGGATCTTCGCCATGGGAGCGGTTCAGCCCTCTCGGAATCGGGGTGGAACGAACCGCGCCCCGGGGCGCCTGGAAGGGGCCTCGGGGCGCAGCTCTGAGCATCTGCTGGGTGCTCGGTACTTCGGTGCTTCGGTACGTCGGTGAATTACTTCTCGACGATCGCGAGCACGTCGCGAGCCGAGAGGACGAGGTACTCCTCGCCGTTGTACTTCACCTCGGTGCCGCCGTACTTGCTGTACAGCACGATGTCGCCGGTCTTGACGTCGAGCGGCAGACGCTCGCCGTTCTCGAAGCGGCCCGGGCCCACGGCCAGGACGACGCCCTCCTGGGGCTTCTCCTTGGCGGTGTCCGGGATGACCAGGCCAGAGGCGGTGGTCTGCTCGGCGTCGAGCGGCTGGACCACGATGCGGTCCTCGAGCGGCTTGATGGCAACCTTGGAGCTGGTGGTCGTCACGATCCGACCTCCCCCTTCGGAGATCTCGGGGTCAACTGTCTGAGGGGGCGACCAGGTGGATCCGTCGTCGCGGGTGCCGGACCTGCCAGTCGCTCAGTTGGCACTCTCCAGTGGTGAGTGCCAGGGCCGAGACTATGACCGCGATTAGCACTCGGTCAAGCGGAGTGCCAATTCATCACCCGTGGCGGTTCCGCCGGGGCGGTCGGCGGGCCTCAGCGGCCCGGTGCTCCCGGCGCCCTCGGCGGCTCCGCCGGGGCCGGGCCGGCCGGCGGCGCGGGCTCGGCGCCGTGGGGACCGACGCGCTCCACCGCCTTCCGGCCGAGGCGCTCGATCGGGTCCACGGTGGAGGCGCAGCCGGTCAGCCCCAGCACGAGCAGCGCGGTCAGGAGGGCGGGCGCCCGGCGCCGGCTCACACGTAGTCCTCGAGCCGGGCGACCGCGTACCCCTTGGCCGTGATCACGTTCATCACCCGGCGGACCATGTCGGCCATGCTGCCCTTCCAGTCCTCCTTGCCCCGGAAGTGGGTGAGGACGATGTCGCCGGGGTGCAGGTCGCGGTCCCACTCGCGCCACTCCATGTGGTCGGGGAAGGCCTCGGCCGCCCACAGCGGGACGGCCTTGACGCCGCAGGTCTTGGCGGCGCGCAGGGTGTCCTCGTTGTAGTTGCCGTAGGGCGGGCGGAAGAGCGGCGGCCGCTTGCCGAATCGTTTCTCGATGACGTCCTGCATGCCGCAGATCTCGCGCTTCTGCTGCGTGTACGAGAGTCCCGGCAGGTAGCGGTGGTTGAGGGTGTGGTTGTGCAGGGACACCCCGCCCTCCTGCGACGTCTGCATCCGCGCGAAGTAGCCGTAGTCGTCCTTGACGACGTAGTCGCTGAGGAAGGCGCTGTAGGGGATCCGCAGCTCCTTCATCATCCGCAGCAGCTCGGGGTCCTTCTCCGCGCCGTCGTCGATGGTCAGGAAGACGACCCGCTGCTTGGTCGGGACGGTGGTGAAGACGGGCGGCAGGCCCTCGCCGTCCGTCTCGAAGCCCTTGCGGGTGGTGATCACCGGCTTGGTGGCGGGCGGCGCCGGGGCTTCCAGCGGGGCCTTGGCCAGGCCCCACTTCTTCGCGGCGGCCAGCCGGGCGGTGCGCTGCGCGCGGATCTTCTCGACGTACGCGTTGAGCGCGCCGGCCGCCCCCTGCTGCGCCTGGCCCGGCGCCTGCTGGCCGGCGGCGGGGGCGGGCGCGGTGCGGTCCGGTCCCGCGCCGTCGGCGCAGCCGGAGGCGGCGGAGGCGAGGGCCGCGACGACGAGGGCGGCGGCGAGCGCCCTGGAGGAACCGTGCACACCATGTGCCATCTTTTATTCCTTTTGTCGTACGAGTCGTATGGCGCCGCATCCTGTCAGCGCGGACGCCCCGCACGGGGTACGACACCGCCGTACGCGCCCCCGGTCCCCCGGCCGGCCCACAGCACCGCAGGGCCCACAATGGGACGGGTGACCGACCTCGCCTCCTTCGCCCCGCTGCTCGCCCCCGAGGGGCAGGCCCTCCTCGACGCCCTGCGCGACCACGACCCCGCCCAGGAGCTGGCGGTCGTCTCCCGGCTGCGCCGGGACCACCCGGCCGAGCTGGTCACGGCCGCGGTCGGGCAGGCGCGGCTGCGGCAGCGGGCCGTGGCGAAGTTCGGCGCACAGGACGCGTTCCGGATGTACTTCACGCCGAACGGCGTCGAGCAGTCGACGCGCGCCTCGGTCGGCACGTACCGCGCCGCCCGGATGAAGGCGCTGGGCATCCGGAGCGTCGCCGACCTCTGCTCCGGGATCGGCGGCGACGCCGTCGCGCTGGCGCGCGCCGGGATCTCCGTCCTGGCCGTGGACCGCGACCCGCTGACGGCGGAGGTCGCCCGCGCCAACGCCGAGGCGCTCGGCCTCTCGGACCTCGTCGAGGTCCGCTGCGCGGACGTGGCCGAGGTCGACACCACCGGGTACGACGCGGTCTTCGTCGACCCGGCCCGGCGCGGGGGCCGGGGGCGGATCTTCGATCCCGAGGCGTACTCGCCGCCGCTCTCCTGGGCCGTCGGGGCGGCCCGCAGGGCCCCGTACGCGGCACTCAAGGTGGCTCCGGGCATCCCGCACGAGGCCGTCCCCGAGGAGGCCGAGGCCGAGTGGATCTCGGACGGCGGCGACGTCAAGGAGGCGGTCCTCTGGTTCGGCACCGCACCCGGCGCCCGCCGCGCCACCCTGCTCCCCTCCGGGGCCGGACTCACCGGCCGCGGCCTCCCCGACCCGGCGGTCCGCCCCGTCGGCCGCTACCTCTACGAGCCGGACGGCGCGGTCATCCGCGCGCACCTGGTCGCCGAGCTGGCGGAGGAGCTGGACGGCGGCCTCGTCGACGAGACGATCGCGTACGTCACGGCGGACGCGCTGGTCCCGACGCCGTACGCCGCCGCGTACGAGATCACCGACGAACTGCCCTTCAACCTGAAGAGGCTGAAGGCGCTGCTGAGGGAGCGCGAGGTCGGCACCCTCACGGTGAAGAAGCGCGGCTCGGCCGTCGAGCCCGAGGAGATCCGCCGCAGGGTGAAGCCCAAGGGCCCGAACGCGGCGACCGTCCTGCTGACCCGGGTCGCCGGCGCCCCGACCATGCTGATCGGCCGCCCGGCGGACACCGGCCGCTGACCCGCCCGCCGAGGCGGCCTCGGCACGCCCGTCGCGTCCCTCAGCGCGCCCGTCGGCGCGCGGCGGTCACGAGGCCGCCGTGTCCGCGGAGGTCACCGGGCCGCCGTGTTCCCGGAGCTCACGAGGCCGCCGACGGGCCGCGGCCCGTCAGCCGCACCGCGAAGCGGTAGTGGCCGACGGCCTTCACCAGACCCGTCAGACCGGTCACCCAGAAGATCATGGCGACGCCCATGCCGTAGACGACCAGGCCGTAGCCGTCGTGGCGGGAGACGCCGGCCGGGACCGCGAAGCCCAGCCAGAGTCCGGTCCCGGCCATCACGAACGACAGCAGCACCCAGCAGGCCGAGAGGACGGGGGCCCGCAGCCGGGCGTCCGTCGGCCCGTGCCGGTCCAGGGCCGCCCACTGTACGAGGAGTCCGCGGACCGTCCGGTCGCGCCGCAGACCGGCCACTGTCAGCCACACGGCCGGGACCAGGGCGCCGATGCCGAGGACCGCGGTGACGAGCCCGGTCAGCACCATCACCAGGTCGCCGTCGGGCCGTCCGATCGCGATGACCAGGACGCCGACCAGCCCCCAGCCCAGGTGGAGCAGCAGGAACCCGAACAGGAACATCGCGAGCCGCCCGCCGCCGAGCAGCCGCCGCCCGAGCTCGTCCAGGGCCAGCGCCCGGTCGGCGAGCCGCGCCTCCCGGTCGGGCCAGCTCCGGAGCTCGGCGGGCGGGGGCGGCGGGGGCAACGGGCTTCGCGGGGACATGCCAAAACCCTAAGGGCCCGTCACCTCGGGTCCAACTCCCGCATCTTCCCCCGCAGCAGCGCCCGTTCGCTCTCGTTGCGGGTGAGGTCCGCCGCCCGCTCGAACTCCGCCCGCGCCTCCGCCGTCCGCCCGAGACGGGCCAGCAGGTCGCCGCGGACGCTCGGCAGCAGGTGGTAGCGGGCCAGGTCCGGTTCGGCGGCCAGGGCGTCGACGATCGGCAGGGCCGCCGCGGGCCCCTCGGCCATCGAGACGGCGACCGCGCGGTTCAGCTCGACGACCGGCGAGGGGGCCAGGACGCCCAGCCTCCCGTACAGCGCGGCGATCGTCGCCCAGTCCGTCTCCTCGGCCGAGGCGGCCCGGGCGTGCAGGGCGGCGATCGCCGCCTGGAGGGCGTACGGACCGTACGAGCGCCCGTCCCCGGCCCGTTCGAGCGCCGCGTACCCCCGCCGGATCAGGAGCCGGTTCCAGCGCCGCCGGTCCTGGTCAGCGAGCAGGACCGGCCGCCCGTCGGCCCCCGTCCTCGCCGCAGTCCGGGAGGCCTGGAGCTCCAGCAGGGCGACGAGCCCCTGCGCCTCGCCCTCCTCGGGGACGAGCGCGGCGAGGACGCGGGCGAGGCGCAGCGCGTCCTCGCAGAGGCCCGGCCGCAGCAGGTCGTCGCCCGCGGTCGCCGCGTACCCCTCGTTGAAGATCAGGTACACGACCTCCAGGACGGAGCCGAGCCTGGCCGCCCGGTCCGCGCCGTGGGGCACCTCGAACTCCACGCCCGCCTTGGCGAGCGCCCGCTTGGCGCGGGTGATCCGCGCCGCGACGGTCGCCTCCCGCGCCAGGAAGGCACGGGCGATCTCGTCGGTGCGGAGCCCGCCGACGAGCCGCAGGGTGAGGGCGGCGCGGGCCTCGGCCGAGAGCACCGGGTGGCAGGCGGTGAAGATCAGCCGCAGCACGTCGTCGTCGATGTCCCCGGGCTCGGGGGGCTCGGGGTCGTACGTCTCCTCCACGAGGGTCCGGCCCACCTCGGCGAGCTTGCGCGCGTAGGTCTCGCGGCGCCGCACGAGGTCGACGGCCCGGTGCTTGGCCGCGGCCGTCAGCCAGGCTCCCGGGCGCTCCGGGACGCCCGTCCGCGGCCACTGCTCCAGGGCCGCGACGAGCGCGTCCTGGGCGATCTCCTCGGCGATGCCGACGTCGCGGACGATCCGCGCCACGGTGGCGATGATCCGCGCCGACTCCATCCGGAAGACCGTCTCCAGCGTCTCCTCGACCGTC
The DNA here is from genome assembly GCF_043081085.1 of Streptomyces sp. NPDC014891. NCBI lineage: Bacteria > Bacillati > Actinomycetota > Actinomycetes > Kitasatosporales > Streptomycetaceae > Streptomyces > Streptomyces sp. NPDC014891. The sequence goes on along the minus strand of NZ_JBIBWF010000010.1, from coordinate 44,999 downwards.
TGTGCCGTCACGCCTCACATGACAGCACAGGACGGCCGCGGAGCCGGTCAGCCCTCCGGCATCTCCTCGACCTCGCGGACCTCCAGACCGACCTTCCAGTGCGGCGGGTGCACGGCGAGGAACCGCTTCCCCCACTCGACGGCCTCGGCCATGTCCTTGCACTGCAGCATGGCGTAGCCGCCGACGACCTCCTTGGTCTCGGTGAACGGCCCGTCGGTGAACGACAGCCGCCCGTCCGACCAGGTGATCCGGGTGGACTCGGCGGTCGGCCTCAGCCCGGCGGTGTCGACCATGGCGCCGGCCTTGGTGATCTCCTCGAAGAGGGCGCCCATCCGCTCCTCGAAGCCGGGGTCGGCGCTCTCCATGTCGATGGTGTTCTCCTCGATGCGGACGAGGGACAGGAAGCGGGGCATGACGACTCCTCGATGACGCGGTGGCGGGGCCGTTCCCCGCCTTCCACACATACGTCGAACGGGAACGGGCCGCATCGACGACCCGCGGGATTCTTTTCCTCGACGCCCCGGACTTCCTAGACGTAGTCCTCCAGGCGCGCCACGGTGAAGCCCTGCTCCTGGATGCGGCGCAGCATCGTCGCCGTCATCTGCGTCATCGTCCGGCCCTTGAGCTCGGACGGGCCCCGGAAGTGGGCCAGGATGATGTCGCCGGGGTGCAGCTTCCGGTCGCCCCGCTGGTACTGCATGTTCTTGATCTGCATGGACTCGCGCCACAGCACGATCGCGTCGACGCCGCAGGTGCCGGCCGCCGTCCGCGTGGCCTCGTTCCAGTTGCCGTAGGGCGGGCGGAAGAGGCGGGGGGTCGTGCCGTACCGCTCCGCGAGCCTCTTCTGCTGGCCGCAGATCTCCCGGCGCTGGGCGTCCGGGGAGAGGGTGCGCAGGTTCGGGTGGGTGAGGGTGTGGTTGGCGAGCCCGTGGCCCTGGGCGACGAGCGGGGCGAAGTACCCGTAGTCGCTGCGGACGGCCGCGTCGGTGAGGAACATCGTGACCGGGACCTTGAGGTCCCGCATCATCCGGACGAACGCGGGGTCCTTCTCCGCGCCGTCGTCGATCGTGATGAAGACGATCTTCTCGGTGGTGGGTATCTCGCTGATGACGGGCACCGGGCCGCCCGGCTTCCGGACCACCGGCTTGACCTCGGGCGGGGCGGGCGGGGCGGCGAAGGGCTTGAGGCCCCAGCGGCGGTACGCGGCGGCGACCGCGGCCCCGGGCTCCTCGGGTGCCTTCTGCCCGGCGGACGGATCAGCCGAAGGGGTGTCCGTCTTCGCCGGGGCGGTGGCGGGACCGGGCTGCTCCGCCGCGCAGCCGGTCACCAGGAGGGCGGCGGCGGTCAGGGCCGCCCACAGCGCGATCGTCTTCTTCACGCGCTGTGGGATGCCGGAACCGCTCGAAAGGTTGCTCTATTTTCGGTCGGGTGTCGCCTCTTCGGTCATTCGACCGACTCGAACCGCCAGCGGTGCACCGGGCGGGTGATCAGCTCCGCGTCCGGCTCCGGCAGCTCGGGCAGCTCGGCGTCGAAGGTCTCCGCCTCCCACCAGGTGAGGACGAGGACCCGGTCCTGCGGGGCCCGGAGGACCTCCCGGCGGACCGGCTCACGCGCCAGGACCCGCGCCCGGGCCCATTCCAGGAGCTCGGCGCCCCGGCCCTGCGCCGCCCGCGCCTCCCACATGAGGGTGAGCCTCATGAGTACAGGTTCTCCTTGCTGACCTCGTGCACGTGGTCGTGGTCGTGGGAGTGACCGTGCGCGTGCGCGCCCGGCACGTGCGGGTCCGTCACCGGCAGCGACGAGTCCGCCGACAGCTCAAGGTCGGAGGCGGGCCGGTTGCGGGAGACCATCTCGGAGCCGAGGGCCGCGACCATCGCGCCGTTGTCCGTGCACAGTCCGGGCCGGGGCACCCGGAGCCGGATCCCGGCCCGCTCGCAGCGCTCCTGGGCCAGGGCCCGGAGCCGCGAGTTCGCGGCGACGCCGCCGCCGATCATCAGGTGGTCGACGCCCTCGTCCTTGCAGGCCCGGACGGCCTTGCGGGTGAGGACGTCCACGACCGCCTCCTGGAAGGACGCGGCGACGTCCCGCACCGGCACCTCCTCGCCGGCCGCCCGCTTGGCCTCGATCCAGCGGGCCACGGCGGTCTTGAGGCCGGAGAAGGAGAAGTCGTACGCCGGGTCCCGCGAGCCGCTCAGACCGCGCGGGAACGCGATCGCGGCCGGGTCGCCCTCCTTGGCGAGCCGGTCGATGACCGGGCCGCCGGGGAAGCCGAGGTCGAGGACGCGGGCGATCTTGTCGAAGGCCTCGCCCGCCGCGTCGTCGATGGTGGCGCCCATCGGGCGCACGTCGGAGGTGATGTCGGAGGAGAGCAGCAGCGAGGAGTGCCCTCCGGAGACGAGGAGGGCCATCGTCGGCTCGGGCAGCTTCCCGTGCTCCAGCTGGTCGACGCAGATGTGCGAGGCGAGGTGGTTGACGCCGTAGAGCGGCTTGCCGAGGGCGTAGGCGTAGGCCTTGGCCGCCGACACGCCGACGAGCAGCGCGCCCGCGAGGCCGGGGCCGGCCGTGACGGCGATGCCGTCGAGGTCCTTCGCGGAGATCCCGGCCGTCTTGAGGGCGCGCTCGATCGTCGGGACCATCGCCTCCAGGTGGGCGCGGGAGGCGATCTCGGGCACGACGCCGCCGAAGCGGGCGTGGGTGTCGACGCTGGACGCGACGGCGTCCGCGAGGAGCGTGGTCCCGTGGACGATGCCGACGCCGGTCTCGTCGCAGGAGGTCTCGATGCCGAGTACGAGCGGTTCGTCAGCAGCCATCAGAATCAGTCTCAGTTCCTTGGACGGTCAGTCGCATCACGAGCGCGTCGACGTTCCCGGGCTGGTAGTAGCCGCGCCGGAAACCGATGGGCTCGAAGCCGAAGCGCTCGTAGAGCTTCTGGGCCCGGGTGTTGTCCACGCGCACCTCGAGGAGCACCTCTTCGCACTCGAAGGCGGTGGCGTGGTGGAGCAGGTCGGCGAGGAGCCGGGCGCCGAGTCCCGTGCCCCACTGGTCGCGGGCGACGGCGATGGTCTGGACGTCGCCGAGCCCTCCGGCCGCGGCGAGGCCGGCGTACCCGGCGATCCCGCCGTCCGCGGTCTCCGCCACGAGGTAGCGGCGGGTGGCCCGCGGCCCGCGCGCGTGCGCGAGCTCGGACCAGAACATCCCCGCCGACCAGGCGTCCTCGGGGAACAGCTCGTCCTCCAGGGCCAGCACCGGTGCGATGTCCCACCAGCGCATCTCGCGCAGTTCCACGGCGCCGGTCACTGGGGAGTGACCACCTTGTAGTTCTTCGGCACCTGCGCGTCGGGCCGGCGCAGGTACATCGGCAGCGGGTCGAGGAAGCCGCCGTCGCCGGACGCGAGCCGCTCCGCGGCGAGCGCGGCGAGCGCGGCCGCCGACTGGTGCTCGGGGTCGCGGGCGTCGGGGAAGGCCTCGGGGTAGAGGCGGGCGCCCGCGCCGACGACGGGGAGCCCGGCGAGTCGCTCGGCGATCTCGGCGGGCCGGTCGACGGCCGCGTCCGTCACGCGCGTACGGGAGTCGTCGTACCGCGCCCAGTAGACCTCCTTGCGGCGCGCGTCCGTGGCGACGGCGAAGGGCTCGTCGATCCCGGAGGCGTACGCGAGGCCGTCGAGGGTGCACAGGCCGTGCACCGGCACGCCGAGCGCGGAGGAGAAGGTCGCGGCGGTGACGAGTCCGACCCGCAGGCCGGTGTACGGGCCGGGGCCGACGCCGACGACGATCCCGGTGACCGCGTCGAGCTTCAGCCCGGCCTCCTTGAGGACCCGGTCGACGGCGGGGAGCAGCAGCTCCCCGTGGCGGCGGGCGTCGACCTGCTCCGACGAGGCGACGACGGCCTCGCCGTCGTGGAGGGCGACGGTGACGGCGGGGGTGGCGGTATCCATGGCGAGCAACAGCACGCGAACAGCCTACGGCTCCCGGGCACGCTGCCCCGCCCCTCGCTCGCCCTGCTGCTACCGTCACCCTTCGATACGTTCGTACGAGAGGTGGGCACGGTGGCACGGAGCAGCTCGGGATTCGTGGCCGGGCTCACGGCGGCGGCCGTCGCCGCGGTCTGCTTCCTGGCCTACCAGGCCTCGGCGAACGCCCCGGCCGACGTCTCGGCCGCGCCCCGTACCCCCGGCACCTCCGCCCCCTCGGTCTCCCCGAGCGGCGGCCCGAAGCAGCCGGCGAAGAACCCCCTGGCGGTGCCCGCGGCCTCCGGCAGCGGCGAGCGCGTCGTGTACTCGCTCGGCGACCGCCGGGTCTGGATCGTCGCCGCGGACGGCAAGGCCGGCCGGACGTTCCCGGTGATGCCGAGCACGGTGGACCCGGCGCCCGGCTCCTACAGCGTGACCTCCCGGTCGGGCTCGGTCCGCGGCTCGGACGGCGTGCAGATCGAGCACGTGGTGCGGTTCACCACGGCCCAGGACGTGGCGATCGGCTTCAGCGCGGCGGTCGACGGCTCGACGCCGAGCCCGGACCCGGCGCGGAAGACCGGCGGCATCCGCATGAAGCGGGCCGACGGGGACGCGCTGTGGACGTTCGCGGTGATCGGCGCGAAGGTCGTCGTCGTCCCGTAGCGACGGCCCGGGACCGCACGCGCCGCACCACCGGCCACGACAGGCCGGCCGACCACGTCGGGTGGGCCGACCACGGCGGGTGGGCCCGGCCCGGTCGGCATCGCCCCGTCCGCCCCTTCCGCCCCGTCCGCGCCGGACCGCCGGACCGCCGGACGGGCCCTACGCCGCTCTGCCGCGCACGACCCGCGTGATCCGCTCGACCTGCCCGGGCCTCGGCCCGCACTCCTCGTCCGCCCGGTCGGGATACCGGCCCGGCGGGGTCGACACGGCGCGGGCCGCCGCGCAGGATGCCAGCAGTTCACTCATCGAGACGTGGTCCCGGACGGGTTCCGCGCGCCTAGGCGTCGCCATGCATGCCTCCCGTAGGTTAGGTTCACCTAACCAGCTCGTGCATCCATGTCACCACGGCACGTGCGAACGGCGCAACACCTTCCCGACACGTTGTCGGAAACTACGTACGACCGTGGCCCCGGCGTACCGCCGGTCAGAGCAGGCCCAGGTCCTCGTCCGCCCAGCGCGCGCCGATCCCGCGGAGCTCGACCGTGCGCCGGTCGTCGTCGGTGTCGCCGGTCACCCGGTGGATCAGCAGGTGCAGCCGGTCGTCCGTGAGCTCCTCGACCTTCCCGTCGCCCCACTCGACCACCACGACCGACTCGGGCAGCGAGACGTCCAGGTCGAGGTCCTCCATCTCGTCGAGACCGCCGCCGAGGCGGTACGCGTCGACGTGCACCAGGGCCGGACCGCCGACCAGGGACGGGTGGACGCGGGCGATCACGAAGGTCGGGGAGGTGACGGCGCCCCGCACGCCGAGGCCCTCGCCGAGGCCCCGGGTGAGGGTGGTCTTCCCGGCGCCGAGTTCACCGGTGAGCATGACGAGGTCCCCGGGACGGAGGATCTTCGCGAGACGGCGGCCGAGCTCCTGCATCTGCTGGGGGGAGTCGATGGCGAGGGTCGCGCCGGAGACGGGCGGGTGCGCTGCTTCCATACCCGCCAACTTAGCCGTTGCGGGTCCGCGGCCTCACCGCGACGGCCGGGCCGCCGCCTCGGGGACGGCTCCCGCCCGGACCAGCAGGTCGGCGAGCCGGTCCGTGACCGCCTCCGGGTGCTCCAGCATCACCAGGTGGCCGCCGTCGGGGACGATGACCAGCTCCGCGTCCGGGAGCAGGTCGGCGATGGCCTCGGTGTGGGAGCTGGGGGTGACCAGGTCGTGGTCGCCGGCGAGCGCGAGCACCGGGACGCCGCCGAGGACGGGCAGGGCGGCCGCCTTGTCGTGCTCGGCGAAGGCCGGGTAGAAGGCGGCGACGACGTCGATGGGCGTGGACTCGATCATCCGCTCGGCGAAGCGGGCGACGGCGGGGTCCACGTCCTTCGAGGCGAACGAGTACTTCTTGATCAGCCCGGCGAACAGGTCCGCGGTGGCCCGCCGGCCCCGCTCGACCAGCTCGGCCTGGGAGCCGAGCGCCCGGAGCACACCCGGCAGCACCCGCCGGACGGCGTTGACGCCGGCGATCGGGAGGCCGTACGAGACCTCGCCGAGCTTCCCGGCGGACGTGCCGACGAAGGCGACGCCGACGACCCGGTCGCGGACGAACTCCGGGAAGCGGTCCGCGAGCGCCATGATCGTCATGCCGCCCATCGAGTGCCCGACGAGGACCAGCGGGCCCTCGGGCGCGGCGGCGTCGAGCACCGCCTTGAGGTCGCGGCCCAGCTGGTCGATGGCGACGGGCACCGCGTCGGCACCCGACTGGGCGACTCCCTGGCCCGAGCGGCCGTGGCTGCGCTGGTCCCAGTGGACGGTGCGGACGAGACCGCGCAGCGCGGCCCGCTGGAAGTGCCAGGAGTCCTGGTTCAGGCAGTAGCCGTGGCTGAAGACGACCGTGACGGGGGCGGGCTCCTTGCGCCCGAACAGCCGCCGTCGGCGGGCGGGCGGGGTGTCCGGCGCCACCTCGTCGACCTCGTAGTACAGGACGGTCGAGTCGTCGGCGAGGGCCCGGCCGGGGGTGCCGCGCAGCCCGCCGTACGGGCCGGTGGAGTCCAGGGCGAGCCGCGCCTTCTGCCGCACCGAACGGCCGACGGTGAGCCGTTCGACGGCCACCCCGGCGGCGGCTCCCGCCGCCAGGACGCCTATCGCGGCGCCGGCGAATCCGGCGCGGCGCCACGTGCCGGTGCTGCTGGACTCGCCCATGGACCCCCCTCTACTCGCCCAGGTACACGCGCGGGACGCGCGCGCCGATCCGGGTGACGATCTCGTACGCGATGGTGTCGGCGGCCACCGCCCAGTCCTCGGCGGTCGGCTCGCCCCGGTCGCCGGGGCCGAACAGCACGGCCTCGGTGCCCGGCGCGGGCTCCTCCCCGCCGAGGTCGACGACGAACTGGTCCATGGCGACGCGGCCGGCGACGGTGCGGACGGTGCCGTCGACGAGGACGGGGCCCCGGCCCGAGGCGTGCCGGGGGACGCCGTCGGCGTAGCCGAGGGGGACCAGGCCGAGGGTCGTCTCCTCGCCGGTCACGTAGTGGTGGCCGTAGCTGACGCCGTGGCCGGCCGGGACCTGCTTGACCAGGGCGACGCTCGCCTTGAGCGACATCACCGGCCGCAGCCCCAGCTCGGCGGAGGTGCCCAGCTCCGGGCTCGGGGAGACGCCGTACAGCGCGATGCCCGGACGGACCAGGTCGAAGTGGGACTCGGGGAGGGTCAGAGTGGCCGGCGAGTTGGCGATGTGCCGGACCTCGGGCCGGACCCCGGCCTTCTCGGCATGGTCGAGCATCGTGCGGAAGACGTCGAGCTGCGCGGCGATGGAGGGGTGGTGCGGCTCGTCCGCACAGGCGAAGTGGGACCAGAGCCCGGTGACCTTGACCAGCCCCTCGGCCTCGGCGTCGACGGCCGCCCCGACCAGCTCGGGCCAGTCGGCGGGCTGGCAGCCGTTGCGGCCGAGCCCGGTGTCGGCCTTGAGCTGGACGCGCGCGGTGCCGCCGGTCCGCCTGGCGGCCTCGACGACCTCCTCCAGGGCCCACATGCCGCTCACGGACATGTCGAGACCGGCCTCGATGCCCTGGTCCCACGGGTCGCCGGGGGTCCAGAGCCAGCACATGACGGGGACGCCGGTGATCCCGGCGGCGCGCAGCGCGAGGGCCTCGTGCGGGGTGGCCGTGCCGAGCCAGTCCGCACCCGCCTCCAGGGCCGCACGGGCACAGCGCACCGCGCCGTGTCCGTACGCGTCGGCCTTCACCACGGCCATGATCCGGACGTGGGGGGCGACGCGGGCGCGCAACGTGCGGACGTTGGCACGCAGTGCGCCGAGGTCGATCTCGGCGCGGGCTCTGCGGGGCGGCGGTGTCTCAGTCATCGCGCACAGTCTCTCAGGTGTCGGCTCCCGGGCCGCTTTCCCCGGATGTAGACCCGGTCACCCTTGTGCAACACACCCCCGGGGTTCCCGGGCGCCCCACCGCCCGGGACCGACGCGGCCGGGACCGCCGCCGGGCGTGGCGAGCGGCCCGCGGACACCGGGGAGGGCCGCGGTCGCCGCCGGGGCGGGGGCTCGGAACAGGGCCGGGTCGTAGACGGTGGGCCCGGCCCGCGGCCCCGGTGCCACAGGGAGCCGGAACGCACGGGCGACGCGGCCCGCGGGAACCCCCGCCGCACCGCCCCGCCCGCACCGGGCGACGCGGCCCGCGAGGACTCCCCACCGACGCCCGCACCACCGCCGACCAGCCGCCCCGCTCGCGGCACGCGCGGCCGTCCCCGGCTCGCTACGAGCCTGCCGTCACGTCCCGCCACGCCGCCCCCAGCGCGGCCGCGACCTCGCCCGCCGTCACCGGGCCGCCGTCCGACGCCCGCCGGGCCGCCAGGCCGTGCAGGTACGCCGCGCACGACGCGGCGTCCACCGGCCGCAGCCCCGCCGCGAGCAGCGAGCCCGCGAGCCCCGACAGCACGTCCCCGCTGCCCGCCGTCGCGAGCCAGCCCGTCCCCGTCGGGTTCACCCGCACCGCGCCGGCCTCCGGCCCCGCCCCGCACACCAGCGTCGTCGACCCCTTGAGCAGCACCGTCGCCCCGAACCGCGCCGCCAGTTCCCGTACCGCCACGAGCCGCCCCGCCTCCACCTCCTCCCGGGTCGCGCCCAGCAGCGCCGCCGCCTCCCCCGCGTGCGGGGTGAGCACGGTCGGCGCGCTGCGGGCCCGGACGAGCGCCGGGTCCAGACCCCGCAGCCCGTCGGCGTCCACCAGCACCGGCACGTCCGAGGCGAGGGCCTCGGCGACGCCCGGGTCGTCGCCGAGTCCGGGCCCGACCACCCAGGCCTGCACCCGCCCGGCGCGGTCCGGCGGCCCCGGGTGGACCAGGGTCTCCGGGTGCGCCGCGATCACCGCGTCCGCCGCGGGGCCGACGTACCGCACGGCCCCGGCACCGCCCCGCAGCGCCCCCTCCACGGCCAGTACCGCCGCCCCGGGATAGCGCGCCGACCCGGCGACGACGCCGAGCACCCCGCGCCGGTACTTGTCGCTCTCGGCGCCCGGCACGGGCAGCAGCCGCGCCACGTCCTGGTGCTGGAGCGCCTCCAGGTCGGCCACGCCGGGCAGTTCGCCGCCGAGCCCGATGTCGACGAGGCGCAGCGCGCCCGCGTAGGACCGCGCCGGGTCGACGAGCAGGCCCGGCTTGTACGTCCCGAAGGTGACCGTCACGTCCGCCCGCAGGGCCTCCCCCGCCACCTCGCCGGTGTCCGCGTCGACGCCGCTCGGCAGGTCGACGGCGACGACGACGGCGTCGGAGCCGCGGGCGGCGCGGGCGACGGGCACGGCGTCGGGCCGCAGCCCGCCCCGGCCGCCGATGCCGGTGATGCCGTCGAGGACGAGGTCCGCGGCGGCCAGCGGTTCGAACGGGTCGTCGTGGGCGCCGTCCACGACCCGGCCCCCGGCCGCCCGCAGGGCCGCGAGCCCGCCCTCGTGGGCGCGGTCGCCAAGGAGGACGGCGGTGACGCCGGCGCCGCGCCGGCTGAGCCGGGCGCCGGCGTGGAGGGCGTCGCCGCCGTTGTCGCCGCTGCCCACGAGGAGGACGACCCGGGCCCCGTACACCCGCCCTCTCCCGAGGAGGGAGCAGCAGGCGGCGGCGAGTCCGGCGGCGGCGCGCTGCATGAGCGCGCCTTCGGGGAGTCGGGCCATGAGGGCGCCCTCGGCGGCCCGTACGGTCTCCACGCGGTGAGCGGTACGCATGGGGGCAGTCTGCCGCAGCGCCCGGACGCCCGCCCGCCGCCCGCGCCCGCCGCCTCGCACCCCTCCCCCGCTCCGGTCCGCGCACGCCCCCGCCGCCCGCGCACCCCGTCCCGCGGAAAGGGGTTGACGCGCCCCCCGATCCAACTTAGGTTTGCCTTACCTAAGTGCGCGGCACTTCTTCAACCCGACGCCGGCCCTGGCAGTCGCGCACACGGGCTCGGGCCCGGCTGCCTTCCGGCAGCCGGGCCCGAGTTCGTACGTCCTCCTCCGCGACCGCGGCTCACGCCTCGGCGATCACCACCGCGGACGCCACCCCCGCGTCATGGCTCAGCGAGACGTGCCAGTGCTTCACGCCCAGCTCCTCCGCCCGCGCCGCCACCGTCCCGGTCACCCGCAGGCGCGGCTGACCGGTGCCCTCGACGTACACCTCGGCGTCCGTCCAGTGCAGCCCGCCCGGCGCGCCGAGCGCCTTGGCGAGGGCCTCCTTGGCCGCGAACCGCACCGCCAGCGACGCGGGTCCGCGCCGCTCCCCGCTGGGCAGCAGCAGCTCGCTCTCCAGGAAGAGGCGCTGGAGCAGCCCCGGTGTCCGTTCGATCGACGCGGCGAACCGGTCGATCTCCGCCACGTCGATCCCCACCCCAATGATCATTTCCCACTCACTCCACGGTCACGGACTTCGCCAGGTTGCGCGGCTGGTCGACCTCGTTGCCCCGCGCGGTGGCGAGCTCGCAGGCGAAGACCTGGAGCGGCACCGTGGAGACCAGCGGCTGGAGCAGCGTAGGCGTCGCGGGGATGCGGACGAGGTGGTCGGCGTACGGGACGACCGCCTCGTCGCCCTCCTCGGCGATCACGATGGTGCGGGCGCCGCGGGCCCGGATCTCCTGGATGTTGGAGACGATCTTGTCGTGCAGGACCGAGCGGCCCTTCGGCGAGGGCACGACCACGACGACGGGCATGTCCTCCTCGATGAGCGCGATCGGCCCGTGCTTGAGCTCTCCGGCGGCGAAGCCCTCGGCGTGCATGTACGCCAGTTCCTTGAGCTTCAGGGCGCCCTCCAGCGCGACCGGGTACCCGACGTGCCGGCCGAGGAACAGGACGGTGTTCTTGTGCGCGAGCGAGCGGGCGAGGGCCCGCACGGGCTCCATGGTCTCCAGGACCCGCTCGACCTCGTCGCCGATCCGGGCGAGCTCGCGGACGACGGCGTGGATCTCGTCGCCCCACTTGGTGCCGCGCACCTGGCCGAGCCAGAGCGCGAGGAGGTAGCAGGCGACGAGCTGGGTGAGGAAGGCCTTGGTGGAGGCGACCGCGACCTCGGGCCCGGCATGGGTGTAGAGCACGGCGTCGGACTCGCGCGGGATCGTCGACCCGTTGGTGTTGCAGACGGCGAGCACCTTCGCGCCCTGCTCGCGCGCGTGCCTCAGCGCCATCAGCGTGTCCATCGTCTCGCCCGACTGGGAGATCGCGATGACGAGGGTCCGCCGGTCGAGGATCGGGTCCCGGTAGCGGAACTCGCTGGCGAGCTCGACCTCGCAGGGGATGCGGGTCCAGTGCTCGATGGCGTACTTCGCGATGAGGCCGGCGTGGAAGGCGGTGCCGCAGGCGATGATGACGATCTTGTCGGCCTCGCGGAGCACCGCGTCGGGGATGCGCACCTCGTCGAGGGTGAGCCGGCCCGTCCCGTCGATCCGGCCGAGGAGGGTGTCGGCGACGGCCTTGGGCTGCTCGGCGATCTCCTTGAGCATGAAGTAGTCGTAGCCGCCCTTCTCGGCGGCGGAGGCGTCCCAGTCGATGTGGAAGGCGCGGACCTCGGCGGGCGCCCCGTCGAAGTCGGTGACGGTGACCCCGTCCCGGGTCAGCTCGACGACCTGGTCCTGTCCGAGTTCGATGGCCGAGCGGGTGTGGGCGATGAACGCGGACACGTCGGAGGCGAGGAAGTTCTCGCCCTCGCCGACCCCGACCACGAGCGGCGAGTTCCGGCGGGCCCCGACGACCACGTCCGGCTGGTCGGCGTGCACCGCGACCAGCGTGAACGCCCCGTCGAGCCGCCGGCACACCAGCCGCATGGCCTCCGCGAGGTCCCCGGCGGAGGAGAACTCCTCGGCCACGAGGTGGGCCACGACCTCCGTGTCCGTGTCGGACTGCAGGTCGTGGCCGCGCTCGGCCAGCTCGCCGCGGAGGGCGGCGAAGTTCTCGATGATGCCGTTGTGGACGACGGCGACGCGCCCGGCGTTGTCCAGATGAGGGTGCGCGTTGGCATCGGTCGGCCCGCCGTGCGTCGCCCAGCGGGTGTGTCCGATGCCCACGGACCCGCCGGCCAGTGGCCGGTCCACGAGCTCCTTCTCCAGGTTGACGAGCTTGCCCGCCTTCTTCGCCGCGGCCAGCCCTCCGTCGGAGAGCACCGCGACACCGGCCGAGTCGTAGCCCCGGTATTCGAGCCGCTTGAGGCCCGCGACCACCACATCAAGCGCCGACTGCCCGCCGACGTATCCCACGATTCCGCACATGGCGGCAGCCTACGGCCGAAGACGCCCCAAGGGCCGCAGTTCAGGACAGCTTGGCCGCCTGCGCGTCGATGACGGCCTGCGGCAGCTCCTTGACCCCGCCCGGGGCGAGGCTGTTCGTCGAGAACGACGCGAGCGTGTTGCCCTGGCGGAAGACGACGAGCTTGCTGACGAACGGCCGCCCCGCCATCTCGGAGGTGACGGTGAAGGCCACGGCCTCCTCACCCGCCGTGACGGTCTCCGGAGCGACCTCGGCGACCTTGGTCCTCTCCTTGAGGTGGACGACCTGGAAGCCGCCGGCGCACTCCGCCCCGGCCTTCTTCACCGAGGCGAAGGCCTCCTGCGCGCCCTGCCCGTCGTACGAACCGAGCGTGACCAACGTGACCCGGGCGCCGAGACCGCCGAGGAGCGCGTCCTCGGGCGAGGCCGACGCGTCCTTCTTCGGCTCCTCGATGACCTTGCGCCCCGCAGACGCGGCGGGCGAGCCGGGCGAGATCATGGACATGGCGTGGGCGATCGGCGTGCAGGCGGCCTGGTCGGCGGTGACCGAGCCCGCCGGGACGACGTCCCCGTCGTCGGTCTTCGTCACCTGGTGGCCCTCGACGTCGGCGGTCGCCACGATCAGCCTGTCCAGCTCGGCGGCCGACAGCACCTTGGCCGCGGGCGCGCTGGTGGCGGAGGCACCGGGCGCACCGGTGCCGCCCTTGTCCCCCTTCTCGCCGCCCTTCTCCCCGCCACCGCAGGCGGTGACGAGCAGGGCGAGGGAGACGGCGGTGGCCGCGACGGCGGCGCTTCGCATGGACGTACGCATGGTGGTGGTTCTCTGCTTTCTTCGTGTTCTCGTCGTGCCGCCCCCGGGCGGCTCCCCCCGCGTGACGATCGACGGCCCACGCGGCGTCAAGCAGCATGGCCTCCCGGCGGCGGCACGACAACCGCTTTCGCGTGACCCACCCCACGGCCGCCCCACCGCCCACGGAGCCGTGCGACCCCCGACAATGGCGGGGTGATCACTTCGCCGCCACGAAGCGCCAACGGCACGACGCCCTACGTCGACCTCACCCGCGCCGAGTGGAGCGCCCTGCGCGACAAGACCCCGCTCCCCCTCACCGCCGAGGAGGTCGAGCGGCTCCGCGGCTTCGGTGACGTCATCGACCTGGACGAGGTGCGGGACATCTACCTCCCCCTCTCCCGCCTGCTCAACCTGTACGTGCAGGCCACGAGCGGACTGCGCGGCGCGCTCAACACCTTCCTGGGCGAGAGCGCCGAGCAGCGCGGCACCCCCTTCGTCATAGGAGTCGCGGGCTCGGTCGCCGTCGGCAAGTCGACGGTCTCGCGCCTCCTCCAGGCCCTCCTCGCGCGCTGGCCGGAGCACCCGCGCGTGGAGCTGGTCACCACGGACGCCTTCCTCTACCCGATGGAGGAGCTCAAGGCCCGCGGCCTGATGTCCCGGAAGGGCTTCCCGGAGTCCTACGACCGCCGGGCCCTGACCCGGTTCGTCGCCGACATCAAGGCGGGCAAGGACGAGGTGACCGCCCCGGTCTACTCGCACCTCATCTACGACCGCGTCCCGGGCGAGCGCCTCGTCGTCCGCCGCCCCGACATCCTCATCGTCGAGGGGCTGAACGTCCTCCAGCCGGCCCTGCCCGGGAAGGACGGCCGCACCCGCGTCGGCCTCGCCGACTACTTCGACTTCTCGGTGTACGTGGACGCGCGCCCGGAGGACATCGAGCGCTGGTACCTCAACCGCTTCCGCAAGCTGCGCGACACCGCCTTCCAGAACCCCGACTCGTACTTCCAGCGCTACACGCAGGTCTCCGAGGAGGAGGCCCTCGACTACGCGCGCACCATGTGGCGGACCATCAACAAGGTGAACCTCCTGGAGAACGTGGCCCCGACCCGCGGCCGGGCGACTCTCGTCGTCCGCAAGGGCCCCGACCACAAGGTGCAGAGGCTGAGCCTCCGTAAGCTCTGAGGATGCTGCATCTCCGGATGATCGTTCCACCCGACCGCACCCGGGCCGCGGTCGAGGTGATCGAGTCGACGGTCGGCACCACCCACGTGGTGGTCCTGCCGGACGCGGCCCGCGACCCCTCGGGCGACGTCGTCCTGTGCGACGTGGCCCGCGAGGCCGGCGACGAACTCCTCAAGGCCCTGCGCGCGCTGAAGATCGATCAGGACGGCTCCATCGCGGTCGACGACATCGACCTCTCCCTCTCCACCCGCGCCGACCGGGCCGAGAAGGAGGCCCCCGGGGAGCCGGCGGACGCGGTCATCTGGGAGCAGCTGACGGGCGCGACCCACGAGGAGTCGACGCTCTCGATCACGTACAGCGCGTTCATGATCCTCGCCACGATGATCGCGGCCTGCGGTGTCGTCCTCGACAACGCCGTCCTGATCGTCGGCGCCATGGCCGTCGGCCCCGAGTTCGGCCCGCTCGCCGGGGTGTGCACGGCGGTGGTACGGCGCGAGCCGAGACTGGCGGCCCGCTCGCTGACCGCACTGCTCGTCGGCTTCGCGGCGGCGATCGCGGCGACGACCGTGTTCAGCCTGGGGATGGACGCACTCGACCTGTTCAGCGAGAGCCTCCTCGACGGCGAACGTCCCAACACCGGCTTCATCTGGCAGCCGGACCCGTTCTCCTTCGTCGTGGCGGTGCTCGCGGGCGTGGCCGGGACCCTGTCCCTGACCTCCGCCAAGTCCGGCGCCCTGGTCGGCGTGGCCATCTCGGTCACGACGGTCCCGGCGGGCGCGAACGCGGCCGTGGCCCTCAGCTACGGCGAGTTCGGCCAGATGTGGGGCTCGACCGAGCAGCTCCTGCTCAACCTCCTCGGCATCATGCTGGCCGGGATCCTGACCCTCTACGCGCAGAAGCTCCTCTGGCGCACCCAGCGCGGACGCTGGCGCCGCGCGGGCCGCCGCGCGGTTCCCCGCGTCTGAGGGACCGGGTCCGGGGGGACGGGAACCCGGCGGGACGAACGAGGGCCCCCACCGACGCCCGGTGGGGGCCCTGTCCTGCATGACGATGCCTCAGAAAGGCTAGCCCAGCGCCGACTTCACCACGTCCGCGAGACGCTGCGCGACCGCGCGCGCCTGCTCGATGTCCGCGGCCTCGACCATGACCCGGACCAGCGGCTCGGTGCCGGAGGGACGGAGCAGGACACGGCCGGTGGAGCCGAGCTCCTGCTCGGCGGCGGTGACCGCGGCGGCGAGGTCGCCGGAGGTCTTCACCCGGGACTTGTCGACGTCGGGGACGTTGATGAGGATCTGCGGCAGCCGCTCCATCACCCCGGCCAGGTCCGCGAGCGACTTGCCGGTGGCGGCGAGCCGGGCGGCCAGCATGAGACCGGTGAGGGTGCCGTCACCGGTGGTGGCGTGGTCGAGCACGATGACGTGCCCGGACTGCTCGCCGCCGAGCGCGAAGCCGTGCTCCTTCATGGACTCCAGGACGTACCGGTCGCCGACCGCGGTCTGCACGAGGTTCAGGCCCTCGCGCTCCATGGCGAGCTTGAAGCCCAGGTTGGACATCACGGTCGCGACGACGGTGTCCCCGCGCAGCGCGCCCGACTCGCGCATCGCGAGCGCGAGCACGGCGAGGATCTGGTCGCCATCGACCTCGTTGCCCGCCGCGTCCACCGCGAGGCAGCGGTCCGCGTCGCCGTCGTGCGCGATGCCCAGGTCGGCGCCGTGCTCGACGACCGCCGCCTTGAGGAGCCCGAGGTGGGTGGAGCCGCAGCCGTCGTTGATGTTCAGGCCGTCCGGGTCGGCACCGATGGTGACGACCTCGGCGCCCGCCCGGGCGAAGGCCGCGGGCGAGACGCGGGCGGCGGCGCCGTGGGCCTCGTCGAGGACGATCTTGAGGCCGTCGAGGCGGTTCGGGAGGACGGCGATGAGGTGGGCGACGTAGGTCTCGAAGCCCTCCTCGTAGTCGCGGACCCGGCCGACGCCGGCACCGGTCGGACGCTCCCAGGGGGCGCCCGTGCGGTGCTCCTCGTACACGGCCTCGATCTTGTCCTCCAGCTCGTCGGCGAGCTTGTGCCCGCCGCGGGCGAAGAACTTGATGCCGTTGTCGGGCATGGCGTTGTGGCTGGCGGAGAGCATCACGCCGAGATCGGCGCCGAGGACACCGGTGAGGTGCGCGACGGCCGGGGTGGGCAGCACCCCGACGCGCAGCACGTCCACGCCGGCGCTGGCGAGGCCCGCCACGACGGCGGCCTCCAGGAACTCTCCGGACGCGCGGGGGTCACGGCCGACCACCGCGGTGGGCCGATGGCCCTCGAAGGTGCCCGCCTCGCCGAGCACGTGCGCCGCCGCGACCGACAGGCCGAGCGCGAGCTCCGCCGTCAGGTCCGCGTTGGCCACACCGCGCACGCCGTCCGTGCCGAAGAGTCGTCCCACAGCTGTCCTCCGAGAAATACGTGCCCAAGCTGATGAAAGAAAAGGGGGTTATGAAAAAACGTACGCCCCGACGGCACGGGCAGTGCCGCCGGGGCGTACGCATGCAGACCGAGCAGGCGATTAACGCTTGCTGTACTGCGGAGCCTTACGGGCCTTCTTGAGACCGGCCTTCTTGCGCTCGACCGCACGGTCGTCGCGGGAGAGGAAGCCGGCCTTCTTCAGCGCCGGGCGGTTGTTCTCGACGTCCGCCTCGTTCAGCGCACGGGCCACGCCGAGGCGCAGGGCGCCGGCCTGACCGGAGACACCGCCACCCGCGATGCGGGCGATGACGTCGTAGCGGTTGTCGAGCTCGAGCACCTTGAAGGGCTCGTTGACTTCCTGCTGGTGCACCTTGTTGGGGAAGTAGTCCTCAAGGGTGCGACCGTTGATCTTCCACTTGCCGGTGCCCGGAACGATCCGGACGCGGGCGATGGCGTTCTTGCGACGGCCCAGGCCGGCGGCCGGCTGCGGGTCGCCGAAGCGGGACGCGAGCGACTCGGAGGTGTACTCACCCTCGACGAGCTCGGTCTCGGTGGTGTACTCCTCGACGCCCTCGAACTCGTCGACGGGGGTCTCGGGGGTGGTCTCGGCCACGATTCTCCTCAGATTTCTTTCGTTCTTAGGGGGTGTGGCCGGAACTACTGCGCGACCTGGGTGATCTCGAACGGGACCGGCTGCTGAGCAGCGTGCGGGTGGTTCTCGCCCGCGTAGACCTTCAGCTTCGAGAGCATCTGACGGCCCAGGGTGTTCTTGGGGATCATGCCCTTGATGGCCTTCTCGACGGCCTTCTCGGGGTTCTTGTCCAGCAGCTCGTCGTAACGGACGGAGCGCAGACCACCCGGGAAGCCGGAGTGGCGGTACGCCAGCTTCTGGGTCTTCTTGTTGCCGGACAGGTGGACCTTGTCAGCGTTGATGATGATGACGAAGTCGCCCATGTCCATGTGGGGCGCGTACACGGGCTTGTGCTTGCCTCGCAGGAGGTTCGCAGCCGTGGTCGCCAGACGGCCCAGGACGATGTCCTGCGCGTCGATGATGTGCCACTGGCGAGTGACATCGCCGGGCTTGGGGCTGTACGTACGCACTTCGTAGCCTTCGCTTCTTCAGTGGATGGAGTCCAGACACACCTGAAGCGATCATGCAGCTGGGGCCTGCACTGCCGGGACACCGCCCGTATGCGAGCCACTGGTAACTGCTCCAGGGAACCTGCGTAAGGGCCGTTCGTCCGACAACGACGAAGCCACTACGCATAACAAACCGCAACAGTACCCGCGCCACCCCCAACGGGTCAAAACGCCGGGGCCCCCGCACCGGGGGCCCCAGAACGCCGCCCGCCCGAGGTCACCGGGCCCGCCGCCCGCCCGAGGTCACCGGGCCCGGTCGACCCTCCGCTCGTCCCAGACCGGCTCCGTCGACCCCTCCCCCAGGCCGCCCTCGCACGACTCGGCCCCGGGGGGCCTCCCCGGCTTCGCCCGGCCGCGCCGGACTCCGTCCGCCGTCCCCGCGAGCGAGTCCCAGCGCCCGCGCCCCGACCAGACCCGCCACCCGCACCAGAGCCCGAGCCCCGGGAGCCCCGCCGACCTCCCGAGGTCACCGGGCCCGGTCGACCCTCCGCTCGTCCCAGACCGGCTCCGTCGTCTCGCGCACCACGCCGTCCGAGCCGAAGACCAGGAAGCGGTCGAAGCTCTTCGCGAACCAGCGGTCGTGGGTCACCGCCAGCACCGTCCCCTCGTACGACTCCAGGCCGTCCTGCAGCGCCTCCGCCGACTCCAGGTCCAGGTTGTCCGTCGGCTCGTCCAGGAGCAGCGCCGTCGTTCCCGCCAGCTCCATGAGCAGGATCTGGAACCGCGCCTGCTGCCCGCCCGAGAGCTTGTCGAACGACTGGTCGCCCTGCCGCTCCAGCTCGTACCGCCGCAGCATCGACATCGCCCCGCCCCGGTCCTTGGCGTGCTCCGTCCACAGGATGTCGACCAGCGGCCGCCCGGCCAGCTCGGGATGCGCGTGGGTCTGGGCGAAGTGCCCCGGGACCACCCGGGCGCCCAGCTTCCAGGCCCCCGTGTGCGCGACCGACGGATCACCCGCGAGCAGCCGCAGGAAGTGCGACTTGCCCGAGCCGTTCGAGCCGAGGACGCCGACCCGCTCCCCGTAGAAGATCTCCAGCGAGAAGGGCTTCATCAGCCCGGTCAGCTCAAGGTTCTCGCAGGTCACCGCCCGGACGCCGGTACGGCCACCGCGCAGCCGCATGGTGATCTCCTGCTCCCGCGGCGGCTCCGGCGGCGGTCCCGCCTCCTCGAACTTCCGCAGCCGGGTCTGCGCCGCCGCGTACCGCGAGGCCATGTCGTGGCTGACCGCGGCCGCCTGCCGCAGGTTCACGACGAGCTTCTTCAGCTGGGCGTGCTTCTCCTCCCAGCGCCGCTTCAGCTCCTCGAAGCGCGCGAACCGCTCGCGCCGCGCCTCGTGGAAGGTGTCGAAGCCGCCGCCGTGCACCCACACGTCCGAGCCGGCCGGGCCGGGCTCGACCGCGACGATCTTCTGGGCGGCCCGGGAGAGCAGCTCCCGGTCGTGGGAGATGAAGAGCACGGTCTTGCGGGTCTCCCGCAGCCGCTCCTCCAGCCACCGCTTGCCGGGGACGTCGAGGTAGTTGTCCGGCTCGTCGAGGAGCAGCACCTCGTCGGAGCCGCGCAGCAGCGACTCCAGGACGAGCCGCTTCTGCTCACCGCCCGAGAGCGTCCGGACCTCCCGGAACTGCGCCTTCTCGTACGGCATGCCGAGCGCGGCCATGGTGCAGATGTCCCAGAGGGTCTCGGCCTCGTACCCCTGCACCTCGGCCCAGTCGCTGAGGGCCTGCGCGTACTTCATCTGCGCGGCCTCGTCGTCGACGGTCATGATCAGGTGCTCGGCCTCGTCGACGGCCTTCGCGGCCTCCCGGATCCGGGGCTGCGCCACCGACACCAGCAGGTCGCGCACGGTCGACGCGTCCCGCACGGAGCCGACGAACTGCGGCATCACCCCGAGGCCGCCGCTGACCCTGACGGTGCCGCCGTGCGGCTGGAGCTCCCCGGAGATCAGCCGGAGCAGTGTGGTCTTCCCGGCGCCGTTGGCCCCGACGAGGGCGACGACGGCGCCCTCTCCGACCCGGAAGGAGGCGTCCCCGAGGAGGATCCTCCCGTCGGGCAGGTAGTACTCAAGATGCGCGGCCTCGACATGTCCCATGGGGTGCATTGTCACCGCCCGCGTCGCCTGGACCCAACCGGTTTAGGATGCGCGGCATGAGCTTTGGGGGACCGCAGTGGCCGCAGGAGCCGCAGCAGGGCGGACAGCAGGGGTACGGGCAGCAGCCGCAGCAGGGCGGACAGCAGGGCTACGGGCAGCAGCCCGGCCAGGGCTGGGGACAGCCGCAGGGGTACGGGCAGCAGCCCGGCCAGGGCCCGGCGCCCGATCCCTTCCCGGGCGCCCAGAGCAGCGGGACGACCCCCGACTGGGGCGCCCTGGCCGACGCCTCGGCCTCCCGTAGCCGCCGCAAGCGCTGGCTGGTGATCGGCGGCGGCGCGGTCGCCGCCCTGGTCGTCGGCGCGATCGTCGCCACCGCCGTGGTGGCCTCCGGCAAGAAGAACGAGGAGGCCAAGAACGGCGGGGTGCCGACCGGCTCGGTCTCCCCCACCGCGGAACCGACCCCCGAGCCGACCTTCTCCTCGGTCGCGCCGCCTCCGCCGCCGAACCCGAAGGACTACATCTCGGACCCGAAGAAGGACAAGGCCCCGCTCTCCGCGGAGGGCCTCTTCCCGGGCAAGAGGCTCACGATGAACAAGCGCCCCTACGGCAAGGGCGCCACCGCGTCGACGACCGACTGCACCGCCGCCACCCAGGGCGGCCTCGGCGCCGTCCTCAAGAAGAACGGCTGCCAGCGGGTGCTCCGCGCGACCTATGTCCGGGACGGCGTGGCGATCACCGTCGGCGTCGCCGTCTTCCCCTCGGAGTCGGCGGCCCTGAAGGCGAAGAACCAGGCCACCGGCGGCATCGCCCCGCTGGCCGGGTCGGGCGTCCGCGAGTTCTGCCGCGCCACGGTCTGCCTGCGCCGCTCGAACTCGGTCGGGCGCTACGCCTACTTCACCCAGGCCGGCTTCTCCGACGGCAGGAAGGTCACCAAGGCCGACAAGCCGGTCTTCCAGGCCAGTGACGACCTGGGCACCTTCGCCTTCAACCAGATCTACGCCCGCGGCCGCGCCCAGGCCTCAGCAGCAGCCGGCGCTCCCGGGGAGTGACCGCTTGTTCCTGGCCTCCAGGTTGCGGGCGGCCAGGAGCTCGTCGGCCGGATAGCCGACCTCTTCGAGGGTGAGGCCGTGCGGCCGTACGACGTGCACGGCCGAGTCCCGCACGCCGGCCGCGAGCACCTTGCCCGGCCAGTCCACGGGCCGGTGCCCGTCACCGACGAAGAGCAGGGCGCCGACCAGCGAGCGGACCATGTTGTGGCAGAAGGCGTCCGCCTTGACGGTGGCCTCCATCACCCCGTCGGGGCGGCGCTCCCACCGCAGCTCCTGGAGGGTGCGGATGGTGGTGGCCCCCTCGCGGCGCTTGCAGTACGCGGCGAAGTCGTGCTCGCCGACGAGCGCGGCGGCGGCCTCGTTCATGGCGTCCATGTCGAGTGCCCAGTCGTGCCAGAGGACGTGTCCCCGCTGCAGCGGGTCGACCCCGCCGGGGTTGTCGGTGACGCGGTAGGCGTAGCGGCGCCAGATCGCCGAGAAACGCGCGTTGAAGCCGCTGGGGGCCTCGGTCAGGGACCAGACCCGGACGTCGTGCGAGAGGCGCCCGGCGAGCCGCCTGAGCAGCTTGTCGCGGTGCTCGGCCCACAGCTCGACGGGCAGGTCGACGTGCGCGACCTGGCCGCGGGCGTGGACACCCGAGTCGGTCCGGCCGGCCACCGTCAGCTCGTACGTCTCCGTCGAGCGGGTCACGGTCCGCAGCGCGGCCTCGATGTCCCCCTGCACGGTCCGCTGCCCCTGGGACTGCTTGGCCCAGCCGGAGAAGTCCCTGCCGTCGTACGACAGGTCAAGCCGCACCCGTACGAACCCGTCCTGCACGTCATCGCTCACGCGGAGTCATCCTCTCGAAACAGTCGGAACACGGCGGCGGGCCCGCACCCCAGGGGGTACGGGCCCGCACACGAGAACAGTCGCTCGGAACGCTTACGCGTCCTTCGACTCCTCGGCCGGAGCCTCGGCGGCCGCGTCGGCCTCCTTGACGGCGCGCACGGTGGCGGCCTCGGCCTCGGCGACGGTCGCCTTCTTGGCGATCTCGCCCTCGACCAGCTCGATCACGGCCATCGGGGCGTTGTCGCCACGACGGTTGCCGATCTTGGTGATGCGGGTGTAGCCACCCGGGCGCTCGGAGTAGCGCGGGGCGATCTCGGTGAAGAGGGTGTGGACGATGCCCTTGTCGGTGATCGTCTGCAGCACCAGGCGACGGTTGTGGATGTCGCCCTTCTTCGCCTTGGTGATCAGGCGCTCGGCGACCGGACGCAGGCGACGGGCCTTGGCCTCGGTGGTGGTGATGCGGCCGTGCTCGAAGAGCGACTTCGCCAGGTTGGCGAGGAGCAGCTTCTCGTGCGCGGCGGAACCGCCGAGGCGGGCACCCTTCGCGGGACGCGGCATGGTGTTTCTCCTTGTGATCTGCACCGGCCGTATGAGGTACCGATGTCAGTGTCCGAGCGGGCGGTCACCCGTCGGAGATCCGGGCAGCCCCGAAGGGGCGCCCGGAAGGGGCGCGGGGAACTGCGCGATCAAGCACAGCGCTCCCGCACCCGGGTACGGACCCTGAGGCCCGAGTTCTCAGTACTGCTCGGTCTCCACGAACCCGGCATCCGCGTCATCGTCGGCGCCAAAGGCGTCAGCCGCGGCGGTCGGGTCGAATCCGGGCGGCGAGTCCTTCAGCGCGAGGCCCATACCGGCCAGCTTCGCCTTGACCTCGTCGATCGACTTCGCACCGAAGTTGCGGATGTCGAGCAGGTCGGCCTCGGAGCGCGCCACGAGCTCACCCACGGAGTGGATGCCCTCGCGCTTGAGGCAGTTGTACGAACGAACGGTGAGCTCGAGCTCCTCGATCGGCAGCGCCAGGTCGGCGGCGAGGGCGGCGTCCGTGGGGGACGGGCCCATGTCGATGCCCTCGGCGTCGATGTTGAGCTCGCGCGCCAGACCGAACAGCTCGACCAGGGTCTTGCCGGCGGACGCCATGGCGTCGCGCGGGCGCATGGCCTGCTTGGTCTCGACGTCGACGATCAGCTTGTCGAAGTCGGTGCGCTGCTCGACACGGGTCGCCTCGACCTTGTACGTGACCTTGAGCACCGGGGAGTAGATGGAGTCGACCGGGATGCGGCCGATCTCCTGGCCCGCCTGCTTGTTCTGCACGGCGGAGACGTAGCCGCGACCGCGCTCGACGGTCAGCTCCATCTCCAGCTTGCCCTTGCCGTTGAGCGTGGCGAGGACGAGGTCGGGGTTGTGCACCTCGACACCGGCCGGGGGCGCGATGTCGGCGGCGGTGACCAGACCCGGGCCCTGCTTGCGCAGGTACATCACGACCGGCTCGTCGTGCTCCGAGGAGACGACCAGCTGCTTGATGTTGAGGATGAGGTCGGTCACGTCCTCCTTGACGCCCGGCACGGTGGTGAACTCGTGCAGGACGCCGTCGATGCGGATGCTGGTGACAGCGGCACCCGGGATCGAGGACAGGAGGGTACGGCGGAGGGAGTTGCCGAGGGTGTAGCCGAAGCCCGGCTCCAGCGGCTCGATCACGAACCGGGAGCGGAACTCGTCGACGACCTCTTCGGTCAGCGAAGGACGCTGAGCGATAAGCATGTGTTCAATCCTTCAGTCGTGGACGCCCACTATTTGACGCCCGACGGAGTGCTGCGTACTGCAAGGGTACGGGCGGCACGGTCCGAAGAGCCGTACCGCCCGAAGTCCTGACTCAAGCAGCCGTGCGTCAGACGCGGCGGCGCTTGGGGGGACGGCAGCCGTTGTGCGGCGTGGGGGTGACGTCCTGGATCGAACCGACCTCGAGGCCCGTGGCCTGGAGGGAGCGGATCGCGGTCTCACGGCCGGAGCCGGGACCCTTGACGAAGACGTCGACCTTGCGCATGCCGTGCTCCTGCGCGCGGCGAGCGGCCGACTCGGCGGCCATCTGCGCGGCGAACGGGGTGGACTTGCGCGAGCCCTTGAAGCCGACGTGGCCGGCGGAGGCCCAGGAGATCACGTTGCCCGAGGGGTCCGTGATCGAGACGATCGTGTTGTTGAACGTGCTCTTGATGTGCGCGTGGCCGTGAGCGACGTTCTTCTTTTCCTTGCGGCGCACCTTCTTGGCAGCGCCCTGACGACCCTTGGGGGGCATCTCTAACTCCTACGGGAGGTGGTCGGTCCTACAGCGAAGACCGCTTGGTCAAGCGTCCGCTGAGGACTACTTCTTGCCCGGCTTCTTCTTGCCGGCGATGGCGCGACGCGGGCCCTTGCGGGTACGAGCGTTCGTGCTGGTGCGCTGGCCGCGGACGGGCAGGCCACGACGGTGGCGAAGGCCCTGGTAGCAGCCGATCTCGACCTTGCGGCGGATGTCGGCGGCGATCTCGCGGCGGAGGTCACCCTCGGTCTGGAGGTTGGCGTCCACGTACTCGCGGATCTTGACGAGGTCTTCCTCGGCAAGGTCGCGGACACGGGTGGACGGGTTCACGCCGGTAGCGGCGAGGATCTCCTCGGACCGGGTACGCCCGATGCCGAAGACGTAGGTGAGTGCGACCACCACACGCTTTTCGCGCGGGATGTCAACACCGGAAACGCGTGCCATTCAATGGCTCCTGTGTTCTCGGGGGTCTGCTGCAGAACCGTTCCCGGCTGCCGTATGAGGTACAGGTCGGGTCCCCGGCCCCCGCCGGAGGTGCCGTCAACCGTGTGGACACGGCCCGACGGGCTCTGCGTATGTACGTGTTGCTATGCGTCGCGCGAAGAACTGCGAAATGCAGGTCGGTCGGCGTGCGTCAGCCCTGGCGCTGCTTGTGGCGCAGGTTGTCGCAGATGACCATGACCCGGCCGTGACGGCGGATCACCTTGCACTTGTCGCAGATCTTCTTGACGCTCGGCTTGACCTTCATGGGTGTGAGGTTCTCCGGGTCAGTGCCACCACCCGCGCGCGGAGGCGGGGTGCGGGCAAGATCTACTTGTACCGGTAGACGATCCGGCCACGCGTCAGGTCGTACGGAGAGAGCTCCACGACGACCCGGTCGTCCGGAAGGATGCGGATGTAGTGCATCCGCATCTTGCCGGAGATGTGCGCGAGGACCTTGTGACCGTTCTGGAGCTCCACCTTGAACATGGCGTTCGGGAGGGACTCGATCACGGTGCCCTCGATTTCGATGGCACCTTGCTTCTTGGCCACGCTTCGCCTTTCGAATCGGCTACCTTGATCGACTCTCGCCGCCGCATGCGGACACACGGGTACACGAGAGCCGACGCATCAGTCTACGTCAGGCCCCAGGAAAAGACGAATCGGGAAGTCTGCCCACCCGGACTGATCCTTACGCAAGGCACCACGCCGTAGAAATGTCGAAGAGTACTCCTGGACGAACGGAGACGTCGGGCCGCGCCGGCGCGAGCGGCGTCCGCTACGCCAGCGGGTCCGGCGCCGCCGTGACGCCCAGCTCCGCCAGCTTCGCCTTGCCGCCGTCGGCCGCCGTGAGGACCAGCGGGCCCTCCTCGGTCAGCGCGATCGAGTGCTCCCAGTGCGAGGACCAGGTCCCGTCCGTCGTGATGACCGTCCAGTCGTCCTTCAGGACCTCCGTCCGCGGGGTGCCCAGGGAGACCATCGGCTCGATCGCCAGGCACAGGCCGGGGACCAGCTTCGGGCCCTTGCCGCGCTTGCGGGAGACGTAGTTCAGCAGGTGCGGGTCCATGTGCATCTCGGTGCCGATGCCGTGGCCGCCGTAGTCCTCGATGATCCCGTAGCGGCCCAGGCTGTGGTCGCCGACGGCGGGACGCGGCTGGCGCTTGATGTACGTCTCGATCGCCTTCGAGATGTCCACCAGGCGGTTGCCGAGCCGCATGGCCGCGATGCCGGCCCACATCGACTCCTCGGTCACCCGGGAGAGCTCCACGAGCTCGGGCGCGTGCCCGGTGCCCACGAAGGCCGTGTAGGCCGCGTCACCGTGCCAGCCGTCCACGATCGCGCCGGCGTCGATGGAGATGATGTCGCCGTCCTTGAGGACGGTCTTGTCGTCGGGGATGCCGTGGACGACGACCTCGTTCACCGAGGTGCAGATCGTCGCGGGGAACCCGCCGTACCCGAGGAAGTTCGACTTCGCCCCGTGGTCGGCGATGACCTTCCGCGCGACCTCGTCCAGGTCCTTCGTCGTGGCGCCCGGCACGGCGGCCTCACGGGTCGCCGCGTGAATGGCGGCGACGACCAGCCCCGCCTCGCGCATCTTCGCGATCTGCTCGGGGGTCTTGATCTGCACCATCGTGGCCGCGGCCTTTCCATCGAGTACGGGGAACAGAACAACGATACGGCCGCGGCGCCCCTCAGGGGCACCGCGGCCGTATCACACCAACCGGGGTGTTACTTCTTGAGCGCGGCCATCGCCTTCGCGGTGACCTCGTCCACCTTGCCGAGCGCCGAGATCGTCACGACCAGGTTCTGCGCCCGGTAGTAGTCGATGATCGGCTCGGTCTGCGTGTGGTAGACCTCCAGGCGCTTGCGCACCGTCTCCTCGGAGTCGTCCGCGCGCTGGTACAGCTCGCCGCCGCAGGCGTCGCAGACGCCCTCGGTCTTGGGAGCGTTGTACTCCACGTGGAAGACGTGCGCGCTGTCGTTGCGGCAGATGCGGCGACCCGCGATCCGCTTCACGACCTCGTCCTCGGGGACCTCCAGGTCCAGCACCGCGTCGAGCTGCATGTCCTCGGCCTTCAGGACCACGTCCAGGGCCTCGGCCTGCGCCACGTTGCGGGGGAACCCGTCCAGCAGGAAGCCGTTCACGGCGTCCGGCTGCTCCATCCGGTCCTTGGCCATCCCGATGGTCACCTCGTCGGGCACCAGGTCGCCGGCGTCCATGAACGCCTTGGCCTTGAGACCGAGCTCCGTGCCCTGGGAGATGTTGGCGCGGAACAGGTCGCCCGTGGAGATGTGCGGGATGTCCAGGTTCTTGGCAAGGAACGCGGCCTGCGTTCCCTTGCCGGCACCGGGCGGTCCGACGAGGACGATTCGCATCAGCGGAGGAACCCTTCGTAATTGCGCTGCTGGAGCTGGCTCTCGATCTGCTTCACGGTCTCCAGCCCCACACCCACGATGATGAGGATGCTCGTCCCGCCGAAGGGGAAGTTGGCATTGGCGCCACCGAAGCCTGCCAACGCCATCGTCGGCACAAGAGCGATCAGACCCAAGTACAGCGAGCCCGGCCAAGTGATCCGGTTGAGCACGTAGCTCAGATACTCGGCAGTAGGTCGACCAGCCCGGATACCCGGGATGAAGCCACCATACTTCTTCATGTTGTCCGCGACTTCCTCGGGGTTGAACGAGATCGCCACGTAGAAGAAGGCGAAGAACACGATCAGGAGGAAGTACGTCGCGATGTAGTAGGGGTGGTCACCCTTGACGAAGTGGGCTTCGATCCAGGTCTTCCACCCTGCGGTGGAGTTCGAGAACTGCGCGATCAAGGCCGGGATGTAGAGCAGCGACGACGCGAAGATGACAGGAATCACACCTGCCTGGTTCACCTTCAGCGGGATGTACGTGGACGTACCGCCGTAGGAGCGCCGGCCGATCATGCGCTTCGCGTACTGCACCGGGATGCGGCGCTGGGCCTGCTCGACGAAGACGACGAGGGCCACCATCACGAAGCCGATGAGGATGACGGTGCCGAACTCGATCCAGCCCTTGGCGAGCTTGCCGCTCTCCTTGATGGCCCAGAGGGCGCCCGGGAAGCCGGCGGCGATCGAGATGAACATCAGGATCGACATGCCGTTGCCGATGCCGCGGTCGGTGATGAGCTCACCGAGCCACATGACGATGCAGGTGCCGGCGGTCATCGTGATGACCATCGTGGCGATCGTGAAGATCGACGGGTCGGGCACGACCTGGTCGGCGACGCGGCAGCCACTGAACAGCGCACCGCTCTTGGCGGTGGCGACGAGACCGGTGCCCTGCAGAACCGCGAGGGCGACCGTCAGGTACCGGGTGTACTGCGTGATCTTGGCAGTACCGGACTGGCCCTCCTTCTTGAGGGCTTCCAGACGCGGGATCACGACGGTCAGCAGCTGCAGGATGATGCTCGCCGTGATGTACGGCATGATGCCGAGCGCGAAGATGGTGATCTGGAGCAGCGCCCCGCCACTGAACATGTTGACCAGGCCGAACAGGCTGTTGTTGCCCTCGCTGGCCTGCTTGACACACTGCTGGACGGCCTCGTAGCTGACGCCGGGGACCGGGATGTGGGCCCCGAGGCGGTACAGCACGATGATGGCGAGCGTGAAGAGCAGCTTCTTGCGCAGGTCGGGCGTCTTGAACGCCCGGGCGAACGCGGTAAGCACGGTGCCTCCTGCGACCCCCGCGCTATGCGTCAAGGGTGACGGTCTTGAGGTTCGACGATTAGGTATCGGTCATCAATCCCGTGCGGGCATACCGCACGGAGCCTAGACAGTGCACGCCACCTTACCGGCGACCATGCCCCCCTAGGAACGACCAATCGGGGATGCCCCTTTTGGGAGGCATCCCCGATCGGATGTTCATGCCATCGAGTCGTCTCAGACGAGCTCGGTGACGGTGCCGCCGGCAGCGGCGATCTTCTCCTTGGCGGAGCCGGAGACGGCGTCGACCGTCACCTGCAGCGCCACGGTGATCTCGCCGGTGCCGAGCACCTTGACGAGCTGGTTCTTGCGAACCGCACCCTTGGCGACCAGGTCGGCCACCGTGACCTCGCCACCCTGCGGGTAGAGCGCGGTGAGCTTGTCCAGGTTCACGACCTGGTACTCGGTGCGGAACGGGTTCTTGAAGCCCTTGAGCTTCGGCAGACGCATGTGGAGGGGCATCTGCCCACCCTCGAAGCGCTGCGGAACCTGGTAACGGGCCTTGGTGCCCTTGGTACCACGACCGGCCGTCTTACCCTTCGACGCCTCACCACGACCGACACGGGTCTTCGCGGTCTTGGCACCGGGGGCGGGACGGAGGTTGTGGGCCTTCAGCGGGTTGGTCTCCGCCATGTCAGTCAACCTCCTCGACCGTCACGAGGTGGCGGACGGTGTGCACCATTCCGCGGAACTCGGGGCGGTCCTCCTTGACAACCACGTCGTTGACCTTCTTGAGGCCGAGCGAACGCAGGGTGTCGCGGTGGTTCTGCTTGCTGCCGATGTACGACTTCGTCTGCGTGACCTTGAGGCGAGCCATTACGCACCCGCCCCGGCACGTGCACGGAGCAGAGCCGCGGGGGCGACGTCCTCGAGGGGCAGACCACGGCGAGCCGCGATCTCCTCGGGACGCTGCAGGCCCTTGAGGGCCTCCACGGTCGCGTGCACGATGTTGATCGCGTTGTCGGAGCCGAGCGACTTCGACAGGATGTCGTGAACGCCGGCGCACTCGAGCACGGCGCGCACCGGGCCACCGGCGATCACACCGGTACCGGGGGAAGCCGGCTTGAGCAGGACGACGCCCGCGGCCTTCTCGCCCTGGATCGGGTGAGGGATGGTGCCCTGGATGCGCGGAACCTTGAAGAAGTTCTTCTTGGCTTCCTCGACACCCTTGGCGATAGCCGCGGGAACTTCCTTGGCCTTGCCGTAACCGACACCTACGGTGCCGTCACCGTCGCCCACCACGACCAGCGCGGTGAAGCTGAAGCGGCGACCACCCTTGACAACCTTGGCGACGCGGTTGATCGCGACAACGCGCTCAACGTACGCGGTCTTCTCGGCGGCAGCGCCACCGTCGCGGCCCTTCCGGTCCCGCCGCTCGCCGCCACCGGCACCGCTTCCGCGGCGCTGGGGTCCAGCCATTGGATTTACCTCTCTCTGTTACGTCCGTTAGTCCCGGAACCGGGGCTTAGAACTTCAGCCCGGCTTCGCGGGCGGCGTCAGCCAGAGCGGCAATGCGCCCGGCGTACCTGTTGCCACCACGGTCGAACACGACAGCCTCGACACCAGCGGCCTTGGCGCGCTCGGCGACGAGAGCCCCTACCTGCTTGGCCTGCGACGACTTGTCACCCTCGCCACCGCGGATCGACGCGTCCAGGTTCGACGCGGACGCAAGGGTGTGACCCTTGAGGTCGTCGATGACCTGAGCGGTGATACCGCGGTTCGAACGCGTCACGACGAGGCGCGGACGCTCCGCCGTACCCGACACGTTCTTGCGGATGCGGATGTGGCGGCGCGCCTTGGCGGCACGCTTGTAAGCGTCGCCCTTGGCGATCTTCACACCGTATGCCATGGCTTACTTACCAGCCTTTCCGACCTTGCGGCGGATGACCTCGCCGGCGTACTTGACGCCCTTGGCCTTGTACGGGTCGGGCTTCCGCAGCTTGCGGATGTTCGCCGCGACCTCGCCGACCTTCTGCTTGTCGATGCCCTCGACCGAGAACTTGGTCGGCGACTCGACCTTGAACGAGATGCCCTCGGGCGCCTCGACCAGGATCGGGTGGCTGTAGCCGAGCTGGAACTCCAGGTTGGAGCCCTTCGCGGCGACGCGGTAACCGACACCGCTGATCTCGAGCGCCTTCACGTAACCCTGGGTCACACCGGTGATCATGTTGGCCACCAGCGTGCGGGACAGGCCGTGAAGGGCCTTGTTCTGACGCTCGTCGTTCGGACGGTTGACGTTGAGCACGCCATCCTCGCCCTTAACGATCTCGATCGGAGCGGCGACGGTGTGGGTCAGGGTGCCCTTGGAACCCTTGACCGTGACCGTGCGGCCATCGATGGTGACGTCCACGCCGGCGGGAACCTGGATAGGCAGCTTGCCAATACGCGACATTAGCTATTCCTCCGTTCCCGACTACCAGACGTAGGCGAGGACTTCCCCACCTACGCCCTTCTTGCCTGCCTGCTGGCCGGTCAGGAGACCGTGGGACGTGGAGATGATCGCCACGCCCAGGCCGCCGAGGACCTTCGGCAGGTTGGTGGACTTCGCGTAAACCCGGAGACCGGGCTTCGAGATCCGCTTGATGCCCGCGATGGAGCGCTCACGGTTCGGACCGAACTTGAGCTCGAGGACGAGGTTCTTGCCGACCTCGGCGTCCTCGACCTTCCAGCCCGTGATGAAGCCCTCCTGCTGGAGGATTTCCGCGATGTGAGACTTGATCTTGCTGTGCGGCATCGTCACGGAGTCGTGGTATGCCGAGTTCGCGTTACGCAGACGAGTCAGCATGTCCGCGATCGGATCAGTCATGGTCATGAATTGGCCTTCGGCCTCTCTCGCCGGGGTTTCCTGTATGCGCCATCCCTCTCCCCACACAGGGGCGGGACGGGTGCGGCGCGGGGACCTACGGCGTAGTAAGTCGTACGGGCGGCGGACGCCCAACCCCACAAGCCTAAAGCATGCGGGGGTGGGCCTCCGCCGACCCAATGCTTACCGAGAGTCTCAGGTAATCCCTAACGTCCTATGGACAGAAGGGAGTTACCAGGAGCTCTTGGTCACGCCCGGCAGCTCGCCACGGTGAGCCATCTCACGAAGGCACACGCGGCACAGGCCGAACTTGCGGTACACGGAGTGGGGACGACCACAGCGCTGGCAGCGCGTGTAGCCACGCACGCCGAACTTGGGCTTGCGGGCAGCCTTCGCGATGAGAGCCTTCTTCGCCATCTCGCTTACGCCTCCTTGAACGGGAAGCCGAGGTGACGCAGAAGGGCACGGCCCTCGTCGTCGTTGGTCGCCGTGGTCACCACGGTGATGTCCATACCCCGGACACGGTCGATCTTGTCCTGGTCGATCTCGTGGAACATGACCTGCTCCGTGAGACCGAAGGTGTAGTTGCCACGGCCGTCGAACTGCTTGGGGGACAGGCCGCGGAAGTCGCGGATGCGCGGAAGCGCGAGCGACAGGGTGCGGTCCAGGAACTCCCACATGCGGTCGCCACGGAGGGTGACGTGAGCACCGATCGGCTGACCCTCACGCAGCTTGAACTGCGCGATGGACTTGCGGGCCTTGGTGACGGCCGGCTTCTGACCGGTGATCGTGGTGAGATCGCGGATCGCACCGTCGATCAGCTTCGAGTCACGGGCGGCGTCGCCGACACCCATGTTGACCACGATCTTCACGAGGCCGGGAACCTGCATGACGTTCTCGTACGAGAACTCGTCACGCAGCTTGCCCGCGATCTCCTCGCGGTACTTCGTCTTGAGACGCGGAGTGGTGGTAGCCATCAGATGTCCTCACCCGTCCGCTTGGCAACGCGGATCTTGTTGCCCTCGTCGTCGAAGCGGTAACCGACACGCGTGACGACCTTCTTGCCGTCCTTCTCCACGACCAGCTGGACGTTGGAGACGTGGACCGGAGCCTCGGTCGTGACGATGCCACCGGCCTGCGACGGGCCGGCCTTGGTGTGCTTCTTGACCCGGTTGACACCCTCGACGAGGACGCGGTTCTCGCGGGGGAAGGCCGTGATGACCTTGCCCTGCTTGCCCTTGTCCTTACCGGTGATGACCTGGACCAGGTCGCCCTTCTTGATCTTCATGCTTACAGCACCTCCGGCGCGAGCGAGATGATCTTCATGAACTTCTTCTCGCGCAGCTCACGGCCGACCGGGCCGAAGATACGGGTGCCACGAGGGTCGCCGTCGTTCTTGAGAATGACAGCGGCGTTCTCGTCGAAGCGGATGTACGAGCCGTCCTGGCGGCGGCGCTCCTTGACGGTGCGAACGATGACCGCCTTGACGACGTCACCCTTCTTCACGTTGCCACCGGGGATCGCGTCCTTGACGGTGGCGACGATGACGTCACCGATGCCCGCGTAGCGGCGACCCGAGCCACCGAGAACACGGATGCAAAGGATCTCCTTGGCACCAGTGTTGTCGGCGACACGCAGTCGCGACTCCTGCTGGATCACGTCTATCTCCTGATTTGTCTGCCGGTTCCCGGCCGGGGCTTCACGAGGAGGCCCCGGCCGAGCCTGGCGGAACGAACTCGAAGGGTTACCCCTTCAAGCTGTGATTACTTTGATCTCGCTTGCGCGAAATACTTACTTGGCCTTCTCGAGGATCTCGATGACGCGCCAGTGCTTCGTGGCGGACAGCTTCCGGGTCTCCATCAGGAGGACGCGGTCGCCGATGCCGGCAGCGTTCTGCTCGTCATGAGCCTTGAGCTTGTTCGTACGGCGGATGACCTTGCCGTACAGCGCGTGCTTGACGCGGTCCTCGACAGCGACGACGACGGTCTTGTCCATCTTGTCGCTGACGACCAGGCCCTCGCGGACCTTGCGAGCGTTGCGCTCGGTCTTCTCAGTCACGTTGCTCTCGCTCATCAGGCGTTCTCCACCGTCTCGATGCCCAGCTCGCGCTCACGCATCAGGGTGTAGATCCGGGCGATGTCCTTACGGACGGACTTGAGCCGACCGTGGTTCTCGAGCTGACCGGTCGCCGCCTGGAAGCGGAGGTTGAACAGCTCTTCCTTGGCCTCGCGGAGCTTGTTGAGAAGCTCCTCGTTGCCCAGCTCGCGCAGCTCGGACGCCTTGGTACCGGCCGACATCACAGCTCACCTGCTTCGCGCTTCACGATCTTGCACTTCATCGGCAGCTTGTGGGCCGCACGGGTCAGGGCCTCGCGCGCGATCTTCTCGTTCGGGTAGGACAGTTCGAACATCACCCGACCCGGCTTGACGTTCGCGATCCACCACTCGGGAGAACCCTTACCGGAACCCATGCGGGTCTCGGCGGGCTTCTTCGTGAGGGGGCGGTCCGGGTAGATGTTGATCCAGACCTTGCCGCCACGCTTGATGTGGCGGGTCATCGCGATACGAGCCGCCTCGATCTGGCGGTTGGTCACGTACGCCGGCGTGAGGGCCTGAATGCCGTACTCGCCGAACGCAACCTGCGTACCACCCTTGCTCATACCCGAGCGCTTGGGGTGGTGCTGCTTGCGGTGCTTGACCCTACGGGGGATCAGCATTTCGGTCAGGCCTCCGTTCCGGTGCTCTCAGCCGGAGCGGCAGCGGCGGCGGGAGCGTCGGCCTTGGGGGCCTCGGCAGCCGGCGCGGACTGCTGCTGCGGCTTGCGGCCGCGGCCGCCACGCTCGCCACCGCGGCCACCACGGCCGGCCGGGCGGTCGCCAGCGCCGGCACCACGGGCCGGGCGGTTACCCGCACGGGCCGCGGCGTTCTCGGCGCGGACCTCGGCGATGTTCTTGACGTCGCCCTTGTAGATCCAGACCTTCACGCCGATGCGGCCGAAGGTCGTCTTGGCCTCGAAGAAGCCGTAGTCGACGTTCGCGCGGAGCGTGTGCAGGGGCACGCGGCCCTCGCGGTAGAACTCCGAGCGGGACATCTCGGCGCCGCCGAGACGGCCGCCACACTGGATCTTGATGCCCTTGGCGCCGGCCTTCATCGTGCCCTGCATGCTCTTACGCATGGCGCGACGGAAGGAGACGCGGGAGGAGAGCTGCTCGGCAACGGCCTGGGCGACCAGCTGGGCGTCCATCTCGGGGTTCTTGACCTCGAGGATGTTCAGCTGGACCTGCTTGCCCGTGAGCTTCTCGAGGTCGCCGCGGATGCGGTCGGCCTCGGCGCCACGGCGGCCGATGACGATGCCGGGACGCGCGGTGTGGATGTCCACCCGCACGCGGTCACGGGTGCGCTCGATCTCGACCTTCGAGATGCCGGCGCGCTCCATGCCGGACGTCATCATCCGACGGATGGCGACGTCTTCCTTGACGTAGTCCTTGTACAGCTTGTCGGCGTACCAGCGGGACTTGAAGTCCGTGGTGATGCCGAGCCGGAACCCATGCGGGTTAACCTTCTGGCCCATTACCGGGTTCCTTCCTTGCTGCTGACGACCACGGTGATGTGGCTGGTCCGCTTACGGATCCGGTAGGCACGGCCCTGGGCACGCGGACGGAACCGCTTCAGGGTCGGGCCCTCATCCACGTACGCCTCGCTGATGACCAGCGAAGAGGCGTCGGTGTGGTCGTAGTTGTGTGCAGCGTTGGCGATGGCGCTGTCCAGCACCTTGCCAACCGGCACGCTCGCGGCCTGCGGGGCGAAACGCAGGACCGCCTGAGCCTCCGTGGCGTCCATGCCACGGATAAGGTCCACCACGCGGCGGGCCTTCATGGGCGTGACGCGGATGTACCGCGCCTGGGCCCTGGCTTCCATGGTTGTCCTTCCAGTGTCTGTCATGGTCATTCCACCCCGCTACTAGCGGCGCTTCGACTTCCGGTCGTCCTTCACGTGACCCCGGAAGGTGCGCGTCGGCGAGAACTCGCCGAGCTTGTGGCCGACCATCGACTCGGTGACAAACACCGGAATGTGGGTCTTGCCGTTGTGCACCGCGATCGTGTGGCCGAGCATGGCCGGGATGATCATCGAGCGACGGGACCAGGTCTTGATGACGTTCTTGGTACCGGCTTCGTTCTGGGCGTCCACCTTCTTGACGAGGTGGCCGTCGACGAAGGGTCCCTTCTTGAGACTGCGCGGCATCTAAACCCGCTCCTAGCGCTTCTTGTTCGTCTTGCGGCGGCGGACGATGTACTTGTTCGAAGCCTTCTTCGGCGAACGAGTACGACCCTCCTTCTGACCCCACGGGGAGACCGGGTGGCGACCACCGGAGGTCTTGCCCTCACCACCACCGTGCGGGTGGTCGACCGGGTTCATCGCCACACCGCGGACGGTCGGGCGAACGCCCAGCCAGCGCTTACGGCCGGCCTTGCCCCAGTTGATGTTCGACTGCTCGGCGTTGCCGACCTCGCCGATCGTGGCGCGGCAGCGGGCGTCGACGAGACGGATCTCACCGGACGGCATACGAAGGTGGGCCATCGTGCCCTCCTTCGCCAGCAGCTGCACGGAGGCACCCGCGGAGCGGGCGAACTTGGCGCCACCACCGGGACGGAGCTCGATCGCGTGGATCGTGGTACCGACCGGGATGTTGCGGAGCGCCAGGTTGTTGCCGGGCTTGATGTCCGCGCCGGGGCCGTTCTCGACGCGGTCACCCTGCGTCAGACCCTTGGGGGCGATGATGTAGCGCTTCTCGCCGTCCACGTAGTGGAGCAGCGCGATGCGCGCGGTGCGGTTGGGGTCGTACTCGATGTGAGCGACCTTGGCCGGCACGCCGTCCTTGTCGTGACGACGGAAGTCGATCACGCGGTAGGCGCGCTTGTGGCCACCGCCCTGGTGACGGACGGTCACACGACCGGTGTTGTTACGGCCGCCCTTGCTGTGCAGGGGGCGGACCAGCGACTTCTCCGGCGTGGACCGCGTGATCTCGACGAAGTCGGCTACGGAGGAGCCACGACGGCCCGGCGTAGTCGGCTTGTACTTGCGGATTCCCATTTCTCAGTCCTCGTCCGATTCCGGACGATCCAGACCGCCCTTAGGCGGTCGGACCGCCGAAGATGTCGATACGGTTGCCCTCGGCAAGGGTCACGATGGCGCGCTTGGTGTCCTTGCGCTTACCGAAACCGGCCTTGGTGCGCTTGCGCTTGCCCTGGCGGTTGATCGTGTTGACCCCGGTGACCTTGACCGAGAAGACCGCCTCGACGGCCTGCTTGATCTGGGTCTTGTTGGAGCCAGGCGCGACGATGAACGTGTACTTGTTCTCGTCCAGCAGTGCGTAGCTCTTCTCCGAGACGACCGGCTTGACGAGAATGTCGCGCGGGTCCGAGAAGGTCTTGCTGGTGACGACGGCCTCAGTCATCAGGCGTCGCTCCCTTCGGTCTCAGCGGTCTGGGGGCCAGACACGAAGGACTCGAGGGCGGCCTGGGTGAAGACCACGTCGTCGGAGACGATCACGTCGTACGTGTTGAGCTGGCCCGGCTCCAGGATGTGCACCTGGGGCAGGTTACGAGCGGACAGCCACGCGGCCTCGTCGGAGCGCTCGGCGACCAGGAGCAGGTTCTTGCGCTCCGAGATCTTGCCGAACAGCGTCTTCGCGGCCTTGGTGGAGATCTCACCCTCGACCACGCCGGAGACGACGTGGATGCGGGAGTGGGTGGCCCGGTCCGAGAGGGCACCACGGAGAGCGGCGACCTTCATCTTCTTCGGGGTCCGCTGCGAGTAGTCACGCGGCACGGGACCGTGCACGACGCCACCACCGGCGAACTGGGGGGCGCGGGTCGAACCCTGACGGGCGCGGCCGGTGCCCTTCTGGCGGTAAGGCTTCTTGCCACCACCGCGGACTTCGCCACGGGTCTTGGTCTTGTGCGTGCCCTGACGGGCCGCGGCCAGCTGCGCGACGACGACCTGGTGGATCAGCGGAACGCTGACCTTGGCGCCGAAGATCTCCTCGGGGAGCTCGACGGTCCCGGTCTTGTCGCCTGCCGGCGAAAGGATGTCAATGGTGCTCATCGGTTCCTCAAACCCCCTTGGCCGCGGTGCGGACCAGGACGAGGCCACCGTTGGGGCCGGGGACGGCGCCCTTGATGAGCAGCAGACCCTTCTCGGCGTCAACGGCGTGGACGGTCAGGTTCTGGGTGGTCACACGCTCGTTGCCCATGCGACCCGCCATGCGCATGCCCTTGAAGACACGGCCCGGGGTGGCGCAGCCACCGATGGAACCGGGCTTGCGGTGCACGCGGTGGGCACCGTGCGACGCCTTGCCACCACGGAAGTTGTGGCGCTTCATGACACCGGCGAAGCCCTTGCCCTTGCTCTTGCCGGTGACGTCGACCTTCACGCCGGCCTCGAAGACCTCGGCGGTGATCTCCTGGCCGAGCGTGTACTCGGAGGCGTCAGCGGTGCGGAGCTCCACCAGGTGGCGGCGCGGGGTGACGTCGGCCTTGGCGAAGTGGCCCTTGAGGGGCTTGTTCACCTTGCGCGGGTCGATCTCGCCGAAGGCGATCTGGACCGACTCGTAGCCGTCGACGTCGTTCGTACGGACCTGGGTCACGACATTCGGGCCGGCCTTGACGACGGTCACCGGGACGACCCGGTTGTTCTCGTCCCAGACCTGCGTCATGCCGAGCTTCTCGCCCAGGATGCCCTTGATGTTCTTAGCCATCTCGCGCGTCACCTCAGAGCTTGATCTCGATGTCGACGCCCGCCGGCAGGTCGAGTCGCATGAGCGAGTCGACCGTCTTCGGCGTGGGGTCGAGGATGTCGATGAGGCGCTTGTGCGTGCGCATCTCGAAGTGCTCGCGCGAGTCCTTGTACTTGTGCGGCGACTTGATGACGCAGTACACGTTCTTCTCAGTGGGCAGCGGCACCGGGCCCGCGACCGACGCACCAGTGCGGGTCACCGTCTCGACGATCTTCTTCGCCGAGGAGTCGATGACCTCGTGGTCGTAGGCCTTGAGCCGGATGCGGATCTTCTGTCCCGCCATGGCTACTAGTAGTCCTTTGTCTCGTAACGCTCTGGAACCCGATCGGCTTCGCTCACGGAGAAGCGTTGTCGTGTCTCCGACCCACGCGGTCGGGCGTGTCGCACTCCCTCTACGCAGAAATCCCTAGGGATTTCCCAACCAAGGGGGCACGGTCGCCATGACCGCAGGCCGGGGGCAGGACACCCACCGGGCGCCTGGTCGGCACCCCGCTGACGCTTCCCAGAAGATTCCCGTACGTCCGCTCCTGAGAAGGAGCGACGAGTACTGTGGGACTCGCTTCCGGTCCTCCCGACGGGAGGCGCGCAGCATCGGCACTCAACCGAGCAACCCCGACAGTCTGCCATACGGGGCCATCCGGCCGCCAATCGGGATCGAAGACTGTACCCCACGTCACGTCCCGCCATGCGCCGGGGCGCACGCGCCCTCCCCTGGCGCCCCCGTCGCCTCACCCCAAGTCCCGTGCCCGCTCGGTGAGATGACGGCGTTCCGGAGCGCTGGTCGTCCGCCGCGCGGCCTCCCGATAGGCCTCCGCCGCGGGCCCCCGCTCCCCCAGCAGCTCCAGCAGATGCGCCCGGGTGGCGAGCAACCGGTGGTGCCGCGCGAGCCTCTTGTCCCGGGCCAGTCCGTCCAGCACCGCGAGCCCGGCCGCGGGCCCCTCCACCATCGCCACGGCGACCGCCCGGTTGAGCGTCACCATCGGGTTCGGACCGGTGTGCTCCAGGAGCTCGTAGAGGGCGAGGATCTGCGGCCAGTCGGTGTCCCCCGCGCTCTCCGCCTCGTCGTGCACGGCCGCGATCGCCGCCTGCAGCTGGTACGGGCCGATCCGCCCCTGCGGCAGGGTGCGGCTGATCAGCTCGACGCCCTCCGCCACCAGCCCGGCGTCCCAGCGCCCCCGCTCCTGCTCCGCGAGCGGCACCAGCTCCCCGTGCGGGCCCGTGCGCGCGGGCCTGCGGGCGTCGGTGAGCAGCATCAGGGCCAGCAGCCCCGCCGTCTCGGTGTCCTCGGGCACCAGCCGGTGGAGCAGCCGCCCGAGCCGGATCGCCTCGGTGGACAGCTCGGGCGCGGTCAGCCGATCCCCGCCGCTCGCCGTGTACCCCTCGTTGAAGATCAGGTAGAGCACGTGCCGGACCTCGGCGAGCCGGGCCGTGCGGTCCTCCCCCGGCGGGAGCGCCAGGGAGCCGCCCGCCTCCCGGATCGTCTGCTTGGCGCGGCTGATCCGCTGCGCCATCGTCGACTCGGGCACCAGGAAGGCGGCCGCGATCTGCCCGGTGGTGAGGCCGCCGACGGCCCGCAGGGTGAGGGCGACCCTGCTGGGCGGGGAGAGCTCGGGGTGACAGCAGAGGAACAGCAGGGACAGCGAGTCGTCCCGGTCCGTCCCGGGCTCCTCGTCGGCGGCGTGCGCCAGGAGTTCCGAGGCCGGTGTGGCCAGGGCCAGGGAGTCCTCGCGGCGGCGGCGCGCGGCCTCGCTGCGCACCTGGTCGACGAGCCGGCGGGCGGCGACGGTGACCAGCCAGCCCCGCGGGTTGTCGGGGACGCCCTCCTCCGGCCACTGGCGGGCCGCCGCGATCAGGGCCTCCTGGACGGCGTCCTCGCAGGTGTCGAAGGTCCCGTACCGCCGCACGAGGACGCCGAGGACCTGCGGCGCGTACGTGCGCAGCAGGTCCTCGATCCCGTCGGTGCCGGTCACACGTCCGCCGCGGACTCGTGCAGGACCGGCCAGAGCTCCACCGGGTCGACGTCCGCGAAGGGCATGTCCGCGGCGATCTCCCGGGCCCGCTCCGGGCCGTCGCAGTCGAGCAGGTAGAAGCTGGCCAGGTACTCCTTGGTCTCCAGGTACGGGCCGTCGGTGACCGCGGGAACGCCGTCCACGCGCCGGACGAGCTGGGCGGCGGCCGCGTCCGCGAGGCCGTACGCGCCGATCAGCTCGCCGCTCTCGCGGTACTTCCTGTTGAAGGCCTCCTGCCGGGCGATCGCCTCGGGCCAGGCCTCGGCTGGGAAGGCGTCCCACTTGGCCTGGTTCCCGTAGATCATCGCGACGTACTTCATGGTGGTGGTCCTCCCCGTCCCGCGCGCCCCTGTGGCGTGCTGTCACCCGTCGGTCGGAACCGGCGCCCGGTCCTCGACACGACCGGCGACGCTTTTCGAAGATCTTCTTCCGGTGGCCGCATCCTGCCAGTCACGGGCCCGTCCGCACACAACCCCAGACTTCGAACGTTCGTCTTACCCGGGACCGCACTG
The DNA here is from genome assembly GCF_043081085.1 of Streptomyces sp. NPDC014891. Lineage (NCBI taxonomy): Bacteria > Bacillati > Actinomycetota > Actinomycetes > Kitasatosporales > Streptomycetaceae > Streptomyces > Streptomyces sp. NPDC014891. The sequence goes on along the minus strand of NZ_JBIBWF010000010.1, from coordinate 4,539 downwards.
CCCAGGGGACGGACCGCCCACGTGACCACAGCACCCCGCCGGCGGACGGTTCTCGCCGCAGCCCTCGCCGTCACCACGGCCGCCGCAGGGTGCTCCGTACCGGAGCCGCGCAGGACCGCGCCGACCGTCGACCCCGCGCCCGGCAAGCCCATCGCCTCCGCGCGCACCAGGCGGGCGCTGCTCCTGCAGATAGCCGCCCACCCGGACGACGACCTGTACTTCATGAACCCGGACAGCCAGCGCCTCCTCGACGCCGGGGTCCCGCTCGTCTCCGTGTACGTCACCGCCGGCGAGCACACCGGCCGCAACCGGGTCGCGGGGATGCCGGACACTCCCCCGGACCGCGCCGCCTACTCCTCGGCCCGCCACCAGGGCCTGCGCCAGTCCTACGCGGCGGCGCTCGGCCTGCCGCTGTTCACACCCTGGCGGCGCCGGGTGCTGACCCTCCCCGGGGGCCGCCGGGCCGAGGTCGACACCCTCGACCGCGGCCGCCGCCGCGTCGAGCTGGTCTTCCTCAACCTCCCGATGCACACGAACCGGCGCTACATGGCCCTGCCGGCCCTCTGGCAGGACCGCGCCCTGGAGCTGCGGACCCACCTGTCGGCCGGGTCGCCCGTCACCCGCTCCGACACCTACGACTACGACCAGCTGGTCGGCGTCCTCGTGGGGCTGCTCGCCCGCTACCGGCCCACCGTCGTGCACACCCTGGACCCCGACCCGGACATCCAGCTCAGCGACGAGGCCACCCGCAGGCGGGACTCCGAGCAGCCGGGCTACTCGGACCACGGCGACCACACGGCCGTCGCGTCCTTCACCTGGGCGGCGCTGAACCGCTGGGTCGCCGACGCGGTCCGGGACGGCGAGCCGATACCCGCGTTCACGGCGACGGCCTTCCGCGGCTACTACAACCGGCACTGGCCCAAGAACCTCCCTCCCCGGCTCCTCGCGGCGAAGGCCGCCCGCCTCGTCCCGTACGGCGGGGACCCCTCCTGGGAGTGCGGCAACCCCTCGGGCTGCGGCGACTACGGCGTCGGCGGCGAGCGGCCCCTCACCAACCGCAAGGGCTGGGTCCGCTCCACCCACCACCGCTGGCCCACCGCCGGACCGGCCCTGACCGAGCAGCCGGACGGCCGGCTCGCCGCCTACGGGGTGCTCGGACTGCGCGCGGTCCGCTGGCGGGAGACCGCGCCCGGCGTCTGGAGCGAGCCGGCGGACCTCGGCGGCGGGCCGCTGGCGCCCGCCCTCGGCTCGGCGGTGCTCGACGACGGCAGGGTGCTGCTCTTCGGCGTGCGGTTCTCCGCGATCGACGGCCACGGCGGACGCAACCGGCGCGAGCTCGTGCTCCTGGAGCAGCGCTCCCCCGGCGGCCCGTTCCTGGCCTGGCGCGGCCTCGGGAACCCGGAGCGCACGGACGACCGGGGCCGCCGGGTCGGTGCGCCGGTGGCCGTGGCCGCCCCGGACGGCCGGGTCCACCTCTTCGTGCGGAACGCCGACCGGAACGTCTCGACCCGGGTGCGGGCCGCGGACGGCGGCTGGGGCCCCTGGCGGACGCTCCCCGGGACGTCGGAGGTCCAGGACGGCCTCGCCGCCTCGGTCGACGGGACCGGCCGGACCCACCTGTACGCGGCGGGGCGGGAGTCCGTACGGCACTGGCTCGACGGTATCGAGCAGGCGGACCCGCTGCCGCGCTCCGGATCCACCGTGGCGACCGCCGGCGGCGACCTCTTCTACCGGCGCCCGGCGAGCGGGGCACTGCTCGGCCCCGGCGGGGACACGGGGCTCGACGGCTTCGGCGGCGTGGTCGCCGCGCGGTCCGCCGCGCTGGGGACGGTCCTCTTGGGCACCGGCGAGGACGGCCGGGTCCGGGTGGTGCGGACCGGTGACCGGGTGCGGACCCGTGCGGGCGGGACACCGGGAGTCTCGGCGGCCCTGCACCTGGGCGAGGACGGACCGACCGTGGTGGGCCTGGGCCCGGACGGGCACCCGTGGAGCTGGCGGCCGTAGACGCCGGGTCCGGGCGGACATGCGAGAGGGCCCCGCACCGAAAGGTGCGGGGCCCTCTGCTGCAGCTCGTGGAGCTACCAGGTCAGATCAACGATCAGGCGTTGATCTTGACGACCTGGCCGGCGCCGACGGTCCGGCCACCCTCACGGATGGCGAACTTGAGGCCCTCCTCCATGGCGACGGGCTGGATCAGCTCGACGGTCATGGAGGTGTTGTCGCCCGGCATGACCATCTCGGTGCCCTCGGGGAGGGTCACGACGCCGGTCACGTCCGTGGTACGGAAGTAGAACTGCGGGCGGTAGTTGTTGAAGAACGGGGTGTGACGGCCACCCTCGTCCTTCGACAGGATGTAGGCCTGGGCCTCGAAGCTGGTGTGCGGCGTAACCGAACCCGGCTTGATGATGACCTGGCCGCGCTCGACGTCCTCGCGCTTGATGCCACGGAGGAGCAGACCGACGTTCTCACCGGCCTGGCCCTCGTCGAGCAGCTTGCGGAACATCTCGATGCCGGTGACCGTGGTGGTGGTCTTCTCGGTCTTGATGCCGATGATGTCGACGGTCTCGTTGACCTTGAGGACACCACGCTCGATACGACCGGTGACGACGGTGCCACGACCGGTGATCGTGAAGACGTCCTCGATCGGCATCAGGAACGGCTTGTCGACGTCACGCTCGGGCTGCGGGATGGACTCGTCCACCGCGTGCATGAGGCCGAGGAGCTTCTCGCCCCACTCCTTGTCGCCCTCGAGCGCCTTGAGCGCCGAGACACGGACGACCGGAAGGTCGTCGCCCGGGAACTCGTACTCGGAGAGGAGCTCACGGACCTCGAGCTCGACGAGCTCCAGGATCTCCTCGTCGTCCACCATGTCGGCCTTGTTCAGGGCGACGACGATGTACGGAACGCCGACCTGGCGGGCCAGGAGCACGTGCTCCTTGGTCTGCGGCATCGGGCCGTCGGTGGCGGCGACCACGAGGATGGCGCCGTCCATCTGCGCGGCACCCGTGATCATGTTCTTGATGTAGTCAGCGTGACCCGGGCAGTCGACGTGCGCGTAGTGACGCGACTCCGTCTGGTACTCGACGTGCGCGATCGAGATCGTGATACCGCGCTGGCGCTCCTCGGGAGCCTTGTCGATCTGGTCGAAGGCCGAGGCCTCGTTCAGGTCCGGGTACGCGTCGTGCAGCACCTTGGTAATGGCGGCCGTGAGGGTCGTCTTACCGTGGTCAATGTGACCGATGGTGCCGATGTTGACGTGCGGCTTAGTCCGCTCGAACTTCGCCTTCGCCACTGGGTCCTCCTGTGGAGTGGTTCTGTACGCCTTGCTTCATCGGCGCCAGGTGATCTTTGCTGGGATGCCATTCGCCGGGGCCCGATTCCCTCGGGTTTCGGGGGGCGAGCCCCGACGACTGGTGTCAAGCCTAAAGCGTCAACTCGGGAGAGTTACTCGCCCTTGGCCTTCGCGATGATCTCCTCGGCGACGTTCCGCGGAACCTCGGCGTAGGAGTCGAACTGCATCGAGTAGCTTGCGCGACCCGAGGTCTTGCTGCGGAGGTCGCCGACGTAGCCGAACATCTCCGAGAGGGGCACGAGGCCCCGCACGACGCGAGCGCCGCTGCGCTCCTCCATGGCCTGGATCTGGCCACGGCGGGAGTTGATGTCGCCGATGACCTCACCCATGTAGTCCTCGGGCGTGACGACCTCAACGGCCATCATCGGCTCAAGGATGACGGGGGAAGCCTTGCGCGCGGCCTCCTTGAAGGCCTGCGAACCGGCGATCTTGAACGCGAGCTCGGAGGAGTCGACCTCGTGGTAGCCACCGTCGAGAAGAACGACGCGAACGCCGGTCATCTCGTAGCCGGCCAGGATGCCGAACTGCATGGCCTCCTGCGCACCCGCGTCGACCGAAGGGATGTACTCCTTCGGGATGCGGCCACCGGTGACCTTGTTCACGAACTCGTAGGAGGCGTCGCCACCCTCGATGGGCTCGATCGCGATCTGCACCTTGGCGAACTGACCGGTACCACCGGTCTGCTTCTTGTGGGTGTAGTCCACGCGCTCGACGGCCTTGCGGATCGTCTCGCGGTACGCGACCTGCGGCTTGCCGACGTTCGCCTCGACCTTGAACTCGCGACGCATGCGGTCGACGAGGATGTCGAGGTGAAGCTCGCCCATACCACCGATGATGGTCTGGCCGGTCTCCTCGTCCGAGTGAACCTGGAAGGAGGGGTCCTCCTCCGCGAGACGCTGGATGGCGACACCCAGCTTCTCCTGGTCACCCTTGGACTTGGGCTCGATGGCGACCTGGATGACCGGCGCCGGGAAGTCCATGGACTCCAGGATGACCGGGTTCTTGTCGTCGCACAGCGTCTCACCGGTGGTGGTCTGCTTGAGGCCCATGACGGCGACGATGTCGCCGGCGCCCACCGAGTCGATCTCCTCACGCTTGTTCGCGTGCATGCGGTAGATCTTGCCGATGCGCTCCTTCTTGCCCTTGACGGAGTTCAGCACCGCGGTGCCGGCCTCCAGGCGACCGGA
>NZ_JBIBWF010000009.1:0-416108 GCF_043081085.1 Streptomyces sp. NPDC014891 | reverse complement strand
GACTTTCAAAGGAACCTCGCCATCCTAAGATGGACGGGGTATCAACTAATCTGGCGTTGATTTTTGGCACGCTGTTGAGTTCTCAAGGAACGGACACTTCCTTCGTACTCACCCTCTCGGGCTTTCCTCCGGGCTTTCCCTTCGTGTTTCCAACCTTACCAGATCCTTTTCCGTTCCGTTTCCGGTTCGGAGTTTGTTTCCGGTGGCCTGTTGGCTGCCTTTGCCTTTCGGCGTGTCCACTACGTTAGCTGATTTCCTCGGCGACTCATAATCGAGTCAATCGAATTCGAATTCCGGCATGCCGAAATAAGCCCCTGCTGGGGAATCATCGAGAGTAGTGGGTGGCCGCTGCGGGGTGCTTGAACAAGCAGGCCCGTAACCAGCTGCTCGGGCTACATTAGGCGGTCGGGCGATCCGAGTCAAGCCGACGTTTCCGGGGCGTGTGGGGGCGATAGGGACTGACCGTCGGGTCGCCGTCGATCCAGAAGCGCCAGGGGTGCGGGGCGCCCTCGCCGCCGACTCCCGTACGGGGGCCGCTCCGCACGAGTCCGGGGGCGGGCGGCCTGCCCGTCAGGAGGGAGAGGGGGGCGTCCGGACCGGCGCAGGCGTCGGTGCCGTTGAGGGACAGCCCGACGTCGAGGGCCGTGGCCAGGCGGGCGGGGCCCTTGGCCAGCTCGTGGTCGGACCGGGCGGAGCGGCGGCGGGGACGGGCGCGGTCGGCGCCCTCCAGGATCTCGCCCGCGCGCAGCAGTACCCCGCCGGCCCGTCCCGCGGGGCCGCAGACCAGGTTCAGGCAGTGCCACATGCCGTAGGTGAAGTAGACGTACGCGTGTCCGGGCGGGCCGAACATGACGGCGTTGCGCGCCGTGCGGCCGCGGAAGGCGTGCGAGCCGGGGTCGATCTCCCCGGCGTACGCCTCCACCTCCGTGAGGCGCAGTTCCATCGGGCCCTCGGGAGAGCTGCGGACGAGGACGCGGCCGAGGAGGTCGGGGGCGACGTCCAGGACCGGGCGGTCGAAGAAGGCCCGCGGGAGCGGCGTACGGTCGGGACTCTCGCTCATGGCGCACGAGCGTAGTGGGGGTCCGGCGGGGAACCGACTACGGTCGTCGCGCGTATGTAGGGGTCAGGACTGAGAAGGAGTGAAGGTCATGGGATTCAAGAAGCTGCTCGCGAGCCTGGGTGCCGGCGGGGCGACCGTGGAGACGGTGCTCACCGAGGAGAACGTGGTTCCGGGCGGTGTCGTCCAGGGTGAGGTCCGCATCCAGGGCGGCAGCGTCGACCAGCAGATCGAGGGCCTCTCGGTCGGCCTGCAGGCGCGGGTCGAGGTCGAGGGCGGCGACCAGGAGCACAAGCAGGACATCGAGTTCGTCAAGGTCCGGCTGGGCGGTGCCTTCGAGGTGAAGGCCGGCGCGGTGCACGTGGTGCCGTTCGGTCTGGAGATCCCGTGGGAGACCCCGGTGACGGCCGTCTCGGGTCAGCAGCTCCGGGGGATGAACATCGGTGTGACGACCGAGCTGGAGATCGCCCGCGCCGTGGACTCCGGTGACCTCGACCCGGTCAACGTGCACCCGCTGCCGGCGCAGCAGGCGATCCTCGACGCCTTCCTCCAGCTGGGCTTCCGCTTCAAGAGCGCGGACATGGAGCGCGGGCACATCCGCGGCACGCGGCAGAAGCTGCCCTTCTACCAGGAGATCGAGTTCTTCGCGCCGCAGCAGTACCGGGGGCTGAACCAGGTCGAGGTCAGCTTCGTCGCGGACGACCGCGAGATGGACGTCGTCCTGGAGATGGACAAGAAGCCGGGTCTGTTCGGTGAGGGCAGCGACTCGTTCCGTGCGTTCAAGGTGGGTCTGCACGACTTCCACGCCACCGACTGGGCGGCGTACCTGAACCAGTGGCTCGCCGAGGTCGGCGGCCGTCGCAACTGGCTCTAGGCTCGGCCACGAAAGGCTGCTGAGGCAGTACGCGCGATACGGAGGTTTCGACGTGTCCGAGGGCAAGAGGGCGCCGCTCCCCCATGACTTCCATCCGCCGGTGGCGGCGTTCACCGTGGTGAGCGACGACATCGCGCCGGGCGGGGTCCTGAAGGACGACCAGGTGTACGCGGAGGGGAACACCTCGCCGCACCTGCGCTGGGAGGGGTTCCCGGCGGAGACGAAGAGCTTCGCCGTGACCTGCTTCGATCCGGACGCCCCGACGGGCAGCGGGTTCTGGCACTGGGTGCTGTTCGACATCCCGGCGTCGGTGACCGAGCTGCCCGCCGGTGCCGGTTCGGGTTCGTTCGCGGGGCTGCCGGACGGGGTCGTGCACGTCCGGAACGACTACGGCTCGAAGGACTTCGGCGGTGCCGCTCCCCCGGCGGGTGAGGAGCACCGGTACGTGTTCACGGTGTACGCGGTGGACAGCGAGAAGCTCGGTCCGGACGGTGAGGTCTCGCCGGCGGTGGTGGGGTTCAACCTGCGTTTCCACACGCTGGGGCGCGCCCAGCTGGTCGGTGAGTACACGGCTCCCGCGACGGGCTGATCGTTCGTTTGTTGTTTGCCCGCTTCTGGTCTTGGAGAGATCAGAAGCGGGCATCTTTTGTTGCGCGGGAAATATTGCGTTGTCCGACCCCGGCCGGCCCGGCCATCGTTGATCCAGGCTTCACCGCCCCGTCCGGGGCCGGGCCTGCACACGGGAGGTGGGCACAATGCGGGACACGCTGGTACTCAACGCGAGCTTCGAGCCGCTGTCGACGGTCTCTCTCAACCGTGCGGTGGTGCTTGTCCTGACGGACAAGGCCGTCGTCGAGCACGCCCATCCCGATCTCCGGGTCCGCGGTGCGGCCGTCGACCTCCCGGTGCCGCGGGTGATCAGGCTCTGCCGGTACGTACGGGTGCCGTTCCGAAGACAGGCACCGTGGTCGAGGAGGGGGGTGCTGGTGCGGGACCAGCACCGGTGCGCGTACTGCGGACGGCGGGCGACGACGGTCGACCACGTGGTGCCGCGTGCCCAGGGCGGTGGGGACACCTGGCTGAACACGGTCGCCTCCTGTGCCGAGGACAACCACCGCAAGGCGGCGCGGACGCCGGAGCAGGCGGGGATGCCGCTGCTGTTCCAGCCGTTCGAGCCGACCCCCGCGGACGCGATGCTGCTGGCGATGCGGGCGAGCGAGCGGGCGGAGCTTCCGGAGTGGCTCGCGAAGGCCGCCGCGTGACGCGGCCCTGGGGGCGTGGCGCTCGGGTGTGAGCTTCGTGCGGAGGGCCCGCCTCCCCCTGGTGAGGGGGAGGCGGGCCCTCCGTCGTCTCCGGCGGTCCGGGCTAGCGGAGTGTCAGTTGGAGGATGGCGACGACGCCGACGGCGATGATCACCCCGCGCAGGACCGTGGGGGGCAGCCTGCGGCCCACCTTGGCGCCGATCTGGCCGCCGATGGTGGAGCCGACGGCGATGAGCAGGACGGCCGTCCAGTCGAACTCGGCGACGAAGAGGAAGAAGACGGCGGCGACGCCGTTGACGAGGGCGCCGAGGATGTTCTTGACGGCGTTGATCCGCTGCAGGGTGTCGTGGAGCAGCAGCCCCATGAGGGAGAGGTAGAGCACGCCCTGGGCGGCGCCGAAGTACCCGCCGTACATGCTGGCGAGGAGGAGGCCGACGAGGAGGGCGGGGCCTCCGTCGGGGTGGGCCTCGGTGCCGGTCTGCTCGCGGCGGCGCTTGACGGCTGCGGCGATGCGGGGCTGGAGGACGACCAGGACGAGCGCGAGGCCGATGAGGACGGGGACGATCGCGTCGAAGGCGTCGGACGGCAGGGCGAGGAGCAGGATCGCGCCGATCAGGCCGCCGACGAGGGCGGCGGCGCCGAGGCGGATGACGCGGTGCTTCTGGCCCTTGAGTTCGGCGCGGTAGCCGATGGCTCCGCTGATGGAGCCGGGGACGAGTCCCAGGGCGTTGGAGACGTTCGCGGTGATCGGTGGGAGTCCGGTCGCGAGGAGGACCGGGAACGTGAGGAGCGTTCCCGATCCGACGATGGTGTTGATGGTGCCGGCGCCGATGCCGGCGGCGAAGACTGCCAGGGCTTCCCAGATGGACAACGCCATCTCCTTACATGGTCAGTGAGTCGCCTCCCCGCCCTGAGGTCGTCGGGGTCGAGGGGCTCGCACCGATCATGCACGAAGATTACGTGTACGTGTCAGTCAACCGGGGGTTCGTCACGCCGCTGGGCCCCGACCGTCTTGGTGTTGAAGCCGGGGACGCTGCCGTCCTTGTTGCCGAAGGCGCCCGAGAGGCCCTTGAGCGCGTCGCCGATCTCGCTGGGCACGATCCAGAGCTTGTTGGCGTCGCCCTCGGCGATCTTCGGGAGCATCTGGAGGTACTGGTAGGAGAGCAGCTTCTGGTCGGGGTCGCCGGCGTGGATGGCCTCGAAGACCGTGCGGACGGCCTGGGCCTCGCCCTCGGCGCGGAGGGCGGCCGCCTTGGACTCGCCCTCGGCGCGCAGGATCGCGGACTGCTTCTCGCCCTCGGCGGTGAGGATGGCGGACTGGCGGGTGCCCTCGGCGGTGAGGATGGCGGCGCGCTTGTCGCGCTCGGCGCGCATCTGCTTCTCCATCGAGTCCTGGATGGAGGTCGGCGGCTCGATCGCCTTGAGCTCGACGCGGTTGACGCGGATGCCCCACTTGCCGGTGGCCTCGTCGAGGACGCCGCGGAGGGCCGCGTTGATCTCCTCGCGGGAGGTCAGGGTCCGCTCCAGGTCCATGCCGCCGATGATGTTGCGGAGGGTGGTGACGGTGAGCTGCTCGATCGCCTGGATGTAGCTGGCGACCTCGTAGGTCGCGGCCCTCGCGTCGGTGACCTGGTAGTAGATGACCGTGTCGATGTTGACGACGAGGTTGTCCTGGGTGATCACCGGCTGCGGCGGGAACGGGACGACCTGCTCGCGGAGGTCGATCCGGTTGCGGATGGAGTCGATGAACGGGACGACGATGTTCAGTCCGGCGTTGAGCGTGCGGGTGTAGCGGCCGAAGCGCTCCACGATCGCCGCGCTCGCCTGCGGGATGACCTGGATCGTCTTGATCAGGGCGATGAAGACGAGCACCACCAGAATGATCAGGACGATGATGACTGCTGACATCGTGTTCCCCGTGCCCTTCGCTGCCGGTTGACTGCCGGGTGGCTTTCGATGATCGAGTTTCCCAGATGACCGGGCGTCATGGGTGAGGTTCGGTCACATGACGACGGCGGTGGCCCCGTCGATGTCCACGACGTCGACCTGCCGGCCCGGTTCGAAGGTCTGGTCGGAGTCGAGCGCGCGGGCGGACCAGATCTCCCCCGCGAGCTTGATGCGGCCGCCGCCGGACGCGTCGACCCGTTCCAGCACGACCGCCTGACGCCCCTTCAGGGCGTCGACCCCGGAGGCGTGCCGGGATCCGCGGTGCCGGGCGGCGATCGGGCGGACCACCGCGATCAGCGCGACCGAGACGACCACGAAGACGAGTACCTGGGGGACGACGCCGAAGCCGAGGGCCGCGGTCACCGCCCCCGCCACCGCTCCGACGGAGAACATGCCGAATTCGGGCATCGCGGTCAGCACCAGCGGAATGCCGAGCCCCACCGCGCCGATCAGCCACCACACCCATGCGTCGATGTCCACATGGTCATGGTAGGGCGGTGGGGTCCTCCGGGACAGGGCGCGGACGGCTGTGCGGGACGTCGGCGCCGCGTCGGCTACTTGAGGGGCAGTCCGTGGGCGGTCCAGCGGTCGCCGACGCGTTCGACGACGAGCGGCAGGCCGAAGCAGTGCGAGAGGTTGCGCGAGGTCAGCTCCATCTCGACCGGGCCGGCCGCGAGGACCTTGCCCTGACGGATCATCAGGACGTGGGTGAAGCCCGGCGCGATCTCCTCGACGTGGTGGGTGACCATGATCATGGAGGGGGCGTACGGGTCGCGGGCGAGGCGGCCGAGGCGGCGGACCAGGTCCTCGCGGCCGCCGAGGTCGAGGCCGGCGGCGGGCTCGTCGAGGAGGAGGAGTTCGGGGTCGGTCATCATGGCGCGGGCGATCAGGGTGCGCTTGCGCTCGCCCTCGGAGAGTGTGCCGAACCTCCGGTCGAGGTAGTCGTTCATGCCGAGGCGGTCGAGGAAGGCCTTGGCGCGCTGCTCGTCGACCGGGTCGTAGTCCTCGTTCCAGGTGGCGGTCATGCCGTACGCGGCGGTGAGGACGGTCTGCAGGACGGTCTGGCGCTTGGGGAGCTTCTCCGCCATGGCGATGCCGGCCATGCCGATGCGGGGGCGGAGCTCGAACACGTCGGTGCCGACGCCGCCGAGCTGCTCGCCAAGGATGCGGGCGGTGCCCCTGGTGGGGAAGAGGTAGCTGGAGGCGATGTTCAGAAGGGTGGTCTTGCCGGCGCCGTTGGGTCCGAGGATCACCCAGCGCTCGCCCTCCTTGACCGACCAGGAGACCTCGTCCACCAGAGCCCGTCCGTCGCGGACCACGGATACGTCCACCAGCTCCAGTACATCGCTCATGAGCGCGTTGTCTCCCCTTGCGGTCGAGTCGTCGCCTTGCGCCGGTGGGCGCGGCGTCCAGGGGAAAACCTACGTTATCGACGGAGCGGGCCGGTCCCCAGGCCGTCCTTGGAGTCCCCCGGTGCGCCCGGGGCTCCCCCTAGCATGGGGGAATGCTTTCGGAACCACGCTCAGGACGCCTGGCCGCTTGGGGCAACGCCCTGCTGGCCGGGGCGGTGTCGCCGGACGAGGCGGCGCTGGCCATTGTCGGGGAGGACGCGGTGCACCGCGTGGAGGGGCTGCCGGGTGAGGCGCGGCCGGTGGGGCTGACGCTGGCGCTGGGCCGGCTGCGGCGGCTCGGGGTGACCGGGTGGCGGGTGGCGCTGCCCGCGCCGGGGCATCCGCTGGGGCTGAGCGGGCCGCCGGACTTCAACGCGCGCGCGTTGGAGGCGGAGGAGGCGGTGGTGGGTCACGGCGCGCCGTACGGCCTGGTGCCGGAGGTCTCGGAGGCGGGGCCCGTCGGCGACGTCCACGTGGAGGTGGTCTGGCGCTGCCTCGCGGTGCGGGAGGCGCCTCCGGCGGACGTGCCGTCGCTCGGCGAGGCCGAGCGGGAGCTCGCGGAGGCCCTGCGGGACGCCACGGCGGTCCTGACCCGGCTGGACGTGGCGGGCTCGGGTCCGGCGGCGGACGCGGCCCGCGAGGCGTACCGGGCCCGGTCGGAGATGGGCCGGGAGGTGCTGGCCCCCGGCTACCCGGCGCGTGCGGTGCGGGTACTGGAGCTGGCGCAGCGGGTGGGGCTGCTGGTGGACCTGGCGTACGACCACGGGCACGGGGGCGCGGTGAGCGCCTCGGAGATGGCGGCGCGGGGCGAGGCGCTGCGGCCGGTGGAGCGGGTGGCGCGGCGGGCCCAGGTCGCCGCGTACAACGCGTATGTCGAGGAGCGGGAGCGGGAGCGGGGGTTCTAACGGCGACGGTGGCCGCGGCGCGGCGGCGGGAGCGGGCCTGAGCGGCGCGGCGGCGGTGGGAGCGGTGGGCGGGCCCCTGCCTCTGCGGGCCCGACTCGGCGGGCGGGGTCTGTCCGCGCGCCGGGGGCGGGCGGCGTCGGCCCGCGCGCGGTGAGCGCGCGAACCGGCCCCCGGAGGATTCCCCGGGGGCCGGTCCGTCGGTGCGGGCGGTCAGCCGTTGAGGGCGTGGTTGCCGAAGGCCGGGTTGAGCAGGCCGATCACGTTGACCGTGTTGCCGGAGACGTTCACGGGGACGTGGACCGGGACCTGCACCAGGTTGCCGGACGCGACGCCCGGCGAGTGGAGGGCCTGTCCCGTGGCCTCGGCGCCGTGGGCGGAGGCGACACCGGCACCGGCGGCGACGATGCCGCCGGCGACCATGGTGAGGGCAGCGGCCTTCTTGAGGTTCTTCACTTGGTACATCCTCCTGGTCGTCGCTGCGGCCGGTCAGCCGCAGCACGCCATGGAGAACGCGGCACGCCCCGCCGGGTTGCGCCGAACGGGGGACATCCACACGACGGTATGAAGGACAGAACGGTCGTGCGCCCCGGCGCATCAGGGGGCGCGTCAGGTGCTGAGGCCGTGGCGGACCGCCCAGAGGGCCGCCTGCGTGCGGTCCGCGAGGTCGAGCTTCATGAGGATGTTCGAGACGTGTGTCTTGACCGTCTTCTCGGAGAGCACGAGCGCGCGGGCGATCTCCCGGTTGGACCGGCCGTCCGCGATCAGGCCGAGGACCTCGCGCTCGCGCTCCGTGAGGGTCGAGCCGCGCCCGGTGCCCCCGTGGGAGTCGTCCTGGGCGAGCAGGGCGCCCGCGACCTCGGGCTGGAGCAGGACGTGTCCGGCGTGCACGGAGCGGATCGCGCCGGCCAGCGCCTCGGGGTCGATGTCCTTGTAGACGTAGCCGGAGGCGCCGGCGCGCAGCGCGGGCACCACCGTCCGCTGCTCGGTGAAGCTCGTGACGACGAGCACCCTGGCGGGGTTGTCGAGCGCGCGCAGCCGCTTCAGCGCCTCGATGCCGTCGGTCCCCGGCATCTTCACGTCCATGAGGACCACGTCGGGGCGGAGCTCCTCGGCCCGGGCGACGCCCTCGGCGCCGTCTGAGGCCTCCCCCACCACCTCTATGTCGTCCTGCACCTCCAGGAAGGTGCGCAGTCCCCTGCGGACCACCTGGTGGTCGTCGACCAGCAGGACACGGATCCGTCCGTCAGCCACCGGGAACCTCCATCTCGATCGTGGTGCCCTCGCCGGGGGCCGAGGTCACCGTGAGCGATCCGCCGACGCCGCCCGCCCGGTCCCGCATGGAGACCAGGCCGAGGTGGCGCCCCGCACTGCGGACCGTACGCGGGTCGAAGCCCTTGCCGTCGTCGGTGACGGTGAGCCGGGCGCCCTGGCCCGCGCGGGTGAGGGCGACGGCGACGCGGGCGGCGTCCGCGTGCCGCAGGGCGTTGTGCAGCGCCTCCTGGGCGACCCGGAGCACGGCCTCCTCCTGTGCGGCGGGCAGCGCCCGGGTGCCGGGGCTCTCGAAGGTGACCCGGGCGGTGTGGGCGCGGTCCAGGACCTGGACGTGGGTGCGGAGGGTGTGGACGAGGCCGTCCTCGTCGAGGGCGGCGGGGCGGAGCTCGACGACGGCGGCGCGGAGCTCGTCGGCGGCCTCGGCGGCGAGCGCGGCCACCTGCTGGAGCTCGCCCTTGGCGCGGGCGGGGTCGCGGTCCACGAGCGCGGCGGCGGCCTGGGCGGTCAGCCGGAGCGAGAAGAGCTTCTGGCTGACGGCGTCGTGCAGCTCGTGGGCCAGGCGGGAGCGCTCCTCGGCGATGGTCAGCTCGCGGCTGCGCTCGTAGAGGCGCGCGTTGGTGAGGGCGATGGCCGCGTGCTGGGCCAGGATCGACAGGAGCTCCTCGTCCTCCGCCGTGAAGCCGCAGCCCCCCGTCTCCTTGGCGCAGCGCTTGTTGGCGAGGAAGAGGGCGCCGAGGGTCTCGTCCCCGTCCCTGACGGGGAGGCCGAGGAAGTCGGACATCTCGGGGTGGGCGTCCGGCCAGCCCTCGAAGCGGGGGTCCTCCCGGACGTCGGCGAGCCGCTCGGGCTCTGCCTTGTGGAGCATCGCCGCGAGGATGCCGTGCTGCCGGGGCAGCGGGCCGATCGCCTTCCACTGCTCGTCGCTGACGCCGTCGACCACGAACTGGGCGAAGCCCCCGTGGTCGTCGGGGACGCCCAGGGCCGCGTACTCGGCGTCGAGCAGCTCGCGGGCGGAGGCGACGATCGTCTTGAGGACGTCGCGGACCTCCAGACGGCGGCTCATCGCGAGGAGCGCGGTGCTCACGGCGGCCAGGCCGGAGCTCGGTCGGTGGCTCATGTGCTCACCGTACCGGCGGGCCGTGACGGTCCGTATCCGTCCGGAGACCGCGGAGGAGGGGGACCGGAGACCTAGGTCGGAGGGTCGCGCGGGTTCCGTCCTCCTTGCGGAGGAGGGGACTCACCCTGCGCATTGCTCACGCAACGCCTGGTCAGTTCGTTACGTGCCCGATGTGAGCCCGCGCATAGGACCCAGGTCACTTACGAACCGCCCTAGTGGACCCCGAAAGGGCGGGTCAGGGCGGTGTGAGTCGGACATAAGGGCGCTTCTGTGGCTCGTGCACGGGCCCCTGATCCACTACCCGGGATCGTACGTCACACCTTTGCCACAGCATTTTGCGGCCGCTAAGAATTGCCCTCGTCGCCGCCGATGAAGGCGCAGCGCCGCCCCGGCCGTGCGACGACCCCCAGCGATGCGAAGAGGTAGTCCGTCATGTCTGCGAACACCCCTGGCCACACTCGTGGTCTGAAGAAGACCCACAAGGCCGCGATCGCCGGCGTCGCCGCTCTGGGCGCCGCCGCGCTCACCCTGTCCCTGGTGCCCCACAACGGCTCCACCGAGACCGAGCCCCAGGCTCTCTCCGGTACGCAGCAGGTGGCCTGGTCGTACAACGAGAACAGCCCCCAGGCGAAGGCCCTGGCGGCCAGCGTCACCGAGCAGCAGACCACCGTCGGTCTGAAGGCCCAGCAGGAGGCCGCGGCGAAGGCCAAGGCCGCCGCCAAGGCGAAGGCCGACGCGGCCGCGAAGGCCAAGGCGGACGCCCAGGCCAAGGCCGCCGCGAAGGCGAAGGCCGACGCCAAGGCGAAGGCCGCCGCGAAGGCCAAGGCCGACGCGAAGAAGCGCGCCGCGGCGAAGGCGGCCGCGAGCCGTTCCGTGGCCCGTACCCCCGTCTTCGCGAACAACCTCGACGGCTGGATCCGCGAGGCCCTGTTCATCATGGACAAGCACAACATCCCGGGCACGTACAACGGCCTGCACAAGAACATCATGCGTGAGTCCAGCGGCAACCCGCGGGCCATCAACAACTGGGACATCAACGCCATCAACGGCGTCCCGTCGAAGGGCCTGCTGCAGGTCATCTACCCGACCTTCAAGGCCTACCACATCCCCGGCACCAAGTTCGACCAGTACGACCCGGTCGCCAACCTCGTCGCCGCCGCCAACTACGCGGCCGACCGCTACGGCTCGATCGACAACGTCAACAGCGCGTACTGACCGGACCCGGTCACCCGCTGTCGTACGCCTAAGGGCGGCACCCCCCGCACTGGGGGTGCCGCCCTTAGGCGTACGGTCGCTCAGCCGATCACTTGCGCATGACCTCGGGCTCGTGGCGGCGCAGCAGGCGCGCCACGGCGACGCAGCAGACGGCCGCCATGAACAGCTGGATGCCGAGGTTCAGGCTCCACTGTCCGACCGTGTGCTCCCACAGCGGGTCGGTGTTCGCGGGGTTCTTCTGGTCCCACGGCGGCATCAGGTGGGCCAGGTCCAGGGTGGCGCCCGCGCCGGCGATGCCCCAGCGGGAGGGCATGAGCCAGGCGAACTGCTCCAGGCCGGGCGAGTCGTACACCTGGAAGAGGATGCCGGTGAACACGACCTGGACGATCGCGAACATGACGAGCAGCGGCATGGTCTTCTCGGCGGTCTTCACCAGGGCGGAGATGACCAGGCCGACCATCATCGAGGTCAGGCCGAGACCGATGACCTGGATGCACAGCTCGACGGCCGGCGGCATCAGCAGGCCCTCCTCGGGCAGCGCGCGGGTCGAGAAGCCGATGGCGCAGATGATCACACCCTGGAGGGCCGTGATCACGCCGAGGACGATGACCTTGGACATCAGGTACGCGGAGCGGGACAGGCCGACGGCGCGCTCCCGCTCGTAGATCACCCGTTCCTTGATCAGCTCACGGACCGAGTTGGCGGCGCCGCTGAAGCACATGCCGACCGCGAGGATCAGCATGATCGTGCCGGCGTCGCCGTTGAACCGGGACGGGGGCGTGGGCTTCCCGAGGCCGAAGTCGGCGGGGATGACCACGGACACCGCGCCGAGGACGGCCGGCAGGATCACCATCAGGGCCATGAAGCCCACGTCGGAGGCGATGACGGAGACGTAGCGGCGGATCAGGGTCCACAGCTGGGAGCCCCAGCCCTGCGGCTTCGGCGGTCTGGACATCGCCTGCTGCGGCATCTGGACGGGCTGCGCGGCGACGGCGTCGATGTCCGCGGCGTACAGCTGGTAGTGCTGCGAGCCCTTCCAGCGGCCGGCCCAGTCGTAGTCGCGGTAGTTCTCGAAGGCGGAGAAGACGTCGGCCCAGGTGGAGTAGCCGAAGAAGTTCAGCGCCTCGTCCGGCGGGCCGAAGTAGGCCACCGAGCCGCCGGGGGCCATGACGAGCAGCTTGTCGCAGAGGCCCAGCTCGGCCACCGAGTGGGTGACGACGAGGACCGTGCGGCCGTCGTCGGCCAGACCGCGCAGCAGCTGCATGACGTCGCGGTCCATGCCCGGGTCGAGGCCGGAGGTCGGCTCGTCCAGGAAGATCAGCGACGGCTTGGTGAGGAGCTCCAGGGCGACCGACACGCGCTTGCGCTGACCACCGGAGAGGGAGGTGACCTTCTTCTCCTTGTGGATGTCGAGCTTGAGCTCGCGGAGCACCTCGCCGATCCGGGCCTCGCGCTCGGCCGTAGCGGTGTCGCCGGGGAAGCGGAGCTTGGCCGCGTAGCGCAGCGCCTTCTGGACGGTCAGCTCCTTGTGCAGGATGTCGTCCTGCGGAACCAGGCCGATGCGCTGGCGCAGTTCGGCGAACTGCTTGTACAGGCTCCGGTTGTCGTAGAGGACGTCGCCCTCGTTGGCCGGGCGGTAGCCGGTCAGCGCCTTGAGCAGCGTGGACTTTCCGGAGCCGGAGGGGCCGATGACGCCGATCAGCGACTTCTCGGGGACGCCGAAGGAGACGTCCTTGAGGATCTGCTTGCCGCCGTCGACGGTGACCGTGAGGTGGCGGGCCGAGAAGGAGACGGAGCCGGTGTCGACGAACTCCTCGAGCTGGCCGCCGACGAGGCGGAAGGTCGAGTGGCCGACGCCGACGATGTCCTGCGGGCCGAGGAGGGCGGAGCCGCCCTTGGTGATCGGCTGGCCGTTGACGTACGTGCCGTTGTGCGAACCGAGGTCGCGGATCTCGAAGCGTCCGTCGGGCGTCGCGTGGAACTCGGCGTGGTGCCGCGAGACCTGGAGGTCGGAGACGACCAGCTCGTTCTCGAGGGCACGGCCGATGCGCATGACGTGGCCGAGGGCCAGCTGGTGGAACGTGGTGGGGCTGCGGTCGGCGTAGGCCGCCGAGGGCCCCGCGGCGCCGCCTCCCTGCCCGGGCACCTTCTGCGCCAACTGCTCGACGGGGCCGCCGTGGCCCTGCTGGGGCGGGACCTGCTGCCGGGCGGCCTGCGGCTGCCCGGGCTGCGGCTGCCCGGGCTGCGGGCCCTGCTGCTGCCAGTGCTGCTGTGCCTGCGGCGGGGCCTGGTGCGTGATCCACTCGGCCTGGGCGGCCTGCTCCGCCGCCTGGTGGGCGGGGACCTGGTGGGCCGGAGCCTGCTGGACCGGCGGGGCCTGTCGCTGCGACGGGGCGGCGGCGAGATTCAGCCGGGGGCCGTCGGTGGCGTTGCCGAGGTTGAGGGCCGAGCCGGGCCCGATCTCCACCTGGTGGACGCGCTGCCCCTGCAGGAAGGTGCCGTTCGTCGAGCCGTGGTCCTCGATGACCCAACTGCGGCCGCCCCAGCTGATGGTGGCGTGGCGCCACGAGACCCTGGCGTCGTCGATGACCAGGTCGCCCTGCGGGTCGCGGCCCAGGGTGTACGACCTGGACGGATCGAGCGTCCAGGTCCTTCCGTTCAATTCCAGTACGAGTTCTGGCACTCCATGCCCCACTACTTGTCCCCCGATGTACCCCCGTCGCGGGGAGTCCAGGGATGCGAATCATCCGGGGGAACTATTTCAGGCCCGGTCCCCTCTCCGAAAGTCGGGCCGCGTGAAGACCCGGCGCAGGGTCGCCGGGGGCGCTCACCCGGCCGGGCCCGGGACGGCTCGGGTGTCCGCTGGTCGGGACGGGGGGTCGGGGGGCGCGCGGCGCCCGATACGGTGGAACCACCATGAGCGCATCGCAGACCTCAGACGTTCCCACTCTTCTCGTCAAGATCTTCGGGAAGGACCGTCCCGGGATCACCGCGGGACTCTTCGACACCCTCGCCGCCTACTCCGTCGACGTCGTGGACATCGAGCAGGTGGTCTCCCGAGGCCGCCTCGTCCTGTGCGCGCTCGTCACCGAGCCGACCGTCGCCTCGCAGGGCGAGCTCCGCGCGACCGTGCACAGCTGGGCCGAGTCGCTGAAGCTCCAGGCCGAGATCATCTCCGGGACCGGCGACAACCGTCCCCGCGGTGAGGGGCGCTCGCACGTGACCGTGCTCGGCAACCCGCTGACGGCGGAGCAGACGGCGGCCATAGCGGCCAGGATCGCGGAGGCCGGCGGCAACATCGACCGTGTCTTCCGGCTGGCGAAGTATCCGGTCACCGCCGTCGAGTTCGCCGTGTCCGGCTGCGCGACCGAGCCGCTGCGGACCGCCCTCGCCACCCAGGCGCACAGCATCGGGGTGGATGTGGCGGTGGTCTCCGCGGGGCTGCACCGGCGGGCCCAGCGGCTCGTCGTCATGGACGTCGACTCGACCCTGATCCAGGACGAGGTGATCGAGCTCTTCGCGGCGCACGCCGGCTGCGAGGACCAGGTCGCCGAGGTGACGGCCGCCGCGATGCGCGGCGAGCTGGACTTCGAGCAGTCGCTCCACGCGCGCGTGGAGCTGCTCGCCGGCCTCGACGCCTCGGTGGTCGACAAGGTGCGCTCCGAGGTGCGGATGACGCCCGGCGCCAGGACCCTGATCCGTACGCTCAAGCGGCTCGGCTACCAGGTGGGTGTCGTGTCCGGCGGGTTCACGCAGGTCACCGACGATCTGAAGGAGCGGCTGGGGCTGGACTTCGCCTCGGCGAACACCCTGGAGATCGTGGACGGGAAGCTGACGGGGCGGGTGACCGGCGAGATCGTGGACCGGGCGGGCAAGGCGCGGCTGCTGCGCCGGTTCGCGGCGGAGGCGGGGGTGCCGCTGGCGCAGACCGTGGCGATCGGCGACGGGGCGAACGACCTGGACATGCTGAACGCGGCCGGTCTCGGCGTGGCGTTCAACGCGAAGCCGGTGGTGCGCGAGGCCGCGCACACGGCGGTGAACGTGCCGTTCCTGGACACCGTGCTGTACCTGCTGGGGATCACCCGCGAGGAGGTCGAGGCGGCGGACGGCGGCGCCGAGGACCTGCTGCACTGAGCCGGTACGCGGAGGGGCCCGGCCGTCGGGTGACGGCCGGGCCCCTCCGCGTACCGGCTCAGGCGTGCGGGGTCCAGAAGTCGACGAGGCGTCCGGCGCCGTGCTCCAGGGACTTCCAGGAGCCGTCGAAGGCGACGACGGCGAAGGCGGAGGTCGGGAAGCCGCTGCGGGTCATCCGGGACAGGGTGTCGCCCTCGGCCCGGCCCGCGAGGGCGTCGGCGAGGGCGTGCATCCCGGGGTTGTGGCCGATGACGAGGAGGTCGGACACGTCCTCCGAGGTCTCGTTCAGCAGGGCGATGAGCTCGCCGAGCGAGGCCTCGTAGAGCCGGTCCTCGTAGACGGTCTTCGGGCGCTCGGGGAGGGCCTGCACGGCCAGCTTCCAGGTCTCGCGGGTCCGGGTGGCGGTGGAGCAGAGGGCCAGGTCGAAGGCGATGCCCGTCTCGGCGAGGCGGCGGCCGACGACGGGGGCGTCCGCGCGGCCCCGGTCGGCGAGGGGGCGCTCATGGTCGGACTCCTGGTTCCAGTCCGCCTTCGCGTGTCGGAGCAGCACGATCCTGCGGGGTGTGTCGACGCTCATGGTGCTCAGCTTCGCACGGATCGGGCCGCGCCGACTCAGAGTGAGAGCGTTTGCCGCACCAGCTCCAGGAACCCTCCGACCCCCGGGGCACCGGCCGTCGCGTGGGCCTCACCCGACCCGCTCATCAGCAGGAGGAGGGCGAGGAAGGCGGCCGCCGGGAGGGCGAGGGCCCACCAGGGCAGCCGGGTGTCCGCTCCGGTCGCGCCGGGTCGCACGCGGGTGGACGTGTGGGCCGACATGACCGCCTCCGTGGGTGAGGACTCCGCTTTCCCTGTCGTGTCCACCGTAGGGATCGTGGACCTCTCGTCCCATCCGGTGATCCACCCACTTCACCCTGAGTCCCGCCCCCTAGGGGATGCGGGGGGCAGCCCCCCCTTCCCGGACGCGGGATCCCGTGTCAGGGGGAGGCGATCGAGGCGATGACGCCGATGACGACCGTGATGCCGATCATCGCGCCGAACACGAGGAGCAGCTTCTTCTGGCCGTTGGGGGGAGTGGGTTCGAGAACTGGCATGGCGACAGTCTCGCATCTCAGCATTCGTCCTCGACGGTCCGGTCCCTCCCGGCCAGGGTTCCGATGATCATCTGCGGCACCATGAGCCCGCCCATGAGGGCGATGGGGAGTGCCCAGCCGCCGCTGTGCTGGTAGAGGACGCCGACGAGGAGGGGGCCGGGGATGGAGATGAGGTAGCCGACGCTCTGGGCGAAGGCGGAGAGCCGGACGACTCCCGCGCCGGTGCGCGAGCGCATGCCGATCATGGTGAGGGCGAGCGGGAAGGAGCAGTTGGAGACGCCGAGGAGGACCGCCCAGAACCAGGCGCCGGCGGAGGGGGCGAGGAAGAGGCCGGTGTAGCCGGCGAGGCCGCAGAGCCCGAGGGCGACGACGATCGGGCCCTGGTTCTTCATGCGGGTGGCGAGCCGGGGGATCACGAAGGCGAGCGGGACGCCCATGACCATCGTGACGGCGAGGAGGACGCCCGCGGTGGAGGCGGGGACGCCGGCGTCGCGGAAGATCTGCGGCATCCAGCCCATGGTGATGTAGGCGCCGGTGGCCTGGAGGCCGAAGTAGCAGCCGAGGGCCCAGGCGGTGCGGCTGCGGGTGACGCGGGGGGCGGGGGCCTCGGCCGTGGCGGCGGAGGGCGCGGCGGCGCGTTCCCGGTCGCGTACGAGCGGGATCCAGGGCAGGACGGCCAGTGCGGCGACGGCCGCCCAGACGCCGAGGCCGATGCGCCAGTCGCCGCCGAGGGCCGCGGTCATGGGGACGGTCGCGGCCGCGGCGACGGAGGTGCCGAGGGCGAGGGCCATGGAGTAGAGGCCGGTCATGCTGCCGATGCGGTCGGGGAAGTACCGCTTGACGATGACCGGCATCAGGACGTTGCTGACGGCGATGCCCATGAGGGCCAGGGCGCTGGCGGCGAGGAAGCCGACGGTGCCGCCCGCGAAGGGGCGCAGGACCAGGCCGGCGAAGATCGCGGCCATGCCGGCGCAGACGACGGCGGCGGGGCCGAAACGGCGGGCGAGGCGCGGGGCGGTGATGCCGAAGACCGCGAAGCAGAGCGGCGGGACGGATGTGAGGACGCCGGCGACGGTGCCGCTCATGTGGAGGTCCGCGCTGACCTCTTCGAGGAGGGCGCCGAGGCTGGTGATGGCGGGCCGGAGGTTGAGGGCGGCCAGGACGAGTCCGACGGTGACGAGGCCGAGGGTCCAGCGCTGCGCCCGCCCCGGTGCGGGAGAATCGCCGGTGACGGCGGCTCCGCGCGGGGTCGTGGTGGCCGCCGGAGCGGTGGCCGTGGCCGGTCGTGCGGCGGGGTCGAGGGTCTTCGGCTCGTCAGGCATGGAGCCATCATAGAATCATGGGATGATTGGTTGTCCAATCCCGAACGGCTTGGGCGACCCGAACGAATGGGAAGGTGCTCCATGGCCCTCGGCCACCCCCGGCGCGCAGGCCTCTCCGACCAGGTGATCGCCGAACTGCGGAACCAGATCACCTCCGGCGAGTGGCCGGTGGGTTCGCGGATCCCGACCGAGCCCGAGCTGGTCGAGCAGCTGGGCGTGGCCCGCAACACCGTGCGCGAGGCGGTCCGGGCCCTGGCGCACAACGGGCTCCTCGACATCCGCCAGGGCTCCGGGACGTACGTCGTCGCCACCAGCGAGCTGGCGGGCGTGATGCACCGCCGGTTCGCCGGCTCCGACCCCCGGCACGTCGCCGAGCTGCGCTCGACCCTGGAGTCCGCCGCGGCCCGGCTCGCGGCCGCGCGGCGCGGCGAGCGCGACCTGAAGCAGCTCGACGCCCTGCTGCTCCGCCGGGAGGAGGCCTGGGAGTCGGGCGACGCGGAGCGGTTCGTGTCCGCCGACGCGACCTTCCACCACGCGGTCGTCGCCGCCTCGGGCAACGAGGTGCTCACGGAGCTCTACGCGGACCTGGGCGACCTGCTGCGGGAGTGGCTGCGCGACGACGTGGGGCAGGAGCTGCTGCCGGAGAACCGGATGGACCACGGGCGCCTGGTGGACGCGATCCGGGAGGGCGACGCGGAGCGGGCCGGCGCGGAGGCGGCCGGCTACCCCTACATGTGCCTCAGGAACCCCGCACCGGAGTCGGGTCGGGAGTCCCGTCCGCCGGCTGGTGCGTGATCCAGGCGGACCGGACCTCCTTCCAGCAGCGGCCGGTGACGCTGCCGTAGTCGGCGGGGGCGACCTCCACGGGGGCGCTGTCGGAGTCGACGTCCCACCAGCGCTCGCACTCGACGTGGAGCCGGATCCGGTCGGTGCGGGGGTACGGGTTCTGACAGTGGGCGGTGACGGTGGATCCCTGGACGACGGTGCGGCAGGAGGCTCCGAAGTCCTCCTTCTCGTCCGCCGGCGCGGCCGCGGGCGCTTCCTCGGCCGGGGCGGGGGCCGCCCGCACCTCGGCGGCGACGGCTGTCCCCGTGAGCAGTACGGCGACGGAGACGAACGCGCCGAACCCGTGACGTATCGCGTACATGCCCGCACCTCCTCCCCGTCAGCAGCAGAAGCATCGCGCTCTGCCCCAGTCTGGGGTGGTTCGTTCGACTTTTCGAGTCGTGCAGGGGTTGCGGAACGGCGAGGGCCGTGTGTCCGTCCCCTGTCGGGGCGGACACACGGCCCTGGTGCTGCGGCGAGGAGCGGTTACGCGCCGATGGCGTGCAGCCCGCCGTCCACGTGGATGATCTCGCCCGTGGTCTTCGGGAACCAGTCGGAGAGCAGCGCGACGATGCCGCGGCCGGCCGGCTCCGGGTCCGTGAGCTCCCACTCCAGCGGGGAGCGGCTGTCCCAGACGGAGGCCAGCTCGCCGAAGCCGGGGATCGACTTCGCGGCCATCGAGCCGAGCGGGCCCGCCGAGATCAGGTTGCAGCGGATGTTCTGCTTGCCCAGGTCACGGGCCATGTAGCGGCTGGTGGCCTCCAGGGCGGCCTTGGCCGGGCCCATCCAGTCGTACTGCGGCCAGGCGAACTTGGCGTCGAAGGTGAGGCCGACGACCGAGCCGCCCTCGCTCATCAGCGGCAGCAGCGCCATCGTCAGCGACTTCAGGGAGAAGGCGGAGACGTGCATGGCGGTGGCCACGGACTCGAACGGGGTGTTGAGGAAGTTGCCGCCGAGGGCGTCCTGCGGCGCGAAGCCGATGGAGTGCACGATGCCGTCGAGGCGGTCGCCCAGGTGCTCGCGGACCTGGCCCTCCAGGCGGGCGAGGTGCTCGTCGTTCGAGACGTCGAGCTCCAGGACCTTGACCTTGTCCGGGTGCGGCAGCTTCTTGGCGATGCGCTCGGTCAGCGTCGGCCGCGGCCAGGCGGTGAGGATGATCTCCGCGCCCTGCTCCTGGGCCAGCTTGGCGGCGTGGAAGGCGATGGAGGACTCCATCAGCACACCGGTGATGAGGATGCGCTTGCCCTCGAGAATTCCGCTCATGGTCAGTGACCCATGCCCAATCCGCCGTCAACCGGGATGACGGCTCCAGTGATGTACGAGGCGTCGTCGGAGGCGAGGAACTTCACCGCGGCGGCGATCTCCTCCGGCTGGGCGTAGCGGCCCAGCGGCACCTGGGACACGATGCCCGCGCGCTGCTCGTCGGTGAGCACGGCGGTCATGTCGGTGTCGACGAAACCAGGGGCGACGACGTTGAAGGTGATGTTGCGGGAGCCGAGCTCACGCGCGAGGGAGCGGGCGAAGCCCACCAGACCCGCCTTGGAGGCGGCGTAGTTGGCCTGGCCCGCGGAGCCCAGCAGACCGACCACCGAGGAGATGAGGACGACGCGGCCCTTCTTGGCGCGCAGCATCCCGCGGTTGGAGCGCTTGACGACCCGGAAGGTGCCGGTGAGGTTGGTGTCGACGACGGAGGTGAAGTCCTCCTCGGACATCCGCATGAGGAGCTGGTCCTTCGTCACACCGGCGTTGGCCACGAGGACCTCCACCGGACCGTGCTTCTCCTCGATCTCCTTGTAGGCCCGGTCGACCTGCTCGGAGTCGGTGATGTCGCACTTGACGGCGAGGAAGCCGTCCTTCTCCAGCTCGGCGGGGTCGCCGGAGCGGTACGTGATCGCGACCTTGTCGCCGGACTCGGCGAACGCGCGGGCGATGGCGAGGCCGATGCCCCGGTTTCCTCCGGTGACGAGAACCGAGCGGCTCAACGGATCACCCTTTCGATAGCGGTCTGGTAGCCGAAAACCTATCGGTATCGCTCCCGACATGAGGAATCGACCTCCGACAGTGGCGCCCGGGTGTCACTGTCGGGTCCCTACAGCTCAGGCCGCCCCGCGTCACGTAATGCGCCGACTCCGCGCGGCGTCCCGTGATTGACTTCCGTCGCAGATCAACGAGAGCTCCATCCTGCTCCACCCCAGCCTTCCGATCACCGAGAGCGAGGCCGCTCGTGGTCCACCAGATCGACCCTTCGTTCGTCGCGCTGCCCCTGCGGGCGCTCGCCGACGCGGCGCTCGCCCGGGCGCGCGCGCTCGGCGCCGAGCACGCGGACTTCCGCCTGGAGCGGGTGCGCAGCGCCTCCTGGCGGCTGCGCGACGCCAAACCGTCCGGTTCCTCCGACACCACGGACCTCGGCTACGCGGTGCGGGTGGTGCACGGCGGCGCCTGGGGCTTCGCGTCCGGTGTCGACCTGACCATGGACGGGGCCGCCAAGGTCGCCTCGCAGGCGGTCGCCATGGCCAAGCTGTCGGCCAAGGTGATCGCGGCGGCCGGGTCCGACGAGCGCGTGGAGCTCGCGGCGGAGCCGGTGCACGAGGAGCGCACCTGGGTCTCCTCGTACGAGATCGACCCCTTCTCCATCCCCGCCGAGGAGAAGAGCGCGCTGCTCGCGGACTGGAGCGCGCGGCTGCTGCGGGCGGAGGGCGTGGCGCACGTGGACGCCTCGCTGCTGACCGTCCACGAGAACAAGTTCTACGCGGACACGGCCGGCACCGTGACCACCCAGCAGCGGGTCCGGCTGCACCCCCAGCTGACGGCCGTCGCCGTCGACGGGACGACGGGCGAGTTCGACTCGATGCGGACGATCGCGCCGCCGGTCGGTCGGGGCTGGGAGTACCTGACGGGCACCGGCTGGGACTGGGACAAGGAGCTGGACGAGATCCCGGGCCTGCTCGCGGAGAAGATGCGGGCGCCGAGCGTGGAGGCGGGCCGGTACGACCTGGTCGTGGACCCGTCGAACCTCTGGCTGACCATCCACGAGTCCATCGGCCACGCCACCGAGCTGGACCGGGCGCTCGGCTACGAGGCGGCGTACGCCGGCACGTCCTTCGCGACCTTCGACCAGCTGGGCAAGCTGGCGTACGGCTCCTCGATCATGAACGTGACGGGCGACCGGACGGCCGAGCACGGTCTGGCGACCGTCGGGTTCGACGACGAGGGCGTCGAGGCGCAGAGCTGGGACCTGGTGAAGGACGGCACGCTCGTCGGCTACCAGCTGGACCGGCGGATCGCGAAGCTCACCGGCCTGGGCCGGTCGAACGGCTGCGCCTTCGCCGACTCCCCCGGGCACGTGCCGGTGCAGCGGATGGCGAACGTCTCCCTCCAGCCCGACCCGGGCGGCCTGTCGACCGAGGACCTGATCGGGGGCGTGGAGCGCGGGATCTACGTGGTCGGCGACCGGTCCTGGTCGATCGACATGCAGCGCTACAACTTCCAGTTCACCGGGCAGCGCTTCTTCCGCATCGAGAACGGCCGGCTCGCCGGGCAGCTGAGGGACGTCGCCTACCAGGCGACGACCACCGACTTCTGGGGCTCGATGGAGCAGGTCGGCGGCCCGCAGACGTACGTCCTCGGCGGCGCCTTCAACTGCGGCAAGGCCCAGCCGGGCCAGGTCGCGGCCGTCTCCCACGGCTGCCCCTCCGCCCTCTTCCGGGGCGTCAACATCCTGAACACGACGCAGGAGGCCGGACGATGAGCGCTCGCCACACGATTCGCCGGGGGTCCGGGGGTCGTCCCCCGGGCAAGCACAGTCTGAACACGACGCAGGAGGCCGGACGATGAGCCGCGTCAGCAAGCCGTACGAGATCGTCGAGCGGGCCCTGGAGCTGTCCCGGGCCGACGGGTGCGTGGTGATCGCCGACGAGGAGTCCTCGGCGAACCTGCGGTGGGCGGGGAACGCGCTCACCACCAACGGGGTGACCCGTGGCCGTACCCTCACCGTCATCGCGACCGTCGACGGCGCGCAGGGCACCGCCTCCGGTGTCGTGTCCCGGTCCGCGGTGACCGTCGACGACCTGGAGCCGCTGGTGCGGGCCGCCGAGGCCGCCGCGCGGGCCGCCGGGCCCGCCGAGGACGCCCAGCCGCTGGTGGCGGACGTGCCCGCGTCGCCCGACTTCACGGACGCGCCGGCGGAGACCTCCTCCGCGGTCTTCGCCGACTTCGCGCCGGCGCTCGGCGAGGCCTTCGCCCGCGCCCGGGCCGGCGGCCGCGAGCTGTACGGCTTCGCCAACCACGAGCTGACCTCCACCTACCTGGGGACCTCCACGGGTCTGCGGCTCCGCCACGACCAGCCCAACGGCACCCTGGAGCTGAACGCCAAGTCCCCCGACCGGGCCCGCTCGGCCTGGGCGGGACGGGCGACGCGGGATTTCAAGGACGTCGACCCGGCCGCCCTCGACGCCGGCCTCGCGACCCGGCTCGGCTGGGCGGAGCGCCGCATCGAGCTGCCCGCCGGGCGGTACGAGACGCTGCTGCCGCCGACGGCCGTGGCCGACCTGCTGATCTACCAGCTGTGGTCCTCCGCGGCCCGGGACGCGGTCGAGGGCCGTACGGTCTTCTCCAAGCCCGGTGGCGGCACCCGGCTCGGCGAGACCCTCTCGCCGCTGCCGCTGACCCTGCGCAGCGACCCGAACGAGCCGGGCCTGGAGTCCGCTCCGTTCGTCGTCGCCCACTCCTCGGGCGACGACTCCTCCGTCTTCGACAACGGCCTGCCGATCGCCCCGACGGACTGGGTGCGGGACGGAAGGCTGGAGCGTCTGATCACCACCCGGCACTCGGCGGAACTCACCGGCCTGCCGGTGGCCCCCGGAGCGGGGAACCTGATCCTGGACGGCGGCGGCGAGCGCTCCCTGGAGGAGATGGTCGCCTCGACGGAGCGGGGTCTGCTCCTCACCTGCCTCTGGTACATCCGCGAGGTCGACCCGGCGACGCTGCTGCTCACCGGGCTGACCCGGGACGGCGTCTACCTCGTCGAGAACGGCGAGGTGGTCGGCGAGGTGAACAACTTCCGGTTCAACGAGTCGCCGGTGGACCTGCTGTCGCGGGCCTCCGAGGCGGGCCGGACGGAGAAGACGCTGCCCCGCGAGTGGAGCGACTGGTTCACCCGGGCGGCGATGCCCGCCCTCCGGATCCCCGACTTCAACATGAGCTCGGTCAGCAAGGGGGTCTGACCCACCTAGACTGAGACGTCTTTTCCCATCGCACGCACAAGGAGACGGACGACGTGACCGACATCGTCGACGAGCTGAAGTGGCGCGGGCTCTTCGCCCAGTCCACCGACGAGGACGCACTGCGCAAGGCTCTCGCGGACGGTCCCGTCACCTTCTATTGCGGTTTCGACCCGACCGCGGCCAGTCTCCACGTCGGCCACCTGGTCCAGGTCCTCACTGTCCGCCGGCTCCAGCAGGCCGGGCACCGGCCGCTGGCGCTGGTCGGCGGGGCCACCGGCCAGATCGGTGACCCGCGGCCGACGGCGGAGCGCACCCTGAACGACCCCGAGACGGTCGCGAACTGGGTGAACCGGCTGCGGACGCAGATCGAGCCGTTCCTCTCCTTCGAGGGGGAGAACGCCGCGGTCATGGTGAACAACCTGGACTGGACCGCCGGGATGTCCGCGATCGAGTTCCTGCGGGACATCGGCAAGCACTTCCGGGTCAACAAGATGCTGACCAAGGACTCCGTGGCCCGGCGCCTGGAGTCCGAGCAGGGCATCAGCTACACCGAGTTCAGCTACCAGCTGCTCCAGGCGATGGACTTCCTGGAGCTGTACCGGCGCTACGGCTGCACGCTCCAGCAGGGCGGCTCCGACCAGTGGGGCAACCTGGTGGCCGGCCTCGACCTGATCCACCGGCTGGAGCCGGGCGTCGAGGCGCACGCGCTGGCGACCCCGCTGATGGTCAAGGCGGACGGCACCAAGTTCGGCAAGACCGAGGGCGGCGCCGTCTGGCTCGACCCGGAGATGACGACGCCGTACGCGTTCTACCAGTTCTGGCTGAACGTGGACGACCGGGACATCTCCACGTACATGCGGATCCTCTCCTTCAAGCCCCGCGAGGAGCTGGAGGAGCTGGAGCGGCAGACCGCCGAGCGGCCGCAGGCCCGCGCCGCGCAGCGCGCGCTGGCCGAGGAGCTGACCGCGCTGGTGCACGGCGCGGACCAGTGCGCGGCCGTCATCGACGCCTCCAAGGCGCTGTTCGGCCAGGGCGACCTGGCGGAGCTGGACGAGGCGACGCTGGCCGCCGCCCTGTCCGAGCTGCCGCACGCGCGGGTGACGGAGCTGGGCCAGGTCGTCGACCTGTTCACCGAGGTCGGTCTGGCCCCGAGCAAGTCGGGTGCGCGCCGCACGGTGAAGGAGGGCGGGGCGTACGTGAACAACGTGAAGGTCACCGCCGAGGACGCCGAGGTGTCGGCGGACGAGCTGCTGCACGGCCGCTGGCTGGTGCTGCGGCGTGGCAAGAAGAACCTGGCGGCGATCGAGTTCGCCGGCGCCTGACGCACGTCACGCCGGGAGGCCCGGTACGGCACACCACGTGCCGTACCGGGCCTCCCGGCGTACGGGGGCGGGGCCGGAGGAGGCTAGGCCCGCCGTCGGTTGCCCTTGATCGAGGCCCACACCATGTCCCCCACTCCGACCACGGCGACGGCGCCGATGAGCTGGAGCAGGTGGCGGGTCCAGTCGATGCCCTTGGTGTCGTTGACACCGATCCAGGTCGCGACGGCGTTGCCGAGCACGCTGCCGAGAATGCCGAACACGGTCGTCAGCCAGAGCGGGATCTGCTGCTTCCCGGGCAGGATCGCCTTCGCGATCAGACCCAGGACGAATCCCACGATGATCGCCCACAACCAACTCATCGTCGCCTCCTTGTACGCATGTGCGCCCAGTCTCGGCCCCTGCGTCATACTGCGCATGTCGGACAGCTCCATCCGTGCCCCGGTCTCGTCGGCCGGAAGGGGCGGGCGTACCGTGGAGCGAGGTCCGGAACGCGGAGCGTCCGGCGCGACCGGTGGGTGGTGGACGGCGATGGCGAAGCGTGGCGGAAGCGAGGTCTTCCGGATCACGGGGGCGCGGCAGGGGCTCGCGGACGACGTCCGGGGGCGCCAGCGGCGCTATGTCATCTCGATGACGGTCCGGACGCTGTCGGTGATCGCGGCCGCGGTGCTCTGGAACGTCGAGCGGCACGTGGCCGTGGTGGCGCTCGCGCTGGGCGTCCTGCTCCCCTACATCGCGGTGGTCATCGCGAACGCGGGCCGGGAGTCGGCCCCGTCCCTGCCCTCCACGTTCGTACCGGCTCCGGTGCGACCCGCGCTCGGGTTCGGGGACGGCCCCGCGGACCCGGACACCGGGAACACCGGGAATGCCGAGAAAGCCGGGAATGCCGAGAACGCCGGGAACACCGGGAACGCCGGATACGCCGCGGGCGCAGAGCGACCGTACGGCCAGAACTGATCACGGACAGTGGCCGGAAAGCTCAAGAAAAGCTCAGATCAATCGTGAAGTTCCGGTGCACCGCACCCCATGTGCCGTGACATACTGCCTACGCGCTCCGCATCCCCCGTCGGAGCGACAGACCGATGCCGGGCAGCTCCCCCCGTGGCTGCTCGGCATCGCCTTTGCTGGACAATGATCAGGTGAGCGAAGAGAAGCCGATCTGTTCCGCAAAGGGCTGCCGCGCCGACGCCGTCTGGGTCCTCGCGTGGAACAACCCCAAGCTGCACACGCCCGAGCGCCGCAAGACCTGGCTCGCGTGCGAGGAGCACCGGGAGCACCTGTCCCAGTTCCTGGGTGTACGGGGCTTCCTCAAGGACGTCGTACCGCTGGCCGACTGGGACACCCCCTAGATCGGGAGCGCCGGACGCCGTCCGGCGGGGAGGCCCGCGGCCCGGACCGTCCGGTCCGGGCCGCGGGCCTCCCAGTTCAGCCGCCGATCGCCGACATCGGGCGGTCGGGCTGGAGGAACTCCGGGTCGTCGAGGCCGGAGCCGGCCTTCTTGCCCCACATCGCCTTCCGCCAGAGCTCCGCGACCTCGGCGTCGGAGGCGTCCGAGCGGAGGGTGGCCCGCAGGTCCGTCTCCTCGGTGGCGAACAGACAGGTCCGCACCTGACCGTCGGCGGTGAGCCGGGTGCGGTCGCAGGCCCGGCAGAACGGGCGGGTGACGGAGGCGATGACGCCGACCGTGTGCGGTCCGCCGTCGACGACCCAGCGCTCGGCGGGGGCGGAGCCCCGCTCGTCGGCGCCTTCCGGCGTCAGGGTGAAGCGGGTGCGCAGGGACTCCAGGATGTCCCCGGCGGTGATCATGCCGTCGCGCTTCCAGCCGTGCTGGGCGTCGAGCGGCATCTGCTCGATGAAGCGGAGCTCGTAGCCCTCCTCGACCGCCCAGGCGAGCAGGTCGGGGGCCTCGTCGGCGTTGAGTCCGGGCATGAGGACGGCGTTGACCTTGACCGGGGTGAGGCCGGCGTCGCGGGCGGCGGCCATGCCGTCGAGGACGTCCTGGTGTCGGTCGCGCCGGGTGAGGGTCTTGAAGACCTCGGGCCGCAGGGTGTCCAGGGAGACGTTGACCCGGTCGAGGCCGGCGGCCTTCAGGGCGGTGGCGGTGCGCTTGAGCCCGATGCCGTTGGTGGTGAGGGACATCCGGGGGCGCGGCTCCAGGGCCGCGCAGCGCTCGACGATGCCGACGAGGCCGGGGCGGAGCAGGGGCTCGCCGCCGGTGAAGCGGACCTCGGTGACGCCGAGGTCGGTGACGGCGATGCGGATCAGCCGGACGATCTCGTCGTCGGTGAGCAGGTCCGGCTTCGCGAGCCACTGCAGGCCTTCTTCCGGCATGCAGTACGTGCAGCGGAGATTGCAGCGGTCGGTGAGCGAGACGCGCAGGTCGGTGGCCACCCGGCCGAAGGTGTCGATGAGCACTGTGGGCCCCCTCCCCGTCTTGGTGTGGGCGTGTGATTCGAGCCTACGTGAGCGGGCCGCCCGCGAGCAGGGCAGATTGTCACGAGGACCGGCGCGGCCGCGTCGTAGAACTCTACGACGCGGCCGCCCCGGGGTCGCGGACCGTATACGGCCGACTGCGCTGGGGTCAGTGCTTGACCGCGGCGGCGACCCCCACGCCGGTGAGGGACTTGACCTCCAGCTCGGCGTACTTGCCGGCGTCGGGCTCCTCCTTGGAGAAGAGGGAGCCGAGCCAGCCGAGGAGGAAGCCGAGCGGGATCGAGACGAGCCCGGGGTTCTCCAGCGGGAACCAGTGGAAGTCCACGCCCTTGAACATCGAGGCCGGACCGCCGGAGACGACCGGGGAGAACAGGACGAGGACGACGGAGGAGATCAGTCCGCCGTAGATCGACCAGAGCGCGCCCTGGGTGGTGAACCTCTTCCAGAACAGCGAGTAGAGGATCGTGGGCAGGTTGGCGGAGGCGGCGACGGCGAAGGCGAGGGCGACCAGGCCGGCGACGTTGAGGTCGCGGGCGAGGGCGCCGAGCGCGATCGAGACGATGCCGATGAGGACGGTGGACAGCCGGGCCGCCCGCATCTCCTCCTGCTCGGTGGCCTTGCCCCGCTTGATCACGTTCGCGTAGATGTCGTGGGCGAAGGACGAGGACGAGGCCAGGGTCAGGCCGGCGACCACGGCGAGGATGGTGGCGAAGGCGACGGCGGAGATGACGGCGAGGAGGATCGCGCCGCCGGTGGAGCCGGTGCCGCCGCCGACCTCCAGGGCGGTGAGCGGGGCGGCCGTGTTGCCCGCCTTGTTGGAGGCCGTGATGGTGTCGCCGCTGAGCAGCGCGGCGGCGCCGAAGCCGAGGACGATCGTCATCAGGTAGAAGCCGCCGATGATGCCGATGGCCCAGTTGACCGACTTCCGGGCGGCCTTGGCGGTCGGCACGGTGTAGAAGCGGATCAGGATGTGCGGCAGGCCGGCCGTGCCGAGGACGAGGGCGATGCCGAGGGAGAGGAAGTCCAGCTTCGAGAGGGCGGTGGCGCCGTACTTGAGGCCGGGTTCCAGGAAGGCGTCGCCCTTGCCGCTGTTGGTGGCGGCGGCGCCGAGCAGCTGCGAGAGGTTGAAGTCGAACTTCAGCAGGATGAGGAAGGTGATGAGGAGCGTGCCCGCGATGAGCAGGACGGCCTTGACCATCTGCACCCAGGTGGTGCCCTTCATACCGCCGATCGTGACGTAGACGATCATCAGGACGCCGACCAGGGCGACGATCGCGATCTTGCCGCCGTCGCTGGTGATGCCGAGGAGCAGCGACACGAGGACGCCTGCGCCCGCCATCTGCGCCAGCAGGTAGAAGATGGACACGACGATGGTGGAGGTGCCGGCGGCGGTGCGGACCGGGCGCTGGCGCATCCGGTAGGCGAGGACGTCGCCCATGGTGAACCGGCCGGAGTTGCGGAGCGGTTCGGCGACCAGGAGCAGGGCGACGAGCCAGGCGACCAGGAAGCCGATCGAGTACAGGAAGCCGTCGTAGCCGTAGAGGGCGATGGCGCCGCTGATGCCGAGGAAGGAGGCGGCGGACATGTAGTCGCCGGAGATCGCGAGGCCGTTCTGGAAGCCGGTGAACTGGCTGCCGCCGGCGTAGAAGTCGGCGGCGCTGCGGGTCTGGCGGCCGGCCCAGACGGTGATGGCCAGGGTCGCGATGACGAAGGCGCCGAAGAGGGCGATGATCAGTGGGCGGTGCTCGCCGGTGGCGTTGGCCGCGAGCAGGACGGGGGTGTTCATGCGTCGCCCTCCATGCGCTTTCTGATGGCGTCGGCCCGGGGGTCGAGCCGGTTCGCCGCGTGTCGGGAGTAGAGCCAGGCGATGAGGAAGGTGGTCGCGAACTGGCCGAGGCCCAGGAGGAGGGCGACGTTGATGTTGCCGAAGACCTTGGTCCCCATGAAGCCGCCCGCGTAGTTGGAGAGCAGCACGTACAGCAGGTACCAGGCGATGAAGGCCAGGGTGAGCGGGAAGGCGAAGGAGCGGTACGTGCGGCGGAGTTCGCCGAACTCCTCCCCTTCCTGCACCTCGATGAACTGCTCCGTGCCGGGACCGGCGGGTCCGGCGGGGCCCTCCGTCCCGTCTCTGGGCGGCGGGGGTGCTTCGGTAGCCACGGACTCTCCTCGTGACGCGGGGGCGGACGGCATGGACAAGGGGGCCTCACCGGAGTGCGGGAACGGGGGACTCCGGTTGGAGCCCCTCCCCTGCCCAACGGCACGGGGCGGAACGGGAAGTGGTTCACGCGGAGGATTTCTTCGGTCAGATCTCCATGAAGTCTTCTCAACTCATTGATGGGCATGGAAGATCAGCGATAGCTTCACTCGTCATGCACCTGTCCGCGCGTAAACCCGCGCGCGGGCAGTACATACGGATGATGTGGAGAACCCATGGCTCATCTGGGATCGAGGCGCGGCCGAGCTCTCGCTCTGCCTGTTGGTCTCGCGCTCACGGCCTCGCTCGGCTTCCTTCCCTCCGGCGCTGCCTCCGCCGCGGAACTGAGCGACGCACCGGCGACCGCCAAGACGGCGACGAACGGGCCGAAGCTGTCCTACGTCGTGAACGTCGGCGCGGGTCGCGGAACCGCCGCCTCGGTGAGGAAGTCGATCGCCCGGGCCGGCGGAGAAGTGGTCGTCTCGTACGACCAGATAGGCGTCATAGTCGTCCACTCGCAGGACCCCCAGTTCGCGAAGACGATCCGCCGGGCCTACGGCGTGGTGTCGGCCGGTGCGACCCGTACCGCTCCGCTGTCCGTGCAGACCGACAACTCGGTCGGCGGCGGCTCGCAGGCGCTGACCGAGGCCGAGGCCAAGGCCGCCGCCGCCCGTGCGACGGACGAGCAGGACGCCCTGGAGCCCCTGCAGTGGGACCTTCCGGCGATCAAGGCCGACAAGGCCCACAAGCGGACCCTCGGCAGCAAGCGGGTCACCGTCGGCGTCATCGACACGGGTGTCGACGACACCCACCCGGACCTGGCGCCGAACTTCGACGCCAAGGCCTCCGCGAACTGCGTCTCCGGCAAGCCGGACACCACCCCCGGATCGTGGCGTCCGAACCCCGGCGAGAGCGACCACGGCACCCACGTCGCCGGTACGATCGCCGCCGCCAAGAACGGCATCGGCATCACCGGTGTCGCCCCGGGCGTGAAGGTCTCCGGCATCAAGGTGTCCACCCCGGACGGCTTCTTCTACACGGAGGCCGTGGTCTGCGGCTTCGTGTGGGCGGCCGAGCACGGCGTCGACGTCACGAACAACAGCTACTACACCGACCCGTGGATGTTCGCCTGCAAGAACGACGCGGACCAGAAGGCGCTCATCGAGGCCGTCACCCGCGCGAGCCGTTACGCCGAGCACAAGGGCGCGGTCAACGTCGCCGCGGCCGGCAACTCGAAGTTCGACCTGGCCGCCGACGAGATCCTCGACAACAGCAGCCCGAACGACACCACCCCCGGCGACCGGGTCATCGACCCGAAGAAGTGCCTCGACTACCCGGCCATGCTGCCGGGTGTCGTCACGGTCTCCGCGACCGGCGCCAAGGGCCTGAAGTCGTCGTACTCGAACTACGGCCTGGGCGTCATCGACATCGCGGCCCCGGGCGGCGACAGCACCAGGTTCCAGACCCCGGACGCCCCGGCGGTCAACGGCCTGATCCTGTCGACGACGGTCAACGGCGGCTACAACTACAAGGCCGGCACCTCGATGGCCGCCCCGCACGCGGCGGGCGTCCTGGCGCTGCTCAAGTCGACGTACCCCTCGGCGAGCCCGGCGGCCCTCAAGGCGCTGCTGTACGCGCAGGCCGACAAGCGCGCGTGCACCAACCCCTACGACATCGACGCCGACGGCAAGATCGACGCGGTGTGCGAGGGCGGCAAGAACAAGAACGGCTTCTACGGAGCCGGTCTGATCGACGCGCTGGACGCGGTGCGCCGCTTCTAGCCGACGTGTGAGCGGGTGAGGGCCCTGGTGTGGTGTGCCACATCAGGGCCCTTCGCGTGCCCCGGCTGCCATAGTCGGTCCATGGACCACACGGTGCGCACCGGTACGGAGTCGTTGTGGTCGGCCCTCGGCGGCGATCCCGCCCTGGTCGACCGGGTGGAGTACGGCGGCCCCGCGGGGCTGCTGGCCGCGCGGCTGCCGGTGATGGAGCTCGCCCGGGCCTCGGTCGCGGTCTGCTCGCTCGCCGCCGTGGAGCGCGCGGGGCTGACCGGGCCGGTACGGGTGGACGACGGGGCCGTCGCGACCGCGTTCGTGAGCGAGCGGCATCTGCGGGTCGACGGGCGGGCCCCGGTGAGCTTCGCACCGCTCTCCCGGTTCTGGCGGGCGGCCGACGGCTGGGTCCGCACGCACGCCAACTATCCGCACCACCGGGCGGCGCTGCTCACGGCGCTGGGCGTCGCGGACACCGGCGCCGACGCCGTGGACGCCGTCGGCGCGGCGATCGGCGGGCGCGGGGCGGTCGAGGTGGAGACGGCGGTGTACGCGGCCGGAGGCCTGGCCGTCGCGCTGCGGACTCCCGCGCGGTGGGCGGAGCACGCGCAGGGGCGGGAGGTGGCGGCGCGGCCGCTGCTGACCCGGGAGCGGCTCGACGAGGCGCCGCCGCGGCGGCGCGACGGGCCGCTGCGGGTCCTGGACCTGACCCGGGTGATCGCCGGGCCGGTCGCGACCCGGACGCTGGCGCTGCTCGGTGCGGACGTGCTGCGGATCGACCCGCCGGGCCGTCCCGAACTGCCGGACCAGCACGCGGACACGGACGTCGGCAAGCGGACCTCCGCACTCGACCTGGACCGGCCGTCGGACCGCCGTACCTTCCGGGAGCTCCTGGACGCGGCCGACGTGCTGGTCACCGGCTACCGGCCGGGCGCGCTCGACCGCTTCGACCTGGAGCGGCCGGGGCTGGTCACCGCGCGGCTCTCCGCCTGGGGCGACTACGGGCCGTGGGCCGGGCGGCGCGGCTTCGACAGCCTGGTGCAGGTGGCGACCGGGATCGCGGTCGCCGAGGGGTCGGCGGAGCGGCCTGGCACACTGCCGGCCCAGGCGCTGGACCACGGCACCGGCTATCTGCTCGCGGCGGCGGTCCTGCGGTCGCTCACCGAGCAGGACCGGGACGGCGGCACGCGGCTCGTCCGGCTCGCCCTGGCCCAGACGGGCCACTGGCTGACGCACGCGCTGCCGCGGTACGAGCCCGAGCGGTACGTCACCGCTGCGGAGGGGCCGCTGGGCCGGCTGCGGCACGCGCTGTCCCCCGTCGCCTACGAGGGCGGCCCGGCGGGCTGGTCCCGCCCGCCGGGCGTCCAGGGGGCCGACGCCCCCGTCTGGACTACGGCTTGACGAGGACCTTGAGGGCGGTGCGCTCGTCCATCGCCCGGTAGCCGCCGGGGACTCCGTCGAGGCCGACGGTCAGGTCGAAGACCGGCGACGGGTCGATGGTGCCGTCGAGGACGTCGGGGAGCAGCTCCGGGATGTAGGCGCGCACGGGGGCGACGCCGCCGCGCAGGGCGATGTTCCGGTCGAACATGACGGACAGGTCGAGTCCGGTGCCGCTGCCGTGGGGGACGCCGACGTAGCCGATCGAGCCGCCGTCGCGGGCGACGGCGACGGCGGTCCGCATGGACTGCTCGGTGCCGACGGCCTCGATGACGGCGTGGGCGCCCTGGCCGCCGGTGAGCTCGCGGACGGCGGCCTCGGCGGCCTCCCCGCGCTCGGCGACGACGTCGGTGGCGCCGAAGAGGCGGGCGATGTCGGTGCGGGCGGTGTGCCGGCCGAGCGCGATGATCCGCTCGGCGCCGAGCCGGCGGGCGGCGAGGACACCGCAGAGGCCGACGGCTCCGTCGCCGACCACGGCGACGGTCGAGCCCTTGCGGACCCCGGCGCCGAGGGCGGCGTGGTGGCCGGTGCCCATGACGTCGGAGAGGGCGAGGAGGGCGGTGAGGAGGCGGTCGTCCGAGGCGGCGTCGGCGGGCAGCTTGACGAGGGTGCCGTCGGCGAAGGGGACGCGGACGGCCTCGCCCTGGCCGCCGTCGGAGCCGACCGAGCCCCAGAAGCCGCCGCTCGGGCAGGAGGTCTGGAGGCCCTCGGCGCAGTAGCCGCAGGTGCCGTCGGACCAGACGAAGGGGGCGACGACGAGGTCTCCGGCGGTGAAGCCGGTGACCTCGGAGCCCGCCGCCTCGACGATGCCGAGGAACTCGTGGCCGATGCGCTGGCCGGGCTGCCGGGCGGACTCGCCGCGGTAGGCCCACAGGTCGCTGCCGCAGACACAGGCACGCAGGACGCGGACGACGACGTCGGTGGGGTCCTGCACGACCGGGTCGGGCACGTCCTCCACGCGCATGTCGAACGGGGCGTGGATGGTGGTGGCGCGCATGACGGACGTTCCTTGCTGTCGGACAGTTGTACGACGTTCACCGTACATCGCGTGCGGTGCTTCCGCGCGGCGGGTGCCGGCCGGCACGGCTCGGGCAGGATCCGGGGGGAACGGCCTAGACCCCCGTGGCCCCCAGCAGGGAGCCCGCGCCGTAGGTGACGGCCATCGCCAGGGCTCCGCCGCCCACGTTGCGGAGGATCGCGCGGCCGGCGGGGGCGGCGCCCAGGCGGGCGCTCCACCAGCCGGTGAGGGTGAGGGCCGCGAGCACGGAGACCACCGTGACCCAGAGGCGGGCCGGGGCCGGCGGCAGGACGATCGCGAGGAGCGGGAGCAGGGCGCCGACGGTGAAGGCGAGGAAGCTGGCCGCGGCCGCGTGCCAGGGGATCGTCAGCCGGTCGGGGTCGATGCCCAGCTCCACGCGCGCGTGGGCGCGCAGCGCGTCGCGGGCGGTGAGCTGCTCGGCGGCCTCGCGGGCCACGTCGGCGGAGAGGCCGCGGGCCGCCAGGAGGCCGGTGAGTTCTGCCAGTTCCGCCTCCGGGTCCGCGCGGAGTTCGCGCCTCTCCTCGGCGAGCGCGGCCTTCTCGGAGTCGCGCTGGGTGGAGACGGAGACGTACTCCCCCGCCGCCATCGACATGGATCCGGCGAGCAGCCCCGCGAGGCCGGCGGTGAGCAGCGCCGCCTGGGACTCGGTGGCGCCGGCGACGCCGACGACGAGGCCCGCGGTGGAGACGACTCCGTCGTTGGCTCCGAGCACGGCGGCCCGGAGCCAGTTGAGACGGGAGCCGAGGGCTCCGCCCTGGGCCTCGTGTGCGGGGGCGTCGGTCGGCTCGGGTGCGTCGGTCACGTCAGTGAGCGTCGCACCCGGCGGGTCACCAGACGCGGACCGACCCGCCCGGGGCGAAGGCCGGGCTGGTGGCGCCGGCGGGGACCTCCTTCAGGGGCTCGGCGATCTCCTCGACGCGCGGTCCGTGGACGGCGGCGAGGGGGTCGAGGAGGTGGAGGTCGAAGCCGTAGACGCGGGCCGCGTTGCCGCCGACCATCGCCGCGACCTCCTCCTCGGGCAGTCCGGCGTAGGCGATCCGCAGGCCTTCGCGGGAGTACGGCGCGGTGCCCTCGTCGTGGGGGTAGTCGCTGCCCCACATGATCTTGTCGAGGCCGATCCGGTCGCGCAGCGGGACCTCGTGGGGCCGCATGAAGCTGGCGCCGACGAAGCAGTTGTCTCGCCAGACCGCGCTGGGGCCCCTGCCCATGGCCTCCGCCAGGCCGGCGCCGAACTTGGACTCCGCGGTGGCGGCCCGCGTCGCGGCCGAGACCAGTCGGCCGTGGTAGTAGTCCAGCATGTCGAGCACGCCCGGGATCCAGCCCGAGCCCTGCTCGGTCAGGACCAGCTTGAGCCCGGGGTGGCGCCGGAAGACGCCGCCGAAGACCAGGTGCCACAGCGCCCGGTGGGAGAACCAGGTCGTCTCCACCATGAAGACCGCCCGGGCGGCCGGTTCGTCGCCGAGCGGCGGCGACGCCGAGCCGCCGTGGTGGTTGACGGGGACGCCGAGCTCGGCGCAGACCGCCCAGATCGGGTCGTACGCCTCCGAGTACAGCTCGGGCACGGGCGAGCCGGGCGGCACGCCGGGGAGCAGGATGCCCCCGGTGAGGCCGGCCTCGCGGGCGCGGCGGATCTCGGCGACCGCCGCGTCGACGTCGTTGAGGAGGATCTGCGCCACGCCGGCCCGGCGGCCCGGCGCGGCCGCGCAGAAGTCGGCCAGCCAGCGGTTGTGCGCCTGGAGTCCGGCCCACCGCAGCTCGTACTCGGCCGCGGTGGGCGGCTGGGCCATCAGGGAGGCCTTGGGGAAGAACGGCGGGACGGTGTTGGGGAAGACGACCTCGGCGACGATGCCGTCGGCCTCCAGCTCGCGCAGCCGGCGCTCGGAGTTCCAGTTGCGGTCGGCGGTGTCGGCGAGCAGGTCCTCGTACGGGTTGACGTAGGAGGCCGCCCAGGCGTCGAAGGCCTCGTGGTGCCGGCTCTCCAGGTACGGGCGGTAGTCGAGGAGGTCGGCGCCGGCGTGGCAGTCCGCGGAGATGACGGTGTAGCGGTCCATCAGCCCACCCCCAGGGCGGGGAAGTCGTGGTCCGTCAGCCAGTGGCGGCCGACCTCGCGCGAGCGGGCCCAGGAGGCCTCGACGGCGGTCTGGTCGGCGGGCTGGCCCAGGTCGGCGGGGGTGGGGCCGATGCGGCGGGCGATCGGCTCCAGCTTCCGGAGGTCGAAGCCGAAGACCTCGGCCGCGGCGAGCCCCAGCATCCGGCGGGTCTCCGTCACCGGGATGTCGTGGAAGGTCCTCCGCAGCCATCCGCGGGTGTCGGGCCAGGTCCCCTCCGGGTGCGGGAAGTCGGAGCCCCAGAGGATGTTGTCGACGCCGATCTCGTACCGCTGGGCGAGTTCGCGCCGCTTGGTGTTGGTGGCGCAGATGAAGACCTGCCGGTCCAGGTACTCGCTCGGCGGGCGCCTCAGCTCCGCGAACGGGGACAGCTTCTTGCCGCCGTGGGCGCCGAGGTAGAGCCGGTCCATGAACCAGAGCAGGTTGGGCAGCCACCAGCAGCCGGACTCGGCGATCCCGAAGCGCAGTCCGGGGTGCCGTTCGAAGGCGCCGGACCAGAGGAGGAACCACAGCGGCCTGGCCGGCCACCAGGTGACCTCGGAGACGTAGATGCCGAGGTGGTCGCCGTACTCCTCGCGGGGTGCCGCTCCC
Organism: Streptomyces sp. NPDC014891; assembly: GCF_043081085.1. Taxonomy (NCBI): domain Bacteria; kingdom Bacillati; phylum Actinomycetota; class Actinomycetes; order Kitasatosporales; family Streptomycetaceae; genus Streptomyces; species Streptomyces sp. NPDC014891. Next base: position 379,581 of record NZ_JBIBWF010000009.1, on the reverse strand, counting down.
GAGTGGGTGACCAGCGGCATCCCGGTCTCGGCGGCGGCCGCCCAGACCGGTTCGTAGATCCGGTCGTGGTAGGGCGCCTTGTCCACCCACATGGAGGGGATCATCAGGGCCCCGAGCCCGGACTCCTTGGCCCGGTGGATCTCGGCGACGACCTTCGCCGGCTCGGCCGTGATGGGCAGCAGCGCCACCCCGCAGTGCCGCGCCGCGCCGGCGGAGTCCCCTCCCACGAACTCGGCGAGCCAGCGGTTGTGGGCCTGCGCGCCGGCCATGCCGAGTTCCGGGTCCTGGTCTCCGGAGAGTCCGAGCCCGACCCCGAACGGGGCGGCGGTCCTGCTGTCGACGGCGTCCGCGTCGGGGAAGACGACCTCGGCGGCCACTCCGTCGCCGTCGAGCTCCTTGAGGCGCTGCCCGACGTCCCAGCCGCCCCGCAGCCCCTCCTCGTTGTCGGTGAACCACTTGTTCGCGAAGGCCTCGTTGCGGACCCCGAGCCGCGTCATGGCCTCCCGGCGCGCCTCGCGTCCGGCGAGGAAGTCGTCGAAGGCGCGGTGGAAGCGGGAGTCGAGGTAGGGCCGGTACTCCACGGTGGGGAGCCCGGCGTGGCAGTCGGAGGAGATGATCAGATACGGATCGTTCGGATCGGCCATCACGGCCTCCTCAGTCGAGTATGAAGCTCTCCAGGTACGACGGGGCGGCGCGGTCGAGCATCGACCGCGAGCGCGCCCGGATCTGCCGGTCGCTGTGCTCGCTCTCCGGCAGCATCCAGAAGCGGTCGGCGCGGATGCCGTCGACGACGTGCTCGGCGACCTCCTCCACCGGGGTGAAGGCGACCTCGTGGCCGGCCTCCTTCATCGCGGCCTCCCACTGGTCGAGGCTGCGGTAAGGGGTCCTGCGCGGACGCTCCTTGGCGTACCGGGCGGGACGGTTGCGGTGCGACTCCCAGAGGCCGGTGCGGAGCATGTGCGGGCCGGGGAAGAGGACGGAGGCGCCCACGCGCGCGTGCTCGGCCCGGAGGTGGGCGTAGAGGGACTCGGTCATGGTGACGACGGCCGCCTTGGTGACCGCGTACACGGAGGCGGTGGGCAGCGGGGCGATGCCGCCGTCGCCGGAGGAGGTGTTGACGACGTGGCCGGGCTCGCCGCCGGCGAGCATCCGGGGGACGAAGGCCTGGATGCCGTGGAAGACGCCCCAGACGTTGACCGAGAAGGCCCACTTCCAGTCGTTGGGCTCGTGCTCCCACATGCGGCCCTCGGCGCCGGAGCCGACCCCGGCGTTGTTGCAGAGGACGTGGACGGCGCCGAAGGCGGCGTACGCGGCGTCGGCGAACTCCCGCACCGCGTCGGGGTCGGAGACGTCCACCGTCCGCGCGAGGACCCGGGCGCCGTCGGTCGTGAGCTCGTCGGCGGCCTCGGCGAGCGCGCCCTCCTCGACGTCGCCGAGGACGACGGCCAGTCCCTCGGCGGCGAAGCGGCGGGCCATGGCGCGTCCGATGCCGCTCGCCGCGCCGGTGACGACGGCGACCTGTCCCTCCCGGAGCTCCATCAGACGCTCCCCTCGGGCGGTCCGTCGAGGATCTGCTGCGGGTCGTCGTACCGCTGGTGGATGTAGGGCAGGAGGTCCTGCGCGGAGACCCGTTCGGCGACCGTGCCCCTCTGGTCGGTGGTCTTCTCGCCGATGGTGATCTCGACGAGCCGGCGGACGGGGAGGTCGGCGACCGGGTCGTACATGGACTCGCGCAGCACCACGTCGCCGGTGACGCGCTCCAGTCTGCGGACCTTCTCGTGGCGGACGCAGTGGACGAGGACGGGGTCGGCGTCGAAGCCCGAGCCCTCCACGCCCGGCAGGAACTTGAAGTAGAAGTCGGTCTTCTCGACCGGTTCCGGGAGCGGCAGCGGCCCGGAGACCGCGCCGCGCACCTCGACGAAGTCGATGCCGTGCCGCCCGAGCGCGGCGCGCACGACGAGGCCGTCGCGCTCGACGACGACCTCGCCGAGCTTCTTCGGTTCGCCGAAGACCTCCCGGCCGCCGACGAGGGCGCGCTCGTGGGTCATCGGCATGACCAGCGGGTACCAGCCCTCGCGGTCGCCGTGGGCGGCGGCGACCGCGACCGATCCGGCGCCGAGCGGGTAGCCGGGCAGGTCGACCCGGGAGACGGTGGCCCGGACGAGGGGCCGCGCGGTGGGTTTCAGCGGGGGCGGCAGGACGGCCGCCACCACCTCCGGATCGGTCTCCCAGACGGCGACCACTCCGGTGGACCAGATGTCGGGGAGCCGGGCGCTCCTGGTGCGGGCCGCCGTGATCTCGGCGTCCGTCCGCGCCCCGTACCGTACTCGTGCCATGGCTTACCACCCTTCGGGGGGTCGAGTCTGTAACACAGTTACACCGGCGGCGATGAAGGGTAAAGACCCGTGCACGCCCAGGAGTTCGGAGGGGCAGGGATGGCGCGCGCCGCACTCACCCGCGAGGAGGTCCTGGAGGCCGCCGCCACCCTGGTGCGCCGGCACGGCCCCGACGCCCTCACCATGCGCAGGCTCGCGGCCGACCTCGGCACCGCGGTCACCTCGATCTACTGGCACGTCGGCAACCGGGAGTCGCTGCTCGACGCCCTGGTCGAGCGGACGGTCGCGGACCTCGACGCGATCCGCCCGCGCGGCGCGACCCCGGCCGAGCGCCTGGTCTCGATCGCCCGTTCGTTGCGCCGCGCGCTGCGCGAGCGCCCCCATCTGGTGGCGCTGGTCCACGAACGGGGCCTCACGGAACGCATGTTCCTGCCGGCCCAGCGCGCCCTCGTCCGCGAGGCGCACGCCGCGGGGCTGCGCGGGGCGCACGCGGCGCGGGCCGTCCGCGCGGTGCAGTTCCAGGTCGTCGGCTACGTCCTGGTGGAGCGCAACCGGGAGCGGTCACCGGCGCAGTCGCCCGCCGAGGAGGAGCTGTGGAGCGGCGAGGACGCCGGGTCCGACGCGCCGCTGGCGCGGGCGCTCGCCGCTCCGGTGGACACCGAGCGCCTGTTCGTCGACTCGGTGCGCGCACTGGTCGACGGGCTCCTCGCCGGGACTCCCGGGGGCACCGGGGACGGAGGTGTCGGCCGCGGGCCGTATTCTCAGTGACCGTGCTTGACGACCGAACGACAGCAGCGACGTGGCCGGCCGCCTACCCGCAGGGGTACGCGGTCGTCGACGTGGAGACCACCGGACTCGCCCGCGACGACCGGATAGTGTCGGCTGCCGTCTACCGGCTGGACGCCCAGGGGAACGTCGAGGACCACTGGTACACGCTGGTCAATCCCGAGCGCGATCCGGGTCCCGTCTGGATCCACGGGCTCACCACCGACGTCCTGGAGGGCGCGCCGCTCTTCCCGGAGATCGCGGCGGAGTTCGCGGCCCGGCTGGACGGGCGGGTGCTCGTCGCGCACAACGCGATGTTCGACTGGCAGATGATCGCCCGGGAGTACGCGCGCGCGGAGTCGGCCGCCCCGGTGCGGCAGCGGCTGTGCACGATCGCGCTCGCCAAGGAGCTGTCGCTGCCGCTGCCGAACCACAAGCTGGAGTCGCTCGCCGCCCACTTCGGCGTCGTCCAGCAGCGCGCGCACAACGCGCTCGACGACGCGCGCGTGCTCGCGGAGGCGTTCCGGCCGAGCCTGCACGCGGCGGCCGAGCGCAACGTGCGGCTGCCGCTGCTCGAATGCCGGCCGCTGACCGAGTGGGCCGCGTCGCCCGCGCCGCAGCCGCGGATCGGCCACCAGGCCGGGTACGGCTCGTCGTACCGGGCGGGGAGCTGGCGCCCCTCGCGGAAGCGGCCGCCGTGCCCGTACCCCAACCCGGGCCGGTACGAGACGGACAAACCACTCAAGCAGGGCATGCGGGTGGCGTTCTCGGGGGACACCTCCGTCGACCGCGAGCTGCTTGAGGACCGCACGGTCGAGGCCGGGCTCCATGTGGCGGGCAGCGTCTCCCGGCTGACGAGCCTCCTCGTCACCAACGACCCGGACTCGGCCACCTCCAAGACCGTCAAGGCCAAGTCCTTCGGCACGCCGATCGTCGACGAGGCCGCCTACACCCAGCTGCTGCGGGACGTGGCCCCGGCAGACGGGTGACACCCCCGGCCCGGCGGGCGTGCCGCGCGGCGCCCGCCCGGCCGGGAGCCCCACCCTGTGGCGCATGGCACGTTGTGAGGTCTGCGGAAACGATTACGGCATGTCCTTCGAGGTACACGCACAGGGCGCGGTCCATGTCTTCGACTGCTTCGCGTGCGCCATCCACCGCATGGCGCCCATCTGCGAGCACTGCCGGGTCCAGATCATCGGACAGGGCGTCGAGGTCGACGGCAGCTGGTACTGCGGCGGCCACTGCGCCCGCGCGGAGGGAAAGGTGGGCATCGTCGACAGGGTCTGAGGACGGCGCCGCCCGGAAGCGACGGGCCCCGCGGCCCCTCCGCGCCCCCGACGGCGGGGTCCCGGGAGACGGCCCACGGCCCGGCTCCCCCGAGCCGCCCCCCGTGCGTGCACCCCGTGGACCGAGTTGTACGGTCATGGGGTGTACCGCTTCTTGTTGTCCCGGCAGTGGGTGATCCTCACCCTCATCGCCCTCGTCCTCGTCCCGACGATGATCGAGCTGGGCTTCTGGCAGTTCCACCGGCACGAGCGCCGGGTCGCCCAGAACGCCCTGATCGCGGACAGCATCGCGGCGAAGCCGGTCCCGGTCGAGGAGCTCACCTCCCCCGGGCACACGGTCCCCCGCTCCGACTACTGGCGGCCCGTCACCGCCACCGGCACCTTCGACACCTCCCACGAGGTGGTCGTCCGGCGCCGCACCTCCGCCGACGAGCGGGTCGGCGTCCACATCCTGACCCCGCTGGTCCTCCGGGACGGCCTGGTCGTCCTGGTCAACCGCGGCTGGGTCCCGGCCGCGGCCGACCAGCACGCCTTCCCGCCGGTGCCGCCCGCCCCCGAGGGCGAGGTCACCGTCACCGGCCGGCTCAAGGCGGACGAGACGACCGGCGCGAGCGGCATCAAGGACCTCAAGGGCCTGCCGGACCGCCAGGTCATGCTCATCAACAGCAGACAGCAGGCGGAGCTCATCGGCCGCGAGGTGCTCGGCGGCTACCTGGAGCAGACCGGACCCGAGCCCGCCGGAGACACCCCCGAGCTGATCCCCGAGCCCGACCACGCGTCGATCGGCGCCCACATGGCGTACGCGGTGCAGTGGTGGCTCTTCGCGGCCGGGGTACCCGTCGGCTGGGTGATCCTGGTCCGCCGCGAGAAGCGCGACCGCGAGGCCGCGGCCGCCGCCGGGACCACCGGAAACGACGCCCCGGACACACCCGACGGCCCGGAGAGCGACACGGCCGCGGTCAGGTCCGCCCCGTCCCTCTGATTGACCACCGCCACTTCCGGGAACAGCCCAAAGCGTGACGCAACGTATCGACGACTACGCCCTCATCGGCGATCTCCAGACCGCCGCGCTCGTCGGCCGCGACGGATCGGTCGACTGGCTGTGTCTGCCCCGCTTCGACTCCGCCGCCTGCTTCGCCTCGATCCTCGGCGACGAGGAGAACGGCCACTGGCGCCTCGCCCCCAAGGGCGCGACGAACTGCACCTCCCGCCGGTACGCCGACGGCTCCCTCGTCCTGGAGACCTTCTGGGAGACCCGTACGGGCACGGTCAAGGTCGTGGACTTCATGCCGCAGCGGGACCGGGCCCCCGATCTGATGCGGATCGTCGAGGGCGTCAGCGGGAGCGTCGAGATGAGCTCCGTCCTGCGGCTCCGCTTCGACTACGGCTCGGTCGTGCCCTGGATGCGCCGCTCCGACGACCACCGGGTCGCGATCGCCGGGCCCGACTCCGTCTGGCTGCGCAGCGAGCCGCCCGTGAAGACCTGGGGCCAGCAGTTCTCCACCTGCTCCTCCTTCACCGTCGCCGCCGGCGAGAAGGTCGCCTTCGTCCTGACCTGGCACCCCTCCCACGAGCCGCGCCCCGACCTCGTCGACCCCTACGAGGCCCTGGAGCACTCCCTCGCGGACTGGCGCGAATGGTCGGACCGGTGCACCTACCGGGGCCCCTACCGGGACGTGGTGCTGCGCTCCCTGATCACCCTCAAGGCCCTCACCTACGCGCCGACCGGCGGCATCATGGCCGCCCCCACCACCTCCCTGCCGGAGGAGGTCGGCGGCGTGCGGAACTGGGACTACCGCGCCTGCTGGCTGCGCGACTCCTCCCTCACCCTCGGCGCGCTGCTCACCGCCGGATACGTCGACGAGGCGCGTGCCTGGCGGGACTGGCTGCTCCGCTCGGTCGCCGGCGACCCGGCCGACCTGCAGATCATGTACGGGCCCGCCGGGGAGCGCCGGCTCCCGGAGACCACCCTGCCCTGGCTGCGCGGCTACGCCGACTCCGCGCCGGTGCGCACCGGGAACGCCGCCGTGGACCAGTTCCAGCTCGACGTGTACGGCGAGGTCATGGACTCGCTCCACCGCGCCCACGAGGCCGGGATCCCCGCGGAGAAGCACGCCTGGAACCTCCAGCTGAGCCTGCTCGGCTTCCTGGAGTCGACCTGGCGCGAGCCCGACGAGGGACTGTGGGAGGTGCGCGGCCGGCGCCGGCACTTCACCCACTCGAAGGTGATGGCCTGGGTGGCCGCCGACCGGGCGGTGCGCACCCTGGAGGCGGACCCCTCGCTGCCGGGTGACGCGGCCCGCTGGCGGACGATGCGGGACGAGATCCACGCCCAGGTGTGCGCGCGGGCCTTCGACCCCGTCCGGAACACCTTCACCCAGTCGTACGGCTCGCAGGAGCTGGACGCCGCGACCCTGCTGATCCCGCAGGTCGGCTTCCTGCCGCCGGACGACCCCCGGGTGCTGGGCACGATCGAGGCGGTGCAGAACGAGCTGATGCACGAGGGCTACGTGCGCCGCTACAGCACGGACGGCGGGACGGTGGACGGCCTCCCCGGCCAGGAGGGCACCTTCCTGGTCTGCTCCTTCTGGCTCGCGGACGCCCTCCGGCTCTGCGGCCGGAACGAGGAGGCCCGCGCGCTCTTCGAACGCCTCGTGGCCCTCTGCAACGACGTGGGCCTGCTCGCGGAGGAGTACGACCCGGTGACGGACCGCCAGCTGGGCAACTTCCCGCAGGCCTTCAGCCACATCGGCCTGGTGGGCACGGCGATCGCACTGGAATCCGAGGACGGGGACCCGGCAGGATAGGTCCATGGATCTTGGGATGAAGGACCGTGTGTACGTGGTGACCGGGGCGACGCGCGGGCTCGGGCGGGCCTCCGCCGAGGCGCTGCTCGCCGAGGGCGCGAAGGTGCTGGTCACCGGCCGCGAGGAGAAGACCGTCGCCGAGGCCGCGGCCGAACTCGGGCCGAACGCGGCGGGTGTCGTCGCGGACAACACCGACCCCGGGACCCCCGAGCGGCTGATCGCCGAGGCCCGGGCGCGGTTCGGCGGCTTCGACGGCATCCTCGTCAGCGTCGGCGGGCCGGCCCCCGGCTTCGCCGCCGACAACACCGACGAGGACTGGGCCGCCGCCTTCGACACCGTCTTCCTCGGGGCCGTGCGACTGGCCCGCGCGGCCGCCGCCGCCCTCGACGAGGGCGGCGTCATCGGCTTCGTCCTGTCCGCCTCGGTCCACGAGCCGATCCCCGGCCTGGCCATCTCGAACGGGCTCCGCCCGGGTCTGGCCGGCTTCGCGAAGTCCCTCGCCAACGACCTCGGGCCGCACGGGATCCGGGTGATCGGCCTGCTTCCCAGCCGGATCGACACGGACCGGGTGCGGTTCCTGGACTCCCTCTCGGGCGACGCGGACGCGGCCCGCGCCGCCAACGAGCAGGAGATCCCGCTGCGCCGCTACGGCACCCCGGAGGAGTTCGGACGGACGGCGGCCTTCCTGCTGTCGCCGGCCGCCTCGTACCTCACGGGCCTGATGATCCCGGTGGACGGCGGGGCGCGCGCCGGGTTCTGACCCTCAGGCGACCCTGCGGGCCCGGTGCTTCACCGCCCGCAGGCGCGCCTCGGTCGGCAGCGCGGCCAGCCCGGCGGAGGTCCGCGCGTGGTCCAGCGCCTGCCCGCTGAGCGTGGTCAGCGCGGCCCCCGGGGAGGCGTACGGCTCCAGGTGGAGCGCGACCCGGGTGCAGGGGGCCGCGCGGCGGCCCGTGAGGGCGACCCGGGCCCGGGACACGCCTTCCTGCGCGGTGGCGTCCGCCTCCAGGACGCCTTCGAGGGCCCGGCCGCGCAGCACCGCCACCTCGCCGTCGCCGCTGTCGACGACGACCTCGGCGAGCCGGGCCCGCCGGAACTGGGCGAGCAGCCACCACAGGGCCAGCAGGACGACGAGCCCGAGGACCGCGATGACCACCGGCCACCACCAGCCCTCCGCGCGCCACCGTTGCCGGTCCGCGGTGGAGAGCAGCACGTCCGAGGGGCCCGACCAGGGCCACCAGGTCGGTACGGGGAGGTCGAGGGCGGCGGCGAGGACTCCGCCGCCGGCGAGGAGCAGCAGCAGCCCTGCGAGGCCGAGCAGGAGGCGGTTGACGCGCCGGAGGACGACTCTCACCGGATCATCCCTTTCTGGGCGGTCTGGCCACCCGGACCGTGACGGCGGGCGGGTGGGCGAGGCCGAGTTCCTCGACGCCGGTCGCCATCGCCGACTCCACGTCGGCGCGGACCTCGTCGAGGTCCCGGAAGTGCGAGACCGCCTTGACCGCCGCCTTGGAGCGGCGGACGCGGACCCGGACGGACTGCACTCCGGAGACCTCCATGGCCCGGTCCCGCAGGGCGAGGGCGGCGGCCTCCCGGTCGAGTCCGGCCCGTACGTCGGCGTGTTCGCGGCGCATCGGGAGGATCTCGCGCAGGCCGGGGGTCGCGGCCAGCACCAGGAGCCAGAGGCCGAGGACGGCGGCGACGGCCGCGCCGACGACGACCCAGGTGTCGTCGAGCGGCCGGGTCGCGAGGCCGTCGGCGAGTTCGCGCCGCCAGGCCATGGCCTGGCGGTCGGCGCGGACGGCCGCCACGTCGTAGAGCAGGAGTCCCGCCCCGCCGAGGACGAGCGCCGCGAGCACGGCGGCGGGGACGCGCCGGGCCGCCCAGAACCGGCGGACGGGGGCCGCGCCGGCCGGGACGGGGACGCCGTCGGAGCCGGGCGTCTCCCCGGTGCCGGTCGTCCCGGTGCCGTTCGTTCCGGTGCCGGGGCGCGGGGTGTCGGGAGCGTCGTGGCCGGGGCCGGGGGCGCCCGGGCCGGTGGCGGGAGTCGTCATGACAGGCGGCCCCCCGACGCTCCCTGCCGGGTCAGGGCGGAGTGGAGGCGTTCGACGTCGACGGTGACCTCGTGGACCTCCATGCCGACCAGTTCCTCGACACGGCTGCGGACCCGGCCGCGCACGGCCCCGCACCGGGCCCCGACGTCGGAGGGGTAGCCGAGTTCGAGGCTCACCGCGACCCGGACGACGTCCCGGTGGACGACGACCGAGGCGTGCGGCTTCGATCCGCCCTCCGGGACGGGGCCCGCGGCCTCCCTCGCCGCCTGTGCGGCGATCTTCGCGACGACCCGGTCGGCGATTCTGGTCGCCCCCCGCTCGCGGACCGGGCCGCGGGGGCCGGGACGGGCTGCCACCGCCGTCACCGCGGCCGGCCGCCGCGCTCGCGGCCCCGGAAGAAGTCGCCGGGTTCGAGGTCGCCGTCGAGGAAGCGGCCCGCCACGAAGCCGACCGCGCCCAAGGCCGCGACCAGCAGAAACGCCCCGAATCCGCCGAAGTATCCGGCGAAGCCGAGGGCCATGCCGGCCACCAGGCCTACCACCGCCATGCTCATTCCTGACCCCTTTCCGAGTCCTCCTGAGCCCCCCTGTGCACAGCCGTTCAGCGGCTACTGGATCCGCGATTCGGGCTCGTCCTCCTCCTCGTCGGGCAGCTTGACGTCGCTGACCGCGATGTTGACCTCGACGACCTCCAGGCCCGTCATCCGCTCCACCGCCGCGATGACGTTCTCCCGGACGTCGCCGGCGACGTCCGCGATGGAGACGCCGTAGTCGACGACGATCTCCAGGTCGAGCGCGGTCTGCACCTCGCCGACCTCGGCCTTCACCCCTCGGGTGACGTTCGACTTGCTGCTGCCTCCGCCGGGGACCCGGTCGCGTACGGCGCCGAAGGTCCGGGAGAGGCCGCTGCCCATGGCGTGGACGCCTTCGACGTCCCGGGCGGCGAGGCCGGCGATCTTCTCGACGACTCCGTCGGCGATGGTGGTCTTGCCGCGGGCGGCGGGAGCACCGCCGCCCCGCTTGGTGACCGAGGTCCGGCGCGCGTCGTCACCGGAGTCGGTGGAATGGGTGGTGTCCGTCATTTGGTTTCGCCCCTTCTGGGATATTTCGGGGTTCTTCGCCCACATTAAGGGCGCTTACCCGCTCTCGCCCCGGGGATACGGCAGGCTGGGGCAATGACGACAGCTGACGGTTGGACGGCGGCGGTACGCGATCGCCTCTCCCCGGGCAGGCTGCTGCCGCTCGGAGCGGCGGCGGAGAGGGCGTGGATCACCGAACGGGCCGTGCGCGAGGTGCTCGACCGGGCGGCCTCGGGGGTCCCCGGCGCCGTGCCGGGCAGGATGCGGATCGGCCCGGCTGAGGACGCCGGCGCGGAACCGGACGCCCTGCTGATCACGGCACCGTTCGGCGCGGTCGCGGGGCGGGCCCTGCCCGAGCTGGCCGAGCGGCTGCGGACGGCGCTGCTCACCGCCGCCGAGGACGGACTGGGCCTGGTGGTCGCGGGCGTGGACCTCCGGGTGACGGAACTTCTCGACGCACCGCCGGAGCCGGATGCCGGGACCGCCGCCGCACCCGGCCCCACCTCGCCGGCGACGGACGACCCCGCGGCGCTCGCCGCCCTCGGGGTGGCGGGGGTCGCGGCGGTGACGGACACCCTGGGCCCGCCGGTGCGCCGGAGGCCCGGCGAGGTGCGGGTGGAGCTGGCCGTGACGGCCGGGTCCCGCCCGCTGGACGTGGCCCGCGCGGTGCGGACGGCGGTCGCGGCGGCCACCCGGGGCGACGGGATCGCGGTCGGCGTCGTGGTGTCGGACCTCCGCTAGGCCGGAGCCCGTATCCGATCGGCGGGCCGGGGTTCCGGGGCCGCGTACCGCCGTTCGGGTGAGACCCGGCGGGGCAGGCGGGCGCGGGCCGTGCGCGCGGGCGTGCGGAGACCCCGGAGCCGCGGAGGGCCCCGGGGAACGCGGGCAGGCGTCAGTCGCCGAGGCCGGCCAGGTCGCGCAGGCGCCGGGCCTGGGCGGCGCGCTCGGCGACGCGCTGCTCCTCGTACGAGCGGCCGGAGACGCCCTGGAGCAGCGCCTTGGTCTCGGTGACCGCGTCGCGCGGCGCCGCGAGCAGGGCGGCGGCCAGGTCCCGGACCGCGGCATCGAGCTCGTCGGCGGGGACGGACAGGTTGGCCAGGCCGATGCGCTCGGCCTCCTCCGCGTGGACGAAGCGACCGGTGGCGCAGATCTCCAGCGCGCGGGCGTAGCCGACGAGCGAGACCAGGGGGTGCGTCCCGGTCAGGTCCGGGACGAGGCCCAGGCTGGTCTCGCGCATGGCGAACTGCACGTCCTCGGCGACGACCCGCAGGTCGCAGGCGAGGGCGAGCTGGAAGCCCGCGCCGATGGCGTGCCCCTGGACGGCCGCGATCGACACGAGGTCGCTGCGGCGCCACCAGGTGAACGCCTCCTGGTACTCGGCGATGACCGCGTCGAGGCCCGCGTCGGAACCGCGCGCGAGGTCGAGAAAGGACGGCTCTCCGTCGAAGCCCTCGGGCGTGAACGCCTGCCGGTCGAGTCCGGCGGAGAAGGACTGTCCCTCGCCGCGCAGGACGACGACCCGCACGCTGCCGGGCAACGACCGGCCGGCTTCTGTCAACGCCCGCCACAGAGCGGGAGACTGAGCGTTGCGCTTCGCCGGATTGGTCAGGGTCACCGTGGCAACGGCGTCCTCGACGGTGAGCCGAACACCGTCCTTGTCGAATACGAGCTCAGAGTCGTCGAGCGTAGTCATGGGGCGCCTCCGGTTACGGTGCAGCACACTGCATGCGAATGCTAAGTGACTGCACAGTAACCACCGGGTCGGCGCGATGGCCGACCGGGTGGCCACCGGGGGATCCGGTGGCCCGGTCGAGGCGTCCCGCTGTCAGGCCGAGGCGGCTTTCTTGCCCCGGGTCGCTCCGCCGCGTCCACGCAGCGTGACTCCGGACTCGCTGAGCATCCGGTGGACGAATCCGTAGGAGCGGCCGGTTTCCTCGGCCAGCGCCCGGATACTCGCACCGGAGTCGTACTTCTTCTTCAGGTCTGCCGCGAGCTTGTCGCGCGCGGCGCCGGTCACCCGGCTGCCCTTCTTCAGAGTCTCGGCCACCCGTGCCTCCTCATGGGAAGTGCGCTCTGGACTTCTCATGATCACCCCTCGCGTCCATCCTGGCCACCCATTCGACAAGGTCGATGCCGCCGGGTTTGTGGACGAGCGCCTGTTCGTCACGAACGGAAGCCCTGATTCCGCTGGGCCGGAAAGCGACGCCCGAGGGCCCCCGCACGGGAATCGGCAGGTCAGCGACGCAGCGGGAACACACGTCCGGCGCGGGTCTGCCGGAAGGATTCGGCAGAGCACCGCGCCGGGGTGTACGAGACGCACTCACTCAGATGAAGGATCACCCGTGGGCCGAATGATCCAGTCGGGCATGATCACCCGGTGCGCTCCGGGTCAGGCGAGCGCGACCAGGTCCGCGTAGTCCGGGCCCCAGAGGTCCTCGACGCCGTCCGGGAGCAGGATGATCCGCTCCGGCTCCAGCGCGTCGACCGCGCCCTCGTCGTGGGTGACGAGGACGACGGCGCCCTGGTAGGTCCGCAGGGCCCCGAGGATCTCCTCGCGGCTGGCCGGGTCGAGGTTGTTGGTGGGCTCGTCGAGGAGCAGCACGTTCGCCGAGGAGACGACCAGGGTGGCCAGGGCCAGCCGGGTCTTCTCGCCGCCGGAGAGCACCCCGGCCGGCTTGTCGACGTCGTCGCCCGAGAACAGGAACGAGCCGAGCGTCTTGCGGACCTGGACGAGGTCGAGGTCGGGCGCGGCCGAGCGCATGTTCTCCAGGACGCTCCGCTCGGGGTCGAGGGTCTCGTGCTCTTGGGCGTAGTAGCCGAGCTTGAGGCCGTGTCCCGGGGTCACCTCGCCGGTGTCGGGCTTCTCGGCGCCGGCGAGCAGCCGGAGCAGCGTGGTCTTGCCCGCGCCGTTGAGGCCGAGGATGACGACGCGGGAGCCCTTGTCGATCGCGAGGTCCACATCGGTGAAGATTTCGAGCGAACCGTAGGACTTGGAGAGCCCCTCGGCCGTCAGCGGGGTCTTGCCGCAGGGCGCGGGGTCCGGGAAGCGGAGCTTGGCCACCTTGTCCGAGGCGCGGACCGCCTCCAGGCCGGAGAGCAGCCGCTCGGCGCGCTTGGCCATGTTCTGCGCGGCCACGGTCTTGGTGGCCTTGGCGCGCATCTTGTCGGCCTGCGAGTTGAGGGCGGCGGCCTTCTTCTCGGCGTTCTGGCGCTCGCGCTTGCGGCGCTTCTCGTCGGCCTCGCGCTGCTGCTGGTAGAGCTTCCAGCCCATGTTGTAGACGTCGATCGTGGAGCGGTTGGCGTCCAGGTAGAAGACCTTGTTCACCACGGTCTCGACGAGGTCGACGTCGTGGGAGATCACGATGAAGCCGCCGCGGTAGCTCTTCAGGTAGTCGCGCAGCCAGACGATGGAGTCGGCGTCGAGGTGGTTGGTCGGCTCGTCGAGGAGGAGCGTGTCGGCGTCCGAGAAGAGGATCCGGGCGAGCTCGACGCGGCGGCGCTGGCCACCGGAGAGGGTGTGCAGCGGCTGGCCCAGGACCCGGTCGGGCAGGCCGAGGGCGGCGGCGATCGTGGAGGCCTCGGCCTCGGCCGCGTACCCGCCCTTGGTCAGGAACTCGGTCTCCTGGCGCTCGTACTGCCGCATGGCCTTGTCGCGCGTGGCGCCGGAGCCGGTGGCGATGCGCTCCTCGTTCATCCGCATCTTCTTGAGGAGGACGTCGAGGCCGCGGGCGGAGAGGATGCGGTCGCGGGCCAGGACGTCGAGGTCGCCGGTGCGCGGGTCCTGCGGCAGGTAGCCGACCTCGCCCGAGCGGGCGATCTGGCCGGCGGCGGGCTGGCCCTCGCCCGCGAGGCACTTCGTGAGGGTGGTCTTGCCCGCTCCGTTGCGACCGACGAGGCCGATGCGGTCGCCCTTGGCGACGCGGAAGGAAGCGGACTCGATGAGGACACGGGCGCCGGCGCGCAGCTCGATGCCGGAAGCGGTGATCACGGACAGACTCCAGGGCGGTGGGAAACGGCGGAAGGACGGCTGGTGGAGGGCTTCGACGCCGCTAGTGCACGGGGAGAATGGCCATGCGGCCAGTCTAACGGCCCCCTGCAACTGCTTTTCGGCCATGCGGGTCCCGGAGGCCCGATCGGAGCTTTCTCACATAACCGGCCTCGCTGAACAAAAGGGGCGGGCGTGCGAAGATCGGCTGATACTCGGCGCAGGGCGGCGGCCACTGCCGCGGCAGTGACGCGGAGGGTGGTGGACCGTGCAGTTCGACGACGACGCCGACCTGGACACCTCGGAGGTCAAGGACGTCCGGAGCAGCCGCATCCCGGGCGGCAAGGCCACCGTCGGCGGCGGCATCATCGGCTTCATCGCCCTGATCCTGGGGCTGTTCCTCGGCGTGGGACCGGATCAGCTCGGACTCTCCTCGGGCGGCGACGAACCGGCGGCCAGCGCCTCCTCCGCGGCCCAGGTGACGCAGACCTGCAAGAAGGGTTCGGACGCCAACACCCGCGAGGACTGCCGGATCGTCGCCGTCGTCAACAGCGTCCAGGACTTCTGGCGGAGCGAGTACGCGCGCCGGGGCGGCACCTACGGGAACGCCGCCACGGTGATGTTCAGCCAGCGCGTCCCGACGGCCTGCGGCTCGGCGACCTCGGCGGTGGGGCCGTTCTACTGCCCCGGCGACCGCCAGGTCTACCTGGACCTGGGCTTCTTCGACGAGCTGCGCACCAAGTTCGGGTCGACCGGCGGACCCTTCGCCCAGGCCTACGTGGTCGCGCACGAGTACGGCCACCACATCCAGAACCTGATGGGGACCCTCAGCCGCGCCCAGGACGGGCGGACCGGGGCGGACTCCAACGCCGTGCGGGTCGAGCTCCAGGCCGACTGCTACGCGGGCGTGTGGGCCCGGCACGCCACCACCACGCCCGACGACCGGACGGGCCGGCCGCTGCTGACCCGGCTGACGGACGAGGACATCCGGGACGGCCTGGACGCGGCGGCCGCGGTCGGCGACGACCGGATCCAGGAGCGGTTCCAGGGCCGGGTGACCCCGGAGAACTGGACCCACGGCTCCGCGGCCCAGCGCCAGCAGTGGTTCTACGAGGGCTACCGGACCGGCGACATGGCCCGGTGCAACACCTTCCGCTGACCGTCGGCGGAACCCGCGGACCCAGACCCGGTCGCCCGCGACCGGACCGAGAGGAAGTGATCGGGATGCCCGAGGCACCCCACGTCTGTCCCACGCTGACCTACCAGGACGCCAAGGCGGCCATCACCCTCCTGACGGAGGGCTTCGGCTTCCGGGCGGACGCCGTGTACGAGACGGAGGACGGGCGCGTGGCGCACGCCGAGCTGTCGTACGGGAACGGCATGGTGATGCTGGGCAGCAAGGGCACCGGCAGCGAGTTCGACAAGCTGATGGCCGGCGCCGGTCCGGTCGGCGTCTTCGTGCACGTGGACGACGTCGACGACCACCACGCGCGGGCGGTGGCCCACGGCGTCGAGATCGTGATGCCGCCCACGGACCAGGACTACGGCTCGCGGGACTACATGGCGCGCGACCGCGAGGGCAACGTCTGGAGTTTCGGGACGTACACCCCCGGCTCCGCGGAGTAGCCGCGCGCCGGGGGCTCACCCGTGTTCGACCGTCCCCCGGGGGGGGGTCAGGCTCCCCCGGTGTGGACCTGGAAGGCGGCCCGGCGGACGGCCTTGGCCAGGGCCGGGTCCGGGTGGGCCGCCGCGAGGGCGACCAGGACCTGGACGGTGCGGGGGTGGCCGACGGCGCGGATCTCGTCGAGGAGCGCCGGGACGGTGCCCTGCACGGCGGAGTCGAGGTGCCGGACGAGCAGCTCGCTCTCCCCGTGGTCGGCGACCGCGGCGGCCGTGTCCACCCAGAGCCAGGTCGACTCGGCGCGGGTGAGGACCTCCTGCGCGTCGTCGGGGTCGGCTCCCTCGTACTCGGCGAGCCAGAGCAGCGCGTACGGCCGCAGGGAGGGCTCGGCGACGGTGGCCCGCACCTCGGCCTCCGCGGGGGCGCCGACGACCCGCAGGGCCTCGAAGGCGAGTCCGCGCAGCAGCGCGTCCTCGCCGCGGGCGACGGCGAGCAGCTCGGCCACGGCGCTGGAGAGGGTGCGGGCCGCGAGCCAGGCGCGGTACTCGGCGCGGGCCGGACCGGGGGTGAGGCGGGCGCAGCCGCGGAGCATGTCCCCGGCGGACTGCTCGATGTTCCCGGCGGGGCTCTGCGCGGCGACGCAGATCTGCTCCAGCTTGACCCAGACCGCCCAGTTGCCGAGGGGGGTCAGGGTGGCGTGGCGGCCCTCGGAACCGGCGTCCAGGGTGAGCGCTCCCACGGCCGCCAGGCCTTCGAGCGCCCAGTCGAGCAGGGCGGGGAGCCCGTCGGTGCCGGTGCCGCTCGCGGCGGGCGCGTCGGGGGCCGCGGCGGCCTGTTCGGCGCCCGGGACCTCGCAGCGCTCGCCGCGCAGCTCCTCGACGCGCTGGCCGAGCAGGTCGAGCAGGACGGGGACGAGGACCGGCCCCTGGGAGAGCTGGAGCAGCGAGAGGACCTGCGGGAGGGCCTCGACGACCTCGGCGACGGCGCTCGGCTCGACGCCCTCGGGGGCCGGGTGCACCAGCGACCAGGCGTCGAAGAGGGCGACCCAGCCGCGCAGCACGGCGGAGTCGTCGCGGTCCCAGGCCTGCAGCCGCCAGCCGGGGCGGGCGGTGTCGCCGTGGAGCTCGATGAGGCCGGCGAGCCGGGCACGGTCCCAGCCGGCCCGGACCTGGCCGGGTGTCAGGTTCAGCGCGACGGCGGCCCGTTCCTGCGCGGAGGGGGCCGACGGGCCGCTGGGGGCGGCGACGGCGCCGCGCTCGACGGCGGCCCAGCGGGCGATCCGTACCGCGTCGGCGAGGACGTGCCGGGCCTGGCGGGCCAGCTCGGCGCGGGGCGGGGTGCCCTCGGGCGGCCGCGGCGCCGGCCGGGTGCGCCGGGTCGTCACGGCCCGTCGGGCGGTGGCCAGCGCCCGCGGGCGGACGAGTCGGAGTCTGGAGTTGCCATCGGGCTTTCGAGACGTCACGGGGGCAGTCTTCCCGCTGACGGCCCGAAAGCCCAATCGGAATCGGACGCGCCGTCCCCGGCGCGGCGCGCGCCGCCTAGAGGAGCGGGGTGAGGAAGCGGCGGAGGGCCTCCTCGTAGCGGACCGGGTCGGCGTTCCACATCGCCGTGTGCGGGGCGTTCCGGACGGTCAGGAGGGTGACCAGATCGGGGCGGCGGGCGGCGAGTTCGACGGAGGGCTCCCACGGGGCGACGGTGTCGTCGGGGCCGTGGGCGAGGAGCACGGGGACGCGCAGCGCGCCGGGCGCGGAGACGGCTTCGAGGAGGTCGCCGTGCGGCCCCGTCCTGCCCTGGGCGGCCCGGACGGCGAGCGGGAGCAGGGGGGCGGGCACGTGGCGGGCGGCGGCGAGGTTGCGGAGGGTCGCCTCCCAGTCCAGGACGGGCGAGTCGAGGACGAGGCCGGCGATCCGGTCGCGCACCCCCGACTCGGCGGCGGCCCGCAGGGCCATCGAGGCGCCGGTCCCCCAGCCGTGCAGGACGACCTTCGCGGCGCCCCGGTGGACGGCGTAGCGGATGGCGGCGTCGACGTCGCGCCACTCGGAGTCGCCGAGGTGGGCGAGGCCGTCCGGGGAGGCGGGGGCCCCCTCGTCGCCCCGGTAGGCGGGGACGAGGACGGGGACGTGGCGCCGGTTGTAGAAGGGGACCACGTTCAGCGGGTGCTCGCGGGTGCCGCCGAGCCCGTGCAGGGCGATCACCCAGAGGGTGCGGGGCGCCGCGACGAGCCAGGCCGGCAGGGGGCCGAGTTCGCCGGGGATCTCGGCGTCCTCGTGGGCGAGCCCGAGGGCGGTGGTCGGCGTCCCGATGTGCAGCTGGGGGGTGAGGCGGACGCGGGAGCCGGGGCCGAGGAGTCCGCGTTCGACGCGTTCGAGGCGCCGCACGACGGTGTCCGCGGTGTGCGGGACCCGGTCGAGGACGGGGCCGGTGACGGCGTGCTGGCCGTGGCCCTCCAGGCCGTAGGTCCCGGGGCGCAGCGAGGCGAGGCTGCGGGTGAGCGTGATCCGGTCGGGACCCGTGGCGTGCACGGTGAGTCTGGGGTCCCCGGGCAGGGGACGTACGGACGGCGCCTTGAGGGCGGCGTCGCTGGCGTACCGGCCGGCCGCGAACGCGACCGCGCCGACACCGATCAGGGTGGTGACGGCCGCTGCCGTCGCTGTAGCCGGGCGCACGCTCCCAGTCTCGGCAGGACGGGGGCGGTCTGCCACCGGTGGGACCCGGACGGCCCGACCGAGGGGCGCCCGGAGGGGCCGTCGGCGGCTTCTCGTCCGGGGCCGTTCCGGGTGCCGGGAGACCCTCCGGAGGGTGACCTGGGTCTCGTCGGCGGGGTCCCCCGGTCGGATGGTTCCGTCCAGGGGGCGGAACCGGTGGACGGCGGGGGGACGGGGGTGGGTCGCATGTGCCCGGTGATGACCGGTATTACCCGGGGTTGCGGGGTGACCGCATGCTGGACAGCGGAGCTCGGGGAGGCGTAAGCGGAATCCCCGGACGCCGGTTCGGGACACCACAACGCCTGACCCAGTTCACCTTCCGTTCACCCAGGTTGCTTACGTTCGTCCCGCCACTGACCTCAAACGATTGCCTGGGTAAATGGAACACATCACGCTGCTGCTCGCCATTGTGGTCGTGACAGCTCTCGTGTTCGATTTCACGAACGGTTTCCACGACACCGCGAACGCGATGGCCACCACCATCTCGACCGGTGCGCTCAAGCCGAAGACGGCGGTGGCCATGTCCGCCGTGCTGAACCTCGTCGGCGCGTTCCTGTCCGTGGAGGTCGCCAAGACGATCTCCGGCGGGATCATCAACGAAGAGGGCATTCGTACAGAGGTGATCTTCGCCGCCTTGGTGGGCGCGATCCTCTGGAACCTCCTGACCTGGCTGCTCGGACTCCCGTCCAGCTCCTCCCACGCCCTCTTCGGCGGCCTCATCGGCGCCGCGGTCATGTCGGCCGGCTGGTCGGCCGTGAACGGGCCCACCATCGTCACCAAGGTCCTCATCCCGGCCGTCGCCGCGCCGCTCGTCGCCGGCCTCGCCGCGATGGCCGCCACCCGGCTGACGTACAAGATCAAGGCCAACCCCGAGGCGAAGGCCACGGCCAAGGGCTACCGGGCGGGCCAGATCGCCTCCGCCGGTCTCGTCTCCCTCGCCCACGGCACCAACGACGCCCAGAAGACGATGGGCATCATCACCCTGGCCCTGGTCACCCAGGGTGTCGTCGCCCCGGGCTCGAACCCCCCGCTGTGGGTCGTCGTCTCCGCCGGTGTGGCCATCGCCCTCGGCACGTACCTCGGCGGCTGGCGCATCATCCGCACCATGGGCAAGGGCCTCACCGACCTCCAGCCGCAGCAGGGCTTCGCCGCCCAGACCAGCGCCGCGACGGTCATCCTCGCCTCCTCTCACCTCGGCTTCTCCCTCTCCACCACCCAGTCCTGCTCGGGTGCCGTGATGGGCGCCGGTCTCGGCCGCAAGGGCGGCGTCGTCCGCTGGTCGACCGCCACCCGGATGTTCGTCGCCTGGGGTCTGACCCTGCCCGCCGCCGCCCTGGTCGGCGCCGGTGCAGAGTTCCTCACCAAGCAGGGCCCCTGGGGCATCGCCGCCGTCGCCGTCCTGCTGGTCGTCGGCTCGGGCGTCATCTGGTCGCTCTCCCGCCGCAAGCCGGTCGACCACAACAACGTCACCGACGACGACCTCGACGGCGAGCCCGCGGGCGTCGTGACCACCGCCATGGCCGCCGTCACCCCGCCGCCGCCCGCCGGCTCCGTCGCCGCCGTCGCGGACGAGGAGCTCCGGACGACCATCCCCGCGCCGGCCCCCACCGACCCGACCGCTCCCCCGGCCCCCGCCGCCGCGGTCTAAGGAACGAACGACATGAAGATCGACTGGGCAGCTCTCGGCTCCGTCTTCGGAGTCAGCCTCGTGGCGACCGTCGCGCTCGTGGGCCTCTTCACCCTCGGCATCGTCGGCCTCACCAAGCAGGAGGAGGCCGCCGCCCGCGGAGGCTCCGCGGCTCTGGCCCGTACCGCCGCGTACGCCTGCTTCGCGCTGTGCGCGGCGGCCGTCGCGTACGGCATCTACCTGATCGTCGTCTGACGGTCCGCCCCGCCGTCGTGTCTGTGGTGCTCCGCACAGTGACCCGGCGCAGGTCAAGGGTGAGTTGACGGCTGTTCTCGGGGCGTGGTGGACTGCCGGGGCCATTACGGCGGCAGCAGAGGAAGTCCGGTGCGAATCCGGCGCGGTCCCGCCACTGTGACCGGATCCGAGGGTCCGGGAGTCAGGAACTCTCGCCGCCGGTCACGTCGATCCAGGGCGCGGACCCTGAGTGAGGACATGCGCCATGCCCGGCCGCAGCGGAACCGGCCTCACCTCCCCCGGCGTCTTCGCGTACGGCGCGGTCGCCGGTCTCGCCGTCGACCTGCTCGTCGGCGACCCCCGCCGCGGGCATCCCGTCGCCGCGTTCGGCCGGGCGGCCGCCGCGGTCGAGGACCGCCTGCACCACGACCACCGCGGCTGGGGCGCCCTGCACACCGCCGTCTGCGCCGGATCCACCGTCGCCCTCGGGGCGCTCGCCGCCCGGGCCGTACGGAACCGGCCGGCCGCCGCCGTCGCCCTGACCGCCGCCTCCGTGTGGGCGGTCGTCGGCGGTACGACCCTGGGGCGGGAGGCCCGGGCCATCGGCGGGGCGCTCGCCGCCGGCGACCTGGAGGTGGCCCGGGAACGGCTGCCGCACCTCTGCGGACGCGACCCGCAGTCCCTGGACGGACCCGCGATGGCCCGCGCCGTCGTGGAGTCGGTCGCCGAGAACACCTCCGACGCCGTGGTCGGCGCGCTCTTCTGGGGCGCGGTCGCGGGCGTCCCGGGCCTCGTCGGCTTCCGCGCCGTGAACACCCTCGACGCCATGGTCGGCCACAGGTCGCCCAGGCACCGCCGCTTCGGCTGGGCCTCGGCCCGCCTCGACGACGTGGCCGGCTGGCCCGGGGCCCGGCTGACGGCCGCCCTGGCGAGCGTCGCCGGCGGGAACCCGCGCGGGGCCCTGCGCGCCTGGCGGGCCGACGCGGCGAAGCACCCCAGCCCCAACGCGGGCCCCGTCGAGGCCTCCTTCGCGGGCGCCCTCGGCGTACGCCTCGGCGGCACTCTGGCGTACGGCGGCCGGGTCGAGCACCGGCCGGTGCTCAACGGCGGGGGGCGGGACGTGGAGGTGGCCGACATCGACCGGGCCGTGCGCCTGTCCCGGCGGGTCACCGCACTCACGCTGGCCGTCTGTGCCGGCGGCCGACTGATATCCGGCGCCCTGGGCGCGCCGGCCCGGAAGCGGAGGAACGCGTGAGGGGCGGGGGTCTGCTCGTCGCCGGGACCACGTCCGACGCGGGCAAGAGCGTCGTGACGGCCGGCATCTGCCGCTGGCTGGTCCGCAAGGGCCTGAAGGTGGCGCCGTTCAAGGGGCAGAACATGTCCCTCAACTCCTTCGTCACCCGGGAGGGCGCCGAGATCGGCCGCGCCCAGGCCATGCAGGCGCAGGCCGCGCGGGTGGAGCCCACCGCGCTGATGAACCCCGTGCTGCTCAAGCCCGGCAGCGACCGGTCCAGCCAGGTCGTCCTGATGGGCCGGCCGGTCGGCGAGCTGAGCGCCCGCGGCTACCACGGAGGGCGGCAGAAGGAGCTCTTCGAGCCGGTCCTCGCCTGCCTGGAGGAGCTGCGGAGCACGTACGACGCGGTGATCTGCGAGGGCGCGGGCAGCCCGGCCGAGATCAACCTGCGGCGCACCGACATCGTGAACATGGGGATCGCGAGGGCGGCGAGGCTGCCGGTCGTGGTGGTCGGCGACATCGACCGGGGCGGGGTCTTCGCCCAGTTCTTCGGCACGACAGCGCTGCTCGCCCCCGAGGACCAGGAGCTCGTCGCGGGCTACCTCGTGAACAAGTTCCGCGGCGACGTGACGCTGCTGGAACCGGGCCTCGACATGCTGCTCGGACTCACCGGCCGGCGGACCTTCGGCGTCCTGCCGTACGCCCACGGGCTCGGCATCGACGAGGAGGACGGCCTCCGGGTCTCGCTGCGGGGCGCGGTGCGCGAGTCCGTCGTCGCGCCGCCGGTCGGCGAGGACGTGCTGCGCGTCGCGGTCTGCGCGGTGCCCCTGATGTCCAACTTCACCGACGTGGACGCGCTGGCCGCCGAGCCGGGCGTCGTGGTCCGGTTCGTGGACCGGGCCGAGGAGCTCGTCGACGCCGACCTGGTCGTCGTGCCGGGGACCCGCGGCACCGTCAAGGCCCTCGCCTGGCTGCGCGAGCGCGGTCTCGCCGACGCCCTGGCGCGGCGGGCGGCCGAGGGCCGGCCGGTGCTCGGCGTCTGCGGCGGCTTCCAGGTGCTCGGCGAGCACATCGAGGACGAGGTCGAGTCCCGCGCCGGGTCCGTCGACGGGCTCGGCCTGCTGCCGGTGCGGGTCCGCTTCGCACGCGAGAAGACCCTGGCCCGACCGGTCGGCGAGGCGCTCGGGGAGCACGTCGAGGGGTACGAGATCCACCACGGGGTCGCCGAGGTGCTGGGCGGCGAACCCTTCCTCGACGGGTGCCGGGTGGGCGCGGTCTGGGGGACCCACTGGCACGGCTCGCTGGAGAGCGACGGGTTCCGGCGGGCGTTCCTGCGGGAGGTCGCCGCGGCGGCCGGCCGCCGTTTCACGCCCGCCCCCGACACCTCCTTCGGCGCCCTCCGCGAGGAGCAGCTCGACCGGCTCGGGGACCTGATCGAGGAGCACGCGGACACGGACGCGCTGCTCCGGCTCATCGAGGAGGGGGCTCCGCGGGGCCTTCCGTTCGTGCCGCCGGGTGCGCCGTGAGCCCCGCCCCGGCGGTCGCCGTCCGTCGTCCGAACATCAGCGATCCGAAGGAGTGACCGGCCGATGAGCACCCGGTATCCGTTCACCGCAGTCGTCGGCATGGACGACCTGCGGCTCGCCCTGCTGCTGAACGCGGTCAGCCCCGCCGTCGGCGGTGTGCTCGTGCGGGGCGAGAAGGGGACGGCCAAGTCCACCGCCGTACGCGCGCTGGCCGAGCTGCTGCCCGCCGTGCCCGTGGTCGCGGGCTGCAGGTTCAGCTGCGACCCCGGCGCCCCCGACCCCGGCTGCCCCGACGGGCCGCACGGGACCGCGCCCGGCACCGAGCGGCCGGCCCGGATGGTCGAGCTGCCCGTCGGCGCCTCCGAGGACCGGCTCGTCGGATCCCTCGACATCGAGAAGGCCCTCGCCGACGGCGTCAAGGCCTTCGAGCCGGGACTGCTCGCCGCCGCCCACCGGGGGATCCTCTATGTCGACGAGGTCAACCTGCTGAGCGACCACCTCATCGACCATCTCCTCGACGCGGCCGCCATGGGCGCCTCGCACGTCGAGCGCGAGGGCGTCTCGGTTCGGCACGCCGCCCGCTTCCTGCTCGTCGGCACCATGAACCCCGAGGAGGGCGAGCTGCGGCCCCAGCTGCTCGACCGGTTCGGGCTGACCGTCGAGGTCTCCGCGTCGCGCGATCCGCAGCAGCGCGTCGAGGTCGTCCGTCGCCGGCTGGCCTACGAGGACGATCCCGCCGCCTTCGCCGGCCGCTGGGCCGCGGACGAGGCGGAGCTGCGCGCGCGGATCGTCGCGGCGCGGGAGCTGCTGCCCCGGGTGACGCTCGGCGACGGCGTCCTGCTCCAGATCGCCGCCACCTGCGCCGCGTTCGAGGTGGACGGCATGCGCGCCGACATCGTGATGGCCCGCGCCGCGACCGCGCTCGCCGCCTGGGCCGGCCGCACCGAGGTCGACTCCGAGGACGTGCGGCAGGCCGCGCTCCTCGCGCTCCCCCACCGTCGCCGCCGCTCCCCCTTCGACGCCCCCGGCCTCGACGAGGAGAAGCTCGACGAGACCCTGGAGGAGTTCAAGGGCCAGGAGCCGGACGAGGACCCCGAGCCTGACGGGCCGGGGGACGGCGGTCCCGGTGACGGCGGTCCCGGTGACGGCGGTCCCGGTGACGGCGGCCCGGGGGACGGCGGCCCCGGCGGAGGGGTGCCCCCGCAGGGCGAGGGTCCCGCCGCCGAGCACTCCCCCGCTCCCGAGGAGTCCGCGCCGCCCGCGCCCCCGGCCGGGCAGGAACCCGCACCCGCTCCCGCTCCGCAGAGCGCCGGGGCCGGTGCCGGTGAGCGCGCGGCCGTCGCCGCCTGCGAGCCCTTCCGTACGAAGGTGCTCAGCGTGCCCGGTCTGGGCGAGGGCGCGGCCGGACGGCGCTCCCGGGCCCGCACCGAGCACGGCCGGACCACCGGTTCGACCCGTCCCCGGGGGGCGCTGACCAAGCTGCACCTGGCCGCGACCGTGCAGGCCGCCGCACCGCACCAGCGGGCGCGCGGACGGACCGGGCCCGGTCTCGTCGTGCGCCGGGACGACCTGCGGCAGGCGACCCGGGAGGGGCGCGAGGGGAACCTGGTGCTCTTCGCGGTCGACGCCTCGGGTTCGATGGCGGCGCGGCAGCGGATGAGCGCCGTCAAGGGCGCCGTCCTGTCGCTGCTGCTCGACGCCTACCAGCGGCGCGACAAGGTCGGTCTGGTCACCTTCCGGGGCCGTGAGGCCGAGGTCGCGCTGCCGCCGACCTCGTCCGTCGACGCGGCCGCCGCCCGGCTGGAGAAGCTCCCGACCGGCGGCCGCACCCCGCTGTCCGCGGGTCTCCTCAAGGCCCACGACGTCCTGCGCGTCGAGCGGCTGCGGGACCCCTCGCGCCGCCCGCTGCTCGTCGTCGTCACCGACGGGCGGGCGACCGGCGGCGGGGCCGACCCGGTGGCGCTCGCCGCCCGCGCGGCGCGGCTGCACGCCGCCGACGGCACCGCCTCGGTCGTCGTCGACTGCGAGACCGGACCGGTGCGGCTCGGGCTCGCCGGGCAGCTCGCCCGTGAACTCGGCGGCACCGCCGTCACCCTGGACGAGCTGCGCGCCGACGCGATCGCGGGCCTGGTCCGGGACGTACGGGAAGCGGGGCACGCGCCCCGGACGGGTCAGGCAGCACAGTCAGTCCGGTCGGTGCGCTCCGCACAGCCGGCGTCAGCATGGAGGGCCGCTTAATGCCGCAGGGACAGCCGACCGTCGTTCCCGACGACGGTCTCACCACCCGTCAGCGCCGCAACCGCGCGCTGGTGATGGTGCACACGGGCGTCGGCAAGGGGAAGTCCACCGCCGCGTTCGGGATGGCGCTGCGCGCCTGGAACCAGGGCTGGCCGATCGGGGTGTTCCAGTTCGTCAAGTCCGCGAAGTGGCGGGTCGGCGAGGAGAACGCCCTGAAGGCCCTCGGCGAGACGGGCAAGGGCGGCACGGTCACCTGGAACAAGATGGGCGAGGGCTGGTCCTGGATCCAGCGCGAGGTCGCCGAGGGCGAGCAGTCTCACGAGGACAAGGCGCGTGAGGGCTGGGAGCAGGTCAAGCGGGACCTCGCCGAGGAGAAGTACACGTTCTACGTCCTCGACGAGTTCGCGTACCTGCTGCACTGGGGCTGGATCGACACGGCCGAGGTCGTCCAGGTGCTGCGCGACCGGCCCGGGCACCAGCACGTCGTCATCACCGGCCGCAACGCGCCGCAGGAGCTGGTCGACTTCGCGGACCTCGTCACCGACATGTCCAAGGTCAAGCACCCGATGGACGCCGGCCAGAAGGGCCAGCGGGGCATCGAGTGGTAGCACGTCTCGTCATCGCCGCGCCCTCCTCGGGCGCGGGCAAGACCACGGTCGCGACCGGTCTGATGGCCGCGTTCGCCGGCCGTGGTCTGGCGGTCTCGCCGCACAAGGTGGGGCCGGACTACATCGACCCCGGGTACCACGCGCTCGCCACGGGGCGGCCGGGCCGCAACCTCGACGCGTACATGTGCGGTACGGGGCTGGTCGCGCCGCTCTTCGAGCACGGGGCGCGCGGCTGCGACCTGGCGGTCGTCGAGGGGGTCATGGGGCTGTACGACGGCGCGGCCGACCAGGGTGAACTCGCCTCCACCGCCCAGGTGTCGAAGCTGCTGAAGGCGCCGGTGGTGCTGGTCGTCGACGCGTCCTCGCAGTCGCGTTCGGTGGCGGCGCTCGTGCACGGCTTCGCGTCCTGGGACCCGGAGGTGCGGATCGGGGGCGTGATCCTCAACAAGGTCGCGACGGACCGGCACGAGCACCTGCTGCGGGAGGCGCTCGGCGAGTCGGGGGTGCCGGTGCTCGGGGTGCTGCGGCGGGCTCCCGCCGTCGCGACCCCGTCGCGGCACCTGGGGCTCGTGCCGGTCGCCGAGCGGCAGGCGGCGGCGGTCGAGGCGGTGGCCGCGCAGGCCGAGCAGGTCCGCGCGGGATGCGATCTGGAGGCGCTGCTGGCGCTGGCGCGCAGCGCGCCCGTGCTGTCCGCCGAGGCGTGGGAACCGCACGGCGCGTGGGCGGACCGCCCGCGGGGCGCGGACGCGCGGGGTGCCGCCGGTGCCGGTGCCGCGGTGGGTGCCCGGGCCGCGGGCGGGTCCGGTGGCAGGCCGGTCGTCGCCGTCGCGGGCGGGGCGGCGTTCACCTTCTCGTACGCCGAGCACACGGAGTTGCTGCGGGCCGCCGGCGCCGAGGTCGTGACCTTCGACCCGCTGCGGGACGAGGAGCTGCCCGAGGGGACGTCCGGGCTGGTCATAGGCGGCGGGTTCCCGGAGATGTACGGGGAGCAGCTGTCCGCCAACGAGCCGTTGCGGAAGGCGGTCGCCGCGCTCGCCGCGTCCGGCGCGCCCGTCGCCGCAGAGTGCGCCGGGCTGCTGTATCTCGCGCGGTCGCTCGACGGCACTCCCATGTGCGGGGTGCTCGACGCGGACGCGCGGATGTCCGGGCGGCTCACCCTCGGGTACCGGGACGCCGTCGCGGTGAGCGACAGCGTGCTCGCGCCCGCCGGGGCGCGGATGCGCGGGCACGAGTTCCACCGGACCGTCATCGAGCCGGGCGCCGGGGCGGCGGCCGCGTGGGGGCTGCGGCAGCCCGAGCGGAGGGTCGAGGGCTTCGTGCAGGGCGGGGTGCACGCCAGCTACGTCCACACCCACTGGGCGGGGTCCCCGGAGGTCGCCGCGCGCTTCGTGGAGCGGTGCGGCGTGGAGCACTGCAGGTGAGGTCAGCCGCCGGAGGCGCCCACCACGAGCCAGATGAAGCCGACGCCCGCCACCGTGCAGAGCAGGGTGGAGCGGGCGGGGTGGTCGTGGTGGGCCTCCGGCAGGATCTCGGCGGCCGCCAGGTAGAGCAGGGCGCCGCCGAAGAACCCCAGATAGCTGCCGAGAAGTTCCACCGGAAGGGTGAACAGCAGGGTGGAGGCGGCGCCGATCAGGGGTGCCAGGGCGTCGGCGACGAGCATGGCGACGGCCTTGCGGCGGGCGTTCCCGTAGAGGCTGGTGATCGTGTAGGTGTTGAAGCCGTCGGCGAAGTCGTGGGTGATCACGGCGACGGCGACGGTGGCGCCCATGCCGCCGCCGACCTGGAAGGCCGCGCCGAGCGCGATGCCGTCCATGAGGCTGTGGCCGACCATCGCGGCGGCCGCGGTCATGCCGACCTGCGGGACCCGCTCGTCGGCGGCGACGCCGTGTGCGGCCCGGCGTACGGCGAGGAGCCGCTCCACGACGTGGGCGAGGAGGAAGCCGCCGACGAAGAGCAGCAGCGCCTCGGGGACGCCGAAGACCTCGTCGCCCGCGGCCTCCATCGCCTCGGGCAGCAGGTCGAGTCCGACGACCCCGAGCATGAGTCCGCCGGCCAGGCCGAGGACGAGGTGGCGCCGGTCGGTGACGCGTCCCGCGACCCAGCCGCCGAAGAGCGTCATGAGGAAAGCGCCGAGCGCGACGACCACAGCCATGGGCCTTTGCTACCGGATGGGACGGCCTCCGCGCACCTCGGTGTCGGAGCGCGCGCCGGGGTCGCGGTGGACGAGGTGCTCGCCCTGGTCGGGGCGGTGCTGCGGGAGGCGGGGCTGACGCGTGCGGCCGTCCGTTCGCTCGCCACGCTCGACGCGCGGGCGGCGGAGCCGGGCATCGCGGGGGCCGCCGCGGAGCTCGGGGTCCCGGTGCGGGCGTGCACGGCGGTGGAGCTGGCGGCCGTGCCCGTACCGCATCCGTCGGCGCGGCCGCTGGCGGCGACGGGCACGGCCTCGGTGGCGGAGGCGGCGGCGCTGCTCGCGGCGGGCGGGGGCGCGTCCGCCGCGCTGCTCGTCCCCAAGCGGAAATCCCGGCGCGTGACGTGCGCTCTGGCCGTCTCCGTCCCGTTTCGTCCGAACGAAGACGCCCCAGGCGTACGGTTGTTGCCCCCCACCCACGGGTACATCGCTGGCGAGCCTGGCTCACCCCCCACCATCCCCACCCCCCACACGACGGCGGCCATGGACATGCATCTGCATACCGACGCCCACGACCTGCGCCACCACGGTGACGCCGAGGTACGGGACGAGAAACTCATCGATCTGGCGGTCAACGTCCGGACGAACACCCCACCGGACTGGCTGCGGGAGCGGATCGCCGACTCCCTGACCGGACTCGCCGCCTACCCCGACGGCCGGGCCGCGCGGGCGGCCGTGGCCGAGCGGCACGACCTGCCGTCGAGCCGGGTCCTGCTGACGGCCGGTGCGGCGGAGGCCTTCGTGCTGATCGCACGGGCGCTCCCGGTGCGGCGGCCCGTCGTGGTGCATCCGCAGTTCACCGAGCCGGAGGCGGCGCTGCGCGACGTCGGCCACGAGGTGGGCCGGGTGCTGCTGCGCGAGGAGGACGGCTTCCGGCTGGATCCGGCGGCGGTCCCCGAGGACGCGGACCTGGTGGTGATCGGGAACCCCACGAACCCCACGTCGGTGCTGCACCCGGCCGCCTCGATCGCGGCGCTCGCGAGACCCTGGCGGACCCTGGTGGTCGACGAGGCGTTCCTCGACGCGGTGCCGGGCGAGCGCGAGTCGCTGGCCGGGCGGACCGACGTGCCGGGCCTCGTGGTGCTGCGCAGCCTCACCAAGACGTGGGGGCTGGCCGGGCTGCGGATCGGGTACGTGCTGGCCGATCCGGCGACGATCGCGGCCCTGGAGCGGACGCAGCCGCTGTGGCCGGTGTCGACGCCCGCCCTGGTGGCGGCGGAGGCGTGCATGACGCGGGCGGCGCTCGCGGAGGCGGAGCACGCGGCGCACCGGATCGGGGTCGAGCGGGCGCATCTGCTGGCCGGTCTCGCGGAGTTCGAC
The DNA here is from genome assembly GCF_043081085.1 of Streptomyces sp. NPDC014891. Taxonomy (NCBI): domain Bacteria; kingdom Bacillati; phylum Actinomycetota; class Actinomycetes; order Kitasatosporales; family Streptomycetaceae; genus Streptomyces; species Streptomyces sp. NPDC014891. The sequence goes on along the minus strand of NZ_JBIBWF010000009.1, from coordinate 349,972 downwards.
GAGGTGCGGACGGTACCGGGGGCGGAGGGCCCGTTCGTGCTGCTGCGGATCGACGGGGCGGACGCGATCCGTGAGCGGCTGCGGTCGCTGGGCTTCGCGGCCCGGCGGGGCGACACCTTCCCGGGGCTCGACAGGAACTGGCTGCGGATCGCGGTCCGCGACCGGGCCACGACGAACCGCTTCCTCCAGGCCCTCGACCAGGCGCTGCTGATGGAGGGCTGAGCGGACCCGGACCGACCGGACCGCGACACGGAGCGGTCGGCGCAGTCGGCGCGCGCGGCGCAGTCGGCGCGCGCGGCGCGCGCGGACGGGTCCGGGGAGGGCGACGTCGTCACCGTCGCCCTCCCCGGACCCGTGCTTCCCCTGCGAGGCTCCCCCGGAGCCCGCCGCGCCCTCCGGCGCCTGCCCCCTGCCCGTCCCCCTCGGGCCGTCAGCCCCGGGAGCGGGCGCGCGAGCGGGTCAGCGCGAGCGCGCCGCCGCCGGCCACGAGGAGCGCGAGCGCGCCGCCCGCGATGTACGGGGTGGTGGAGCTGCCGCCGGTCTCGGCGAGGTTCTGGGTGGGCGTGGTGCCGCCGTTGTCGGTCGTCACGCCTTCCGGGTCGCTCGGCTCGGCGGTGGGCTGCTGGGTGGGCTGCTCGCTGGGCTCCTGGGTGGGCTGCTCGGTCGGCTTCTGGGTGGGCTCCTCCGTGGGCTTCTGGGTGGGAGCCGTGCCCTTGGGCGTCTCGCAGGTGGCCTCGGCGAGCGTCACCGTGCCGTTGACCTCGGCGACGCCGAGCTTCAGCGGGTTGACCTCCACCTTGAGTTCGAGGGCGGTCGCCGCGGCGGTGCGCGAGGTCGTGGAGGTGCGGGACAGGTCGAGGGTGACCTTGCCGACCTGGGGCACGTCGACCTCGGTCCGGCCGGCGGTGGAGAGCGTGGTCTTCTTGCCGAAGACGATGACGTGCCCGAGGACGTTGGACTCGGCCACCGGCTTGCGGCCGACCTCGCAGAGGGCCTTGGAGGTCACCTTCTCGACCTCGATCAGCGAGAGCAGCGGAATGCCGGGGACGTGGACCCGGGCCTTGACGAGGTTCACGTACCCCTCGGCCTTCTTCTCGTCCACGGTGGCCTTCGAGGTGGCGACGTCGGCGGCGAGGACGTCGATCGGCTTGTCGCCCTCGGCTCCCTGCACCTTCACCGACAGCGCGGTCTGGTTCTCGGTCTCCGGGGCCTTGACCTCGTTGAGGGAGACCCGCAGCGGCACGTCGACCGTCTTGTTCAGGAGGGAGACGTCGAGGCCGGTCCGCAGGACGACGGCGGTGGCGTGCCCTTCGCCGCCCGTCGCCTGTGCCGCCGGGGCCGCGAGGAGCACGGGGCCGACGGCCAGGGCGGCGACGGTCGCGGCGGCGGCGGTACGGCGTACGGGCGCGCGGAAGGTGTTGCTGTTCAAGATGGTGGAACCCCCACAAGAGACATGGCGTCGCCGGCCGCTCACCACGGGGACGGTGGGTCGGCGCGGGCCCGGCGACTTGAGACACCGGAATCTTTACGCACGGAGAGTGAACCCACAGTCGCCTGACGTGAGTTCACTCCAAAGGGGGGTTTCCGCGTTCATATTCGATTCTTTTCGCCACAACCGTTTCCGGGTGTCCCGCGTCTTGCGCACGAGAGGGCAGAAGCGGACACCCCGGCGAAAGGTGTAAACGATCGCCCGCGCGCCGGGGTAACGGATCGTCAACCCGGCGCATCGGGCGGGCGCGACCGGAACGGAGCGGTCAGGTCGCGCGCCAGTAGCCGAGCGCGTGGACGCGCTCCTTGGGGAGGGCGAGCTCCTTGCGCGCGTACGCGGCGAGGGTGCGGGTGGTCGCGGTGTCGCTGGCGATCCAGACGTACGGGTCGGAGTCCGCGAGGGCCGGGAGCTCGGCCTTCACCCGGGAGACCAGGTCCGCCCCGCCGTCCCGCCGGGGCACCCGGCGCAGTTCGTGGTGCGCGGGGTCCAGCCGGAAGGGCAGTTCCTCGTCGGAGGCGTGCTGGGTCTCGAACCAGACGGTGGCGGGGACCCCCGGGAGGGCGTCGAGCAGGGAGTTGACCGCGGGCAGCGACGCCGGGTCGCCGACCACGAGGAGCCGTCCGGGGCGCGGCTCCGGGGCGTCGAAGCCGGTCCCCTGGAGGGTCGCCTCGACGGTGTCGCCCGGGGCACAGGAGCGGGCCCAGCGGCTGGCGACGCCGTCGTGGAGCGCGAACTCCAGGCTGAAGGTGCCGGCCGCCTGGTCGGGGTCGACCAGGGTGTAGGCGCGCTGGTGCGGCCTGCCCGCGTTATCGAACCAGATCCGGACCCACATCGTGGGGTGGATCCCGGCGGCGGTGAGCAGACCGCCGTCCGTGAAGTGCACCCGGCGGTAGTCCTCGGTGACCTGCTCGGCCCCCGTCACGGTGAACGTGAAGTCCTTGCCCCGCATCAGCTTGAGAACGGCACCCTGCCAGCCGTGACCCACCGCAATCCCCTCCCCTGAACTCCTGTAGATTAATTTAGGTCAGCCTAACCTAAGAAATCGGCAGAAGACATGGCCGAAGACCATGTCGGGGACAGAAACGGGATCGGGGTCTCCGTGAGCATCGAGGTCTACCGGGACGCGTGGGGCGTGCCCCATCTGCGCGCCGCGGACGAGGACGGACTCGCCTTCGCGCAGGGCCGGGTCACCGCCCGCGACCGGGCCTGGCAGTTGGAGGTCGAGCGGCACCGTGCCCAGGGCACCACGGCGGCCTTCCTCGGCGCCGCCGAGCTCGGGTGGGACACCTTCGCCCGGCGCGCCCGGCTCGCCGACACCGCCCGCCGCTGCTTCGAGCGGCTGGAGCGCGAGGACCCCGGGACGGCCGCCTGGGTGCGCGCCTACGCGGACGGGGTGAACGACGGCCTCGCGGACGGGGCGGCCCGGGCGCCCGAGTTCGCCGAGACCGGCCTCGCCCCCGGCCGGTGGGAGCCGTGGACCCCGCTCGCCGTCTGGCTGACCACCCACATCCTGTTCGCCGGCTTCCCCACCAAGCTGTGGCGCGAGGAGGTCGCCCGGCGGCTCGGCGAGGAGTGGACGGAGCTCTTCGCGACCGACGGACCCGGCACGTCCGGCTCCAACGGCTGGCTGGTCGCGGGCGGGCGGACCGCGAGCGGGGCGGCTCTGGTGGCCGGCGACCCGCACCGCTTCATCGAGGCCCCCGGCGTCTACCAGCAGATCCGCCTCGCCTGCCCGGCGTACGACGTGGTGGGCATCGCCGTGCCCGGCATCCCCGGACTCGCCCACTTCGGCCACACCGGTCCCGTGGCCTGGGCGATCACCAACGCCATGTCGGACTACCAGGACCTCTACCGGGAGCGGCTGCGGCGGCTCCCGGACGGCGGGGTGGAGGCGTACGGCCCCGAGGGCTGGCGCCCGGCCGCGGCGCACACCGAGACGATCGAGGTCGCGGGCGGCGAACCGGTCGCCGTCGAGGTCGTCGAGACCGACCGCGGCCCGGTGATCATCGGGGTCGACGACGAGCCGGCCGCCGGCACGGCCCCGGCGGACGCCTCCGAGGGGCACGGGGCGGTCTGGGAGGGTGTCGCCCTCCGGTACCCGCCGCGCGTCACCGGAGAGCTCGGGTTCGAGGTGCTGCCCGCGCTGCTGCGGGCCAGGACCGTCGCCGACGTGGACGCCGCCCTCGACGGCTGGGTCGAGCCGGTCAACGTCGTCCTGGCCGCCGACACCGAGGGCGGTCTGCTGCACCGGGTCGCCGGCCGGGTGCCCGTCCGGCACCGGGCCAACACGCTGCGGATCGTGCCCGCCTGGGACCCGGCGCACGCCTGGGAGGCCGCTCCGGCGCCACTGCCCCGCGCCGCGGTGGACGGCCACGCCGTGATGGCCAACGCCCGGGGCATCGCCGCGCCCCTGGGCGTCGAGTTCGCCCCGCCGCACCGGGCGGACCGCATCGACGCGCTGCTCGGCGCGTCGGCGGAGTGGACCCCGGAGGCGATCACCGCGGTCCACCGGGACACCGACAACCGCTCGGCGGCCCCGCTGCTGGCGGCGGTCGCCCGGCTGGGCGGCGCCGCGGACGGCGGGTCCCCCGCCGGGGGCTCCCCCGTCGCTCTCCCGCCCGCCGCCGCGGCCGTGCGCGACCGGCTGCTCGCCTGGGACCGGCGGATGGACGCCGAGAGCACCGACGCGGGTCTCTACGCCGCCGTGCGCGGGGCCGTCGTCCGCCGGCTCGCCGCCCACGAGGCCTTCGCGGCGCTGCGCGAACCCGCCCCGTACCCCGAGGTGTTCCGGCCCTGGCTGGCCCTCGGCCCCCGCGTCGCCTACGCCCTGGAGACCCTGCTGACGGCCGGGCCCGTGCCCTCCGGGGACGTCGACCGGATCGTGCGCGAGGCGCTCGGCGAGGTCGGCGCCGGAGAGCCGCCGGCCGCCTGGGGCACCACGCACCGGCTCGCGCCCTGGCAGGCGCTGCCCGACCCCGACGACGCCCGGTGGCCGGGGCTCGGCGGCGACCACGACTGCGTGCTCTCCACGTCCAGCGTGCCCGGGTGGACCGACCGCAGCGCCCGCGCCTCCGCCGCCCGCTACGTCTGGGACCTCGCCGACCGCGAACGGAGCGGCTGGATCGTGCCGTTCGGCGCGTCCGGCGTGCCCGGCGACCCGCACCACCGCGATCAGCTTCCGCTGTGGCTGAGGGGCGAGCTCGCCCCCGTCACCACCGACTGGCAGAACCTCACCAAGGAGCAGGGATGACCACCGCCACCACCGTCTACGTCCGCGGCGTCGAGGGCTTCGGCACCGTCACGGTCCGGCCCGTGGAGCCCGAGCGCGACGCCGCGCTCCTGCACTCCTGGGCCGACGAGGAGCGGTCCCGCTTCTGGGGGATGGTGGGCACCACCGTCGAGCAGGTCAGGGACGTCTACGCGCACCTCGACTCGCTCACCACCCACCACGGCTTCCTGGTGAGCCTGGACGACGAGCCGGTCGCCCTGCTCCAGACGTACGAGCCCGAGGCCGACCGGGTCGGCGAGTGCTACGAGGTACGGCCCGGGGACGTCGGTGCCCACTTCCTCATCGCGCCGAGCACGGCCCCGCGGCCCGGCTTCACCGGCACGCTCGTGTCCGAGCTGATCGCCTTCGCGCTGCGGGACCGGACCCGTGTGGTCGTGGAGCCGGACGCCTCCAACGAGAAGGCGATCGCCCGCATGGTCCGGGCCGGGTTCGAGCTCGGCCCGGAGGTCGTGCTCCCCGAGGTGGACCTGCCGGAGGTCTTCATCCCGGAGAAGAGGGCCCGGCTGGCCTTCCTCACCCGCCCCTAGGGGGTGTCGTCAGCCCACCACGCGTCCGTTGACGACGACCCGGCGCGGGGCCGCGAGGACGCGGACGTCGGCGCGCGGGTCCTCGCCGTAGACGACGAGGTCGGCGGGGGCGCCCTCCTCCAGGGCGGGGCGTCCCAGCCAGGCCCTGGCCCGCCAGGCGGTGGCCGCGAGCGCGTCGATCGGCGGGATCCCGGCCTTCGTCAGCTCCTCGACCTCCTCGGCGACCAGGCCGTGGGCGAGGGAGCCGCCCGCGTCGGTGCCGACGAAGACCGGGACGCCCGCGTCGTAGGCCGCGCGCACGGTGTCGTAGCGGCGCTCGTGCAGCCGGCGCATGTGGGCCGACCAGCGGGGGAACTTCTCCTGCCCGCCGTCGGCGAGGTGCGGGAAGGTCGCGATGTTGACCAGGGTCGGGACGATCGCGACGCCCCGCTCGGCGAAGAGCGGGATGGTGTCCTCGGTGAGGCCGGTGGCGTGCTCGATGCAGTCGATCCCGGCCTCGACGAGGTCCCGGAGCGAGTCCTCCGCGAAGCAGTGGGCGGTGACCCGGGCGCCGAGCCGGTGCGCCTCGGCGATGGCCGCCGCGACCTCGGGACGCGGCCAGCAGGCGGTGAGGTCGCCCGCCTCCCGGTCGATCCAGTCGCCCACCAGCTTGACCCAGCCGTCGCCGCGCCGGGCCTCGCGGCCGACGTACTCCACGAGGTCGGCGGGCTCGATCTCGTGGGCGTAGTTGCGGATGTAGCGGCGGGTGCGGGCGATGTGCCGCCCGGCCCGGATGATCTTCGGGAGGTCCTCCCGCTCGTCGATCCAGCGGGTGTCGGACGGCGAGCCCGCGTCCCGGATCAGCAGGGTGCCCGCGTCCCGGTCGGTGAGGGCCTGCTTCTCGCTGGTCGCCTCGTCGACGGGGCCGTGCCGGTCCAGGCCGACGTGGCAGTGCGCGTCGACGAGGCCGGGCAGCACCCAGCCCTCGACGACGACCGCCTCGGCCGCGGGGCGGTCGAAGGTGATCCGGCCGTCGACGCACCACAGTTCGTCGCGTACCTCCTCCGGGCCGACGAGCACCCGCCCCTTCACGTGCAGCACCGCGTGATCGCTCATGCCTGCACTGTACGAGGGAGGGTGCCCGGCCGGGAGTGCGCCCGTGGCCGGGCGCCGGGGGCCGCTCGGTACGCTGGCCCGGAGCTCCACCCGCCCCGCACCGAGTCGAAGAAGGCACCGCCGTGACCGTGACACATCCGCTCCTGGACCTGGCCCCGCTGACCGCCGCGCACTTCGCGTCGATCGAGCGGCGGGTGGCCGCGCTGCTCTCCACGGAGCAGGACGTGGTGATCACCCAGGGCGAGGCGCTGCTGCCCCTGGAGGGGTGCATCCGCAGCGGGGCGCGGGCCGGTTCGACCGCCCTGAACGTGGTCACCGGGCCGTACGGGCAGACCTTCGGCGACTGGCTGCGCGACTGCGGCGCGACCGTGGTCGACCTGGAGGTCCCCTTCCACACGGCGGTGACCGCGGCCCAGGTGGAGCAGGCCCTCGCCGCGCACCCGGAGATCGACTTCGTGTCCCTGGTGCACGCGGAGGCGGCGACCGGCAACACCAACCCGGTGGCGGAGATCGGCGAGGTCGTCCGGGCTCACGGCGCGCTGTTCTACCTGGACGCGGTGGCCTCGATCGGTGCCGAGCCGGTACTGCCGGACGCCTGGGGCGTGGACATGTGCATCATCGGCGCGCAGAAGGCGATGGGCGGGCCCGCGGGCGTGTCGGCGGTGTCGGTGAGCGCGCGGGCCTGGGAGCGGTTCGCCGCCAACCCCGCCGCGCCGCGCCGCTCGTACCTCTCCCTCCTGGACTGGAAGGAGCGCTGGATCGACGGGGGCCGGCGGACGCTGCTGCACGCCCCCGCGCAGCTGGAGATGCTGGCCCTGGAGGCCTGCGTCGAGCGGATCGAGGCGGAGGGCCTGGACGCCCTGATGGCGCGGCACGCCTCCGCCGCGGCGGCCACCCGCGCGGGCGCGCTCGCGCTGGGCGGCGGTCTGGAGCCGTACGTGCACGAGGCGAAGGACGCGGCGCCGGTCGCGACGACGCTGCGTGTGCCCGCCGGGGTGGACGCCTCGGAGCTGGTGGCGAAGGCGCTGTCCGCCGACCCCTCGCTGCCGCTGATCGCGGGCGGCGGGGCCCTGGCGAAGGAGATGGTCCGCGTCAACCACTACGGGGTCGACGCGACCCCCGGCGTCGTGCAGTCCTCGCTGGCCGCCCTGGGCGCCGCGCTCGGCGAGTCGGGCCGCACGGTGGACCTGGAGGGCGCGCGCCGCGCGGTCACGGAGGCCTGGGCGGTCTGACCGGTCCGCGGACGCCGTCCCGCTCGGGACGCCGGAAGGGGGCGGGGGTCCGGCTCGGCCCCCCGCCCCCTTCCGCGCGCCCGGGGCGAGCGGCACGCTCCCGGCGCTAGAGCGCGGGGTAGTCGGTGTAGCCGCGGTGGTCGCCGCCGAAGAAGGTCGCCGTGTCCGGGGTGTTGTACGGGCCGCCGGCCCGCAGCCGGGCGGGCAGGTCGGGGTTGGCGAGGAAGAGCGCCCCGTAGGCGACGAGGTCGGCGGTGCCGTCCTCGATCAGCGCCAGCGCGTCGGCGTTCGTGGGCCCCTCGGTGGCGGGGTTCAGGATGAAGGTGCCGGAGAAGGCCTTGCGGAGGGCGAGGGTCAGTTCGCGGACCTCGGGCGCGGGCTCCGAGACGTGCAGGTAGGCGATGCCGACGTGCTCGATCGCGGCGACGAGGGCGGGGTAGAGCTCCTCGGTGTCGGTCTCGGCGATGTCGTTGTAGGTGTTGGCCGGGGAGATCCGCAAGCCGGTGCGCTCGGGGCCGATCTCGGCGGCGACGGCCTCGACGACCTCGACGGCGAGGCGGATGCGGTTTTCGACCGGGCCGCCCCACTCGTCGGTGCGGTGGTTGGAGCCGGAGGCGAGGAACTGCTGGATCAGGTAGCCGTTGGCTCCGTGGATCTCGACGCCGTCGAAGCCGGCGTCCACGGCGTTGCGGGCGGCCTCGGCGAAGCCGGCGACCGTCTCCCGTATCTCGTCGGCGGTGAGCTCGCGCGGGGCGACGAAGTCGATGAGGCCGGTGCCGGCGAAGAGCTGTCCCCTGGGGGCGACGGCGGACGGGCCGACGGGGTGGAGGCCGCCGCCGAGGACGACGGGGTGGCTGATCCGGCCGGCGTGCATCAGCTGGACGAAGATCTTCCCGCCGCGCTCGTGGACGGCGTCGGTGACCTCGCGCCAGGCGGCGGTCTGCTCGGCGCTGTGCAGGCCGGGGGTGTTGGGGTAGCCCTGGCCGACGGCGCTGGGCTGGGTGCCCTCGGTGATGATCAGGCCGGCCGAAGCGCGCTGGGCGTAGTACTCGGCGACGAGCGCGGTGGGGGTGCGGGTGTCGGCGTCGGCGCGGCTGCGGGTCATCGGCGCCATGGCGATGCGGTTGGCGAGCCGGGTTCCCGCGAGGTCCACGGGGTCGAAGGCGGTGGTCATGGCTGTCCCCTTCACGAACTTATGTGGTCGGCCAAGTATCTGGCTCGACTGTCACTGTAACCGATTGCTTGGCCGGCCAAGGTAAAGTGTGGGGAGAGCCGTCACGAGGAGCCCCAATGTCAGGAACCGACCCCGTCTGTACCGAGACGGCGCCCTCCGCCGCCCACGGCGGCCCCGTCAGCATCGCGCTGGCCCGGGTGGCCCGGATGCACCGGATCGCCGCCGGACGCCGGCTGAAGGACCTCGGTCTCTACCCGGGCCAGGAGATGATGCTGATGCGGCTCTGGGACTGCGGACCGGTCCGCCAGTCCGTGCTCATCCAGTCCCTGGGACTCGACGCCTCCACGGTCACCAAGATGCTCCAGCGCATGGAGCACTGCGGACTCGTCCTGCGCCGCCCGGACCCCGCCGACCGGCGCGCGGTCCTGGTCGAGGCGACGGACGAGGGACGGTCGCTGCGCGCCGGCGTGGAGGGCGTCTGGTCCGACCTGGAGCAGGCCTCCCTGAGCGGTCTCAGCCCGGAGGACCGGGCCGAGCTGTCCCGGCTCCTCGGCCTTGTGGCGGACAACCTGCGCGAGGAGGCGGGCGAGGCGGGCGAGTGCCCGGCGCCGGCGGGCGGCTGCTGACCGGGTCGGCCCGGCGAAGGCGGGCGGCTGCCGACCGGAACGGCCCGGCGGTGGGATCGCCGCCCGGGCGCGCTCCCCCGGCCGGCGGCGGAGCCGCGTCCGCACCCCGGCCGGAGCCCGCGGGGTGCCGGAGCTCGGGGTCAGCCCGCCAGGACCTCCAGGGCGCGGTCCACGTCCGCCGCCGTGTTGTACAGGTGGAAGGACGCGCGCAGATTGCCGGCCCGGACGGAGAGCAGGACCTCCGCCTCGCGCAGCGCCTCCGCGCGGTCCCCGAGCCCGGGGACGGCGACGACCGCCGAGTCGTCCCTGACCGGCGCGTGGCCGAGGGCGACGAGGCCGGAGCGGAAGCGGGCGGCGAGGCCCTTGTTGTGGGCCTCGATCCGCTCGATCCCGACCTCCTCCAGGAGCGCGAGCGAGCGGGCCGCCCCGTGGTACGAGAGGAAGGCCGGGGGCTCGTCGAAACGGCGGGCGGAGCGGGCCAGTTCACGGACCGGGCCGTAGCTGTTCGCCCACATCTCCTCGCCGGTGACCCAGTTGGCGTGGATCGGGACCAGCGAGTCCTGCGCCTCCTCGGTCACGGTGAGGAAGGACGCGCCGCGCGGGCAGAGCAGGTACTTGTAGCCGCCGGCGACCGTGTAGTCCCACTCCCCCGCCCGCAGCGGCAGCCAGCCGGCCGACTGTGTGGCGTCCAGGAGCGTCCGGGCGCCGTGCGCGGCCGCCGCGGCCCGGACCGCGGGCAGGTCCGCCGTCCGGCCGTCCGCCGACTGCACGGACGAGAGGGCGACGAGCGCGGTGCCGGGGCCGACGGACTCGGCGAGCCGCTCCAGCGGCACGAACCGGGTCCGGAGGTCGCCGCGGATCGTGAAGGGCGTGATGACGGAGGAGAAGTCGCCCTCGGCGAAGAGCACCTCGGCGCCCGCGGGCATCGACTGGGCGATCATGCCGCAGTGCACGCCGACCGAGCTGCCGACGGCGACGCGCTCGGCCGGGACGCCGACGAGCCTTCCGTAGGTGGCGCGGGCCTCGGCCACGATCTCGAAGTCCCCGGAACCGCCCGGGCGCCCGGCGGCGGTCTCCTCCGCCAGGAGCGTGATCGCGTCGATGGTGCGACGGGGCAGCAGCCCGCACGTCGAGGTGTTGAGGTAGGTGTTCTTGGGCGCGAACTCGGCGCCGCCGAGCGGCTCTTCCAGGGGGTCCATGGCCCCACCCTGGATTCCCCGCGATCGCCCGTCAATGGGTGCCGATCATGGGGAATCCCCAAGCCGCTCTTATCTCCGCAGGTGGGAAGCGATACGGGCGTCAGGCGCCCGGGACCTCGCAGGCGCCGTCGGTGTCGCAGGCCGCCGCGTCCCCGCCGACGGTCTGGAGGGTCCGGCCCTGCCAGGCCTGCTCCAGGGCCTGGGTGAAGACCTCGGCGGGCTGGCCGCCGGAGATGCCGTAGCGGCGGTCGAGGACGAAGAACGGCACGCCGTTCGCCCCGAGCTCGGCCGCCTCGCGCTCGTCCGCGCGCACGGCGTCGGCGTAGGCGGACGCGTCGGCGAGGACGGCCCGCACCTCGGCCTCGTCGAGGCCGGCCTCCACGCCCAGCGTCACCAGGGTCTCCCCGTCGAAGACGGAGCGCTCCTCGGCGAAGTTGGCGCGGTACGCCAGGTCCAGGAGCTCGTTCTGCCGCCCGCGGTCCTTCGCGAGGTGGAGCAGCCGGTGGATGTCGAAGGTGTTGCCGTGGTCGCGGCCCTCGGTGCGGTAGCCGAGTCCCTCGGAGTGCGCGTTGGACGCCACGTGGGCCTCCATGGCGCGGGCCTCGTCGAGGGTGCGGCCGTACTTCGCGGCGAGCATCTCCAGGACGGGGCCGGTGTCGGCCTTGGCGCGGTTCGGGTCGAGCTCGAAGGAGCGGTGCACGACCTCGACGTCGTCGCGGTGGGCGAAGGCCTCCAGACCCTTCTCGAAGCGTGCCTTGCCGATGTAGCACCAGGGGCAGGCGATGTCGCTCCAGATCTCGACGCGCATGTGACTTCTCTCCGGGGTTCGACGGCGGGGTGTTCGGGGTGTTCCTGGTCGAGAACGACCCCGCCGGCGGATTTCATTCCGTTTCGGGCGCCAGTGTGAGCCGGAGCACGAGGTGGTCGCCGTCGCGCGGGGTCTCCGGGTCGGGGACCCAGCCGTGGGCGGCGTAGAAGGCCTGGGCGCGTTCGTTCTTCTCGAAGACCTCCAGGCGCGCCCAGGGCACGCCGGCGGTCCGCCAGCGGTCGACGCAGGCCGTGTGGAGCTCGGTGCCGACGCCCGCGCGCCAGCGGGCGGGAAGGACGTGGAGCTGGGTGAGGTGGGTGACGCCGTCGCTCTCCCTGGACGCCGCGATGCCCGCGATCTCGCCGTCCCGCTCGGCGCAGAGGACCGCCCCGCGCTCGACGGCGGCCGCCCAGCCGGCCCGGGAGCGGGCGACCTCCTCGGGGCCGAGGAAGTCGGCGTCGGGGATGTGGCCCCGGTAGTACGTGGCGCGGGCTTCGGTGTGGAGGGCGACGACGGCGTCGAGGTCTGCGGCGGTGGCGAGTCGGATCATGGTTCTTCAGGACGCCCGGAAGGGCCCCTCGGTTGCGGCGGGTTCCGCGGGTCCGGCCGCCGGGAGGGCGGTGGCGGCGCCCGGGAGGCGGTTGAAGGAGGAGCGGTAGGCGCTCGGGGTGAGGCCCGTGCGGCCCAGCAGGTGCCGGCGCAGGGAGTCCCCCGTGCCGAGGCCGCTCGCGCGGGCCACCCCGTCCATCGGGAGCGCGGTGGTCTCCAGGAGCTCCTTGGCCCGCTCGACCCGCTGGTGCAGCAGCCACTGGAGCGGGCTGACGCCGGTCTCGGCGTGGAAGCGGCGGGAGAGGGTGCGGACGGAGACGCCCGCGTGCCGGGCGAGGTCGGTGAGCCCGAGCGGTTCGTCGAGGTGCTCCATGGCCCACGCCCGGGTGGCGGCGAAGGAGGCGCCGCGCTCGGGCGGCAGCGGGGTCTGGGTGAACTGGGTCTGCCCGCCGGGCCGTACGGGCGCGACGAGGGCGAGCCGGGCGACCGTGTTGGCGACGGCGGCGCCGTAGTCGGTGCGGATGACGTGCAGGCAGAGGTCGATGCCGGCGGCGTATCCGGAGGAGGTGAGGACGGCGCCGTCCTGGACGAAGAGCACGTCGTCCTGGAGGTCGACGGCCGGGTGCCGGGCGGCGAGCAGCGAGCGGTACGCCCAGTAGGTCGTCGCGGCCCGCCCGTCGAGCAGTCCGGCCTCGGCGAGCGCGAAGGCGCCGGTGCAGATGGAGGCGATCCGGCTGCCGTCCGCGGCGGCGCCGCGCAGCGCGGCGAGGATGCGGGGGTCGGGGTCGGTGTACGAGCCGCTGCCCGCGAGGACCACGGTGTCGGCCCCCTCGACGGCGTCCAAGCCGTGCGGGACCAGGAGGTCGAGGCCGCCGGTGGTGGGGACGGGGCCGGGGTCGGGGGCGCAGATGACCGTCTCGTACCCGGGAGCGCCGTCGATCTCGACCTTGCCGAACAGCATCTCGGGGATGGCCAGGTTGAACATCGAGACCGGCGGGGCGGCGATCACGGCGACGCGGCGGACGCGGGGCGGGCGTGCGGACGGCGGGGCGGGGGCGGAACCCCCGCGGGACGCGGACGCGGACTCGGCTGTCATGTGGCCAGAACCTCCGGGCATATGGCATTCGGGCCACTACTGTACGGCTCCGCCGATCATGAAGCTGGGTGCATGCCCACGACAGAACTCGCCCAGGCCCCCGTCGCCGTCCCCGCTCCCGCCCGGTCCTCCCCCGGCCCCGCCCTGGCCGCCGCCATGCTCGGCTTCGCCCTCATCACCCTCGACACCTCCGTCGTGAACGTCGCCCTGCCCGCGATCGGCGCCGGCCTGCGGGCCGGGATGTCGGGCCTCCAGTGGGTGGTCGACGCCTACACCCTGGCCTTCGCCGCGCTGCTGCTCTCCAGCGGGGCGCTGTCGGACCGGGTCGGGGCGAGCCGGGCGTACGGGGCCGGGGTCGTCGTCTTCGTCCTCGCCTCGGCGGCCTGCGGACTGGCCCCGAACCTCCCGGCACTGCTGGCGGCGCGGGCCGTGCAGGGCGTGGCGGCGGCGGTGATGCTGCCGGCCTCGCTGGCGCTCGTGCGGGAGGCGTACGGCGACCCGGGACGGCGGGCGCGGGCGGTGTCCCTGTGGGCGGCCGGCGGCACGGTCGCGGTGGCGCTCGGCCCGGTCGCGGGCGGGGCGCTGACCACGGCGTGGAGCTGGCGGGGCATCTTCTTCGTCAACCTGCCGCTGGGGTTGCTCGCGCTGGCGCTGCTGACCCGGGTGGCCCGCTCGGAGCGCCGGCCCGCCCCGCTGGACCTGCCGGGTCAGCTGACGGCGGTGGTGGCGCTGGGGGCGCTGACCTTCGCGGCCATCGAGGGAGGTACGGAGGGCCGGTGGGCGCTGGGACTCGCCGGGGTGGCGTTCGCCGCCTTCCTGCTCGTCGAGGCGCGGCGGAGGCACCCGGTGGTGCCGCTGGGCCTGTTCCGGAACAGGACGGTCGCGGTCGCGGTGGCGGCGGGCTCGGCGAACAGCGTGGCCTTCTACGGGATGCTGTTCGTGTTCAGCCTGTTCTTCCAGCAGGTGCTGGGGCTCTCGGCGCTGGCCGCGGGGCTGATGTTCCTGCCGATGACGGGGCTGCTCGCCGGGGTGAACGTCCTGTCGGCGAGGGTGGCGGCGCGGCGCGGGGCGAGGCTGCCGATCGTCCTCGGCCAGGCGGTCGCGGTGGCCGGTCTGCTCGGGCTGCTCGCGGTCGACGCGGACACCCCGCGGGTGGCCCAGGCCCTGCTCCTGATCCCCCTCGCCCTGGGCGCCGGCTTCTCGCTGCCCCCGCTGATCGCCTCGATGATGGAGGCGGTCCCGGCGGACCGCGCGGGCACCGCGGCGGGTCTGCTGAACGCGGCGCGGCAGACGGCCGGCGGGCTCGCGATCGCGGTCTTCGGCTCGATGGCGGCCGCCTCGACGGAGGCGGCCCTGCGCCCGAGCCTGCTGATCAGCGCCGCCCTCCTCGCCCTGACGACGCTGGCCTCCCTGTTCCTGCCGGGCCGCCGCGCGTGAGCGGCGGGGCCCGGCGCGCACCTCGGGAGGTTCGTGGCGCGCGTCGGGGGGGGACGGCCGGTGACCGGGAATCAGCGGCGGGGCAGGTCCAGCGGGTTGCCGTCGCGGAGTTCCGGCGGGAGCAGGTGGTCGGGGGTCGACTGGTAGGTGACCGGGCGCAGCCAGCGCTCGATCGCGGTCGCGCCGACCGAGGTGGCGGTGGAGGTGGTGGCCGGGTAGGGGCCGCCGTGGTGCTGGGCGGCGGCGACGGCCACGCCGGTCGGCCAGCCGTTGACGAGGACGCGGCCCGCGAGCGGGGTGAGTTCGGCGAGCAGCGGGGCCGCGTCCCCGTCCTCGTGCCGCTCGGCGGTGTGCAGGGTGGCGGTGAGGCTCCCGGGCAGCCGGGAGAGGACCTCGGTGATCTCCGCGCGGGAGCCGTAGCGGACGACGACGGTGACCGGGCCGAAGAGCTCCTGGACGAGGGCGGGGTGGTCGCCGTCGAGCAGGGTCGTGGCGTCGAGGGTGAGGAAGCCCGCCGTGACGGTGTGCGGCCCGCCGGCGGCGGGGCTCACCGGTGCGGTGACGCCGGGGATCCGGGCCAGTTCGCCGGTGCCGGCGAGGAAGTGGTCGCGCATCCGGTGGTCGAGCATGACGGCCGGCTCGACGGCCCCCAGGGCCTCGGCCAGCGCTCCGGCGAACCGGTCGCCCGCCTCGCCCGCGGGGGCCAGGACGAAGCCGGGCTTGGTGCAGAACTGGCCCGCGCCCAGGGTCATGGAGCCGGCGAGTCCGGCGCCGATCTCCTCGGCCCGCTCGTCGACGGCGGCGGGGGTGAGCACCACCGGGTTGAGCGAGCCGAGTTCGCCGTGGAAGGGGATGGGGACGGGGCGGGCGGCGGCCGCGTCGAAGAGGGCCCGGCCGCCGCGCACCGATCCGGTGAATCCGGCGGCCGCGACGAGCGGGTGGCGGACGAGGGCGACGCCGGCGTCGAAGCCGTGGACGAGGACGAGGACGTCCTCGGGGAGCCCGGTCGCGGCGGCGGCCCCGCGCAGCAGCGAGGCGCAGAGCGCGGAGGTGGCGGGGTGGTCGGGATGGGCCTTGACGACCACGGGGCAGCCGGCGGCGAGGGCGCTCGCGGTGTCCCCGCCGGGGACGGAGAAGGCGAGCGGGAAGTTGCTCGCGGCGTAGACGGCGACGACGCCCAGCGGGATCTTCCAGCGGCGCAGGTCGGGGCGGGGCGGCACGGCGGCGGGGTCGGGCCGGTCGATCCGGATGTCGAGGAAGGAGCCTTCGTCGACGACCTCGGCGAAGGCCCTCAACTGGGCGGTGGTCCGGGCGAGTTCTCCGGCGAGGCGGACCGGGCCGAGGGCGGTCTCGGCGTCCGCGCTCTCGACGACCGCGTCGCCGGCCTCCTGGAGGAGGTCGGCCGCGGCCCGGAGGAAGGCGGCCCGTGCGGTCCGGTCGGCGAGCGCTCCGCGGACCGCGTGCGCGGCCCGTACGGCCCGGTCGACGTCCTCCGCCGCGGCCTCCACCGCGACCTGCTCGCGCGGCTTCCCCGTCCGGGGGTCCACACTCCACACTGGTTCTGCCGCCACCGCCACGCCCCTGTTCGCTATTCTGAACACAGTTCTCGTGGATGAACGCATCCGTACGGGACTCTAGGGACGGCCCGGCCGTCTCCACAAGGGGCCCTGTCCGGTCGGCCGGCCAGGGGAGCGCACGACGAAAAGGGGCGAGGGTCATGGCGACTGCCGACGCGGGCGGAGCGCAGGTGAAGTCCGCGGTGCGGACCGTGGAGCTGCTGGAGTACTTCGCCGGACGCCCGGGGATGCACTCGCTCGCCGCCGTCCAGGAGGCCGTCGGCTACCCCAAGTCCAGCCTGTACATGCTGCTGCGCACCCTGGTCGAACTCGGCTGGGTGGAGACGGACGCCACCGGTACGCGGTACGGCATCGGGGTGCGGGCGCTGCTCGTCGGCACCTCGTACATCGACGGCGACGAGGTGGTGGCCGCCTCCCGGCCCACCCTGGACCGGCTCTCCGACGACACCACCGAGACCATCCACCTGGCCCGGCTCGACGGCACCAACGTGGTCTACCTGGCGACCCGGCAGTCCCAGCACTACCTGCGGCCCTTCACCCGGGTCGGGCGCCGGCTGCCCGCCCACTCGACCTCGCTCGGCAAGGCGCTGCTCGCCACCCACACCGACGAGCAGGTGCGCAAGATGCTCCCGGAGACCCTCCCCGCGCTGACCGAGCACACCCTCACCGATCGCGAGCAGCTCATCGAGGAGCTGCACGCCATCCGGGAGCAGGGCGTCGCGGTGGACCGCGAGGAGAACACGCTGGGGCTGCGGTGCTTCGGCGTCGCCATCCCGTACCGGACCCCGGCCCGGGACGCGATCAGCTGCTCGGTGCCGGTGGCGCGGCTCACCCCGGCCCACGAGCAGATGATCAAGGACGCGCTCTTCGACGCCCGGGACCGGCTGACCCTGGCGACCCGCCGCCTCTGAGCGCGGGGCCGATCCGGCGACCCGCCGCCTCGGAGCGGCGCGGGGCCGGCCCGGCGACACGCCGCCTCCGCCCCGAGGGGTCAGCCGCGCTCGGCGAGCACCCGCTGCCAGACCGGGCTGTCCACGTAGTGGTTGTCGTACTGCTCCGAGGACGCCTTGATCTCCTCGAAGCCCGCCTCGCCCCGCATGACGCGGCCGAGCAGACGCAGGTAGTCGAATCGGGCCATGCCGGGGGTGAAGACGAAGAGGACGTCCGCCTCGGCGCCGGGCGCGGCCGCGAAGGCGTGCGGGGTGTGCGGCGGCACGAGCAGGAAGTCCCCCTTCTCCAGGACGGACAGCTCCTCGCCGACGAGCACCTGCAGCGAGCCGTCGAGCACGAAGAACATCTCGGACGCCTTGGTGTGGAAGTGCGCCGGCGCGCCGACCGCACCCTCGGCGAAGGTGGAGCGGTAGCTGGTGAGCAGGCCGCCGGTGGTGTCGGAGTCGGCGAGGAGGGTCATCACGCTGCTCGGGTCCGCGGTGGTCTCGGCGGCGGCGGCGCGGGTCAGGAGCGGGGCGAAAGGCGCGTTCTCGTTCATGATCACTACTTTAGGCGGCCATTGACCTCGGGAACGGGTGCAATCCGGCGGCAATATCGTGGGTCAATTCCTGCGCCCTCCGTCGTCTCCCCGCCCTCGAGCGGCCGGACGTCGTCCTCATGGACGTGCGGATGCCGGAGATCGACGGGATCCGGGCCACCGAGCAGATCCTCGCGGGGACGGACGGGCCCCCGCGGATCGTGGTGGTGACCACCTTCGAGAACGACGCCTACGTGTACGACGCGCTGCGCGTCGGCGCGGCGGGTTTCCTCCTGAAGCGGGCGGCGGAGGAGGAGCTGGTGGCTGCGGTCCGGCTGGTCGCCCGCGGCGACTCGCTGCTCTACCCCGCGGCGGTGCGGGGCCTGGCCGCCGAGCACGCCCGCAACCGCCCGCCGGTGGCACCGCCCTGGGTGGCGCGGCTCACCGAGCGGGAGGCCGAGGTGCTGCGCCTGGTGGCGACGGGCCTCACGAACGCGGAGATCGCGCGCCGGATGGGGGTCGGCGCCGCCACCGTCAAGACGCACGTGGCGGCGGTCCTGGCGAAGTCGGGCGCCCGCGACCGGACGCAGGCGGTGATCCTGGCGTACGAGTCGGGATTCGTCCGGACGGGGTGACGGCGGCCACACGGAGACCCGCCGACGATGAACGTTGGCTGAGAATCCGGCCACATCCGGAACGTCCCCCACCGGCCCGTTCGTCCCCACAGGTGCGATGAACAAGACGATCAGGCGCACCTCGGTCTTCGTGCTGCTCCTGGTGCTCGCCCTGCTGGGCCGGGCCACCTGGGTGCAGGCGTACGAGGGGAAGGCGCTCGCGGACGACAAGAACAACCGGCGGAAGACGATCGCGCAGTACGCGCAGCCGCTCGGGAACATCGTCGTGGCCGGTTCGCCGGTCACCGGCTCGAAGAGGACGGAGGGATCGGACCTCGACTACCGCCGGACGTACGAGGACGGCGAGCTGTACGCGGCGGTGACCGGCTACAGCTCGCAGGCCTACGGCGCCACCCAGCTGGAGGGCATCTACGCGGACGTCCTCGACGGCACCGACGACCGGCTGAAGAACCCGCTGGACGCCGTCACGCGCAAGCAGCAGAAGCCGGGCACGGTCGTCACCACGATCGACCCGGACGTGCAGAAGGCGGCCTACCGGGCCCTCGGCGACACGAAGGGCGCGGCCGTCGCCCTCGACCCGGCCACCGGCCGCGTCCTCGCGATGGTCTCCACCCCGTCCTACGACCCGTCGAAGATCGCCGGGACCACGGACGGGGACGCCTGGAAGGCGCTCATGGCGGACGAGGACAAGCCGCTGGTCAACCGCGCCCTGCGGCAGCCGCTGCCGCCCGGCTCCACCTTCAAGCTGGTGGTGGCCGCGGCGGCCCTGGAGGACGGCCTGTACGGCTCGGTGGACACGGCGACGGAGAGCCCCGACCCCTACACCCTGCCGAACACCCGGACCGTGCTGAAGAACGAGAACGCGTCCGCGCCCTGCGAGGACGCGACGATCCGCACCGCGCTCCGCTACTCCTGCAACAACGTCTTCGCCAAGATGGCGGCCGACCTGGGACAGGACAAGGTGAAGGCGATGGCGGAGAGGTTCGGCTTCAACGACGACGAGCTCGACGTCCCGGTCCGCGCCTACGCGAGCGGGTACCCCTCCGGCATGGACGAGGCGCAGACGGCGCTGACCGGCATCGGCCAGTTCGACGTGACCGCCACCCCGCTGCAGATGGCGATGGTGTCGGCGGCGATCGCCAACGACGGCCGGCTCGCCCCGCCCCACATGGTCTCGGAGGTCGTCGACTCCGACGGCGACCCGCTCACGCGGTTCGAGGACGGCGGCGGCGAGCGGATCGTCTCGTCGTCGACCGCCGGGCAGCTGCGGAGCGCGATGCGGACCGTGGTGGAGGAGGGCACCGGCACCAACGCGGCCGTCCGCGGGGCCGAGGTCGGCGGCAAGACGGGCACGGCGCAGCACGGCGAGAACAACAGCAAGACGCCGTACGCCTGGTTCACCTCGTACGCGAAGGACCCCTCCACGGGGAAGCAGGTCGCCGTCGCGGTGCTGATCGAGGACTCGGGCGCGGCCCGGTCCGAGGTCAGCGGAAACGGTCTCGCGGCCCCGGTGGCGCAGAAGATGATGGCGGCGGCCCTGAAGTGAGGCCGGCCGCCGGGAGGCGGGCGGGCCGGGGTGGGCGGCCGCGGCCGGTGACTCCGTGAAGTGACGTGGAGCGGGCCCCGATTGGCCGTCGGGGCCCGTCACACGATATGCAGGGTCACGCTCCTGTCCGAGCACGCATTCGCCTCACTGAACCTGCTCCCGCGGAGGACCGCCGTGCGCCTGCCCCGTTCCCTGTCCGGCTGGACGATCGCGGTCTTCGGCGTCCTCGCCGCCGCACTGGGCGTGGTCGGCCTGGTCGTCCCGGACGCGCTGCTCACGGTGATGGGCTTCGAGCCGGTGCCCGGCTCCGCGCGCGCGGACGGGGACCACACCCTCGTCTTCCTCACCGCCTCCTCGATGGCCGCGCTCAACATGGGCGTCTACTACGTCCTGGCCGCGCTCGCCGACTGGAAGCCGTTCTTCCTCTGGACGGTGCCCTTCCGGCTCCTCACCTGCGCCGTCTTCACCCTCGCGGTCGTCGGCGGCCGCGCGCCCGCCGGATTCCTGGGGGTGGGCCTGTGGGAGGGCCTGGGCGCGGTGGTGACGGGGGCGGCCCTGTGGCGCGAGAAGCGGAGGGCCGGAGCCGACGCGGTGACGGCCGCCGGCCACCCGGGCTGACGCGGTCGCCGCAGCGGCGCGTCCCGGGCGGGCCGTCCGGGGCGGGCCGTCGGGGGCACTCCGCGGCGCGGGTCTTCTAGGGCAGATGACCGATCCGCCGGGGCCGCCTCAGAGACCAGCCTGTGCCCATGCGCTGGTATCTGACAGGTGTCCTCGTGTCCGGATTCGGTACGACGGCGATGTGGATGGTCTCCGGGATCTGGGTCAAGTCGCTGACGGGCTCCGACAGTCTCGCGGCCCTGGCCGCCTTCGCCCTCTGGGCTCCCGTCCTCCTCGGGCCGCTGCTCGGCACGCTCGCCGACCGGGTCCGGCGGCGGCCGCTCCTGGTCGCCCTCGACCTGGCGGCCGCCGCGGTCCTCCCGGTCCTCCTGTGGGTGGACTCGGCCGACCGGGTCTGGCTGCTCTTCGCCGTCCTCGTCCTCTACGGGGCGCAGGGCGCCGTCCACGAGGCGGCGGAGCAGGCCCTGGTCGCGACCGCCGCCGACGCGGACCGGCTCGGCGCCCTCAACGGACTGCGGATGACCGCCAACGAGTCGACCAAGCTGATCGCCCCGCTCGTGGCGGCGGGCCTCTTCGCCGCGTACGGCGGCGGGACCGTCGCCCTGCTCGACGCGGCCAGCTTCGCGCTCGCCGCGGGCCTCTTCGCCCTGATGCCCGTACGGGAGGAACGCCCGGCTCGCCCGGAGGCCGGGAACGGACGGCGGGGGACCGCCGAGGGCGCCCGGCTGCTGCGCGGTTCGCCGGTGCTGCGGCCGCTGGTCGCGACGGGCGCGTTCACGATGCTGCTCGCCGGGGTGAACGGGGCCGCGGTCTACGCCGTCGTCGACCGGGGGCTCGGACACGCCCCGGCCTACGCGGGCGTGCTCTACGCCGTGCAGGGCGCCGGCTCGGTCCTCGCCGGCCTGCTCACCGGGCCGCTGCTCCGCCGGATGTCCGAGCGGACGCTCGCCGTGTGCGGTCTCGCCCTGTTCTCGGTCGCGGCGGGGGTCCGGGCGCTGCCGTACGAGGCGACGGCCCTGGCGGCGAGCGCGGTGATCGGCCTCGGGCTGCCGTGGGTGCTGGTGGCGGTGGCGACGGCCGTACAGCGGGTGGCGCCCGCGACGGCGGTCGGGCGGGTGGCGGCCACCGCGCACACGCTGGTCATGGCGCCGAACGCGCTCGCGCTCGCCCTCGGCGCGGGCCTGGTCGCCCTGGTCGACGTCCGCGTCCTGCTGCCGCTGCTCGCGATCGCCGGGACGGGCTGGGCGGCGGCGGTCGCGGTACGGGGACGGCGCCGCGGGCGGGACCGGGAGGCGGACCTGCCGGACCCGTCCGTGCCGGTCGGCTGAGGGCTCCGGGCGGACCCGCTCCCCGGGTGCGCTCGCGGTGCGGGGGGCCCGGTGGGCGGCGAGCATGGAAGGAGGCACGGCGCGGCGGGAGGAGGGCAGCGTGACGGCCGGTTCCTTCCCGGGGACGACGGGGCGGGTCGGTGTGCCCCTGGACGGCAAGGGCCTTCTCGACGTCCTGGGGGTCGCCGCCGTCGTCATCGACGCGCGGGGGCGCATCGTGCTCTGGAGCCCGCAGGCCGAGGACCTCTTCGGCTACGGCGCGGAGGACGCCCTGGGCCAGTACATGGCCCGGCTGGTCGTCGACGCGGACCACCGCGACGAGGCGATGCGCCTCTTCGGCGAGGTGCTGCGGGAGGGCACCACCTGGGCCGGCACCTTCCCCGTCCGGCACAAGGACGGCCGGGTGCGGCCCGTCGAGTTCCGCAACATGCGGCTCACCGACGACCTCGGCGGCCTCTACGCGCTCGGGATCGCCGCCGACCACTCGGCCGTCGAGCGCATCGAGACCGAGCTGGCCCTCTCCGACCGGCTGGTGTCCCAGTCCCCCATCGGTCTGGCCGTGTTCGACACGGACCTCCGCTACGTCCTGGTGAACCCGGCCCTCGAACGGGTCAACGGCATCCCGGCCGCCCTGCACGTCGGACGGCGGATCGGCGACATGCTGCCGGGGATCGACGCCGCGTCCCTGGAGGACGCGCTGCGCACCGTCCTCGCCACGGGCACGCCGCTGCTCGACCACTCCACCGTCGGGCGGACCCCCGGCGACCCGGAGCGCGAGCACGCCTGGTCGGTGTCCCTCTACCGCCTGGAAGGTGCGGAGGAACGGGTCCTGGGCGTGGCCGCCTCGGTGATCGACGTGACCGAGCGGCACCTGGCGGACGCCGACGCCGACCGGTCGCGTCGGCGGCTCGCGCTCATCGCGGACGCCTCGGCCCGGGTCGGCACCACCCTGGAGGTGGAGCGGACCGCCGACGAACTGGCCTCGGTGGTGGTTCCGGAGCTCGCCGACATCGCCGCCGTCGACGTCCTCGACTCCGTCCTCGCCCTGCGCAGGCCGGGCGCGCCCGAGGAGGGGCCCGAGCTGTTCCGGGCGCTCGCGGTGAAGGCGGCGGCGCGGACCGACGCGCTGCCGGCGGCTGACCCGCCCGGGGCGATCACCATGTACGGGGCGGACCGGCTCGTCACCCGGTGCGTCCACACCGGCCTTCCGGTCCTCGTGGAGCACGTCGGCCCCGGCGACCTGTCCCGGATCGCCCGGAACCCGGAGGCGGCGGACCTGCTCGCCCGGGCGGGGGTGCACTCGTACCTGGCGGTGCCGCTGATCGCGCGCGGCGAGGTGCTCGGCGCGCTCGACCTGAAGCGGGACCGCAACGCCCTGCCCTTCGACGGCGACGACGTGCTGCTGGCGACGGAGCTCGCGGCCCGCGCGGCGGTCAGCATCGACAACGCCCGCTGGTACCAGAGCGTGCGGAACTCGGCGGTGACCCTGCAGCGCAGCCTGCTGCCCGCCGCCCCGCCGGCCCGGGCGGGCCTGGAGGTCGCGGCCCGCTACCAGCCCGCGCAGGCGTCGAGCGAGGTCGGGGGCGACTGGTACGACGTGATCCCGCTGCCCGACGACAAGACGGCGCTGGTCGTCGGGGACGTGATGGGCAGCGGGATCGACGCGGCGGCGACGATGGGCCGGCTGCGGACCGCCACCTGCGCCTTCGCCGACCTCGACCTGTCGCCCGCCCAGGTCCTGCGGCACCTGGACCGGATCACGGCGGGCCTGGAGCACTACATCGCGACCTGCCTCTTCGCCGTGCACGACCGGGCCCTCGGCCGGTGCCGGATCTCGAACGCGGGACATCTGCCGCCGGTGCGGGTCCCGGTGGACGGCCCGGCCGAGCTGCTGACCGTGCCGCCGGGAGTCCCGCTCGGCGTGGGCGGCGGCACGTTCCGTACGACCCGGGTGCCGTTCCGTCCCGGGGACCGGCTCGTGCTCTACACGGACGGGCTGATCGAGACCCGGCACGAGGCCATCGACGAGCGGCTCGCGCTGCTCGTGGGCCTCCTCGACGACATGCGGGGCCCCCTGGAGGAGACCTGCGACGAGATCCTCCGGGCGCTGCGCCGGCCCGGCGCCCCGGACGACGTGGCGCTGCTCATCGCGCGGAGCACGGGATGACGGCCCGGGAGGGGCCGCGGGGGAAGGGGGCCGGGAAGCGCGGGAAGCGCGCCGAGGGCCGCGGGACGGGGCTGCGGAGCGTGGCCGGGCAGGTGTTCGCCCTGGAGGCGCTGATCGCGCTCCTGGTGATCGCGGCGGCCGTGTTCGTGACGTTCTACCAGGCGCGCAGCGACACCGAGCGGGACGCCAGCGTCCGCTCGCTGGCGGTCGCGGAGGCCTTCGCGAAGGCCCCCGGCATCGACGCGGCGCTCGCCTCGCCCGACCCCACGGCCGTGCTGCAGAAGCGCGCGGAGCAGACCCGGCGGGCCACCGGGGTGGACTTCATCGCCGTCCTGGACCTGAACGGCGTGCGGTACACCGACTCGCAGCCGGAGCTGATCGGCACCAAGGCCACCGGCGACCTCAGCCGGGCGGTGGTGGACGGCGAGTCCTACACGGAGCTGTTCCGGGGCGCGCCCAACGACGCCGTCCGGGCCGTGGTCCCGGTCGTGGACGACCGGGGCAGGATCATCGGCATGGTCACCAGCGGGGTCGAGGTGCAGAGCATCTCGGACGCCGTGCGGAACCGGCTGCCGCTGCTCATCGGGGCCGCCGCGGGCGCGCTGGTGCTCGCCGTGGGCGGGGCCGCCCTGGTGAGCCGGCGGCTGCGGCGGCAGACCCACGGCCTGGGGCCGGCCGAGATGACCCGGATGAAGGAGCACCACGAGGCGGTCCTGCACGCGGTGCGCGAAGGGGTCCTGATCGTGGGCCCGGACCGCCGGCTGCTGCTCGCCAACGACGAGGCGCGCCGCCTCCTCGGCCTCACGTCCGACGCGGAGCGGCGGCACGTCTCGGAGCTCGGTCTCGACGCCCGGACCGTCGAGCTCCTGGAGTCGGGCCGGTCGGCGACGGACGAGGTGCACCGGGCGGGCGACCGGCTGCTCGCGGTGAGCGTGCGGCCCACGCTGCCCGCCGGGCGGGAGTCCGGCTGCGTGATGACGATGCGGGACACGACCGAGCTGGCCGCCCTGACCGGGCGGGCCGCGGTGGCCCGGGGCCGGCTCCAGCTGCTGTACGAGGCGGGCGTGCGGATCGGGACGACCCTGGAGGTCGTGCGGACGGCGGAGGAGCTGGCGGAGGTCGCGGTGCCGCGGTTCGCGGACTTCGCGACGGTGGAGCTGCTCGAACCGGTGCTGCGGGGCGAGGAGCCGCCGGCGTCCGCGTCGGAGACCACGGAGATGCGGCGGACCGCGCTGAGCGGACTCCGGCCCGACCAGCCGCTGCAGCCGGTCGGGGACACCATCCGGTTCGACGTCCCCAGCACCCCGATGGCGACGGCCCTGAGCGCCGGGCACGCCATGGCGCAGGCGGAGCTGGCCTCCGCGGAGGGCTGGCGGGAGCAGGACCCGGAGGGGGCGGCGCAGGCCCTCGCGTACGGGATGCACTCGCTGCTGACGGTGCCGCTGCTGGCCCGCGGGGTGGTCCTGGGGATGGCGAACTTCTGGCGCGCGGACACCCCGGAGCCGTTCGGCGACGAGGACCTGTCGTTCGCGGAGGAGCTCGCGGCCCGCGCGGCGGTGGCCATCGACAACGCGCGCCGGTTCACCCGGGAGCACGCGATGGCGGTGACGCTCCAGCGGAGCCTGCTGCCGCGGGTGCTGCCGGACCAGAGCGCGGTGGAGGTGGCGTACCGCTACCTGCCGGCGAAGGCGGGGGTGGGCGGCGACTGGTTCGACGTGATCCCGCTGCCGGGGGCGCGGGTGGCGCTGGTCGTCGGGGACGTGGTGGGGCACGGGCTGCACGCGGCGGCCACCATGGGGCGGCTGCGGACGGCGGTGCACAACTTCTCGACGCTCGACGTGCCGCCGGACGAGCTGCTCGGGCACCTGGACGAGCTGACGGGCCGGATCGACGACCGGGAGTCGGAGGGGCCGGAGGGCGAGCGGCGGCGGGACGAGGGCATCACCGGCGCGACCTGCCTGTACGCGATCTACGACCCGGCGTCGGGGATGTGCACGGTGGCGAGCGCGGGCCATCCGGGTCCGGCCCTGGTGGCCTCGGACGGGCGGGTGGAGTTCCCCGAGCTGTCGCCGGGTCTGCCGCTGGGGCTCGGTCTGGGCGACGTGCCGTTCGAGGCGACGGAGCTGCTGCTGCCGGAGGGCAGCAAGCTGGTGCTGTTCACCGACGGTCTCCTGGAGGACCGGGGGCGGGACCTCGACACGGGCATGGGCATGCTCCGGTCCACGCTGGCCCGCCCGGACCGGAGCCCGGAGCAGACCTGCGCGGACGTCCTCGCGACCCTGCTGTCGCCCTCGCCCCGCGACGACATCGCGCTCCTGGTGGCCCGCACGCGACTGCTCGACCCCGAGCGGATCGCGGAGTGGGAGGTGGCGCGCGATCCGTCGGCGGTCTCGCCGGTGCGGAACGCGGCGGCCGAGAAGCTGTCGGACTGGGGGCTCGACGGGCTCGCGTTCACGGCGGAGCTGGTCCTCAGCGAGCTGATCACGAACGCGGTGCGGTACGGGGCGGACCCGGTCCGGGTGCGGCTGCTCCACGACCGGACGCTGATCTGCGAGGTGTCGGACGGCAGCAGCACCTCGCCGCACCTGCGGCACGCGGCGGCGACGGACGAGGGCGGCCGCGGGCTGTACCTGGTGGCGCAGTACGCGGACCGCTGGGGCACCCGGTACGGGCGGCGCGGCAAGACGATCTGGGCCGAGCTGCGGGTGGGCGCCGAGGACCCCGAGCCGAGCGAGGCGGCGGTGCCGGACCTGGACGCGCTGGAGGATCTGGCCTGGTGAGGCGGGGTCGCCGGCGGCGGCGAGGGGCCGGTGGCGGGTCGGGACGTCTGGAGGCCTCGTGGTATACCAGGGGGCGGTGCGAGTGCCGTGCCCGCCAGGCGCTCCCGCAGCGCGGGCCCTTCCCGTACGCCTAAGGCTCACGCCCGCCTCGCACTCACGCCCATCCCAGGCCGGTCCACCACCCACCACCCACCACCGACCGCCGACCGCCGACCGCCGACCGCTCCGAGGAGACCCCGTGACCCCGCCGCCCCGCACCGCGACCCTGTTCCACGACGTACGGCCCTTCGGCGGGCCGGCCGGCGACCTGATCGCCGTGGACGGCCTGCTGGTGCCGGAGGTCCCGGCGGGCGCCGTCGTCGAACGGGTCGACGGCGGCGGACGGCTCGCGCTGCCCACCCTGGTCGACGCGCACATCCACCCCGACAAGACGTCCTGGGGCGAGCCCTGGCGCAGCAGGCGGCCGGCGGAGGGCATCGCGGAGTACGTCGCCGGGGACGTGGAGCTGGCCCGCGCCCTGCCGACCCCGGTGGGCGAGCGGGCGCTGCGGCTGATGGCGCACGCGGCGACCCGGGGCACCCGCGCGATGCGCGCCCACGCGGACGTGGCCCCGGCCTACGGGCTCGCCGGGATCGAGGGCGTGGCCGACGCGGCGGCGAAGCTGGCCGGGATCGTGGACGTGGAGCTGGTCGCCTTCCCCCAGCACGGCGTCGTCCGGACGCCGGGAGCGGCCGAGCTCCTCGCGGAGGCGGCGGCGAGCGGCCTGGTGACGCACATCGGCGGGATCGACCCGGCGGGCTTCGACGCGGGCGGCGCGGACGAGCAGCTGGACACGGTCTTCGCCCTCGCGGAGCGGTACGGCCTGGGACTCGACATCCATCTGCACGACCGCGGCGAGCCGGGCCTGGCACCGCTGCGGGACATCGCGGCCCGCACGCGCGCGCTGGGCCTGCGGGGCAGGGTGAGCGTGGCGCACGCGTTCGCCGTGGCCGGCCTGTCGGGCCGTGAGCTCGACGAGACGGCCGACCTGCTCGCGGAGGCGGACATCGCGCTCACGACGGTGGCCCTGTCGGTGACGACGATCCTGCCCTTCCGGCGGCTCGCCGAGCGCGGGGTGCGGGTCGGCCTCGGCTCGGACGGGGTCAGGGACAACTGGAGCCCGTTCGGCGACGCGGACATGCTGCACCGCGCCTGGCTCGCGGCCTGGGCCCTCGACCTGCGGCTCGACGAGGAGCTGGAGTCCTGCTTCCGTCTGGCGGCCGACGGGGGCGCGGCCCTCCTCGGCCTCCCGGCGGCGGACCTGCGCCCCGGCTCCCCCGCCGACTTCATGCTGGTCGGGGGCGAGTGCCTCGCCCAGGTCGTGGTGGACCTCCCGGCCCGCGACCTGGTGGTGCGGGCCGGCCGGGTGGTGGCGAGGGACGGACGGCTGGTCTGAGACCCGGCACGCCCCGGCGGCCCCGGGCGGGTGCCGTCCCGCCCCCGCCGGGGCGTGCCGGGTCAGTCGCGTTCCACGTCGACCGTCGTCAGGGCGGCGTACCGCTCCGGGTCCGTGCGGCGGATCCGGAGGGCGACCAGGAGCCCGGCCGCCAGGACGGCGGGCAGCGGGACCAGGAGGGCCGTGTTCACGGCGCCGGTGCGGCCGGTCAGCAGGTCGAAGTGGACCACCGCGAGGACGGTGAGGACCGCGAGCCCTGCGCAGGAGACGAGCGGGGCCCAGACCACGCGGGCCGCCGACAGGCCGTGGCGGTCGCGGCGGAAGTAGGCCCAGACGGCCAGGGCGGCGAGGGCCTGCATGCCCATGATGCCGAGGACGCCGACGCTGTTGGTCCAGAGGAAGACCTCGCCGTAGGGGTCGGCGGCGAGGAGCGCCCCGGCGGCGACGACCGCCAGGTTGAAGGCGGTCTGGGCGGCGACGGCCCCGGTGGGCGAGCCGTGCCGGCCGGAGACCGCGCCGAGCCGGCGCGGCAGCAGCCCCTCGCGGCCGAGGGCGTAGAGGTAGCGGGCGGCGGCGTTGTGGAAGGCGAGGGTGGCGGCGAAGGCGCTGACGACGATGAGCGCGTGCATGGCGTCCGCCAGCCAGGGCCCCGCGTACGTCTCGGCAGCCCGGAAGGTCAGTTCCGGCCCGCCGGCCGCACGGGCCAGCTCCACCGCCCGGTCGGTGCCGAAGGCGCCCATGATCAGCCAGCAGCCCAGCGAGTAGAAGACCGCGAGGAAGCCGATCGCGATGAACGTGGCGCGGGGGACCGTGCGGCGCGGTTCGCGCACCTCCTCGGCGAAGATGGCGGTCGCCTCGAAGCCGGTGAAGGCGCCGATGACCAGCACGAACATTCCCGCGACCCCGCCGGCGGCGAGTGTCGAGGGCGCGAAGGAGGCGGTGTCGAGCGCCGCCGTGCCCCGCTCGCCGAGGATCCCGCCGTCCATGACGACGAGCGAGAGGACCTCCAGGACCAGGGCGACGCCGAGGACCTTGGCGCTGAGCGTGACCTTGAGCCAGCCGAGCACGCCGACCGCGAGGACGCACACCCCGGAGAGCAGCCACCACGGCACGTCGACGCCGGTGGAGTCGCGGACGGAGCCCGCGGCGAAGTAGCCGAAGGCGGCCGCGACCCCGGGCGTGACCAGGTTGTACGAGACGACGGCGACGTACGCGGTGCCGACGCCCAGGGTCCGGCCGAGGCCCCGGGCCACGTACGCGTAGAAGGCTCCGGCGTTGCGGACGTGCAGGCTCATCGCCGTGAACCCGGCGGCGAAGAGCGCCAGCAGGGCGCCGGAGACCAGGTAGGCGAGCGGGGCGCCGGGGCCGCCGATCCCGATGGCGAAGGGCGCGACTCCGGCGAGGACGGTGAGCGGCGCGGCGGCGGCCACGACGAAGAAGACGAGGTCGAAGGTGCCGATCCGGCCGGCGGCGAGCCTGCCGCCCGGCGGCGCCGTCGGCGGGGTGGTCCGAGGGGTGGTTCCGGTGCTCATCCCGCTGCTCCTGCGGTCGGTACGGGTGCGGGGTAGGTGTCGTCCGCGAAGGGGCCCACGACGCGGCCGCCGTGCAGCACGAGCAGTCGGCGCGGGTGGGCGGCGACGGCCTCGGCGAGGGAGCCCGCGGCGACCGCGACCAGGTCGGCGCGGCTGCCCGGGGTGAGGCCGTGGGCCGTGAGACCGAGCGCGGCGGCGGCCTCGTCCGTGACGAGGGAGGCGGCGGCGGCGAGTTCGGCGTCGGTCATGAGTCCGGCCCTGAGGCCGATGATCGTGGCGCGTTCGAGCATGTCGGCGGTGCCGTAGGGCCACCAGGTGTCGCGGATGTTGTCGGAGCCCGCGAAGACCCGGACGCCGTGCTCGCGCAGCCTCAGGACGGGCGGCATGGGACCGCTGGGGCCGTTGGTCATGATGGCGACCCCGGCGGCGGCCAGGGCCGCGCAGGTGCGGTCGAGTTCGGCGTCGTCGACGTCGCCGAGGGCGTAGGCGTGGCTGACGGCGACCGTGCCGCCGAGGCCGAGCGCGGCGGTGCGGGCCGCGATGTCCCGCAGCTGGGCGGTGCCGGTCTCGCCGCCGTCGTGGAGGTGCAGGTCGACGCCCTTGCCGTGGCGCACGGCGAGACGGAAGACGAGGTCGAGCTGTCCGTCGGCGTCGCCGTCGAAGCCGACCGGGTCGAGGCCGCCGATCAGGTCGGCGCCGTCGGCGAGGGCCGCGTCGAGGAGGTCGGCGACGCCGGGTGCGGTGACGACCCCGCTCTGCGGGAAGGCGACGAGCTGGATGCCGAGCCGGTCGCGGAAGTCCTCCCGCACGCCGAGGAGGGCGTGCAGGTGGTCGAGGCCGGTGTCCGGGTCGACGTCGACGTGGGAGCGGACGTGGCCGGTGCCGAGGGAGACCATCCGGCGGGCGAGGGCGGCGGCCCGCTCGGCGACGGGCACCTCCTCGGTGCGGCGGGACGCGCGTTCGGCGGCGATCTGCTCGCGGAGGTCGGCGGTGGCGCGGTGCGGGCGCCAGGGTGCGCCGAGGAGGGTCTTGTCGAGGTGGGCGTGGCCGTCGACGAGGGCGGGCAGCAGGAGCGCGCCGCCGAGGTCGAGGGCGCCGGGCGGGACGGGGCGGCCGGGGTCGTGGTCCTCGACGGCGTGGACGCGGCCGTCGCGCAGGTGGACGTCGGCGGTGCGGCCGTCGGGGAGCGTGCCGCGGACGAGCGCGGTGGGCCCGTCGGGTGCGGGGGACGGCGGGGCGGGGGCCTCGCTCATGGCTTCTCCTTCGCGGATTGTGTACGCCTCCGAGGGGGCCGTGGCCGGGTCTCCCCTGGTGAGCGCGGTGCGGCGCCAAGGTAGCTGGTATACCGAATACCAGGCAACGGTCTGCGGGAGGTGAACTCACCCGGACCGGGGCGGCCGGTTCCCGCGCGCCGGGGTCTGCGAAGATCGAGGGAGCACGACAGCCACCCGACGGGAGCCGCCCCCATGACCGTCCACCGCCCCGCCGCCCGAGGCGCCGCCGTCGGGGACACCCACCAGTCCCTGCGGGAGCGGGTCTACGTGGAGCTGCGCGAGCGGATCATCGAGGCGGAGTACCCGGCGGGCATGCGGCTCGTGGAACGGGAGATCGCCGACGAGCTGCGGGTCTCCCGGGTGCCGGTGCGCGAGGCGATGCAGCGGCTGGAGTCGGAGGGCTTCCTCTCGGTGCAGCCGCGCCGGGGTTCGGTGGTCGCGGACTTCGGCCCGGAGGACGCCGAGTACCTCTTCGACGTGCGCGAGAACCTGGAGGGCCTGGCCGCGCGGCTCGCCGCCCGGTACGCGAGCCCGGCCCGGCTGCGGGAGCTGGAGCGGCTGCTGGCGCGGGCGCGGCGGGCCGCGGAGTCCGGACGGCTCCGCGAGGCCGTCTCCCTCAACGCGGACTTCCACCGGCAGATCGTCGAACTGTCCGGGAACCCGCTGCTGGTGGACCTGATGGCGCCGCTCGACTCCCGGCTGCGGCGGCTCTTCCGGCTCACCTCGGCGCAGTCGGACGGCGAGCCGATGTGCGGGGCGCACGAGCGGCTCTACGAGGCCGTCCGCGACGGCGACGAGGAGGGGGCCGAGGCGTTGGCCCGCGCGCACGTCGCGGACACCCGGGCGTCCGCGGCCCGCCTGCTGGCCGCGGACCCGGCGGATCCGGAGGAGGCGGCCCACCCGGCGCCCTGACCCTCCGGCGCGCCGACCGTCCGGCGGCGCCCCGACCGTCCGGCGGTCCACGCGGCGGCCTGACCGTCCGGCGGCCTGCCGGCGGATGGATGCCCGGGCCCTGCTCCGGTTCGGGCACGGGTCCGCCCCGTGCGCAGCGGCGTCCCGCGCGGGTCCGACCGCGGAGCCGGTCCGGGGTGTCGTGCGGGACGAGGGCGTGGCCGGGTCCTAGCCGGCGAGTCCCGCCAGGGCGGTGCGGACCGCGGCCAGGTCCTCGTCCGGGGCCAGGCCCGCGTGGTAGAGCCGGAGTTCCGTGGCTCCGGCGGCGCGGGCCCGCTCGGCCTCGTCGGCGAGCCGGTCGGGGGCACCGCCCATGCCGGTGACGACGTTCAGGTTGGCCGCGATCACGGAGTCCGCGCGCGCGTGGGCCGCGAACCCGGCGAGCCGGTGCGGCCGGGCGACCACCCCGTCCGCGAGGCCCAAGACGTGCTCCGGGTCCGTTCCGGCGTCGGCGCCGCAGCGGTACGCATCGGGATCGGCGTGCAGCAGGACCCGGAAGCCGGGCGGGGCCGCGGTCCGTACGGCGGTCACGGCGGCCTCCTGGAAGGCACGGGCGGTCCGCGCGCGCCAGGCCAGCGCCGGGCCCTCCGGGACGCCGAGCCCGCCGGCCGGGGCGGACGCGGCCCACACCGGCTCCAGGGCGCCCCGCACGGCGGCGGCCAGTTCGTCGGGATCGGCGCCGCCCTCCCCGTACCCCTCCCGGCAGGAGGGGCAGAAGCAGAGCGACATCAGGTACTGCTCGCGCTCGCCGAGGGCGGCGCCGCCGGTCTTGTCGTGGGCGTGGAGGTGGGCGAGGCCGTACCAGCCGCAGGACTCCAGCTCGGTGCCGGCGGCTCCGGGCCGTACGGCCGCCTCGGCGGCCAGGTCCACGAGCAGGGCGCGGACCTCGGGGCGGGCCACGCAGGGCGCCCAGGGGTAGCGGTCGCCGTAGGCGTTGACGACGGAGGTCTCCGGATGGTCGGCGCCGAGGCGGGAGTTGTGCGCCAGCACGACCCAGCTGTGCACCTCGAGGCCGGTGCCGGCGAGTGCCTCGGCGGCCCGCCCGAAGGCGTCGCCGGGGGCCCACTCCCCCGCCGGGTACGGGCGGAGGCGTCGCCCGGCCCAGCGGTCCGGGTCCGGCGGGTAGAGCACGGCAGTGTGGGCGGCGGTGACGATCCGGTGGGCCGGGTGGCGGGGGGTCAGGGCCCGGGTGGAGTGGTAGGCGGCGGCGAGGGTGACCTGGGCCAGGCCGAGGCCGGCGAGCAGGCCCGGTGCGGCGGGGTCGCCGTCGACGTCCCAGGGGTAGACGAAGGCCCCCGCGCGGATGCCGCCGGGCCCGGCGGGCGCCGGATCCCCGCTCACGCGCCGAGCTCCCTCAGGGCGGCCCGCCCCTGCTCGACGAGCAGCACGAGGGCGTCGACGTGCTCGGGCGCCGGCTCGCTGAGCGGCGGCCGCACGGGCCCCACGTCCGGCCCCGCGCGCCGCACCGCGGCCTTGACGAGCGAGACGGCGTATCCCGCCCCCTGGGCGCGGAGTTCGACGAGCGGCCGGTAGAAGACGTCGACGAGCCGGTTCACGGTGGTGTCGTCGCCGGTGGTCAGCGCGCGGTGGAAGGCGCGCGCGATGTCGGGCGCGAAGCAGAAGACGGCGGAGGAGTAGAGGGTGACGCCGATGCCCCGGTAGGCGGGGCCGGTGAGTTCGGCGGTCGGCAGGCCGTTGAAGTAGAGCAGGTCGAGTCCCTCGGCGCGGACGGCGCTGACGATCCGCTGCATGAGGTCGAGGTCGCCGAGGCCGTCCTTGATGCCGATGATCCCGTCCGTGCGGGCGAGGGCGACGGCGGTGGCCGGGGCGAGGACGGCGTTGTCGCGCTGGTAGACGATGACGTCGAGGGAGGTGGCGGCGGCGAGTTCGGTGTAGTGGCGGAGCAGTCCGGCCTGGTCGGCGACCACCAGGTACGGCGGCATGGCGAGCAGGCCGTCGGCCCCGGCCTCCTCGGCGAGCCGGGCGAACCGGACGGCGAGGGCGGTGCCGTAGCCGGCTCCCGCGACGACGGGGACGCGGCCGGCGGTCTCCTCGACGGCGGCGGCGACGCAGTCCCGGAACTCCTCGGGGGCGAGGGCGTGGAACTCGCCGGTCCCGCAGCAGGCGAAGACGGCGGCCGCCCCGGCCTCGACGCCCGCGCGTACATGGGCGCGGAAGGCGTCGAGGTCGACGGAGCCGTCCGGCGCGAAGGCGGTGACGGGGAAGAACAGCAGGCCGTCGAGCCGGCCGGCGAGGGGGGCAGGGGTCACGGTCGCTCCCGGGGAAGTCCGTCGTACAGGGCCATCTCGTGCACAGTCATGACTGTCATCCATATTCTTGAACAAGGATGCCTCGCACGCTAGAGCAGCGCGGAAGGGCCGGTCAAGACGGAGAGCACGGCCCCTGAAGCCTCTTGACGCTCCGTCGGACTGCTCCTTAGCGTGTCCACGGTTGTGAATGCCGCTCAGACCGATGCCACGGACACGCGGAGCCGTCGCCGCGTGCCGCCCGACGGAGGAGACCCGCTCCATGGCCGCACCCCGCACCGTCCTGCTCACCGGCGCCGCCGGAGGCGTCGGCACGCTGATGCGGGAGCTCCTGCCCCCGTTCGGCCACGAGCTCCGGCTCCTGGACGCCGTCCCCCTGCCGGACGCGCCGGACGCGATCACCGCCGACCTCGCGGACCGCCCGGCGCTGCGCGAGGCCGTCCGGGGCGTCGACGCGATCGTGCACCTGGCGGGCATCTCCCTGGAGTCGACCTTCGACAAGATCATGGCGGCGAACATCGCCGGGACGTACAACCTCTACGAGGCCGCCCGCGAGGAGGGCGTCCCCCGCGTGGTGTTCGCCTCCAGCAACCACGCCGTCGGCTTCACCCGGCAGCCGCGCGCGGGCGACCCGCTCGTGCCGGTGGACACCCCGCACCGCCCGGACACCTTCTACGGCCTGTCCAAGTGCTTCGGCGAGGACCTGGCGCAGCTCTACTGGGACCTGCACGGCGTGGAGACCGTCTCGATCCGCATCGGCTCCTGCTTCCCCGAGCCCACCTCGGTCCGGATGCTGTCGATGTGGCTGAGCCCGGCCGACGCCGCGCGGCTCCTGCACGCCGCGCTGACCGCCGAGGACGTGGCCCACACCGTCGTGTACGGCTCGTCCGCGAACACGCGCGCGTGGTGGGACCTCTCCCCGGCCCGCGCCCTCGGCTTCGACCCGCAGGACGACTCGGAGGTCTACGCGGAGCGGCTCCTCGCCGAGCAGGGCCTCCCTCCGGCCGACAGCGCCGACGCCCTCTACCTGGGCGGCCACTTCTGCGTGACACCGCCCCGGTGGCCGCACTGAACGACGACAGGAGCAGTTCCATGGACCAGCGTCCGCTCGCCCTCGTGACCGGCGTCGGCCGTACGGCCGGCATCGGCGCGGGGATCACCGACCGCCTCGCCGAGTCCGGCTGGGACGTCGCCTTCACGTACTGGACCCCCTACGACCGCCGCATGGAGTGGGGCGAGGAACGGGGCGCGGCCGACGCCGTCACCGCCCGGCTCACCGAACGGGGCGCCGCCTGCGCCGCCGTGGAGGCCGACCTCGCCGACCCCGGGGCGCCCGCCCGGATCTTCGACACCGTCGAGGAGCGGCTCGGCCGACCGGTCACGGCCCTCGTCCTGTGCCACTGCGAGTCGGTCGACTCCGGACTCCTCGACACCACCGTCGAGAGCTTCGACCGCCACTTCGCGGTCAACACGCGCGCGTCCTGGCTGCTGATCCGGGAGTTCGGCAGACGGTTCGCCGGCCCGGCGGGAACCGGCCGCGTCGTCGCGCTGACCAGCGACCACACGGTGGGGAACCTTCCGTACGGGGCCAGCAAGGGGGCCCTGGACCGCATCACCCTGGCCGCCGCGCGCGAGCTCGCCCACCTGGGGGTCACCGCCAACGCGGTCAACCCCGGCCCGGTGGACACCGGCTGGATGACGGAGCCGCTCCGGCGGCAGATGACGGACCTGACCCCGCTCGGCCGCCTCGGCACCCCGCGGGACACCGCGCACCTGGTCGGCTTCCTCTGCTCGCCCGAGGGACAGTGGGTCAACGGGCAGCTGCTGATGAGCAACGGGGGTCTCGCCTGAGGTACCGCCCCGGCGGTGCACGGCCGCGCGAGGAGGGGAGTACGCAGGACCCGGCCGGACTGATACGGGGGAGCCGGCCGGGGCCCGGGTCACGGCGCGCGCTGGCGGCCGGACCTGCTCACCGTAGGCCCGTACGAAGATCATCGCGAGCCGCGGAACGCGGCCTCTGTCCGGAATGCGCGGCGGATCGATGCAGGGAAGCGCGCCGGTCGACGCGCAACGCGCCCCCTTGCGCGCCCCGGCGCACGCCGGGGCGCGCGAGCCCGGCCCCGAGAGGCACCCTCAGCGGCGTCCGCGCAGGGTCTCCGACGGCGACTCGCCGAACTTCTCGCGGTAGCGCGCCGCGAAGCGGCCCTGGTGGGCGAAGCCCCAGCGCCAGGCCACCTCACCCACGCCCACCTCGTCCGGGGCGGCCGCCCGCAGCTCCCCGCGGACCCGGTCGAGCCGCACCTCCCGCACGTACGCCATCGGCGACATCCCGACGTACTCGCGGAACGACTCCTGGAGCCGGCGCACGCTCACCCGGGCCAGGGCGGCCAGCTCCGTCGTCGTGAACGGATGCTCCGGGCGCTCCCGCACCGCGTCCATCACCCGCTTGACCGGCGCCGGCCGGCGCGGCTCCCCCGGGTGCGCGAGCGCCTCGCGCCAGGGGTGCTCGGCGGCCAGCAGGAGCCCGTTGAGCAGCGCCTCCTGCAGCGGCCGGGCCACCAGCTCGTGGCGCGCGAGGCCCTCGCCCGCCAGGGCCTCCGCGGCGACCTGGCGGGCGAAGCGCACCCAGCTGAGGCCGGGACCGCGGGTGATGTCCACCCCGTGCGCGAACACCAGCGGGCCGCGGGGCGGCCGGCCGATCAACTGCTCCAGGCGCTCGCGCAGCGCGGCCGCCCCCACCTTCACCGACAGGGTCCGGCAGTCCCCGCTCCAGCGGTCGAGGAAGGTGTCCCCCGCCGGGTCGAGCAGCAGGGCCTCGGCGTCCGTGGCGACCAGCGGTCTCCCGCCCTGGCGCATCTCCATCCGCCCGCCGAGCGGCGCGTTCAGGTGGTAGGCCCCCAGCTCGCCGAAGCTCATCCGCACGTCGGCCCCGCAGCTCAGGTCCCCGATGACCAGCGGGCCGAGCGCGACCGTGTCGAAGCGCGCCGCGAAGGGCCGCCGCTCCCGGTCGACGAGGTCCATCCGGTTCGCGTAGTAGCGGGCGTCGAGCTCCACCCGCGCCTCGTCCACGTCCCGGGTCCGAAAGCGGCTCCCGTCGAACGCGCCCACAGCGCCCCCCGCCCCCGCCGGTCCCACCGGCCCCTCCGCCCCCACCGCACCCATGGGTCGAAAGAATATTCATATGACGGATCTGACCGGGAACGGCAGGATGCCCGGCATGCCACGACCCCATGGATTCACGTACGAACAGCGCCGCGACGGCTCGGTGGTCCTCACCCACCAGGGGCGGGCCGCGGGGGTGCTGCGCGGTGCCCGCGCCGAGAAGTTCCTCGCCGAGGTCGGGGCGGGCGACGCCCAGCTCGTCATGGCCCGGTGGACCGGCGCGTACCGCTTCGGCAACGAGCGGCAGGCCAGGAACCACCCCCGTAATCAAGGTGGCCGAACCGGCCGAGGGTAAGGGAACGGCAAAGGCACCCGGTTCGTTAGCCCAGGCATGACCGCAATGACCCCCGGCTCGAACATCCCTCTCACCGCCGCACGCGTGGCGGTGGACGTCGCCGCACCGGTGCGGCTCGACGTCTCGGGCCTGCTGCTCGGCGCCAACGGCAAGGTGCGCTCGGACGACGACTTCATCTTCTACAACCAGCCGTCCGGCCCCGGTGTGACCTACCGCTCCGGCGGCGGCGCCGCCCCCGACGCGATCCTGGTGGACACCGGCGCCGTCCCGGCCGGCATCGAGAGGATCGTCGTCACCGCGAGCCCCGACGCCGCGGGCCAGACCTTCCAGGGCATCGAGCCCACCGCCACCCTTCGCAACGCGGACGACGGCACCGTCCTCGCCACCTTCACCCCGCCGCAGCTGGCCACCGAGACGGCACTCGTGGTCGTCGAGATCTACCTGCGCAACGGCGCGTGGAAGGCCCGCGCCGTCGGCCAGGGCTACGCCGACGGCCTCGCGGGCATCGCGACCGACTTCGGCGTCTCCGTGGACGACGCGCCCGCCGCGCCGGCCGCGGCCGTCGCGCCGCCCGCCCCCGTGGCGCCTCCGGTGGCGCCCCCCGCGCCGCCGGCGCCGCCCGTCTCCGCGGTCGACCCCCGCATCGCGGCGGCCGCCCCCGCCGCTCCCCCGGCCCCCGCCGCCTCCGGCAAGATCAACCTCGACAAGGGCCGCGTCAGCCTCCAGAAGAACCAGACGGTGTCCCTGGTCAAGGGCGGCCGCCCCCTGCTCTCCCAGGTCAAGATGGGCCTCGGCTGGGAGCCGGCGTACCGCGGCAAGGACATCGACCTGGACGCCTCCGTCATCGCCTACGGCCCCCAGCGCAACCACCTGGACAGCTGCTACTTCGGCAAGCTGTCCATCCTCAACGGCTCGGTGAAGCACTCCGGCGACAACCTCACCGGAGAGGGCGCGGGCGACGACGAGGTGATCGTCGTCGACCTCGGCCGGCTGCCCGCCGACGCGACGGGACTCGTCTTCACGGTGAACTCGTTCTCCGGCCAGAAGTTCACCGAGGTCGCCAAGGCCTACTGCCGGCTGATCGACGCGGCGACCGGCGAGGAGCTGGTCCGCTTCGACCTGACCAGCGCCGAGCCTCAGACCGGCGTGATGATGGCCAAGCTCATCAAGCAGTTCTCCGGCGAGTGGGAGATGACGGCGATGGGCGAGTTCGTGAAGTCGCGGACCGTCC
This sequence comes from Streptomyces sp. NPDC014891, assembly GCF_043081085.1. Taxonomy (NCBI): domain Bacteria; kingdom Bacillati; phylum Actinomycetota; class Actinomycetes; order Kitasatosporales; family Streptomycetaceae; genus Streptomyces; species Streptomyces sp. NPDC014891. Next base: position 311,185 of record NZ_JBIBWF010000009.1, on the reverse strand, counting down.
GGGGCATGGTGAAGCCGGCCGCCCAGGCGCTCTGAGCGGCCGCGCTCCCCGGGCTCAGAACAGGGCGCTGTACGCGTTGAGGGCGGGCTGGCCGCCGAGGTGGGCGTAGAGCACGGTCGAGTCCCGGCCGATCTCCCCGCGGTCCACCAGGTCGATCAGCCCCGCCATCGACTTCCCCTCGTACACGGGGTCGGTGACCATGCCCTCGGTGCGGGCGGCGAGCCGCATCGCGTCGAGGGTCGCCTCGTCCGGGATGCCGTACACCCCGGCGTGGTAGCGCTCGTCCAGCTCGACGTCGGCCGCCGTCACCGGGCGGTCGACGCCGATGAGGGCGGCGGTGTCCCGGGCGATCCGGGTGATCTGCTCATGCGTCGGCCCCGGCTTCGCGGAGGCGTCGACGCCGATGATCCGGCGGGCCGGGCCGCCCTCCTCCTCGGCGAGCGCGGCGAAGCCCGCGACCATCCCGGCCTGGGTGGAGCCGGTCACCGAGCACACGACCACCGTGTCGAAGCGGACGCCCAGCGCGCGCTCCTGCTCGGCCACCTCGTACGCCCAGTTCGCGAAGCCCAGCCCGCCGAGCCGGTGGTCCGAGGCGCCCGCCGGGATCGCGTACGGCTTGCCGCCGCCCTCCTCGACCTCCCGCAGGGCCTGCTCCCAGCTCTCCTTGAAGCCGATGCCGAAGCCCGCCCGCACCAGGCGGACGTCGGCGCCCGCGAGGCGGCTGATCAGGATGTTGCCGACCTTGTCGTAGACGGAGTCAGGCCAGTCGACCCAGCTCTCCTGCACGAGCACGCAGCGCAGCCCCGCCCGGGCGGCGACGGCGGCGACCTGGCGGGTGTGGTTGGACTGGACACCGCCGATGGAGACGAGGGTGTCGCAGCCCTGGGCGAGGGCGTCCGCGACGAGGTACTCCAGCTTGCGGGTCTTGTTCCCGCCGTACGCCACACCCGAGTTGCAGTCCTCGCGCTTGGCCCACAGGGTGGCGCCGCCGAGGTGGTGGGTGAGCCGTTCGAGGGGGTGGACCGGCGAGGGCCCGAAGAGGAGCGGGTAGCGGTCGAAGTCGGTGATCGGCAAGGCGGCTCCCGGTGAGTGGCGGCTGCTGGTCGACGTTCCTGGAGGCGGACACGGAGAGGGACCCGGACGGGTACGCGGAGTCGGCGGCGGCCGTCCCCCGGGGGTCGGAGCCGGCGGCGTACGCGGCGACGAAGAGGGGACGGGGCCGGGGCGGGCGGCGGGGGCCTACGGCGTCGTGGTCCCGGGCCGCGGCGGTGCCGGGATGCCCGTCACCTCGGCCACCTCGATCGCGTCGTCCGCGAGCTGCTCCAGGGCCGCCCAGATCTGCGTGGTGACCCGGACCGCCTCCGCGGCGTCCCCCGCCGCGCACGCCTCGATGAGCCGCGCGTGCAGCTCGGCCGAACCGCAGCTCCCGGCGTCGCCGAAGAGCCGCCGCTCGACGCGGCGGATCAGGGGGGTGTACCGCGCGATCGTGGCGGCGGCGGCGTGGTTGCCGCTGGCGACGACGAGGACCTGGTGCAGCTCGTCGTCGGCGTCCAGGGCGGCCTCGACGTCGGAGGCGCGGACGGCCGCGGCGAAGCGCTCGTTGGCCTCGCGCATGGCCCGGATGCCCTCGGGCCCGAGCAGGGGGACCCCGGTGCGGGCGGCGAGTTCGTGCATCACCCGCACCACCGACGCGGCGTCCCGGACGACCCGGCTGACCGGGCGGGTGACCCGGGTGTAGCTCTGCGGCTTGGACTCGACGAGCCCCTCGTCGCCGAGCCGGGCCAGGGCCTCGCGCACGGGCGCGCGCGAGAGCCCCAGCCGGTCGGCGAGGTCGGCGTCCTTCAGCGGGGCTCCGGGGGCGAGTTCGCCGCGCACGATGGCCTCGCGCAGCGCCTCGTAGGCCCGGTCACGCAGCAGGGTGCGGCCCACGGGCCGTAAGGCGTTCATGGACTGACATGTTAGATGTCAGTCCGCGGAGCCGACCAGAGGCCGGAAGTGAAGGCCGGGTGCAGGTCAGCGACGGGGCTGGCGGCGCCACGGACCGGTGATCGCCACCATGATGCCCGGATCCTGGATGTTGGCGAACAGCGTCTCGCCGTCGGGCGAGAAGGTCACCCCGGTGAACTCGCTGCCGTTGAGGTCGTTGCGGGCGATCGGGTAGGTGCGGCCCGCGTCGGTGGCGCCGAAGAGGTGCTGGACGCCCTCGCCGTCCTCGGCGATGACCAGGCCCCCGTACGGGGAGACCGTGATGTTGTCGGGTCCGTCGAACGCGCCGTCCTCGTCCGGGGCGGCGTTCACGCCCAGCAGCACCTTGAGGGTCAGGGTGCGGCGCTTGGGGTCGTAGAACCAGACCTGGCCGTCGTGCGCGGCGCCGGGGCTCTCCGCGCGCGCGTAGGAGGAGACGACGTACGCGCCGCCGTCGGCCCACCACATGCCCTCCAGCTTGCGGGCGCGGGTGATCGCGCCGTCCGCGAACTGCTTGCGGACGGAGGTGGTGCGGCCGTCGCGGTCCGGGACGTCGACCCAGTCGACGCCGTAGACGGTGCCGATCCGGGTCGCCCGGGACAGGTCGTCCACGAAGCGGCCCCCGGAGTCGACGCACTTGGCGGCCTGGAGCACACCGGCGTCGTCCGCGAGGGTGCGGAGCCTGCCGCGGCCGTGCTCGAAGCCCTTGGGCGGGACCCAGCGGAAGAGCAGCCCGTTGGGGTTCGAGGCGTCCTCGGTGAGGTAGGCGTGGCCTCGCTTCGGGTCGATGACCACGGCCTCGTGGTCGTAGCGGCCGAAGGCCTTGACGGGCTTGGGGGCGCGGTTGGCGCGGCGGTCCCGCGGGTCGACCTCGAAGATGTAGCCGTGGTCCTTGGTCATGCCGTTGACCCCGGCGCGGTCCGAGTTCTCCTCGCCCGTCAGCCAGGTGCCCCAGGCGGTGCTGCCGCCCGCGCAGTTGGTCGAGGTGCCGGCGAGGCCGACCCACTCGGCGACGGTGCCGTCGCGGTGCACCTCGACGACCGTGCAGCCGCCGGCGGCGGCCGGGTCGTAGACGAGCCCCTCGGTGAGCGGGACCGGGTGGGCCCAGGCGGCGCGGGGGCCCTTGAGCTCGTGGTTGTTGACCAGGTACGTGGTGCCGCGCGGCCCGGCGAAGGCGGCGGTGCCGTCGTGGTTCGAGGGGGTGAACTCGCCGGACTCCAGCCGGGTCACGCCGCTGCGGGTGATGACGCGGTAGGTGAACCCGGCGGGCAGGGCGAGCATCCCCGCGGGGTCGGTGACCAGCTCGCCGTACCCGAGCCGGTGGCCGTGGCCGTGGCCGTGGTCGTGCCCGTGGTCGTGGCCGGCTCCGTACGCCTGAGGGTCGTCGGCGGCGAGGGCTTCGGGCGCGGTGGCGAGAGCACCGACGACCCCGGTGAGGGCGAGGCCCGCACCGGCGGCGGCGGACTGCTTCGTGAACTCTCTGCGGTCGAGGGGCATGGTGTGGCGTTCTCCCTGTGCTGGCCCGGTTGTCGCGGGCCACCCTCCCGCGCCGCCGCGAACGGCGCCTGAACGCCACGGGAACACCCCCGGGCGCGGCTCCGCCCGGCGCGGACCCGACGCCCCCCGGCGCGGACCCGAGGCCGCCCAGCGCGGGACCAGGGCCACCGGCCCTGGTCCCGCGCCCGCCCGGCGGGGGCCCGAGGCGGGACGCCGTACGGCGGCCCGCCGGTCCGTCACGAACCCGATCGCGAGCGGGCCTTGAAGGCCGACTTGCGGGCCTCCTTCGCCGCGCCCTTGTCGCGGTGCAGGCGTCCCATCGCCTCCAGCACCTCCGCGGTCGCCGGGTGCTCCACCCGCCAGGCCGCCTCGAAGAAACCGCTGTGCCGCCCCGTGAGCCCCTCGATCAGCTCCTGGAGCTCCTGCAGGTCCCCGTCGGCGTCGAGCTGGGCGGCGATCGTGTCGATCGCGAGCCAGAAGATCATCGACTCCGGCGGCGCGGGCACGTCCGCCGCACCGCGCTCGGCGAGCCAGACCCGGGCGAGGCCGCCCAGTTCCGCGTCGTCCAGGACCTCGCGCACGGCGGGCTCCGCCTCCGGCCCCACCAGGGACAGCGTCTGCTGGCAGTGCAGGCGGCGCAGCGGCGACCCGGCGTCCGAGCCGCGGGCGGCGTGCAGCAGTTCGCGGGCGGCGGCGAGCGGCTCGCGGCCGGCCAGCCAGGCGGCCGTCTCCTCGCGGGCGGCGGCCTCGGGGTACGAGGAGATCCCGTCGAGCAGGGCGTCGGCGCCCTTGCCGGCGAGGTCGCCGACGGCGGGGGCGTCCACGCCCGCCTCCAGCATCCGGGCCCGGACTCCGTAGAGGCCGAGGTCGGTGAGGCGGACCATGCCGTACCGGGTGACGTCCTCGTCGTCGACGGGCGGCGCGGGCTCCTCGCCCTCCTCCGCCATCAGGGCCTCGTCGACGGGCTGGTACTCGACGAGCCCGATCGGTTCGAGCAGCCGGAACTGCTCGTCGAGCCGCATCATCGCGTCCGAGACCTGCTCCAGGACGTCGTCGGTCGGTTCGCCCATGTCGTCGGGGACGACCATCGACGCGGCGAGAGCGGGCAGCGGCACCGGGCCCTCGCCGGCCCCGCCCTCGCTGACGGTGAGCAGGTAGAGGTTGCCGAGGACGCCCTCCAGGAACTCGGCCTCGGCCTCGGGGTCCCAGTCGAGGGCCTCGATGTCGATCTCGCCGTCCTCGCCGACGATCGCGTCCAGGTCGTCGAGGACGGGTGCGACGGCGTCGGCGAAGACGGCGTCGAAGCCGTCCAGCCAGAGCGCGAGGACGTCCTGGGGCGAACCGCCGGTGACGACCGCGAGGTTGTCCCCGGGCGCGGCCCGCCCGGGGGTGTCGCCCGCCTCGTCGGCCTCTCCGTCCTCGACGCCGACCAGGCCGGTGTCGACGGCCAGGCGCCAGGCGTCGCCGGCCGAGATCTCGCCGTCCTCGTCGTGGGCGAGGCCGAGGACGTCGACCGCCTCGGGGAGCTGCTCGTCGACGAGCTCGCCGCCGGCGTCGACCCGGGTGTCGGGCCCGGCCCAGCGGGCGAGCCGTACCGCGTTCGCGAGGAGGGGGGCCGCCAGTGCGTCCCGCGCCAGCTCCGCGTCCGCACGCAGCCGAACGGGGGGAAGGGTGGGGTGCTCCGCTGACATCTGGGGGGTCTCCTCGACGCGTCCGTGGGTGAAGGGTGGTGGGTGCGCGGTGGTGAGCGCGGGCCGAGCCGGGTGGCCGGAAGGTGCGGGGTGGTGACTGGAGGGGGTGGGGAGAGGCTCGGAGACGGGCTCGGAGCTCGGCTCTCAGCGTAGACGCATCCGGGGGGACGTCCGGCGGTTCATGCGTCCGTCAGCCTTCGTACACCCGTCGACTCTTGACAAGTTGGGCGCTGTGCAAAGAGATTGACGCGCGTAGATTAATCTGCCGTTCCTCCAAGCACCCTCGGAGTCCCCTGATGCCTTCCTCCATACCGAGATCTGCCGGCCGCACCGCCGCGCGCTCCGCCGCGGTCTCCGCCGTCGTCGCCGCCGCGCTCGCCGCGGGTCTGCTGGCCGGTTCGGCGAACGCCGCCGCCGAGGACGCGGCCGGTGTCCGCATCCACGACATCCAGGGCACCACGCGCGTCTCGCCGCTCGTCGGGCAGCAGGTCACCGGTGTGACCGGCATCGTCACCGGCGTCCGCACCTACGGCTCGCGCGGCTTCTGGATCCAGGACCCCGAGGGCGACGGCGACCCGGCGACCAGCGAGGGCCTCTTCGTCTTCACCAGCTCCGTCCCGACGGTCGCGGTCGGCGACGCCGTCAGCCTGAGCGGCACGGTCACCGAGTACGTCCCCGGCGGCCTGACCTCGGGCAACCAGTCGCTGACCCAGCTCTCCAAGCCGGTCGTCACGGTGGTCTCCCAGGGCAACCCGGTCCCGGCCCCGGTGACGATCTCGGCCTGGTCCGTACCCTCCCGGTACACCCCGGCGGGCGACCCGGCCGCCGGCGGCTCGATCAACGGCCTGACGCTCAACCCCCGCACGTACGCCCTGGACTACTACGAGTCCCTGGAGGGCACCAACGTCCGGATCGGCTCCTCGCGCGTGGTCGGCGCCACCGACCCGTACTCCGAGCTGTGGGTCACGGTGAAGCCCTGGGAGAACCGCAACCGGCGCGGTGGCACGGTCTACGGCTCGTACGAGTCGCAGAACACCGGCCGGCTCCAGATCCAGTCGCTGACCCCGGTCGCCCAGCAGCCGTTCCCCAAGGCGAACGTCGGCGACCGGCTGACCGGCACCACCGAGGGCCCGCTCGACTTCAACCAGTTCGGCGGCTACACCCTCACCGCCCGCACCCTCGGCACGGTCGTCGACCGGGGCCTGGAGCGCGAGACCACGGACCGGCAGCACCGGAACGAGCTGGCCGTGGCGACGTACAACGTCGAGAACCTCGACCCGACCGACCCGCAGGAGAAGTTCGACGCGCTCGCGAAGGCGGTCGTCGCGAACCTCGCCTCGCCCGACATCCTCGCCCTGGAGGAGATCCAGGACAACAACGGCGCCAAGAACGACGGCACGGTCGCCGCCGACCAGACGGTCAAGAAGTTCACGGACGCGATCGTGGCGGCCGGCGGCCCGGCGTACGACTGGCGCTCGGTCGACCCCGAGAACAACAAGGACGGCGGCGAGCCCGGCGGCAATATCCGTCAGGTCTTCCTCTTCAACCCCGAGCGGGTCTCCTTCACGGACCGTGCGGCGACCGACCCGACCTCGGCCACCGGCGTCACGGGCCGCAAGGGCCGCGCCGCCCTGACGGTCTCCCCCGGCCGGATCGACCCGGCGAACACCGCCTGGGAGAGCAGCCGCAAGCCGCTCGCGGGCGAGTTCGTCTTCCGCGGCCGCACGGTCTTCGTGATCGCCAACCACTTCGGATCGAAGGGCGGCGACGAGTCGATCGTCTCGCACCACCAGCCCCCGGCCCGCTCCTCCGAGGCGAAGCGGCTGCTCCAGGCGCAGTCCGTCAACGGCTTCGTGAAGCAGCTCCTCTCGGTCGAGAAGCAGGCCGACGTCCTCGTCGTCGGCGACATCAACGACTTCGAGTTCTCCGGGACGACCAAGGCCCTCACCGACGGCGGCGCGCTGTACCCGGCCGTGAAGTCGCTGCCCCGCAGCGAGCGCTACTCGTACGTCTACCAGGGCAACAGCCAGGTCCTCGACCAGATCCTGACGAGCCCCGGCGTGCGCCACTTCACGTACGACAGCGTCCACATCAACGCCGAGTTCGCCGACCAGGACAGCGACCACGACCCGCAGGTCGTGCGCTTCCGCCCGTAGGCGGAGCCCCGGTCACACGCCCGCGCTCAGACTGAGCGCGGGCGTGTACCGCTTCACCCGGCTGCCCACGAGCCCCGGGTAGCGGTGCACCCGCGCCCAGGCCCCGGCCGCCCGGCTCTCGTCGGCCAGCCACTCCTCGTGGGCCCGCTCGCTCTCCCACGCGGCGTGGTTCAGGACCCGGCCGCCGTCGGTGGAGAGATGGAAGTGGACGGCGGTCGCGCCGGATCCCGGACGCAGCGCCGCGTCCTCGTCGAGGGCGGTGAACACCGTGTCCACCCAGGCCCGCCGGCGTCCCGCGTCGGGGCCGTCGAAGTCGACCTCGACGATCGCCACGACCCCGGGCAGCTCCCCCGGGGCGGTCGTGCCGAGGACGGCGGACCGGTGGACCGGCGCGTAGCGGCGGAGCTCGACCCGCTCGATGCCGGGCACGGCGGCGTCGATCTCGGCGTTCCGGTCGTCGCGGTACGTGTGGACGAAGTCCTCGTAGGCCTGCTCGGCGGTCCACTGCGAGTAGTGCAGCAGGGTGTCCCCGTCGGTGCCGGCGCAGATGCTGTACGAGAGCAGCCCGAGGTCGGGCCACTCCCGGCTCTCCCAGGCCCTGCGGACGGCGTCCACGGCCGCCCGCTGGCGCTCCGGGGTGCCGACCCGCCAGGTGCTGACGAGGACGGCGCCGACTCCGGGGCGGTGCAGGTCGGGGCGGGCGTCGGGGTGCGCGACGGCGTTCATGGGGATCTCCTGTTCCTCGGCGGACGACCCCGGGGTCTCCCCCGGACGACTCCACCGTCCTGCCTCAACCTTGGTTGAGGTCAACCCCCGTCCCGCGTGGCAGACTTCGCGCCATGATCCCCAGCGACCTGGTCCTGCGCCCCGCGACCCGTGCCGAACTCCCCGCCGTCCTGGCGCTGCTGGCCGACGAGGACACGGTCGTGGACCCCTCCTCGGTCGACGTCACCGAGGCGTACGCGCGCGCCTTCGCGGCCATCGAGGCCGATCCGCGCAACGAGATGCTGGTCCTGACGGACGGCGGGCCGGTCCTGGGCTGCCTCCAGATCACGTACGTCCCCGGGCTCGGCCGGGGCGGCGCCGAACGGGCGCTGGTCGAGGCGGTCCGGATCAGGCCCGACCGGCGCGGCGGCGGTCTCGGCCGGGAGCTGATGGAGCGGGCGGCGGCACGCGCCCGGGAACGCGGCTGCGCGCTCGTCCAGCTGACCAGCGACAAGCGCCGGACCGACGCCCACCGCTTCTACACCTCCCTGGGGTACGCCCGCAGCCACGAGGGCTTCAAACTCCCGCTCGCCCCGGACCCGTCCGGAAGGACCTCCTAGGGGGTGTCCTGCCGATCAATGAGGTCGAGGCGGGAGCTACGACCCCAGCCGGCTTCCGTTCGGAAAACGGGGAGGCGAAGCGTCCCGCTGTCGTAGCGTAGAGGGCAGTGTTCCCAGGCTGGTCGACGGCCTCAGGGCACCCGGGGGAGGGGACTCCGGCTCATCGGGGGAACGTGTTTCAGGGGGCTGCGATGACGGACCGGGGGGACGCGCGGCGAGAGCTGGCCCGCCAGCTCCGCGATCTCGTGGAGACGGGCTATCGCAGGGACTTCACGCTCGACGGGCTCGCCACGAAGATCAGTCTTGCCCGCCACACTGTCACCCACGCACTGAACCCGCTGTCCGGCACCCGCACGTCCCGAAAGACGGTCGAAGCCTTCACCACGGCGTTCTGCGGGGATGACGCGGAGCGGACCGAACGCCTGATGCGGCTGCAGGAAAGCGCGTGGAGTCCCCCCGAGCGAGAGGCGTCGGATGTCGCCGAGGGCAGGAGGGCTGCCGATGCCCAGGAGCCCTCGCTGCGGACGGAGTTCGCCCGGCCGCCGAGTGGCCTGGCGGATGATCTGCTGGTCGCCGAATTCGCCTGTGACATCGAACTGCTCACGCGGGACTTCGTCGGCAGGAGCGGATTCGTGGAGGCCGTGGATCGGGCGATCGCCGACCCGGCGTTCCGTTCCGGCTACGTGCTGGTCACCGGTGAGCCCGGTATCGGGAAGTCTTCGCTCATGGCGCACCTGATCCGTACGAGGGGGTGGCTGCACCATTTCAACTCTGTCTCCGGCTTCTCGACGACAGAGGACTTCCTTCGCAACGTCTGCGCACAGGTGATCATCCGTTACCAGCTCGCGCACACGGTTCTGCCCTCTCGGGCCGGGCAGAACAGCACGTTCCTGCGGGGGCTGCTCAGCGACGCGGCCCGCCGACAGGAGGCACCCGTCGTGATCGCCGTGGACGCGATCGACGAGGCGTCGGACAGCGACAGGCCGCAAGGCAGCAACCGGCTCTGCCTGCCTGCTCAACTACCGGACGACGTCTACATCGTTGTCACCTCCCGGGGCCGCAACGTCTACGAGCTGGACGCGGAGAGCGTCCGTCACATCGAGATCGAGGACCGCAGCGAGGCCAATCTGGCCGATCTCTCCCTGTACGTGACCGGGTTCGTCGAACGCAATGCGGAGCGCATGGCTCCCCTCCTGCGCTCCGCGGAGAAGCGACGCGTCGATTTCACCGCCGCCTTCCTCGCCCGCAGCGACGGCAACTTCCTCTACGCGACCAGGGTTCTGCCGGAGATCGTCAGCAGAGGTCTCTCCGAGATCGATGACGTGCACGCCTTGCCGTTGGGCCTGCGGGAGTACTACAGGCGACACTGGGCCGCGATGCGGGTCGCGGATCCCGTGCTCTTCGACGAACTCCACCGTCCGGTGATCGAAGCCTTCGGCGTGCTGAACGAGACGTCGGCCCAGGTCATCGCAGACACCTGGGACCTTCCCGTCGACCGTGTACGTCGCGCGATCGGGATCTGGCGGGAGTTCCTGAACGAGGCCGGTGCCCATGCCGGCCTCCAGCGCTACCGCATCTACCACAAGTCCTTCCTCGACTTCCTGCAGTCCGAGGTGGATCTGAGTGGCACCCAGCAGCGGATGGTCGAGGACAGCATTCGACGCGTCGCGGCCGGTCGCGGCCACGGCGACCGCGACCTCGACGACCTCGACGACCTCGACGACCTCGACGACCTCGACCGCGACGATGAATGAGTTCGACGATCTCAGCGACACTCTCGTCCCGACGCTGGAAGCGCTGTCGGGGGCACGGGCGGGAAGCAACCTCGACCACCGCGTACTCGTGCGATGGCTGCGGATCACGTGCGACGGCCCGGCGGGACCGCGCATGTCCCTCCTGGACCGGCTGGAGCGCATGGGCCAGAGCAGTGCGTTGCCGGACACCCTGAACGCGGCGCTACGAGCATCCCGTCCCGACCAGGAGAGGACGGCCGTGGCAGCCCGAGTCCGCTACGCCCTGCTGCTCGCGTCGCTGCCCGGACAGGCCTCCAGTCTGCCTCCAGGGCTGCTGCCCCGCCTTCTGGACAACGGGATCTGGACGGCGGACCGTGCCAGGACGGCAACGGAGCAGATCACCGATCCCCATGTGCGGACCCGCCGGCTGGCCGAACTGGTCCGGCACTCGCCCGGCGACCACGCGTTGACAGCGGCTGTGCGGGACGCCGTGGGCCAGTGTGACCCGACGAGGGTCGGTGGACGCGAGGTCATCCTCGACGTCCTGCCGCATCTGCCCCGTCAGGAACGGGTCACGGCCATGGAACGCCTGCTGCCGGCGGCCGGCCGTGACCGTCTCGCGGCCATGCTCCTGCTCGTGTCCGAACTGGAGCCGGAGCACGCGAACGAAGCCTTCGCCTTCGTCCGCGGCGGCGATGACCTGACCGAGGACGAAGAGCACACCGCGCTGGCGCTGCTCTACCCCTCCCTGCCCCCGGAGCTCCAGGAGACCGTGCTGCCCGGCCTGCTCGCTGCGGCGGTACCGCACGCCGCCCCCGCTCCGGCTGCTGCCTTGACCGCCCTCCTGGCGCACACCGATGGTGCCGCGCACGCGTCCCTGCGTGCGTTCGTGCTTGCTCGGCACGGAACGTCCCCGCGTGCGGGGGCCTCAGCCGGGGAGCGGGTGACGGCGTCGCTGATCCGCCGTGCCGCTGTCTGCCGGTGGGTGCCGGCGGCAATCGCCGGCCTGCTGCTCGGCTGGTGGCTGGAGTCCTCCGGCCGCTCGTCCCAGGCGGAGTTCCTGCCGCTGGCGGTCGTGGCCACCGTGGACACCGGCCTGCCGGCACGGTGTGTTCGTGTCGCAGCCGTCGCATGCGCCTCGTCCGCTCCGGAGCGCTACCAGGACGTGTTCCCTTACTCCTCTCCCGCCCCCGGCGGCCGGCCGGGGCACCTCGGTGACCTGAACACGCACATCCGGGCGGTTGTCCACACCTCACCGACGTGGCTGCTGTACCTCCTGCGGCATCTGCTCCCGCGCGTGGCCGCATGGTGGGGACGCCGCGAAGGCGTCACTGCCGCGGAGGCGCGAAGCCTGGACATCCTTGCCAGGAGCGCCGTTGCCGCGGGCCCCGCAGGGGCGGACGACCTGCTCGTCCGGAGCGAAGCCGCCCATGCGAGCGGACTCCTCGAAGGCGATGTGAGAAGCGGCGTCGTCGCCGAAGCGGCGCAGAGCATGCCTGATCACGCCCTGCCCCGTGTCGCTGCGCTTCTGGAACAGCATGGCGACTTCGCCGAGGTGCTGCTGGTCGTGGCCGCTCTCCTTCCGCATCTGCGACCCGCCGACCGTGCCGGCCACGCGACCCTGCTTCGGGAACAGACAGCCGTACTGTGCAAGGGCGCCCCTGAAGTGGCGTGCGACATCCTCCGGAGAGCGGGTCCGCACCTGGGCGACGAGGCGTCAGCCGCACTGGACATCCTGTGGAGCATCGGGCGTGACGCCGATCTGCCGGGCCGAGGGACCGACTCGGACTCCTCGTCCCTGCTGTCCGACGTGGCAGACGCCTGCGTGGCCCTCCTGCCCGCGCTGCCGCCCGGCCGACTGTCACGGGCACGGGGGCTTCTGGCGCGCTGTCCGGCGAGCGCCGCCAGCGCTCAGGGGGTGGCCTGCCTCGCGGCTGGTCGGCACGCGACGCCCGAGAAGCCGCGACGATGGCAGCAGTCGTCCGTAGGCACGTTCCTGTCCCGGGCGAGAAGGACACTGTGGGCCGCTCGAGAGGCCCTGAGGTGGGTGATCACCGCTGACAGTTCGGTGGAGGTCGCTGTCTTCCTTGCCACGGTCGCGCCCGTGCTGCCGCGCCGCGCCGCCCGCCTCGCACGTGCTCAGGTCCTGCGGCTGATCACCGAAGCCTCTGACCTGACGTACGCGTCCGGCGAGAGCATCTCGGCGGCGCTCGCCGATGTGGTCAGGCAGGAGAGTGCACAGGCCGACGACGCTGTCGCCGCGGCCCGTGCGCTCGGCCCGGCGGGCCTGCGGATCCGGGTCCTCACTGCGCTCCTGCCTCACCTGCCCACGTCGGCGCAGCAGCCGGTGCTCGACGAGATCACCGGCTCCGCACTGACACGCCCCGGGCTGACCGACTACGGCCACGTCGTCGCGACCGCGCTCCTGCTGCCCTGGACCCGACCGCCGGAACCTCTCGTCGACCGGCTCACCGGCGCCGTCGACAGCTCATGGAACGCCGTCACCCGTGCCGCCACCTACGCGTCCATCGCCGAGAACGCCCCTGCCGCTCTCCGTACCCCTCTTCTTGACGAGGGGCTGAGAGCTGCGGCGATGGTGGATGATACGCCTGACCGGGTGGAGTGGCTGGGCCGCCTCGCCCGTGTGGCAGCGAGCACCCCCGGCTATCGGGGCGTGGAGGCCTGGACACTCCTCATGTGCGAGGGAGCCGGCAGGTCCCGCAGCGATCTCCTGGCCGATCTGCGGGCTCTTGCTCCGTTGGCGGCCCACGCCGGGGGACCCAAGGCCGCTGCGGCCATCTGCCGTGCCCTGCTGGACGTCCACCGGGTCTGGCCCTGAGGCGACAGACGCGCGACCGTGTGGGCCGTCCCGGTTCTCAACGGGGCAGGAACAACGCGATGACCGCCATCGCCACGGTGAACGTGCCGGCGAAGGCGCCTCCGCCGCGCAGCAGGGCGGCAGGCCACGAGTGACCGTCCGCCCTCGTCAAGGCAACGACGACCGCTGCGGCGAGGAGCGCGAGGAGCGCGGCGACGGCAAGCCAGATGACAAGCGGTACGAGGGACATGGGGACTCCTCCGATGCTTCGAGTGGAGAGTCGAGCGTCGCAACCCACCGGTGGATCGAACGGAAGAGTGCACATGGCCGTGCGGGAGGAGTGCGCAGAGTGCGCGAAGCGCACACCCGAGCCCTCACCGTCACGTGATGCGGTCCCCGCCCGCGTGGGGGGGGGACCGCATCACGGAGGGCCACCGCCCGCCGGAAGCTCCTCCAGGTTCGGCACGCAGTGTCACGGTTCCGCACAGGAGCGTCAGTCGCCGAGGTCTGCGACGAAGAGTCCGCCGACGACACCCCTAGCCGAGCAGGTGACCGCCGCCGTCCACCAGGAGCACCTCGCCGGTGATGTACGAGGAGTGGGCGAGGTCGTGGACGGCTCCCGCGATGTCCTCGGCGCGGCCGACCCGGCGCAGCGGGACGACCTCGGCGACGTGGGCCTTGGCCGCGTCGGCGCCGTCCACCCCGTCGAACCACGGGGTGTCGATGAGGCCGGGGGCGACCGCGTTGACCCGGACGTCGGGGCCGAGGGTCTTGGCGAGGAGCTTCGTCAGGTGGTTGACGGCCGCCTTGGAGACGGCGTACGGGATGGAGCTGCCGCCCGGCCGGACGCCTGCCTGGGAGGAGACATTGACGATGGCGCCGCGGGTCTTCCGCAGGTGCGGGACGGCGGCGGTGACCGTCTGCCAGACCCCGATGACGTTGACGTCGTAGAGGTGGCGCCAGACCTCGGGCGAGGCGGCTTCGAGGTCGTCGTGCGGGATGAACCGGGTGGTGCCCGCGCAGTTGACGAGGAGGTCGAGGCGGCCGAGGGTCTCCACGGTCCGTTCGACGAGGGCCGTGGCCTGGGTCTCGTCGGAGACGTCCGCCTGGAGGTAGACGGCGCCGGGCAGTTCGGCGGCGAGGCGTTCGCCCGCCTCGACGGAGCGGGCCGAGTTGACCACGACGCGGTATCCGGCCTCGGCGAGGCGGCGGGCGACGGCGGCGCCGATGCCCGAGGACGAGCCGGTGACGAGCGCGACGCGTTCGCCGTCCGTGCGGTGTGAGCTCACTGTGTGTTTCTCCCTGTCCTCCTGTCGCGCCCGTCGATCATGCCAGAGGCGCCATGTTTAAGTGACCGTGACCTTTCGGCCGAAGCAGATCTAAGTGGACCTTCACCGTGCGGTCCGCTCAGACTGCGAGGATGAGCCCTACCGCAGCCCACCCCGCACGCCCCTTCGGCCGCGCGCTCTGCGCGATGATCACCCCGTTCACCCCCGGCGGTGAGCTCGACCTCGACGAGGCGGCCGAGCTGGCGGCCCGGCTCGTCGGCGAGGGCTGCGACGGGCTGGTCCTGAACGGCACCACCGGCGAGTCGCCGACCACCACCGACGACGAGAAGACCGCCCTCGTCCGCGCCGTCCGGGAGGCCGTCGGCCCCGGACCCTCGGTCGTCGCGGGCGTCGGGACCGCCGACACCCGGCACACCGCGGAGCTCGCCGGGCGGGCCGAGGCGGCGGGCGCGGACGGCCTGCTCGTCGTCACGCCGTACTACAGCCGCCCGCAGCAGGCGGGCGTCGAGGCCCACTTCCTCAAGGTCGCGGACGCCACCCGCCTCCCGGTGATGGTCTACGACATCCCCGGCCGCACGGGCACCCGCGTCGAGCCCGCGACGCTGCGGCGGCTCGCCGGGCACCCGCGGATCGTGGCGGTCAAGGACTGCGCGTACGACCTGCTGGGCTCGGCCCGGCTGATCGCGGAGACCGGGCTCGCGTTCTACTCGGGGTGCGAGGAGCTGAACCTGCCGCTGTACGCGCTCGGCGGCGCGGGGTATGTCAGCACGGTGGCGAACGTGGCGCCCCGTCAGCTGCGCGCCGTGCTCGACGCCTTCGACGCGGGGGACACGGCGGAGGCGGCCCGGCTCAACGCCCGGCTGCTGCCGCTGGCCGAGCGGATGATGGCCGCGGGCCTGCCCGGGACGGTCGCCGTGAAGGCCCTGCTCGGCGGTCCGGTACGGGAACCGCTGCAGCCCGCCGACCGGGAGTCGGTCGACGGGCTGCGTGGTCTGTACGAGGCGCTGCTTCAGGCGGAGTCGGTCGTGTAGGTCCGGCCGAGGACGGCGGCGTGCTCCAGGACGTCCTCCAGCGGATCGTCGATCTGACCCGTGTGGAGGGAGAGGCTCGGCCCGTTGGTGACGGTGGGGCCGTTGTGGGTGTGCGTCTCGTCCGCCGCCGCCGTCCCGGCCGGCAGCAGCACCGCCACCGCCGTGAGCACTCCTGCGACCATGGGCTGCGTCCTCATGTCGACTCCTCGCCTCGTCTGCGTGCAGTGACTCTGCGTTCTGTTAACGCAGAGTCACCGGATCAGTTGTGGCTGTGGAGGATGTCGTTCAGCCCGCCCCAGACCGCGTTGTTCGGGCGGGCCTCGACGGCGCCGGTCACCGAGTTGCGGCGGAACAGGATGTTCGAGGCGCCGGAGAGGTCGCGGGCCTTCACGATCTCGCCGTCGGGCATGGTGACCCGGGTGCCGGCCGTGACGTACAGACCGGCCTCGACGACGCACTCGTCACCGAGCGCGATGCCGACGCCCGCCTCGGCGCCGATCAGGCAGCGCTCGCCGATCGAGATGACGACGTTGCCGCCGCCCGACAGGGTGCCCATGGTGGAGGCGCCGCCGCCGATGTCGGAGCCGTCGCCGACGACGACGCCGGCGGAGATCCGGCCCTCGACCATCGAGGTGCCGAGGGTGCCGGCGTTGAAGTTGACGAAGCCCTCGTGCATGACGGTGGTGCCGGCCGCGAGGTGGGCGCCGAGGCGGACGCGGTCGGCGTCGGCGATCCGGACCCCGGCGGGCGCGACGTAGTCGGTCATCCGCGGGAACTTGTCGATGCTGGTGACGGCGAGGTGCAGGCCCTCGGCGCGGGCGTTGAGACGGACCTTCTCGATGTCGTCGACGGCGACCGGACCGAGCGAGGTCCAGGCGACGTTGGCGAGCAGGCCGAAGACGCCGTCCAGGCTCTGGCCGTGCGGCTTGACCAGCCGGTGGCTGAGCAGGTGCAGACGCAGGTAGGCGTCGTGGGCGTCGAGCGGCTTCTCGTCGAGCGAGGCGATGACGGTGCGGACGGCGACCACCTCGACGCCGCGGCGGGCGTCCACGCCGAGGGCCTTGGCGGCGCCCTCGCCGAGGGCGTTGACGGCCTCGTCGGGGGTGAGCCGCTCGGTGCCGGCGGGGCCGGCCGCCTCGGTCAGCTCGGGGGCGGGGAACCAGGTGTCGAGAACGGTGCCGTCGCCGGCGATGGTGGCGAGGCCGGCGGCGACGGCGCCGGTGGTGCGAGGAGCAGTGGTGGTCATGACGGAGAACCTAACCGGCGGGGCCCCGCGCGGGCCAACCGGTCTCAGGTGTCGGTCGAGCGAATGGGCGGTTCCGACGAGCCCGGAAGGGGCCGTCTCGGTGCTTCCTTCAGGGCGGGTGCGGGCCGTCGCCCGGCTCTCGCCCCGCTCCCGCTCACGCCGGGCGCAGCACTCGCGCCAGCATCTCGCGCGCGTACTCCTCGTCGTAGGGCTCGCCGGTGAGCAGGGACTGGAGGCAGATGCCGTCCACGAGGGCGACCAGGGCGCGTGCGGTGACCGGGTCGGTGCGGCGGGAGAGGGCGCGGACCACGGTCTCGGCCCACTCGGCGGCCACGGGGCGGAGTGCGGGGCGGCGCAGGGCGGCGAGGTAGAGCTCGTACTCCAGCTCCACCTGGGCGGGTTCGCCGCTGATCCACTCCCCCATGAGGCGGGCGAGCGCGGCGGCGGTGTCGGTGTCCGGCGCGTTGAGGACGGGGTGCTCGCGGAGCAGCCGCGCGAAGTCGTCGTTGGCCTTGCGGAGGGCGGCGACGAGGAGTTCGTCGAGGGAGGCGAAGTGGTACGTGGTCGAGCCGAGCGGCACGTCCGCCTCGGCGGCCACGCTGCGGTGGCTCAGCCCGGCGATGCCGGAGCGTGCGGCGACCCGCAGGGCCGCGTCGACGATCCGGTCCCGCCGTTCGGGGTCGTGGCGGCGCGCGCGGGCCATCAGTGGGCACCGCCCAGGTTGAGGACGACGACCCCGGCGATGATGAGCGCGATCCCCGCGATCTTGGCGACGCTGAGGGTCTCGCCGAGGAAGAGGATGCCGATGGCGGCGACGGCGGCGGTGCCGACGCCCGCCCAGACGGCGTACGCGGTGCCGACCTGGAGCGTCTTGAGCGCCTGCGCGAGGAGCGCGAAGGCGACCACGTACCCGATGCCGGTGACGAGCGAGGGCCAGAGCTTGCTGAAGCCCTCGCTGTACTTCATGGAGGTGGTGGCGAGCACCTCGGCCGCGATGGCACCCGCGAGCAGTCCGTAACCCATGCGTACAAGCGTACACAGTGATGCGTACGGGCGTACACAACACTGCCCGATACGGTGTCCCGCATGACGACTCCCCCAGGGCCGCCGCCCTACGGTCCCCCAGGGCCGCCGCCGCCCCACGGCTACGGCTACCCGCCGCCGCCGAAGCCCGGCGTGATACCCCTGGCGCCGCTCTCGTTCAGCTCGATCCTGACCGGCGCCTTCGCCACCTTCGGCCGCTACTGGAAGCAGCTCCTCGGGGTGGGCGCGGCCGCCTACCTCGGCGCCCTGCTGGTCGTCGGGGCGGCGATCGGCGTCGCGTACCTGGCCGTCGGCGACGGCTTCCCCGCCGTGTTCGACCTGCCCGCGGGGCAGGAGCCGCGCTGGGACGACGTCCGCCCGCTGATCATCGCCTTCGTCTGCGTCTGGCTGGTCGCCATGGTCGTGTTCGTCGGCGCGAGCGCCCTGGTGGCGGCGGCCTGCCCGGCCGTGGTCCAGGAGGCGGTGCTCGGCCGGCCCACCTCCTTCGGTGCCCTCTGGCGCCGTTCCTGGGCCCGGGTGCCCGCCGTGCTCGGGACCGTGTTCCTCACCACCGCGGCGCTGCTGGTCCCGATGATCCTCTTCTTCGGCGCCTTCGCCGCGATGGTGGCCACGCTCGTCGCCGACCTCGGGGACCTGGACAGCGGCGCGCCGGCCTCCGACGTCTCGTTCACGATCCCCCTGCTGCTGCTCCTCGCCGCCGTGGTGGTCCTGCCGCTCGGCCTGTGGATCTGGGTGCGGTTCAGCCTGGCCCCCGCGGCCGCCGTGATGGAGGGCCAGGGTCCGGTCGCCTCGATGCGCCGCTCGGCGCACCTGGTCCGCGGCGACTGGTGGCGGGTGTTCGGCTGCCTGTTCGCCGCCGGGATCATGGCCTCCGTGGTCGGCATGCTGATCCAGCAGCTCCTGTCCGCCCTGGCCTCGGCCCCCCTGTCGTTCAGCGACTTCTCCGGCGAGGACTCGGCCGCCGTGGTGGGCTCCATGGTCGTCATCCTCACGGTGCTGATCATCGGCCAGCTGGTGAGCCAGGCGGTCGTGTCCGTCTTCCCGCCGCTGGTCACCGCGCTGCTCTACGTCGACCAGCGCATCCGCAAGGAGAACCTGGCGCCGGAGCTGGCCCGCGCCGCGGGGCTCGGCTGACGGTGCCGCAGGCCGGCCCGCAGCCGGCCCCGGACATGCGAGACGGCCGTGCCCCTCGGGGCACGGCCGTCTCGCACGCGGTGGTGTCTCAGACGTTGAAGCCGAGCGCGCGCAGCTGCTCGCGGCCGTCGTCCGTGATCTTGTCCGGACCCCACGGGGGCATCCAGACCCAGTTGATCTTCAGTTCGCTGACGATGCCGTCCGTCGCGGACTTCGCCTGGTCCTCGATCACGTCGGTCAGCGGACAGGCCGCCGACGTCAGCGTCATGTCCAGCGTCGCGATGTTCGCGTCGTCGATGTGGATGCCGTAGATCAGGCCCAGGTTGACGACGTCGATGCCCAGCTCGGGGTCGACGACGTCGTACAGCGCCTCGCGGACTTCTTCCTCGGAGGCCGGCTTCATCGTGGCCTCGGCGTTCTCGGTCATGCCGACTTCCTCTCCGCCGCGTCGCCCAGGGCCTGGGCGGTCGCGTCCTTCCACGCCATCCAGCTGAGCAGCGCGCACTTCACACGGGCCGGGTACTTGGAGACTCCGGCGAACGCGACCGCGTCCTCCAGGATCTCCTCCATGGCGTCGTCGGGCTCGATCTGGCCCTTGGACTGCATCAGCTCCAGGAAGGTGCCCTGGATCTTCTGCGCGTCCGCCAGCTCCTTGCCGACGAGCAGCTCGTTGAGGACGGACGCCGAGGCCTGGCTGATGGAGCAGCCCTGTCCCTCGTACGACACGTCCTCGATGCGCGAGCCGTCGTACTTCACGCGGAGCGTGATCTCGTCGCCGCACGTCGGGTTGACGTGGTACACCTCGGCGTCGCCGTCCCGAAGACCGCGCCCGTGCGGGTGCTTGTAGTGGTCCAGGATGACGTCCTGGTACATCGAATCCAGCTTCACGAGCCGTCCCCTAGCCGAAGAAGTTCCGTACGTGCTCCAGACCGGCGACCAGGGCGTCGACCTCGGCCGGGGTGGAGTACAGATAGAACGACGCCCGCGTGGTCGCAGGAATTCCGTACCGCAGGCAGACCGGCCGCGCGCAGTGGTGGCCGACCCGGACCGCGATGCCCTCCTCGTCGAGGACCTGGCCCACGTCGTGCGGGTGGATGTCGCCCAGCGTGAAGGAGATCGCCGCGCCGCGGTCCTCGGCCGTGGTGGGGCCGATGATCCGCAGGTCCGGAACCTCCTGGAGGCGCCGGACGGCGTACTCGGTGATCGCGTGCTCGTGGCGCGCGATGTTCTCCATGCCGATCGCCGAGAGGTAGTCCACGGCCGCGCCGAGGCCGACGGCCTGGGCGATCGGGGGCGTACCCGCCTCGAACTTGTGCGGCGCCGGGGCGTACGTCGAGGAGTGCATCGAGACGGTCTCGATCATCTCGCCGCCGCCCAGGAAGGGCGGCAGGTCCTCGAGCAGCTCCTGGCGGCCCCAGAGGACGCCGATGCCCGTCGGGCCGCACATCTTGTGGCCGGTGAAGGCCACGAAGTCGGCCTGGAGCGCCTGCACGTCCAGGACCATGTGCGGGGCCGCCTGGGAGGCGTCGATGCAGACGAGCGCACCGACCTCCTGGGCGCGACGGATGATCGTCTCGACCGGGTTCACCGTGCCCAGCAGGTTCGAGACCAGCGTGAACGAGACGATCTTGGTCTTCTCGGTGATGACCTCTTCGATGTTCGAGAGGTCGAGACGGCCGTCGTCGGTGAGGCCGAACCACTTCAGCTTCGCGCCCGTGCGCTGCGAGAGCAGCTGCCACGGCACGATGTTGGAGTGGTGCTCCATCTCCGTGATGGCGATCTCGGTCTCGTGGTCCACGCGGTAGGGCTCGTCGGCCCAGCCCAGCATGTTCGCCACCAGGTTGAGCGACTCCGAGGCGTTCTTGGTGAAGATCACCTCGTCGCGGCTCGGGGCGTTGATGAAGGCCGCGACCTTGTCACGGGCGCCTTCGTACAGCGCCGTGGCCTCCTCGGCGACCGTGTAGACGCCGCGGTGGACGTTGGCGTTGTGGCGCTCGTAGTACGTGTTGAGCGCGTCGAGGACCTGCCGCGGCTTCTGCGAGGTCGCCGCGGAGTCGAGGTACACGATCTTCTTGCCGTCGTGGACCACGCGATCCAGGAGCGGGAAGTCCTTGCGGATCGCCTCGGTGTCGAGGAGGCCGGAGAGCCCCTGATGGGCAGAAGTCACGCGGACGCGCCCCCCTTCACGTACTTGTCGTAGCCCTCGTTCTCCAGCTGGTCGGCGAGCTCGGCGCCACCGGACTCGGCGATGCGGCCGTTCGCGAAGACGTGCACGAAGTCGGGCTTGATGTAGCGGAGGATCCGCGTGTAGTGGGTGATCAGCAGGGTGCCGACCTCACCGGTCTCGCGGACCCGGTTGACGCCCTCGGAGACGACGCGCAGGGCGTCGACGTCGAGGCCGGAGTCGGTCTCGTCGAGGATCGCGATCTTCGGCTTGAGGAGCTCCAGCTGGAGGATCTCGTGGCGCTTCTTCTCACCGCCGGAGAAGCCCTCGTTGACGTTGCGCTCGGCGAAGGCCGGGTCCATCTGGAGCTGCTCCATCGCGGACTTGACCTCCTTCACCCAGGTGCGCAGCTTGGGCGCCTCGCCGCGGACGGCGGTGGCGGAGGTGCGCAGGAAGTTGGAGACCGAGACGCCGGGGACCTCGACCGGGTACTGCATGGCGAGGAAGACGCCGGCGCGGGCGCGCTCGTCGACCGACATCTCCAGGACGTCCTCACCGTCGAGGGTGACGGTGCCGCCGGTGACCGTGTACTTCGGGTGGCCGGCGAGGGAGTAGGCCAGGGTCGACTTGCCGGAGCCGTTGGGGCCCATGACGGCGTGGGTCTCGCCCTGCTTGATGGTCAGGTCGACACCCTTGAGGATCTCGCGGGGGCCGTTCTCCGCGTCGACGGAGACGTGCAGGTCGTGGATTTCAAGCGTTGCCATGGGTGACTCAGGACTCCTGGGTGACGGAGACGAGCACATCGTCCCCTTCGATCTTTACGGGGTATACGGGGACGGGGCGCGTCGCGGGAAGGCCGGAGGGCTTGCCGGTGCGGAGGTCGAAGCTGGAGCCGTGCAGCCAGCACTCGATGGCGCAGTCCTCGACCTCGCCCTCCGAGAGGGAGACGTTCGCGTGCGAGCAGATGTCGTTGATCGCGAACACCTCGCCCTCGGTCTGCACGACCGACACCGGCGTGCCGTCGACCTCGACCCGCTTGGGGGTGTCGGTCTCCAGCTCGCTCAGCGCGCAGACTCGGACGAAGGCCATCAGACGGAGGCCTCCAGCTCGGCCTCGATCTTGGCCAGGAGGCGCTCCTCGACGTCCGGCAGACCGATCTGCTGGACGAGCTCCGCGAAGAAGCCGCGGACGACGAGGCGGCGGGCCTCGGCCTGCGGGATGCCGCGGGACATCAGGTAGAAGAGCTGCTCGTCGTCGAAGCGACCGGTGGCCGAGGCGTGACCGGCGCCGGCGATCTCGCCGGTCTCGATCTCCAGGTTCGGCACGGAGTCGACCCGGGCGCCGTCCGTGAGGACCAGGTTCCGGTTGAGCTCGTAGGTGTCCGTGCCCTCGGCCGCGGCCTGGATCAGGACGTCCCCGATCCAGACGGCGTGCGCGTCCTGGCCCTGCAGCGCGCCCTTGTAGGCCACGTTGGACTTGCAGTGCGGGGTGTTGTGGTCGACCAGGAGGCGGTGCTCCTGGTGCTGGCCCGCGTCGGTGAAGTACAGACCGAACAGCTCGGCCTCGCCGCCGGGCGCCGCGTACTGGACGCGCGGGTGGATGCGGACGACGTCGCCGCCGAAGGTGACGACGACGGACTTGAAGGAGGCGTCGCGGCCGACCAGGGCGTTGTGCTGGGCGACGTGGACGGCCTTGTCGTCCCAGTCCTGGACGGAGACCACGGTCAGCTTGGCGCCGTCGCCGAGGACGTAGTCGACGTTGGCGGCGAGCACCGCGTCGCCGGAGTGGTCCAGGACCACGACGGCCTCGGCGAAGGCGCCGAGCTCGATGACCTGGTGGCCGAAGGCGACGCCGCCCTCACCGTGCACGGTGACGCGGATCGGCTCGGTGAGGACCGCCTCCTTGGCCACGGTGACGACCGAGGCCTTCTCGAAGGAGGAGTAGGCCTGGGCCGCGACGCGGTCGACGGGGGTGCCGGCCTTGCCGAGGCGCTGGTCCTCGCGTCCGACGGTCTCCACGGTGACGCCCTCGGGGGCCTCGATCACGACCTTGACGCCCTCGCCGGAGGCGACGGCGGTGCCGTCGTGCAGGCCGCGGAGGCGGGCGAGCGGGGTGAACCGCCACTCCTCCTCGCGTCCGTGCGGGACGGGGAAGTCCGCGACGTCGAAGGACGGGGGCGCGCTCATGCGCGTGGCGACGGTGGACTCGGCGGCCACCGCGATCGAGCCCGCGGTGGTGGAGCCCGCGGGGATGTTCTGAGCCTCAGCCATGGCTGTTGGGTTGCTCTCTTCCTGCGTCAAAGAAATCAGTCGCTGCGTTCGGTGGGGCGGGTGGGGCGTCAGCCCACCGAGCCCTCCATCTGCAGCTCGATCAGCCGGTTGAGCTCCAGGGCGTACTCCATCGGGAGTTCCTTGGCGATGGGCTCGACGAAGCCGCGGACGATCATCGCCATGGCCTCGAACTCGGTGAGGCCGCGGCTCATCAGGTAGAAGAGCTGGTCCTCGGAGACCTTGGAGACGGTGGCCTCGTGGCCCATGGAGACGTCGTCCTCGCGCACGTCCACGTAGGGGTACGTGTCCGAGCGGGAGATCGTGTCGACGAGCAGCGCGTCGCAGAGCACGTTGGACTTGGCGCCCGGGGCACCCTCGCCGATCTCGATGAGACCGCGGTAGGAGGTGCGGCCGCCGCCTCGCGCCACCGACTTGGAGACGATGTTGGAGGAGGTGTTCGGGGCCATGTGGACCATCTTGGCGCCGGCGTCCTGGTGCTGGCCCTCGCCCGCGAAGGCGATGGAGAGGGTCTCGCCCTTGGCGTGCTCGCCCATCAGGTAGACGGCCGGGTACTTCATGGTGACCTTGGAGCCGATGTTGCCGTCGACCCACTCCATGGTGGCGCCCTCGTAGGCGACGGCGCGCTTGGTCACCAGGTTGTAGACGTTGTTCGACCAGTTCTGGATGGTCGTGTAGCGGCAGCGGCCGCCCTTCTTCACGATGATCTCGACGACGGCGCTGTGCAGCGAGTCCGAGGAGTAGATCGGGGCGGTGCAGCCCTCGACGTAGTGGACGTAGGCGTCCTCGTCGACGATGATCAGCGTCCGCTCGAACTGGCCCATGTTCTCCGTGTTGATGCGGAAGTAGGCCTGGAGCGGGATCTCGACGTGCACGCCCTTGGGCACGTAGATGAACGATCCGCCGGACCAGACGGCGGTGTTCAGGGAGGCGAACTTGTTGTCGCCGACCGGGATGACGGTGCCGAAGTACTCGCGGAAGAGCTCCTCGTGCTCCTTCAGCGCCGTGTCGGTGTCGACGAAGATGACGCCCTGCTCCTCCAGGTCCTCGCGGATCTGGTGGTAGACGACCTCGGACTCGTACTGGGCGGCGACGCCGGCGACGAGGCGCTGCTTCTCCGCCTCGGGGATGCCGAGCTTGTCGTACGTGTTCTTGATGTCCTCCGGCAGTTCCTCCCAGGAGGCGGCCTGCTTCTCGGTGGAGCGCACGAAGTACTTGATGTTGTCGAAGTCGATGCCGGAGAGGTCCGAGCCCCAGGTCGGCATGGGCTTCTTGTCGAAGAGGCGCAGACCCTTGAGACGCAGCTTCAGCATCCACTCGGGCTCGTTCTTCTTCGAGGAGATGTCGCGGACGACGGCCTCGTTCAGACCGCGCGTGGCGGCGGCACCGGCGACGTCGGAGTCGGCCCAGCCGTACTCGTACCGACCCAGGCCCTCGAGCTCGGGGTGGCTGATCTCGGTGGTCATGC
This sequence comes from Streptomyces sp. NPDC014891, assembly GCF_043081085.1. Lineage (NCBI taxonomy): Bacteria > Bacillati > Actinomycetota > Actinomycetes > Kitasatosporales > Streptomycetaceae > Streptomyces > Streptomyces sp. NPDC014891. The sequence goes on along the minus strand of NZ_JBIBWF010000009.1, from coordinate 286,336 downwards.
GGGGTTCCTCCCGGCCGTGCTTGCGGATGCTGATTCGGTGGTCTGTGGGGCGCTGTGCGGGATGAACGTGGTGCAGACGCCGTCACCATGCGCGATGGTGGCCAGACGCTGGACGTGCGTTCCCAGGAGGCGGGAGAAGAACTCCGTCTCCGCCTCGCACAGCTGTGGGTACTGCTCGGCGACGTGGGCTACCGGGCAGTGGTGCTGGCAGAGCTGCTCGCCGACCGGCGCGTTCCGCGCAGTGGCAGCGTACCCGTCCGCGGTCAGGGCCTTGGCAAGCGCCTCGGTGCGCTGGTCGGGATCCGCCGCCTCGACGGCCTCCCGGTAGGCACCGGCCTGGGCCTCGATCCGGTCGCGGGCGAAGGCGGCCACGGCCGCCTCGCCGCCGGCGTTGCGCTCGATCCACTGGAGCGCCTCGACCGCGAGCGAGTCGTACGACTGGTCGAAGGCGTCCCGGCCGCAGTCGGTGAGCGCGAAGACCTTCGCGGGGCGGCCGCGGGCGCGGGCGCCGTAGACGCGCTGCTCGCGGGCCTCCACGACGTTGTCGGCGACGAGCGAGTCGAGGTGGCGGCGGACGGCGGCCTGCGTCAGGCGGAGCCGCCCGGCCAGATCGGCGACGGTCGACGGCCCGTGGTCCAGGATCGACCGCGCGACCCGGTTGCGCGTCGAGCGCTCTCGGGTCGCGAGTTCCTCCACGGGAGCCGCGCCAACGTTTTTCACAACGCCATTGTTGCGTAATTAATCTCGGACTGACAAGCGGCGCAGGACCCGGTGGCGGTGCCGTGCGTCACTCAGGTAAGGCTTACCTGACCTGCGGAAACGATCATTCGTAGGATGAATGAACGGTCCCGGTACGACCGCCCTGCGGCCGCGTCCGCGCAGGCCACGAGGGGGTCGCGGGCACCGGCACCCGGCCGCGGACCGCCCGCCCGGGAACCGGGACCCGCGCCGGGAGGACCTCCGGACCCTCTCTAGACTTCCCGTCATGCGAAACGAGTCCGTCGGGTCCGTCGTCCAGGTCCGTGGCCTGGTCAAGCGGTACGGCAACAAGACCGCCGTCGACGGCCTCGACCTCGACGTGCGGTCCGGCACCGTGACCGCCGTCCTCGGGCCCAACGGGGCGGGGAAGACCACCACCATCGAGACCTGCGAGGGCTACCGGAGGGCCGACGCCGGCACCGTGCGCGTCCTCGGCCTCGACCCGGTCGCCGACGCCGCCGCCCTGCGTCCCCGGATCGGCGTCATGCTCCAGTCCGGCGGCGTCTACTCCGGAGCCCGCGCCGACGAGATGCTCCGCCACATGGCGAAGCTGCACGCCCACCCCCTGGACGTGGACGCGCTGATCGAGCGTCTCGGCCTCGGCTCCTGCGGCCGGACCGCCTACCGGCGCCTCTCCGGCGGCCAGCAGCAGCGCCTCGCGCTCGCCATGGCCGTCGTCGGCCGTCCCGAGCTCGTCTTCCTGGACGAGCCGACCGCCGGGCTCGACCCGCAGGCCCGCCGCGCCACCTGGGACCTGGTGCGCGAGCTGCGCGCCGACGGGGTGACCGTCGTCCTCACCACGCACTTCATGCAGGAGGCCGAGGAGCTCGCCGACGACGTCGCCATCGTCGACGCCGGCCGGGTCGCCGCCCAGGGCAGCCCCGAGCAGCTCTGCCGCGGCGGGGCCGAGAACACCCTGCGCTTCACCGGGCGCCCCGGACTCGACCTGGGCTCCCTGCTCAAGGCCCTGCCCGACGGCACGTCCGCGGCGGAGCCGCTCCCGGGCACGTACCGGATCACCGGCGACGTGGACCCGCAGCTGCTGGCCACGGTCACCAGCTGGTGCGCCCAGCACGGCGTCATGCCCGACGGCATCTCCGTCGAGCGCCACACCCTCGAGGACGTCTTCCTCGAACTGACGGGCAAGGAACTGCGGTCGTGAGCACTGGTTCGGTCGTGAACAGCGGTACGTACGCCCCCCGGCCGGGCGCCGCCCCCGTCGGCCGGATGATCGCGGCGCAGACGGCCCTGGAGACCCGGATGCTCCTGCGCAACGGCGAGCAGCTGCTGCTCACCGTGATCATCCCGTCGCTGCTCCTGGTCCTCTTCTCCACCGTCGACATCGTGGACACCGGCGCGGACGAGGCGGTCGACTTCCTCGCCCCGGGCGTCCTCGCCCTCGCCGTCCTGTCGACCGCCTTCACCGGCCAGGCCATCGCGACCGGGTTCGAGCGGCGCTACGGGGTGCTCAAGCGCCTCGGCGCCTCGCCGCTCCCCCGCTGGGCGCTGATGACCGCCAAGACGCTGGCCGTGCTGGTCACCGAGGTCCTCCAGGTCGCCCTCCTGACGGCGATCGCCCTGGGGCTCGGCTGGTCCCCGCACGGCGACCCGTTCTCCGTGCTGCTCCTGCTGGTGCTCGGCACGGCCGCGTTCTCCGGCCTCGGCCTGCTGATGGCGGGCACCCTGCGGGCGGAGGCCACCCTGGCCGCCGCCAACCTGGTCTTCCTGCTGCTCCTGGTGGGCGGCGGCGTCATCGTCCCGCTGGCGGAGTTCCCGGAGGCCGCCCGCTCGGTCCTGGAGCTGCTGCCGATCTCCGCCCTCTCCGACGGCCTGCGCGCCGTCCTCCAGGACGGCGCGTCCCTGCCCTGGGGCGACGCGCTGACCCTCGCCGTCTGGGCCGTCCTCGGCCTCGGCGCGGCGGCCAGGTTCTTCCGCTGGGAGTAGCGGAGAGGCCCCAGAGGGTGACGTTTCCCGACAAGGCACCCCTCGTGAAAGCGTGCACAAGCCCCCGCCTACGATAGGGCCCGTGTTGACCCCCCTCGCCCTCATCGCCAGGCGCTGGACCCCGTCCCCCCGGACGCTCCGGCGCGCCGCGCTCTCCGCCGTCGTGATGAGCGTGCTGATCATCGTCACCGGCGGCGCGGTCCGGCTGACCGGTTCCGGTCTCGGCTGCGACACCTGGCCGAAGTGCACCGACGACAGCCTGATCGTGACGCCCGAGCAGGGCTACCGCGGCGTGATCGAGTTCGGCAACCGGATGCTGACCTACGTCCTGTCGGCCGCGGTCGGCTGGGCGATCATCGCCGCCCGGTCCACCAAGCCGTGGCGCCGCGGACTCACCCGCCTCGGCTGGGCCCAGTTCTGGATCGTGATGAGCAACGCCGTCATCGGCGGCATCACGGTGTGGCTGGGCCTCAACCCGTGGTCGGTCGCCGGCCACTTCCTCGCCGCCAACGCACTGCTGACCGTCGCGGTCGTCACCTGGCACCGCACCGGCGAGGGCGACACCGCCCCCCGCCCGCGCGTGCCGCGTCCCGTGCGCAGGCTCTCCTGGGCGATCACCCTCTCCTCGGGCCTGCTGATCGCGCTCGGCACGACGGTGACCGGCGCCGGGAAGCACGCCGGTGACAGCAGCGACGTGCCGCGGATGCCCTGGGACTGGACGGACGCGGCGCACCTGCACGCCATCGCCGCCTGGGTGGTCTGCGCCCTGGCCCTCGCGATGTGGCTGGTCCTGCGCGTGGTGGACGCCCCCCTGGACACCCGGGCCCGCGCCCGCGACCTGCTGATCGTGCTGCTCGCCCAGGGCGCCATCGGCTACGTGCAGTACTTCACCGGGGTCCCCGAGCTCCTGGTGGCCGTCCACATGCTCGGCTCGTCCCTGATGTGGATCGCGGTCCTGCGGCTGGCCCTGAGCATGCGCGAGCGCCCGGCCCCCGCCCCGGAGATCCCGGCCCAGGCCGACCCCGAGCTCGCGACCGCCTGAGCGTTCGCGGCGCCCGCCCGGTCCTCGCCGCGCCGGCCCCGGGCTCACGCCAGCCGGTAGACCCGTCGCGCGTTCCCCGCCGCGATCATCGTGGCGACGCGCTGGGCGTCCGTACGGGACCAGGCGCCGTCCATCACCCATTCGCCGAGCACCCGGCCGAGGGCGGCGCGGAACACGCTGGCGGCGACCACGTGGAGTTCGGGCAGGCCGTGGGCGCCGCTGGAGAACAGCAGCTTGCCGAACGGGGCCCGCTCCAGCACCTCGGCGAGCACGGCCGCGGCGCGCGCGCCGGTGTGCGCGAGGACGGGGCCCAGGTCGGCGTGGACGTGGGGGTGCACGGCGGTCAGGTGCGCGGCGGCGCGGTGGTACGGGTAGGAGTGGAGCAGCACCAGGTCGGTGCCGAGACCCGCGGTGGCGGCGGCGAACCCTGCGACGCCGGCGGGGTCCCGGTCCCCGGTGTGCAACTGGAGGGGGCGGCCGGCGGTCACCGCGATCCAGAGCAGGTGGCGCAGGAGGACGGGGTCGGTGAGCCGGCCGCCGGCCGGGCGTCCCGCGAGCCAGCGCCCGGCGGCCCCGCGCACCTCTCCGGGCCCCGGCGGCTCGGGCGCGTGCGCGAGTCCCCGGCGGACCCCCGCCGCGGAGGCGAAGGCCACCGCGTGCACGGCGGCCCCGTGGACCGCCTCGGCGAGGTTGGCGAGGAAGGCCTCGACCGTCCCCGAGGTGTCGGCGACCTGTTCCGCGAGCGGTTCGAGGCGGACGATCTCGTGGGCCTCGGCGGCCCCGGCGGCTCCGAGTTCGGCCGGTCCCGTGAGGTCGTCCGGGACCCCGGTGTCGACGAGGTAGGTGGCGATCCCGGAGGCGCGCAGCAGCCGTCGGCCCGCCTCGGCCGCGCCCAGCTCGCGGCGGCGCGCCAGGTAGCGGGCGGGCGGGCAGTGGGCGTCGAGGCCGAGCAGCGGCGGGCACCAGCGGCGCACGGCGAAGCCGGTCTGGGTGTCGAAGAAGGTGGTGCCCGCGGCGGGCAGCGCACCGCTCCCGCCGAGCTGGGCGCCGAGGTGGGCCTCGAAGGTGCCGAGGCCGAGCTCCGTTCGGATCACCCCGTGGCAGTACTGGTCCACCAGGCTCGGCGTGTCGATCATCTCGGGGGGCTCCCTGCGTGGCCGTGTCGCTTCTCCACACGTCCTAACGGGTGAGCCCCGCGCGAGGTTGTTGCCTCAGCCGTTGGAGGGGCCGCCGATCTGGATACCGGCCATCCGGGTCCACTCGTACGGGCCGGTGGCGACCTTGGCGGCGAACTCGCCGTCGAACTCCTCGTGGAGGGTGAGGTCGGCCTTCTCGGCGGCCTGCCGGGCGATCTCGTACGTGGGTGCGACGAGGTCGCCCCAGCCGCCGTCGGCGCCGACGAGGACGATCCGGGTGCCCGCCTGGCCGATGTGCGCGAGGTGGCCCTCGGAGCCGCCGTGCTCCTCGGCGAAGGCCCTGATCTCCTTGGCGAGCTTGGCCGCCTTGCGCTCTGCCTGCTTCGTTTCTGCCATGGAGGCGATGCTACCGAGGGGTAGATCGACGGGCGACGGCCGGGCCACGTGGCCTATCCCACGTGACCCGGCCGCCGGCCGAGCAGATCATCTGAGCGGGTGACTTGGGGGCAGACGTCCCGAAAGTCCCCCTGCGGGGTTCCCCCTAGCGGAGGAAGGGGTCCACCGCGACCGCCACGAAGAGCAGCGACACATAGGTGATGGACCAGTGGAAGAGGCGCATCTCCTTGAGCTTCGCGCCCGTGGCGCCCGCCTTGGCGCGGGCGAGGAGGCCGTGCGCCTCCCAGAGCCACCAGCCACCGGTGACCAGCGCGACCGCCAGGTAGAACCAGCCGGTGTAGCCGAGCGGCGTGAGCAGCAGCGAGACGGCGACCATCACCCAGCTGTAGGCGACGATCTGCTTGGCGACGACCTTGTTGGAGGCGAGGACCGGGAGCATCGGTACGCCGGCGCGCGCGTAGTCGTCCTTCACCTTCATCGACAGCGGCCAGTAGTGCGGCGGCGTCCAGAAGAAGATGACGGCGAAGAGGATGACGGCCGCCCAGGACATCGAGTTCGTGACGGCCGACCAGCCGATCAGGACCGGCAGGCAGCCGGCGATGCCGCCCCAGACGATGTTCTGCGTCGTACGGCGCTTCAGGATCATCGTGTAGACCACGACGTAGAAGAGGAGAGCGCCGAGCGAGAGGGCGGCGGACAGCCAGTTGACGAGCAGCCCGAACCAGAGCGTGGAGACCACGGCGAGGGTGAGGCCGAAGACCAGGCCCTCGCGCGGCGTCAGGACGCCGGTGACCAGCGGGCGCTGGGAGGTCCGGTCCATCAGCGCGTCGATGTCGCGGTCGATGTACATGTTCAGCGCGTTGGCACCGCCCGCGGACAGGTAGCCGCCGAAGCAGGTGGCGAGCACCAGCCACAGGTCCGGCACGCCCTGCTCGGCGAGGAACATCACCGGAACCGTGGTGATGAGGAGCAGTTCGATGATCCGCGGCTTGGTCAGCGCCACGTATGCCTTGACGCGGGCCCCGAACGGCCGATGGCCCCCCGGGCTGGGAGTCAAGACGACCCCTGCGGGTCGGGACTCGACGGCCGTCACGCACACCCCTGACAGAGAAATTCCCAGCAAGCCCCCCGGATGAAGGCGGGGTGAAGCTTGCGCGTACCACGCCACTGTAGACGTTGCCCAGACGCCGATCTTCGCGGGGGTGGGGTCGTGTTGGGGCGGTGTGTCCCAAGGCGTGGACGCGCTTCGGGAGGCGAAGTCACACGGGCGGCGGCAGTCTTGCTCTGTCCGCTCATTTGAGGGGCATGCACACGAAAAGAGGGACGTTCCGGCGGGGGTAGGCTCGACAACGCCGGTACACCCTCAGTCACCGGCTTCAGACATGTGGAGAGGAGCCCTGACCCAGGGTGAGCACTAAGCCGACCACCACAGACCTCGAGTGGACCGAGTTGGACCAGCGGTCCGTCGACACCGCCCGCCTCCTGGCGGCGGACGCCGTACAGAAGGTCGGCAACGGCCATCCCGGTACGGCGATGAGCCTGGCGCCCGCCGCGTACACCCTCTTCCAGAAGGTGATGCGGCACGACCCGGCCGACCCCGAGTGGGTCGGGCGCGACCGGTTCGTCCTCTCCGCCGGCCACTCGTCCCTGACCCTCTACACCCAGCTGTACCTGGGTGGCTTCGGTCTCGAGCTGGACGACCTGAAGGCCTTCCGCACCTGGGGTTCGAAGACCCCGGGCCACCCGGAGTACGGCCACACCGCCGCGGTCGAGACCACCACCGGCCCGCTGGGCCAGGGCGTGGCCAACGCCGTGGGCATGGCGATGGCCGCCCGCTACGAGCGCGGCCTGTTCGACCCGGAGGCCGCCCCCGGCACCTCCCCGTTCGACCACCGCGTCTACGCGATCGCGGGTGACGGCTGCCTCCAGGAGGGCATCTCCGCGGAGGCGTCCTCGCTGGCCGGCCACCAGAAGCTCGGCAACCTGATCCTGCTGTGGGACGACAACCACATCTCGATCGAGGGCGACACCGAGACGGCCGTGTCCGAGGACACGATGAAGCGGTACGAGGCCTACGGCTGGCACGTCCAGCGCGTCGAGCCCAAGGCCGACGGCGACCTGGACCCCGCCGCGCTGTACGCGGCGATCCGTGCCGCCGAGGCCGAGACCGAGCGTCCGTCGTTCATCGCGATGCGCTCGATCATCGCCTGGCCCGCCCCGAACGCGCAGAACACCGAGGCCGCGCACGGCTCGGCGCTCGGCGACGACGAGATCGCGGCCACCAAGCGCGTGCTGGGCTTCGACCCGGAGCAGACCTTCGAGGTCACCGACGAGGTCATCGCGCACACCCGCGCGCTGGGCGACCGGGGCCGCGAGGTCCGCGGCGAGTGGGAGAAGTCGCTCGCCGAATGGCGTACGGCCAACCCGGAGCGCGCCGCCGAGTTCGACCGCATCCAGGCGAACGAGCTGCCGGCCGGCTGGGCCGAGAAGCTCCCGGTCTTCGAGCCGGGCAAGGGCGTCGCCACCCGCGCCGCCTCGGGCCAGGTCCTCAAGGCGCTCGGCGCGGTCATCCCGGAGCTGTGGGGCGGCTCGGCCGACCTCGCCGGCTCCAACAACACGACGATCGACAAGGACTCGTCGTTCCTGCCCGAGGGCAACCCGCTGCCGGAGGCCGACCCGTACGGCCGCACGATCCACTTCGGCATCCGCGAGCACTCCATGGCCGCGGAGATGAACGGCATCGCCCTGCACGGCAACACCCGCGTCTACGGCGGCACCTTCCTGGTGTTCTCCGACTACATGCGCAACGCGGTGCGGCTGTCCGCGCTCATGCACCTCCCCGTCACGTACGTCTGGACCCACGACTCGATCGGTCTGGGCGAGGACGGCCCGACGCACCAGCCCGTGGAGCACCTGGCCTCGCTGCGCGCGATCCCGGGTCTCAACGTGGTCCGCCCGGCCGACGCCAACGAGACGGCGATCGCCTGGCGCGAGATCATGCAGCGCCACACCAAGGTCTTCGGCAAGGGCGCCCCGCACGGTCTGGCGCTGACCCGCCAGGGCGTGCCGACGTACGCGCCGAACGAGGACACCGTCAAGGGCGGCTACGTGCTGTTCGACGCGGAGGGCGGCGACGCCCAGGTCGTGCTGATCGCCACGGGCTCCGAGGTGCACCTGGCCGTCGAGGCCCGCGAGCAGCTCCAGGCCGCCGGCGTCCCGACCCGGGTGGTCTCGATGCCGTCCGTGGAGTGGTTCGAGGAGCAGGACCAGGCCTACAAGGACTCCGTCCTGCCGCCGTCGGTCCGGGCCCGGGTCGCGGTCGAGGCCGGCATCGGCCTCACCTGGCACCGCTACGTCGGGGACGCCGGCCGGATCGTCTCCCTGGAGCACTTCGGTGCCTCGGCGGACGCGAAGGTCCTGTTCCGCGAGTTCGGTTTCACGCCGGAGGCGATCGTCGCCGCCGCGCGGGAATCGATCGACGCCGCCGCGCGCTGACGCGCATACGTACGACTCAATGGAGATGGAACTCTCATGACAGACGCTCTCAAGCGCCTCTCCGACGAAGGCGTCGCGATCTGGCTGGACGACCTTTCGCGCAAGCGGATCACGTCCGGCAACCTGGCCGAGCTCATCGACCAGAGCCATGTGGTCGGTGTGACCACCAACCCGTCGATCTTCCAGAAGGCCATCTCCTCGGGAGACGGCTACGAGCAGCAGCTCGCGGACCTCGCCGCCCGTAAGGTGACCGTCGACGAGGCCATCCGCATGATCACGACGGCGGACGTCCGTGACGCCGCCGACATCCTGCGGCCGGTCTTCGACGCGACGGACGGCCAGGACGGCCGGGTCTCGATCGAGGTCGACCCCCGTCTCGCCCACGAGACGACCCCCACCATCGCCGAGGCCAAGCAGCTGGCCTGGCTGGTGGACCGCCCCAACACCCTCATCAAGATCCCGGCCACCCGGGCGGGTCTTCCGGCGATCACCGAGGTCATCGGCCTCGGCATCAGTGTGAACGTGACGCTGATCTTCTCGCTGGAGCGCTACCGCGCGGTGATGGACGCCTACCTGGCGGGTCTGGAGAAGGCCCGCGAGCGCGGCCTCGACCTCTCCAAGATCCACTCGGTCGCCTCCTTCTTCGTGTCCCGCGTGGACACGGAGATCGACAAGCGCCTGGACGGCATCGGCACCGACGAGGCCAAGGCGCTCAAGGGGAAGGCCGCGCTGGCCAACGCCCGCCTGGCCTACGAGGCGTACGAGGAGGTCTTCTCCTCGGACCGCTGGGCCGCTCTCGACAAGGCGCAGGCCAACAAGCAGCGTCCGCTGTGGGCCTCGACCGGCGTCAAGGACCCGGCGTACAAGGACACCCTGTACGTCGTGGACCTGGTCGCCCCGGGCACGGTCAACACCATGCCCGAGGCCACCCTGGAGGCCACCGCCGACCACGGCGTCGTCTCCGGTGACACGGTGCGCGGCACCTACGACCAGGCGCGTGCGGAGCTCGCGGCCGTCGAGAAGCTGGGCATCGCCTACGACGACGTCGTCCAGCTCCTGGAGGACGAGGGCGTCGAGAAGTTCGAGGCGTCCTGGAACGACCTTCTCAAGTCCACCGAGGCGGAGCTCCGGCGCCTCGCACCTTCGGAGGCGTAAGCACCTTGAGCGCAGTCCACGGAGCCAACCCGCTCCGTGACGCCGCAGACCGACGGCTCCCGCGCATCGCGGGGCCGTCGGGTCTGGTGATCTTCGGCGTCACGGGCGATTTGTCCCGTAAGAAGCTGATGCCTGCCGTCTACGACCTGGCCAACCGCGGCCTGCTGCCGCCGGGCTTCTCGCTCATCGGCTTCGCCCGCCGCGAGTGGCAGGACGAGGACTTCGCGCAGGAGGTCCACGACGCCGTCGAGCAGCACGCGCGCACCCCGTTCCGCGAGGAGGTGTGGCAGCAGCTGATCCAGGGGATGCGTTTCGTCCAGGGCGACTTCGACGACGACGACGCCTTCGAGCAGCTGAAGGACACCATCGAGGAGCTGGACAAGGCGCAGGGCACCGGCGGCAACTTCGCCTTCTACCTGTCGGTCCCGCCGAAGTTCTTCCCCAAGGTCGTCCAGCAGCTCAAGAAGCACGGGCTCGCCGACCAGAAGGACGGCTCCTGGCGCCGCGCGGTCATCGAGAAGCCCTTCGGCCACGACCTGGTCTCCGCCAAGGAGCTCAACGAGGTCGTGCACGAGGTCTTCCCGCCGAACGAGGTCTTCCGGATCGACCACTACCTCGGCAAGGAGACCGTCCAGAACATCCTGGCGCTCCGCTTCGCCAACACCCTCTTCGAGCCGATCTGGAACCGGTCGTACGTCGACCACGTGCAGATCACCATGGCCGAGGACATCGGCATCGGCGGCCGCGCCGGCTACTACGACGGCATCGGCGCCGCCCGTGACGTCATCCAGAACCACCTGCTCCAGCTGCTCGCGCTGACCGCGATGGAGGAGCCCGCCTCCTTCGACGCCGACGCGCTGGCCGCCGAGAAGACCAAGGTCCTCGGCGCGGTGAAGCTGCCCAAGGACCTGGGCGAGTCCACGGTCCGCGGCCAGTACGCGGCCGGCTGGCAGGGCGGCGCGAAGGCCGTCGGCTACCTCCAGGAAGACGGCATCGACCCGAAGTCGAAGACCGACACCTACGCGGCCATCAAGCTGGAGATCGACAACCGCCGCTGGGCGGGCGTCCCCTTCTACCTGCGCACCGGCAAGCGGCTCGGCCGCCGCGTCACCGAGATCGCGGTCGTCTTCCAGCGCGCCCCGCACTCCCCCTTCGACCACACCGCGACCGAGGAGCTCGGCCGCAACGCCATCGTCATCCGGGTCCAGCCCGACGAGGGCGTGACGATGCGGTTCGGCTCGAAGGTGCCCGGCACCCAGATGGAGATCCGGGACGTGTCGATGGACTTCGCCTACGGCGAGTCCTTCACGGAGTCCAGCCCCGAGGCGTACGAGCGGCTCATCCTCGACGTCCTGCTCGGCGACTCCAACCTCTTCCCGCGCGTCGAGGAGGTCGAGCTGTCCTGGAAGATCCTCGACCCGATCGAGCAGTTCTGGGACAAGCACGGCAAGCCCGCGCAGTACCAGTCCGGGACCTGGGGTCCGGTCGAGGCGGACGAGATGCTCGCACGAGACGGACGGAGCTGGCGCCGGCCATGAAGACCGACCTGACGGACACCACGTCCTCCAAGATCAACAAGGCGCTGGTGCTCGGGCGGCGGGCGATCGGCACGCCGGCCGTCGGCATGGTGCTCACCCTCGTCATCGTCACCGACGAGGAGAACGCCTACGACGCGCTGAAGGCTGCGAACGACGCGTCCCGCGAGCACCCCTCGCGGACCCTCGTCGTCATCAAGCGGGTCTCGCGCTCCCCGCGGGACCGTTCCAAGGCACGGCTCGACGCCGAGGTCCGCCTCGGCGCCGACGCCAGCACCGGTGAGACGGTGGTCCTCCGGCTGTACGGCGAGGTCGGCGACCACGCCCAGTCGGTGGTCCTGCCGCTGCTCCTGCCGGACGCCCCCGTCGTCGTCTGGTGGCCGGTGAACGCGCCGACCGACCCGGCGAAGGACCCGCTGGGCGCCCTCGCCCAGCGCCGGGTCACCGACACCTACGCGGCCGAGCAGCCCATCCAGGAGCTGACGGCGCGCGCGGACGCGTACACCCCGGGCGACACGGACCTCTCGTGGACCCGGATCACCCCGTGGCGCTCGATGCTCGCCGCGGCGCTCGACCAGGTCGTGTGCGAGGTGACCTCCGCGGAGGTCGAGGGCGAGGAGTTCAACCCGAGCGTCGAACTGCTCGCCATGTGGCTGGCGGAGCGGCTGAAGATCCCGGTGCGCCGCTCGAAGTCGGCGGGTCCCGGTCTCACCTCCGTACGGATGGAGACCAGCTCCGGCCCGATCGTCCTCGACCGCCCGGACGGGTCGCTCGCCACGCTCTCCATCCAGGGGCAGCCCGACCGCGCGGTGGCGCTCAAGCGCCGCGACACGGCCGAGCTGATCGCGGAGGAGCTGCGCCGGCTGGACCCGGACGACACCTACGCGACGGCTCTGCGGTTCGGCCTCGAACGGCTCGACGAGGAGGCGGCCGTCACGGCCCCCGAGATCGTCGCCGAGTCGGTCGGGACGCCCGCGGAGGCATCCGCCGAGGAGCCCGCCGCACCGGCCGCCAAGCCGGCGAGGAAGGCCCCGGCCAAGAAGGCGGCCGCCAAGTGAGCACCCCGCAGCTGGTCGTCCACCGCGACAAGGAGCTGATGGCCGAGGCCGCGGCGGCCCGGCTGATCACGAGGATCGTGGACGCCCAGGCCTCCCGCGGCTCCGCCTCGGTGGTCCTCACCGGCGGACGCAACGGCAACGGCCTGCTGGCGGCGCTCGGTTCGGCGCCCGCGCGGGACGCGATCGACTGGTCGCGGCTCGACCTGTGGTGGGGCGACGAGCGCTTCCTGCCCGAGGGCGACCCCGAGCGGAACGTCACCCAGGCCCGGGAGGCGCTGCTCGACCGGGTGCCGCTCGACCCGGCGCGGGTGCACGCCATGCCCGCCTCGGACGGACCGTACGGCTCCGACGTCGACGCGGCCGCGGCCGCGTACGCGGAGGAGCTGGCGGCCGCCGCGGGCCCCGGCGACCACGGCGGGGTGCCGACCTTCGACGTCCTGATGCTGGGCGTCGGCCCGGACACCCATGTCGCCTCGCTCTTCCCCGAGCTGCCCGCGGTCCGCGAGACCGAGCGGACGGTGGTCGGCGTGCACGGCGCGCCCAAGCCGCCGCCGGTCCGTGTCTCGCTGACCCTTCCGGCGATCCGGGCGGCCAGGGAGGTCTGGCTGCTCGCCGCGGGGGCGGACAAGGCCAGGGCCGCGGCGATCGCGCTGTCCGGCGCGGGCGAGGTGCAGGCCCCGGCGGCCGGCGCCTACGGCAGCGCGCGCACGCTATGGCTGCTGGACGCGGCCGCGGCCGCGGAGCTGCCGCGGGGCATGTACCCGCCGGCGTCCGCCTGACCCGACGCCCCGGAGGCCCGGTTCACCCCTCGGTGGACCGGGCCTCCGGCGTCGGTACGGGTTCCAGGAAGGGCCCGAGCAGGTCCGGTACGGCGTCGGCGGCGAAGACCAGCCCCCGGCTGCGGTCCGCGTCGAGGATGTCGTACGCCCCCGCTCCGGCCGCCGTGGTGGCGGTGAGGGTCAGGACGCCGGCCCGCCGCTGGAAGTACGACTGCTTGACGGTCCAGCCGATGACGCCGGACCGCTGGAGGGCGACCGTGACCCGCCGGACCGTACCCGAACGGGTGACCAGGTACGCCCCGCTGACGCCGTGTCCGAGCGCGCGGTAGGCGTCGAGGGCGAACAGCACGGCGACCGGGCCGAGGACGACCGCGCAGCCGGCCGCCACGTACAGGAGGACCGGGGCGAGGAGCAGTCCGAGGAGGACGAGCACCGCCACGGGCGCCAGGACGCCGCCCAGCGCCCAGCGCACCCTCCGGGTGCGGGCGGCCCGGGGGTGGGCGGTGAGCGGGGCCCCGGTGGGCGGCTCCGGCTCCCGCAGCACCTGGGCGGCGACCCGGTCGGCCACCGCCCGTTCCGCGGCCGGCAGCAGGGTCTTGAGGTCGGCGTGCCGGTCGTCGTCGTCCTTGACGAGCCCGGTGGCGACCGCGTCGACGCGGGCCGCCCCGACCAGGCGGACGCCGAGCGGCTCGACCAGCTCGATGCCGCGCAGCCGCCTCTCCTCTATGGAGACGGAGCGGGCCGTGAAGAGGCCGCGGGAGACCCGCAGGGTGCCGCCCGGCTCGCGCTCCAGGCGGTAGCTCCACCACATCTCGACCCAGAGGCCGAGGGCGCCGACGGCCCCGGCGACGGTGGCGAGGAGGACGAGGACGAGGATCGTCCAGGGGACGGAGACGTCCTGGAAGCGGTCCCCTATCCAGTCGATGACCTTCCCCTGCGCGCCGAACCACTCGCTGACCTGCATGACTGCCCCGGCCGCCGCGCCGCCGAGGGCGGGCGCGACGAAGGAGACGGGTGCGTAGCGGATCCAGCGCGGGTCGAGCGTCGCGAGGGCGTGCTCGTGGTCCGGCTGCTCGGGGGCGGCGGGGCGGGCGAGCAGCTCGTGGCGCAGCCGCTCCCCCTCGGCCCGGGTGACCAGGTCGAGTTCGAGCGTGGACTCGCCGCCGCCGGTGTGCTCACCGGTGCCGATGCGGACCTTGACGAGGCCGAGGACGCGCTGGAGGGGGTTGGCGGTGAGGTCGGCGCTGCGGATGCGCTCGCGGGCCAGCGAGCGGCGCTGGACGACGAGGAGCCCGGTGTGCAGCTCCACCCGTTCGGCGCCGATCCGGTAGCGGGTGCGGCGGAGGCGGAGGGTCTCCGCGAGGATGTCGGCGACCAGGGCGAGGGCGACCCCCGAGGCGACCCAGACGACGGCCTGCCACAGCGGGCGAGGTCCGGCGAGCGCGAAGGTGACGGGCAGCGCGGCGCCGGCGAGGACGCCGGCGAAGAGGACGACCCGGACGAGGACGGTCCGGGGATCGAGGCGGAGCCAGTCCGCGTCCCCTGCCCCGTCGGCCGCCGGGGTCCGGCTCTCCCCGGGGCCCGGCGCGCGGGCGCCGTCGGGGCCCGGACTCCGGTCGCCGCCGGGGGCCGGGTCCGGCACCCGCTCGGCGGCCGGGTCCGCCGCCTCGCTCATGTGGCGTCCCCGGGGGTGGCCTGGGTGATCACGGTCAGCCGCTCGGCGAGCCCGGCGGCCAGCTCGTGGTCGAGTCCCCCGATCCGGAGGGCGCCCTTGGAGGAGGCCGTGGTGACCGTGACGGTGGCGAGCCGGAAGGCCTGCTCCAGCGGGCCCCGCGAGGTGTCGACGGTCTGGATCCGGGACATCGGCGCGATGCGCCACTCCTGCCAGAAGGCTCCCGTGCGGACGTAGACGGCGTCCTCGGTGACCTCCCAGCGGTGCACCCGGTACCACCAGGCGGGGAGGAACGCGGTGCAGACGAGGCCCAGGGCGGCCAGGGCCCCGGCCGTGGCCAGCAGCCAGACCCGGGCGGGCCCGATGAGGGTGCCGAGGACGCCGAGGACCGCCACCGGCACGGCGGTGGTCGCCAGGACTCTGCTGCGCCACCAGGCGACGGCCCGCTCGTCCACGGCGTTCCTCGGCGGCCGCAGCCGCACCGCGTTCTCCCCCGTCACGGCTCTACCGTCCGCGCAGTGTGCGGTAGGCGGAGACCAGTCCGGCGGTGGAGCTGTCGAGGTGCTCGCCGCCCTGGGCCCCGTCGGCAGCGGTCAGGACCGGCTCGATCCGCTTGGCGAGGACCTTGCCGAGTTCCACGCCCCACTGGTCGAACGAGTCGATGTTCCAGACGGCGCCCTGGACGAAGACCTTGTGCTCGTACAGCGCGATGAGCTGGCCGAGGACGGAGGGGGTCAGCGCGTCGGCGAGGATCGTGGTGGTGGGGTGGTTCCCCTGGAAGGTCTTGTGCGGGACGAGCTCCTCGGGGACGCCCTCCGCCCGTACCTCGTCGGGGGTCTTGCCGAAGGCCAGCGCCTGCGTCTGGGCGAAGAAGTTGGCCATGAGCAGGTCGTGCTGGGCGACGAGGCCCGGCGGCAGGTCGTCGACCGGCCGCGCGAAGCCGATGAAGTCGGCCGGGATGACCTTGGTGCCCTGGTGGATCAACTGGTAGTAGGCGTGCTGCCCGTTGGTGCCGGGGGTGCCCCAGACGACGGGTCCGGTCTGCCAGTCGACCCGGTCGCCCTGGCGGTCCACCGACTTGCCGTTGGACTCCATGTCGAGCTGCTGGAGGTAGGCGGTGAACCTGGACAGGTAGTGCGAGTACGGCAGGACGGCGTGGGACTGCGCGTCGAAGAAGGCTCCGTACCAGACCCCGAGGAGGCCGAGGAGCAGCGGTGCGTTCTCCTCGGGCGGGGCGGTGCGGAAGTGCTCGTCGACGAGGTGGAAGCCGTCGAGCATCTCGCGGAAGCGCTCCGGGCCGATGGCGATCATCAGGGAGAGGCCGATGGCGGAGTCGTACGAGTAGCGGCCGCCGACCCAGTCCCAGAACTCGAACATGTTCGCGGTGTCGATGCCGAACTCCTCGACCTTCTCGGCGTTGGTCGAGAGGGCGACGAAGTGCCGGGCGACGGCTTCCTGTCCGGCTCCGAGACCGTCGAGGAGCCAGGTCCGCGCGGAGGTGGCGTTGGTGATCGTCTCGATGGTGGTGAAGGTCTTGGAGGCGACGATGAACAGCGTCTCGGCCGGGTCGAGGTCGCGGACGGCCTCGTGGAGGTCGGCTCCGTCGACGTTGGAGACGAAACGGAGCGTCAGGTCCCGCCGGGTGTAGGAGCGCAGGACCTCGTAGGCCATGGCGGGGCCGAGGTCGGAGCCGCCGATGCCGATGTTGACGATGTTCTTGATCGGCTTGCCGGTGTGCCCGGTCCACTCCCCCGCCCGGACCCGGTCGGAGAACGCGGCCATCTTGTCGAGGACGGCGTGGACGCCGGGGACGACGTTCTCCCCGTCGACCTCGACCACGGCCCCGCGGGGTGCGCGGAGCGCGGTGTGGAGCACCGCGCGGTCCTCGGTGGTGTTGATCTTCTCGCCGCGGAACATGGCGTCGCGGAGCTGGGCGACGCCGGTGGCGGCGGCCAGTTCGCGCAG
Source organism: Streptomyces sp. NPDC014891 (assembly GCF_043081085.1). Taxonomy (NCBI): domain Bacteria; kingdom Bacillati; phylum Actinomycetota; class Actinomycetes; order Kitasatosporales; family Streptomycetaceae; genus Streptomyces; species Streptomyces sp. NPDC014891. The sequence continues at coordinate 269,400 of NZ_JBIBWF010000009.1, read as the reverse complement.
CAGGGTCAGCGTCTCGTCGGTGACGAGGTGCTTGGAGTAGTCCAGGTAGAGGTCGCCGACGCGCAGGGCGTAGCCGGTGCCACGCTCCTCGTCGGCGGCGAACAGGTCCCGCAGCCGGGTGTCGCCCAGCTGCTCACGGTGCTTGCCGAGGGCCGCCCACTCGGGCAGCCGGTTGAGCCTGGTGCGGCCTTCGTTGTTCATCTCGGACATCGCCCACTTCTTCTCGTACTGCTTGTCTGCCCCGCTGCCTCTCCAACCTAATTGATCAGAGGGGCCGAAGCGGCGACGGCGAGCGCGAACGGGGCCGACGCGAGCGGTGCAGGGGTGAGCGGTCCCCGGCCGGCGGCCGCCGCGCCGCCGAGGACGGCGCCGAGCGGGGCGCCCGACAGGACCGGGCTGCCGGTCCGGACGGTCCGGAGACAGGAGACGCCGAGACGCCGAACGGGCCTTGCCCGCGAACCGAGTTCGCGGGCAAGGCCCGTTCGTCACATCGTCACACCACGCTCAGATCTCGCCGCGCAGCTTGGCCAGCGCCTCGGCGAGGATCGCCTCGCCGTCCGCGTCGCTGCGCCGCTCACGCACATAGGCGAGGTGGGTCTTGTACGGCTCCGTGCGCGGCGGGTCCGGCGGGTTGTCCCGGTCCTGACCGGCCGGGAAGCCGCATCGCGGGCAGTCCCAGGTCTCGGGGATCGCCGCGTCGCTGGCGAAGCTCGGCTGCGTCTCGTGCCCGTTCGAGCACCAGAAGGAGATGCGGGCGCGCGGCGCGGACTCGCCCCGCTCGGCCTCGCCCATCGGCCCCGCCCCGACCCGGCTTCCCCGAATCGCGTTGCCACTTGCCACGGTCGTAACTCCCTGCGTGATGGTGCTCGAAGATGCCCCAGTCTACGTAAGGCCCAACGCGCGTCCAGTGTTCGGAGTTACCCGTCCAACTTCATCAGCAGACCGAGCACCACAATGCAGGCGAACCAGAGCAGACCGACCACGACGGTGATGCGGTCCAGGTTGCGCTCGGCGACCGAGGAGCCACCGACCGAGGACTGCATTCCGCCTCCGAACATGTCGGAGAGGCCGCCACCCTTGCCCTTGTGCATCAGCACGAGCAGCATCAGCAGCCCGCTGAAGACGATGAGGGCGATCGAGAACCCCATAACCACGGCTGGACCAACTTCCTCGGACTTGTACGGACGGGGGCCGGGCACCTGCCCGACCCCCGCAAGGGTACGACGTAACTCCGCTACCGCATACTCACTGGTCGCGGAAGCGGACGATCTTGACGAACTCGTCGGCGTCCAGGGCCGCGCCGCCCACCAGGGCGCCGTCGACGTCCGGCTGGGCCATGATCGCGCCGACGTTCCCGGACTTCACCGAGCCGCCGTACTGGATGCGGACCTTGTCGGCCAGCTCCTGCGAGTACAGCTCGGCGAGGCGGCCGCGGATCGCACCGCAGACCTCCTGGGCGTCCTCGGGGGTGGCGACCTCGCCGGTGCCGATGGCCCACACCGGCTCGTACGCGATGACGATCGTCTCGGCCTGCTCGGCCGGGACGTCCTTGAGGCCGCCGTCGAGCTGGGCCAGGGTGTACGCGACCTGGTCGCCGGCCTTGCGGATGTCCAGGCCCTCGCCGACGCAGAGGATCGGGGTCACGCCGTGCTTGAAGGCGGCCTTCACCTTGGCGTTGCAGATCTCGTCGTTCTCGGCGTGGTACTGGCGGCGCTCGGAGTGGCCGACGGCCACGTAGGCGGCCTTCAGCTTGGAGAGCATCAGGCCCGAGATCTCGCCGGTGTAGGCACCGGAGTCGTGGGCCGAGATGTCCTGGGCGCCGTACTTGATCTTCAGCTTGTCGCCGTCGATCAGGGTCTGCACGGACCGCAGGTCGGTGAAGGGGACCAGGACGGCGACCTCGCAGGCGTCGTAGTCCTTGTCGGTCAGGGCGAAGGCGAGCTTCTGGACGTGGGCGATGGCCTCCAGGTGGTTGAGGTTCATCTTCCAGTTGCCCGCCATCAGCGGGGTGCGGGTGCTGCTCATCAGGGGGTCAGTCCTCCAGTGCGACGAGGCCGGGGAGCTTCTTGCCCTCGAGGTATTCGAGGGAGGCGCCGCCGCCGGTCGAGATGTGTCCGAACGCCTGCTCGTCGAAGCCCAGGATGCGGACGGCCGCGGCGGAGTCTCCGCCGCCGACGACCGTGAAGGCCGGGGAGTCGACGAGCGCCTGGGCGACGGCCCTGGTGCCCTCGGCGTAGTCGGGGTGCTCGAAGACGCCCATCGGACCGTTCCAGAAGACGGTGCCGGCGTCGGCGAGCTTCGAGGCGTAGAGCTTACGGGTCTCCGGACCGATGTCCAGGCCCTCCTCGTCCGCCGGGATGGCGTCCGCGGCGACCGTGGTCGGGTTGGCCGGAGCCTTGGTCTTCAGGTCCGGGAACTCGGACGAGACCAGGACGTCGACGGGGAGGACGAACTCCACCCCGCGCTCCTTGGCGCGCTTCAGGTAGTCCAGGACCGCCGGGACCTGGTCCTCCTGGAGCAGCGAGATGCCGACCTCGTGGCCCTGGGCCTTGAGGAAGGTGTACGCCATGCCGCCGCCGATGAGGATGCGGTCGGCCTTCTCCAGGAGGTGGTCAATCACGCCGAGCTTGTCGGAGACCTTGGCGCCGCCGAGCGCGACCACGTAGGGGCGCCGGACGTCCTCGGTGAGCTTCTTCAGGACGCCGACCTCGGTGGCGATGAGGTAGCCCGCGGCGTGCGGGAGGCGCGCCGGGAGGTCGAAGACCGAGGCGTGCTTGCGGTGCACGGCGCCGAAGCCGTCGCCGACGTACACGTCGGCGAGGGCGGCCAGCCGGTCCGCGAAGGCGCCGCGCTCGGCGTCGTCCTTGGAGGTCTCGCCGGCGTTGAACCGCAGGTTCTCGATGACGGCGACCTGGCCGTCGGAGAGGCCGGCGACGGTGGCGGTGGCGGACTCGCCCACCGTGTCGGTCGCGAAGGCCACCTCGGCGCCGAGGAGCTCGCCGAGCCGCGCGGCGGCCGGGGCGAGCGAGAACGCCGGGTCCGGGGCGCCCTTGGGGCGGCCCAGGTGCGAGGCGACCACGACGCGGGCACCCGCGTCGGCGAGCGCCTTGACCGTGGGGACGACGGCGCGGATGCGGCCGTCGTCGGTGATGGTCGTGCCCTCCAGGGGCACGTTGAGGTCGGCGCGGACGAACACCCGCTTGCCGGAGACGCCTTCGGCGAGAAGCTCGTCGATCGTCTTCATCTGTCACAGACTCCTTGGTACGCGGTGGAGCACACAAACAGGGCTCGCGCAGCGCGGCGTTGCGCTGCCCGAGCCCTGCTCACATCGAAGGCCTGCCCTGAACCCTAGAGCTTAGAGCCGGCCGCCGACGAAGACGGTGAGGTCGACGAGACGGTTGGAGTAGCCCCACTCGTTGTCGTACCAGCCGAGGATCTTGACCGTGTTGCCTTCCTGGACCATGGTCAGGGAGGCGTCGAACGTGCAGGACGCCGGGTCGCTGACGATGTCCGAGGAGACGATGGGGTCCTCGGTGTAGAACAGGATGCCCTTGAGGTCGCCGTCGTCGGCGGCCTTCTTGAACGCGGCGTTGACCTCGTCCTTGGTGACCTCGCGGTCGAGGGTGACGACCAGGTCGGTGGCGGAGCCGGTCGGGACCGGGACGCGCATGGCGATGCCGTCCAGCTTGCCCTTGAGCTGCGGGAGGACCAGGGCGGTGGCCTTGGCGGCGCCCGTCGTGGTCGGGATGATGTTCTCCGCGGCGGCGCGGGCGCGGCGCAGGTCCTTGTGCGGGAAGTCCAGGATGCGCTGGTCGTTCGTGTACGCGTGGACCGTGGTCATCAGGCCCTTGACGATGCCGAAGTTCTCGTCGAGGACCTTCGCCATCGGCGCCACGCAGTTCGTGGTGCAGGACGCGTTCGAGATGACGTTGTGCTGCGCGGGGTCGTACTTGTCCTGGTTGACACCCATGACGATGGTGATGTCCTCGTCGCTGGCCGGAGCCGAGATGAGGACCTTCTTCGCACCGCCGGCGATGTGCTTCTCGGCGTCGGCCTTCTTGGTGAAGATGCCGGTCGACTCGATGACGATGTCGACGCCCAGCTCGCCCCAGGGGATGTCGGCCGGGTTGCGCTCGGAGAGCACCTTGATGGTGTGGCCGTCGACGGTGATGGTGTCGGCGGTGTGGGTCACCTCGGCCTTGAGGCGGCCCAGGATGGTGTCGTACTTCAGCAGGTGGGCCGTGGTCTTGGTGTCACCCAGGTCGTTGACAGCCACGATCTCGATGTCCGCACCCTGCTCAAGGAGCGCGCGGAAGTAGTTCCGGCCGATGCGGCCAAAGCCGTTGATGCCTACGCGGATCGTCACGAACCGATCTCCTCGTTAGCTACGCCGGTGTGCTCGACGCCGGCGAGATTTTTGTTTTCTGGGATGTCCCCGACCGCTTACGACCCTACCCCCACGGGGCCCCCGCAGTGACATCCTGCGCATCCGTACGCGCCCGGAAAGTGAGGGAGAAAGGCCGACGGCCCATACCTGGCAACGGGTACGGGCCGCCGGGGGACCTTCGTCCCGACTACTCTCCGTCAGCGCCGGAGCACCTGCAGGGCGCGGCCCAGGAGGCGTGCCCGGTCGGTCGCGCGGGGCACCTGCTCCAGGCCGTAGCCGAGGAGGACGGTGTCACGGGTGGTGACCGCGGCCTGGGAGTGGAAGAGCGCGGCGGAGCGCGTCCAGTCGGAGCCGTTGCCGGGGCTGCCGGCGGGCGGCCCCGGTACGGTCCACGCGCCGAGGCCGGTCTCGAAGCCCTCGGCCTCGGTCGCGGCCCCGGTGACGAGCCGGGTGTCGTCGACGAAGGCGCCCATCTCGCCGGTGCCGGGGTCGGAGACGTAGGAGAGGGACAGCTCGACCTTCTTCCCGGCCCAGGCGCTCAGGTCGACGGAGGCCTGCCGCCAGCCGTTGGAGGGGCCGGTGAAGGCGTTCCAGGAGCCGGTGGTGCCGGTGGTGGCGCAGCCGTCCTCGCCGACGGTGAGGTAGTGGGCGAGGAAGGGGTGGCCGCGGACGTAGTAGCCCTCGCCGCAGTCGGCGGGCGCCTCGGTGGAGGTGCCGCCGTTGCGGTCGGGCAGGGTCGTCCAGTCGTCCTGGCCGACGGTGTGGGCCTCGACCACGAGGTTGTCGTAGCCGGGCTCGGTGTCGTAGCTGACCTGGAAGTCCAGGCGCGGGGCGAGCGCGGCGGGGACCGCGGTGAGGTCGACGGTCCTGCTCAGCCGGGCCCAGGTGTCGTCGGCGTGCTTGACCGCGGCGAAGGTCGCGCCCTCGGCGGGCTCGAAGGGCATCCGGACGCCCGGGTAGGAGCCGGCGGAGGCGCTGCTCGCGAACTGCGGGAACTCCTTCGGCTTCAGGGTGTCGGAGGTGACGGTGTACGCGCCGGCGTTGTCCAGGGGGTTTCCGGCGGAGGCACCGAGGCCCGCGCCGACGCCCCTGAAGGCCCCGGCGCCGGCGAAGGCGGTCGGGTCCTTGAGGCCGGCCCGGTGGTAGGCGCCGAGGTAGTACTGGGCGAAGTCGTTGGTCTCGGCCAGGCCGACCTGGGTGAGTCCGCCGGACTTCTCGCCGGTGTTGATCAGCTTGCCGCCCTCGTTGAGGTAGGCGCGGACGGCGAGCTGGGTGGCCCCGGAGGGGCGCTCGGCGCCGGTGTACCAGACCACCGTGCGGAAGTGGGAGAGCACGCCGAGGGCGTCCGGGGCGCCCTGGGTGGCGACGTCCCAGACGGCGGCCCTCCGGCCGTTGGCGGCGAGCGCCGCGACGTACGCGCCGGTGTGGGCCGAGGCGGTGGTGCCGCCCTCGTCGGCGAGGACGAGCACGTCCCCGCGGGGTCGCTCGGCGACCCGGTAGGCGAAGGGGGCGGAGGAGGTGGACCGGCCCTCAGGGGTGCGGGCGGTGAACCAGACCTCGACGGAGTCGCCGGGCCGGGCGTCCTCGACCTCGCCGCGGTACTCGTCGAAGTAGAGGTTGTCCTCGCCGCCGTAGGTCTCACCGCCCTTCCAGGCGTCGAGTCCCCCGGTGTGGGTGCGGCCGCCGTTGATCCGGTACTTCAGGGTCTTGCCGCGCAGGGACTTGCGCGCGGTGACCGCGATCTCCTGGTCGCCGCCGCGGGCGTAGGAGGTGGTGAAGGCCTTGGGCGTGAAGTCGGGGGCGTCGATGCCGACCGGGGAGACGGGCCGGTCCGGGTGGGCGGCGGTCTCGGCGACGGCGAGCGCGAAGGGGATGTTCTTGGCGAACTCGGCCTGGATCAGCTTCTCGTCGTCCGGGAAGGTGAAGACGGAGGCGCAGTCGGCCGGGTTCCAGGCGTCGTTCGGGTCGACCCGGGAGGCGGTGGCGCAGGTCGACATCTCGGGGGTGAACATCTGCATCCCGTTGACGTTGGCGGCGTGTCCGTCCGCCTCGCCGTTGGTGATGTAGAGCTCCGAGGACACCTGCGGCCGGTAGCCGGGGACGGCCGGGTTCTGCGGGGTGCCGGCGAGGGCCTTGAGGGCCACGTCGTCGGGGGTGTCGGTGGCGACCTGCCAGCCCACGCCGTACAGCAGGAGCTGCGCGGCCGAGTGGTAGTTGATGCCGTAGGCGAAGCCGATGCGCTTCTGGAAGGCGTCGACGGCCCGGGTCTCGGGCTCCGACATGGGGCCCTTGCCGCGGAAGGTCTCGTCGGCCGGGTCGGGCGAGGAGCCCTCGTTGTCGTAGCCCCACTTGTAGGCGAAGTTGCGGTTGAGGTCGACGCCGTCGCCGGAGGTGACGCGGCCGTCGCCGTCGTTGTCGCGGAGGTTCTTGCGCCACTGCCGGTTGGCGGGGTCGGCGTGCGTGAAGTCGTAGCCGTCCGGGTTGGCGGAGAGCACGAACCACAGCTCGGTGGAGTCGACGATCCGGGTGATCCGCTCGTCCTCGCCGTAGCCGTCGAGGTAGTGGTGCATCAGCCGCCGGGTCATCTCGGGGGTGATCCACTCGCGCGCGTGCTGGTTGGACATGTAGAGCGTGGCGGGCTTGGAGCCGTCCCTGACCCGCGGGGCGCCCTTGCTGATCTTGAGGGCGAGGATGTCCTGGCCCTTCACGGTCTTGCCGAGGGAGACGACCTTGGTGATCCCGGGGTGGGCCCGGGCGGTGTCCAGGATCTCCTGCTTGAGGCCGTTCGGGCCGCCGTACGGGCGGAAGACGCCGTCGCCGGCGGCCGCCACCCGCTTCTCGGCGGAGGGGGTCAGGTCGTGCTCGGCGATCTCGACGCCCTGGCCGCGCAGCCGGTCCGCCTGTCGGCCGGTGAGGAAGAGCTCGACCGTCGCGGAGCCCTTCGAGGGCACCCGCTCGGTGAGTTCGTGGGCGTCGGCACCCGCGTCGAGGAGCAGCGGGACCTGCTCCTTGGTGACCTCGGCACGCCATACGGAGAGGGCGTCACCGCCGTCCCGGTCGTTCGGCTGCGCTCCGGCGACGGGTGTCGCCGCCATACCCGCGATCAGCAGTGAAGCCGCGGCGAGGATCGATCTCGCTCTGCGTCTCATGAGCCCCCCTTGCTGTGGTCCGTCACGAAGGTGAACAGACGCCAGGCTCATGGGCGCCCATGGACCTGTCAAGGGTGCCTCGCGGGGGGTGAAGAAAAGCTGCCGGTGCCTCAGAAAGGCACCGGCAGCCCGGAGTTCGGAAATCCGTACGAAGGGTGATCCGGTCAGCCGACCAGGCTGTCGTCCAGCTCCTCGGTCAGGTTGGACTCGGTCCCGGGGATGCCCAGGTCCTGCGCCCGCTTGTCGGCCATGGCCAGCAGCCGGCGGATCCGGCCGGCCACCGCGTCCTTCGTCAGCGGCGGATCGGCGAGCGCGCCCAGCTCCTCCAGGGAGGCCTGCTTGTGCTCCATCCGGAGCCGGCCGGCCGCCGCGAGGTGCTCGGGCACCTCCTCGCCGAGGATCTCCAGGGCGCGCTGCACCCGGGCCCCGGCGGCGACCGCGGCACGCGCCGAACGGCGCAGGTTGGCGTCGTCGAAGTTGGCCAGGCGGTTGGCGGTGGCGCGGACCTCGCGCCGCATCCGCCGCTCCTCCCAGGCGAGCACCGACTCGTGCGCGCCGAGCCGGGTCAGCAGGGCGCCGATCGCGTCGCCGTCGCGGACGACGACCCGGTCCACTCCCCGCACCTCACGGGCCTTCGCCGCGATGGAGAGCCGGCGCGCCGCGCCGACCAGGGCGAGCGCCGCCTCGGGGCCGGGGCAGGTCACCTCCAGGGAGGAGGACCGGCCCGGCTCGGTCAGCGAGCCGTGCGCGAGGAACGCGCCCCGCCAGGCCGCCTCGGCGTCGCAGGTCGCGCCGGAGACCACCTGCGGGGGGAGGCCCCGGATGGGCCGGCCCCGGCCGTCGACCAGACCCGTCTGGCGGGCCAGCTGGTCGCCACCGGCGACGACCCGCACCACGAAGCGCGAGCCGCGCCGCAGCCCGCCGGGGGCCATGACGATGAGCTCCGAGCTGTGCCCGAAGATCTCCAGGATGTCCCGCTTGAGCCGGCGCGCCGCCATCGCGGTGTCCAGCTCCGCCTCGATCACGATGCGGCCGCTCACCAGGTGCAGCCCGCCCGCGAACCGCAGGATCGACGAGACCTCTGCCTTCCTGCAGCAGGTCCGGGTGACGGGAAGCCGGGAGATCTCGTCCTTCACCGCTGCCGTCATCGCCATGGGCCGATCCTTCCATGCATCCGAAAAATACGGTCGTACGCGGCGGCCAGCAGCTCCGGGTCATGCTTCGCGGAGCCGTCGGGCCCGGCCACCGGTGCCAGCTCGACCGCGGCGCCGAGCCGCTTGGCGGCATCGACGAGGGGCTCCCTCGCTGACACGTCGGGCACGGCGGCCTCGTCGGCCAGCACCACGTCCAGGGCGAGTTTAGGGGCGTGTCGTCCCAAAACCTCCAAATGACGCTGCGGGGAGAAGCCCTCGGTTTCTCCGGGCTGCGGCGCGAGGTTCAGCGAGAGCACCTTCCGGGCCTTCGTCTCGGCCAGCGCGTCGAGCAGTTCGGGCACGAGGAGGTGCGGGATCACCGAGGAGAACCAGGACCCCGGGCCGAGGACCACCCAGTCCGCGTCCAGGACCGCCTCGACCGCCTCCGGCACCGCCGGCGGGTCGTTCGGCACGAGGTGCACGGACTGCACCTCGCCCGGGGTGAGCGCCACGGTCGCCTGACCGCACACGGTGTCCACGTCGTCCGGGCGCTCCGGGTCGTGGCCCCTGACCAGGGCCTGGAGCTCCAGGGGTACGGCGGACATGGGCAGCACCCGGCCCTGGGCGCCGAGCAGCCGGCCCACCAGGTCGAGGGCCTGCACGGGGTCGCCGAGCTGCTCCCAGAGGGCGACGATCAGCAGGTTGCCGACGGCGTGGCCGTTGATCTCGCCCTTGGACTGGAAGCGGTGCTGGATGACCCGGGCCCAGGTCTGGCCCCAGTCGTCGTCGCCGCAGAGGGCCGCGAGCGCCTTGCGGAGGTCGCCCGGGGGCAGCACGCCCAGCTCCTCCCGGAGCCGGCCGCTGGAGCCCCCGTCGTCGGCGACGGTGACGACGGCGGTGAGGTCGCCGGTGATCCGGCGGAGGGCGGCGAGGGAGGCGGAGAGGCCCATCCCGCCGCCGAGCGCGACCACCTTCGGCTGGGCGCCGCGCCTGCGGAGCGTACGCCGCACCGAGAGGGTGGAGGCACGTCGACGGTAGGGCTTCACTCGCGCCCCATGTCCCGGTGCACGACGACGGTCTCGACCCCTTCGGCGGCGATCCGGGCGGCGAGCCGCTCGGCGGTGGCGACGGAGCGGTGCTTGCCGCCCGTGCAGCCGACCGCGATGGTCACGTACCGCTTGCCCTCGCGGCGGTAGCCCGCGGCGATCAGCTGGAGGAGCTCCGTGTAGCGGTCCAGGAACTCCTTGGCGCCGGGCTGGTTGTAGACGTAGTTCGACACCTCCTCGTTGAGGCCGGTGAAGGGGCGCAGCTCGGGGACCCAGTGCGGGTTCGGCAGGAAGCGCATGTCGACGACGAGGTCGGCGTCGACCGGCAGGCCGTACTTGAACCCGAAGGACATGACGGTGGCCCGCAGCTCGGGCTCCTCGTCCCCGGCGAACTGGGCGTCCATCTTGGCGCGCAGCTCGTGCACGTTCAGGCTGGAGGTGTCGATCACCAGGTCGGCGTCCCCGCGCAGCTCGCGCAGCAGGTCGCGCTCGGCGGCGATGCCGTCGGTGATGCGGCCGTCGCCCTGGAGCGGGTGCGGGCGGCGGACCGACTCGAAGCGCCGGACCAGGGCGTCGTCGGACGACTCCAGGAAGACGATCCGGCGGGTGACCTGCTTGGCGTCCAGGTCGGCGAGGGACTCCCGCAGGTTGTCGAAGAACTGCCGGCCGCGGACGTCCACGACGACGGCGATCCGGGCGACGTTGCCCTGGGAGCGGGCGCCGAGCTCCACCATGGTGGGGATCAGCGCGGGCGGCAGGTTGTCCACGACGAACCAGCCGAGGTCCTCCAGACACTTCGCCGCGGTGGACCGGCCGGCTCCGGACATGCCGGAGATGATCACCAGCTCCGGAATGGCCGCCTCGGCGCCGTTGTCGCCGGGGATCTCCTTCGTGCCCGTACTCACGTGTCCTGCTCCGTCTTCTCGGTCGTGCTGGTCTTGCGGTTCGTTCCGGTCCTGCTCGTGCGCGGTCATGCCGTGCCGCCCCCGTCGTCATCCATGATCTCTCCTGTCGCCGTGTTCACGGCGGGTCCGGCCGGGGCCGTCTGCGCGAGGGCCACGACGACCGCCTCCGCGGTCTTGCGGCCCATGCCGGGGATCTCGCAGATCTGCTCGATTGTCGCCTGCCGGAGCCGCTTCACCGAGCCGAAATGCTTGATCAACGCCTGTTTCCGCGTGTCACCGAGGCCGGGCACCGCGTCGAGGGGGCTGGTCCGGATGCGTTTGGTGCGCTTGGACCGCTGGTAGCGGATGGCGAAGTCGTGAGCCGTGTCACGTACCCGCTGGAGGAGGTACAGGCCCTCGCTGGAGCGGGGCAGGACCACCGGGTCGTCGTCACCGGGCAGCCACACCTCCTCCAGGCGCTTGGCCAGGCCGCACACCGCGATGTCGGTGATCCCGAGCTCGTCGAGGGCCCGCCGGGCCGCCGCCACCTGCGGCTGCCCGCCGTCCACCACGACGAGCTGGGGCGGGTACGCGAAGCGCTTGGGCCGGCCGCTCTCCTCCTCGTCCTCGACGACGCCCTCGGGGTCCCACTCCCCCGTCTTCTCCTTCTCCAGGAGGTAGCGGCGGAAGCGGCGGCTGATCACCTCGTGCATGGACCGCACGTCGTCCTGGCCCTCGCCGTGCCAGACCTGGGTGTCGCCGACGCGCCCCTTGATCTGGAAGCGGCGGTACTCGCTCTTGCGGGGCAGGCCGTCCTCGAAGACCACCATCGAGGCCACCACGTCGTCGCCCTGGAGGTGCGAGATGTCGAAGCACTCGATCCGCAGCGGCGCCGAGTCCAGGTCCAGCGCCTCGGCGATCTCCTCCAGGGCGCGGGAGCGGGTGGTCAGGTCGCTGGCGCGCTTCGTCTTGTGCAGGACGAGCGCCTGCTGGGCGTTGCGCGCGACGGTCTCCATCAGGTCCTTCTTGTCGCCGCGCTGCGGGATCCGCAGGGAGACGTTGGACCCGCGGCGGCCGGAGAGCCAGGCGGTGACGGCATCGACGTCCTCGGGCAGCGCCGGGACCAGGACCTCCTTGGGCACCGTGTCCCCGCTCTCCTCGCCGTAGAGCTGCTGGATCGCGTGCTCGACGAGCCCGGCCGTGTCCACCGCCTCGACCTTGTCGGTGACCCAGCCGCGCTGGCCGCGGACGCGGCCGCCGCGCACGTGGAAGATCTGCACCGCCGCCTCCAGCTCGTCCTCCGCGAGCGCGATCAGGTCGGCGTCCGTGGCGTCGGCGAGCACGACCGCGCTCTTCTCCATGGCCCGGCGCAGCGCCTCTATGTCGTCGCGGAGCCGCGCCGCCCTCTCGTACTCCATGTCCTCGGCCGCGAGCATCATCTGCTTCTCCAGCCGGCGGATGTACGTACCGGTGCGGCCGGCCATGAAGTCGCTGAACTCCTCGGCCAGTTCCCGGTGCTCCTCGGGGGTGACGCGGCCGACGCAGGGCGCCGAGCACTTCCCGATGTAGCCCAGGAGGCAGGGCCGCCCGGCGGACGCCGCGTTCCGGAAGACACCCGCGGAGCAGGTGCGCACCGGGAAGACCCGCAGCATCAGGTCGACGGTCTCGCGGATCGCCCACGCGTGCGCGTACGGCCCGAAGTAGCGGACGCCCTTCTTCTTCTGGCCGCGCAGGACCTGGACGCGGGGGAACTCCTCGTTCATCGTCACCGCGAGGTACGGGTAGCTCTTGTCGTCCCGGTACTTCACGTTGAACCGGGGGTCGTACTCCTTGATCCAGGAGTACTCCAGCTGGAGCGCCTCGACCTCGGTCGACACGACGGTCCACTCCACGGAGGCCGCGGTGGTGACCATGGTGGCCGTCCGCGGGTGCAGGCTCGTGATCGGCTGGAAGTAGTTGGCGAGCCGCTGGCGGAGGGACTTCGCCTTCCCCACGTAGATCACCCGGCGGTGCTCGTCGCGGAACTTGTAGACCCCCGGCGAGTCGGGGATCTGACCCGGCTTGGGGCGGTAGCTGGAGGGGTCGGCCATGCTCCCCACCCTACTGGCGGGCACCGACACTCCGGCCGCGCCCGCTCGTTGGCGGGGCATGGCGAATCGAGCGGTGGGACGGCTTGCGGACCGGGTCTGCGTGATCACGGGCGCGGCGAGCGGGATCGGGCGGGCCACGGCGGAGCGGTTCCTGCGGGAGGGCGCGCGCGTCGTCGCGGCCGACCTGGACGGCGACCGGCTGGCGACGCTGCCGGGGATCGTCCCGGTGGTCGGCGACGTGTCCCGCGCGGAGGACGCCCGGCGGATGGTCGCCACGGCGGTGGACCGCTTCGGGCGGCTGGACGTCCTGGTGGCGAACGCGGGGGTGATCCCGCTCCTCTCCGTCACCGAGGCGGAGGGCGCCGACTTCGACCGGGTGATGGCGGTGGACGGCCGGGGCATGTTCCTGACCTGCAAGTACGCGATCGAGGCGATGCTCGTGTCGGGCGGCGGGGCGATCGTCTGCACGTCGTCGATCTCGGGCGTGGCCGGACAGGCCCGGCAGGCGGTCTACGGCCCGGCGAAGTTCGTGGCCACGGGGCTGACGAAGCACCTGGCGGTGGAGTGGGCGGAGCACGGGATCCGGGTGAACGCGGTGGCCCCGGGCACGATCGAGACGGAACGGGTGGCGGCGGCCCGCGACGAACCGGGCGGCCCGGAGTACCTGGCGGAGGTGGCCCGCGGCCACCCGATGGGCCGCTTCGGCACGCCGGAGGAGGTGGCGTCGGCGATCGTCTTCCTGGCGTCGGAGGAGGCGTCCTTCATCACGGGCGCGATCCTCCCGGTGGACGGCGGCTACCTGGCCCGCTGACCCAGCCGGAAGAACGTGGCCTGCGGGCCTGTGACTGGCTGGCGGCCTGGCCGTGGGGGTCTCGGGCAGCGGGTCGCCTGGAAGCGGTCGCACCACACCGCGCCCTGCGGCGCCACCCCGGTGGGGCGGCTGGCTGTGATCAGGGGGCGGGCGCTCCAGCAGGGACGCCTGCCCCCAGCGGAACGGGAGGCCGACGGGGCGGGCACCATCCTGGGGACGAGTGCCCGCCCTGGGGGCGGAGCGGGTCAGAGCTCCCGGGTGGTGGCCCGGCGCCGCCGGACCGCCGCCACCGACACCAGCAGCAGGGCCAACCCGGCACCCGCCCCCGCCGACGCCACCGTCACCGTCGCCGTCGCCCCAGCCCCCGGCTCAGCCGCAGCCGCAGCCGCAGGCCCAGTCATGGGACCCGCCGCCGACGGGTCTGTCCCCGGCACGCCGTACCCCCCGGCCGTGCCCTTCTTCGCGTAGGCCGAGCCGGGGAGCTTGTCCCCGTACGCCCGGGCCACCCGCTCCCGGTAGCCGGCCAGACTCGTCCCGTTCCGGCCGACGGCCCGGACCGCGTCCTCGTCCAGCGGCAGCACCTTCGCCCCCTTCTGGACGTACCACGCGTCTATCTGCGGCTCGCGGAACACCAGTCCGCCGCCGCCCATCTCCGCGTACCGGACCTCGTCGTCGCCGGTGGCGATGTTGACGACCTGCCAGCCGCCGCCCGGCTGCTCGGCGGTCCACAGGGAGGCCTTCTGCCCGTCGGAGGAGACCGCCCTGCTGGCGCGGAACTCGACCCGGGCGACCGGTGCCCCCGGCTTCCCGGCGACGAAGTCCGGCGAGAGGATCCGCACCGGTACGGACCCGGCCTCGACCCGCGGCGCGGCCGCCGAGCGGGCGACGGCGCCGTCCCGGGCGAAGAACCGGGACAGGGTGGCGAGGGTGCCGGGCGCCGAGGCCGCCTGCTCGGCGGTGGGCGCGGTCTGCGCCGGCGGCAGCCCGTCGGCGCGGGCCGGCAGCGCGCCGAGCAGGACGAGGGCGGAGGCGGCGAGGAGCCCGGCTCCCGCGGCACGTGCGTTCATCCTCGTCACGCCCCTATCCGGTAGAGCGAGTGGGTCCAGGAGAAGGTGCTGTTGTTGACGTACCAGGCGTGCGAGGCCCAGTTGTAGCGGTTGCTGGACGGCCAGGGATCGCCCCAGTAGACCCAGCTGTCGGCGTCGTCGTAGCCGTAGATCACGTGCATGTGGCCACCGCCGCCGGCCCACTGGATGCGGGTCTCGACGGGCCGGTCGGCGTTGATCTCGGTCTGGACGGTGGAGTAGCGCAGCCATCCGGTGACGTAGGAGCCGGGGTTGACGCCGGCCCAGCTCAGTCCGGTCTGGACGTTGCCGAGGGTGGCCTGGTTGTTGGGGCAGTCGTAGCCCTGCTGGCGGTTGAAGGCGGCGTTGCAGAACTGGTTCTGGCTGTAGGCGCGGCCGAACCAGGTGGCGATGGTGTTGCCGCCGGCCGCCCAGCACCAGTTGGTCTTCTGCTGGGCCTGCATGGTGATGTTCAGCCGCTTGGAGCCGAGGGCGGCGGCGTCCTCGCCGGCGGGTGCCGCGGACGCCGAGGTGGTGGGGACGAGGAAGAGGGCTGCCGCGGCGAGTGCCGCGAGGTTCAGCTTTCTTCTGCGCATCGCGTTCCTCCCTGGAGCGGGGGGTGGGGATGTGGGGGGTTGTGTGTGGGGGGGGTGGGGGTGGGGGGTGGAGGAGCGCGTCCGGACGCTGGTCAGGAGCATCTGCCGTTGTCCGGATCCGGTCAACCCGCTTCAATGCGGAGTGACATCGGACTGTGAACGGTGTGACCCGGGTGTGAACGGACGCCCTCGGCCCACCTGCCCGCCCACCCCTCGCGGCGCGTCGGTCCGCTCCCCCGTCGTGAACGTTCACCGAGGAGTCCTCGTGAGCCACACCGAGGCCGATCTGGTGCAGCTCCTGCACACAGGCCCCTTCCATCTGGCCCTGCGCACCGCGCTGGCCGTGCGCGGGCTGCCGCTCCAGCGGGTCCAGCACCATCTCGCGCACCGGGGCGTCAAGGTCGGGGTGACGAGCCTGAGCTACTGGCAGCAGGGGGCCCGGCGCCCCCAGCGGCCGGAGTCGCTGAAGGCGGTCCGCGCTCTGGAGGAGGTGCTCCAGCTGCCGGGGAACTCGCTGCTCCGGCTCCTCACGGAGGACGCGGCCGCGCGGGCCGAGGTGGAGCGTCCGGCGGCCCGGTCGTACCGGTCGCTGGTGGAGGCGTCCGGGTCGGTCGAGGGGCTCCTCGCCGGTCTGGAGTCGCCGACGGACGGCGGGCTGCACACGGTGGGGCACCACGAACGGGTCCGGATCGGGGCCGGACGCGAGCTGGTCGGGCGGGAGTCGCAGCAGGTGGTCCGGGCGCATCGGGACGGTGTGGACCGCTATCTGGCCATCCACCACGGGGACGCGGGCTGCGATCCGTCGCGGGTCGCGGTGCGGGCGGCGGAGAACTGCCGGACCGGGCGGGTGCGCTGGGACGTGGGCACGGGGGTGGTCGTCGCGGAGCTGCTCTTCGACACGCGGCTGCGCGCCGGGGACACGTACCTCTTCTCGTACGGGTTCGAGGACGGTACGGGCGGGCCGAGCCGGGAGTACGTGCGGGGGTTCAGCTTCGCGGGCGGCCAGTACGTGCTGCAGGTGCGCTTCGACGAGGCGGCGCTGCCGGTGCGGTGCCGGCGGTTCGCGCAGGCGTCGGCGGGTGCACCGCGCGGCGGGCGCGCGGAACTGACGGTGAGCGGCCGCCACCGCACGGTGCACGTCGTGGAGCAGGGGGTGCGCCCGGGGATCCTGGGCATCGACTGGGACTGGGCCTGACCGGACGGATGCCGGCCGGGGCGGGTGGCGCGCGGGGCGGGGCGGGCGCCGCCAAGACGGGCCGGAGGCGGGCTCCGGGCCGGTGACGCGTGAGGCGGGTGCCGGCCCGCCCGGTGCCGGGCCGGGGGCGGGCGGGTGTCGCGCCCGGCAGCTCCCGGGCGGGTGCGCCGCCCGGTGTCCGGGGCCGGTCAGGCCTTGGGCGTGGCCTCGGGGCCCGCGATCAGCTCGCCGTTCTCGACGCGGATCGGGACGGCGGGAAGCGGGACGGTGGCCGGGCCCTTGAGCGCCTTGCCCGTGGTCACGTCGAAGCGGCTGCCGTGACAGGGGCAGTTGCCCTCGTTGTCCTCGATCTTGTCGAGGACACAGCCGGCGTGGGTGCACTGGGCGCTGAACGCCTTGTACTGCCCCTTGGCCGGGCAGCTCACCACGACCTTCTGCTCGCGGTAGAGCTTGGCGCCGCCGACGGGGATCTCGTCCGGGGCGCCGAGGGCGACCGGGGCGGTCGGGGTCGGGACCCCGGCGTGGCCGACCTTGGACTCGGTGGAGCAGGCGGCGACTCCCAGCCCGGCGGCACCGGCGAGAGCGGCGCCCTTCAGGACGGTGCGGCGGCTGGACTGGCCGGACATGGGTGCTCCACGGGGGGATCGGGGCAAGGTGTGCCGAACCGACGATACCGGCGTGGTGTCCGCCGCCGGAGGCCGGGCCCGGGCTCCGCACCGGTGCGCGGCGGATCAGCCGGGGGCCGGGTCCGGGACGGGGCAGGGCCCCCGCGGAGGGGGCCCTGCCAGGGATGTCAGGCCTTGCGGGCCCGGGTCGTCGCCTTCTTCGCGGCGGCCTTGGTGGCGGTCGCCTTCGTGGCCGTCTTCTTGGCGGCCGTCCCGCCCGCGGCGGTCGTCTTCGCGCCCGTGGTCGCCTTGGTCGCGGCGGCCTTCTTGGCGGGCGCCTTGGCCGGGGCCTTCTTCGCCGCGGTCTTCCTGGTCCCGCGGGCCGCCGGGACGGTCGCCCCGGAGTCGCTGACCCGGTCCGCGCCGAGGATCTCGCGGAGGAACTTGCCGGTGTGGCTGGCCGGGACCGAGGCGACCTCCTCGGGCGTGCCCTCGGCGACGACCAGGCCGCCGCCGCTGCCGCCCTCGGGGCCCATGTCGACGAGCCAGTCGGCGGTCTTGATGACATCGAGGTTGTGCTCGATGACGATCACCGAGTTCCCCTTGTCGACCAGTCCGGAGAGGACCTTGATCAGCTTGGAGATGTCCTCGAAGTGCAGACCGGTGGTCGGCTCGTCCAGGACGTAGACCGTGCGGCCGGTGGAGCGCTTCTGGAGCTCGGAGGCGAGCTTCACACGCTGCGCCTCGCCGCCCGAGAGGGTCGGCGCGGACTGGCCGAGCCGGACGTACCCGAGGCCGACCTCGTTGAGCGTGCGCAGGTGGCGCGCGATGGTCGGGACGGCCTCGAAGAAGTCCAGGGCCTCCTCGATCGGCATGTTCAGGACCTCGGCGATGGACTTGCCCTTGTAGTGGACCTCCAGGGTCTCCCGGTTGTACCGGTCGCCGTGGCAGACCTCGCACGGGACGTAGACGTCCGGGAGGAAGTTCATCTCGATCTTGATCGTGCCGTCGCCGGAGCAGTTCTCGCAGCGGCCGCCCTTGACGTTGAAGGAGAACCGGCCGGGCAGGTAGCCGCGGACCTTGGCCTCCATCGTCTCGGCGAAGAGCTTGCGGACGTGGTCGAAGACGCCGGTGTACGTCGCCGGGTTCGACCGCGGGGTGCGGCCGATCGGGGACTGGTCGACGTGCACGACCTTGTCCACGAGGTCGTCGCCGTCCACCCGGGTGTGCCGTCCGGGCACCGACTTGGCGCCGTTCAGCTCGCGCGCCAGGTGGGTGTAGAGGATGTCGTTGACCAGGGTGGACTTGCCCGATCCGGAGACGCCGGTGACGGCGGTGAGGACGCCGAGCGGGAACGAGACGTCGATGTCCTGCAGGTTGTTCTCGCGGGCGCCGTGCACGGTGAGGCGGCGGCCGGGGTCGACCGGGCGGCGGACGTCGGGCGTCGGGATCTCCCGGCGGCCCGAGAGGTACTGCCCGGTCATCGACTCCTCGTTGCCGAGGAGCTCCTTCAAGGTGCCGGAGTGGACGACCTTGCCGCCGTGCTCACCGGCGCCGGGGCCGATGTCGACGATCCAGTCGGCGACCTTGATCGTGTCCTCGTCGTGCTCGACGACGATGAGCGTGTTGCCCATGTCCCGGAGGCGTACGAGGGTCTCGATGAGCCGGTGGTTGTCGCGCTGGTGGAGGCCGATGGACGGCTCGTCGAGCACGTACAGCACGCCGACCAGGCCGGAGCCGATCTGGGTGGCGAGCCGGATGCGCTGGGCCTCGCCGCCGGAGAGGGTGCCCGCGGCGCGGTTGAGCGAGAGGTAGTCGAGGCCGACGTCGACGAGGAAGCGGAGCCGCTCGTTGACCTCCTTGAGGACCCGCTCGGCGATCTTCTTGTCCCGGGCGTTCAGCCTGAGGCGGGAGAGGAACTCGGCGCAGTCGCTGATCGACATCGCGGAGACCTCCGCGATGGACTTCTCCATGACCGTGACGGCGAGGACGATCGGCTTGAGGCGGGTGCCCTCGCAGGTGGGGCACGGGACCTCGCGCATGTAGCCCTCGAAGCGCTCGCGGCTGGAGTCGCTCTCGGCCTCGGTGTGCCGCCGCTTGACGAAGGAGACGGCGCCCTCGAAGGCCGGCGTCGTGTACGCCCGCTCGCGGCCGTACCGGTTGCGGTAGCGCACCTCGACCTGGGTCTTGTGGCCGTACATCAGGGCCTTCTTGGCGCGCTGCGGCAGGGCCGCGTACGGCAGGTCCGTGCGGAAGCCGAGGGCCTGCGACAGGCCGCCGATGAGCCGGCCGAAGTACTCCTTGGTGTGGCCGTGCGACCAGGGGTGGATCGCGCCGTCGTCGAGGGACTTGTCCTCGTCGGGGACGATCAGCTCCGGGTCGACCTCCATGCGGGTGCCGATGCCGGTGCAGTCGGGGCAGGCGCCGAACGGCGAGTTGAAGGAGAAGGAGCGCGGCTCCAGCTCCTCGAAGGACAGGTCGTCGTACGGGCAGTAGAGGTGCTCCGAGTACATCCGCTCGCGCTCGGGGTCGTCCTCGGCGAGGTCGACGAAGTCGAGCACGACCATGCCGCCGGAGAGACCGAGGGCGGTCTCGACGGAGTCGGTGAGGCGGCGCTTGGCGCTGTCCTTCACGGTGAGGCGGTCGACGACGACCTCGATCGTGTGCTTCTCCTGCTTCTTGAGCGTCGGCGGTTCGCTCAGCTGTACGGTCACGCCGTCCACGCGGGCGCGGCTGTAGCCCTTGGTCTGGAGGTCGGCGAAGAGGTCGACGAACTCGCCCTTGCGCTCGCGCACGAGCGGGGAGAGCACCTGGAAGCGGCTGCCCTCGGGGAGCTCCAGGACCTTGTCGACGATGGCCTGGGGCGACTGGCGGGAGATCGGCCGGTGGCACTCGGGACAGTGCGGCTTGCCGATGCGGGCGAAGAGCAGGCGGAGGTAGTCGTAGACCTCCGTGATGGTGCCGACCGTCGAGCGCGGGTTGCGCGAGGTCGACTTCTGGTCGATGGAGACCGCGGGCGACAGGCCTTCGATGAAGTCGACGTCCGGCTTGTCCATCTGGCCGAGGAACTGCCGGGCGTAGGAGGAGAGCGACTCGACGTAGCGGCGCTGCCCCTCGGCGAAGATCGTGTCGAACGCGAGGGAGGACTTGCCCGACCCCGAGAGTCCGGTGAAGACGATCAGGGAGTCGCGCGGGAGGTCGAGCGAGACGTTCTTGAGGTTGTGCTCACGAGCGCCACGGACGATGAGACGGTCGGCCACGCCGGTCCGCACCTTTCTTCAGAGAGCGGATGCTGCAGAGAGCGGGTGCCGCAGGACGAGTGCTGCGGCGAGCTGATGTGCCTGTCACACCCAACGCTTCAAGGATGCCGGATGCTTCCTTCGAGCCTATAGCACGCACATTCGATTTCCGGACTCGTGGAGACCTGTTCACCCGAACGAGTGGTGGTACCCGGCTGCCACTAAGGTCGGCGCCATGATCGACCACGAACGCGACCTCGCTCACGTCCGCGCAGCGACCGAAAGGCTGCTGGCGGCGGCCGCCTCCCTGGACAACGCCGCCGGGGCCGAGCCGTCACGGCTGCCCGGGTGGACCCGCGGCCACGTGCTCGCCCACGTCGCCCGGAACGCCGACGCCCTGGTGAACGTCCTCCGGGGCCTCCCGATGTACCCGGACGCCGCGACCCGGGACGCGGACATCAGGCGCGACTCCGGCCGCCCGCTCGACGTCCAGCTCGCCGACCTGCGCGCGACCGCGGACCGCTTCCAGGCCCTGGGCGCGGAGCCCGCCGACTGGAGCCGGACCGTCGAGCTCCGCAACGGGGTCCTCGACAGCGCCTCCCGGATCCCCTTCCGCCGCTGGGCCGAGGTCGACCTCCACCACGTCGACCTGGGCGTCGGCTACGAGCTGGAGGACCTGCCGGAGGAGTTCACCGCCCGCGAGACCGCCTTCCTCGCCGACCGCTTCGCCGGACTGGAGAGCGTCCCGGCGACGTCCCTCCGGACCGACGACGGACAGGAGTGGAAGACCGGCGGCACCTCCGGCGGGGTGACCGTCACGGGCCCGGCCGCCGACCTCCTCGGCTGGCTGGCCGGACGCCGCGACGGCGCGGCACTGCGGACCACGGGCGGCCCGCTGCCTAAGCTCCCCCCGCTCTAGGGGGCCTCCACGGCCTCCCGCTCTCCGCGGGCGGGACTAGTCTGAGCGCATGACGTACAGCGGAGTGGTGAAGGTCGGCGGGGCGGCGGACGTGCACGAGCTGACGGACCTGATGATCTCGAAGGTCGCGGTCGGCCCGATGGACAACAACGCGTACCTGCTGCGCTGCCGGGCCACCGGCGAGCAGCTGCTGATCGACGCGGCCAACGACACGGACACCCTCCTCACCCTGATCGGTGACGACGGCATCGCGTCCGTCGTCACCACCCACCGGCACGGGGACCACTGGCAGGCGCTCGCCGACGTGGTCGCCGCCACCGGCGCGGTGACGTACGCCGGCGCGTACGACGCGGAGGGCATCCCGGTCGCGACCGACGTGCCCGTCGAGGACGGGGACGTGATCCGGGTGGGCCGGGTCGAGCTGACCGCGCGCCGCCTGGTCGGGCACACCCCGGGGTCGATCGCCCTCGTCTACGACGACCCGCACGGCCACCCGCACGTCTTCACCGGCGACTGCCTCTTCCCCGGCGGGGTGGGCAACACCTGGAAGGACCCCGAGGCCTTCGCGAGCCTGATCCACGACGTGGAGACCAAGCTCTTCGCCGTCCTGCCCGACGAGTCCTGGATCTACCCGGGGCACGGCAAGGACACCACGCTCGGTGACGAGCGACCCTCGCTCCCCGTGTGGCGCGAGCGCGGCTGGTAGCCCCCGCGGAGGCGCCCGGACGCCGAGAGCGCGCGGCTGAGCAGCACCGCGCTTCCGCGCGCCCCCGTAACGCGGACGGCGGCGGGGTAGTTGGCGCGGCATGAGCTCCCGTAACGCTCCGTCGCCACCGGCTTCCCCGTCCTCCGCGGTTCCGCCCGTCCCGCCCCCGGCGCCCGCCCCTCCCCGGATGGGCCGGCTCGCCGCCGCCTCGCTCGTGGGCACCGCGATCGAGTTCTTCGACTTCTTCGTCTACGGGACGGCCGCCGCCCTCGTCCTGGGGCCGCTCTTCTTCCCGACCTTCTCGCCGCTCGCCGGCACCCTGGCCGCCTTCGGCACCTTCGCCGTCGGGTTCCTCTCCCGGCCGCTCGGCTCGGTCCTCTTCGGGCACGTCGGCGACCGGTACGGACGGCGCCCGGTCCTCTTCGCCTCGCTGCTCCTGACCGGCGTCGCCACGGTCGCGGTCGGCTGCGTGCCGACGTACGGGACGATCGGCATCGCCGCCCCGGTGCTGCTGCTCGTGCTCCGCTTCCTCCAGGGCCTGGGCCTCGGCGGCGAGTGGGGCGGGGCCGTGCTGCTCACCGCGGAGCACGCCCCCGAGCACCGGCGCGCCCTCTGGTCGAGCTTCCCGCAGATCGGCCCGTCGATCGGCTTCCTGCTGGCGAACGGGGTGATGCTGGCCCTCTCGGCCGGGCTGACCGACGCCGAGTTCCGCTCCTGGGGCTGGCGGGTGCCGTTCTGGGCGGCCGGTCTGCTCGCCGCGGCCGGCCTCCTGCTGCGCTCCTCGCTCACGGAGACGCCGCAGTTCGAGGAGCTGTCCGCGGCCGGGCGGACCGCGGGCGCGCCGCTGGCCGAGATCGCCCGTGACCACTGGCGGCTCGTGCTGCTGACGGCCGGGGCGCTGGCGGTCGGCTACGCCACCTTCTACGCGGTCTCCACCTGGGCGCTGGCCTACGGGACCGAGCGGCTCGGGGTGAGCAGCACGGTGATGCTGAGCTGCGTCATGGCGGCGGTCGCGATCAAGGGGGCGGTGACGCCGTTCGTCGCGGTCCTCGCCGACCGCTGGGGCCGTCGGCCGCTGTGCCTGGCGGGGTGCGCGGCCTCCGCGCTGTGGATGTTCCCGATGGTGGGCCTGCTGCACACGGCGCGCCCGTGGCTGATGTTCCTGGGCTTCCTGGGTGCGCTGCTGGCCTTCATCACGATGTTCGCGGTGGTGGCGGCGTACCTCCCGGAGCTGTACGAGCCCCGCGTCCGCTGTACGGGCGCCGCCGTCGGCTACAACCTCGCCGGGGTGCTGGGCGGCGCCCTGACCCCGATCGTGGCCACGTCCCTCTCGGGCGGCGGCTCGGGCCCGCCGTGGGGCGTCGCGGCCTATCTGACCGTGGTCGCCCTCGTCAGTCTCGGCTGTTTCGCGCTCCTCCCGGAGACCCTGCCGGCCAGGACGGTGCGGAGGGCGGATCCGGAGGCCGCCTCGGCCTGAGCGGGGAACGGCGACGGCCGGCCGGGGAGTCCCCGGCCGGCCGTCGCCGTGTGCGTGCCGCGTGTCGCGCGGGTCAGGCGCCGATGCTGTCCTTCTTGGCGTCGTCGACGCCCTCGCCACCGGCGGCCGCCTCGGCGGCCTCCCGCTCCGACTGCCTCTTCGAGGCGATCAGGCTGGTGATCGTGGTGATCACCAGGACGCCGCCGATGAAGGCGAGCGAGAACGGGATGCTGATCTCGGGGACGTGGACCCCGGACTCGTGCAGGGCGTGCAGCACGAGCTTCACGCCGATGAAGCCGAGGATCACCGACAGGCCGTAGCTGAGGTGGACCAGCTTCTTCAGCAGGCCGCCGATCAGGAAGTACAGCTGCCGCAGACCCATCAGGGCGAAGGCGTTGGCGGTGAAGACGATGTACGGGTCCTGGGTGAGGCCGAAGATCGCCGGGATGGAGTCGAGGGCGAAGAGGATGTCGGTGGTGCCGATCGCGAGCATGACGACCATCAGCGGGGTCATGATCCGCTTGCCGTTGTTCACGATGAACAGCTTGGTGCCGTGGTAGCGGTCGGCGACGCCGAACCTCTTCTCCACGCTCTTGAGGAGGCGGTTCTCCTCCCAGTCGTCCTCGTCCTCGTCGGCGCGGGCCTCCTGGATGAGCTTCCAGGCGGTGTAGATCAGGAACGCGCCGAAGATGTAGAAGACCCAGGAGAAGCTCGCGATGATCGCGGCGCCCGCGGCGATGAAGATCGTGCGGAGCACCAGGGCGATGACCACACCGACGAGCAGCACGCGCTGCTGGAGGTGTGAGGGCACCGCGAACTTCGCCATGATCAGGACGAAGACGAAGAGGTTGTCGACACTGAGCGACTTCTCGGTGATGTATCCGGCGAAGAACTCGCCGGACGCCTGGGCGTTGCCGAAGAAGAGTAGGCCGAGCCCGAAGATGACGGCCAGGACGATCCAGACGACGGTCCAGATCCCGGCTTCCTTGATCGACACGTCATGGGGCTTGCGCCCGATGAAGAAGTCGGCACCGATCAGGGCGGCGAGACCGAGAATGGTCACCACCCAGAGGGTCATTGAAACGTCCACTGCGCCTCCGGCGTCGTACGGCTACTGATCAGCGTCGTCGCTGCCGGAGGTCTCTTCCACCCGGGCGACGGACGATCGCCGCCGGGCCGACGCCCCGGGATCGGATCAGGATGATCCGTCCGTATTGACGGGTACGCCGCGCAATGGGGAGTACTCCCCTCCGCAGGAAGAAGAGTACCCGAAAGACCAAGAGAAGGTAAAGAGAAGGGTAAAGAGCCCCCAAGAGGCCAGGTCAGAAGGATCGGAACCGGCCCTGCCCCATGGGCCGTTCGGGCCTCCCGGGCCCTGGGGAGACGGTCAGGACCGGCCTCCTCGACGGGCGGCCGCCACCTGTCCGAGGACCTGCCGGAGCACCCCGCTGCCCCGCGGGGGCATCGGCGGCTCGTACGACCAGGCGTGGCCGACCCACGGATCGGCCAGGTGGTCGTCGGCGACGGGGGTGAGCCGGAGCAGCGAGCGCCACAGCGGGTCGAGGAGCGGCCCGTACGCGGACGCGTCCGCCCGGTCCGCGACCATCAGCAGATGGACGCCGACCGAGGGCCCCTCGTCCGCGAGGTACCGCAGGCGGGTGACCGCCCGGTCGTCGAAGCCGTGCGGGAAGTCGTGCACGAGCAGCAGTTGGCGGGCACCGTCCAGTCCCGGCGGCAGGGCGTCGGACGCACCCGCGCGCACCGCCATCTGCAGCAGGTCGACGCGCTCGGTCAGCTGCTCCAGGACGGCCGAGACCCCTGCCGCGCCCCGGGCCGGCGGGGCCGCGAGGACCCCCGACTCCACGAGCGGCGCGAGGGCCGCGGCACCCGCGCCGGCCGGGTCGACCACGTGCACGGTGAACGCGCCCGCGGGGTGCGCCGCGAGCAGCCGGGCCGCGTGCGCGACCGCGCAGTCCAGCGCGAGCCGGCGCAGTTCGGTCTCGTCGAGGAGGGCGGCGGCCTCGGAGTGGCCGCGGCCGCTGTCCACCCAGAGCCCCCGCTCCAGGGGCAGCCGGACGAGCATCGGGATCCGCAGGTCGGTCCGCTCGGGGAGGTGCAGGTCGCCGAGGCGGACGGCCATCGGCTCCTCGGCCGGGACGCGGTAGGCCTGCCAGACGGGGTTCTCCCAGCGGGCGAAGGCGACCGGCAGGGCCGGCTCGACGACCTCGGACTCGGCCACGAGCTGGGCGAGATCCCGGTCCAGGACCTCGCGCGCCCGCGCGACCAGCTCGTCGTGCCGGGCCCGCGCGGCGGCCCGCGCGGCGTCGTTGGCGCCGTCGGCGCGGGCACGGTAGTCGGAGAGCGTCTGGTCGAGCTCCCGATCGAGCCGGTTCTCGGCGAACTCGCAGGCGCTCCGGTACGCGGCGGCGGTCCTGGCCAGGTCCTCGAACATGCCCCACACCTGGTTGTACAGGCGCTCGTCCATGGACCAGCCCGACGCGTCCCCGGCGACCGGCGCGGGCGGCCCCGGCCGGGACTCCCGCTCCGGCTCGGGGGCGGCCGCGGGGCCGGGTGCCGGAGCGGTCCGGCGGCGCGGATGCGCGTAGTCGACGGGACCGCCGCCCGTCGTCGGCGCGGGCGCGTCCGGGACCGGCGGCGGGCTCACCGGGACGGTCGGAGCGGGGTCCGCGGCGGCCGGCGGCGCGGTGCTGTGCACCCGTTCCGCCCCGGGCGCGTGCTGCGCAGGAGCGGTCACCGGGGCCGGGGCGGGCACGACGGCCTCCAGGATCCGCGCGGCCAGCTCGGCGGGGTGCGGCACGCCCTGGTCGCCGAGGAGGGCGGCGAGCCCGCCCTCGTATCCCTGGCCCATGGCGCGGACCTTCCAGGCGCCCTGCCGGCGGTACAGCTCCAGGGCGACGACCGCGCACTCACTGTCGAGCCCGGTGATCGTGTAGGTGGCGATCTCGGTGCCGCCGGGGACGGCGACGGAGACGAAGGGAGCGGCGACCGATCCGAAGCGGGCGGCTCCCCCGGCGCGCGGGCCGGGCAGCGCGAGGAGCACCGAGACGCGGTGGACGGCGCCGGGCACGGCGTCCAGGTCGACGGTGAGGCGGTGGTCGGCGGCGGCCTGTCCCGGCACGTCGACGCCGGGCAGGGAGGGCGCTCCGGGGTGGGCGATCCACTCCGCGCCGGGGACCCGGCCCTGCTCGTCGCCGAGGGTGGCTCCGGCGAGGACCGGGTGACCGGCCGACACCCGGATCTCCAGTCGGGTGTCGGGCAGGGGGTGGTTCTGCCCCCGGACCAGCTCGGCCGTCATCGGCTCTGTCCCCTCAGCGTTCGGCGTTCGGCAGGTGCGGTTCATGCGGGACAGCTCCCGGGGGCCTGCTGCCTCCGGGAGCTGTGGACGGGTGCGGTGCGGTGCTGCCTACAGGTGCGGCAGGATCGCCGGCATCAGGTCCTGGAAGGTGCGGCCGTTGGCCGGGTTGCCCAGGGCGGTCATCTGCCAGCCGGAGCCGACCCGGTGCACCTTGGCCATGATCTGCGCGGTGTAGTTGCCGCCGCCGTCGAGGGTGTAGCGCGCGAGCTCCTGGCCGTTCGTCTCGTCGACGATGCGGCAGAAGGCGTTCTGCACCTCCTGGAACGTCTGGCCGGTGAAGGAGTTCACCGTGAAGACGATCTGGTCGATGTGGACCGGGACGCGCTGGAGGTCGACGAGGATCGCCTCGTCGTCCCCGCCCTGGCCCGCGCCGCCGACCAGGTTGTCGCCGGTGTGCTTGACCGAGCCGTCGTCGCTGACCAGGTGGCGGAAGAAGACCACGTCGACCGGCTGCTTGTCCGCGAAGAGGACGGCCGAGGCGTCCAGGTCGATCTCCTGGGTGCGCTTGCCGAAGAGACCGCGGCGCGGCGCGGCCTGCCAGCCGAGCCCCATCCGCACCTGGCTGAGGCTGCCCCCGTCCCGCTTCTCCAGGCTGATGGCCTGACCCTTGGTCATGTTGACCGACACGCGTCTGCCCCTCTCGTTGGCGTTCCCCGCGTCCGCTGTTCCGGTGCGTGCGGTTGCCGAGCACATTACGCAGCACCACTGACAGCGCGGGGGCGAGGTCCGGTTTTGTGTCGGTCTTGCAACACACCGGAGCGCCTGACGGGCGGACCGCCCCGCCCCCGCCGGACCCCGCGGGTCAGGCGAGCCCGGCCTCCTTCATCTGGCGCAACTCCTTCTTCAGCTCGCCCACTTCGTCGCGGAGCCGGGCGGCCACCTCGAACTGCAGCTCCGCCGCCGCGGCGCGCATCCGGTCGGTCATCTCCTCGATGATGGCGGCCAGTTCGGAGGCGGGCCGGTCGCCGAGCTCGACCGTCGAGCCGGTCTTGCCGCGGCCCTTCGCCCCGTGCGTGGCGAGCGAGGGGACGGGGGCCTTGGCGGCCTTGCCCTCCTTGCCCTGCCGGTAGCCGGTGCCGAGGAGTTCCTCGGTGTCGACCTCCTCGCGCGCGATGGTCGCGACGATGTCGTTGATCTTCTTGCGGAGCGGCTGCGGGTCGATGCCGTGCTCGGTGTTGTACGCGATCTGCTTCTCGCGGCGCCGGTTGGTCTCGTCGATGGCCTGCTCCATCGCCGGGGTGATCCGGTCCGCGTACATGTGGACCTGGCCCGAGACGTTCCGCGCGGCGCGGCCGATCGTCTGGATCAGGGAGGTGCCGGAGCGCAGGAAGCCCTGCTTGTCGGCGTCGAGGATGGCGACGAGGGAGACCTCGGGGAGGTCGAGGCCCTCGCGCAGGAGGTTGATGCCGACCAGGACGTCGTACTCCC
Organism: Streptomyces sp. NPDC014891; assembly: GCF_043081085.1. Classification (NCBI taxonomy): domain Bacteria; kingdom Bacillati; phylum Actinomycetota; class Actinomycetes; order Kitasatosporales; family Streptomycetaceae; genus Streptomyces; species Streptomyces sp. NPDC014891. Next base: position 241,295 of record NZ_JBIBWF010000009.1, on the reverse strand, counting down.
CGGCGCGCAGTTCGCGCAGCAGCTCGATCCGGCGCAGGGTGTCGACGTCGCTATGCAGGTAGCGCACCTGGATGCCGAGCTCCAGGAAGTAGTCGGTGAGGTCCTCGGCCATCTTCTTGGTGAGGGTGGTGACGAGCACGCGCTCGTCGCGCTCGGTGCGCAGCCGGATCTCGTGGACAAGGTCGTCGATCTGGCCCTCGGTGGGCTTGACCACGACCTCGGGGTCGACGAGGCCCGTGGGGCGGATGATCTGCTCGACGAAGCCGTCTCCGCGGGAGAGCTCGTACGTCCCGGGGGTCGCGGAGAGGTAGACGGTCTGGCCGATGCGCTCCTGGAACTCCTCCCACTTCAGCGGGCGGTTGTCGAGGGCGGACGGGAGCCGGAAGCCGTGGTCGACCAGGGTGCGCTTGCGGGAGGCGTCGCCCTCGTACATGGCGCCGATCTGCGGCACGGTGACGTGCGACTCGTCGATGACGAGCAGGAAGTCCTCGGGGAAGTAGTCGATGAGGGTGTTGGGCGCGGAGCCCGGCTCGCGGCCGTCGAAGTGCATCGAGTAGTTCTCGATGCCGGAGCAGGAGCCGATCTGCCGCATCATCTCGATGTCGTAGGTGGTCCGCATGCGCAGGCGCTGGGACTCCAGGTGCTTGCCCTGCTTGTCGAGCTCGGCGAGGCGGCTCTCCAGCTCGCGCTCGATGTCGTTGACCGCGCGCTCCATGCGCTCGGGGCCGGCCACGTAGTGGCTGGCGGGGAACACGTACAGCTCGCGGTCCTCGCTGATGACCTCGCCGGTGAGCGGATGGAGGGTGGAGAGGGCCTCGATCTCGTCGCCGAACATCTCGATCCGGACGGCGAGCTCCTCGTAGACCGGGAAGATCTCGATGGTGTCGCCGCGGACCCGGAAGGTGCCGCGGGTGAACGCCAGGTCGTTGCGCGTGTACTGGATGTCGACGAAGCGGCGCAGCAGCTGGTCGCGGTCGAGCTCCTCGCCGACCTTGAGCGGGACCATCCGGTCCACGTACTCCTGGGGCGTGCCGAGGCCGTAGATGCAGGAGACGGAGGCGACCACGACGACGTCCCTGCGGGTGAGCAGGGAGTTCGTCGCGGAGTGCCGGAGGCGCTCCACCTCCTCGTTGATCGAGGAGTCCTTCTCGATGTACGTGTCCGACTGCGGCACGTACGCCTCGGGCTGGTAGTAGTCGTAGTACGAGACGAAGTACTCGACCGCGTTGTTCGGCAGGAGCTCGCGGAACTCGTTCGCCAGCTGGGCGGCCAGCGTCTTGTTCGGCGCCATCACCAGGGTGGGGCGCTGGAGCTTCTCGATCATCCACGCGGTGGTGGCGGACTTTCCGGTGCCGGTGGCACCGAGGAGGACGACGTCCTTCTCGCCCGCGCGGATACGCCGCTCCAGGTCGGCGATGGCCGTCGGCTGGTCGCCGCTGGGCTGGTAGGAGCTGACGACCTCGAAGGGCGCCACCGAACGTTCGATCTTGGAAACGGGCCGCATGCCACCACCGTACGACCCGGCACCGACAGTCGGGTGGTGATCGGCCCGGCGGCGGCCCTCCGTCACCAGTCCTGGGAGCGGTGGCCGCCCCGCGGGACGGTCCTGCGGGCGCCCCGCCCGGCTGGCCGGGCGGTCCAGTTGGCGGGCTCGCCGAAGGACGGGACGTGGCGCGGGGCGGGCACGCCGGGGCGGCGCGGGGTGCGGGCCGGGCCCTGCCAGTCCGGATCGCCCATCACGAGCAGCGGGTCGAACATGACGACGACGGCGGCGAGGATGAGGAAGACCGCCGGGCCGATCAGCATCGGCAGCAGCGAGGTGGCGGTGTCGCCGGTGCCCTCGACGGGGTCGGCGCCGTGCAGGTGCACGCTGACCGCCGCCATGGCGGTGTAGTGCATACCACTGACGGCGACGCCCATCACGAGGCTCGCACCGAGACTGGCCAGAAATCCATGGACGGAAACGGCCGCCCAGAGGGCCGTCGTGGCCGCGACGACGGCGATGACCACGGACGTCGCGACGGTGAGCGTGTCGTACTCGACGCGCCCCTGCAGACGCATCCCGGCCATGCCCAGGTAGTGCATGGTGGCCACACCGAGGCCGGTGATGGTGCCGCCGGTGACGAGGGTGAGGGCGGTCGCCCCCCGGTACCCGACGATGAAGATCCCGATGCCGACCATCAGGACGGCCACGCCCAGGCTGGCGAAGGTGATGGGCAGGTCGTAGCGGATGGGCGCCTCCTGGACCGAGAAGCCCATCATCGCGATGAAGTGCATGGTCCAGATGCCGCTGCCGATCGCGGTGGCGCCGAGGGCCAGCCAGCCCGCCTTGAAGCTGTCGCGGTGGCGGAGGGATCTCGTGGTGCAGCGCAGGCCCAGGGCGCCGCCCAGGCACGCCATGAGGAAGGCCGCCACCGGAGTGACGATCCCGTAGCTGAATCCGTCGACCGTGCCCTGCATGAGCGTCTGTCCTCCACCCCTGGTGCCACGTCGTCCGAAAACAGTCGGTACCGCTGGGTAGTACTACCGGGGCGAGATTATGGCGCGCCGCGCGCGTCACGACCATGTGACCGGGGAATTTCCGCTCGTGAGACCTGAGCGAGACCTCTTCGTGATCTTGCGGCCGGTTTCCGGGCCGGCTGTCGGTGCCGGGTCGTACCGTGGGCGGCATGGACATCGAAGCGTGGCCGGAGGGCGACGGGAGGGCCGTCCCCGTGGAGTGGGCGGTCATGGAGTGCGCCATCGGTCCGCTCTTCCTCGCCGCGACCGGGCGGGGGCTCGTCCGCGTGGAGTTCCACGCCGAGGCGGCGCGGCGGGACCGGATGCTCGACCGGCTGGCCACACGGCTGGGCGCCGAGCCGGTGGAGCGGGCCTCGGGGCTGCTCGCGGGTGCGGTCCGCGGGCTCGACCGCTACTTCGCGGGCGAGCCGGGCGATGTCGACCTGCCCCTGGACTGGAGTCTGACGGCCGGCTTCAACCGGGAGGTGCTGCGCGAGCTGGCGTCGTCCGTGCCGTACGGCACGGTCGTCGGTTACGGCGACCTGGCCGCGCGCGTGGGCCGGCCCGGGGCGGCGCAGGCGGTCGGCGCGGCGATGGGCTCCAATCCGCTGCCGGTCGTGGTGCCGTGCCACCGGGTGGTGGAGAGCGACGGCGGTCTCGGCGGCTTCGGGGGCGGCCTGGAGACCAAGCGGCAGCTGCTCGCGCTCGAAGGAGTGCTGCCGGCGACGCTGTTCTGAGCGGCTCTCCCGTCCGCAGTGGCTCGTCGCCCTCGGAGCAGCTCTTCCTCGCGATCCGTCCGGCGCGCGGCGCCCGGCCCCGGGCCTCCGGGCCTCCGGGAAGACTCGCCGAGAGCCCTGCCGGAAGCCCCGCCGGGAGGCGTTCCCATCAAGTGGGACGGCTGGCACACTCACGTAAGTGACCCGCACCCCCGGCGCCCCTGACGCCACCCTGCCCGCCCCCATATCCGGCTCCGTCACCGACGCCGAGCTCCCCGCGCTGCGCCGCCGCGTCCAGGCCGTGCTCGTCGCCACCCAGATCCTCGGGGGCCTCGGCATCGCCACCGGCGTCGCGCTCGCCGCCGTACTCGCCAGGGACGTCAGCGGCTCCGAGGCGCTCTCCGGTCTCGCGTCGACGGCCACCGTCGCCGGGCCCGCGCTGCTCGCCATGCCGCTGGCCGCCCTGATGGCCTCGCGGGGCCGCCGGGCCGGCCTCGTCCTCGCGTACCTCATCGGCGCGGTCGGCGCCGGCGTCACCGTGCTCGGGGCGGTCGCCGGGAGCTTCCCCCTCCTGCTCCTCGGCCTCGTGGGCTTCGGTTCGGGGTCCTCGGCCAACCTGGCGGCCCGCTTCGCCGCCGCCGACCTCGCCGAGCCGGACCGCAGGGCGCGGGCCATCTCCACCGTCGTGTGGGCGACCACCGTCGGGGCCGTCCTCGGCCCGAACATCGCCGCTCCGGCCGGCCGGAGCGTCGCGGGCCTCGGCATCCCCGCCACCGCGGGTCCCTTCGTCTGGGCCGCCGGGGTCTTCGTCGTCGCGGCGGTCGTGGTGGCCGTGCTGCTGCGCCCCGACCCCCTCCTCACCGCCCGCGCGATCGACGCGTCCGGCGCGGGCGAGGCCCCGGAGGAACGCTCCCTGCGGGCCGGGCTGCGGGCCGTGCGGGAGTCGCCCAAGGCCCGCCTGGCGGTGGTCACCGTCGCCGGCTCGCACACGGCGATGGTGTCGATCATGTCGATGACACCGGTGGCGCTCACCCACCACGGGGCCGACATCCAGCTGGTCGGGCTGGTGATCAGCGGCCACATCGCCGGCATGTACGCCTTCTCCCCCCTGATGGGCTGGCTGTCCGACCGGTTGGGCAGGCTGTCGGTCATCGGGTTCGCGGTGGGGCTCATCGGCGCGGCGGCGCTCGTCGCGGGCACGGCGGGGCCCAGCCACGGCCGGACCGCCGTCGGCCTGTTCGTCCTCGGCCTGGGCTGGTCGGCGGGTCTGGTGGCCGGTTCGGCGCTGCTCACGGACTCGGTGCCGCAGGCCGCGCGGGCCGCGGTCCAGGGGCTCTCCGACTTCGTGATGAACACCGCCGCCGGCGTCGGCGGCCTCGTGGCGGGCCTGGTCGTGGCGCAGGCGGGCTACGGACCCCTGAACGCGATCGCCGCCTGTCTGCTGCTGCCGGTGGCGGCGCTCGCGATCCGCGGCTCGCTCCGTACGGCGTGAGCCCCCTCGGCCGGGCGGCTCGCTCCGTACGACGTCAGCCCCCTCGGCCGGGCGGCTCGCACCGTACGACGTCAGCCCCCTCTCGGCCGGCCGGTCAGCGGGGCACCGCGGGCGAGGACGCGCCGTCCGCCAGCCGGCGCGGCGCGCCCGTGCCGTCGGCCGGGACGGACCAGATCCCTCCCCCGCGGCCGTACGCGAGCGTCCGCGGATCGGTCCACAGGGCCTGGTCGTCGATGCCCCGCCGCTCGGCGACCGGATGTTCGCGGCCGGTGCGCAGGTCGTACACGTACAGCCGCCACGGCTCCCGGGGACCGTCGGAGACCCGCTTCTTGAACGCGAGCCGGGTGCCGTCCGGGGAGAGCGAGGGGCACTCGGCGTTCTCCCGCAGGGTCCTGGCGGACCAGTTCCGCAGGTCGCCCTCGACGAGACGGGTGCGGCCCCCGGTGGAGACGGTGGCGTAGAAGCGGTTGTCGTCGGCGGCGAAGCTGACGCCCCAGTAGTTGACGTCGGGGGCGTGGTGGCGGCGGCCTCCGACGGTCAGGGGGATCTGCTCGATGTTCTTGACCAGGTAGCCGGTCCGCAGGTCGAGGATCGAGGTCCGGGTGGAGAAGGACGATCGGGCATAGGAGTCGCCGGTCGCGAACAGCGTCCAGGCGAGCACGTTCCCCGAGGCCGACACCCGGGCCCGGCTCGGGATGCCCGGCAGCCCGATCCGGCGCACCTCGCGCAGGCGCCGGTCGAGCACGATCGCGTACGAGCGGGCCGGGACGCCCGGCCTGCGCCGGAGGCAGAGGGCGGTGGACCCGGCCGCGTGGAAGCGGTCGCAGGTGGGGCCGCCCACCACCCGTCCGCCGGGCGCGGCCGGGTCCAGTCGCGCGACGCGGCCGCTCGCGGTGTCCCGTGCGTAGAGCGCGCCGGTGTCGCGGTCGAGGGTGAAGCCGGGGTCGGCGGTCCCGGCGACCGCGGTCTCGCGGCCCGAGGCCGCGCGGAGCGTGTAGGCGGTGGCCCCGCCGCCGAGCAGCAGCAGGGCCAGGACGAGGATCCACACGCGCGTGCGGGTGGACCGGTGGGCGTCGGCCGGTTCGGACACGGTCAGTCGCTCCTCTCGGAGGGCGGGGAGGGAGGGGTGGGCAGGAACCGCGCGGCGCAGCACAGGGCGGCCGTGAGGGCGAGGATCGCGGAGACGAGCGCGGTCTCCGGACCGCTCGCGGTCCAGAGCGCGCCGAACGCGACGGCGGCGCCGAGTCGGGCCACCGCCTGCGCGGTCTGGACGACGGCGAGCCCGCCGGCCTGTCGGCCCTCCGTCAGGAAGGGGCCCGCCAGGGCCATCAGGACGCCGTCGGTGGCGGCGTAGAACACCCCGAGCAGGAGCAGGACGCCGACGAGCACCGCGGGGCCGGGCAGGGGGGTGAGGAGCAGTCCGTAGGCGAGGAGCAGGGCCGCGTGCCCGTACAGGAGGGGTGCCCGCCGCCCGGTCCGGTCGGCGAGGCGGCCGGCGGGGACGGCGAGCAGCAGGTAGACGCCGGCGGCGCCGAGCGGCAGGAACGGGAACCAGGTCGGGTCGAACGCGAGGCGGCGCTGGAGCAGCAGGTACAGGAAGGCGTCGCCGACGGTGGCGGCGCCGAGGATGCCGGCGCAGAGCACGATCCGCCGGTACCCGGGAACCCGCAGCCCGCCGAGCGGCCCGTCGAAGCGGCGGAGGAGGCCGCCACGCGCGCGTGGCTCGGCCGCGACGGCAGACGTCCGCGGGGCGGGACCCCGGCGCCGGCCGGGGACGAGGAGCATCCACAGCAGGACGCCGAACACCCCGACGCAGAGGCTGACCGCGAAGACGGCGTCGTACGCGTCGGCCGTCGCCCACAGCAGGGCGAAGGCGGCCAACGGGCCGAGGAGGGCGCCGGTGGTGTCCATGGCCCGGTGGGTGCCGAACGCCCGGCCCAGGTCCTCGGGCGGGCTGTGCAGGGTGATGAGGGCGTCGCGCGGGGCGGTGCGGACGCCCTTGCCGAGCCGGTCGGCGGCGAGCGCGGCGGCGATCCAGCCGGTGGCGCCGCCGGCCAGCAGGAGACCGAGCCGGGAGCAGGCGGACAGGGCGTATCCGAGGCCGCCGACCTCCTTGTGGCGGCCTCCGCGGTCGGCGGCGGCGCCGCCGAGGAGCCGTACGAGCGCGGTCGCGCCGGTGGAGAGGCCGTCGAGCAGCCCGAACTGGAGGGGTGAGAGACCGAGTCCGAGGACGAGGTAGAGCGGCAGGACCGCGGTCACCATCTCGGAGGAGACGTCGGTGACCAGGCTGACCGCGCCGAGGGCGAGGACGGTGCCGGGGACGCGCCGCCGGACCCCCGAGGGGGCGGGCGGCGCGTCCGGGCGACCGGTGGTCGCGAGGTACATCAGTGGCAGGTGTAGGACGGGCCGGAGTCCTTCACCTGGTTGTCGGTGCCGACGTACTGCCAGGTGTAGGTGGTGTCGGTCAGGTCCAGCTTCAGGACGCCGTAGGGACCGCTGATCCGCTTCTGGCTGTGGGGCTGGACGGTCTCGATGTCGTAGGGCTCGGCGCCGCCCATGCCGCCGACGATCTCGACGATGCCGTCGGCGGTGGCCCGCCCGTCGGGGTCCTGCGGGGCGAAGCGCTCGTAGTGGTGGTCGTGGCCGTTGAGCACCAGGTCGGCCCCGGCGTTGTAGAGGATCTGCCAGACCGGCTTGGAGACGGGGTCGTTGCCGTGGCCGCCGGAGGAGTACAGCGGGTGGTGGAAGTAGGCGGCGACGCAGCCCCTGGTGTTCCGCGCGAGGTCGTCCTTGAGCCACTGGATCTGCGCGGCGTCGTCGAAGGAGTTGGAGTCGAGCGCGACGAAGTGCCAGTTGCCCTGGTCGTAGCTGTAGTACGGCTTGCCCTGCGGGTAGGCGATCGCGCCGAAGTAGGACTTGTAGCCGGCGAGCGGGCCGGCCGGGTCGTAGGTCTCGTGGTTGCCGGGGACGGGTCGGGTCTTCGCCTTGAAGGCGCCCCAGGACTTGTCGTAGTAGGCGCGGAAGTCGGAGAGCAGGGCGTCGTCGTACTGGTTGTCGCCCATCGTCAGGTAGAAGGACGGCGCGATCCGCTGGGCCAGGGCCGCGGTCTTGGGGTGGGCGCAGGAGCTGCTGGAGGCCGTGCACTGCGCGGCGATGTCGCCGGCCGCGACGACGGTGAAGGCGCCGGTGGGCGGCTCCGTGGTGCCGGTGGTGCCGTAGACCTCCACCGAGAAGAGCGAGTAGCCGTACGAGGTGCCGCGGGCGGTCCCGTACACGCGGAGGTGGCGGCCGCGGCCGGTGAGGCCGGTCCAGTCGTCCGTCCCGCCGTTCCCCGCGGTCTCGGTGGCGAGGCGGGTCCAGGTGGTGCCGTCGGCGGAGATCTCGACGCGGTAGGCCTTGGCGTACGCGGCCTCCCAGACGAGCTTGACGCGGGAGACGGTGGCCGAGGGGCCGAGGTCGACCCGGATCCACTGGGGGTCGACGCCTTCGGCGCTGGCCCAGCGGGTGGCGGAGACGCCGTCGAAGGCCTTCTCCGGGCCGAGGGTGCCGTCCTCGATGGAGGAGGAGGTGGCGGGGCGTCCCTGGGAGATCAGGACGTCGGCGGCGGCGCCCGCCCGGTCCGGGAGGGCGAGCAGGAGTCCGCCGACGAGCAGCAGCACGGCGGCGAGGACGAAGGGGAGGGGGGTCGTGGTGCGGCGAGGTGGGGCGGAGGCGTTCAGGCGCATACCTGGGCTCCCTGGCCTGGGGGTCGGCGAGAGCTGGACACCGGTGCGGCGCACCCCGGGTCGTCGCACGACGGCGGGCCGGGGCGCCCGTGCCGTGGGTGCGGACACGGGCGACCGGCCGGGTGGCGATTCGGGCGCCACGCGGCGGAGGGTGCTCGGCGGCCGGGTCAGAGCTCTCGCTGAGCGCGTCACGCCCCTGCGAGGGGGCGCCGCGCCGAGCCGCTGCCGGGATGCTAGCGGATAGGAAGGTTTCCTACCAGACCTCGACTCCCGGCGTGGGCAGGCGAGTTCAGGGGCGACCGGGGCCGGCCTCCGGGGGCCCGAGCGGCCCCCGGGGACCGGAGCGCGCCACGAGGCGCGGGGGTGCTCAGAGGCTGATGTGGTACGCCTTGCGCAGCGTCTCGTGCACGGTCCAGGTCGTCCGGTCGCCCTCGCGCAGCACACAGGCGTCGCCCGGCCCGAGCTCCAGCACGGCTCCCCCCTCGACGGCGACGGTCGCCCGGCCGGAGACCACCACGAAGAGCTCGTTGGCCTCCGTGTCGGTGACGACGCCGGGCGTGATCTGCCAGATGCCGCGCAGCTGCTTGCCGTCGGCGGACTCCCACAGCACCTTGCCGGTCACCTCGGGCGTGCCGGAGACGATCTGGGCGGGGTCGAGCGGCTCGACCTCGAGCTCCGCGTCGGGGATGTGCACGGCGAAGGAAGGCTGGTCATGTGTCGTCATGGGCGGTGACTGTAGCGGGGGTCCGGGGCTGCCCCGAGACCGGGACCGGGTGGACCGAAGCCCTCCGTTTCGCCTTCCACCAGGGACGATGCCCGGAACCCCGGACGACGACGAAATCCGCACGAGCCCTTGGGCGCAGCGCCGGACGGGTGGCGCGGCCGCTCCGGACGGGCCCGCCGGGCGGCCCGTGACGGAATCCGAAGGAGCCTCGGCCGGGTGGCCGATGCCCGCCGCCGAGGTTTGCCGGGCTCGTCGCCGCGCCAGGAATGGGACATGTCCACACAGGTGTCCGAAGAGGTACGCGAGGCGCTCCACGCGGGGCGTCCCGTCGTCGCGCTGGAGTCGACGATCATCGCCCACGGCCTGCCGCGCCCGCGGAACCTGGCGGTGGCCCTGGAGCTGGAGGAGCTGGTGCGGGCCGGGGGCGCCGCGCCCGCCACGATCGCCGTCGTCGACGGCACCGCCAGGGTCGGTCTCGACCGGGCGGCGCTGACCCGGATCGCCGAGGACCCGGAGGTGCGGAAGCTGGGTCACCGCGACCTCGCCCCGGCCCTGGCGACCGGCGCCACGGGGGCGACGACGGTGTCGGCGACGGCCTGGCTCGCGGACGCGGCCGGGGTGCGGGTGTTCGCGACCGGCGGCCTCGGCGGGGTGCACCGCGAGTGGACCGAGACGCAGGACGAGTCCGCCGACCTGCGGCTGCTCGCCCGGGTGGGGACCACCGTCGTGTGCGCCGGGGTGAAGTCGATCCTCGACGTCCCCGCGACGCTCCAGCGCCTGGAGACGCTCGGCGTGACGGTCGCCGGGTACGGCACGGACCGCTTCCCCGGCTTCTACCTCGCCTCCTCGGGCGAGCCGGTCGACTGGACGCTCGGGAGCCCGGAGGCGGTGGCCGCGGTGATACGGGCCCAGGACCGGCTCGGCGGGCCGCGGGCGGCACTGATCGTGGCCAACCCGGTGCCGGTGGCGGAGCAGCTGGACCCCGCGCTGCACGACCGGGTGCTCGCGAGCGGCCTCGCGGCGGCGAAGGAGAAGGGGATCACCGGGCAGGCAGTGACGCCGTTCCTGCTCGAATACCTGACGGTCCACACGGAGGGCGCGTCCCTGGAGGCCAACCTGGCGGCGGTACGGGGCAACGTGCGGCTCGCGGCGGCGATCGCGGCGGCCTACGCGACGCCGGCCGGGGACGGGGGAACGCCGTCTACGGGTGGGGGAACGCCGTCCGCGGGCGGGGAGGCAAAGTCCTCAGATGCAACGCCGTCCGCGAGCGGGGGGGCAGCGTCTGCCGGCCGGGGAACGCCGCCTGCGGGCGGGGCGACGCCGTCGACGGGCGCGGGAACGTCGGCCGCGGACGGCGACGCGCCGGCTGGGGGCGCGGGAACGCCGGCGGCGGACGCCTCCCCCGGCTCGGCCGGCCGGTGAACCCGGCGGCGGGTGCGCTGCTCGTCGTCGGGGACGTGGTCACGGACGTCGTGGCCCGGCACCGCACTCCGCTGGCACCCGCGACCGACACGGCCGCGGAGATACGGACCCTGCCGGGCGGCGCCGGAGCCAACGCCGCCTGCTGGGCGGCTCGTTCCGGCTGTCCCGACGTACGCGTCCTCGGTCGGGTGGGGTCGGACGCGGCCGACTGGCACGAGCGGGCGCTGCGGCGCGCGGCCGTGCGGCCCCTGCTCGTCCGGGACACGGAGGCGGCGACGGCCACGGTGATCGCGCTCGTGGACGCGTCGGCGGAGCGCACCTTCCTCACCGACAGCGGCGCCGTCCTGCGCCTCTCCCCCGGCGACTGGTCGGCCGGCCTGCTCGACGGGGTGGCCCGGCTGCACCTCTCCGGCTACCTGTTCTTCGCCGCGCCGAGCCGCGCGACCGCCCGGCTGGCGCTGCGGGACGCCCGGGAGGCGGGGGTGCCGGTGAGCGTGGACCCGGCGTCCGCGGGGTTCCTGGCGGAGCTGGGGACGGACCGCTTCCTCGCCGCGGCGTCGGGTGCGGAGACCCTGCTGCCCAACGCGGACGAGGCCACCGCCCTCACCGGCCACGCGGAACCGGAGGCCGCGGCCGCCGGGTTGAGCCGTCGCTTCCCGCTGGTCGTGGTGACGCTCGGGGCGGCGGGGGCGCTGGTCGCCGAGGGCGGCGCGGTGATCGCGCGCGTGGCGGCGCCCGCGGCGCGGCCGGTGGACTCCACGGGAGCGGGCGACGCGTTCACCGGCGCCTTCCTGGCGGCCCGGCTCGCGGGCGCGGACCCCGTCAAGGCCGCGGAGGCGGGCTGCCGGGCCGGTGCGGAGGCGGTCGCGGTGGTCGGCGGAAGACCGCCGACAGGTCCGGCGGATGCGGGCGGTCCCGACGGGTGAGGGGCGCGCCCGGCCGACGCCCGTTCAGTACGTCCCCCGGCCGACGCCCCGAGGCACGTCGCCCGGCCCCCCGCACCCGCCCCGGCTAACGGCCGAGGCCCGTCCAGGCCGGATGGCGCGGGTCGTCGGCCCGGACGACGACGTCGGCGGTCCCCGCGGGGTCGACCTCCGCCTCGTACCGTGCGAACGCGGGCAGCGTCCAGCTCTCCTCGGTCCGCCGGGCGAGGGCGGCGGGCGAGAGCCGCAGGTGCACGGAGAGATCGAAGGGGAACCAGTGCCCCAGGAGGAAGGGCCCGTGCAGGACCAGGACCCCGCCGGGCGGCAGCGTCACGTACGGGCTGCGGGTCGCGCGGTCCTTCACCGGGTCCCAGAGGTCGGGCAGCACCCGCCCGGAGCCGTCGGGCTCCAGCGGACCGAAGACCTCCCGCCACAGCGCCCCGGTGTCGGTCCATCCGCTGTAGTACGCGTCGGGGTCCTGCTTGCCGTACTCGTAGCGGAGCGAGGCGGGCCGCAGGAAGCCGTCGGTGCCCACGAGGTGGACCGCCCGCCCGCGCCCGCGCAGGGCCTCGGCGAGGAGCCCGGCGAGCCGGTCCCCGGGCGCGGCGGGCGGCCCGTCGATGCCGACCTTGAGCCAGGACCCGCCCGCCGCCGGGTCGTCGAGGTGGCCGGCGAGCGCCTCCGCCACCCGCTCCCAGGTGATCGCCTCGTATCGCGTTCCGCTCATCCGGTCATCCTGCCCGCAGGTGCCCCGGGCCGTCGTCCCCGGGGCCGCCAAGGGGTACCGCGAGCCGTTCGGCGGGCGCCCGCACGGTGGTGCCGGGCTGCTCCCGGTCAGTCTGCCGCCGCCGGGCCGGCGGGTGCGAACCGCCCGCCGGGCCAAGGAGGACGGCGCCGGGCAACAGGATCCGCCCCCAGGCGTCCCCACCCCCAGCCCCAGCCCCAGCCCCGGCCCCGGCCCCGGGCCGTACCTCCTGGCTTGACCTTGCCCTTGGCGTCATGGTTCGAGCATCGGATGCATGACCACCGAAACCACGCACACCACCGCGCCCGCCAGGGTCGTCCTCGTCACCGGAGCGGGCACCGGCATCGGGCGGGCCACCGCCCGCGCCTTCGCCGGGCAGGGGGCGACGGTCGTCGCCGTCGGCCGCCGCGCGGCGCCTCTGCGGGAGACCGCCGAGGGGCACCCGGGCATCCACCCGCTCACCGCCGACGTGACGGCGGAGGGCGCCCCCGAGGAGACCGTCCGTGCCGCGCTCGCGTCGCACGGACGGCTCGACGTCCTCGTCAACAACGCGGGGATCGCCGCGGGCGGGCCGCTGGACACCCTCGACCGCTCCGTGATCACCCCGCTCCTGGAGACGAACCTCGTCGCCCCGGTCCTGCTGACCCGTGCCGCGCTCCCTGCGCTCCGGGAGTCCCGGGGCGTCGTGGTGAACGTGACGACGACCGTCGGTCAGCGCGGCTGGCCCGGCAACTCCGTCTATCCGGCGACCAAGAGCGCCCTGGAGACGCTGACCCGCTGCTGGGCGGTGGAACTCGCGCCCGAAGGGGTCCGGGTGGTGGCGGTCGCCCCCGGGGCCGTCGAGACCCCGATCGCCGACCACATGGGGCTCTCCCCGGAGCGGCGGGCGGCGCTCCGCGCCTGGCAGCTCGCGCACACCCCGCTCGGCCGGGTCGGCCGGCCCGAGGAGGTCGCCTGGGCGATCACCTCGCTCGCCGCCCCGGAAGCCGCGTTCCTGACCGGCACCGTCCTGCCCGTCGACGGGGGTGCGCTGGTCGCGTGATACGACTGCGGGAGGAGGTGGCGTCCTTGCGCATCGGTGAACTGGCCCGGCGGACCGGCGTGTCGCCGCGCGCCCTGCGCCACTACGAGGCGGCGGGGCTGATCGCCTCGGACCGCGCGGCCAACGGATACCGGGTGTACGGCGCGGACGCGGTGACGCGCGTGTCGAACATCCGGCACCTCCTGGAAGCCGGCCTCACCCTGGACGACGTGTCCGCCTTCCGTTCCTGTCTGGACGGTGACGTGGCCTCGGCCCCGCCGTCCCCCCGCGGCCTGGAGATCGCCCGCGAGCGGCTGGCGGTCCTCGACGCCCGGATCGCGGCCCAGACCGAGGCCCGGAACCGGCTGGCGCGCCGCCTGGACTCCCTCCCGGCCCCGGCGCGGTCCAGCGTTGCGGACCGTCCCGGCGAGCCCGGCGCGGTCCGGAGGGACGAGATCTAGGCCGGGGTGGCCGCCGCGTGCCGTTCCAGCACCGCGCGCCCCGTCTCGATCGCCTCGGCGAGCGTCAGCCCCCCGTCCGCGAGGGCCCGGCAGGTCGCCGCGTCGGTCCGCAGCCCGGCGTCGGGCGCCTCGCCCGTACCGGCGCCGTACACCCCGTCCCCGTACGACGCGGTGCCGTCGTCGCCGATCCGTACGAAGAACTCCCCTTCGTCCAGGGTCACCTGGACGACTCCGGCCCCCAGTCCGCCGAGCGCCCCGAGGAGCGGGATCGCGTACCAGTGGGCGCGGACGGCGTCGGTGGGGCGCGGCTCCCCGAGGTCGGGCGCCCCCCAGGCGGCGAGGGTGCGCAGCACGGGCAGCAGGCCGCGGCCGCGCGGGGTGAGCTCGTACACGAACGCCGAGGCGGGCGGCGGGAGTCGGCGGCGGGTGACCAGCTCGGCGCCCTCCATGTCCTTGAGACGGCCCGCGAGCATGTCGGTGCTGACGCCGGGGAGATCGGCGTGGAGGTCGGTGTAGCGCCGCGGTCCGGCGAGGAGTTCGCGGACGACGAGCAGGGTCCAGCGGTCGCCGACGAGGTCGAGGGCGCGCGCGGCGGCGCAGTGCTGGTCGTAGCTGCGGCGGCGTTGCTGACGTGGCATGCGACGCAGTCTAGACATGTTGTTGGACTTTCCAAGCTCGAACTTGGTAAAACCAAGCAACACTGATTCCGGGGACGTGGGGAGGTCGGACATGGAGTTCCGGCAGTCGAGCAAGCTCAGCGAGGTCTGCTACGAGATCCGGGGCCCGGTCATCGAGCACGCCAACGCGCTGGAGGAGGCGGGCCACAGCGTCCTGCGCCTCAACACCGGGAACCCGGCCCTCTTCGGCTTCGAGGCGCCCGAGGAGATCGTCCAGGACATGATCCGGATGCTCCCCAAGGCCCACGGGTACACCGACTCGCGCGGCATCCTCTCCGCCCGCCGTGCCGTCGCCCAGCGCTACCAGTCCATGGGCCTGCCGGACGTGGACGTCGACGACATCTACCTCGGCAACGGCGTGTCCGAGCTGATCTCGATGGCCGTCCAGGCCCTCCTGGAGGACGGCGACGAGGTCCTCGTGCCCGCCCCGGACTACCCGCTGTGGACGGCGGTGGTCACGCTCGCGGGCGGCAAGCCCGTGCACTACCTGTGCGACGAGGCGGCCGACTGGTACCCGGACCTCGACGACATGGCGTCGAAGATCACCGACCGCACCAAGGCCGTGGTCGTCATCAACCCGAACAACCCCACCGGTGCCGTCTACCCGCCGGAGGTCCTGGAGGGCATCTTCGAACTCGCCCGCCGCCACGGCCTGATGGTCCTCGCCGACGAGATCTACGACCAGATCGTCTACGACGGGGCCGTCCACCACCCGGCCGCCCGGCTCGCCCCCGACCTGGTCGTCCTCACCTTCGGCGGGCTCTCCAAGACCTACCGGGTGGCGGGGTTCCGCTCCGGCTGGCTGGTCGTCACCGGCCCCAGGCAGCACGCCCGGAACTACCTGGAGGGCCTCACCATGCTGGCCTCCATGCGCCTCTGCCCCAACGCCCCCGCGCAGTACGCCATCCAGGCCGCGCTCGGCGGCAGGCAGTCGATCCACGAGCTGACCGCGCCCGGCGGCAGGCTCCGCGAACAGCGCGACCGGGCCTGGGAGAAGCTCAACGAGATCCCCGGCGTCTCCTGCGTGAAGCCCAAGGGCGCGCTGTACGCCTTCCCGCGCCTCGACCCCGCCGTGCACCGGATCCACGACGACGAGAAGTTCGTCCTCGACCTGCTGCTGCGCGAGAAGATCCAGGTCGTCCAGGGAACGGGCTTCAACTGGCCCCGCCCCGACCACTTCCGCATCCTGACCCTGCCGCACGCCGACGACCTCGACGCCGCGATCAGCCGCATCGGCCGCTTTCTCAGCGGCTACCGGCAGTGACGCGCCGCCCCTCGACTGTCATGATCTGAGGGCCCGAAGATCCTTCGGGCCGACGGACACGGCGGCAGGACGGGAGGGGCGCCCGGTCATGGATGTGGCGCTGATAGCGGTGGCGGGGACCCTGTTGGGCGTCATCGCCACGCACTGGTTCCAGGGGAAGGCCACCGAGCGCAACGCCTCGCTGGCCCGGACCGAACAGCTCCGCCAGGAGCGGATCGCGACCTACAGCGCCTACGCGGGCGCGGTGGTCGACTACCGGCACAGCCAGAACGACCGCTGGTTCCGGGCCACCGAGGAACCGGGATCCGAGGAGGCGGAGGAGTCCCGCCACGCCTCCTACCGGCAGCGGACGGCCGCCCGGCAGGCCCTGTTCCGCGTGCAGCTGGTCTGCGACGACCCGCGGGTCCGGCAGCTGGCCGAGACCGCCTTCGAGCGCACCCACTGCATGCACGAGGCTCGGGGCGAGACCGAGCGGGCCCGGCGCTCGGCGGAGGCGAAGGAGTCGCTCGCCGACTTCATCGCCGCGGCCGCGCCCGGCGTGCGCTGAGCGGGGCCGCCCCATGGACCTCGTCGCACCCGTGGTCGTCGAACCCCTCAAGCGCCGCCGCTGCTCGGAATGCCGGCAGGGGCCCCTGGAGCGGATGATCGTCGAGTTCAACTCCCCGGTCTGCCTCGACTGCGCCGACCTCGGGCATCTCGTCTTCCTCCGGCGGGGCGACACCGCGCTCACCCGCCGGGCCCGCGAGAACAGCGTCCTCTGGGCCGTGGTCGTCCGCCACAACCGGCGCCGCACCCGGTACGAACGCCAGGGCCTGCTCGTGGAGGAGGCGGCGCTCGCCGAGGCGGAGCGGTCCTGCCTGGCGGACGCGGAGGCCCGGGGCAGACGCCGGAACCGGGACGCCGTACGGCGCGCGGCGCTCGACGCGCGGATCACCGAGGTCCTCAGGGCGGAGATCCTCCGGCTCTTCCCCGCCATCCCGGCGGACCGGGCCACGGAGGTCGCCGTCCATGCCTCGGCGAAGGGCAGTGGACGGGTGGGACGCACGGCGGCCGGCCGCTCGCTCGACCGCGGTGCGGTCACGGCCGCCGTGCGCGCCTCGGTCCGGCATGTCGACACGCCCTACGACACCCTGCTGATGCAGGGGCTGCCCCGACACCAGGCCCGGACGAGGGTGGCACCCGCCATCGAGGCGGTGCTCCGGGCCTGGCGCCACGACGGCGAGGACGCCGGAGGCCGGGGGCGGGGCTGACGGCTCGGGTGCCGGCCCACGTCGACCCGGCCACGGGGGCGTGACCGTCAGCCCTGGTCCGCGGCGCGGCGGGCGCGGCGGTACAGCAGGGCGCCGCCGAGCAGCAGGGCGGCGCTCGCGGCGCCCGTGTAGCCGATGCTCTCGGAGCCGGTGGAGGCCAGCGCGACCGTGCTCGTCTCGCCCTGGGGCGCGGGGAGCGGGACGGGCTTCGTCTCGGTCTCGGGCTGCGGAACCGGCACGTTGCGGACGGGGGTCTCCGGGCGCGGAGTCGGGAGCTCGACCGGCGGCGTGGGCTTCGAGGGCCCGTTGACCGACGTGTTGCCGAAGACCGGGTTGAGGATGCCGACCACGTTGACCGAGTTGCCGCTGACGTTCACGGGGAGGTCGACGGGGAGCTGCAGGCCGTTCCCGGAGAGGACGCCGGGCGAGCCCGCGACGTGCGTCTCGGCCGTGGAGCCCCCGCCGTTGGACGATCCGCCGCCGTGCGAACCGCCGGCCTGCTCCCCACCGCGCGGGGTACCGGGCTCGTCCTTGTGGGAGCCGCCCTCGGAGCCGTAGCCGTCGGGCTCCTGCTCGGCGGAGCGGTTGGCACAGCCGTTGCCGAAGGCCGGGTTGAGCAGGCCGACGACGCTGACCGTGTTGCCGCAGACGTTGACCGGCACGTGCACCGGCAGCTGAACCGTGTTGCCGGAGCCGACGCCCGGCGAACCGGCCGCGGCGCCCTGCGCGCCGGCGTCGGCGTGCGCCGCGCCGGCCGAGAGGGCGATCGCCCCACCCGTGACCAACAGTGTGGCCAGACCACTTCGGCGAATCTGCCTCATGGCTTCCTGCCTTCCGGAGGTGTGCGGGCAAGTGCCCGTACCGGAATCAACGCGACAAACGCACGTGCCGGATCCTGCCGTTGACGGGTTTCACTCCATCGAGTGGGCCCCGTTCGAGTGTGGGTCAGCGCCCCAGGAGATCGGTGAGGGCGCCGACCGGGTCGAGGTCGGGAGCGCCGCGCGGCCACCAGTCCTCACGGCCGGCGTCCGACTCGTAGCCGTACCAGAGCCCGTCGCGGCCGAGGCGGAGCTGGAGCGACTCGGTGGAGAGCCGGTTGCGCCAGGGGCGGAAGGCGGGGAAGTCGGCGGCGATCAGGGCGGGTCTCGCCCGGTCGAACGGTCCGGCCGGCGGATCCCACGGCTCCTCCAGTACGGAGAGACCGAAGGCGCCGCCCTGCCGCCACGCGGCAACGGCCCGGGCGAGGTCGGTCGGGGTGCGGTCCAGGGCGTACGCCAGGTCCCGGTAGAGGGCCCGGGTCGAGGCGGTGAGCCCGGACCCGGGGTGCGCGGCGGCCAGCCGCACGGCGTCCTGCCACGGGGTGAGCGCGGCCACCGGATCCTGCCCGGTGGTGAGGAACGCATGGGCGCGGACGGCCGCTTCGGAGGCGAGGAGGTCCAGGGCGAGCGGGTCGGGGGCGTCCGGGTCGGGCGGGAAGACGGCGGGGCGGCCGGGCCGGTCGGGCGGCGGCAGCGGGGCGGGCAGCGCCGGCCCGGTCCGGTCCGCCGCGTCGAGCACGGCCCGGGCGGGGACGGTCGGCATCGGGGGCGCGGCGGCGGTCGTCTCCGCCGCGGACAGCGCGGCGTTGCGCCGGGTCAGCTCGGCGAGCAGTTCCTGCTCCCCCCGGCCCCGCATCAGGAACAGGACGAACGGGTCCTCGTCGAGGAGCCGGGCGGCCTGGTAGCAGAGGGCGGCGGCGTGCTTGCAGGGGTAGCCGTCGTCCGGGCAGGAGCAGTCGGGCACGAGGTCGCCCGGGGCGGGCAGCAGTCCGGTGACCGCCTCCAGGGCGTGCGGCACGTCCTTGTCGAGCAGGGCGGCGATGTGGTCGGGGCGGGCGGCGACCTGGTCGAGGAACCGCTCCCACCCGTCGTCGCCGAGGGTCCGCATCCTGATCTCGGTGCGGTACGGGCGGGGCCTGCTGCCGTGCACGTAGGCGACGACCCGGCCGGGGGTGACGGTGATCGCGTCGACGTGGCCGCGCCCCGCGTACGCCTTGCCGCGGGCCAGGCGCGCCGGGTCGAGGGCGGTGTCCTCCAGGGCGTCCACCCAGGCGTTCCCCCACCAGGTGGCGGCGAACCTCCCGTCGGGGGCCCCGCGGGGCGCGACCGGGGGGAAGCTGCGGCGGCGGTCGTCGCGGCGGGGCACCGCGCCGCGCGCGCCCCTGGGGGTGGTCACGACGGCCTCCTCAGGGACACCAGGTCGGCGAGCTCCCGGTCGGTGAGCTCGGTGAGGGCCGCCTCGCCGGAGCCCAGGACGGCGTCGGCCAGGGCCCGCTTCGCGCGGAGCATCTCGCCGATCCGGTCCTCGACGGTGCCCTCCGCGACGAGCCGGTGGACCTGCACGGGCTGGGTCTGCCCGATGCGGTAGGCCCGGTCGGTGGCCTGCTCCTCCACGGCCGGGTTCCACCAGCGGTCGTAGTGCACGACATGGCCGGCCCGGGTGAGGTTGAGTCCCGTGCCCGCGGCCTTGAGGGAGAGCAGGAAGACCGGGACCTCGCCGGCCTGGAAGCGGTCGACCATGCGCTCCCGCTCCGCCACCGGCGTCCCGCCGTGGAGGAGTTGGGCCGGGATGCCGCGCGCGGCGAGGTGGTCGGCGAGCAGCCGTGCCATCGTCACGTACTGGGTGAAGACGAGCACCGAGCCGTCCTCGGCGAGGATCGTGTCGAGGAGTTCGTCGAGCAGGGCGAGCTTCCCGGAACGGCCCGCCAGGCGCGCGGTGCCGCTGCCCCGCGGCGCCTCCTCCCTCAGGTACTGCGCCGGGTGGTTGCAGATCTGCTTGAGCGAGGTCAGCAGGGCCATGACGAGGCCGCGGCGGGCGATGCCCCGGGCCTCCTCGATCCGCGCCATGGTCTCGCGGACGACCGCCTCGTACAGGGAGGCCTGCTCCCGGGTGAGGGAGACGGGGTGGTCGGACTCCGTCTTCGGCGGCAGCTCGGGCACGATGCCGGGGTCGGACTTGCGGCGGCGCAGCAGGAAGGGCCGGACGAGCCGGGCCAGCCGCTCGACGGCCTCCTCGTGCTCGATCTCCTCGTGGTTCTCGACGGCACGGGCGTGCCGGGAGCGGAAGGCCTTGAGGGGACCGAGGAGACCGGGGGTGGTCCAGTCGAGCAGCGCCCACAGTTCGGAGAGGTTGTTCTCCACGGGGGTGCCGGTGAGGGCGACGCGGGCGGGCGCGGGGATCTCCCGCAGGGCCCGCGCGGTCGCCGAGAAGGGGTTCTTGACGTGCTGCGCCTCGTCCGCGACGACCATCCCCCATTCCCGTCCGGCCAGTTCGGCGGCGCTCGTCCGCAGGGTCCCGTAGGTGGTGAGGACGAACCCGCCGTCGACGCCGTCGAGGTCGCGCTCGGCGCCGTGGAAGCGGCGGACGGGCACGTCGGGCGCGAACCTGCCCACCTCGCGCTGCCAGTTGCCGAGGAGGGAGGCCGGGCAGACGACGAGGGTGGGGGCACGCCGGGCACGACGCAGGTGCAGGGCGATGAGGGTGACGGTCTTGCCGAGGCCCATGTCGTCGGCGAGGCAGCCGCCGAGGCCGAGCGAGGTCATCAGGTCCAGCCAGGCGAGGCCGCGCAGCTGGTAGTCGCGGAGGGTGGCGGTGAGGCCGGGCGGGGCCGGTACGTCCTCGGGTCCCGCGAGGAGCCGGTCGCGGAGCGTGGCGAGCGCCCCGACGGGGACGGCCGGCACGGTCTCCCCGTCCACCTCGGCGGTGCCGGTGAGGGCGACGGCGAGGGCGTCGACCGGTTCGAGCAGACCGAGCTCCCGCTTGCGCGCCTTGCGGACGAGGTCGGGGTCGACGACGACCCACTGGTCGCGCAGGCGCACGATCGGCCGGTGGGCCTCGGCGAGGTGGTCCATCTCCCGCTCGGTGAGCGGGTCGCCGTCGAGGGCGAGCTGCCAGTTGAACCTCAGGAGTTCCTCGCTGTCGAAGAACGCGGTGCCGTCGGTCGCCGAGCCGGGCGCGGCGTGGGCGGTGCTGACCACGGCGGAGGCGCTGAGGGAGCGGGCGAGCTCGCGCGGCCAGTGCACGGCTACCCCGGCGTCGGCGAGCCGGGCGGCGGCGGGGCCGAGCAGTTCGTACAGCTCGTCCTCGGTGACGGCGAGGACGTCGGGCACGTCCCGCTCCAGGAGCCGGGCGAGCGGGGGCCAGACGCGGGCGGCCCGGCGCAGGGCGAGGACCGCGTCGATCCGGGCGCGGGGCCCGAAGTGCTCGCCGTCGCCGGCCCACAGCGCCGTGGCGTCGATGACGAGGGTGGGGTCGGCGAGGCTGTGGATCTGGAGGAGCGCGGCGGCGGCGTGCCGCTCGCCGCGGGTGCTCCCGTCGGCGCCGCTGCCGTCCGCCCCGGCGTCCGGGGAGGCGTCGAACAGTTCGTACGGCGAGAAGTCCAGGCGGAGCGAGACCCGGACGCCCGCGTCCATCCCGGCCGCCGCCTCGGCGGCCCAGGCACGGGCGCGCGGGAGGTGCTGGGGCGCCCGCGCGGCGAACGGCGCCCCCACCGCGTGGGCGGCGGCCGGGGTCCGCGGAAGCACGTCGGCGACCGCGTCGAGGAAGGCCCGCACCAGCGCCTCGGGATCGGGCAGCCGCAGCGGTCCGCGCCCGGGGACCGGGACGGCGTGCCCCTCGAACGGCAGGGCCGCGGCCACGGCCCTCAGGTGGGCGATGTCGTCGGCGTCCAGGGGGCCGGCCCGCCAGGCGTCCAGGTCGTCGGAGGTCAGCCCCGGCAGCATCCGGCCGCGGGCGACCAGGTGCAGGGCGTGCAGGGCGGCGGCGCCCCAGGCCGCGGTCGCCGGGTGGGCGGCCGGATGGCGGCGGGCCGCGACGAGGCGGGGCAGCGCGGCGTCGACCGGCAGGACCAGGGCGGGGACGGACCGGCTCCGGGCTCCGCTGCCGTGCCGCCGGGCGACGGTCAGCTCGGCGCGCTCCGCGCCGCTCTCCGCCGGGTCGGGCAGCGCACCCCCGTCGGGTGCCCAGAGGGCGACCCGGCCCTCACGGGGCAGTGCGGCGGGCAGGAAGACGGCAGCACCGCTGGTCCAGGTGTGTGCCACGGCTCCGCGCTCCTTCCCTCCGGCCGGCGGACGTCCACCGGACCTCCGACCTTACGGCGGGGGTCTGACAACGGCCGCCAGGCGGGTTCGCCCGAGCGGCCCACCAGCGGATGACAGGGGCCGTCCGGGGCGCGAGGGTGGCCTGAAACCGGGTGCACCCGCAGTGCGTGCGGGAACGCGGACCCGGACTCCGACAGAAGAGGAACCGACATGTCCGTTCGCCGGCGTCTCACGACCGCCACCGGGGCCGTGCTGCTCACCTTCGCCGTCGCCGGCTGTTCGAGCCTGGGCCGCACGATGGTCGGCACGCTCTCGTACGAGACGGATCGCGAGGTCGTGGTGACCGTGACGAGCCCCTCGGTGAACGGCTGCCACCGCCTCCTCGCCCCGAGCGGGGTCCACCGGGTCGAGAACAACACCCTGGTCGACATCCGGCTGTACCCGACGCGCGACTGCAAGGGGAAGCACAACATCTACCTCCCCATGAACACCAGCTACCGGGTCGCGCCGGGCGCCCTGCCGTGGCGCAGCTACAACGTGATCCACTAGCGGCCGCGCGCTCGCCGGTTCCCTCCGCCCCGCCGCAGGGTCCACCCTGGAAGAGCCCCTTGGGGGCTCGGACGGGAGAGGGTGACCGTCATGCGTTCCGGGAACGAGCCGGCGACCGCGCGCAGCCCCCTGCGCATGCGCTTCTGGCTGGGTCTGTGGGGGCTGCTCTGGGCCGCCTTCGGGACGACGGCGTTCGCGCTGCTCGGCCGGCCCGGCTGGGCCGCGGCCTGCGGCGTGCTGTTCCTGGTGGTGCTGGCCGACCTGGCGATGGTGGTGCGCCACATCCGCCAGGGTCCGCACTGGCAGCCGGGCCGGGACGTCCCGCCGTACGAGCCCGACCACGACGGCCCGCGGCGCTGAGCGCCGACGGGTGCGGAGGGCCGACGCGACGGAGGCGCCCCGGGGGCCGGGAGGCCGGTCGGGCTACTTCTCCGTGTCGAATCCGGCGGCCTGGAGGTACTCCGGCTTGGGGTCGAGTGCGGCCGCGAGACGGAAGTGCCGGGTGGCCTGGGCGGTCAGGCCGGAGCGCTCGAAGGTGCGGGCGAGGGCGAAGTGCGCGAAGGCGTTGTCCGGCTCGCGCTCCAGAACCAGCTCGAACTCCAGCTGCGCGGGTCGCAGCTGCGCGGCCGCGAAGAAGGCCCGGGCCCGCAGCAGCCGCGCCGCCGTGTTCTCGGGATGGGCGGCGATCACGGAGTCCAGGAGCTTCACCGCGCCACGAGGGTCCCGCGCGGCCAGCAGGTGCTCGGCTGCGCGGAAGTCGATGACGTGCGTTTCCGGATTACTGTCGGCCACCATGGCATCCTTCCCCTCGTCCGGTGCTTGAACACCGGACCGGGCACCCTCATTCCGCCGACGCGCGCCGCTCCAGCTCGGCCCAGACCTTCCGCACCTGCGGTTCGAGCGCGTCGAGCGGTCCGTCGTTGTCGATCACGAGGTCCGCGACGGCCAGCCGGTCCGCGCGCGTGGCCTGGGCCGACATCCGGGCGCGGGCCTCGGACTCGGCCATGCCCCGGAGCCGTACGAGCCGGTCGAGCTGGGTCTCCGGGGAGGCGTCCACGACGACGACCAGGTCGTACAGCGGTGCGAGCCCGTTCTCGGTGAGCAGGGGTACGTCGTGGACGACGACGTCCCCCGGGGCCGCCTGTCCCTCCAGCTCCGCCGACCGGGCCCCGACCAGGGGGTGGACGATGGCGTTGAGGGTGGCGAGGCGGTCGGCGTCGGAGAACACGAGGGAGCCGAGCCGGGGCCGGTCGAGCGTTCCCTCGGCGGTGAGGACGTCGTCCCCGAAGGCCTCCACGACGGCGGCGAGCCCCGGTGTTCCGGGCTCGACGACCTCGCGGGCGATCCGGTCCGCGTCGATCAGCACGGCTCCGTACGAGACGAGCAGCCGTGACACTTCGCTCTTGCCGGCGCCGATCCCGCCGGTCAGGCCCACCTTCAGCATGAGCGGCAGCTTAGTGGCCTGTACCGGGCGGGTCAGGAGTCGCCCTCCCGCTCGGCCAGGAAGCGCTCGAACTCCCGGCCGAGCTCGTCCGCCGACGGCAGGTCGACGGGCTCGGCGACCAGGCTGCCGCGGGTCTCCGCGCCGGCCGCCGCGTCGTACTGGTGCTCAAGGCCCTGGACGAGCGCGACGAGCTCCTCGTCGCCCTCCCCGATCTGGCGGTCGATCTCGGTCTGGGTGCGGCGGGCCTCGGTCCGCAGCGCGTGCGCGACCGCCGGCAGGACGAGGCCGGTGGCGGCCGTCACGGCTTCGAGGGCGGTCAGCGCCGCGTCCGGGTACGGGGAGCGGGCGACGTAGTGCGGGACGTGCGCGGCGACGCCGAGCGTGTCGTGGCCGGCCTCGGTCAGCCGGTACTCGACGAGGGCCTCGGCGCTGCCGGGGACCTGGGCCTCGTCGAAGGGGCTGCGGTGGCCCGGCATCAGGTCGGTGCGGCTGCCGTGCGGGGTGAGGCCGACGGGCCGGGTGTGGGGCACGCCCATGGGGATGCCGTGGAAGTTCACGGAGAGGCGCACGCCGAGGCGCTCGATGATCTGCCGGACGGCCGCGGCGAACCGCTCCCACTCCACGTCGGGCTCCGGGCCGGAGAGGACGAGGAAGGGGGCGCCGGTGGCGTCCTGGACGAGGCGGACCTCGATGGACGGCGTCTCGTACGCGGTCCAGCGGTCGCGCCGGAAGGTCAGCAGCGGGCGGCGGGCGCGGTAGTCCACGAGCCGGTCGTGGTCGAACCGGGCCACGAGCTGGTGGGGCAGGGTGTCGAGCAGGCCTTCGACGATCTGCTCGCCGGTCTCGCCCGCGTCGATGTAGCCGTCGAAGTGGTACAGCATGACCAGCCCGGCCGACTCTTGCGCCAGTGCCAGGTCGACGACGGCCAGGCCCTTGGCGTCCCATTCGTACAAATCCTGGGGATCAAGCACGATTACCGCTCCTCCTCGTGTTCTCTCTGGGAACGTCTCGCGCGGCAGGGCCATTCCCGGACGGCGTGATCTTCCGTACGGGTGCGGGCGCGGACCCCGGGACACGACGGAGGCCCGCTCCCCCGGAAGTGGAGCGGGCCTCGGTTCGCTAGCGGCTAGCGCTCAGCGGAGAGCCTGTTCAGCTCTGGCCGCCGGCCAGCTTCTCGCGCAGGGCGGCGAGCGCCTCGTCCGACGCCAGGGCGCCGGAGTTGTCGTCCGACTCCGAGGAGTACGAACCACCCGAGATGCCCGCACCGGCGTTGCCACCGGCGGCCGGGGCGGCAGCGCCCTCGGCAGCGGCGGCCTCGTCGGCCTCGCGGGACTTGATGACCTGAGCCTGGTGCTGCTCGAAGCGAGCCTGCGCCTCGGCGTACTGGGTCTCCCAGGCCTCGCGCTGGGTCTCGAAGCCCTCGAGCCAGTCGTTGGTCTCGGGGTCGAAGCCCTCGGGGTAGATGTAGTTGCCCTGGTCGTCGTAGGACGCGGCCATGCCGTACAGGGTCGGGTCGAACTCGACCGAGGCCGGGTCGGCACCGAAGGACTCGTTGGCCTGCTTCAGCGAGAGGCTGATGCGACGACGCTCGAGGTCGATGTCGATGACCTTGACGAAGATCTCGTCGTTGACCTGGACGACCTGCTCCGGGATCTCCACGTGGCGCTCGGCCAGCTCGGAGATGTGGACCAGACCCTCGATGCCCTCGTCCACGCGGACGAACGCACCGAACGGAACCAGCTTGGTGACCTTACCCGGGACGACCTGACCGATCTGGTGGGTCCGGGCGAACTGCTGCCACGGGTCCTCCTGCGTCGCCTTCAGCGACAGGGAGACGCGCTCGCGGTCCATGTCCACGTCGAGAACCTCGACGGTGACCTCCTGGCCGACCTCGACGACCTCGGAGGGGTGGTCGATGTGCTTCCAGGACAGCTCGGAGACGTGCACGAGGCCGTCGACGCCGCCCAGGTCCACGAAGGCACCGAAGTTGACGATCGAGGACACGACGCCGGAGCGGACCTGACCCTTCTGGAGGGTCGTGAGGAAGGTCTGGCGGACCTCGGACTGGGTCTGCTCGAGCCAGGCACGGCGGGACAGGACCACGTTGTTGCGGTTCTTGTCCAGCTCGATGATCTTCGCCTCGAGCTCCTTGCCCACGTAGGGCTGGAGGTCGCGGACGCGACGCATCTCGACGAGGGAGGCCGGCAGGAAGCCACGGAGGCCGATGTCGAGGATGAGACCACCCTTGACGACCTCGATGACGGTACCGGTGACGATGCCGTCCTCTTCCTTGATCTTCTCGATGGTGCCCCAGGCGCGCTCGTACTGGGCACGCTTCTTCGAGAGGATCAGGCGGCCTTCCTTGTCCTCCTTCTGGAGAACCAGGGCCTCGATCTCGTCGCCGACCTTGACGACCTCGTTCGGGTCGACGTCGTGCTTGATCGAGAGCTCGCGGCTCGGGATGACACCTTCGGTCTTGTAACCGATGTCGAGCAGGACCTCGTCCCGGTCGACCTTCACGATGACGCCGTCGACGATGTCGCCGTCGTTGAAGTACTTGATCGTCTCGTCGATCGCGGCGAGGAAGGCTTCCTCGTTACCGATGTCGTTGACCGCAACCTGCGGGGTGGTGCTGGTGGCGGTGGTCTCGGTGCTGCTCGTCATGTGGGAAAGGGCTCCGGTTACGGACAGAAAGTCGTAGGTACTGCTACGCCGAGAGCCCGTATCGCACCAAGAAGCCGGACAGCCAATGAGGCCCGCTTCCCGTGAGGGAGGAGCCTCGAGAACCGAGGGGACATACAACAGGTACGAGCGCGGCCTGCTCCGTCTGAGGCGCGCAGGCCCGCAGCGCAACCTTTAGCATACGGGGGCGGCCGGACAGGGTCAATGCGCGAAGCGCGCACCCGGGGCAGTTCTGCTCAACTCCGGCACCAACGTGTGGGCTTCCACGCCGCGTCGGCGGGATCCGCGCACGGCGGCACTGAGCGCAAACTACATCGGCGGGCGAGATGAACCAAGAGTACGAGCACGAAGTGACCTCCTCCTCTGCCGAGGACGAGGCCGAGGCGACACGGCGTGACGCGGGGGACGCGGAGAGCAGCCGGGCGAGCCGCGGCTGGTGGGACAGGAACGCCGACGAGTACCAGAGCGATCACGGATCGTTCCTGGGCGACGACCGGTTCGTCTGGGGTCCCGAGGGGCTCGACGAGGAGGACGCCGGGCTCCTCGGTCCGGTCTCCTCCCTCCACGGTCTCGACGTCCTGGAGATCGGGGCGGGCGCCGCGCAGTGCTCGCGCTGGCTGGCGGCTCAGGGGGCGCGGCCGGTCGCCCTGGACCTCTCGCACCGGCAGCTCCAGCACGCGCTGCGGATCGGCGGGGACCTGCCGCTGGTGGAGGCGGACGCCGGGGTGCTGCCCTTCCGGGACGCCTCCTTCGACCTGGCGTGCTCGGCGTACGGCGCGGTGCCGTTCGTCGCCGACCCGGTGAAGGTGTTCCGGGAGGTGCGGCGGGTGCTGCGGCCGGGCGGCCGCTGGGTGTTCTCGGTGACGCATCCGATCCGCTGGGCGTTCCCGGACGAGCCCGGTCCCGAGGGCCTCTCGGTCGCGGCCTCGTACTTCGACCGCACGCCGTACGTGGAGCAGGACGAGCAGGGGCGGGCGGTGTACGTGGAGCACCACCGGACGATCGGCGACCGGGTGCGGGACGTGGTGGCCGGCGGGTTCCGGCTGGTCGACCTCGTCGAGCCGGAGTGGCCGGAGTGGAACGGTCAGGAGTGGGGCGGCTGGTCCCCGCTGCGGGGGAACCTGATCCCGGGGACCGCGATCTTCGTCTGCGAGCGCGCGGAGTAGGAGGGAGGGTCCGGGGGGCGGTTCGGTGATCGGCGCCCCCTCGGGTGCGCTTGTCGTACTTACAAGGGGACCTGTGGACAACGCGGCCCGCCCTTCTCGCGTGGCGTAAGAGACTGAGTGCGTGATCCGAAACGACGCACTCGACCGTCTTCCCGTCCGCCATGCCGTCCCCGAGCTGCTGAGCGCGCTCGACCGGCGCGGTGCGGCCGTGTTGTCCGCGCCTCCCGGTACGGGCAAGACGACGCTGGTGCCGCTGGCGCTGGCGGGCCTCATAGGGGAGGGACCGCGGCGGCGGGTCCTGGTGGCCGAGC
Organism: Streptomyces sp. NPDC014891; assembly: GCF_043081085.1. Taxonomy (NCBI): domain Bacteria; kingdom Bacillati; phylum Actinomycetota; class Actinomycetes; order Kitasatosporales; family Streptomycetaceae; genus Streptomyces; species Streptomyces sp. NPDC014891. The sequence continues at coordinate 213,146 of NZ_JBIBWF010000009.1, read as the reverse complement.
CGCGGCGGATGGCGGTGCGGGCGGCGGCGCGGCGGATGGCGTGGCTGCTCGGCGAGGAGGTCGGCGGCGCGGTCGGCTTCTCGGTGCGTGGTGAGCGGCGGGCTGGTCCGTCGTCCCGGGTCGAGGTGGTGACCACGGGCATCCTGCTGCAGCGGCTCCAGCGCGATCCGGAGCTGGCGGGGGTCGACGTGGTGCTGCTCGACGAGTGCCACGAGCGGCATCTGGACGCCGACACGGCGATGGCGTTCCTGGTGGACGTGCGGGCCGCGCTGCGGCCCGAGTTGAGGCTGATCGCCGCGTCGGCGACGAGCGACGCGGCGGCCTGGGCCGAGCTTCTGGCGTCCCTGGACGACGGGGGGCCCGCGCCGGTGGTGCGGAGCACGGGCGAGGGCCACGGCTGCCGGGTGTTCTACGAGGCGCCGCCGTCGGGCGTCCGGCCGGCGCACGGCACCTGGGTGGATCCGGCGCTGCTGCGGCACGTGGCGGCGACGGTGCGGCTGGCGCTGGAGCGGCACGAGGGGGACGTCCTCTGCTTCCTGCCCGGTACGGGGGAGATCGCGCGGACGGCCGGGATGCTGGCGGACCTGGACGCGGCGGTGCTCCAGCTGCACGGGCGGGCACCGGCGGCGGTGCAGGACGCGGTGCTGCGGGGTGCGGAGCCGGGCGGGCGGCGCAGGGTGGTGCTCGCGACGTCGGTGGCGGAGTCGAGCCTGACGGTGCCGGGGGTGCGGATCGTCGTGGACTCGGGGCTGGCCCGGGAGCCGCGCACGGACCACGCCAGGGGGCTCGGTTCCCTGGCGACGGTGACGGTCTCCGAGGCGACCGCGACCCAGCGGCTCGGCAGGGCGGGCCGTGAGGCGTTCGGGTTCGTCTACCGCTGCTGGGCGGAGGCGAGCGACGGGGGCAGGCCCCGCTTCCCGTCCCCGGAGATCAGGGTCGCCGACCTGGCGGACTTCGCCCTGAGGGTGGCCTGTTGGGGCGATCCGACGGCGGCGGGGCTCGCGCTGCTGGATCCGCCGCCCGCCGGGGCGATGGCGGCGGCCTGTTCGGTCCTCGGCTCGATCGGGGCCGTGGACCCGGCGGGGCGGGCCACCGACCGGGGGGTGCGGCTTTCCAGGCTCGGGCTCCATCCCCGGCTCGGCCGGGCGCTGCTGGACGGCGCGCCCGAGGTGGGGGCGCGGCGGGCGGCGGAGGTGGTGGCGCTGCTCAGCGAGGAGCCGCCGCGGGACTACGGGGACGATCTGGCCGCGGCTTGGCGGGCCGCCCGTCGGGGCGCCGACGGGTACGGCGCGCGGTGGAAGGCGGAGGCGCGCCGCCTGGAGCGGTCGGTGGCGGAGGAGGCGAGCACGGACGGCCGGGGCGTCCCGGCGGGGCCGGCCGACGGGGACGACGCCGTGGTGGGTCTGGTGACGGCGCTGGCCTTCCCCGAGCGGGTGGCGAGGGCGCGTGAGCAGGGGGGCTATCTGATGGTGTCGGGGAGCGGCGCCCGGCTCGGCGAGGGGTCCGGGCTGCGGACCGCGCCGTGGCTGGCCGTGGCGGTGGCGGACCGCACCGCCAGGGACGCGACGGCGCGGGTGCGGCTGGCGGCCGTGGTGGACGAGGACATGGCGCGACGGGCGGCCGGTCATCTGCGGGCGGCAGGAGAGGAGGTCCGCTGGGAGGAGGGGGACGTGGTCGCGCGGTCGGTGGAGCGGCTCGGCGCGGTGGAGCTGACGGTCCGGCCGCTCGGGGCGAGGGCGGAGCCGGAGCTCGTGCGGGAGGCGTTGCTCGACGGGCTGCGGCGCGAGGGGCTCGGGCTGCTGCGGTGGGGCCGGGAGGCCGGGGAGCTGCGGGCGCGGCTCGCCTTCCTCCATCGGGAGGTGGGGGACCCCTGGCCGGAGGTGACGGACGGGGCGCTGCTGGAGCGGGCCGGGGAGTGGCTGGAGCCGGAGCTGTCCCGGGCCGCCCGGCGGGCCGATCTGGGGCGGATCGATGCCGGAGAGGCCCTGCGGCGGCTGCTGCCGTGGGCGTCGGGCGAGGCGGGCCGGCTGGGCGAGCTGGCGCCGGAGCGGATCGAGGTGCCGAGCGGTTCGCGGATCCGGGTGGAGTACGGCGGCGAGCGGCCGGTGCTCGCGGTGAAGCTCCAGGAGATGTTCGGTCTGGCCGAGACGCCCCGGGTGGCGGGGGTCCCGGTGCTGGTCCACCTCCTCTCCCCCGCCGGGCGGCCGGCGGCGGTCACCGCCGACCTGGCGTCGTTCTGGCGGGACGGCTACCGGTCGGTGCGGGCGGAGTTGCGGGGGCGGTACCCGAAGCACCCGTGGCCGGAGGATCCGTCCGCGGCGGAGGCGACGCGGTTCACGAGCGCGCGGCTCAGACGGGAGGGGTGAGCGGGGCGGTCGCGGAGGCCGGTGCGGGGCGGCGGGAGCGGGCCTCCAGCCAGAGGGCGAGGGCGAGGAGCAGCAGGGCGAGGAGGGTGAGGCTCCAGGGCAGGTAGGAGACGAGCAGGAGGACCGTGAGGCGGTTGGAGGAGACCATCTCGCCGACGCTCCGGACGTAGTCCTCGCGCATCTTCACGTGCCCCTCGAAGACGGTGAGGGTGTCGCGGCCCATGAGGGCCTTGGCGTTGCGGAGTTCCTCCTTGTGGATCTCCTCGCCGTTCACGGGGGCGCCGGTGACCGGCTCGACCCAGAACATCCGCTTGGTGGTGTACCAGCGGGTGAGGCCGGAGTCGGCGAGGAGCTGCGGGGTGATGCCCTTGACCGGCATGGTCTTGGGCATGGGGACCTCGGTCCAGGGGATGGTCTGCTCGAAGTAGTAGACCTCCGTGCCCCGGAAGGTGCGGGTGCCGCGGTAGTGGATGGGGGACGAGGTGCGGGTCTGGGCGTCGAAGTACTGGTAGTCCCGCTTCTCGGTGAGGAAGGGCCACTTGAACTCGATGCCCTCGCGCCGGACCGGGTCGCCGTCGACGGACTCGCCGGTGGCGTTGACGGGGTCCTGGGTGTGGGCGTCGAAGATGTAGCGCTCGGGGACCTTGGAGACCATCTTGCCGTCGGGGCCGGTGATGTAGGCGAGGGCGTCCCAGACGACGACGTCGCGTCCGGCGTCGCGTTCGATGCGCCGCGACTCCTCCACGTTGCCCTTGAGGGTCTGGATGATCGTGATCTTGTCGACCTTCTCCGCCTTGAGGGTCGTGTAGTTGAGCAGGGTCGCGGGCTTCGCCTCCAGGACGGTCTCCTGGTACTGGTTCGGCGGGATCTTCGCCAGCCGGGGGAAGGCGTACCAGCGCAGGGTCGGGGCCATCGTGGCGCAGAAGACGGCGAGGGCGAGGAGGACGAGGCTGGCTCGGCGGCGCACGGTCGCCCCCTACTTCTTGGGGCCGGGGTCGGCGGTCAGCAGGGGCTTGGGCGAGGTGGGCCCGTCGGGCGGCAGATCGACCACGGAGACGAGGAGGGCGAAGAGGAGGACTGGGGCGAGTCCGATGGCGGCGGCGACGAGGGCGCGCATGGTCGGCCTCCCGAGTGCGATCTGATAGGTCGTCAGGTCGGGGCACCGTAGCAACGCGACCGCGAGATGAGAACACGTCGCACCGACCCGCACGGGGTTCCCGACGTCGGATGGGTAGCCGGGACACGGTCGGCACCCAGGGGTGCCGACCGTGTCCGACGGGGCTGCCATGCGGCAGCCGGGGCCGTTCCGTCGGGCCGGCCCGGCGGAACGCCCCCGAGGGGGGAGACGCCGAGCGCCGCTCCCCCGCCCGGTGGGGGCGGAGAGGCGGCGCTCGGGGTGGGGCGGGGGGAGGGCGGGGGTGGGGAGGGTCAGGACGAGGGGGAAGGGGAGGCCTCGGGCGAACCGCTGCTCGACGGGGTCGGCTCCGGAGTCGAGCTCGGGCTCGGGCTCGGGCTCGCGGTGGGTGACTCGACCGTCAGCTTGATCGTCGTGGTGGCATCGCCGGGCGCGGTGAGGAGGAGCACGTAGGAACCGGCCTTGTCGCCCGCGAGGAGGGCCGGCAGCGAGACCAGGCCGTTCGCGTCGGCCTTGAGGGTGAGTGTGCGGGTGCCGTCCTTGAAGGTCGGGCCGTCGGTGCTCGCCGTGGTGCCTTCGGCGTCGGCGATCACCGCCGTGACGAGGACGCCGGGGGCGAGGGCACCCTTCAGGGTCGCCTTCAGCTGCACGGACTGGGCGAACGTGGTGCCGGTGGTGGCCGTCAGCGGGTCGCCGCCGACGCGGGTGAGGGCGTCGGCCTGCCGCTCGGTGACGGTCGCGGTGAACCGGGTCGCCTCGATGCCGCGGCCCACGACGGTGGCCTTGACCGTGAACGTTCCGGTCTTCTCGCCGGCCCGCAGGGCGGGGGCGGCGGCGAGTCCGGCCGAGCCCGTGGTGACGTTCGCGGTCGTGCCGCCGCCGGGGAAGCGGGTGTCGGTGGTGCCGGTGATCTCGAAGCGGACGACCACGCCGGCGATCGGCGCGCCGGCGGCGTCGAGCGCGGCGACCGTCGGGGTCTTGGCGAAGGAGGTCTCGGTGGGCGCGGTGAGGGACCCGGTGGAGACGGCAGAGAGGCGCACGACCTTCACAGCCGGCGGCACGACGGGCGGAACCGTCGGCTTCGTCGGCGGCGTGACCGGGGGCTTCACCGGCGTCGTCGGCTTGGTCGGCGGCTTCGTGGGGTCGGGCTGGCCCGGCTTCGTCGGGTCGGGCTTCGGCGCGCCCGTCCCGGACGGCGTCGGAGCGGGCGTGGTCGGCGCCGGCGTGAACGGCGTCGTGGTGCCGGGGTGGCGGGTGCGGCCGTCGCTCCGGTCGACCGGCAGCACTCCCGTGCCGTCCGGGACCTGGTGGGTGCCGCGACGGTAGTACTCGAACCACGACGTGACCGTGTTCAGGTACTCCGTGGAGCGGTTGTAGCTGAGGATCGCGCGGTCGAGGTCGGCCTTGAGCGCGAGGTTGCGGTCGTTGGCGCAGAGGTAGAGTCCGGCGGCCTGCGCGGCGTCGTAGATGTTGTTCGGGTCCTTCTTCCCGTCGCTGTTCGCGTCCTGGCCCCAGGTGGCCCAGGTGGACGGGATGAACTGCATCGGGCCGACGGCGCGGTCGTGGGTGCGGTCGCCGTCGAAGGCGCCGCCGTCGGTGTCGGAGATGTTGGCGAATCCGACGCCGTTGAGGACGGGGCCGAGGATCGGGGAGAGGGTGGTGCCGTTGGCGTCCACCCGGCCGCCGCGCGCCTGCCCGGACTCGACCTTGCCGATGCCCGCGAGCAGCTGCCACGGCAGGTTGCAGCCGGGGTTGGTGGAGCGGATCGACTGCTCGGCGCGCTGGTAGGCGGCGAGTACGGACGCGGGTATGCCGGCCTGGGCGGGGCCGGTGATCACCGGTACGTTGGCGGTGGGCGCCCCGGGCTTGTTCGGCGTGTTCAGCGGCGGCAGTTCCGTGTAGTACGGCGAGTTGCCGGTGGCGGAGCCGTCGCCGGTCGGCGATGCCGTGTCCCCGGCACCGATGGCCCGGTCTCCGCCCGCGTTGTCGGTGGGTGGCGGGATCATCTCCGGCGCCTGCGAGGCGGCGAGCGCGGCGACCGCCGCGGCCACCACCGCACCGCTGGTGGCTCCCTTGCGCAGCCTGCGGCTCAAGTGCGCTGACATGTCCGTGGTCCCTTCCCCCTCGACGGAGGTCCCGCGCTCCCCGCGCGAGACCTCTGGCGACCCTATGCCAACTCCGGTCCACCGAACACCGGGCCTTGACCGGGTTTCACCGTTTCGACACCTCTCGCCCGCCCGGCGAGCTTGCAGTCGTATCCCATGGGACGGTCGGGGGTGGGAACCGTGCGGAGGGTCGGACACCTCTAGCACTGCGGCCGGTGAGAGACGCCGGCCGGGACCACCGGAGCCTGGGGGAAGACCCGTTGCCGTTCACGCTGAGCCATGCCGCTGCCGTGCTGCCCGGACTGCGGCGGAACGGGACCGCGCGCGGCCCCCTGGTCGCGTCCGCGCTCGTCGCGGGCTCCTTCGCGCCCGACATGACCTACTTCGCGGCGACGGCCTTCCCCGACGCGATGGTCTTCGGGGACGTGACCCACTCCCCCGTCGGGATCGTCACCGCCGACGTCCTGATCACCGCCGTGCTGGTGGCCCTCTGGCTGACCGTCCGCGAACCGCTCGTCGTGCTGCTGCCCGCACGGTGGCGCGGGCGCGTGTACGGGTTCGTCCGGGGAGCGGCCTGCCGCGACCGGCACCCGGCCGTGCTCGCCGGGTGGTTCGCCCTCTCCGCGGTCGTCGGCTCGACGACCCACGTCGTGTGGGACTCCTTCACCCACCTCGACCGCTGGGGCACCCGGGCGATCCCGGTCCTCGGCGACGTCGTGGCGGGCTTCCCCGTCTACCTCTACGCGCAGTACGGGGGTTCGGCGCTGGCGCTCGGGCTCCTGGTGTGGTTCACCGCGCGGGCGCTCCGCTCGGCACCGGAGGCGGACGGGCCCGCCGGGGTGCGGGTCCCGGGCCGGCGGGGCCGGCTGCTCGCGGCCGCCCTCATCGGAGGCTGCGTCCTCGCCGGAATGGCCCACCGGGTGCTGCGCTGGGCCGCCTACTGGGGCTGGGACCGGATCGAGACGCCCCTGGACGTGATTCCGACGGCCTGTTTCGGGGCCGGGGCGGGCCTCTTCGTCGGCCTCGTGCTGTACGGGGCGGGGGTCCGGCTCCTGGGTGCGTCCGCCTCGGTCACGGCGCCCCCTTCCGGCGGTGCCGTGGCAGCACGGGAGTGCGAGGGGGAAGCGGACGGGCCGGTGGCGGCGGAGCGGTCGCGCCAGGGATCGCGCTGATCCCCTGGAGAGGCCGACCGCCAGAGACGCCGACCGCCCCGGCAGGCCAGGGAAGCCGCCCTTCCGCACAGGCCGGAGAACCCCCTGTGCGGGGCGTGGACACCACCACTCGTGCGGGGCGGACACGCAGCCGCCCGTACGCGCGGAGACACCCGCCCCGGGTTCCGCCGGGGGTGGGCGGCGGACACGGCGACGGCCCCCGCGGTCGGGGACCGGGGGGCCGTCGGGGTGTGCTGCGGCGGGTCAGTGCGCGGCCGAGTCCCAGTCGTGGCCGACGCCCACCGAGACGTCCAGCGGGGCGCGCAGTTCGGCGGCGGCCGACATCTGCTCGCGGACCAGCGCCTCGACCTGCTCGCGCTCGCCCGGGGCGAGTTCGAGCACGATTTCGTCGTGGACCTGGAGGAGCATCCGGGAGGTGAGGCCCGACTCGGTCAGCGCCCGGTCGACGCCGAGCATGGCGACCTTGACGATGTCGGCGGCCGTGCCCTGGATCGGGGCGTTGAGCGCCATCCGCTCGGCGGCCTCGCGGCGCTGGCGGTTGTCGCTGTTGAGGTCGGGCAGGTAGCGCCGGCGGCCGAGCATGGTCTCGGTGTAGCCCGTGGCGCGGGCCTCGTCGACGACCCGGCGCAGGTAGTCCCGGACCCCGCCGAAGCGCTCGAAGTAGGTGTCCATCAGGCCGCGGGCCTCGCCCGGGTCGATGTTCAGCTGCTGCGAGAGGCCGAAGGCGGACAGGCCGTACGCCAGGCCGTAGGACATGGCCTTGATCTTGCGGCGCATCTCGGCGTCGACGGCGGACCGCTCGACGCCGAAGACCTGGGAGGCGACCGTGGTGTGGAGGTCCTCGCCGGAGGTGAAGGCCTCGATGAGGCCCTCGTCCTCGGAGAGGTGGGCCATCACGCGGAGCTCGATCTGGCTGTAGTCGGCGGTCATGAGGGCGTCGAAGCCCTCGCCGACGACGAAGCCGTGCCGGATGGCGCGGCCCTCGTCCGTGCGCACCGGCACGTTCTGCAGGTTGGGGTCGGTGGAGGAGAGGCGTCCGGTGGCGGCCACCGTCTGGCTGAAGGTGGTGTGGATGCGTCCGTCGGCGGCGATCGTCTTGATCAGGCCCTCGACGGTGGAGCGGAGCCGGGCCTGCTCGCGGTGGCGGAGCATGATGACCGGCAGCTCGTGCTCGGTCTGGCCGGCCAGCCAGGCGAGGGCGTCGGCGTCCGTCGTGTATCCGGTCTTGGTCTTCTTGGTCTTCGGCAGGTTCAGCTCGCCGAAGAAGACCTCCTGGAGCTGCTTGGGCGAGCCGAGGTTGAACTCGTGGCCGACGGAGGCGTGGGCCTCCTTGACGGCCTGCTGCACGGCGCCGGCGAACTGCTGCTCCATGGCCTCCAGGTGCTCGCGGTCGGCGGCGATGCCCTGGCGCTCCAGGCGGGCGAGGAGCGCGGAGGTGGGCAGCTCGACCTCGTGGAGGAGCTCGCGGGCGCCGACCTCGCCGAGCTTCTCCTCGAAGGCCCCGGCGAGGTCCAGGACGGCCCGCGCCTGGGCCATGAGGGCCTCGGCCTCGGCGGTGTCGTCGGCGCCGAAGGCGAGCTGTCCGTCGGCGGCGGCCGCCGGGGCGAGCTCGCGGTGCAGGTACTCGACGGACAGCGCGTCGAGGGCGAAGGAGCGCCGGCCGGGCTTCACGAGGTAGGCGGCGAGGGCGGTGTCCATGGTGACGCCCGCGACGCTCCAGCCGTGCTCGGGGAAGACCCGCATGGCGCCCTTGGCGTTGTGCATGGCCTTCGGCCGGTCGGGGTCGGCGATCCAGGCGGCCCAGGCCTGCTCGTCGGTCTCGTCGAGGGCGCTCGGGTCGAACCACGCGGCGGCGCCGCCGGCGGCGGCGAGGGCGATCTCGCCCACGTTCCCCGTGCCGAGGGCCCAGGTGTCGACGGTCGCGATGCCGAGGGGCTCGGTGCCGTGCTCGGCGAGCCAGGGGGCCAGCTCGCCCGCGCCCAGGACGGTGCCGTCGATCTCGACGCCGGCCGCGGGGGCCGGGGCGGTGTCCTCGGCGGCGCCCGGGTCGACGGCGAGGAGCCGCTCCCGCAGCGACGGGTTGCGGATCTCCAGGGTGTCGAGGACGAGGGCGACGGCTCCCCGGTCGTAGGGCTCGCGGGCCAGGTCCGCGACGCCCTTGGGCAGCTCGACGTCGGTGACCATGGCCGTCAGCCGGCGGTTGAGCTTGACCGATTCCAGGTGGTCGCGGAAGTTCTGCCCGGCCTTGCCCTTGACCTCCTCGGCGCGTGCGACGAGCTCGTCGAAGGAGCCGAACTGGTTGATCCACTTGGCGGCGGTCTTCTCGCCGACGCCGGGGATGCCGGGCAGGTTGTCCGACGGGTCGCCGCGGAGGGCGGCGAAGTCGGGGTACTGGGAGGGCGTGAGGCCGTACTTCTCCTGGACCTTCTCGGGGGTGAAGTGGGTGACCTCGGAGACGCCCTTGGTCGGGTAGATCACGGTGGTGCGGTCGGAGACCAGCTGGAAGGAGTCGCGGTCGCCGGTGAAGATCCGGACGTCGAAGCCCTCGGCCTCGGCCTGGGTGGTGAGGGTGGCGATGACGTCGTCGGCCTCGAAGCCGTCGACGGCGAAGCGCGGCACGTTCATCGCGTCGAGGAGCTCGCCGATCAGCTCGACCTGCCCCTTGAACTCGTCGGGGGTCTTGGAGCGGTTCGCCTTGTACTCGGGGAACTCCTCGGACCGCCAGGTCTTGCGGGACACGTCGAAGGCGACCGCGAAGTGCGTGGGCGCCTCGTCGCGCAGCGTGTTCGCCAGCATCGAGGCGAACCCGTAGATCGCGTTCGTCGGCTGCCCCGTCGCGGTGGTGAAGTTCTCCGCGGGCAGCGCGAAGAACGCCCGGTACGCGAGCGAGTGCCCGTCCATGAGGAGCAGGCGGGGGCGGATGTCTGCGGGGTTCTTCGATGCTGTCTCTGCCACACGACGATCCTGCCACGGACCACTGACAATCCCGCCCACCGCTGCGCACCGCACCGGCGGGGTGCCGGGCCGTCGCCGCCCCGTGACAGGATCGGAGGCGTACGCCGCAGGATTACCGCTCAAGGGAGAGCGCGATGGTCAGCAAGCCGCCGGTCGGCGACCCGGTCCAGGACGCACCGCAGGTCACGCCCCCGCAGCACGCCGCCGCCGGGCTGCCCGCCGTCGGGCACACCCTGCGGATGGCACGCGAGCAGATGGGGCTGCGGCGCACCGCGCGGACCCTGCTCAAGGTCAACCAGAAGGACGGCTTCGACTGTCCGGGCTGCGCCTGGCCCGAGGAGGACAAGCGGCACGTCGCCGAGTTCTGCGAGAACGGCGCGAAGGCGGTCGCCGAGGAGGCGACGCTGCGCCGGGTCACCCCTGAGTTCTTCGCCGCGCACCCGCTGGCCGACCTGGCGGAGCGCAGCGGGTACTGGCTGGGCCAGCAGGGCCGGATCACCGAGCCGATGCTGCTGCCGGAGGGCGGCGACCGGTACGAGCCGGTGACCTGGGAGCGGGCCTTCGCGATCCTGGCGGAGGAGCTGCGGGCCCTGGGCTCCCCCGACGAGGCGCTCTTCTACACCTCGGGGCGGACCAGCAACGAGGCGGCGTTCCTGCTCCAGCTGTTCGCCCGCGAGTTCGGCACGAACAACCTGCCGGACTGCTCCAACATGTGCCACGAGTCCTCGGGCTCGGCGCTGACGGAGACCATCGGCATCGGCAAGGGCAGCGTCTCGCTGGAGGACCTGCACCGGGCGGACCTGATCATCGTCGCCGGGCAGAACCCGGGGACGAACCATCCGCGGATGCTCTCGGCCCTGGAGAAGGCCAAGGCGGGCGGCGCGCGGATCATCTCGGTGAACCCGCTGCCCGAGGCGGGCCTGGAGCGGTTCAAGAACCCGCAGACCCCGCAGGGCATGCTGAGGGGCGCCGCGCTCACCGACCTGTTCCTGCAGATCCGGATCGGCGGCGACCAGGCCCTCTTCCGGCTCCTGAACAGGCTGGTCCTGGAGGTCCCGGGGGCGGTCGACGAGGAGTTCGTACGCGAACACACCCACGGTTACGAGGAGTTCGCGGAGGCGGCCGCGGCGGCCGACTGGGACGAGACCCTCGCCGCGACCGGGCTGCGGCGCGCCGAGATCGAGCGGGCCCTGGAGATGGTGCTCGCCTCGGAGCGGACCGTGGTGTGCTGGGCGATGGGCCTCACCCAGCACAAGCACGCGGTGCCGACCATCCGCGAGGTGGTCAACCTCCTCCTGCTGCGGGGCGCCATAGGGCGGCCCGGCGCCGGCGTGTGCCCGGTGCGCGGACATTCGAACGTGCAGGGCGACCGGACCATGGGGATCTTCGAGCGTCCCGCGCCCGCCTTCCTTGACGCCCTGGACAAGGAGTTCGGGATCGTCTCGCCGCGTCACCACGGCTTCGATGTGGTCCGGTCGATCCAGGCGCTGCGCGACGGCGAGGCGAAGGTGTTCTTCGCGATGGGCGGGAACTTCGTGGGGGCGACGCCCGACACGGAGGTGACGGAGGCGGCGATGCGCCGGGCCCGGCTGACCGTCCACGTCTCGACGAAGCTGAACCGCTCGCACGCGGTGACGGGCACGCGCGCGTTGATCCTGCCCACGCTGGGCCGTACCGACAGGGACGTGCAGGCGGGCGGCAGGCAGTTCGTGACCGTCGAGGACTCGATGAGTCAGGTGCACGCCTCGCGGGGCAACCTGCCGCCCGCGAGCCCGCACCTGCTGTCGGAGCCGGCGATCGTGGCGCGGCTGGCCCGCGCCGTCCTCGGCGCCGGATCGGCCACGCCCTGGGAGGAGTTCGAGGCGGACTACGCGGCGATCCGCGACCGCATCGCGCGCGTGGTGCCGGGCTTCGAGGACTTCAACGCGCGTCTCGCGGCGGACCCGGGCGGTTTCCGCCTGCCGCACGGGCCGCGCGACGAGCGCCGCTTCCCGACGAAGACGGGCAAGGCCAACTTCACGGCGGCGCCCGTGGAGTACCCGAGGGTGCCGGAGGGGCGGCTGCTCCTGCAGACGCTCCGCTCGCACGACCAGTACAACACCACGGTCTACGGCCTGGACGACCGCTACCGGGGCATCCAGGGCGGCCGCCGGGTCGTCCTGGTCCATCCCGAGGACGCGGCGGAGCTGGGCTTCGCCGACGGGGCGTACGCGGATCTGGTCAGCGAGTGGACGGACGGCACCGAGCGGCGGGCGCCCGGCTTCCGGGTGGTGCACTATCCGACGTCCCGGGGGTGCGCGGCGGCCTACTACCCGGAGACGAACGTGCTGGTGCCGCTGGAGTCGACGGCGGACGTGAGCAACACCCCCGCGAGCAAGTCCGTGGTCGTCCGTCTGGAAGAATCCGCCTCCGCCTAAGCGTTTGCTCAGGCAGCTCAGGAAGACCAGCCGTACGAAGACGTACGAAACGAACGGAGCCGGGCATGGGTGAGCAGCAGCACGTGAAGTTCCCGCAGGAGGTCCTCGACGAGTACGCGGCACTGGGTGTCGACCTCCCGGCGCTCTTCTCGGCCGGACACCTCGGCAACCGGATGGGCGTCCAGATCGTGGAGGCCTCCGCCGAGCGCGTCGTCGGCACCATGCCCGTCGAGGGCAACACCCAGCCGTACGGGCTGCTGCACGGCGGCGCCTCCGCGGTCCTCGCCGAGACCCTCGGCTCCGTCGGCTCGATGCTGCACGGCGGAGTGTCGAAGATCGCGGTGGGCGTCGACCTGAACTGCACCCACCACCGGGGCGTACGCAGCGGCCTGGTGACCGGTGTGGCGACCCCCGTGCACCGCGGCCGGTCGACGGCCACGTACGAGATCGTGATCACCGACGAGCAGGACAAGCGGGTGTGCACGGCGCGGCTCACCTGCCTGCTGCGTGAGGTCACCGCGAAGGACGCGTCGAGCATTCCGGACACCGCACACGGCTGAGCGGTGACACACGAGGCCTGACCAGCCACGGACGACCCGGGGGCGGCACCACCAGGTGCCGCCCCTCACGCGTTCCCGCCCCGGCCGCGCCCCCGGTTCCGTCACGCTGTGTCACATGCACAAGGGTCGTCCGGCGGTGAAGCGGAGGGGTCGGTTCGTCCGCTCAGCTTTCTGCCGTTGTCCGATATCCGGAGAGTCCGCTGAGCGGACCGTCAGTACCAAGAATCGCTCAAGCCCCTTAGCGGAACTGCGCGTTCTCACTATGTGAACACCGCATTACAGCCCTCTATGCCCCGGTTTTCCCACCCGGCGCGCACACTCTTTCCCCGTCGGCATAACAAGACAGTCACATCCTGTCCTCGGCGCTCCCCGACCCTCCCCACCTGCGCTTAGAGTCACCGCCAGTCACCGCGCCGCCGGGCGCGTCCTACTGCACGGCCCTGTACCAACCCCAGTACGGCCCGGCGTTCCAAAACGGCACCCCTCGCTCCGCAGCTTCACGGCACCGCCTCATCCGAGGGGGCCGCGCCAGGGAAAGGACCCTTCGTGCGAAACCGTTCGATGCTCATACTCACCACCGCGGTCACCGCGGGAGCACTCACCCTCACCGCCTGTGGTTCGCGCGACGACAAGGGGGCCGAGAAGGGCGGCGACGGCGGCAACGTCACCGTGACCATCGGCCTCGACGCGCCCCTCACCGGCGAGCTGTCCGCCCTCGGCCTCGGCATCAAGAACTCCGCCGACCTCGCGGTCAAGACGGCCAACGAGAAGGCCTACGTCAAGGGCGTGACCTTCAAGCTGGAGTCCCTCGACGACCAGGCGCAGCCCTCCGCCGGCCAGCAGAACGCCACCAAGTTCGTCGCCGACAAGAGCGTCCTCGGCGTCGTCGGCCCGCTGAACTCCTCCGTCGCCGAGTCGATGCAGAAGGTCTTCGACGACGCGAAGCTGGTCCAGGTCTCCCCGGCCAACACCAACCCGGCGCTGAGCCAGGGCATCAACTGGAGCACCGGCGAGAAGAAGCGCACCTACGCGTCGTACTTCCGCACCGCGACCACGGACGCCATCCAGGGCCCCTTCGCCGCGCAGTACGTCTACAACGAGGCCAAGAAGACCAAGGCCTTCATCATCGACGACAAGAAGACCTACGGCGCCGGCCTCGCGGGCACCTTCAAGGGCGAGTTCGAGAAGCTCGGCGGCAAGGTCCTCGGCACCGAGCACATCAACCCCGACACCAAGGACTTCTCCGCGGTCGCGACCAAGGTGAAGAGCTCCGGCGCCGACGTCGTCTACTACGGTGGCGAGTACCCGGCCGCCGGCCCGCTGGCCAAGCAGATCAAGGAGGCCGGCGCCAAGGTCACCGTCGTCGGCGGCGACGCGATCTACAGCCCCGAGTACGTCAAGCTCGGCGGCGCGGCCGCGACCAACGGCGACATCGCCACCTCCGTCGGCTCCCCGATCGAGGAGCTCGCCTCCGCCAAGGAGTTCCTGACCAACTACAAGGCCAAGGGCTACAAGGAGGCCTACGAGGCCTACGGCGGCTACGCCTACGACTCGACCTGGGCGATCATCGAGGCCGTCAAGAAGGCCACCGAGGGCAACGGCGGCAAGGTCCCCGAGCGCGCCAAGGTCGTCGAGGCCATGCAGGGCGTCTCCTTCGAGGGCGTGACCGGCAAGGTCTCCTTCGACGAGTTCGGTGACACCACCAACAAGCAGCTGACCGTCTACAAGGTCGAGGGCGGCGCGTTCAAGCCCGTCAAGTCCGGCACCTTCGGCGGCTGATCAACCTCACCGCTCAGCACCACCAGCACCACTCAGCACCACCTTCACCGCGCGGGGGGCCGCACCTGGCTCCCCGCGCGGTGTCACATCCGTCGAAAGTCTCGGAGGACAATGCGGTGAACGAACTGCCGCAGCAGCTGGTCAACGGCCTGCTACTGGGATCCATGTACGGGCTCGTCGCCGTCGGCTACACGATGGTCTACGGCATCGTCCAGCTCATCAACTTCGCCCATGGCGAGATCTTCATGACCGGCGGCTTCGGGGCGCTCACGGTCTGGCTCATCCTGCCCGGCGGCACCAGCATGTGGGTCGCGCTGCCCGTCATGATCATCGGTGCCGTGGTCGTCGCGACCACCATAGCCGTCGGAGCGGAACGGTTCGCCTACCGTCCGCTACGCGGCGGCCCCCGCCTCGCCCCGCTCATCACCGCCATCGGCCTCTCCCTCGCCCTGCAGTACGCGGTGTGGGTCTGGTACCCCGAGGCGAAGTCCGCCCGGACCTTCCCGCAGATCCCCGGCGGTCCGATCGAACTCGGCCCCGTCACCATCCAGACCGGCGACGTCTTCCTCCTGATCGCCGCCCCGATCTGCATGGCCGTCCTCGCCTTCTTCGTGATGCGCACCCGCGTCGGCCGCGGCATGCAGGCCACCGCGCAGGACCCGGACACCGCCAAGCTCATGGGCGTCAACACGGACCGCATCATCGTGATCGCCTTCGCCCTCGGAGCCGCGATGGCCGCCGTCGGCGCCGTCGCCTACGGCCTCAAGTACGGCGTCGTCGACTACAAGATGGGCTTCCTCCTGGGACTCAAGGCGTTCACCGCCGCCGTCCTCGGCGGCATCGGCAACATCTACGGCGCCATGATCGGCGGAGTCGTCCTCGGCATCGCCGAGACCCTCGCGACGGCCTACATCAGCCACATCCCCGGTATGGAGCAGCTCGGCGGCCAGTCCTGGGCCGACGTCTGGGCCTTCGTACTCCTCATCGTCGTACTCCTCGCCCGGCCCCAAGGCCTCCTGGGCGAGCGCGTCGCGGACAGGGCGTGAGCACCATGACCACCATCTCCGAGAACCCCCAGGCAGCACCGCTCTCCCAGCAGAAGGAGGCGACCGGTCTCCTCGGCTTCGTGCCGGCCAAGACCGCCCGCGCCCTCGCCCTCGGCGGAGCCGTCCTCACCGTCGCCGCCTGCTTCCTCTCCTGGACCTGGACGCCCACCTTCCCCGGCGACCTCACCTACTACGGCTCCCCGGCCGGCCTCCAGCTCCAGGTCCTCGTCCTGGGCCTGCTCACCGCCCTCTTCGCCCTCTCCTCGTACGGCGTCAAGGGCACCCGCTGGCTGACCCCCGCCGGCGCCGACGGCGCGATCAAGTTCGCCGCCCTCGCCACCTTCGGCACCACCTGGTACACCGTCGCCGCGATCAGCGTCACCCTCGGCGGCCCGGTCAACCTGGAGCCCGGCGGCGCGATCGTCGCGTTCTCCAGCCTGATCACCCTCCTCGGCGCCCTCGCCCTCCCCTTCGAGCGGCCCGCGGTCCACCCCGTGGACCCCGAGGACACCGGCTGGGACCAGTTCAAGCACCGCGCCGGCAACGGCTGGACGGTCTTCAAGGGCGCCTTCGCCTCCACCGGCACCGCCCGCAAGCTGCCCCCGCTGCACTCCTCCGTCGAGATCCTGATCATCACCGGCATCCTCGCCGTGGCGCTCGGAGTCTTCACCTACGGCGTCGGCACCGAGTACGACGAGCTCTTCGTCGGCTTCCTGATCACGGCCGGCCTCGGCTTCGCCGCGGTCAACAAGTCCGGCCTGATGCAGCAGGCCACCCAGCTCACCAAGAAGCACCAGAACCTCACCATCGCGGGCGCGTTCACCGCCGCCGCGCTCTTCCCCTTCACCCAGACCGACGACCAGTACGCGACGCTCGGCGTCTACATCCTGATCTTCGCCACGGTCGCCCTGGGCCTCAACATCGTCGTCGGCCTCGCCGGTCTCCTCGACCTCGGCTACGTCGCCTTCCTCGGCGTCGGCGCCTACGCGGCCGCCCTCGTCTCGGGCGCCCCGACCTCCCCGTTCGGCGTCCACTTCCCCTTCTGGGCCGCCATCCTGGTCGGCGCCGGAGCCTCCCTGGTCTTCGGTGTCCTCATCGGCGCCCCGACCCTCCGGCTCCGCGGCGACTACCTCGCCATCGTGACCCTCGGATTCGGTGAGATCTTCCGCATCGCCGTCATGAACACCGACGGCACCTCCGGACCGGACATCACCAACGGCTCCAACGGCATCGCCTCCATCCCGAACCTCAACATCTTCGGGTTCGACTTCGGCGCCGAGCACTCGATCGCCGGCTTCACCATCGGCCGCTTCGCGAACTACTTCTTCCTGATGCTGCTGATCATGGCGGTCGTCGTGCTGGTCTTCCGGCGCAGCGGCGACTCCCGCATCGGCCGCGCCTGGGTCGCCATCCGCGAGGACGAGACCGCCGCGCTCGCCATGGGCATCAACGGCTTCCGCGTCAAGCTCATCGCCTTCGCGCTCGGCGCCTCGCTCGCCGGCCTCGCCGGCACCGTGCAGGCCCACGTCACCTACACCGTGACCCCCGAGCAGTACCTCTTCGCCGGTCCCATCCCGCCCAACTCCGCCTTCCTGCTCGCAGCCGTCGTCCTCGGCGGCATGGGCACGATGAGCGGCCCGCTGGTCGGCGCCTCGCTCCTCTTCCTCATCCCCAACAAGCTCCAGTTCATGGGCGAGTACCAGCTCTTCGCCTTCGGCGTCGCGCTGATCCTCCTCATGCGCTTCCGCCCCGAGGGCATGATCGCCAACCGGCGCAACCAGCTGGAGTTCCACGAGAACGACGAGACGCCCGCCACGCTCGCCAAGGCAGGTGCCTGAACATGACGACCACCACGAAGACCGCGGACGCCACCACGGCGCCGACCGCCGGCGAGGCTGTGCTCGACGCGCGCGGGGTCACCATGCGCTTCGGCGGCCTCACCGCCGTGCGCGACGTGAACCTCACCGTCAACAGCGGCGAGATCGTCGGCCTGATCGGCCCCAACGGCGCCGGCAAGACCACCTTCTTCAACTGCCTCACCGGCCTCTACGTCCCCACCGAGGGCGAAGTCCGCTACAAGGGCACGGTCCTGCCGCCCACGTCCTACAAGGTCACCAACGCCGGCATCGCCCGCACCTTCCAGAACATCCGTCTCTTCCACAACATGACGGTCCTGGAGAACGTCCTCGTCGGACGCCACACCCGCATGAAGCAGGGCCTCTGGTCGGCGCTGCTCCGCCTGCCCGGCTTCAAGAAGGCCGAGGCCGAGGCCACCGAGCGGGCCATGGAGCTCCTGGAGTTCATCGGCCTCCAGGACAAGGCACAGCACCTCGCCAAGAACCTCCCCTACGGTGAGCAGCGCAAGCTGGAGATCGCCCGCGCCCTCGCGAGCGACCCCGGCCTGATCCTGCTCGACGAGCCCACCGCCGGCATGAACCCGCAGGAGACCCGCGCGGCGGAGGAACTCATCTTCGCCATCCGCGACATGGGCATCGCCGTCCTCGTCATCGAGCACGACATGCGGTTCATCTTCAACCTCTGCGACCGGGTCGCCGTGCTCGTCCAGGGCCAGAAGCTCATCGAGGGCGACAGCCAGACCGTCCAGAGCGACGAGCGGGTCATCGCCGCCTACCTGGGCGAGCCCGTCGCGGACACCCCCGCGGAGGAGGCACCCGTCGCGGAGACCCCCGCCGGGGAGGCACCCGCCGCGGCCGCCGCCCCGGACACCACCGCCGACGAGGAGGCGCCGCCGCAGGAGGACGCCCCCGAGACCCCGGACGCCCCCGCCGACGAGGCACCGGCAGCCGAGGAGACCTCCTCCGAGGACACCACGCGAGACCCTGCTTCGGGCAAGGAGAACGACGCATGACCGCACTGCTCGAAGTCGAGGACCTGCGCGTCGCCTACGGAAAGATCGAGGCCGTCAAGGGCATCTCCTTCTCCGTCGACGCCGGTGAGGTCGTCACCCTCATCGGCACCAACGGCGCCGGCAAGACCACCACCCTGCGGACCCTCTCCGGGCTCCTCAAGCCGGTCGGCGGCCAGATCAAGTTCGAGGGCAAGTCCCTCCGCAAGATCCCCGCCCACAAGATCGTCTCGCTCGGGCTCGCCCACTCCCCCGAGGGCCGGCACATCTTCCCCCGCATGACCATCGAGGAGAACCTCCTCCTCGGCGCCTTCCTCCGGAAGGACACCGCGGGCATCGCCAAGGACGTCCAGCGCGCCTACGACCTCTTCCCGATCCTGGGCGAGCGTCGCAAGCAGGCCGCCGGCACGCTCTCCGGCGGCGAGCAGCAGATGCTCGCCATGGGCCGGGCCCTCATGTCCCAGCCCAAGCTGCTCATGCTCGACGAGCCCTCCATGGGCCTCTCGCCGATCATGATGCAGAAGATCATGGCGACCATCGCCGAGCTCAAGGCCCAGGGCACCACCATCCTGCTCGTCGAGCAGAACGCCCAGGCCGCCCTCGCCCTCGCGGACCACGGCCACGTGATGGAGATCGGCAAGGTCGTGCTCTCGGGCACCGGCCGCGACCTGCTCCACGACGAGTCCGTCCGCAAGGCGTACCTCGGCGAGGACTGACCCGCCAGGTCGGCACCACAGACGGAAGGCCCGCCCCACAGAGCCGTGGGGCGGGCCTTCTCCGTACGCGTACGGCGGGGCGGGCGGGCTACTGGCCCTTGGCCGCCTTCTTCTCCTCGGCGTCCTCGATGACGGCCTCGGCGACCTGCTGCATGGACATGCGGCGGTCCATCGACGTCTTCTGGATCCAGCGGAACGCGGCCGGCTCCGTCAGGCCGTACTGGGTCTGCAGGACGGACTTGGCGCGGTCGACCAGCTTGCGGGTCTCCAGGCGCTGCGAGAGGTCGGCGACCTCCTGCTCCAGGGCGCGCAGTTCGGAGAAGCGGGAGACGGCCATCTCGATGGCCGGCACCACGTCGCTCTTGCTGAACGGCTTCACCAGGTACGCCATGGCCCCGGCGTCCCGGGCCCGCTCGACGAGCTCGCGCTGCGAGAAGGCGGTGAGCATGAGGACCGGGGCGATGGACTCGCCGGCGATCTTCTCCGCGGCCGAGATGCCGTCCAGGACGGGCATCTTCACGTCCAGGATGACGAGGTCGGGGCGGTGCTCGCGGGCGAGCTCGACGGCCTTGGCGCCGTCACCGGCCTCGCCTACGACCGTGTAGCCCTCTTCCTCCAGCATCTCTTTGAGATCGAGGCGGATGAGGGCCTCGTCCTCGGCGATGACGACGCGGGTCGTCAGCGGCGGGACGTGCGACGCGTCGGCGTCGTCAGCGGGCTGGGGCGACTCGGGGGCGGTCACGGGGGCTCCTCGGTGCGGGGCAGGTACTGCTACATGAGCCTACCTAGTCCTGTATGTTTGAGACACAGCAGGTCGCTACTGACCTTCGTTTCGAAGGAGCCCCGGTAGCCCAGCGGAAGAGGCAATGGTCTCAAACACCATACAGCGTGGGTTCGAATCCCACCCGGGGCACTTTACCTTCGATTCCAAGGAATCCCGCTCATTGGCGATCTTCACTCGTCAAGGTGAACACCTCTTCGATTCCGGCCCCGCAGGCCCGTACCGGGCCAAGCTGCCGACATGGAGCAGCACAATCCTTCGATTCGCGAAGAGGCGCTCGTACTTCTCCGCCGAGGCCTGAGCAACAGAACCGTCGCCGAGCGGCTCAACGTGCCGCGCGGCACGGTCGGTTGGTGGCTTTCGGAGGACCGGCGACGGCGCGGCGTCCGATACGAGCGTCCGACCGACTGCCCCAAGTGCACCGGACGGGCCTTCGACATCTCGGCCTACGCGTATCTCTTGGGCCTCTACCTCGGGGACGGCCACATCGTCTCCAAGGCCAGACAGCATCACCTGTCGATCTTCTGTGCCGCGTCCTGGCCGGGGTTGATCGACGCAGCCGAGGACGCCATGCGACGCGTTATGCCGATGCCCAGTGTTCGGCGACGGGCCCGGCCGGGGTGTGCCGAGGTGAAGTCGTTCACCAAACACTGGACATGCATGTTCCCTCAACATGGCCCCGGCAAGAAGCACGAGCGTGAGATCTCCTTGCAGTCCTGGCAGCAGGACATCGTCGAGGAACACCCCTGGGACTTCATTCGTGGCCTGATCCACTCGGACGGCTGCCGAGCCGTCAACTGGACGACTCGAATCGTCAACGGGGAGTGCAAACGCTACGAGTATCCGCGGTACTGGTTCACCAACGTCTCCGACGACATCCGGCAGCTCTACACCGACACGCTCGACATGCTGGGCATCGAATGGACCCACTGCACCCGCAAGGGGAAGCCGTACAACATCTCCGTCGCCCGCAAAGCCTCGGTCGCCCTCATGGACGCGCACATCGGCCCCAAGCACTGACCCCTACGTCAGCGGGTCGCCGATGTGGTGGACCCGGACCAGGTTCGTCGAGCCCGCGACTCCCGGCGGGGAGCCGGCCGTGATCACCACGATGTCGCCGGGCCGGCAGCGGCCGATGCGGAGGAGTTCCTCGTCCACCTGGGCCACCATCGCGTCCGTCGACTCGACGTGCGGGCCGAGGAAGGTCTCGACGCCCCAGGTGAGGTTGAGCTGGGAGCGGGTCGCCGGGTCCGGGGTGAAGGCGAGCAGGGGGATGGGCGAGCGGTAGCGGGAGAGGCGCTTGACCGTGTCGCCGGACTGGGTGAAGGCGACGAGGAACTTGGCGCCGAGGAAGTCGCCCATCTCGGCGGCCGCGCGGGCGACCGCGCCGCCCTGGGTGCGGGGCTTGTTGCGGTCGGTGAGGGGCGGGAGGCCCTTGGCGAGGACGTCCTCCTCGGCGGCCTCGACGATCCGGCTCATGGTGCGGACGGTCTCGATCGGGAAGCGGCCGACGCTGGTCTCGCCGGAGAGCATCACCGCGTCGGTGCCGTCGATGACGGCGTTGGCGACGTCGGAGGCCTCGGCGCGGGTGGGGCGGGAGTTGTCGATCATCGAGTCGAGCATCTGCGTGGCGACGATGACCGGCTTGGCGTTGCGCTTGGCGAGCTTGACGGCGCGCTTCTGGACGATCGGGACCTGCTCCAGGGGCATCTCGACGCCGAGGTCGCCGCGGGCGACCATGATGCCGTCGAAGGCGGCGACGATCTCCTCGATGTTCTCGACGGCCTGGGGCTTCTCGATCTTGGCGATGACGGGGAGGCGGCGGCCTTCCTCGTCCATGATCCGGTGGACGTCGTCGATGTCCCGGGCGCTGCGGACGAAGGAGAGGGCGATGACGTCGGCGCCGGTGCGGAGGGCCCAGCGGAGGTCCTCGATGTCCTTCTCGGAGAGGGCGGGGACGGAGACGGCGACGCCGGGGAGGTTGAGGCCCTTGTTGTCGGAGACCATGCCGCCTTCGATGACGACGGTGTTGACCCGGGGGCCGTCGACGGAGGTGACCTCCAGGGTGACGCGGCCGTCGTCGACGAGGATGCGCTCGCCCGCGGTGACGTCGGCGGCGAGGCCGGAGTAGGTCGTCCCGCAGCAGTGGCGGTCGCCTTCCACGGGTTCGACGGTGATGGCGAACTCGTCGCCGCGTTCAAGGAGTACGGGACCTTCACGGAAGCGGCCGAGGCGGATCTTCGGGCCTTGAAGGTCGGCGAGGACGCCGACGCTGCGGCCGGTCTCGTCCGCGGCTTTGCGGACGCGCTGGTAGCGCTCCTCGTGCTCGACGTACGAGCCGTGGCTGAGGTTGAAGCGGGCCACGTCCATTCCGGCCTCGATCAACGCCTTGATCTGGTCGTATGTTTCGGTGGCGGGCCCAAGGGTACAAACGATTTTCGCTCGGCGCATGATGCGAGCCTAGGGCTTACCCACCAGTAGCGAGTTGGTGGGACATGACTACTCAACAACCTTTCCATGAAAGGCTGTTGACAAGTATTGAATCTGTGCGCCGGGGTGCTCCGATGAGCGTTTCACGCGCCCCGGCGCCCCCTGTCTCAGAGTGCGGGCGGCCGCATCGTGAAGCGGGCCACGACCTCGGCGGTCACCGTCTGGCGCTGCGGTTCGAGGTCGAGCGGCGGGGCCTCGCCGGCGCCTTCCGCCGCGTACGCCACCGCCGCCGAGCCGAAGGCGGCCCGCCGCGGCCCGAGGCGCTCCGCGGTGCCCGCGTCCGAGAGTTCGAGGAGTGACGAGAGGCTGGTGCCCAGGGCCTCGGCGTAGGCGCGGGCCCGCTGGACGGCTTCGGAGACCGCGAGCCTGCGGGCCTCCGCGTAGGCCGGGGAGGCCGGGCGGAGGAACCACCAGGGGCCGTCGACGCTGGTCAGTTCCAGGTCGGCGAGGCGCGTCACCAGTTCGCCGAGGACGGTGAAGTCGGTGAGTTCGGCGGTGATCCGCACGCGTCCGTGGAAGGCGTGCACCCGCTCCCCCCGGCCCTTGCGGGTGAGCTCGGGGGAGATCGAGAGGCTGCCGGTCTCCAGTTTCTCGACGGCGGGGCCCTGGGCCTTGACCAGGTCGAGGACCTGGGTGTTGCGACGGGTGAGGTCGGCGAGCGTGGTCGCGCGGTCGGGGCCGCGGGCGGAGACGGTGATCCAGATCCGGGCGAGTTCGGGGTCGACCTCCAGGCGCCCTTCTCCTCGGACGGTCACCTGGGGTGCGTCGGGGGTCGCGTGGTCCTGGGTCACGTCCTGCTCCTCGGTGTGCGGCAGCGGTCGTCCTCCGAACACTTTCCCACTCCGTAACCCGAAAGGGCTGTTGCCGGGGTGTCGTCTGAGCCAGAATCTACGCGCGTTGTGCGCCACGGTCGGCGCCGACGGCACGGAACCACAAGGGGAGAACACATGCCGCTGAACCGCAGGACGTTCCTGGAGCGCTCGGCCGCCGCCGGGGCCGGGGTGGCCGTCGCCGGAGCCGTCGCCGCGCCCGCCCAGGCCCACGGGGGTCACGCCCGTCCGCGTCCGCGGAAGCGGTACTCGTTCACCGTGATGGGCACCACCGACCTGCACGGCAACGTCTTCAACTGGGACTACTTCACGGACAAGGAGTTCGACGACAAGGCGCACAACGACGTGGGCCTGGCGAAGATCTCCACGCTGGTCGACCAGGTGCGGAAGGAGAAGGGTCGCCGCAACACCCTGCTCATCGACGCCGGCGACACCATCCAGGGCACGCAGCTGTCGTACTACTACGCCAAGGTCGACCCGATCACGGCCCGCCGGGGTCCGGTGCACCCGATGGCGCAGGCGATGAACGCGATCGGGTACGACGCCGCCGCGCTGGGCAACCACGAGTTCAACTACGGCATCCCGGTGCTCCGCAAGTTCGAGGAGCAGTGCGACTTCCCGCTGCTCGGGGCCAACGCGCTGGACGCGAGGACCCTGCGCCCGGCGTTCGCCCCGTACAGCATGCACCGGCTGCGCACCCCGCACGGCAAGGACGTCAGGGTCGCGGTCCTCGGCCTGACGAACCCGGGCATCGCCATCTGGGACAAGGCGAACGTCAGCGGGAAGATGGTCTTCCCGGGGCTGGAGGAGCAGGCGGCGAAGTGGGTGCCGAAGCTGCGCTCGATGGGTGCGGACGTGGTCGTCGTGTCGGCGCACTCCGGGTCCAGCGGTACGTCCTCGTACGGTGACCAGCTGCCCCACGTCGAGAACGCGGCCGGGCTGGTCGCGGAGCAGGTGCCGGGCATCGACGCGATCCTGGTCGGGCACGCGCACACCGAGATCCCGGAGTACCGGGTGAGGAACAAGGAGACCGGCAAGGACGTCGTCCTGTCCGAGCCGCTGAAGTGGGGGCAGCGCCTGACGCTGTTCGACTTCGACCTGGTGTGGGAGAAGGGCCGCTGGACGGTCGAGAAGGTGGGGGCGCAGGTCCTCAACTCCAACACGGTGGCGGAGGACCCGGAGATCACCGGGCTGCTCGGGGACGAGCACCGGAAGGTCGTGGCGTACGTCAACCAGATCATCGGCACCTCGACCGCCGCGATGACCACGGCCGACGCGCCGTGGAAGGACGAGCCGATCATCGACCTGATCAACGTGGTGCAGACGGAGACGGTGAAGGCGGCCCTGGCGGGCGGCGCGCACGCGTCGCTGCCGGTGCTCTCGCAGGCCTCGTGCTTCTCGCGGACGGCCCGGATCCCGGCCGGTCAGGTCTCGATCAAGGACGCCGCGGGCCTGTACCCGTTCGAGAACACGCTGGAGGCCCGTCTGATGACGGGGGCGCAGCTGAAGGACTACCTGGAGTTCTCGGCGCGGTACTACGTGCAGACGGCTGCGGGGGCCCCGGTCGACACCGCGAAGCTGACGAACGCCGACGGCATTCCGGACTACAACTACGACGCGGTCTCGGGGCTGACGTACGACATCGACATCGCGAAGCCGGCGGGTTCGCGGATCGTGAACCTGTCGTTCGAGGGCGGGCCGCTCGATCCGGCGGCGAGGTTCGTGCTGGCGGTGAACAACTACCGGGCGAGTGGCGGCGGTGCGTTCCCGCACGTCGCGGGTGCCCAGCAGCTGTGGGCGAACTCGGACGAGATCCGGAACACCATCATCCAGTGGGTGCAGGCGAAGGGGACGGTGGATCCGGCCCTGTTCGCCTCGGTGGACTGGAAGCTGACGCGGGACGGGGTGCCCGTCTTCTGAGGTCCGGCGGGGCCCGTCCGGTGGTGATCGGCTGGACGGGCCCCCGGCCGCTACTGCTGGACGAGTGGCGTCAGCTTCTGGCCCTGGGCCGGGATGCTCGGCGCCTCTCGTGTCTCCAGGCCGAAGCTGGTGAAGGCGGTGCGGCGGGGCAGGGGGTAGACGTCCTTGCCCATGACGGCGTTGAGGATGGTGGCGCTGCGCCAGGCGGCGAGGCCGAGGTCGGGGGCGCCGACGCCGTGGGTGTGCTTCTCGGCGTTCTGGACGTGGACGGCGCCGGTGACGGAGGGGTCGAGGACGAGACGGTAGCGCTCGTCGACGCGGGGGCGGCCGGCGGAGTCGTGGCGGAGATAGGGGTCGAGGCCGGCGAGCATGCGGTCGACGGGGCGTTCGCGGTAGCCGGTGGCGAGGACGACGGCGTCGGTGGTGAGGCGGGAGCGGGTGCCCTGCTGGAGGTGTTCGAGGTGCAGCTCGACCTGGGTGGTGGCGACGCGGCCGGCGGTGCGGACCCGGACGCCGGGGGTGAGGACGGCGTCGGGCCAGCCGCCGTGGAGGGTTCTGCGGTAGAGCTCGTCGTGGATGGCGGCGATGGTGTCGGTGTCGATGCCCTTGTGGAGCTGCCACTGCCGGGGGACGAGTTCGCCGCGTACGTGCTCGGGCAGGGCGTGGAAGTAGCGGGTGTAGTCCGGGGTGAAGTGTTCGAGGCCGAGTTTGGAGTACTCCATCGGCGCGAAGGCCTCGGTGCGGGCGAGCCAGTGGATCTTCTCGGCGCCGGTGGGGCGGGCGCGGAGCAGGTCGAGGAAGATCTCGGCTCCCGACTGGCCGGATCCGATGACGGTGACGTGTCCGGCGGCGAGGAGGGTGTCCCGGTGGGTGAGGTAGTCGGCGGAGTGGAAGACGGGGACGCCGGGTGCCTCGGCGAGCGGTTTGAGGGGTTCGGGGACGTACGGTTCGGTGCCGACGCCGAGGACGACGTTACGGGTGTAGGCGCGGCCGAGGGCCTCGGCCTCGCCGTCGGGGTCGATCTGGGTGAAGTCGACTTCGAAGAGGCGGCGTTCGGGGTTCCAGCGGACCGAGTCGACCTGGTGGCCGAAGTGGAGTCCGGGGAGTCGTTCGCTGACCCAGCGGCAGTAGGCGTCGTATTCGGCGCGGTGGATGTGGAACTTCTCGGCGAAGTAGAAGGGGAAGAGGCGTTCGCGGGCCTTGAGGTACTGGAGGAAGGTCCAGGGGCTCCCGGGGTCGGCGAGGGTCACCAGGTCGGCGAGGAAGGGGACCTGGAGGGTGGCGCCCTCGATGAGGAGGCCGGGGTGCCAGTGGAAGGCGGGCTTCTGCTCGTAGAAGGCGGTGGCGAGGCCGCCGGGGATGCCGTGGGCGAGGGCGGCGAGGGAGAGGTTGAAGGGGCCGATGCCGACGCCCACGAGGTCGTGGGGCCGGTCGGGGTCGTCCTGGGGGGTGCTGCCGGTCATCGGGGGGTGCTGCCTTCCACGAGGGTGATGAGCTGGGCCAGGTCGCCGGAGGTGGCGTGGGGGTTGAGCAGGGTGGCTTTGAGCCAGAGGCGGCCGTCTGCCTGGGCGCGGCCGAGGACGGCGTGGCCCCGGGTGAGGAGGGTGCGGCGGACGGCGGCGACGGTGTCGTCGTCGGGTGCGCCGGGGGCGCCGTGTGCGCCGGGTGCGCCTCCGTCGCCGGTGGGCCGGAAGAGGACGGTGGTGAGGGTGGGGCGGGCGTGCAGGTCGAGTCCGGGGGCCTTCTCGACGAGGTCGGCGAGTTCCTGGGCGCGTTCCATGCAGGCGTCGACGAGGGCGCCGAGGCCGGTGCGGCCGAGGGCGCGGAGGGTGACGGCGGTCTTGAGGATGTCGGGTCGCCGGGTGGTGCGCAGGGAGCGGCCGAGGAGGTCGGGGAGGCCGGCTTCGGTGTCGTCGTCGGCGTTGAGGTAGGCGGCGGTGTGTCCGAGTGAGGCGAGGTCGGCCGGGTCGCGTACGGCGAGGAGTCCGGCGGCGGCGGGCTGCCAGCCGAGTTTGTGCAGGTCGACGGTGACGGTGCGGGCGCGGTGCAGGCCGTCGAGGAGGGGGCGGTGGGTGCGGCTGAAGAGGACGGGGCCTCCGTAGGCGGCGTCGACGTGGAGGTCGGTGCCGTGGGCTTCGCACCGGTCGGCGAGGGCGGGGAGGGGGTCGATGAGGCCTTCGTCGGTGGTGCCGGCGGTGGCGGCGACGAGGAGGGGGCCGGTGTGGGTGGTGAGTGCCTCGTGGAGTGCGGCGGGGTCGAGGGTGCCGCGGGGGGTGGGGAGGACGACCGGGTCGGGGAGGCCGAGGAGCCAGGCGGCGCGGCGGAAGGAGTGGTGGGCGTTGGCGCCGACGACGGTGCGGACGGTGGGGCCGAGGCGTTCCCTGGCGAGGAGCAGGGCGAGTTGGTTGGACTCGGTGCCGCCGGTGGTGATCAGGGCGTCGGGGTGCGGGGCGTCCGGGTAGACCTCGGCGGCGAGGGCGGCGGTGACCAGCGCTTCGAGGGTGGAGGCGGCGGGGGCCTGGTCCCAGGAGTCCATGGAGGGGTTGAGGGCGGAGGCCGCGAGGTCGGCGGCGGCGGCGAGGGCGAGGGGCGGGGTGTGGAGGTGGGCGACGCAGAGGGGGTGGGCGGGGTCGGCGGCGCCTTCGGCGAGGGTGCGGACGAGGGTGCGGAGCGCCTCGTGGGGGCCGTGGCCGGTCTCGGGGAGCGGGTCTCCGAGGGCTGTGCGGACCTGGTGTGCCACGGCTTCGGGGCCGCCGGCGGGGAGGGGGCCGCCGCGGACGGCGGCGCCTTCGCGGAGGGCGTCGAGGGTGGTGCCGAGGAGGCGGCTCAGGGCGGTGGGATCGGCGGCGAGGGGCGGGGGTGCGGCACACATGGACGACAGGGTGCCGGGGGTGGTCGGGGTGTGTCCGGGGAGTCGTGGGTTGTGACCCGAACGGGGGACGGCGCCCTGGTGTGCGGGGCGCCGTCCGTGGGATGCGCGGGGGCCGGTCCGGGGCCCGGTGGGGTCAGGCCTGGCGGGCCTTGAGGGCGCGGCGGAGGTCGTCGAGCTGGTCGACGAGCTTGCGGCGGAGGGCGGGGATCATGTCGTCGGCCGCGAGGTGCTGTTCGCCGAGGGTGAGGGAGTCCTGGTCGACGGCGTGGGAGGGGAAGGCGTAGCGGCCCGCGGCTTCGGCCATGGCGGCGCCGCGGCGGGCGCCGAGGGCGGTGGCGGCGGGGTAGAAGCGGGGGACGTACTCGCGGACGATGTCGGCCTGCTCGGGCTGCCAGAAGCCCTGGGCGGTGGCGGTGAAGAGGTAGTTGGAGAGGTCGTCGGTGTCGAAGAGGGCGGACCAGGCGGCCGCCTTCGCCTCCGGTGTGGGGAGTCCGGCGCGGCAGCGGGCGGCGCCCTCCTGGCCGGTGGCGCTCGGGTCCCGTTCCAGTTCGGCGGCGATCGTCGGCTCGTCGGTGGCTCCGAGGACGGCGAGGCGGGCCAGGATGCGCCAGCGGAGCTCCGGGTCGAGTTCGGGGCCGCCGTGGACGGTGCCGTCGTCGAGCCAGGAGGCGATCTGGTCGGGGGTGGTCGCGCTGTCGATGAGGGCGCGGACGGCGGTGAGGCGCAGGCCGGGCGCCTCGCCGTCCTCGGTGCGGCGCAGCAGGGCGCGGGCGATCTGCCGGATGGTGGAGAGGGCGGCGGGGCGCTCCTCCTCGGTGACGTACCGGTCGGCGATCTGGGTGCGGGCGAAGCCGAGGACTCCCTGGACGAGGGCGAGTTCGGTCTCCTCGGTGAGGTGGGCGAGGGCGACGGCGAGGTAGTCGGCGGGGGCGAGGTCGCCGTCGCGGACCATGTCGCGCAGGGCGTTCCAGATCACGGCGCGGGTGAGGGCGTCGGGGATGCGGGAGAGGCCGCGGAGGGCGGATTCCGCGGACGCCTCGTCGAAGCGGAGTTTGGCGTAGGTGAGGTCCTGGTCGTTGAGGACGACGAGGGCGGGGCGGGGGCCGGTGAGTTCGGCGGGTTCGGTCTGGGGGACGTCGAGTTCGCGGCGTTCGCGGAGGACGAGGTCGCCGGAGGGGTCGCGGTCGTAGAGGCCGGCGGCGACGCGGTGGGGGCGGCTGCCGTCGCGGTCGACGGTGAGATTCCAGTGGAGGCCCTCGCCGGTGAGGGCGGGGGTGAGGGTGTCGACGCCGGTGGTGCGGAGCCACTGCTCGGCCCAGGCGTGGACGTCGCGGTCGGTGGCGGCGGCGAGGTTGTCGATGAAGTCGGCGAGGGTGGCGTTGCCGAACTTGTGGCGCTTGAAGTGGATGTTGATGCCGGCGAGGAAGTCCTTCTCGCCGAGCCAGGTGACGAGCTGGCGGAGGGCGGAGGCGCCCTTGGCGTAGGAGATGCCGTCGAAGTTGAGGAGGGCGGAGGCGGTGTCGGGGACGGCCTCGGGGTCGGGGGCGACGGGGTGGGTGGAGGGGCGCTGGTCCGCCTCGTAGCCCCAGGCCTTCCGGGTGACGCCGAAGTCGACCCAGGTGTCGGGGAAGAGGTCGGAGCAGGCCTCGTTCACGGTCTGGTAGCCCATGTACTCGGCGAAGGACTCGTTGAGCCAGATGTCGTCCCACCAGCGGAGGGTGACGAGGTCGCCGAACCACATGTGGGCCATCTCGTGGGCGATGACCATGGCGCGGGTCTGCCGTTCGGTGACGGTGACGGCGGAGCGGAAGACGAACTCGTCGCGGAAGGTGACGAGGCCGGGGTTCTCCATGGCGCCGGCGTTGAACTCGGGGACGAAGGCCTGGTCGTAGGAGTCGAAGGGGTACGGCTCGTCGAACTTCTCGTGGAAGCGGTCGTAGCAGGCCTTGGTGACGGCGAGGATCTCGTCGGCGTCGGCGTCGAGGTGGGGGGCGAGGGAGCGGCGGCAGTGGATGCCGAAGGGGAGGCCGGCGTGTTCGGTGCGGACGGAGTGCCAGGGGCCGGCGGCGACGCACACGAAGTAGGTGGAGAGCGGCGGGGTGGCGGCGGATCGCCAGCGGCCGTCGGGCTGCTGCCGCGTGATGCCGTTGGCGAGGACGGTCCAGCCCTCGGGGGCGGTGACGGTGAGCTCGAAGACGGCCTTGAGGTCGGGCTGGTCGAAGGCGGCGAAGACGCGCTGGACGTCTTCCATGAAGAGCTGGGTGTAGACGTAGGACTCGCCGTCGCTGGGGTCGGCGAAGCGGTGCATGCCCTCGCCGGTGCGGGAGTAGCGCATGGTCGTACTGATCCGCAGGACGTGCTCGCCCTCGCCGAGATGCAGCGGGAGGCGGTTGCCGTCGAGGCCGGCGACGTCGAGGGGCTCGTCGTCCAGGTGGGCGGAGTGCAGGGTTTCGGGCTTCAGCTCGACGAAGGTGTCCCCGGCGGCGCGGGCGGTGAACCTGATGAGGCTGGTGGACTCGAAGGTCTCGTCGCCGGTGGTGAGGTCGAGGTCCACGCTGTAGTGCTGGACGTCGAGGAGCTGGGCACGGGTCTGCGCTTCGTCGCGCGTCAGTACGGACATGGCCCTATGCTGCCCGATGCTCTCGGCGTCGGGCAGGGGTGGTGGGGCGGGGACCTGTTCGGGGTGCGTTACCGGCGGTTCTCCCGGCCGTTCTCAGGCGCGTCCCGAGCCGTTCAGGTGGGCGAAGGCGGCGGTGATGCGGGGGCGGTCGTAGCCGGCGGGGCCGGCGGCGCCGTCGGAGAGCAGGGCGTGGAGCAGGATCCGGGCCTTGGCGGGGTCGAGGGGGCCGGCGGGGACGAGTCCGTGGTGGAGCAGGTCGTGTTCGGAGCCGGGGCCGCGGTAGGTGTCGGTGAGGGTCGGGCCGGCTCCGGTGCGGGAGGCGAGGACGACCGGGATGCGGCGGGCGAGCGCGGCGAGGGGTTCGACGAGCCAGGCGGGGGCGTGGCCGGCGCCGAAGGCGGCGACGACGAGGCCCTGGAAGCGGTGGTCGACGGCGTCGAGGAGTTCGCCGCGGTCGCCCTGGGAGAGGGTGATCAGGGCGACCCGTACGTCGGGGTCGAGGGTGAGCGGGTGGGCCGCGGCGGGGGCTGCGGGGCGGAACAGGACGCGGGGTTCGCCCTCGACGACGTGGCCGAGGGGGCCTGCGCCGGGTGAGGCGAAGGTGGCGACCGAGGTGGTGTGGGTCTTGCGGGCGTGGCGGGCGGCGTGGATCTCGTCGGCGAGGACGACGAGGACGCCGAGGTCGCGGCAGGCCGGGTCGGCGGCGACGGCGAGGGCGGCGGCGAGGTTGGCGGGGCCGTCGGCGCCGGGCAGGTCGGGTCGGCGCATGGCGCCGGTGACGACGATCGGCTGCTCGGTGGTGCAGAGCAGGTCGAGGAGGAAGGCGGTCTCCTCCAGGGTGTCGGTGCCCTGGACGACGACGGCGCCGGAGCCGGCGGCGACGGTGGTGCGGATCTCGGCGGCGAGGGCGGCGAGGTCGGCGTGGGTGAGGGTGGAGCTGGGGACGCGGCGGAAGTCGTTGAGGACGACGTCGTGGTCGCCGCCGAGTGCGGCGAGGACTTCCCGGCCGCTCATCCGGGCCGCGTCACCGCCTCGCGCGGAGATGGTCCCTCCGAGGGTGAAGACCGTGACGCGGGCCATCAGTGTTCTCCGTCCGCGATCGTCTCGTGGTGGCGGATGACCTCGGCGATGATGAAGTTGAGGAGTTTCTCCGCGAAGGCCGGGTCCAGTCTGGCGCTGCCGGCGAGTTCCCGCAGCCGGGCGATCTGCCGGGCCTCGCGGGCGGGGTCGGCGGGCGGCAGCTGGTGCCGGGCCTTGAGGACGCCGACCTGCTGGGTGCACTTGAAGCGTTCGGCGAGCATGTGGACGACCGCCGCGTCGATGTTGTCGATGCTCTCCCGCAGCCGGGTCAGTTCGGCCTGGACGGACTCGTCGGGCCGGGCCGGGGCCTGGGGCGGGGTGGGCGTCTGGGGGCGCGGGGACTCACTCATGATCTGCGAGCTTAGACGGATCTCGGGAGGATCGTCGGGGGGTGTTCGGGATCCGGAACGGTGTTGCTCCAGCCGCCGTGGACCGATCGGCCCTGCTGTTCGCGGAAGCGGATGGGGGCGGTGCCGACGCGGCGGGTGAACAGCCGGGAGAAGTAGGCGGGGTCGTCGTAGCCGACGCGGCGGGCGACGGCGGCGACGGGGAGTTCGGTGGCGGCGAGGAGTTCCTTGGCGCGGCCGAGGCGGACGGTGAGCAGGTAGTCCTTGGGGCTGCAGCCGGCGGCGCGGCGGACCGCGGTGCGCAGTTCGGCGGCGGTCATGCCGTGCCGGGTGGCGTGTTCGGCGACGGAGTAGGGCTGGAAGGCGTCCCGGGCGAGGGCGGCGAGGACGGGGTCGCCGTCGGCGTTGGTGTCGGCGCGGGCGCGGCGGAGCGCGACGAGGAGTTCGTGGACGCAGGCGCCGGTCTCGACCTCCAGGAGGGGGTTGCCGGGGCGGGCGGCGCGGGCGATGCGGCCGATGGCGGCGCGGGCGGGGGCGGCGTCGGAGAGGGGGACGACGGGCCGGTCGGGTTCGATGTAGCCGAGTTCGGTGTAGGTGGCGGTGGCGGGGCCGGTGAAGTCGACGAAGGCCTCGTCCCAGCCGGTGCCGGGGTCGGCGCCGTAGTGGTGGGGGGTGCCGGGGGTGAGCCAGAGCAGGGCGGGGGCGGTGACGGTGGTGCGGCGGCCGTCGGGGCCGCGGTACCAGCCGCTGCCGGCGGAGACGACGACGGCCACGTGGTGGTCGAGGGTGCGGGGGCCGACGGTGGGGAGGGTGCCGTGCTGGAGTCCGACGCCGAGGCAGACGAGGCCGAGCCGGTGGTGGACGGGGCTGGGCGTGAAGTAGCGCATCCAGGTGTGGTACATGCGGTGGTGCCCCTCCCTGGCCCGTCCGGTGGGTCGGGACCGGGCGGGCTGTAACGTCCAAACTGCGCCGATCTTTGTCCATGGACCGCTTCGCCGCCAGAGGGCGAGGGTGAGGCCATGAGCACGTTCGCTGTGGGTGACGAGGACTTTCTGCTCGACGGTCGGCCGGTGCGCCTGCTGTCGGGGGCGCTGCACTACTTCCGGGTGCACGAGGGGCAGTGGGAGCACCGGCTGGGGATGCTGCGTGCGATGGGCCTCGACTGCGTCGAGACGTACGTCCCGTGGAATCTGCACGAGCCGGAGCCGGGGCGGTACGCGGACGCGGAGGCCCTGGGCCGGTTCCTGGACGCGGTGGCGCGGGCGGGGATGCGGGCGATCGTGCGTCCGGGGCCGTACATCTGCGCCGAGTGGGAGAACGGCGGGCTGCCGCACTGGCTGACGGGGCCGCTGGGGCGGCGGGTGCGGACGCTCGACCCGGCGTTCCTCGGGCCAGTGGAGGCGTGGTTCCGGCGGTTGCTGCCGCAGGTGGTGGAGCGGCAGATCGACCGGGGCGGTCCGGTGGTGCTGGTGCAGGTGGAGAACGAGTACGGCAGTTACGGCAGCGACCGGGGCTATCTGGAGTGGCTGGCGGAGCTGTTGCGGGGGTGCGGGGTGAGCGTTCCGCTGTTCACCTCGGACGGTCCCGAGGACCACATGCTGACGGGCGGCTCGGTGCCGGGGGTGCTCGCGACGGCGAACTTCGGTTCGGGGGCGCGGGAGGGGTTCGCGACGCTGCGGCGCCACCGGCCGGCGGGGCCGCTGATGTGCATGGAGTTCTGGTGCGGCTGGTTCGACCACTGGGGCACGGAGCACGCGGTGCGGTCGGCGGGGGACGCGGCGGAGGCGCTGCGGGAGATCCTGGAGTGCGGGGCCTCGGTGAATGTGTACATGGCGCACGGGGGGACGAACTTCGGCGGCTGGGCGGGCGCGAACCGCGCCGGTGAGCTGCACGACGGGCCGCTGCGGGCGACGGTGACCTCGTACGACTACGACGCGCCGGTGGACGAGGCGGGGCGGCCGACGGAGAAGTTCTGGCGTTTCCGCGAGGTGCTCGGGGCGTTCGCGGAGGGACCGCTGCCGGAGGTGCCGGAGCCTCCGGCGCGGCTCGCGGGCCGGGTCGCCGGGCTGTTCGACGGGTGGGCTCCGCTGGAGGGGGTCCTGGAGGTGCTCGGCGGGGAGGAGCGGGTGACGCCGGTGCCGCCGACCTTCGAGGAGCTGGGGGTGGACCGGGGCCTGGTCCGCTACCGGGTGGGCGTGCCGGGGCCCCGGCAGCCGTATCCGCTGGGGGTGACGGGGTTGCGGGACCGGGCGGTGGTGTACGTCGACGGGGTGGCGGCCGGGGTCCTGGACTCCGCGGACGGCGAGGACGTGGCGCTCGCGGTGCCGGTGGGCGGGGCGGCGGCGGTCGATCTGTGGGTGGAGTCGCTGGGCCGGGTGAACTACGGGCCGCGGCTCGCGGAGTCGAAGGGGATCACCGGGGGCGTGCGGCACGAGCGGCAGTATCTGCACGGCTTCCGGTCGCGGGGGCTGCGGCTGGACGCGTTCGAGGCGGCGGCCGTGGACAAGGTGCGGTTCGAGCCGGTGGTGGACCGGAGCGGTCCGGGGCTTCACCGGGGGACGCTGGAGGTGGCCGGGGCGGGGGACGCGTGGCTGCGGCTGCCGGGCGGGACCCGGGGGTTCGTGTGGGTGAACGGCTTCTGTCTCGGCCGGTACTGGTCGGCCGGGCCGCAGGAGGCGCTGTTCGTGCCGGGCCCGGTGCTGCGGGAGGGGACGAACGAGGTGTGGGTGCTGGAGCTGGAGGGGGACGCGGGGACGGGTCCCGTGCTGGATCCGGTCTGAGTGCGGCGTGAGGCAGGCGTGGCGTGAAGGGACGGGCCGGGTGCGGCCCGGCGGTGGCGGTGGCTGTGGCCGGCGGTGGCGGTGGCTGTGGCCGGCGGTACCGGTGGGGATGGCCGGCGGTACCGGTGGGGATGGTCGGCGGTACCGGTGGCTGTGGCCGGCGGTACCGGTGGGGATGGCCGGCGGTGCCGGTGCCTGTGGTCCGGCGGTACCGGTGGCTGCGGCCGGCGGTCCCGGTGGCGTGCGGGCGCCGGGGCGGTCACCTGCCGCTGCCGTGCCGTGTCCGTGCCGGCGTGGTGGTGCCCCGGAGCCGAGGCCGCTCCGGGGCACCTGTCGCGTGCGGTCGCTACAGCGTGGCGGCCGCGGACTTGATCGCGGCGGCGAAGGTCGAGACCTCCGTGTAGACGCCGGGGTAGTTGGGCCGGGCGCAGCCCTGGCCCCAGCTCACGATGCCGACCTGGATCCAGGCTCCGCCGTTGTCCTTGCGGAACATGGGGCCGCCGGAGTCGCCCTGGCAGGTGTCGACGCCGCCCTGGGTGTAACCGGCGCAGATCTCCTCGGCGGGGATGAGGTCGCTTCCGTAGGAGTTCTTGCAGGAGGCGTCGGAGACGAAGGGCACGTTCGCCTTGAGCTGGTAGCGCTGCTGCGCACCGCCCTCGCGGGCGGCGCCCCAGCCGGCCACGGTGAAGGTGCCGCTGTTGTACGCGGTGGTCTCGGCGATCTTCAGGGTGGGCAGCGAGGTGATCGGGCTGGCGAGCTTGATCAGCGCCCAGTCCTTGCCGGACCCGTTGTAGCCGGGAGCCTGGTAGACCTTGGTGGACTTGACCTTGATCGCGCTGCTGCTCTGCAGGTCCACGACACCGGCGGTGGCGGTGATGCTGGTGTTGTTGCCCGAGCCGCTGACGCAGTGGGCCGCGGTGAGGACGACCTGCGGGGTGATCAGCGAGCCGCCGCAGCCCATGGACAGCCGGACCATCCAGGGGAACTCGCCCTGGGCGGCGCGGGTGCCTCCGACGACGGGCGCGGGGGCGGCGGAGGCGGTGGTGGGCTGGAGGCTGACGGCCGCCAGGACGACGGCGCCGGCCGCGGCGAGCTTCTGGAGGGCACGGACCATTCTGTTCTGCATCACGTGTCTGCCTTCTCTCA
The DNA here is from genome assembly GCF_043081085.1 of Streptomyces sp. NPDC014891. NCBI lineage: Bacteria > Bacillati > Actinomycetota > Actinomycetes > Kitasatosporales > Streptomycetaceae > Streptomyces > Streptomyces sp. NPDC014891. The sequence goes on along the minus strand of NZ_JBIBWF010000009.1, from coordinate 177,163 downwards.
TGGGGGGTTGCCTCGACCGGCGATGACATGCGCCCGTCAAGTCATGTCCGGAGTATGGACAACTCTCAACTGCCGCCACAAGGAAGCCTTTTCGGCCACTCGGCGCCGGAACCGTAAAATGAGCGGGAGGGGGTCCCGTATGCCGAACCGTCAGGAGGGCGACCGCGTCGCCCACGGATTTCCGCACCGCGCCGGCATCGGCGCCTCGCTCACGGCGCTCTACCGGCGCCTCTCCCCCGACGGCGTGCACCGCTATCCGGCGAGCGTCCCGCCCTCCGACGTGGCCCTCGGCGACGAGGAGGACCTGCACCTCGGCACCCAGCGGGTGGCCCGCGCCCTGGTCCGGCACCTGCGGCTGCCCGAGGCCCGGCTCGTGGTGAGCTTCCGGCCGATGGAGCACGCCGCCGCCGTCGAACTCACCGCGGGACCGGAGTACTTCGTGGAGCTCAACGACCGCTTCCGGACCCGCCGCCGGGACATCGGGGCGGCACTCGCCCACGAGATCACCCACGTCCTGCTGCACCGGCTCGGCCTCGGCTTCCCCGGGACCGCGGAGAACGAGGTCCTCACCGACGTCGCCACCACGTACCTCGGCGCCGGATGGCTGCTGCTCGACGCCTACCGCCAGGACGGCGTGGAGAGCCAGAAACTCGGCTACCTGACCCCGGAGGAGTTCGGCTACGTCCTCGCCAAGCGCGCCGAGGTGTTCGGCGAGGACCCGTCCCCGTGGTTCACCAGCGCGGTGGCGTACGAGGCCTGGGTCCGCGGCCGGGCCGAGGCCGACCGGGAGCGCTCCGCGCCGCCGCTCGCCGGCGCGGGCTGGGCCGAGCGCCGCCGGTACGGCTGGGAGCGGCGCCGGGGCCGGGCCGGCGAGGGCGCCCCGTACGCCTTCCTGGGCGGGGCGCCCGCGACCGGTGTCTCGTTCCTCTGCCCCGTCTGCCGGCAGCGCCTGCGCATCCCGGCGGGCCGGAGCCTCAGGGCCCGGTGCGGGGTCTGCCGGACCGTACTGGACTGCGCGGGTTAGAACGGCCCGGAAGGCGCCCCGCCGACCAGGCTCTTGTGGAAGTGGACGTCCTCGGCGCCGCCGGGGATGCCGAGCACCCGGCCCGTCTCCACGTAGCCGTGGCGGCGGTAGAAGTCCGGCGCCTGGAAGGTGAACGAGGAGACGGTGGCCCGGTCGCAGCCGCGCCGCCGGGCCTCCTCCTCGGCGGCGCGCAGGAGCCGGCTCCCCCAGCCGTCCTTCCGGCTGTCCTCGCGGACCCACAGCATGTCGATCCCGAACAGGCCGCTCCAGGTCCATCCCGTGAGTCCGCCGATGAGCGCGCCGCTCTCGTCGACGGCCTTCACGGAGAGCTCGCCCTGGTCCTCCGGCGTGGTGTTCGTGGCCGCGAAGTTGAAGGCGTCGAGGCCCTGTTCGAGGGCCTTGGCGAGTGCGGTGTCCCCATCGCCGACGCTGAGCGTCGCGCGGTCCTGACCGTGATCGTGATCGTGCGTCATGCGGTCCGATTCTGGCACAGGCGTACGAGCACGGCGCCGCGGTGCGGAGCGGGCACGACGCGCGAAGGGGAGCCCCGCGGGGCCGGGCGGGGGCGCGGGCGGGCGGCGGGCCGGAAACGATTTGCGCCAAGGGCGGACGGCGGGTCAGGGTCGGGCCATGAGCACGCTGTTCGACGCCATCCGGCACGGGGACGAGGACGGGGCCGTCCAGGCCCTGCGGGGCGGGGCCGACCCCGAGGGCCGGGAGGACGGGGAGTCCGCCCTGTACCGGGCGGCCCTCGGCGACGAGGCCGGAATCGTACGGGTGCTGCTGGCCGCGGGGGCGGATCCCGGGCGGGGCAGCGGCGAGGAGGACGGGGACCTGCCGCTGTGCGGGGCGGCCGTCGGCGGGCACACCGAGGTGGTGCGCGCCCTGCTCTCGGCCGGTGCCGCGCCCGACCAGGAGGAGGCGTACGGCTTCACCGCCCTCGCCTGGGCCCTGCGGCTCGGCCACGCCGACACCGCCCGTGTGCTGCTGGAGTACGGGGCCGACCCCGACCGGCGCGGGCCCGACGGGGTCCTGCCGCTGGTGGCCGCCGCCCGGCGCGGCTCCACCGGCTGCGTGCGGGCCCTCCTCGACCACGGGGCGGACGCCCGGGAGGCCGCGCTGCGCGAGGCCCGGCGCTGGATCGGCGTCGACATGGCGGCCGAGCTGCGGCGCGGACTCGTCGCGGGGAACGAGGGCGGCGAGACGTACGAGGCGGTGGTGCGCCGGGTCCGCGAGGACGGCGGGGTGACGGTGGTCGTCGAGCTGTTGCGCGAGGACGGGGCGCCCGGCAGCGGCAACGACCGGCAGACCGGGCACGCGGCGATCGCCACGCTCGTCGAGGCCTCCCTGGGGCTCCGCACCCCGCACGAGGAACTCGCGGCGCGGGCGCTGCGCTGCGGCGATCCGGAGCTGGACGACTGGACGACCGCGGTGGCCGAACTCGGCGGCCGGGCCGATGAGGAGACGTTCACGGCGGCGGCCGCGTGGTGCGCCTACCGCGACCCGCTGCGCCGGGCGCTCGGCGCGGCGGTGCTCGGCGCGCTGCCCGGCTTCGCGCCGAGCGCGGTGCCGGTGCTGCGCCGGCTCGCTGCGGAGCTGACGGGCGCGGCGGGTGCCGCGGGGCGCCCGCGGGTGCCCTCCCCGCGCGAGCCGGTCCTGTCGGTGGTGTCCGCCCTGGGGGTGTGCGCCGACCCGGCCGCCGTGCCCGAACTCCTCGCCGTGGCGGGCCATCCCGACGCGGCCGTCCGGCGGGCGGTCGCGGGGGCCCTCGCGGGGATCGTGCCCGCCGGGCACCCGGAGGCGCTCGGGGTGCTGCTGGGGCTGAGCCGGGACGGGGACCCGCGGGTGCGGGACTGGGCGACGCTCGCGCTGGCCGAGCTGCCCGACGACACCCCCCTCGTACGGGAGGGGCTCGCCGAGCGGCTCGGCGACACCGATCCGGAGACGGCGGCGGAGGCCGCCCGCGGGCTCGCGATCCGCCAGGACCCGCGCGCCGTGGACGCGCTGGCCTCCGCCCTGGCGGACGGCGACCCGGAGGGCGCGGCGCGGGAGACGGCGCTCGCCGCCCTGGAGCACGTCCACGACCCGCGGGTCAGGACCCGTCTGGAGTGGACGTCCCCGCGCCGCGCCTGACCCGCGCGGGCGTGCCTCAGCAGTCGTGGTCGACCAGGTCGAAGGACGCGTAGTGGTCGGACGTGTAGTAGTCCTCCCGGGTCGCGTCGCCGGTGACGATCCGGCGGGCGCCGCGGGTGGGGGAACCAGGCGTCTCGACCGTGTACTCGTGGTAGTAGCCGGTCGTGCGTGACGGCAGGACGCCCTCCCGGTTCTGGAAGACGGAGCCGTCCTGGCTGTACGGGAACGGGCCGCCCTCCTCGATCAGCCGGAGGGTCGTGTGCGCCTCGGCGGGGAGGGCGGAGGAGCAGATCTCCCCGACGGCCGCGGGAGCCGCGACCGAGGTCGCGACGAGGGCGGGCGCGGGGGCCGGGGCGACGGCGGTGGCCGGGGCGCCGAGGAGGAGGGAGGAGAGGAGGGCGGCGGCCGCGCCGCCGGCGAGGGTGAATCGAGGGGGGATTCGCATGGCTGAGATCTTGACGCGCGTAGAACCGGCCGGGAAGGCCGATTCCCTTCAATTCGCCGGATGTTGACGCCTCGGTCGCGAACGTGGGGATCCCGTGTGCGCGGGAGTGCGCGGGGGCCGGCCGGGGAACGGGCTCCGGCCCGCGGCGACGGCTCGGGCATGCCTCCCGCGCCCGGTGCGACGCGCCGTCGGGGCGGCAGGGGGACGGAGAAGGGCCGGGCTCCCGGAGGAGCCCGGCCCTGGACCGTGCCGCTCCGGGAGGTGCGGGCGGGAGCTCCCGGCACCGCCCGCACCTCCCGGAGCGGCTGTGCTCCCCGTACGGGAGCGGGTTCCGCTACGCGTCGGACGGCCTCGGCCGGGAGCTTCGCGAACCGCCGCCGGCGCCGCGCGCGCGGCCGGTGCCCGTGGTCTGGCGCCCGCCCCGCCCGGCTCCGGCGCCCGCGGCGGCACCCCGGCCGCCGCCCGTGCCGGAACCGGCGCCCCGGCCGCCGCCGGACGCGCGGCCCGAGGCGGCGGAACCGGCGGTGCGGCCCGCGGAGCCCGACGTACGGCCCGCGGAGCCCGTGGCGCGGCCCGAGGCCGTGCCCGCGGCGGCCGTCCCGCCGGCCGGGGCGGGACGGCGCCGGCGGCCACCGGAGCGGCCGGTGCCGGTCGCGGAGCCGGCCGGCTTGCGCGGCGGGGTCGGCTGCGGGGTCTCGATGACGACGGGGACGCCCGAGGGCTCCCGCGCGCCGGTCAGCTCGGCGAGCTGCTCGTCGCTCGACTTGATCTGCGCCGTGCGGGGGCTGATGCCCGCGTGCGACATCAGCCGGCCCATGTCGCGCTTCTGCTCGGGCAGCACCAGGGTGAAGACGCTGCCGGACTCGCCGGCGCGGGCGGTGCGGCCGCCGCGGTGCAGGTAGTCCTTGTGGTCCATCGGCGGATCGACGTTGACGACCATGTCGAGGTCGTCGACGTGGATGCCGCGCGCTGCCACGTTCGTGGCGACGAGGGTGGTGACCTGGCCGCTCTTGAACTGGTCCAGGGTCCGGTTGCGCTGCGGCTGCGAACGGCCGCCGTGCAGGCCGGAGGCCCGTACGCCGTTGGCGAGGAGCCGCTTGACCAGCCGGTCCACGGACCGCTTGGTGTCCAGGAAGAGGATCGTGCGGCCGTCGCGGGCCGCGATCTTCAGCGTGACGGCCTTCTTGTCGGTCTCGTCCATCACGTACAGGACGTGGTGCTCCATCGTCGTGACCGCGCCGGCCGACGGGTCGACGGAGTGGACGACCGGGTCGTCGAGGAACATCTTGACCAGCCGGTCGACGTTCCGGTCGAGGGTGGCCGAGAACAGCAGGCGCTGCCCGCCCGGCTCGACCTGCTTCAGCAGCTTGGTGACCTGGGGCAGGAAGCCCATGTCGGCCATCTGGTCGGCCTCGTCGAGGACGGTGACGGCGACCTGGTCGAGCCGGCAGTCCCCGCGGTCGATGAGGTCGTGGAGGCGGCCGGGGGTGGCGATGAGGATCTCGGCGCCGCGCCGCAGCGCGGACGACTGCCGGCTGATCGACATGCCGCCGACGACGGTGGTGATGCGGAGCCGCAGCGCCCCGGCGTACGGGGTGAGCGCGTCGCTCACCTGCTGCGCGAGCTCGCGCGTGGGCACCAGGACGAGCGCGAGCGGCGCGCCCGGCTCGGCCCGGCGGCCGGCCGTACGGGCCAGGATCGCGAGTCCGAAGGCGAGGGTCTTGCCGGAGCCGGTGCGGCCCCGGCCGAGCACGTCGCGGCCGGCCAGCGAGTTCGGGAGGGTCGCGGCCTGGATCGGGAACGGCTCCGTGACGCCCTGCTCACCCAGGGTCCGCAGCAGGCCCTCGGGCATGTCGAGGTCGGCGAAGGCGGCCACCGCGGGCAGCGCGGGCGTCACCGTCTCCGGCGGCGTGAACTCGCTCGGCGGCGGGGGCGCGGACGGCCGGCGGCCTCCGCGGGAGCCCTTCGGCTGGGACGTGGACTTCGCCTGGGCGGTGCGGGGGCTGCGCTTGTGGGGGCGTTCGGAGCGGGTCATGCGTGCCTTTCTGGCCGGTGCTCGCGGCACAGCGGGGGCCCGCACCTGCACGGTGCGGGCCCCGGCTGCTCTACCCGGAACACGCGATACGGGCCCCGGCTGTTTCTCCGGGAAGGCGTGGAACGCACCCCGGATGTCTCTACCGGAACAATAGTGCGCTCCGGAACCTTCCCGCCCCTCCCGACCGATGCCTGGACGGATCAGACCTGCCCAGCGGGGTACGACGTGGGCGACCTCACAGCGGGAGGGCGGCCGCCGCGGGCCTCCGGCGGGTGCCGGAGCGCGGCGGCGTGCGCCGTCAGCGGCGCACGGCGATGCCGTCCAGGACCATGGACAGGTACTGGCGGGCGATCTCCTCGGGGCTGTGCTGCCCGCCCGGCCGGTACCAGGACGCGGCGACCCAGACGGTGTCGCGGACGAACCGGTAGGTCAGGCGGACGTCCAGGTCGGCACGGAACACGCCGTCGGCGACCCCGCGCTCCAGGGTGCCGAGCCAGGCCTTCTCGAACCGGTGCTGCGAGTCGGTCAGGTAATGGAAGCGGGGCTGGTCGGTGAGGTGCCGGGACTCCTTCTGGTAGATGGCGACGGCGGCGCGGTGCCGGTCGATCTCGCGGAAGGACTCGGTGACGAGGGCCTCGATGGTCTCGCGGGGGCCGAGCCGGGCGTCGAGGACGGCGTCGTAGCCCTGCCAGAGCTCGTCGAGGAAGGTGGAGAGGATCTCGTCGAGCATCGACTCCTTGGAGTCGAAGTGGTAGTAGAGGCTGCCGGCGAGCATGCCGGCGGCGTCCGCGATCTTGCGGACGGTGGTGGCGTTGTACCCCTGGGCGGCGAACACCTCGGCCGCCGTGTCGAGGAGTTCACGGCGCCGCTCGGGGCCGCCGCTCACCGTGGGCTTCTTCTTGCTGGGGCTCTGGGGAGTGTTCGGCACGCGTCCATTCTGGCGCCACGGGCGCCGGCCGCGGACGGGGACCGCCCCGCGGCAGGGCACGGGACGGGGCGGCCGCCCTCAGGCGGAGGCGACGGTCGAGGCCGTGGGGGTGACGGCCGAGGCGGAGGCGGCACGCTCGGCCGCGCTGCGCTCGACGCAGAACTCGTTGCCCTCCGGGTCGCCCAGGGTCGCCCAGCCGGTGCCGTCCGGGTTCCGGCGGTCGTCGAGGAGGGTCGCGCCGAGACCGAGGAGCCGCTCGACCTCCTCGTCACGGGTGCGGTCCTGCGGCTGGAGGTCGAGGTGGATCCGGTTCTTGACGCCCTTGGCCTCGGGCACCTGGATGAAGAGCAGCCCGGCCCCGGGCGTCTCGACGAGCGCCTCCTCGTCGCCCGGACTGTCCTCGTCGGAGACCTCGGCGTCCAGGACCTTCGCCCAGAAGGTGGCGAGGGCATAGGCGTCGGCGCAGTCGATGGTCACGTGGCGTACCAGGGAAGTCATGCGCGTCATGATGACCCACGGCCCCGATCGCGGCCATCGGATTACCACCCGCCCGCCCCGCCGTGGCGGGTTCGCCCTGGCGGGACGACGCCCCGCCACCGGGCGGCTCCCCCGCCTCCCGGAGGATCTGGCTGAAAGACGTCCCCACCCGACGCGCCCCGCCCCCGGACGCGCCACGGCGCCCGCCCAGTCGTCCGGTCGGGGACATTCGGGGGGCGCCGTGCTCAGTTCCGCACGTCGTTGTACGGGACGTTCTCGGGGTGATCCGTTCGGATCAGACCATCAGCGAACGGTCCGTCGGACGGATCGGGGCCGGCAGGGAGCTGGCTCCGGTCAGGTAGCGGTCCACGCCCCGGGCGGCCGAGCGGCCCTCGGCGATGGCCCAGACGATGAGCGACTGACCGCGGCCGGCGTCGCCGGCGACGTACACGCCATCGACGTTGGTGGCGAAGTCCGCGTCTCGGGCGATGTTACCCCGGGCGTCGAGGTCCAGACCGAACTGGGCGACCAGGCCGTTCTCCACGTCCGTGCCGGTGAAGCCCATCGCGAGCGTGACCAGCTGGGCGGGGATCGTGCGCTCCGTGCCCGGCTTCTGCGTCAGCTTGCCGTCGACGAACTCGACCTCGATGAGGTGGAGGGACTGGACGTTGCCGTCCTCGTCGCCCTCGAAGTGGGTGGTGGAGACGGAGTAGACCCGCTCGCCGCCCTCCTCGTGCGCGGAGGTGACCTTGTACAGCATGGGGAAGGTCGGCCAGGGCTGCCCGGCGTTCCGCTCCTCGCCCGGCCTGGGCATGATCTCCAGCTGCGTGACCGAGGCCGCGCCCTGGCGGTGGGCCGTGCCGACGCAGTCGGCGCCGGTGTCGCCGCCGCCGATGACGACGACGTGCTTGCCCTCGGCGGTGATCGGCGGGGACACGAAGTCGCCCTCGACCACCTTGTTGGCCAGCGGCAGGTACTCCATGGCCTGGTGGATGCCGTTCAGCTCCCGGCCCGGGACGGGCAGGTCGCGGGCGGTGGTGGCGCCGGCGGCGATGACCACGGCGTCGAACCGCTTGCGCAGGTCCGTCGAGGTCAGGTCGCGCCCGATCTCGATGCCGGTGCGGAACTTGGTGCCCTCCGCGCGCATCTGCTCGATGCGGCGGTTGATGTGCCGCTTCTCCATCTTGAACTCGGGGATGCCGTAGCGCAGCAGGCCGCCGATGCGGTCGGCGCGCTCGTACACGACCACGGTGTGGCCGGCCCGGGTCAGCTGCTGGGCGGCGGCGAGACCCGCCGGGCCCGAGCCGATGACGGCGGCGGTCTTGCCGGACAGGCGCTCGGGCACCTGCGGCTTGACGTCGTTGGCGTCCCACGCCTTGTCGATGATGGAGACTTCGACGTTCTTGATGGTCACGGCCGGCTGGTTGATGCCGAGCACGCACGCCGACTCGCACGGAGCCGGGCACAGGCGGCCGGTGAACTCCGGGAAGTTGTTGGTGGCGTGCAGCCGCTCCGACGCCGCCGCCCAGTCCTCGCGGTAGGCGTAGTCGTTCCACTCGGGGATCAGGTTCCCGAGGGGGCAGCCGTTGTGGCAGAACGGGATGCCGCAGTCCATGCAGCGGCCGGCCTGCTTGCTGATGATCGGCAGCAGGGAGCCGGGGACGTAGACCTCGTTCCAGTCCCTGACGCGCTCGCCCACGGGGCGGGTCTGCGCGACCTCGCGACCGGTGGTCAGGAAGCCCTTGGGGTCAGCCATGGGTCGCCGCCTCCATCATCTTCTCGGTGGTCTCGGCCTCGGAGAGACCGGCGAGCTCAGCGGCGTCCTTGGCGGCGAGCACTGCCTTGTACGTGGTGGGGATGATCTTGCTGAACCGGTCCGCGTTCACGGTCCAGTCGGCGAGGAGCTTCTCGGCGACGGTGGAGCCGGTCTCCTCCTGGTGGCGGCGCACGACGTCGTGCAGCCATGCCTTGTCGGTGTCCGACAGGCCCTCGATCGCGCCCAGGTTGCCGGAGTTGACGTTGTCCCGGTCCAGGTCGACGACGTAGGCGACACCGCCGGACATGCCGGCCGCGAAGTTGCGTCCGGTCTCGCCGAGGACGACCGCCGTGCCACCGGTCATGTACTCGCAGCCGTGGTCGCCCACGCCCTCCGAGACGACCAGGGCGCCGGAGTTGCGGACGCAGAAGCGCTCGCCGGTGCGGCCGCGGAGGAACAGCTCGCCGCCGGTCGCGCCGTAGCCGATGGTGTTGCCCGCGATCGTGGAGTACTCGGCCAGGTGGTCGGCGCCCCGGTCGGGGCGGACGATCACGCGGCCGCCGGAGAGGCCCTTGCCGACGTAGTCGTTGGCGTCGCCCTCCAGGCGGAGGGTGACACCGCTCGGCAGGAACGCGCCGAACGACTGGCCCGCGGAGCCGGTGAAGGTGATGTCGACGGTGTCGGCCGGGAGGCCGGCGCCGCCGAACCGCTTCGTGACCTGGTGGCCGAGCATGGTGCCGACCGTGCGATTGATGTTGCGGATGGCGACCTGGGCGCGGACCGGCTGGGCCTCCTCCGCGGAGGCGGCGTTCAGGGCCTCGGCGGCGAGCTGGATCAGCTCGTTGTCGAGGGCCTTCTCCAGGCCGTGGTCCTGCTCGATCCGGGCGTGGCGGACCGCGCCCTCGGGCAGTTCCGGCACGTAGAAGAGCGGCTCCAGGTCCAGGCCCTGCGCCTTCCAGTGGGTGACGGCGCGGCTGGTGTCGAGCAGCTCGGCGTGGCCGACGGCCTCCTCGATGCTGCGGAAGCCCAGCTCGGCGAGGAGCTCGCGGACCTCCTCGGCGATGAACTCGAAGAAGTTGACGACGTACTCGGCCTTGCCGGAGAAGCGGTCGCGCAGGACCGGGTTCTGGGTGGCGATGCCGACCGGGCAGGTGTCCAGGTGGCAGACCCGCATCATGACGCAGCCGGAGACGACGAGCGGCGCGGTCGCGAAACCGAACTCCTCGGCGCCGAGCAGCGCGGCGATGACGACGTCGCGGCCGGTCTTGAGCTGGCCGTCGGTCTGGACGACGATCCGGTCGCGCAGGCCGTTGAGCAGCAGCGTCTGCTGGGTCTCGGCGAGGCCGAGCTCCCAGGGGCCGCCCGCGTGCTTGAGCGAGGTGAGCGGCGAGGCGCCCGTGCCGCCGTCGTGGCCGGAGATGAGGACGACGTCCGCGTGGGCCTTGGAGACACCGGCGGCGACCGTGCCGACGCCGACCTCGGAGACCAGCTTCACGTGGATGCGGGCGACCGGGTTGGCGTTCTTGAGGTCGTGGATCAGCTGGGCCAGATCCTCGATGGAGTAGATGTCGTGGTGCGGCGGCGGCGAGATGAGGCCGACGCCGGGCGTCGAGTGACGCGTCTTGGCGACCCACGGGTAGACCTTGTGGCCGGGCAGCTGGCCGCCCTCGCCGGGCTTGGCGCCCTGGGCCATCTTGATCTGGATGTCGTCGGCGTTGACCAGGTACTCGCTGGTGACGCCGAAGCGGCCGGAGGCGACCTGCTTGATCGCGGAGCGGCGCACCGGGTCGTACAGGCGGTCCGGGTCCTCGCCGCCCTCACCGGTGTTGGACTTGGCGCCCAGCCGGTTCATCGCGACGGCGAGGGTCTCGTGGGCCTCGCGGGAGATCGAGCCGTACGACATGGCGCCGGTGGAGAAGCGCTTGACGATCTCGGAGACGGGCTCGACCTCGTCCACCGGGACGGCGGGGCGGTCGGAGGAGAGGCCGAACAGGCCGCGGAGCGTCATGAGGCGCTCGGACTGCTCGTTCACCCGGTCCGTGTACTGCTTGAAGATGTCGTACCGCTTGTTGCGCGTGGCGTGCTGCAGGCGGAAGACGGTCTCCGGGTCGAACAGGTGCGGCTCGCCCTCGCGGCGCCACTGGTACTCGCCGCCGATCTCCAGGGCGCGGTGGGCCGAGGGGACGCCGGAGACGGGGTACGCCTTGGCGTGGCGGGCGGCGACCTCCTTGGCGACGACGTCGAGGCCGGCGCCGCCGATCTTGGTGGCCGTGCCGTTGAAGTACGTGGCGACGAAGGCCTCGTCGAGGCCGACGGCCTCGAAGACCTGGGCGCCGCGGTAGGAGGCGACGGTGGAGATGCCCATCTTGGACATGACCTTGAGGACACCCTTGCCGAGGGCGTAGATCAGGTTCCGGATGGCCTGCTCGGCCTCCAGGCCCTCGATGAAGGTGCCGGCGCGGACGAGGTCCTCGACGGACTCCATGGCGAGGTACGGGTTGACCGCGGCGGCGCCGTAGCCGATGAGGAGGGCGACGTGGTGGACCTCGCGGACGTCGCCGGCCTCGACCAGCAGGCCCACCTTGGTGCGCTGCTTGGTGCGGATGAGGTGGTGGTGGACGGCCGCGGTGAGCAGCAACGAGGGGATCGGCGCGTGCTCGGCGTCGGAGTGCCGGTCGGAGAGCACGATGAGGCGGGCGCCGCCTTCGATGGCGGTGTCGGCCTCGGCGCAGATGGCGTCGAGGCGGGCGGCGAGGGCGTCGCCGCCGCCGGAGACGCGGTAGAGGCCGGAGAGGGTCGCGGCCTTCATGCCGGGCATGTCGCCGTCGGCGTTGATGTGGATGAGCTTGGCCAGCTCGTCGTTGTCGATCACCGGGAAGGGCAGGGTGACGCTGCGACACGTGGAGGCGGTGGGCTCCAGCAGGTTGCTGCCGGGGCCGAGCGAGGAGCGGAGCGAGGTCACGAGCTCTTCGCGGATGGCGTCCAGCGGCGGGTTGGTGACCTGCGCGAACAGCTGGGTGAAGTAGTCGAAGAGCAGCCGCGGCCGGGCGGACAGGGCCGCGATCGGCGAGTCGGTGCCCATGGAGCCGAGGGGCTCGCCGGCGGTGCGGGCCATCGGGGCGAGGATGACGCGGAGTTCTTCCTCGGTGTAGCCGAAGGTCTGCTGGCGGCGGGTGACCGAGGCGTGGGTGTGCACGATGTGCTCGCGCTCGGGGAGGTCGGAGAGCTCGATCTCCCCGGTCTCCAGCCACTCCTCGTAGGGGTTCTCGGCGGCGAGGGCGGCCTTGATCTCGTCGTCCTCGACGATGCGGTGCTCGGCGGTGTCGACGAGGAACATCTTGCCGGGCTGGAGGCGGCCCTTGCGGACGACCTTGGCGGGGTCGATGTCGAGGACGCCGACCTCGGAGGAGAGGACGACGAGGCCCTCGTCGGTGACCCAGTAGCGGCCGGGGCGCAGACCGTTGCGGTCGAGGACCGCGCCGACCTGGACGCCGTCGGTGAAGGTGACGCAGGCCGGGCCGTCCCAGGGCTCCATCATCGTGGAGTGGTACTGGTAGAAGGCGCGGCGGGCCGGGTCCATCGTCTCGTGGTTCTCCCACGCCTCCGGGACCATCATCAGGACCGCGTGGGGCAGGGAGCGGCCGCCGAGGTGGAGCAGCTCCAGGACCTCGTCGAAGGAGGCGGAGTCGGAGGCGTCCGGGGTGCAGATCGGGAAGATCCGGTCCAGCGGGCCCTCGCCGAAGGCGGTGGACTCCAGCTGGGCCTCGCGGGCGGTCATCCAGTTCCGGTTGCCCTTGACGGTGTTGATCTCACCGTTGTGGGCGACGAAGCGGTACGGGTGGGCCAGCGGCCAGCTCGGGAAGGTGTTGGTGGAGAACCGGGAGTGGACCAGGGCCACGGCGGTGGCGCAGCGGCGGTCCGAGAGGTCCGGGAAGAAGGGCTCCAGCTGGCCGGTGGTCAGCATGCCCTTGTAGACGAGGGTGCGGGCGGAGAGCGACGGGAAGTACGTCGCCGCCTCGCGCTCGGCGCGCTTGCGCAGGACGAAGGCCTTGCGGTCGAGCGCGATGCCGGTGGCCTCGCCGGCCGCGTCGGCGACGAAGAGCTGGCGGAAGACCGGCATGGTGGAGCGGGCGGAGGCGCCGAGCAGCTCGGGGGCGACGGGGACCTCGCGCCAGCCGAGGACGTTCAGGCCCTCTTCGGCGGCGATCGTCTCGATCTTCGCGGCGGTGTCCTCGGTGCCGTCCTCGGGGAGGAAGGCGATGCCGACGGCGTACGCGCCGGTCTCGGGGAGCGGGAATCCGGCGACCTCGCGGAGGAAGGCGTCCGGGACCTGGAGCAGGATGCCGGCGCCGTCACCGGAGTCGGGCTCGGAGCCGGTGGCGCCTCGGTGCTCGAGGTTGCGCAGTACGGTCAGCGCCTGCTCGACCAGTGCGTGGCTGGCTACACCGGTGAGGGTGGCCACGAACCCGACACCGCAGGCGTCGTGTTCGTTACGGGGGTCGTACATCCCCTGCGGAGCAGGGCGACCGTCCATGGGCGACCAGGCGTCGGAACGCATCGGCTCTCCCGTCGTCGTCGTGGCTGGGGGCACCTCCCAGACCACGTCTGGGGGAGCTGCTGCCGAGGGACGACGTTGGCCCTCCGCGGAAATTTCGTGCAGGTTACATGATGGCTGGCTTCTCGCGAAGTGGATAGCGCATTCCAACATGCGGACACCACCGGTACGGAGCGGTGGTGTCGGTTCACCTGTGGTCTGCGAGGTCAGAGGCCTGTCTCGCGGGGGCGGACCGGGACGGTCCGGAGGATCTCCGGGTCGTCGGCGACCCGTCACTGTGTGGGCTTCGTTGCCCGGCGACGCTCATGCCTCATTCCCGTTGGTCACGGGTTCGAAACCGCCGAGTAACCGGCTACATATGTGGCGTCCTGCATAGTGTCTCATCGCCGTGGCGCATCGGGCCAGGGATATACGTCACAGCCGATTCGCCCGGTTCCTCCAGTAATGACGCACCGAAAAGACCGAGAGGCCCTTTTCAGGCCCTCTCGACCTGTTTCCGGAGTGCGGAATCCGTACCACCGCACGGGGAGCGCGGGCGCCCCGTACGGGGTTCGCGGCGCCGCTTCCCGGCGTCCGGTCCCGGCCACGCGGGCCGGAAGGCCACGATGCGACCCATGGCCCCCTGCGGGCCGTCCTGTAGGGCGGCCCCGAGTCCCACGGGCCCGCCCTACAGGGCTGCTCCCAGGAGCATGCCGAGACCGTAGGTGACGGCCGCCGCCGCTCCACCGAGGAGGAGCTGGCGCAGTCCGCTGAAGAGCCAGCCGCGGGCGGTCACCCGGGCCACGAGCGCGCCGCAGGCGAAGAGCCCGAGGAGCGCGAGCAGCACGGCCGGCCAGAGCGCGGTCGCCCCGAGCAGGTAGGGCAGCACGGGCAGCAGCGCGCCGAGCGCGAAGGAGCCGAAGGAGGAGACCGCGGCCACCGTCGGCGACGGCAGGTCGTCCGGGTCGATGCCGAGCTCCTCGCGTGCGTGGATCTCCAGCGCCTGCTCGGGGTCCTTCGACAGCTGCATCGCGACCTCGCGGGCGAGTGCCGGCTCGACGCCCCGGGAGACGTAGAGCGCGGCGAGCTCCTCCATCTCGTCGACGGGGTGCTTGCGCAACTGGCGACGTTCGACCTCCAGTTCCGCCTGGACGAGCTCGCGCTGCGAGGCGACGGAGGTGTACTCGCCGGCCGCCATGGAGAAGGCGCCGGCCGCGAGACCGGCGAGGCCGGTGATGACGACCGTCTGGGAGGAGACCGCGCCGCCCGCGACACCGGTCATGAGGGCGAGGTTGGAGACGAGTCCGTCCATCGCGCCGAACACCGCCGGACGCAGCCAACCGCCGTTCACGTCACGGTGCGTGTGGTTGTCGCGGTGGGCCTCGTGCAGTGGCGCCTGGGCTTCGATGACGGACATGGCTCTCCCCTTCGTTTCGGCGGGCCGGGCTGCTCCCGCCGCTCCCCACACCCTCGAAAGTACGCGCGATGTAAGGGGCGCGCTAGCAAGGCAGGCCGTACTTACTCAGGGGTGCCCTGCTGCGTGAACCGGGTCCTGGCGTGCTGTCAGGCGGGTGACAGAGACGTTTCTTCTGCGCGTTCGCGGCCCTCCGTGGCACAGATCCAGACATCGGGGCGCCCGTCGTGCGCCCCCATCGAGGAAGGGGCCACGGACATGGTGACCACCACGGCATGCGATACGCGCGAACGGGCGAGGGGGGCGCTCCTCGGCCTCGCCGTCGGCGACGCGCTCGGCGCGCCCGCCGAGAACATGCGCCCCTCCGAGATCCGCCGCCGCTGGGGCCGGATCGAGGGCTTCGTGACGGACCGTCCGGCGGGCACGGACGACACCGAGTACGCCATCTTCTCCGCGCTGCTGCTCGCCCGGCACGGTTCGGCCCTCACCGTCCAGCACGTCGAGCGGGCCTGGCACCACTGGATCGCCGACCTCGACGAGGGCCCGTTCCGCGGCGCGGGCTTCTCGGAGCGCGGCACCCTGGAGAACCTCCGCAGGGGCCTGGCCGCCCCGATCTCCGCACAGCACCGGCACGCCTGGAGCGACGGCCTCGCCATGCGGGCGGCACCCTTCGGGGTCTTCGCGGCCGGCCGGCCCGCCGAGGCGGCCCGGCTGGTCGCGATCGACGGCAGCGTCAGCCACGACGGCGAGGGCATCTACGGCGGCCAGGCGGTCGCGGCGGGCGTCGCGGCGGCGATGGCGGGAGCCGGAGTCACCTCGGTGATCGCGGCGGCCCTCTCGGCGGTGCCGATGGACTCGTGGACGGCGCGGTCGATGCGGCGCGCGGTGGTCGCGGCCCAGCGCGTCCAGCCGGATCCGCTCACCCGCGAGCGCCAGGTCCGCTCCGCGGTCGTCATCGGCGGCTACCCGTGGACGGACCTGGCGCCGGAGGCGGTGGGACTGGCGTTCGGCGCCTTCGCCGCGGCCCGCGGGGACTTCCGTACGGCGGTCCTGACGGCCGTCAACATGGGCCGCGACGCCGACACCACGGCGGCGGTCGCGGGCGCGCTGGCCGGAGCGGCCGGCGGACTGCGGTCGATCCCCGAGGAGTGGGCCTCGGCCATCACCCCCGTCACGGGCAGCTGCCTGCCGTCGATGCGCGGCTACCACGTCCTGGACGTGGCCGACCTTCTGACCCCGGAGGGGGAATCCTGATGAGCGACGACACGACGACGACCATGGCGACGAACGCGACCACGACGACGGCGGCGACCACCACGACGACGGCGACCACGACGGCGGCCACGGCGACGACGACCGCGGGCGCGGCGACCACGGGCGCGGCGACCGCGGGCGGCGCGCCCGTCGCCGCGGGCCTCGCCCCCACCGCCGCGGTCGACGCCCCCACCGCCGCGGACCTTCGTTCCGCGGGGCTGCGGGGGCTCCCCCGGACGGAGTCCGTGGGAGGGTGGGCCCGGCGCCCGTCGCCGGACGCCGGTCCCCCGCTCGGCGCCCACCTGGACCTGACGGCGCCCCCGCTGCCGGGCGGCGCGGCGCCGGCCCCCGCCCCGCCCCACGGCACGGGTTCCTGGGGCGGCACTCACGAGACCGGACGGCCCGAGGCGCCCCCCAGGCCGCCGCGCGACGCCGTGGAGGGCCTCCTCCTCGGCCTCGCGGCGGGCGACGCCGCCGGATGGCCCGCCGCCCGGCACCGGGCCGCCCGCATGCCGGAGTGGACCCGTCGCCTCACCCGCGAGCTCGACACCTTCGCCGAGCAGAACGCCACGACCACGCTCCCCGTCCCCATCGCCCTCAACCAGCCCCCCGAGCCCCTCCGGCTCGGCCCCTCCGACGACGCCGAATGGGCGGTCTTCACCGCGGAGGCGATCCTCGCCGCCGGGGGCCCGCCCTTCACCGCGCTCCCGCGGGAGCGCCGGCTGCGCGCCGCGGTCGACCTCGCCTGGAACGCCCTGGCCGGCCAGGTCGCCGCCGCGGCGGAACGCGCCCCCGAGGTCGAGTCCGCCGTGCTCCCGCTCCGCGCCCGGATCTCCGTCCGCGCGGGCCTCGGCAATCTCGCGACGGGGCTCCGCCCGCCGGCCACCGGACACGACAACCCGCACTTCTTCGACGACGCGGCCTGCGTCCGGGCCGCCGTCCTGGCCGTCGTCCACCCCGGAGACCCCCGCGCGGCGGCCGAAC
This sequence comes from Streptomyces sp. NPDC014891, assembly GCF_043081085.1. Taxonomy (NCBI): domain Bacteria; kingdom Bacillati; phylum Actinomycetota; class Actinomycetes; order Kitasatosporales; family Streptomycetaceae; genus Streptomyces; species Streptomyces sp. NPDC014891. The sequence continues at coordinate 160,179 of NZ_JBIBWF010000009.1, read as the reverse complement.
TCGCCGAGTTCGACGCCCGGTACACCCAGGACGGCGACGGCGTCCACGGCGCCCGCGCGACGGCGGCCGCCGTCGCGGCGGCCCTCGGCGGGGCGACGGCCGACGAAGCCGTCGAGGCGGCCCTCGCCGAACTCCCGCCCGTCACCGAGATCGGCCGCAACGCCCGGTACGCGGTACAGCTCGCCCGGACCGCCGGCTCGGCCTTCGAACTGGTCCCGCTCCTTGAGCACCAGATCGTGGACCACGTCTACAGCTACGGCATCGCCGCGGCCGAGACCGTCCCGGTGGCGCTCGCCCTCGCCACCGCCGCCCGGGGCGCCATGACGGCCGCGGTGCCCGCCGCCGTCTGCCTGTCCCGGGTGGCCGACTCCGCCCCGGCCCTGGCCGGAGCGCTCACCGGGGCGCTGGGCGGGGGCCGTTCGGTGCCGGCGACCTGGCGCGAGGCGTGCCGGACCCTCGCGGGCTGCGCGCTGCCCCGGCTCGCGGGAACGGACCTGGTCGAACTCGCCGGGCTGCTCGCAGCCACGGAACGACCCGCCCCGGGTGGACAATCCCGACATGACACCCACAACGCCCCTCGTGCCGACGCCCGCACTGGATGACCGGATCACCGGCGGTCTCCTCGGAGCCGCCGTCGGCGACGCCCTCGGCGGCCCCGTCGAGGGCTACACCCCCGAGCAGATCACCGAACGCCACGGCGGTCGTGTCGCCGGGATCGTCGGCCCGTGGAACGGCGAGGCGTGGCGCACCGCCCGCCCCATCGCCCCGTACCACAAGGGCGACGGACACGTCACCGACGACACCTTGATGACCCACGCGCTGATCCGGGTGTACGAGCGGGTCCGCGGCCACCTGGACGCGTACGCCGTCGCGGACCACCTCGTCCCCGAACTGATGGGCTCCCCCGTCTGGATCCCGGAGCTGGAGGCGGAGGCCCTCCCCCTCCAGCGGATCTTCCTCGCCGAGAAGTGGCTGGTGGCCCGGCTCCACTACGGGCACGTGGACCCGCGCGAGGCGGGCAGCGGCAACATCGTCAACTGCGGTGCCGCGATGTACATGGCACCGGTCGGACTCGTCAACGCGGCCCACCCGGAGGCCGCCTACGCCGAGGCCCTCGACATCGCGGGCGCGCACCAGTCCTCGTACGGCCGCGAGGCGGCGGGGGTGTTCGCGGCCGCCGTGGCGGCGGCCTGCGTCCCGGGCGCGACGGCGGCGTCGGTGGTCGACACGGCCCTGTCGCTGGCGAAGGACGGGACGCGGGCGGCCATCGAGGCGGTGGCGGAAGTCGCCGAAGGCCACCGGGACTTCGAGTCGGCGCTCGTCCCGCTCCGCAGGGCGGTGGCCCCCTTCGACTCGGTGGGCCCCGACTACCGCGCCCCGTCCCTCGGCGCCCGCCGCCCCTCCCGCCTGCACGCGATCGAGGAACTCCCGATCGCCCTCGGCATGCTCCTGGTCGGTGAGGGCGACTTCCGCCGGACCGTCCTGGGCTCCGTCAACTACGGCCGCGACTGCGACTCGATCGCCACCATGGCGGGCGCGATCGTGGGCGCCCTGCACGGGGAGCAGGCGGTGCCGGCGGACTGGGCGAAGCGGGTGGCGGAGGCGAGCCGCCTGGACCTGCACGCCCCGGCGCGGGCGCTGACCGAGGTGGCCCGGGAGATCTTCGCCCGGGACGGGGAGCGGCGCCGCGCCCACGAGCGGGCGTTCGCGATGCTGACGGGCGTGGCCGAGCGGTGAACCTCCGCCTGACCTGGGTCCAGCCGGAGGACCTGCTGGGCCACGAACTCCGCCAGGCGGCGGAGGACGGCCGCGACGCGCGCGCCGTCGCCGCCCGCTGGACGGAGGCGGGCGGACCGCCCGCCCCGGAGTCGGCCGGCGCCTCCGGGACGCCCCGCCCCGGCCTCCGCGCCCTGGCGGAGGAGCTCATGGACGCGCTGGCCGCCCTCCCCTCTCCCCTGTCCGCCGCCGAGCCGACCTCCCTCCCCGGGATCCGCGCCCTGACCACCCCCGGCGCCACCCCTCCGCCGGCCCACCCCACCGGCCAGGACCCCGCCGGCGCGGACGCGGACGAGGCCACCCCTCCGCCGGCCCACCCCACCGGCCAGGACCCCGCCGGCGCGGTCGGGGAAACGGCCGCCCCCCGCGCCACCCCTCCCCCGGCCCGCCCGACCGGCCCGCCCCCCGCCACCGCGGCCGGGGACACCGCCCTCCGCGACCGCCTTCACGCCGCCTGGCTCGGCCGTGCCGCCGGCTGCCTCCTCGGCAAGCCCGTCGAGAAGCTCCCCCTCCACGCCGTCCGCGCCCTGGCCCGCGCCACGGGCAACTGGCCCCTCTCCACCTGGTACACCGCCCGCGGCGTCCCGCCCGAACTGCTCGCCGCCCACCCCTGGAACCGCCGCTCCGCCCCCACCTCGCTCGCCGAGAACATCGACGGGATGCCGGAGGACGACGACCTCAACTACCCGCTCCTCAACCTGCTGCTGCTCCGGCGGCACGGCCGCGGCTTCACCACCGCCGACGTCGCCCGCCTCTGGCTCGACGAACTCCCCGCCGGCCGCACCTTCACGGCCGAGCGGGTGGCCTACCGCAACCTCCTCGACGGGATCGAACCCCCGCTGACCGCCCTGCGCCGCAATCCGTTCCGCGAGTGGATCGGCGCCCAGATCCGGGCCGACGTCCACGGCTGGACCCGGCCCGGCGACCCGGCCGCCGCCGCCGGGCAGGCCTACCGGGACGCGGCCCTCACCCACACCGCCAACGGTGTCTACGGCGCCATGTTCGTCGCCGCCACCCTCGCCACCGCCGCCACCGGCACCGCCGACGTACACCGCTCGCTCGCCGGGGGCCTCGCCGTGATCCCCCCGCGCTCCCGCCTCGCCCGCGCGGTCCGCCGCGGGATCGCCCTCGCCCGCGACACCCACGACACCCACGACTTCGACGCCGTCGTCGACCGCCTGCACACCGAACTCGGCGGGTACCACTGGGTGCATGCCGTCCCGAACGCCGCTCTGCTCGCCGCGGCCCTCACCCACGCCGACGGCGACTTCACCCGCTCCATCGGCGCGGCGGTCTCCGGCGGCTGGGACACCGACTCCAACGGCGCCACCGCCGGTTCGGTCGCCGGGCTGCTCGCCGGCCACCCCGACCGGCTCCCCGAGCACTGGACCGCCCCCCTCAAGAACCGGCTCGCGACCTCCGTCCCGTCCTTCGACGGCATCGGTTTCGACACCCTGGCCGAACTGACCCACCTGGAGGCAGTACGCCCATGACCAGCATCGTCGTACTCGGCAGCACCAACATGGACCTCGTCGCCTACGTCCCGAGAGCCCCGGCCCTCGGCGAGACCGTCACCGGCCGCTCCTTCCGCACGATCCCCGGCGGCAAGGGCGCCAACCAGGCCGTCGCCGCCGCCCGCGCCGGCGCCGAGGTGTCGATGATCGGCGCGGTCGGCGCCGACGACTTCGGCACCCGGCTGCGGGCCGCCCTCGAACACTGCTCGGTCGACACCGACCTGCTGCGCACCGCCGAGGGCGCCTCCGGCACCGCGCACATCGTCGTCGACGACGAGGGCGGGAACGCGATCGTCGTCATCCCCGGGGCGAACGGCACCGTCACCGCGCTCGACCACGGCGACGAGGCCCTCATCGGCACCGCCGACGCCCTGCTCCTCCAGCTCGAACTCCCCCTCTCCGTCGTCGTGGAGGGCGCCGCGACCGCCCGCCGCCTCGGCGTCCGGACCGTCCTCACCCCCGCGCCCGCCCAGCCCCTCCCGCCCGAACTGCTCGCCTCCGTCGACCTGCTCGTGCCCAACGAGCACGAGGCGGCGGCGCTCACCGGTCTCGCCGACCCCCGCGAGGCCGCGCTCGCCCTGCTCCGCGACGTCCCCGAGGTCGTCGTCACCCTCGGAGCCGCCGGCAGCCTGTACGCCGTCCGCGGCGCCGACCCGGTCGCGGTGCCGGCGCCCCGCGTCCGGGCCGTGGACACCACCGCCGCCGGCGACACCTTCGTCGGCGCCCTGGTCGTCGCGCTCGCCGAGGGCCGCCCCGCCCCCGAGGCGCTCGCCTGGGCGGGGACCGCGGCCGCGCTCTCCGTCCAGCGCGAGGGCGCGTCGACGTCGATGCCCTACCGCACCGAGATCGAGGCCGCCTTCGGCTCGTCCGCCGAGGAGGCGGGCACGACCGGAAAGGAGTCCGGCCCCGTATGAACCCCGCACCGCACACCCCGGCCGCCCCGCACCCGCCCGACGCCACGGCACCCCGGCCGCCCCTCCACGGCCTGCGCGTCCTGGACCTCGCGACCCTCTTCGCCGGCCCGCTCGCCGCGACGATGCTCGGCGACTTCGGCGCCGACGTCGTCAAGGTCGAGCACCCCCGCAAGCCCGACCCGTCCCGCGGTCACGGCCCCGCCAAGGACGGCGTCGGCCTCTGGTGGAAGGTCCTCGGCCGCAACAAGCGGGCGATCACCCTCGATCTCGGCTCCCCCGGCGGCCGCGACACCCTCCTCGCGCTCGCCGCGGACGCCGACGTGATCGTGGAGAACTTCCGCCCCGGCACCCTGGAACGCTGGGGCCTCGGCTGGGAGGAGCTGTCCACAGTCAACCCGCGCCTGGTCCTCGCCCGGGTCACCGGCTTCGGCCAGTTCGGCCCGTACGCCCACCGCCCCGGTTTCGGCACCCTCGCCGAGGCGATGAGCGGCTTCGCCGCCCTCACCGGCGAGCCGGACGGCCCGCCGACCCTGCCCCCCTTCGGCCTGGCCGACTCGATCGCCGCCCTGGCCACGGCGTACGCGGTGATGACCGCGCTCACCGCGAGGACCGCGACCGGGCGCGGCCAGGTCGTCGACATGGCGATCATCGAACCGATGCTCGCCGTCGTCGGTCCCCATCCCCTCTGGTACGACCAGCTCGGCTACGTCCAGCCCCGCACGGGCAACCGCTCCCGCAACAACGCCCCCCGCAACACCTACCGCACCGCCGACGGCTCCTGGGTCGCCGTCTCCACCTCCGCCCAGTCGATCGCCGAGCGCGTCATGACCCTGGTCGGCCGTCCGGAGCTGATCGAGGAGCCGTGGTTCGCCGACGGCACCGGGCGCGCCGCGCACGCGGACGTCCTGGACGAGGCGGTGGGCTCGTGGATCGCCCGCCGGACCCGGGAGGAGGCGATGAACGCGTTCGAGAAGGCGGAGGCGGCGATCGCCCCGGTCTACGACGTCCGGGACGTCGTGGACGATCCCCAGTACCGGGCCCTCGGCACCGTCACCGAGGTGCAGGATCCCGAACTCGGACCGATCAGGATGCAGAACGTCCTCTTCCGGCTCTCCGAGACGCCCGGTGCCATCCGCTGGGCCGGCCGCCCCCACGGCGCCGACACCGCCGACGTCCTCTCCGAGCTCGGCCTCAGCCCCGCCGAGATCGACAGCCTCCGCGAGCAGGGAGCGGTATGAACAGCACGAGCGAGACCCCGCCCCGACCGGGCGGCACGCCCCGCAACCGGCCCGGCACGCCCGCCCTCACCTGGCTGTACGCCCCCGGCGACCGCCCCGACGTGGTCCGCAAGGCCCTGGTCTCCGGCGCCGACGTGGTCATCGTCGACCTGGAGGACGCGGTCGCCCCGCACCGCAAGGCGTACGCCCTGGAGGCGACGGCCGAGCTGCTCGCGGACCCGCTGCCCGTCCCGGTGCACGTCCGCGTGCACACCCCGCGGGACATCCCCACCCTGGCCCTCCTCCCCGGGCTGCACGGTCTCCGTGTCCCCAAGGTGACGCACGCCGCCGACATCCTCCGGCTGGTCGATCTGGCGCCGGGCCTCCCGCTGTACCCGCTCCTGGAGAACGCCCTGGCCGTGGAGCACGCGTACGCCATCGCCACGGCGCACCCGGCCGTCCGCGGCATCGCGCTCGGCGAGGCCGACCTCCGCGCCGACCTGGGCGTACGGGAGGACCGCGGCCTGGACTGGTCGCGCGGCCGGGTGGTGGTCGCGGCCCGCGCGGCCGCCCTGCCGCCGCCGGCCCAGTCCGTGCACCCCGATGTCGGCGACCTGGAGGCGCTGGCGGCGGGCTGCGCCCGGGGCCGGGCCATGGGCTTCTTCGGCCGGGCGGCCATCCATCCGCGTCAGCTCCCGGTCATCGAGCGCGCCTACCTCCCGACTCCCGAGGAGGTGGACGCGGCGCGGGAGGTCGTGGAGGCCGCCGGGCCCGAGCCGGGCGCCCTGGCCCTCCCGGACGGCCGCTTCGTGGACGCGGCGGTGGTGGCGGGCGCCCACCGGGTCCTCGCCCTCGCGGCCCGGACCGCCTGACGTCGGCCGGGCATGCGAAAGGGCCGCCGGGACCTCGGGGTCCCGGCGGCCCTTCGACCGGCTGAGGGGCTGGTCAGCCCTTGGCGGCCGACCCGGCGCCGTTGTCGGCGTCGTGCGCCACGTCTCCGTCGGCGACGTCTGCGTCCTTCGTGTCGTCCGGGAGGCCGTCCCTGACGGCGTCCCCGGCGTCGGCACCGGCGACGTCCTCGTCCTCGCCGTCGGCCTTCGGGGCGGCCTTGTCGGCGGCCTCCTTCGCGGCCTTGGGCTCCACGATCTCCTCGCGGCCGGGGCGGACCCGGGCCGAGACCACCATGTAGACGACGGCGAGCAGGAAGACGCCGATGGCGGTCCAGACGTTCAGCCGCAGGCCGAGGATGTGGTGGGCCTCGTCGACGCGCATGTACTCGATCCAGGCACGGCCCACGCAGTACGCGGCGACGTAGAGCGCGAAGGCGCGGCCGTGGCCGAGCTTGAAGCGGCGGTCGGCCCAGATGACGAGGAAGGCGACGCCGACGCACCAGAGCGACTCGTACAGGAAGGTCGGGTGGTACAGCCCGGCCTCGCGGTTCGCGCTCTCGGTGATCTTCAGGGCCCAGGGCAGGTCGGTCTGCTTGCCGTACAGCTCCTGGTTGAACCAGTTGCCCCAGCGGCCGATGGCCTGGGCGAAGGCGATTCCGGGGGCGATGGCGTCGGCGTAGGCCGGGAGCGGGATGCCCCGGCGGCGGCAGCCGATCCAGGCGCCCACCGCGCCGAGCGCGATGGCGCCCCAGATGCCGAGGCCGCCCTCCCAGATCTTGAAGGCGTCGACCCAGTTCTCACCCTCGCTGAAGTACAGCTGGTAGTCGGTGATCACGTGGTACAGGCGTCCGCCGACGAGGCCGAAGGGCACCGCCCAGACGGCGATGTCGGCCACGGTGCCGGCGGTGCCGCCCCGGGCGATCCAGCGCTTGTTGCCGTACCAGACGGCGACGAAGACACCGATGATGATGCAGAAGGCATAGCCGCGCAGCGGGATCGGTCCGAGGTTGATCACGCCGGTCGACGGGCTGGGAATGTAGGCAAGGTCCATGGCAGGACCGACGCTACCCTGCCGGGCGGGCGGGACGGCAGCCCGCCCGGCAACGTATGGGTAACTAACCCGGTCCCGGGGCGGTGGCTCAGCCCGCCGAGGGGGAGCCCGCGGAGGGCGCCGGGGCGCTCGTCGGGGCGGCCGTGCCGGGCTTCTTGCCCTTGTTGGCCTCGGCGACCCACTTCTTCAGGTTGTCCGGGGAGATCTGCTCGCTCCCCTTCTGCGGGAAGACCGATTCTCCGTTGAGCAGGACGGACGGCGTGCCGCCGAAGCCGCCGTTCCGGAAGGCCTCGTTCGACTTGGCCACCCAGGTGTCGTGCGTGCCCTCGTTCACACAGCTGCGGAAGGCGGGCGTGTCGAGGCCCGGCACCTTGGCCGCCAGCTCGATGAGCTTGGCGTTGTCCCCGAAGGCGTCGTCGGTCTCCTGCGGCTGGTTGATGTAGAGCGTGTCGTGGTACGCGGTGAACTTCCCCGCGTCCTGGGCGCACGCGGCGGCGTTCGCCGCGCGCAGGGAGCCGCTGCCGCCCATGTTCCCGTCGATCAGGGTGGCGAGGTGGTACTCGGTCCTGATCGCGCCGGCGGCCTCCAGCTCGTGGATGGTGTCCCGGAACGCGTTCTCGAACTGGGCGCACGCCGGGCAGCGGAAGTCCTCCCAGATCGCGAGCGTCGAGGGGGCGTCCGACTTGCCGGTGGGGACGGCGGGCTTGCCGTCCTCGTCGGTCGCCCCCGCCGGCACGACCACCCGGCCCGCGTTGTCGGACGCGCTGTCCTTGTCGCCGCCCGCGGCGATCACCCCGACGACCGCGGCGAGTCCGAGGACGCCGACCACCGCCGCCGAGACGATCAGGATCCGCCGCTGCTTCTCGCGGGTCTTCTCGCGCTCGCGCTGCTGCTGCAGGCGCTCCCGCGCACTCCGATTACCGTCACCGCTGTTCTTCTGGCTCACGCCTCGGAAACGAACCGGGGAGGCACGTGCATGCCTCCCCGGTCGCAGATCCACCCGGATGGGTTACGGGACGCGCCGGACGCCCTCGGCGAGTTCGGCCGCCAGTTCCCTTACCGCGGCGAGTCCCGCCTGCTCGTCGCCGTCGGCGTCGAGGATCCGCTTCACGAACGCGGAGCCGACGATGACGCCGTCGGCGAAGGCCGCGACCTCCTTGGCCTGGGCGGCGTTGGAGACGCCGAGGCCGACGCAGACCGGGAGCTCCCGGCCGGGCTCGGTGGTGGCGCGGGTGCGGCGGACCAGGTCGGCCGCCTGCTCGCCGACCGACTCGCGGGTGCCGGTGACGCCCATGAGGGAGGCCGCGTAGACGAAGCCGGAGCCGGCCGCCGTGATGGTGGCGAGGCGCTCGTCCCTGCTGCTGGGGGCGACGACGAAGACGGTCGCGAGACCGTGCTTCTCGGCGTTCGCACGCCACACCGCGGACTCCTGGACCGGCAGGTCGGGCAGGATGCAGCCGGCGCCGCCGGCCGCGGCGAGCTCCTCGGTGAAGCGCTCGACGCCGTACCGGTCGATCGGGTTCCAGTACGTCATGACGAGGACCGGCTTGCCGGTGGCCTCGTGGGCCTCGCGGACCGTCCGCATGACGTCGGCGATCTTGACCCCGCCGCGCAGGGCGATGTCGTCGGCGGTCTGGATGACCGGCCCGTCGAGCACCGGGTCGCTGTGCGGGAGGCCGACCTCGACCACGTCGGCGCCGCCGTCGAAGACGGCCCGGATGGCGGCGATGCCGCCGTCGACGGTCGGGAATCCGGCCGGGAGGTACGCGATGAGCGCGGCCCGGTCCTCGGCCTTCGCCTTGGCGAGGGTGTCGCTCAGCAGCTGGATGTTCCCACTCACTTGGCGTCTCCCTCGATCTCCGCGGTGTCCTCGGCCCCGGCGTCGGCGGCGACCTCGGTGTCGGCCTCGTACAGGCCGAAGTAGCGGGCGGCGGTGTCCATGTCCTTGTCGCCGCGGCCCGAGAGGTTGACCAGGATCAGACCGTCCGGGCCCAGCTCCCTGCCGACCTCCAGGGCCCCGGCGAGGGCGTGCGCGGACTCGATCGCCGGGATGATGCCCTCGGTGCGGGAGAGCAGCCGCAGCGCCTGCATGGCGGCGTCGTCGGTGACGGCGCGGTACTCGCCGCGTCCGCTGTCCTTGAGGTACGCGTGCTCCGGGCCGATGCCCGGGTAGTCCAGTCCGGCCGAGATCGAGTAGGGCTCGGTGATCTGGCCCTCCTCGTCCTGGAGGACGTACGACCGCGAGCCGTGCAGGATGCCGGGCTCGCCGGCGGTGAGGGTGGCCGCGTGCTCGCCGGTCTCGACGCCGTGGCCGGCCGGCTCGCAGCCGATCAGGCGGACGTCCGCGTCGGGGACGAAGGCGTGGAAGAGGCCGATGGCGTTGGAGCCGCCGCCGACGCAGGCGACCGCCGCGTCGGGGAGGCGGCCGGTGCGCTCCTGGATCTGGCGGCGCGCCTCGACGCCGATGACCCGGTGGAAGTCGCGGACCATGGCGGGGAAGGGGTGCGGGCCGGCCACGGTGCCGAACAGGTAGTGCGTGCGGTCCACGTTGGCGACCCAGTCGCGGAACGCCTCGTTGATGGCGTCCTTGAGGGTGCGGCTGCCGGACTTCACGGCGACGACCTCGGCGCCGAGCATCCGCATCCGGGCCACGTTGAGGGCCTGGCGCTGGGTGTCGATCTCGCCCATGTAGATGGTGCAGTCGAGGCCGAAGAGGGCGCAGGCGGTGGCGGTGGCCACGCCGTGCTGGCCGGCGCCGGTCTCGGCGATGACGCGGGTCTTGCCCATGCGCTTGGTGAGCAGGGCCTGCCCGAGCACGTTGTTGATCTTGTGCGAGCCGGTGTGGTTCAGGTCCTCGCGCTTGAGGAAGATCCGGGCGCCGCCGGCGTGCTCGGCGAACCGGGGCACCTCGGTGAGGGCGCTCGGGCGGCCCGTGTAGTGGACCATCAGGTCGTTGAGCTCGCGGGCGAACTCCGGGTCGGACTTGGCCTTGTCGTACTCGACGGCGACCTCGTCGACGGCGGCCACGAGGGCCTCCGGGATGAACTTGCCGCCGTAGGCGCCGAAGTAGCCCTCGGGGCTGGGGACCTGGCCCTCCAGGTCCGGGATGAAGAACTCGCTGGACATGCGGATGCTCCTCGCGGGGCGGGTGCCCCGTGCTGTGTACGTGCGGTCGGTGGTCACGGTATGCGCACACCCCACTCCCGTCCGCCGACGCCGGGCTCCCGCCCGCGCCGCGCCCGCCTGGGGCCTCCGGCGGCCCGCCTGGGCCTGCGGCCGCCCGCCCCCCGTTGTGGGCAATCGTTCCGCTGGGGCGGAACGGGTGGGCACAACGGAACGGCGCCCGTTGCCGGGCCTAGGCTTCCCGCGCCTGTACCCGCACCACTGGTGCGGCCCACAGGGTGTGCGGGTCAGGACACTAGGTGCGGAGGCTTGCCCACACGGGGGGGAAGGGAACGGCGACTGCCGGCAGCGGGTGCGGTGCCGGGCGACGGCGGGGCCACCCGGGTGGCGTCCCGGAGGGCGCCGACGGCCGAGGAGCGGTTGCGTCAGTTCGTGGAAGTGCGCGCGAGGCGCGGGCGCCATCGCATGCCGTTGACCTGGCCCGGCTCGGAGCCGATGACGTACCGGACGCGGCGGCCGTGGACACGGCGGGCGGGCGCGCGGCAGCCGCGCGGACGGCAGCCCCGGGCCAGCGGGGCGTGTTTGGAGACGGGCGCGGCGGCGGTACGGAGCCGGCCGCGGCGGCCCGAGGCGTCCGCGGACACGCCGGCGCCGCCCGGGGCGGAGCCCAGGGCGGTCGGCGTGGCGCGGACGGGGGTCATGACCGGGTCAGCTCCGGCCGTGCCGGAGGGCCGGGTGGGCTCCGGCGGCGACCAGGTCGGCGACGGCGGCCTTGGGGTCGCGGCCGGTGACGAGGGACTCGCCGACCAGGACCGCGTCGGCGCCGGCGTTGGCGTAGGCGATCAGGTCGTGCGGTCCCCGGACACCGGACTCGGCGATCTTGACGATGTGCGCGGGGATCTCGGGGGCGACGCGCTCGAAGGTGGAGCGGTCGACCTTGAGGGTCTTGAGGTTGCGGGCGTTGACGCCGATGATCCGGGCGCCCGCCTCGACGGCGCGCTCGACCTCGTCCTCGTCATGCACCTCGACCAGCGGGGTCAGCCCGATGGACTCGGCGCGCTCGATGAGGGAGACCAGCGCCTCCTGCTCCAGGGCGGCGACGATGAGGAGCGCGAGATCCGCTCCGTACGCGCGTGCTTCCCAGAGCTGGTACGCGGTGACGATGAAGTCCTTGCGCAGGACCGGGATGTCGACCCGGGCGCGGACGGCCTCCAGGTCCGCGAGCGAGCCGCCGAAGCGGCGCTGCTCGGTGAGGACCGAGATGACGGCCGCGCCGCCCGCCTCGTAGTCGGCGGCGAGTCCGGCCGGGTCGGCGATCGCGGCGAGCGCGCCCTTGGACGGGCTGGAGCGCTTGACCTCGCAGATCACCTTGACGCCGTCGCCGCGCAGTGCGGCGACGCCGTCCTTGGCCTGCGGCGCCTTGGCGGCGCGCTCCTTGAGCTCGTCGAGGGTGACCCGCGCCTGCCGCTCTGCGAGGTCGGCGCGTACGCCGTCGATGATCTCGTCGAGCACACTCACGCGAGGGGCCCCCTTCCGGGACGGTGATGGTGTTGAGGAACCAGGTTCAGCCACATCGATCCTATCCGCAGGACGGCCCCGGACTCGCATCGGCCGGAGCGGCGTCCCATCTGCTGGGACTCCCGGAGGGCTTCCCGTGGCGCCGCGGCGGGCCCTCAGGGGGCCAGCGCGGAGCCGAAGGGAAGGTTCCGGACCAGGGTGAAGAGGGCGAGGACGGCCCCGATCCCCCACCACAGGACGGGGGAGACCGAGAGGCGCATGGGCACCCCGCGGACGGCTCGAATCAGCCAGACGGCCATGAGGACGGCGAAGAGTCCGTAGCCGACGACGGCGAGGGCGTTGGCGCCGAGGGCGGCCGGGAGGTCGCCGTGGACGAAGGCGTGGGCGCTGCGCAGACCGCCGCAGCCGGGGCAGTAGACGCCGGTGAAGCGGAGCAGGGGGCAGACGGGGTAGTGGCCGGGTTCGTTGGGGTCGACGGTCCCGACATACGCGAAGGCGGCGGCGACGCCGGCGAGCGCGGCGAGCGGCGGGAGCAGCCGCCGTACGGGCGAGCGGGGCGGCGGCGGGGGCACGGGCGGTCCCGGGGGCCACGCGGGCGCGTGCGGGGCCGTCACGGGCCCGGCGCCCGGCCACGCGGGCGCGTGCGGCGGGGCGGGGTGCCCCTCCGCCGGGGGCGGGGGCGGCGGCGCGGGCCGCGCGGCGGCCTCCTGCCCGGCCGGTGCGCCCGGGGGCGCGGGTTCACCCGGTCGGGTGCCGGATGCGTCGGTCACGGCGCCGGTCGTCGGCTGCGGGTCCATCCGGTGATTCTCGCCCCGGACGCGCGGGAGCGCAGCCCGGCACGGCCGGGCTGCGCTCTCGGGTGTGTCGCGGTGCGTCAGGCGCGGGCCCGCGCGGTCACGGTCGCGGCCTCACGGGCGGCGGCGACGTCCGCCGTCTCCTTCGGCATGCCGAGGCCCGCGGCCTTCATCGCGCCGCCGACGATGCCGCCGAGCACGACGACGCCCACGCCCGCCCAGAAACCGGGCTGGTTGGCGGCCACCATGAAGACGCCGGCGATGCAGAAGCCGATGAAGGAGATGATGACACCGGTCCAGGCGGCCGGGGTGTGTCCGTGGGCGCTGCCCGCCATGAGTTGCTCCTCGTTGCAGTTGCTCGATGGTGAGGTCTCGCGTGCGCGGACTCTCGGCCCTCATTGTCCCGCACGCGGGCCCGCGAGGGTGACTCGGGGGTGCCGGGACGATCACGCGTCGCGGCCGGCGGCCGCGGGAGGGCGCGGCGGGCGCCGCGGCCGGAGGGCCGGGGGCCGCTGTCCGCCCCGTCCGGAGCCGGGCCGCGGCACCGCGGGATGCGGGTCCGGGCCCCGGGGAGCACAGGGTGCCGCCTCGGGGAGCCCGGAGTGTCGGGCCCGGTCGGGTCAGGACCCGTGCGTGGGGTCCTCGCCCCGGTCCAGGGCCTTCCACAGGTCCTCCGGCCGGTCCTGGTCGGCTGCGGGGGCCTTGCGGGGGGCCCGGGGGGCGCCCGTGCGCTCGTAGCGGCCGCCCATCGCGGGCCAGCTCTTGCCGAAGCGCAGCGCGAGGAGGCCGGCGATCAGGATGAGGACGGCGCCCGCGGCGGTCACGTACGGCCAGACGGTGTGGCTGAGCCCGGCCACGGCGGCGCCGGTGTCGCCGCTGATGCGGGCGGCCTCCGCGTCCAGGGCGGCGCTGTCGGAGGCACCGAGGACCGCGGCGAGCGCGGCGCCCGCGCCGCTGAGGGTGAGCAGCGCGGCGACGAGGGTCCGGCCGGTGCGGCGGACGGCGAAGACGGCGAAGAGAGCGGCGAGGCCGACGATCGCGAGGGCGGTGGGCACACCGGTGACGGTGCCGCCGTCGGCCTCGACGGCGACGTCGCCGCCGCCGACGGAGGCGGTGCCCTCCGCCCAGATCTGACCGGCGGAGAGGAGGACGACGGTGGCGCCCAGGGCACCGAGGAAGAGGGCCGCGGCCAGGCTGCGGCGGCCGCCGCCGGGGACGGCCGCTCGGGCGGCCCGGGGCTGGGGTACGGGTACGGCACTCACGTACCCCACTATCCCCTACGCGGTCAGGCGCCGTTCATCCGGTTGGCGGTGTGGACGGCGCGCAGGACGGCCGCGGCCTTGTTCCGGCACTCGTTGTCCTCGGCCACCGGGTCGGAGTCGGCCACCACACCCGCTCCGGCCTGCACATACGCGGTTCCGTCGCGGAGCAGGGCGGTGCGGATGGCGATGGCGGTGTCCGCGTCGCCGGCGAAATCGAGATAACCGACACATCCGCCGTACAGCCCGCGCCGGGAGGGTTCGAGCTCCTCGATGATCTGCATCGCCCGGGGCTTGGGCGCGCCGGAGAGGGTGCCGGCCGGGAAGCAGGCGGTGAGGACGTCGAACGCGGTCCTTCCCTCGGCGACCCGGCCGGTCACGGTGGAGACGATGTGCATGACGTGCGAGTAGCGCTCGACGGACATGAAGTCGACGACCTCGACGGAGCCGGGGGCGCAGACGCGGCCGAGGTCGTTGCGGCCGAGGTCGACCAGCATGAGGTGCTCGGCGCGCTCCTTGGGGTCGGCGAGCAGCTCCTCCGCGAGGTCGTGGTCCTCCTGCGGGGTGGCGCCGCGGTGCCGGGTGCCGGCGATGGGGTGGAGCAGCGCGTGCCCGTCCTCCACCTTGACGAGGGCCTCGGGGCTGGAGCCGACGACGTCGAAGCCGTTCTCGAAGCGGAAGAGGTACATGTACGGGGACGGGTTGGTGGCCCGCAGGACCCGGTAGACGTCGAGCGCGGAGGCCGAGCAGGGGGTCTCGAAGCGCTGCGAGGGCACGACCTGGAAGGCCTCGCCGGCCCGGATGCGCTCCTTGACGTCCTCGACGGCGTCCTGGTAGGCGGGGCCGCCCCAGAGCGCGGAGAACTCGGGGAGCGCGGAGGCGGGCAGCGCGGTGGGGGCGGTGGCGACCGGGCGGGCCAGGTCGGCCTCCATCGCGTCGAGGCGGGCGACGGCGTCGGCGTACGCCTCGTCGACGCCGGTCTCCAGATCGTTGTGATTGATCGCGTTGGCGATCAGCAGGACCGAGCCGTCCCAGTGGTCGAGGACCGCGAGGTCGCTGGTGAGGAGCATGGTGAGCTCGGGGAGCCGGAGGTCGTCGCGGCCGTGCTCGCCGATCTTCTCCAGGCGGCGGACGATGTCGTAGCCGAGGTAGCCGACCATGCCGCCGGTGAAGGGCGGCATGGCGGACGCCAGGTCGCGCGGGGTGTGGAGGGCCTCGACGGTGGCGCGCAGGGCCTTGAGCGGGTCGCCGTCGGTGGGGACGCCGACGGGCGGGGTGCCCAGCCAGTGGGCCTCGCCGTCCTTCACCGTCAGGGTGGCGTCGCTGCGGACGCCGATGAAGGAGTAGCGGGACCAGCTCCGGCCGTTCTCCGCGGATTCGAGGAGGAAGGTGCCCGGTCGTTCGGCGGCGAGCTTGCGGTAGAGCCCGACCGGGGTGTCGCCGTCCGCGAGCAGCCGGCGGCTGACGGGGATGACGCGGCGGTCGGTCGCCAGCTTGCGGAAGGTGTCGAGATCCATGGCGCCAGACCCTACTCGGACGCGGGGGCCGCGTCGGACGCGGATACGGGGAGCACGTCGGCGTCGAAGCAGGTCCGGGCGCCGGTGTGGCAGGCGGCGCCGACCTGGTCGACCTTGACGAGGACGGTGTCGGCGTCGCAGTCGAGGGCGACGGACTTGACGTGCTGGACGTGCCCGGAGGTGTCGCCCTTGACCCAGTACTCCTGGCGGCTGCGGGACCAGTAGGTGCAGCGGCCGGTGGTGAGGGTGCGGTGCAGGGCCTCGTCGTCCATCCAGCCGAGCATCAGCACCTCGCCGGTGTCGTACTGCTGGGCGATGGCGGGGACGAGCCCGTCGGGGCTGCGCTTGAGCCGGGCGGAGACGGCCGGGTCGAGATTGCTGCTCATGGCGCCATTGTGCCGCGCTCCGGGGTGGTGTCCGGCGGGGCGTCCACTGGGCGGACCGGTGGCGCCCGCCGTAGGCTGGCGCACATGTCGACCCATGCCAAACGTGAACGGCTTCTGCTCGCCGACCTGTTGGAGGCGGCGGGTCCCGATGCGCCGACGCTCTGCGAGGGCTGGCGGACCCGGGACCTCGCGGCCCATGTGGTGGTGCGGGAGCGGCGCCCGGACGCGGCGGCCGGCTCGCTCGTACCGGCGCTCAAGGACCGGCAGGACCGGGTGCAGGCGGAGTTCGCCGACAGGCCGTACGAGGAGCTGATCCGGCTCATCCGGACCGGGCCGCCACGGTTCTCGCCGTTCACGATCAAGCAGGTGGACGAGGGGGCGAACGTCGTCGAGTTCTACGTCCACGCGGAGGACGTGCGCCGCGCCCAGCCCGACTGGTCGGCGCGCGAGCTGGACCCGGTCTTCGCCGACGCCCTCTGGTCCCGGCTGGAGCGCACCGCCCGGCTGCTGGGCCGGAAGGTGCCGGTGGGGCTGGTGCTGCGCCGGCCGAACGGCCAGACGACGGTGGCGCACCGGGGCACCCCGGTGGTGACGGTCTCCGGGGAGCCGGGCGAGCTGACCATGTACCTGTTCGGCCGCCAGGACACGGCCAAGGTGGATCTGGACGGCGAGCCGGAGGCGATCGAGCGGCTTCGGGAGACGAAGCAGCTGGGGCTCTGAGCGGTCAGCGGGGCAGTTCGGCCCGGCGCAGGGCCGGGACCGCGAGGGCGTAGACCCCGGAGAGGGCGCAGACCGCCGCGCTGGCGACGAAGACCGGGCCGGGGCCCCAGACGCCGATGGCCGCCCCGGTGACCGGGAAGCTCAGCGGGGCGAGGCCGAGGCTGCCGAGGCTGGAGACGGCGCTCACCCGCCCGAGGTAGGCGGGGTCGCACTCGGTCTGCACGAGGGCGTTGCACAGGGCTCCGGAGAGTCCGGCGAGCAGGCCAATGGAGAGGGCCGCGAGGGCGGCGATCGGCAGCCGGGGGATGAAGGCGAGGGCGCCGACCGACACGGCTCCGACGGCCATGGTCCAGCCCATGACGCACCCGGCCCGGGGGACGTGGCCCTTGACGGTCAGCAGCAGGGAGGCGCCGGCGGCGCCCGTGCCGAAGCCGGCGAGGATCCATCCGATGCCGGAGGCTCCCCAGCCGCGCTGCTCGGAGAGGACCGCGAGGCCGACGTTGAGGGGGCCGGTGAAGCCGAGGTCGGCGAGGAGCACGACGATCATCAGCGGGCCGAGCGTCCGGTGGCCGCGGAGGTAGCGCAGGCCGTCGGCGAGGTCGCGCAGGGCGGTGCCGCCGCCCGCCCGGTCCTCCTCGGGAAGCGGGCGGAGCCTGAGCCCGAGCAGCAGGGGCAGGGAGAGCGCGAAGAGGATGCCCGCGGCGGCGAAGGCGGCGGCCGGGCCGCCGAGGGCGACGGCGAGGCCGCCGAGCGGGGCGCCGAGGACGGCGCCGAGGCGGTGGGCGATGCCGCGCATGCCCTGGACGCGGGCGAGCTGGTCGCGGGCGGCGATGCGGGGCGGCAGGGCGCCGACGGCGGGCAGGAAGAGGGCGTCGAGGACGCCGAAGACGAGGCCGACGGCGGCGAGGGCCCAGAGGCCGGGCGTGGTGAGGAAGAGGGCGGCGGCCAGGCCGAGGACGACCAGGGCGCGGACGGCGTCGGAGGCGATGACGACGCGGCGCGGGCCGAGGCGGTCGGCGATCACTCCCCCGCCGAGCATCAGGAGCGCGCGGGGGACGGCGGCGACGGCCATGACCAGCCCCGCCTGGGCGGGGCTGCCGGTGGAGACGGCGGACCAGGAGAGGGCGAGGTAGTAGACGCTGTCGCCGAGGGTGGAGGCGGTATAGGCGCCGAGCCAGCGCAGGACCTGGGGGTTCCGGTGGGCGGGCCGGGCCGGGGCGGCGGTCAGGGTGGCGGTCATGCGCGGTAGGGGAAGCCGTTGAGGTGGATGGCGACGTTTTCGCGGCCCTCGTTCTCGCCGGCGGCCTCCGCGGCGCGGGCCTGCTGGTCGTACTTGCGGAGGACGGCCTCCAGCTCGGCGCCGAGGGCGGTCAGCTCGTCGGCGGTGAGGCGGGGCAGCCACTCGGCGCTGAGGGAGGCGGAGCGCCAGGCGCCGGACCAGGTCTGCCGCTCGTCGAGGAAGCGGGCGTACATCCGGGTGCGCTGCGCGTCGACGGTACGGCCGAAGGCGATGCCGGCGGCCGCCAGCTCGGGGGCGTCGCGGAGGTCCTCGTCGTGGATGCTGAAGCCGTAGGAGCTCGGCTGCCACCACCGCTCCCGGCCGTCCGCCGACCGGGCCTCGGCCTCTTCGATGAGCCCGTGCTCGGCCAGCTTGCGCAGGTGGTAGCTGACCAGCGAGACCGCCTCGTCGACCTGGTCGGCGAGCTGGGAAGCGGTGGCGGCACGGGCCACGAAGAGGGCGCGGTAGAGGCGCATCCGCAACGGGTGCGAGATGGCCTTGAGGGTGCCGAGATCGGTGATCCGTCGGTTCTCCGGGGAGGTCATGTGCACGACTGTAGATGCGAAGGAAAAGTTGCACAACAAAGATTGCGCAACTGGTCCTGTGCATCCGGACAGCACGAAGGGCCCCCGAGGGGGCCCTTCGTGACAGCGCGTCGGACCGGAGCGGACCGGATGGGATCGAACCGGATCAGCGGACCGGGTGGCCGGCCGCCCGCAGTTCGTCCTTGACCTGCGAGATCCGCAGGTCCCCGAAGTGGAAGACGGAGGCCGCGAGCACCGCGTCCGCGCCCGCCGCCACCGCCGGCGGGAAGTCGGCCAGCCGGCCCGCTCCCCCGCTGGCGATCACCGGCACGCTCACGTGCTTGCGCACGGCCGCGATCATCTCGGTGTCGTAGCCGTCCTTGGTCCCGTCCGCGTCCATCGAGTTGAGCAGGATCTCGCCCGCTCCCAGCTCGGCGGCCCGGTGCGCCCACTCGACGGCGTCGATGCCGGTGCCCTTGCGGCCACCGTGCGTCGTCACCTCGAAGGAACCGGAGGGGGTCCGGCGGGCGTCGACCGAGAGGACGAGCACCTGGCGGCCGAAGCGCTCCGCGATCTCCTGGATGAGTTCGGGGCGCGCGATCGCGGCGGTGTTGACACCGACCTTGTCGGCGCCGGCCCGCAGCAGCTTGTCGACGTCCTCGGCCGTGCGGACGCCGCCGCCGACCGTGAGCGGGATGAAGACCTGCTCGGCGGTGCGGCGCACCACGTCGTAGGTGGTCTCCCGGTTGCCCGAGGAGGCGGTGATGTCGAGGAAGGTCAGCTCGTCGGCGCCCTCGGCGTCGTACAGCTTGGCCATCTCGACGGGGTCGCCGGCGTCCCGCAGGTTCTGGAAGTTGACGCCCTTGACGACCCGGCCGTTGTCCACGTCCAGGCAGGGGATCACGCGTACGGCGAGGCTCATGCCGCACCACCCGGCCGCGGCTCCGGGCGGAAGGCCTCGACCTCGACCTCGACGACCAGGCTCGGGTCGACGAAGCCGGACACGATGATCATCGACGCGGCCGGGCGGACGGCGTCGAACAGCTCCTTGTGGGCGCGGCCGACCTCCTCCACGTCCCGGGCGTGGGTGATGTACATCCGGGTGCGGACGACGTCCGCCGGGCCCAGGCCCAGCTGCTCCAGGGCGGCGAAGGCCACGTGGAAGGAGTTCACCGTCTGGTCGTAGGGGCCTCCGCCGGCGATCTGGCCGCCCACGACGGACGTGCAGCCGGCGACGAGGACCAGGCCGTTCGGCAGTTCGACCGCGCGGGAGTAGCCGAACTGCTCCTCCCAGGGGGCCCCGGTGACGACCTTCTTCACGCCGTCGGTCATACGGCCGCCACCGCCTCCAGGGCCTCTTCGAGGGTGAAGGCCTTGGCGTACAGCGCCTTGCCGACGATCGCGCCCTCGACGCCGAGCGGCACCAGGCCGGACAGGGCCCGCAGGTCGTCCAGGGACGACACGCCGCCGGAGGCGACGACGGGCTTGTCGGTGGCGGCGCAGACGTTCTTCAGGAGCTCCAGGTTGGGGCCCTGGAGGGTGCCGTCCTTGGCGATGTCGGTGACGACGTAGCGCGAGCAGCCCTCGGAGTCGAGGCGGGCGAGCGTCTCGTAGAGGTCGCCGCCGTCGCGGGTCCAGCCGCGGCCGCGCAGGGTCGTGCCGCGGACGTCGAGGCCGACGGCGATCTTGTCGCCGTGCTCGGCGATGACCTTGGCGACCCACTCGGGGGTCTCCAGGGCGGCGGTGCCGAGGTTGACGCGGGTGCAGCCGGTGGCGAGGGCGGCGGCCAGCGAGGCGTCGTCGCGGATGCCCCCGGAGAGCTCGACCTTGATGTCCATGGCCTGAGCGACCTCGGCGATCAGCTGCCGGTTGTCGCCGGTGCCGAAGGCGGCGTCGAGGTCGACGAGGTGGAGCCACTCGGCGCCGGAGTTCTGCCAGGCGAGGGCCGCCTCGAGCGGGGAGCCGTAGGAGGTCTCGGTGCCGGACTCGCCGTGCACGAGGCGGACCGCCTGGCCGTCGCGGACGTCGACGGCGGGGAGGAGTTCAAGCTTCTGAGCCATGATCAGAGGGTCTCGATCCAATTGGTGAGGAGCTGGGCTCCGGCGTCGCCGGACTTCTCGGGGTGGAACTGGGTGGCCCACAGGGCGCCGTTCTCGACGGCCGCCACGAAGGGCTCGCCGTGGGTGGCCCAGGTGACCTTGGGGGCGCGGATGTTCTTGTTGCCGACCTCCAGGGTCCACTCGCGCACCGCGTAGGAGTGCACGAAGTAGAACCGGGAGTCGGTGCCGAGGCCGGCGAACATCTCGCTGCCCTCGGGCGCGTCGACCGTGTTCCAGCCCATGTGGGGGACGACGGGGGCGTTCAACGCCTCGACCGTACCGGGCCACTCGTCGAGGCCCTCGCTCTCCACGCCGTGCTCGGAGCCGTGCGCGAAGAGGATCTGCATGCCGACGCAGATGCCCATGACCGGGCGTCCACCGGAGAGCCGGCGGCCGATGATCCAGTCGCCGCGGGCCTCCTTGAGCCCGCGCATGCAGGCGGAGAAGGCGCCGACGCCGGGGACGAGGAGGCCGTCGGCGTTCATCGCGGTCTCGTAGTCGCGGGTGATCTCGACCTCGGCGCCGACCCGGGCGAGGGCGCGCTCGGCCGAGCGCACGTTGCCGAAGCCGTAGTCGAAGACGACGACCTTCCTGGGGGTGCTCGCCGTCATGCCCACACGTCCAGCCGCAGCACACCGGCGGCGAGGCACATCGCGGCGCCGATCGCGACGAGCGCGACGAGGCCCTTGGGCATCTCCTGCTTGACGAAGGAGTAGATGCCGCCGAGCAGGAACAGCCCGACGACGATGAGGATGGTGGAGAGGCCGTTCACGGTCAGAGCGCGCCCTTCGTGGAGGGGAGGATTCCGGCGGCGCGCGGGTCGCGCTCGGAGGCGTAGCGGAGGGCGCGGGCGAAGGCCTTGAACTGGCACTCCACGATGTGGTGCGCGTTGCGCCCGTAGGGCACGTGGATGTGCAGGGCGATCTGGGCCTGGGCGACGAAGGACTCGAAGATGTGCCGGGTCATCGTCGTGTCGTACGAGCCGATCATCGGCGCCATGTTCTCGGGCTCGGTGTGCACGAGGTACGGGCGGCCGGAGAGGTCGACGGTCACCTGGGCGAGCGACTCGTCCAGCGGGACGGTGCAGTTGCCGAAGCGGTAGATGCCGACCTTGTCGCCGAGGGCCTGCTTGAAGGCGGCGCCCAGGGCGAGGGCGGTGTCCTCGATGGTGTGGTGCGAGTCGATGTGCAGGTCGCCGTCGGTCTTGACCGTCAGGTCGAAGAGGCCGTGGCGGCCGAGCTGGTCGAGCATGTGGTCGTAGAAGCCGACCCCGGTCGACACGTCGACCTTGCCGGTTCCGTCGAGGTCGATCTCGACGACGACGGAGGTCTCCTTGGTGGTGCGCTCTACGCGGCCTACGCGGCTCATCGCTCCTGCTCCTTCATCAATTCACGAACCGCGTCGAGGAACGCGTCGTTCTCTTCGGGGGTGCCGGCGGTGACCCGCAGCCATCCCGGTACGCCGTTGTCCCGGACCAGGACGCCCCGGTCGAGGATCCGCCGCCAGGCCGCGTGCGTGTCGGGGAACTTCCCGAACTGCACGAAGTTGGCGTCCGAGTCGGTGACCTCGTAGCCGATGGCGCGCAGCTCGGTGACGAGCCGGTCGCGCTCGGCCTTGAGCTGCTCGACGTACCCGAGGAGGGTGTCGGTGTGCTCCAGGGCGGCGAGCGCGGTCGCCTGGGTGACGGCCGAGAGGTGGTACGGCAGCCGGACCAGCTGCACGGCGTCGACGACGGCCGGGTGGGCGGCGAGGTAGCCGAGCCGCAGTCCGGCGGCGCCGAAGGCCTTGGACATGGTCCGGGAGACCACCAGGTTCGGGCGGCCCTCGATGAGGGGCAGCAGCGAGTCCCGGTGGCTGAACTCCACGTACGCCTCGTCCACGACGACCACGGAGGGCTTGGCCGCCTGGGCCGCCTCGTACAGGGCGAGGACGGTCTCGGCGGCGACGGCGGTGCCGGTGGGGTTGTTGGGCGAGGTGATGAACACGACGTCGGGCCGGTGCTCGGCGATCGCCGCGGCGGCGGCCTCGACGTCGACGGTGAAGTCCTCGTTGCGCGGGCCGGAGATCCAGCCGGTGCCGGTGCCGCGGGCGATCAGCGCGTGCATCGAGTACGAGGGCTCGAAGCCGATCGCGGTGCGGCCGGGACCGCCGAAGGTCTGCAGCAGCTGCTGGAGGACCTCGTTGGACCCGTTGGCCGCCCAGACGTTCTCCAGGGCGACCGGGTGCTTGCCGGTCCGGGTGAGGTAGCGGGCCAGCTCGGTGCGGAGCTCGACCGCGTCCCGGTCGGGGTAGCGGTTGAGGCCGCGGGCGGCCTCGGCGACCCGCTCCGCGATGCGGGCCACGAGGGGCTCGGGCAGCGGGTAGGGGTTCTCGTTGGTGTTCAGCTGGACGGGCACGTCGAGCTGGGGCGCGCCGTACGGGGACTTGCCCCGGAGCTCGTCCCGGACGGGGAGGTCGTCGATCCGGATCTCGGTCACTTCTGGGGGACCTTCCATCCGAACCGCGCCTTGACCGCCGCGCCGTGGGCGGGCAGGTCCTCGGCCTCGGCGAGGGTGACCACGTGGTGGGCCACGTCGGCGAGCGCGTCGCGCGTGTAGTCCACGATGTGCACCCCGCGCAGGAAGGACTGCACGGAGAGGCCCGAGGAGTGGCAGGCGCAGCCGCCGGTGGGCAGGACGTGGTTGGAGCCCGCGCAGTAGTCGCCGAGGGAGACGGGCGCCCAGGGGCCGACGAAGATCGCGCCGGCGTTGCGGACGCGGTCGGCGACGGCCGCGGCGTCGCGGGTCTGGATCTCCAGGTGCTCGGCGCCGTACGCGTCGACGACCTTGAGGCCGTCGGCCAGGTCGCGGACGAGGACGATCGCGGACTGGCGTCCCGCCAGGGCCGGGGCGATCCGGTCGTCGACGTGCTTGGAGGCGGCGACCTGGGTCTTCAGCTCGGCCTCGGTGGCGGCGGCCAGCTCCTCCGAGTCGGTGACCAGGACGGAGGCGGCCATCGGGTCGTGCTCGGCCTGGCTGATCAGGTCGGCGGCGACGTGCACGGGGTCGGCGGTGGAGTCCGCGAGGATCGCGATCTCCGTCGGGCCGGCCTCCGCGTCGATGCCGATGCGGCCCTTGAGGAGGCGCTTGGCGGCGGCCACGTAGATGTTGCCGGGGCCGGTGACCAGGTTGACGGGGGCGCAGCCGGGCTCGCCGTCGGCGCCGTCGGCGGTTCCGTACGCGAACATGGCGACGGCCTGGGCGCCGCCCGCGGCGTACACCTCGTCGACGCCGAGCAGGGCGCAGGCGGCGAGGATCGTCGGGTGCGGGAGGCCGCCGAACTCCTTCTGCGGGGGCGAGGCGACGGCCAGGCCCTCGACGCCGGCCTCCTGGGCCGGGACGACGTTCATGACGACGGAGGACGGGTAGACCGCGCGGCCGCCGGGCACGTAGAGGCCGACGCGCTCGACCGGGATCCACTTCTCGGTGACCGTGCCGCCGGGGACGACCTGGGTGGTGTGGGTGGTGCGGCGCTGCTCGCGGTGGACGAGGCGGGCGCGCCGGATGGACTCCTCCAGGGCGGCGCGGACGGGCGGGTCGAGCTCGTCGAGGGCGCGGGCGATCGCCTCGGCGGGGACGCGGAGGCCCGGGACGCGGACGCCGTCGAATTTCTCCCCGTAGTCGATCACCGCGGCCGCGCCATGATGCCTGACGTCCTCGCAGATCGGCCGCACCGTCTCCAGGGCGGCTTCCACGTCGAACTCGGCACGGGGCAGCAGGTCGCGCAGGGCGGAACCCTCGGGGAGGGCCTCGCCGCGCAGATCGATTCGAGAGATCACGGGTCAATTCTCGCAGACGGCCCACAGCGCCGGACGCCCGTATCAATGGCTGATACGGGCCACACTGGCGTCTTGTCGCCACTCCTGACCGTTAGCGTTCAGCCCGTCACTCAGCGGGAAGAACGGCTGTACGAATCCACGGGACCCCGGTTACGCAGCGGGACACGTGTCGCGGAATCGTGCGAGCGGAGCGTGGAAAGCGAGGGGGCGGCGTTGACCGAGCCGCACGAGGACGGGATGCCGGACGGTCTCACAGGCCCGGAGCGGGCGGTGTGGCGGGCGTTCGTCGTCGGCAGGACGTGTGATCTGACGGAAGGGGTCGCGGAGCGGGACGACCCCTTCGGGGGGCGGGAGTGGGGGGAGGAGCGGAGCGTCCGCGCCGACGTGGTGGCGCTGCTGCTGCTCGCCGGACCGCCGGCCCGGTCCGGCCGGGTGGCCGCGCTCAAGCTGCGGGGGGTGCGGATCACCGGCGTGCTGAACCTGGCGGGCGGGACGATAGGTCCGTACGTGGAGCTGCACGGCTGCCGGTTCGACGGCGAGGTGGTGCTGCCGGAGGCCCGCTTCGGCACGCTGCGGCTGGTCGAGTGCGCCCTGCCGCGGCTGGAGGCGGCCCGGCTGCACACCGAGGGGGACCTGCACCTGCCGCGCTGCCGGGTGCGCTGGGGCATCCGGCTCACCGACGCACAGATCGGCACGGACCTGCTGGTCAACCAGATCCAGGTGTGGCCGGACCGGCGCGGCCGGGCCATCACCGCGGACGGGATGGTGGTCGCCCAGGACCTCCAGGCCGAGCTGATCGAGACGTACGGGGAGGTGAGCCTGCGCGGCGCGAAGATCGGCGTGTCGCTGAGCCTGCGGGGCAGCGTGCTGCGCGGCGCGCTCGGCCGCCGCGCGCTCAACGCCCCGCAGCTGACGGTGGAGCGCTCGCTCTATCTGA
Source organism: Streptomyces sp. NPDC014891 (assembly GCF_043081085.1). NCBI lineage: Bacteria > Bacillati > Actinomycetota > Actinomycetes > Kitasatosporales > Streptomycetaceae > Streptomyces > Streptomyces sp. NPDC014891. Next base: position 134,844 of record NZ_JBIBWF010000009.1, on the reverse strand, counting down.
ACGCGGCCTGGGTGTACGAGGAGCAGGACACCGCGGGGCAGAGCACGGCCACCCCGCCGTACGGGGTGACCCCGGCCCAGGGCGCGCACCGCAGGCCGGTCGAGTTCCACGGCGGGGTGCGCCTCGACGACGGCCGCTTCGGGGACGCGGTGGACCTGCACCACGCCCGGTTCCTGCTGAGCGGGGCGCGCCGCGAGGAGGTGTCGCTGCGCCGGATCGTCACCCCCGAGCTCCGCTTCAACGGCGAGCGGCCGGAGGAGGGCCGCGTCGTGCTCAACGGCGCGAAGGTCGTCACCCTCATCGACCTGTCGACCAGCTGGCCGGGGCCCGGCGGTCTCGCGATGGGCGGCTTCGCCTACGAGAACCTCGTGCCGTACGGGCACTTCCCGCTGGCCCGGCGCCTGGAGTGGGTGGCGGCCGCGACCCCGGAGTACGCCCCCGAGCCCTACGAACGCCTGGCGACGGTGCTGCGCGCCAGCGGGGAGGACGCCGACGCCCGCGAGGTGCTGCTGGCCAAGCAGCGGCGCAGACGGGAGACCCTGCCGGTGGCGGGGAAGCTCTGGGGCCACCTCCAGGACTGGACCGTGGCCTACGGCTACCGGCCGGGGCGGGCGGCGCTGTGGATGGCGGTCCTGTGGGCGGCCGGCACGGTCGCCTTCTCCCACTACCGGCCGATCCCGCTGAAGGCGGAGGAGGCCCCCGAGTGGAACGGCCCGCTGTACGCGCTGGACCTGCTGCTCCCGGTGATCAATCTCGGCCAGGACGGCTACTGGCGCCTGGAGGGGATCTGGCAGTGGGCGGCGGCGGTGCTGATCCTGCTGGGCTGGATCCTGGCGACGACGGTGGCGGCGGGCGCGACCCGGCTCCTGAGCAGGGGGTGAGGCGGGCCGCGGGGACCGGGCCGGGCCGCCTCCCGCGGGGTCGCGGGAGCGGCCGCCGCGGCTCCGTTCGGGGAGGATCCGGGGAGGCCGGGCGGCCGCCGGGCCGCCCGGGAGGCGGAGCGGCGAAGGATCGGTGTGGTCCGGGCGTGGGGGCGCGAAGGTTTGGTGAGCGGGCCGTGAGACCGGCTGCCGAGGGGGCGGTGGGCGGGAGACAATACGTCACACCATGTCCTTTCTCTGTGCCCTGATCGGCGCCGCTCGTTCGGCCCGGCACGCCCCGCGGCTCGCCGCCGGGTCCGTGCCGGACGACGACGTGCTGCTCGACGCCCCGGACGACCGGCTCGGCCCCGCCCTGGTCGCCGCCGCGCTGGCCGATCCGGAGCCCGCGGCGAAGCTGCTCGCCACGACCCGGGACTGCGGCGAGTGGGAGGACCGCGATCGGTACGTCACCCGGCTCGCCGCCTTCGCGTACCACAGGGACGACTGGCTGACCCACTGGCTCTGTGTCGCGCCCCGCGACCCCGACGCCCTGCTCGTCACCGCGCAGCTCTCCGTCCGCCGGGCCTGGGAGTCGCCCGCCCGGGCCGAGCGGCTGCGCGAGCTGGGTCCGCTGATCCGGACGATGGCCGAGGAGGCGCCGCACGACCCGGTGCCCTGGCGCCTCGCCCTGGACCACGCGCGCGGGGCGCACGCCCGCCCCGCGGTCTTCGAGTCCCTCTGGGAGCAGGCGGTGCGCCGCTCGCCGCACCACTACGGCTGCCACGTCGCGGCGCTCAAGTACCTGTCCGCGCAGTGGTACGGCTCGCACCGCGCCGCCCTCGACTTCGCCGAGCAGGCCGCCGACGACGCCGCGCCGGACTCGCTCGTCCGCGCGCTGCCGGTCCGGGCCGCCTACGACCGGCTCCGGGTGCCGCCGGACCGGGAGCCCGCCGTGCCGGAGGCGCGGATCGACCGGGCGGCCGACCGGGCGCTCGCCCTGTCGGAGGTCTTCCCGGGCGGCGACCCGTGGCCCGCCGAGGTCCGCAACCTGCTCGCGTACGTGCTGGTGGAGCGGGCGCGGTGGGAGGACGCGCGGGCGGAGTTCGGCCGGATCGGGGCCCACGCGACCTCCTTCCCGTGGGGGTCCGCGCCGGGTGGCGGGCGGGGTGCCGGGGGCGAGGACCCGCTGCGCCGGTTCCTCGCCGCGCGGGACACGGTGAGGACCGAACTGGCCCGTCGTACGCCCCTCTGGGAGACCGGACGGGGACGGGCACGACGGGGCGGGCCCGGCGGCCACTAGGCTGACCGCTGTGACCACCGCTCGCCTGCCTCTCTTCCCGCTCAACGCGGTGCTGTTCCCGGGCCTCGTGCTGCCGCTGAACGTCTTCGAGGAGCGTTATCGCGCCATGATGCGCGAGCTGCTCGCGATCGACGACTCGGAGCCGCGCCGCTTCGCCGTCGTCGCCATCCGCGACGGCCGCGAGGTCGCCCCGACGGCCCCCGGCATGCCGGACCAGACGGCGCTGCCGGAGAAGGGTCCGGCGGCCGGCTTCGGCCCCGACCCCATCCAGGCCTTCCACCGGGTCGGCTGCGTCGCGGACGCCGTGCAGATCCGGGAGCGCGCCGACGGCAGCTTCGAGGTGACGGCCACCGGCACCACCCGGGTGAAGCTGCTCTCCGTCGACGCGAGCGGGCCGTTCCTGGTCGCCGAGGTCGAGGAGCTGCCCGAGGAGCAGGGCGAGGAGGCCGGCAGCCTCTCCGAGGGGGTGCTGCGGGCCTTCCGCAGCTACCAGAAGCGGCTGGCCGGAGCCCGGGAGCGGTCCCTGACGACGAGCGAGCTGCCGGACGACCCGTCGGTGGTGTCGTACCTGGTCGCGGCGGCCGCGGTGCTCGACACTCCGTCGAAGCAGCGGCTGCTCCAGGCCCCGGACACGGCGACCCGGCTGCGCGAGGAGCTGACGCTGCTGCGCGCGGAGACGGCGGTCATCCGCCATCTGCCCTCGCTGCCGGTGGTGGACCTGACGCAGGCCCCGACCTACCCGAACTGAGGAAGAGCGCGCGCGTGGCGAAGAAGCAGAGGAAGAACAGCGGCGGCACGCCGGCGACGGTGGCCCTGACGGCCGCCGGCACCCCGTTCACGCTGCACGCCTACGAGCACGACCCGGCCTCCCCCTCGTACGGCGAGGAGGCGGCCGAGGCGCTCGGCGTCTCCCCGGACCGGGTCTTCAAGACCCTGGTGGCGGACGTCGACGGCGAACTGACGGTCGCGGTGGTCCCGGTCGCGGGACAGCTCGACCTGAAGGCCCTGGCCTCGGCGGTCGGCGGCAAGCGCGCGGCGATGGCCGATCCGGCGGCGGCCGAGCGCACCACGGGCTACGTGCGGGGCGGGATCTCCCCGCTGGGTCAGCGCAAGCGGCTGCGCACGGTCCTCGACGCCTCGGCCTCGGACCACGCGTCCATCTGCATCTCGGCGGGCCGGCGCGGCCTGGAGGTGGAGCTCTCCCCCGCCGATCTGGCCGCGCTCACCTCGGCGGTCGTGGCCCCCATCGGCCGCACCTGAGGGGCGGGCGGCGGGGCGCCGGGCGTACGGGCCCGGCGGTGGCCCGGCCCGCACGGCACGCCGTCCGGTGCGTCAGCTCCGGCCGGGTCCCCGGGTGTACGCCGTGGGCTGGTCCCACGGCTCGGGCTCCGCGTCGCGCGGGCCGAAGGCGGCCGTCAGCGCCAGGTGCACGATCATCGCGGCGAGCGGCCAGGCGAGCATCGCGGCGGCGCCGAGGTTCAGTTCCAGCGGCGCCTCGAAGGTGACGTTCGGGCCGACCGCCTTCGCGTGGGCGACCACGTCGCTCGTCGGACCGAAGTAGGTGCCGAGGCCCCAGGCGAGCAGGGAGCCCAGGACGCCGCCGAGCGCGAGGCCGAGCACCAGCGGGACCCCGCCCCGGCGGCGCAGCAGGAAGACGACGAGCGCGGCGACCGCGCCGAAGGCCAGGGCGAGCAGGACGAACGTTCCGTCGGCGCCGATGGCCGTCTCGCCCTCCGAGTTCCGGAGGTAGACGCCCTTGCCGTCCGAGATGAGCAGCACCCGCGGGGCCAGGTTCAGCCACAGCACCCCGAGCACCGCTCCGGCGATCGCCGAGACGAGGGTCGCCAGGACGCCCTGCAGGACCTCGGCGGCCGTGATCCGGTCGCCGGCCGGGCCGGACGGCGGCGGGGGCGGCGGGGGCCAGTCGGGGTCGTGCGACGAGGGCTGGTGAGGCGGAGTCAGGGGTGCGGTCACCCCGCCATCGTGCCAGGTGTGCCGGTGGCCCGCCTCAGCGGACGGCGGCCCGGCGGTACGCCCAGGTGGCCACGGCCAGCGAGACCACGCCGACGACCCCGCACACGGCCAGGTCGAGGGCGACGGCCGCCCAGTCGGGACCTGGCTCGAAGGTGCGGGCCATGGCCTCCACGCCGTACGTCGACGGCAGCAGGTCCCGGGCCCAGCCGATGGGCTCCGGCAGCCGCTCCGCCGGGAGGACGCCGAGGAGCAGCGCCGCGGACATGCCGAGCTGGCCGAGGAGGGTGGCCAGCTCCTGGCGGGGCGCGAGGAGCCCGAGGGCCGCGCCGAGGCCGGCCAGCGCGGCGCCGGCGAGCGGGACGACGGCGGCGAGGATCCAGAGGTGCCCGAGCGGCAGTCCGAAGAGCAGGGAGCCCGCGACGGCGGTGACGGCGGTCCCGGGCACGGTGAAGGAGGCGTACGCTCCGGCGGCGCCCAGCACGACGGCGGCGGGCGGCACGGGCAGCGTGGCGTAGTGGTCGAGGCCGCCGGTGGCGCGCAGCTGCCCGAAGTACTGGGCGAGCAGGTTCAGCGCGACGAACGCGACCACGAGGACGGTGGAGCCGGCCACGACGGCGCGCGCCTCGGACCCCCCGTCGACGACCCCGCGCATCAGGACCATGATCCCGATGGACTGGAAGGTGGCGACGAAGAGCAGCGGGATGCGGGCGACCCGGGCGCGGGAGAGCTGCGCGCGGTAGACGGCGGCGAGGGCGGGCAGCAGCCGGGCGCGCGGGGCGAGGGGCGCGGCGGCCTCGTCCTCGGCGGGGGCGCGGGTCCGGGCGGAGGGCGCGCCGGTCGGCAGCGTCTCGGCGGGCACGGTGCTCACTGCGTACAGCTCCTGGGGGTGACGTGCGGTCCGTGCGGTCCGTGGGGGGCGCGGGTCGCGTGCGCCTCCCCGGTCGGGCGGGGCGGGTGCGGGGAGGGTCACGCCTTCACCAGTCCCTCGGTCGCGCCGCCCAGCGCCAGGTAGACGTCCTCCAGGCTGGGCGTGGCGAGGGTGAAGTCGTCGAGCGCGGTGAACGCGGCGCCGCCGGTGACGGTGGCGACGGCGGCCCGTGCCTCGTCGGGGGCGAGGCGGAGCATCCAGCGCCGGCCCGTCTCCTGCGCCAGCTCGCGCAGCGAGGCGACCTCGGGCAGGTGGAGCGGGGCGGACTCGCGCCAGACCAGCTCGACGCGGACCTCGCCCGCGACCCGCTCCTTGAGTCCGGCGGGCGTGTCGCAGGCGATGACCCGGCCGCGGTCGAGGACGGCGACCCGGTCGAGGACGGTCTCGGCCTCGATGACGTTGTGGGTGACGAGCAGGACGGTGGTGCCGTGCTCGGCGCGGCGCCGGTCGACGGCGGCCCAGACGGCTCGGCGGGCGACCGGGTCCATGCCGGTGGTGGGCTCGTCGAGGACGAGGACCGGGCGCTCGCCGACGAGCGCGGCGGCGAGGCAGGCGAGACGGCGCTGGCCGCCGGAGAGCCTGCGGAGCGGCCGGGAGGCCAGCGGGCCGAGGCCGAGCTCCTCCAGGACGGCGTCGCGCTCGGCACGCGCCTCCCGGACGCCGAGGCCGCGCAGCCGCCCGGTGGTCTCGGCGGCGAGGGCGACGGTCAGCTCGTCGAGGGCGGTGGACTCCTGGCCGAGGTACGCGAGGAGGCGGGAGGCCCGCTCGGGGTGGCGCACGAGGTCGTGGCCGAGGAGCCGGACGCTGCCGGAGTCAGGGCGCATGAGCCCGGTGAGCTGGCGGACCAGGGTCGACTTGCCCGCGCCGTTGGGGCCGAGCAGCCCGAAGATCTCGCCGCCGCGCACGTCGAGACTGACCCCGTCGGTGGCCCGCACCTCGGGTGTCGCGGGCGCTCCGCGCCGACCGCGCGTGGCGGGGTACGTCTTGACCAGATCCCGCACCGCGCACACCGTACTCACGGGGGAAGAGCCTACGGGGTCGCCGGGCCTGCTCCGGGCGCGGGGGCGTGTTCCGCGGCGGCCCGGACGTCGATCTCGCGCCAGAATCCGGCCCGGATCGCGTAGCGGTCGTGTTCGTCGATCTGGTCGTCCTTGTGGGCGAGGAGCCCGAATCGGGCCGCGTAGCGGAGGAGTTCGCCGTCGATGCGGTGCGGGATGCGCGGGTAGAGGGTGGAGAGCCTCTGGACGTGGCTCTGCTCGGGAAGTCGTTCCATCCACCGCCGGGCGAACACCTGCCCGACCTCGAAGGGGTCCCCGCCGACGGTGGTGATGTCCTCCTCGCGGTCCGCCCAGCGCTGCTCGGCGCTGGTGAGGGCGGCGAGGGTGGGCAGGGAGGCGGTCTCGGCGGGTTCGCCGAGGGGTGCGGCGGGGCGCTCGACCCAGCCCCGGTCGGAGGACCAGCGGAGGGCGCTGGCCGCCTGGGCCACCGGGGCTCCCGGGGAGGCGGGGGCGCGGAGCCCCGCCAGGTCCTTGGGGGTGGGGACGCCCTTGCCGGCCGGCGGGGCGGGGACGCCGGGCCCGTGGCCGCGGTCGTCCTCGCGGAGGTGCCCGTTGCCGCCCGCGCGGTCCTCGCCGTGGTGGGGGTGGCCGTTGCCGTGGGCGGCGGGGGCCTCGCCGGCGGCGCCGGCCGCGGCCGCGGCCTCGGCGGCCCGTTCGGCGGAGGCGGCGAGGGCGGCCTCGGGCAGCGGGGCGGAGAGGATGGCGGCGATCTCGGGGCGCGGGGCGGGCGGGGGCGCGCAGATGCCGGTGAGGTCCTTGGCGCGGACCGCCCGGGTGATCCAGGCCCGGTCGAGGACCCGCCGCTCGTCGGCCTCGGCGACGAGGTCCTCGGACTGGTTGTAGTCGCCGTCGGCGGCCTGGACGGCCCAGAGGTGGACGGCGACGCCGTGTTCCTTGGCCGACACCAGTCCGGGGAGCAGGTCGCCGTCGCCGGTGACGAGCACGATGTCCGAGCAGGCCCGGTTGCGGGCAAGCTCGGTGAGCTCGGTGTGCATCGCCGCGTCGACGCCCTTCTGGGCCCAGCGCCCGTCGCTCCGGGTCAGGGCGCCCAGCCGGACGGTGACCCGGGGCATGACGCGCAGCCTCCGGTGCTCGGGCTGGGGCACCCGGTCGGGCGCGCCGTCGAACCAGTAGATCCGCAGCAGGGGCAGCGCGGTCTCGGCTTCGGCGCGTTGGCGCAGCTGCTGGATGAGTCCGGCGTGGTCGACGGTGATCCGGGAGCGGGCCGGTTCCCCGGCGAGAAGACTGGCGGCGGCTCCCAGCAGGTAGCCGGCGTCCACCAGGACGACGCAGCGGTCCACGTGTTCCACCCTCTTTCGGGAACCTCGGGATCGGAAGTTGCTTCGGATCTCCTTCGAGTCTGCCCGAAGGGCGGGGGCTCGACGGCCGGAACTGGATCATCGGCGTGGCGGAAGTCACGCTCCCCGGAGCCTGACGCTCGGTAATGATCCAAAATGCGGCGGTTCGTCCGCTATGTGAGTCTGACAGCGGCCCTGGTCCCTAGGTCCCTTTGAGGAGGCATCCCCATGGCCAAGAACCGCAACCAGAACCGCAGTCAGAAGCAGCAGTCGCCGGCCGAGCGCGGCGCCCAGCAGGCGCAGCAGTCGGCGATGGAGTCCGAGGCCTCGCAGCGGGCGTCGCAGGTGCTGCCGAGCGACGTCGCCCGCAAGGGCCGCCAGAAGCGCTTCGGCCACAACTGACGGCCTTCGCGTACGGCAAAGGGGCGCGCCCGTGACGACGGGCGCGCCCCTTGCGCGTGTCCGGGAGACCCCGCGCGCCCCTTGCGCGTGTCCGGGAGTCCCCGCGCGGTCAGCCGGCCAGGCAGGACGGGCCGAGCAGGACCTTCAGGTCGCCGAAGAGGGCCGGGTCGGCCTGGACCCGGTGCCGGTCGAGCCGCAGCACGGTCGTGGTCCGGGGGCCCTGCAGCTTGATCCGCACCTCGGTGTTGCCCTTGTGGTGGCGCAGGATCTCGCCGAGCCGGGTGACCATCGGCGGGGTCACCTTGACGGTGGGGATGGTGAGGATCACCGGCGCGTTGGTCCCGGCGTTCGACACGTCGGGGACCATCAGCTCCATCGCGACGAGCCGGGGCACGTCCTCCCGCTTGTCGAGGCGGCCCTTCACGAAGACGACCGTGTCCTCGACGAGCTGGGTGGACACCAGCTGGTAGGTGGCCGGGAAGAACATGCACTCGATGGAGCCGGCCAGGTCCTCGACGGTGGCGATGGCCCAGGCGTTGCCCTGCTTGGTCATCTTCCGCTGGAGGCCGGAGATGATGCCGCCGATGGTGACGACCGCGCCGTCGGCGTGCTCGCCGCCGGTGAGCTGGGAGATCGCCGCGTCCGTCTTGTCGGACAGGATGTGCTCGATGCCGAAGAGCGGGTGGTCGGAGACGTACAGGCCGAGCATCTCGCGCTCCTGGGCGAGCAGGTAGGACTTCTCCCACTCGACGTCGGAGAACTCGACGTCGAGGCCGAAGCCGGGCTCGTCGCTCGTCTCCTCGCCCATGCCGCCGAAGAGGTCGAACTGTCCCTCGGCCTCCTTGCGCTTGACCGCGACCACGTTGTCGATCATCGGCTCGTGGTGGGCGACCATGCCCTTGCGGGTGTGGCCCATCTCGTCGAAGGCGCCGGCCTTGATCAGCGACTCGATGGTCCGCTTGTTGCAGACGACGGCCTCGACCTTGTCGAGGAAGTCGGGGAAGGAGGAGTACTTCCCCTTCGCCTTGCGCGACCTGATGATCGACTCGACGACGTTGGTGCCGACGTTCCGCACGGCGGAGAGGCCGAAGAGGATCACGTCGTCGCCCTGGGCGGCGAAGTTCGACTCGGACTCGTTCACGTTCGGCGGGAGCACCTTGATGCCCATGCGGCGGCACTCGTTGAGGTAGACGGCGGACTTGTCCTTGTCGTCCTTGACCGAGGTGAGCAGACCCGCCATGTACTCGGCGGGGTAGTTCGCCTTGAGGTAGGCGGTCCAGTAGGAGACCAGGCCGTACGCGGCCGAGTGCGCCTTGTTGAAGGCGTAGCCGGCGAAGGGGACCAGGACGTCCCAGAGCGCCTGGATCGCCTCGTCGCTGAAGTCGTTCTTGCGGGCGCCCGCCTGGAAGATCGTGAAGTTCTTCGCCAGCTCCTCGGGCTTCTTCTTGCCCATGACGCGGCGCAGGATGTCGGCCTCGCCCAGCGAGTAGCCGGCGATGATCTGGGCGGCCTTCTGCACCTGCTCCTGGTAGACGATCAGGCCGTAGGTGACCGCGAGCACCTCTTCGAGCGGCTTCTCCAGCTCGGGGTGGATCGGGGTGATCTCCTGCTGCTTGTTCTTGCGCAGGGCGTAGTTCGTGTGCGAGTTCATGCCCATCGGGCCCGGCCGGTACAGGGCGGACACGGCGGAGATGTCTTCGAAGTTGTCGGGCTTCATCAGCCGCAGCAGCGAGCGCATGGGGCCGCCGTCGAACTGGAAGACGCCGAGGGTGTCACCCCGGCAGAGCAGTTCGTACGTCTTGGGGTCGTCCAGCGGCAGGGCCAGCAGGTCCAGGTCGATGCCCTTGTTGGCCTTCACCATCTTGACGGCGTCGTCCATGATCGTGAGGTTCCTGAGGCCCAGGAAGTCCATCTTGATCAGGCCGAGCGACTCGCACTGGGGGTAGTCCCACTGCGTGATGGTCACGCCGTCGGTGTGGCGCACCCAGATCGGCGCGTGCTCGACGATGGGCTCGCTGGACATGATCACGCCGGCCGCGTGCACGCCCATCTGCCGGACCAGGCCCTCGACGCCCCGCGCGGTGTCGATGACCTTCTTGACGTCGGGCTCGTTCTCGTACATCGCGCGGATCTCGCCGGCCTCGCTGTACCGCGGGTGCGAGGGGTCGGTGATGCCGTTGAGGTCGATGCCCTTGCCGAGGACGTCGGCGGGCATGGCCTTGGTGAGCCGGTCGCCCATGGCGTAGGGGTAGCCGAGGACACGCGCGGAGTCCTTGATGGCGTTCTTCGCCTTGATCTTGCCGTAGGTGCCGATCATGGCGACCTTGTCGGAGCCGTACTTCTCCGTCACGTACCGGATGACCTCGACGCGCCGGCGCTCGTCGAAGTCGATGTCGACATCGGGCATCGAGATGCGCTCGGGATTGAGGAAGCGCTCGAAGATCAGTCCGTGCGGGATCGGGTCGAGGTCGGTGATGCCCATGGCGTACGCGACGATGGAACCGGCAGCGGAGCCTCGGCCGGGGCCCACCGCGATGCCCTGCGCCTTCGCCCACATGATGAAGTCGGCGACCACGAGGAAGTAGCCGGGGAAGCCCATCGAGATGATCGTGTCCATCTCGTACTCGACCTGCTTCAGGCGGTCGTCCGGGATGCCGCCGGGGAACCGGCGGTGCATGCCCCGCATGGTCTCCTCGCGGAACCAGGTGACCTCGGTGAACCCCTCCGGGATCTCGAACTTCGGCATGAGGTTCTTCTCGACGAACATGCCGTCGGTGTTGATCTGCTCCGCGACCAGGAGGGTGTTGCGGCAGCCCTCCTGCCAGGCGTCCGAGGAGTCGATGGCGTACATCTCGTCCGTGGTCTTCAGGTAGTAGCCGGTGCCGTCGAAGCGGAAGCGGTCCGGGTCGGAGAGGTTCTTGCCGGTCTGGATGCAGAGCAGGGCGTCGTGCGCGGTCGACTCGTGCGCGTACGTGTAGTGCGAGTCGTTGGTGACCAGCGGCGGGATGCCGAGCTTCTTGCCGATCTCCAGGAGCCCGTCCCGGACCCGGCGCTCGATCTCGATGCCGTGGTCCATGAGCTCCAGGAAGTACCGGTCCTTGCCGAAGATGTCCTGGTACTCGGAGGCGGACTTCAGGGCCTCGTCGAACTGGCCGAGGCGGAGCCGGGTCTGGAGCTCTCCGGAGGGGCAGCCGGTGGAGGCGATGAGCCCCTCCGACCACTGGGAGATGGTCTCCTTGTCCATCCGGGGCCACTTCTGCAGCCACCCCTCGGCGTAGGCGTCGGAGGAGAGCTTGAAGAGGTTGTGGAGGCCGGTGGAGTTCGCCGCCCAGATCGTCTTGTGGGTGTAGCCGCCGGAACCCGAGACGTCGTCCCGCTTCTGGTGCGGCTGCCCCCACTGGATCTTCCGCTTGTTCCGCCGGGACTCGGGGGCGACGTAGGCCTCGATGCCGATGATCGGCGTCACCCCGGCCTTCTTCGCCGAGTGGAAGAAGTCGTACGCCCCGTGCAGGTTGCCGTGGTCGGACATCGCGATGTGGGTCATGCCCATCTCGTTGCACGCGTTGAACATGTCCTTCAGCCGCGCGGCACCGTCCAGCAGCGAGTACTGGGTGTGGACGTGGAGGTGCGTGAAGGGCGGCTTGGTCACGGCGGGAGGCCTCCGGAGAACGGGAGTCGACAGGCTGCGGGCAGTCTGGGGGGACAGCGTGGAAGTCTACGTCTCCGGAGTGACAGTCGGCGGGCACTCGCGGCTAGGGTCGCGCGTTGAGAGACACGGAACGCCCGTCCCAATTGTCGTGAACATTCTTCCAGCACGTCCGGTACCAGGAGGCACCTCGATGTCGGTCCCCCAGCCCACCGCCGCGGAGCGCGGTGAGCACATCCTCGCCGTCTTCGACACCGCCTTCGGCGAGCTCCTCGCCGCCGACCCCGCCGCCTTCCGCGTGAAGTTCCGGAAGATGGCGGGCTCCGCCTTCGCCTTCTACCGGGGCACCGCCTGCCTGTTCTACGCGGACCTGGCGAGCGAGGACGCCGGCGGTGAGGGAGGGCACATACAGAGCGGCCCGTACCTGGACGAGCGGACCGGCCGGGTGTGGATCCACGGCGACCTGCACGCCGAGAACTTCGGCACGTACATGGACGCCAACGGCCGGCTGATCTTCAACGTCAACGACTTCGACGAGGCGTACGTCGGCCCCTTCACCTGGGACCTCAAGCGGCTCGCGGCCTCGATCGCCCTGATCGGATACGCGAAGGCACTGAGCGACGAGCAGATCACCCAGCTGGTGCGGGTCTGCGCGGCGTCCTACCGGGAGCGGATCCACTCCCTGGCGACCGGCACGAAGACCGACGACCTGCCCCCGTTCACCCTGGACACCGCCGAGGGCGCGCTGCTCGGGGCGCTCCGCGCCGCCCGTTCCCTGACCCGCTTCGGGCTGCTCGACTCGATGACGGAGATCCGCGACTTCGAGCGCCGCTTCTCGGCGGGCGGCGGTGCGATCGAGCTGGACGCGGCCGCCCGGTACAAGGTGCTGGCGGCCTTCGACGGCTACCTGGAGACCCTTCCGGAGGCCAGCCTGGCCCGCCCCGACTCCTACCGGGTCAAGGACGTGGTGGGGCGGCGCGGGATCGGCATCGGCTCGGCGGGCCTCCCCTCGTACAACATCCTGCTGGAGGGGAACAGCGACGCCCTGGAGAACGACGTCGTGATCTACCTCAAGCAGGCGCAGACCCCGGCCGTCTCCCGCCATGTGACGGACGCGGCGGTGCGGGAGTACTTCCAGCACGAGGGCCACCGCACGGTGATCTCGCAGCGGGCGCTCCAGGCGCACGCCGACCCGTGGCTCGGCTGGACGGAGCTGGACGGCGCCGGGCAGCTCGTCGCGGAGGTCTCGCCCTACGCGGTGGACCTCGACTGGTCGGACATCGACGACCCCCAGGACATCGCGGCCACGGTCGCCGACCTGGGCCGGGCGACGGCGACGATGCACGCGGCGGCGGACGACTCCAGCGGTCACTCGCTGGTGCCGTTCTCCACGGAGCGGGCCATCGACGCGGCGATCGCCGCCGACGAGGAGGGCTTCGCCGAGCTCCTGGTGGACTTCGCCCACAGCTACGGGGCCCGCGCGCGGGCCGACCACCAGATCTTCGTCGACCTCTTCCGCAACGGCCGGATCCCGGGCCTCTAGGCCCGTTCACAGGCCGGCTTTAGGGGCCCCTTACGGACCGGCATGACACACTCCACGACGATGGACATGGCAGGGACGCAGCTGAGGGCGCTGCGGGCGGCGTTCTTCACGGCACTGGTCGTGACGCTGTCCGTGGCGTCCCACGTGCTGCTCTCGCGCGTGCCGCTCCCGCTCGGGACGGTCGTCCCGGTCGCGGTCGGCGTCTTCGCCGTGGCGTACGCCCTGGCCGGCCGCGAGCGGGGCCTCGGCCCGATCGCCGGGCTCCTCGTCCCGCTGGAACTGGCGGCCGACACGCTCTTCACCAGCGGTCAGGCCGTCTGTTACGGCGCCGCCGGCGGTCCGGTCGCCGGATCGCTGCGCGCGGTGGGCGTGGAGGTGTTCTGCGGCGGCGCCGTCGGCTCCCCGCTGCCCGGTGTCGCGACCCCCGAGAGCGGCACGGCCGCCGCGCTCCTCGACTCGCCCGACCCGGCGGTGCCCTGGCTGCTGCTCCTGGCCCACACGGGCGTGGGGCTCTTCGCGGCCGTCTGGCTGCGGGGCGGGGAGCGGGCGCTCGCCCGCCTGGTGGGCGCGGTGGCGGCCCTCGCGTTCCGCCCGCTGCTCGTGGTGGCGGCGCTCTTCCGTACCGGTGGCCCGGCGCCGCGGCGCGCCGGGCGGCCCGCGGGGCGGCCCCGGCCCTCCCGCACCCGGCTCCTGACCCACTCGGTGGGACGGCGGGGACCCCCGTGCCCGCGCTTCGCCCTCGTCTGAGCGAAGCGCACCCCGGCACGCGGTACCCCCTTCCCTCCTCACCGTCACGGAGACCACGATCATGAGTGCACGCAACAACCAGGCCAACAAGGCCGCCGCCCGCGAGCGTCTGCGCGTCGAGCGCGAGCGCCAGGCGAAGAAGGACCGGACCCGCCGCCAGCTCGTCGTCGGCGTCTCGGCCGTGGCCGTGCTGGCCGCCGCCGGCGGCATCGGCTACGCGGTGGTCCAGTCGAACAAGCCCTCGGCGTGGGAGTCGGCGGCCAAGGCGACCAGCGTGACCGCCCCGAAGAACACCTCGGGGACGAACGGCACGACCGTCGTCGTCGGCAAGCCGTCCGCGAAGAAGACCCTGGAGCTGTACGAGGACTCGCGCTGCCCGGTCTGCGCGACCTTCGAGCAGTCCGTGGGCTCCACGGTCGAGAAGGACGTCGAGGCCGGCAAGTACAAGATCAAGTACGTCGGTGCCACCTTCATCGACAACGCGGCCACGGGCGAGGGCTCGAAGAACGCCCTCTCGGCGCTGGGCGCGGCCCTCGACGTGAGCCCGGAGGCCTTCCTGTCGTACAAGTCGGCGCTCTACTCGGCGAAGTTCCACCCCGAGGAGAACGACGACAAGTTCGCCAAGGACTCCTACCTCCTGGAGGTGGCGGACTCGGTGCCGGCGCTCAAGGGCAACGCCGCCTTCAAGAAGAACGTCGAGGACGGCACGTTCGACGCCTGGGCGATGAAGATGTCGAAGGCCTTCGACGACAGCGGGGTGACCGGCACGCCGACGCTGAAGATGGACGGCAAGCCCGTGACGGTGGCGGGCTCCGACAACCCGCCGATGACCGCCACCGAGTTCGGCACGGCGATCGACGCGGCCCTCAAGGGCTGATCCGGACCGCCGCCGGACCCCACCTCGCCCTCCGACCCGCGCCCCGTGCGGCGGGTCGGAGGGCGAGGTCGTTCCGGCGGGTCCGGACGCGACCCGGGGGCGACCATCCGGCGAACATTCCCTCAAGTCCCTCCACACTTCCCGTACTCACCAGTAATCTGACTGGCCGTGACCAGTCGTTTCATATCCTCCGCCCCCACGCGGCGCACGGTCGTCAAGGCCGCCGCCGTCACCGCCGTCACCGTGCCCGCCGTCCTCGGCGCGGCCACCGCGGCCCACGCGGCCCCCGGGGCACCCGCGTTCCTCCACGGCGTCGCCTCCGGCGACCCGCTGCCCGACGGCGTCCTGCTCTGGACGCGCGTCACCCCCGTCCCCGAAGCGATGCCGGGCTCCGGCCTGGGTCCCGACGTCCAGGTCGCCTGGGAGGTCGCCGAGGACCGCGGCTTCACCCGGATCGCGGCCTCCGGCACCACCACGGCGAGCGCCGGCTCCGACCACACGGTGAAGGCGGACGTCCGCGGCCTGCGCCCGGCCACCTCCTACTGGTTCCGCTTCACCGCGGGCTCCGCCGTCTCCCCCGCCGCCCGCACCCGCACCACACCGGCCGTCGACGCGGCGGCGCCCGGCATCCGGTTCGGCGTGGTCTCCTGCGCCAACTGGGAGTCCGGCCACTTCTCCGCGTACCGCCATCTCGCCGCCCGCGCCGACCTGGACGCGGTCCTGCACCTCGGCGACTACGTGTACGAGTACGGCAGCGGGACGTACCCGGACGCGAAGTACACCGTCCGGCGGCACGAGCCGCGCCACGAGATCACCACGCTGGCCGACTACCGCACCCGGCACGGCCACTACAAGACGGACGCCGACCTGCAGGCGCTGCACGCGGCGCACCCGGTCGTCGCCATCTGGGACGACCACGAGTTCGCCAACGACGCCTGGGAGGGCGGGGCCGAGAACCACACGCCCGGCGCCGAGGGCGACTGGGCGGCCCGGGTCGCCGCCGCCAAGCAGGCCTACTTCGAGTGGATGCCGGTCCGCGCCTCCACCGAGGGCACGGTCTTCCGGCGGCTGCGCTTCGGCAGGCTGGCCGATCTGCACCTCCTCGACCTGCGCTCGTTCCGCTCCGCCCCGGCGAAGGCCGGCAGCGGTTCGGTCGACGACCCGGAGCGCTCCCTCACCGGTCGCGCGCAGCTCGACTGGCTGAAGTCCGGGCTCGCCTCCTCCGACGCGGCCTGGCAGCTGGTCGGCACCTCGGTGATGATCTCGCCGGTCGCCTTCGGCGCGCTGCCCGCCCATCTCCTGGAGCCGATCGCCGAGCTGATGGGCCTGCCCAAGGAGGGACTCGCGGTCAACGTCGACCAGTGGGACGGCTACACGGACGACCGTCGGGAGCTCCTCGGCCACCTCACCTCGCGCGGCATCCGCAACACCGTCTTCCTGACCGGCGACATCCACATGGCCTGGGCCAACGACGTTCCGGTGAAGGCGGCGACGTATCCCCTCTCGGCGTCCGCCGCGACCGAGTTCGTCGTCACCTCGGTGACCTCGGACAACCTGGACGACATCCTGCACGTGGCCCCGGGGACGCTGTCGGTGGGAGCGGCCGGAGCGGTCAAGGCCGCCAACCGGCACGTGAAGTGGGTAGACATGGACCACCACGGCTACGGCGTGCTCGACGTGACCGCCGAGCGCTCGCAGATGGACTACTACACGGTCTCCGACAAGGCGGATCCGCACGCGACGACGGCCTGGGCGCGCTCGTACCGGACGCGGAACGGAACGCAGCGCGTCGAGCGGGTGTACCAGCCGGTCCTCTGAGGTCGCCCTGGCGACTTTCTAGCGATGCTTTTCAGCCATGATCTCTTTCGTTAACGGGAGATCACATCGCTACGGCGGGTGGCTGGTTCTGGAGATCGAATCCGGACACACCACCCGCCTCTCTCCCCTCCGCTGTTACGTCGAGGTCTCGAACTCCGGAACCGGCGCAAGAATTTCTTCCCGATGCCCCGAATTGCCCACCGAATGATTGGGCTTGATCACTCCTCAACGCGGTCTGACATGGACGCGTAATCTCCCCGGCGTGGCGGAGGAAGTTCCTCCCCCCACCCCCCACGAGGAGTCACCATGCGTGCTCTTGTCCGCATATCCCCGCGTATGTCGCGCCGGATGCTGGGTACCGCCGTCATGGCCGGAACCCTGGCCATCGCCCCGCTCTCCGCCCCGGTCGCGAGCGGCACCACCACCACGCTGGCCGGCGCGTCCGCCGAGGAGTGCGCCGACGACGCCGGCGCCCTGTCCGGCGCCCGCAAGGCGCGCGGCGCCGACGGCCACGCCGCCGAGCCGAACGAGGTCACGGCCGCCAAGGCCGCAGCCATGGACGCCGACTTCAGGAAGAAGCTGACCGCGGCCCGCTCCGAGGCCCGCCTCAGCGGCGCCACCGGCAGAGCCGCCGCCGTGGTGAACATCCCCGTCTACTTCCACGTCATCCACTCCGGTACGACGGGCAAGCTCTCCGCCACGGCGATCACCAACCAGATGAACGTCCTGAACGCGGCCTACGCGGGCCAGGGCACCGGCAACGTGAACTCCAACTTCCAGTTCACCCTGGCCGGCACCGACTACACGGACAACGCGTCCTGGTACAACCTGTCCTCCGGCTCCACCGCCGAGAAGCAGATGAAGCAGACCCTCCGCAAGGGCGGCGCGGGCGCGCTGAACTTCTACACCGCCAAACTGGGCGGCGGCCTCCTCGGCTGGGCGACCTTCCCGTCCTCGTACGCCTCGAACCCGAGGATGGACGGGGTCGTCGTCCTCGACGCCTCGCTCCCGGGCGGCTCCGCGGCCAACTACAACCAGGGCGACACCGCCACCCACGAGGTCGGCCACTGGATGGGCCTTTACCACACCTTCCAGGGCGGCTGCAGCGGCAGCGGCGACGGCGTGGCCGACACCCCGGCCGAGAAGAGCCCCGCCTACGAGTGCCCGACCGGCCGTGACACCTGCACCAACAAGGCCGGCGTGGACCCGATCCACAACTTCATGGACTACACCTACGACGCCTGCATGTACCAGTTCACCGCGGGCCAGGTGACCCGGATGAACGACTACTGGACGGCGTACCGCGCCTGATCCGGTCCCCCACGGGCGCGGCCCCCGGGGGAACTCCCCCGGGGGCCGCGCCCGTTCACCGCGGTCCTACAGGCTGTCCAGGAACGCCAGTGCCACCGACCACGTCCGGTCGGCCGACTCCTCGTCCCAGTCGGGCAGTTCCGGGTCCGTGAACACGTGCCCCGCGCCCGGGTAGCGGTAGATCTCCACGTCGGCGCCCGCCCTGCGCATCTGCAGGTACCAGGACGACAGCCAGTCGTGCGTCTCGAACGGATCGGGATCGGCCACGTGCAGCTGCACGGGCAGCTCGTCCACCGCGGCCGACTCCGCGAGGTCCGAGGTGCCGTGGAGGAGCAGCAGCCCGCGCGCCTTCTCGTCGCCGAGCGCCAGGGTCTGCGCGATCGAGGCGCCCAGGGAGAGACCCATGTAGACCAGGCCGCGCTCGGAGTACGGGGCGGCGGCCAGGACCGCGCGCTTCAGCAGCTCGTCCTTGCCGATCTCGTCCCGCAGCAGCACGCCCTCCTCCACGGTCCCGACCGTCCTGCCCCCGTAGAGATCCGGCGTCCAGACCCGGTGCCCGGCGGCGCGCAGCCGCTCGGCCGCCGCCTCGACGGAAGGGGTCAGCCCGTAGGCCGAGTGGAAGAGCATGATGTCCATGCCTCCCATCCTGCCACCCGCTCCGCGCCCCCCGGCCGCCCACGGGCCGGCGCCGGCCCGCTTCCCCCGACGGGCCGCGCGCCGGAGGCGTTCCCCGGCGAGACTCCGCGTCAGCGCAGGCTGCGCACGTCCAGCTGCCGCAGCACCCGGTCCACCACCTCCGGGTCGGCGCCCGGCTCGCTGCGGGCCGAGAGCACCTCGTGCCGGGCCGCGGACATCAGCTCCCGCTGGATCCGCTGCACGGCCTTGAAGCGCTTCGTCCGCTCGACGAAGGCGGCCCGCCGCTCCTCGTCGACCATGTCAGGGCTGATCCGCGCCCCGATGTCGTAGGCCCCGCGCAGCAGCCGCTCCTGGACCTCCTCGGGCAGCTCCTCGACCTCCTCGATCTCCTTGAGCCGGCGCTTCGCGGCCTTCGCGGCCCGGATGGCGAGATCCCGCTCCAGGACGCGCTCGGCGTCCGCGTCCGCCCGGACGCCGAGCCGCTTCACCAGCCAGGGCAGGCTGAGACCCTGGACGACGAGTGTGGCGATGATCACGCAGAAGGCGATGAAGACGATCTCGTCGCGGCCGGGGAAGGGAGCGCCGTCCTCGGTGCGGAGCGGAATGGCGAGCGCCAGCGCCACCGAGGCCACTCCCCGCATCCCCGCCCACCACATGACGATGGTCTCGCGCCAGCTGGTCGGGATCTCCTCGTCGACGTCCCGGCGGGTGTGCAGCCGCTTCGCCAGCCAGGTCGCCGGGAGCAGCCACAGCAGCCGGACGCCCACGACCACCCCGACGACGGCGGCGCCCCAGCCGAGCATCTGCCATCCGCGCCCCTCGGCCACCCCGAAGACGTGCACGAGTTCGAGGCCGATGAGGCCGAAGGCGATGCCGGTGACGAGGGTGTCGACGACCTGCCAGAAGGTCTGCCCGGCGAGCCGGCCCATCACGTCGTCGGCGTCGGCCGCGTGCTCCGCGAGGAAGAGCGCGGTGACGAGCACGGCGAGGACGCCGGAGCCGTGCAGTTCCTCGGCGAGCACATAGCTCACGAAGGGCACGAGGAGGGTGAGCCCGGTCTGGAGCGTGGCGTCGCCGAGCAGCCCGATCAGCTTGTTGGCGAGCCAGCCGAGGCCCAGGCCGACGACCACGGCGACCACCGCGGAGAGGGCGAACTCGCCCAGGGCGTCGGGCCAGGAGAACGAGCCGCTGACGACGGCGGCGATCGCCACGTGGTAGAGCACGATCGCGGTGACGTCGTTGAAGAGCCCCTCGCCCTCCAGGATCGACACCAGGCGCCGCGGCAGTCCCAGCGAGCCCGCCACGGCGGTCGCCGCGACCGGGTCGGGCGGAGCGACGAGGGCGCCGAGCGCGATCGCCGCGGCCAGCGGAAGCCCGGGCACCAGCATGTGCGCGACGGCTCCGACGGCGGCCGTGGTGACGAAGACGAGGGCGACGGCGAGCAGGAAGATCGGCCGCCTGTTGGCCGCGAACTGGCGCCAGGAGGTCCGCTGCACCGAGGCGTAGAGCAGCGGCGGCAGCACCAGCGGGAGGATGAACTCCGGCGGGATCTCGACGTTCGGCACGAACGGCAGGACCGCGAGCCCGATCCCGATGAGGGTCATCAGGACGGGCGCGGGCAGTCCGAGCCGCTCACCGAGCGGGACCGTGAGGAGCGCGCCGAGCAGCAGCAAGAACAACAGGGCCAATTGATCCACGGACACACCCTGTCACGTATGTCCGTTTTCACGGCGACTGCCCCCCGCCCAGCCGTCCCGACGGGGCCCGGAAGACGGACACGGAGCCCGGCCGGCCCCCGGTTGCGCCTCCGGCCTACAGAACCCTGCGCATGGCCCGGTGCGGCATGTCCGCGTCCGGGAACTCGGGGCCGTACGCCACGTAGCCGAGCCGCTCGTAGAAGCCGAGCGCATGGGTCTGCGCGTGCAGGTCGACCGCGGTCAGCCCCCGCTCGCGCGCCGCCTCCTCGATGCCCCGCACGAGCGCCGCGCCGACGCCGAGGCCGCGCGCGGCCTCGGACACCGCGAGCCGGCCCAGCGAGCCCACCGAGGCGTCGGCACCGGTCTTGCCGACCGCGTCCGCGCCGTGCAGCAGCCGGCCGGTGCCCAGCGGCAGCCCGTCCTCGCGCACCGCGAGCACGTGCACCGCGGTCGCGTCGTACGTGTCGTACTCCAGCTCCTGCGGCACGCCCTGCTCCACCACGAAGACCTCGCGGCGGACCGCGAAGCAGGCCTCCCGGTCCTCGGCGGCGCGCGCCACGCGGACGCTGTACGCGGCGCTCACCGGCTCTCCGCCGCGATGCGGTCCAGGGCCCGCTGGAGGTCCTCGGGGTACGTGCTGGCGAACTCGACCCACGAGCCGTCGCCCGGGTGCTCGAAGCCCAGCCGGACGGCGTGCAGCCACTGCCGGGTCAGACCGAGTCGCTTGGCGATCGTCGGGTCGGCGCCGTAGGTGAGGTCACCGACGCAGGGGTGGCGGTGGGCGGACATGTGCACCCGGATCTGGTGGGTGCGGCCCGTCTCCAGCTTGATGTCGAGCAGCGAGGCCGAGCGGTACGCCTCGATCAGGTCGTAGTGCGTCACGGACGGCTTGCCGTCGGCGGTCACGGCCCACTTGTAGTCGTGGTTCGGGTGCCGGCCGATGGGGGCGTCGATGGTGCCGCTCATCGGGTCCGGGTGGCCCTGGACCAGCGCGTGATAGCGCTTGTCGACCGTGCGCTCCTTGAACTGGCGCTTGAGCGAGGTGTACGCGTACTCCGACTTGGCGACCACCATCAGACCCGAGGTGCCGACGTCGAGGCGGTGCACGATGCCCTGGCGCTCGGCGGCGCCCGAGGTGGAGATGCGGTAACCGGCGGCGGCGAGGCCGCCGATGACCGTGGTGCCGGTCCAGCCGGGGCTGGGGTGCGCGGCCACGCCGATCGGCTTCATGATCACGACGATGTCGTCGTCGTCGTGGACGATCTCCATGCCCTCGACGGGCTCGGCGACGATCTGCACGGGCGCGGCCGCCCCCGGCATCTCGACCTCGAGCCACGCCCCGCCGCTCACCCGCTCGGACTTGCCGACGACGGAGCCGTCGACCTGGACCTTCCCTTCGGCGGCCAGCTCGGCCGCCTTCGTGCGGGAGAACCCGAACATGCGGGCGATGGCGGCGTCGACGCGCTCGCCCTCCAGGCCATCGGGAACGGGCAGCGTGCGGATCTCGGGACTCGTGCTCACCCGTCGAGTATGCCTTGCCCCGGGGCGCTCGGGTCGCGCCCCGGGGTCCGCTCAGTCCTTGTGGACGGTGCCGTCGGGGTCGAGGCCCCGGAACGACAGGATCACGATGAGGATGCCGCCGCAGACGATCGCCGAGTCGGCGAGGTTGAAGACGGCGAAGTGGGCCGGGGCGATGAAGTCGACGACCGCGCCCTCGAAGACGCCCGGGGAGCGGAAGATCCGGTCCGTGAGGTTGCCCAGCGCCCCGCCGAGCAGCAGGCCGAGGGCGATGGCCCAGGGCAGGCTGTAGAGCTTGCGCGCCAGCCGGATGATCACGACGATCACGGCGGCGGCGATGCAGGTGAAGATGATCGTGAAGGCCTCGCCCATGCCGAAGGCGGCACCCGGGTTCCGGATGGCGTCGAAGCGCAGCCAGTCGCCGATCACCCGGATCGGCTCGCGGCCCTCCAGCTCGGCGACCACCAGCATCTTGCTGCCCAGGTCGAGCAGGTAGGCGAGGACGGCGACGACGAACAGCGCGAGGATCCGGCGCCTGCCCCTCGGGCGCTCGGGCGCGGCCGTGCCGTCGGCCGGCGTCGCGTCGGAGGCGGCCGGCTCCTCGGCCCCTGCTGAATCCGGCGTACCGATGATGCGCTCCGCCTCTGCCACGTGAGTGAGTCCCTCAACCTCGATGCCTGACCGTGCACCGAGGGTACGGCACAGGCGTACGAGACCGGCAGCCGAGATCACCGGCCGCGCGCCGCGGCTCCGCCCTTCCCGCGGGCCGGGACGGGGGCTCCGCGCGGACGGCCCGGGCGCGCCGCACCCACCCCGGGCCGGCGAGACCCCGGCCCCGGGCCGCACCGCGACCGGTCCCCGGCCGCACCGCCGCCGGTCCCGGGCCGGGACGCGGCCACGCCCGTGAAGGCGCCGGCTACGCCCCGGGAAGGGCCGGCGGCACCCGTGTCAGCCGCGCCGCTCCTGGCGCTGCTTGTCCTCGACGCAGAGCGTGGCGCGGGGGAAGGCCTGCATCCTGGCCTTGCCGATGGGCTTCCCGCACACCTCACAGAGGCCGTACGTGCCCGCGTCGAGCCGTTCCAGGGCGTGCTCGGTCTGCTCCAGCATCTCCCGGGCGTTGGCGGCCAGGGCGAGCTCGTGCTCGCGGGTGATGTTCTTGGTGCCGGTGTCGGCCTGGTCGTCCCCGGCGCCGTCGCCGGAGTCCCGCATGAGTCCGGTGAGCTCCTCCTGGGAGTGCGCGAGCTCGCTGCGGAGGCGGAGGACCTCGGACTGGAGTTCGTTGCGGGCCTCGGCGACCTCCGCCGGGGTCCAGGGGTCCTCCCCGGGACGCACCGCGAGCTCGCCGGTCCGGGCGGGAGGCACGGCGGCCTCGTCCCCGGCGGTCGTGACGCCAACCGCGGTCTTCTTCGCTGCCACCGTCCTGGCTCCTGTCTGCTTCTTCGCGGCGGGCGCCTTCGCGGCCGCCTTCTTCGCCGCGGCCTTCTTGGCGGGCGTCTTCCTGGCGGCGGCCTTCGGGGCGGCCGTCTCCTCGGCGGCCGCGTCCGCCCCGGCGCTCTTCTCCGCGGCGGTCTTCCGGGCGGCGGCCTTCCTCGCGGTGGTCCTCTTCGCGGTGGTGCTCTTCGCGACCGTCGGCGGCTCCGCGACCGTCGTCTTCTTCCCGGCCACGTCCTTGGCGCCCTCCGCCGAACCGGTGGAACCGGCGGCCGAGGGCTTCTTCGCGGCGGTCTTCTTCGCCACCATGTCGCGGCCCCTTCACATTTTGTGATCTTGCTCGCGAATCGTGCTGGGACGATAAATCGGCCCAAGGCCCGCGGCAACGGGGCACGCCGCCGTTCCCACCCGCCCCCGCTTCCCTCGGGGCGGGCCTGCCTCCGTTGTGCCCAGCTGGCCGCCGGGTTATCCGTCCCGCCCCTCCCCCACATGGCCGCACGCCAAGTCCGGACCGCCCCGTATGGCCATTCGGGTCACGGGAAAACCGGTCGGCCGCCCCACCCCGGGGCCCGTACACTGGTCCTGGCGACAGGCTTGGATGGGGACGAGTAGCGTCGTACGCAGCCATGAGCGACCCGGGGACGGTGAGAGCCCGGGGGCGAGCCCGATGTGAAGCATCACCCCGGAGCCGCCGGAAGAAAGCCGTGGGACACCCGCGGTGACTAGACCCGGCGTCGCGACCCCAATGAGGGGGCTCAGGGCCGCGTGCCCCGGGCCAAGGAGGGTGGTACCGCGGGAGCAGCGCTCTCGTCCCTCCGACGGAACGACGACATTCCGCCGGAGGAACTCGATGACACCGCCGCAGTACCGCCAGGTGCCCGCCCAGGTCGACCTGCCCGCGATGGAGCACGCCGTGCTCGATTTCTGGCACGACAACAAGGTCTTCGCCAAGACCCTCGAACAGTCCGAGGGACGCCCCGAGTGGGTCTTCTACGAGGGCCCGCCGACCGCCAACGGCATGCCGGGCGCGCACCACATCGAGGCCCGGGTCTTCAAGGACGTCTTCCCCCGCTTCCGGACGATGCGCGGCTACCACGTGGCCCGCAAGGCCGGCTGGGACTGCCACGGCCTCCCGGTGGAGCTCGCCGTCGAGAAGGAGCTCGGCTTCTCCGGCAAGAAGGACATCGAGGAATACGGCATCGCCGCGTTCAACGACAAGTGCCGCGAGTCCGTGACCCGGCACACCGACGCGTTCGCCGAGCTCACGACCCGCATGGGCTACTGGGTCGACCTGGACGACGCGTACCGCACGATGGACCCCTCGTACATCGAGTCGGTCTGGTGGTCGCTGAAGCAGATCTTCGACAAGGACCTCCTCGTCCAGGACCACCGGGTCGCGCCCTGGTGCCCCCGCTGCGGCACCGGCCTCTCCGACCACGAGCTGGCCCAGGGCTACGAGACGGTCGTCGACCCCTCGGTCTACGTCCGCTTCCCGCTGACCTCCGGTCCGCTGGCCGGCAAGGCGGCCCTCCTGGTCTGGACGACGACCCCCTGGACCCTGGTGTCCAACACCGCGGTCGCCGCCCACCCGGAGGTCACCTACGTCGTCGCCACCGACGGCGACGAGCGGGTCGTCGTCGCCCAGCCGCTGGTCGAGAAGGCCCTCGGCGAGGGCTGGGTCACCACGGGCGAGTCCTTCACGGGCGCCGAGATGGAGCGCTGGACCTACCGGCGCCCCTTCGAGCTGATCGACTTCCCGGCCGAGGCGCACTACGTCGTCAACGCCGAGTACGTGACGACCGAGGACGGCACGGGTCTGGTCCACCAGTCCCCCGCCTTCGGCGAGGACGACCTCAAGGTCTGCAAGGCGTACGGCCTCCCGGTCGTGAACCCGGTCCGCCCCGACGGCACCTTCGAGGAGGACGTGCCGCTGGTCGGCGGCGTCTTCTTCAAGAAGGCCGACGAGGCGCTCACCGCCGACCTGGACGCGCGCGGCCTGCTCTTCAAGCACATCGCGTACGAGCACAGCTACCCGCACTGCTGGCGCTGCCACACGGCGCTGCTCTACTACGCGCAGCCGTCCTGGTACATCCGCACCACCGCGGTCAAGGACCGCATGCTCGCGGAGAACGAGCGGACGAACTGGTTCCCCGACTCGGTCAAGCACGGCCGCTTCGGCGACTGGCTGACGAACAACGTCGACTGGGCGCTCTCCCGGAACCGCTACTGGGGCACCCCGCTGCCGATCTGGCGCTGCGAGGAGGGCCACCTGACGTGCGTGGGCTCCCGCGCCGAGCTGACCGAGCTGACGGGCACCGACCAGTCGCAGCTCGACCCGCACCGCCCGTACATCGACGCGGTGACGTTCGGCTGCCCCGCCGAGGGCTGCTCGCTGGAGGCCACGCGCGTCCCCGAGGTCATCGACGCCTGGTACGACTCGGGCTCGATGCCGTTCGCGCAGTACGGCTACCCGTACGAGAACAAGGAGCTCTTCGAGTCCCGCTACCCGGCGCAGTTCATCTCCGAGGCGATCGACCAGACCCGCGGCTGGTTCTACACGCTGATGGCCGTCGGCACCCTCGTCTTCGACAAGTCGTCCTACGAGAACGTGGTCTGCCTGGGCCACATCCTCGCCGAGGACGGCCGCAAGATGTCCAAGCACCTGGGGAACATCCTCCAGCCGATCCCGCTGATGGACCAGCACGGCGCCGACGCCGTCCGCTGGTTCATGGCGGCCGGCGGCTCGCCGTGGGCGGCCCGCCGGGTGGGCCACGGCACGATCCAGGAGGTCGTCCGCAAGACCCTCCTGACGTACTGGAACACGGTGGCCTTCCAGGCGCTGTACGCCCGTACCTCGGGCTGGGCGCCGAGCGCGGCGGACCCGGCCCCGGCCGACCGCACGGTCCTCGACCGGTGGCTGCTCTCCGAGCTGAACACGCTGGTCGCCGAGACCACCGAGGCGATGGAGTCGTACGACACCCAGCGCACCGGCAAGCTGATCTCCGCCTTCGTGGACGACCTCTCCAACTGGTACGTGCGCCGGTCCCGCCGCCGCTTCTGGCAGGGCGACAAGGCGGCCCTCCGCACCCTCCACGACGTGGTGGAGACCGTCACCCGGCTGATGGCCCCGCTGACCCCGTTCATCACGGAGCGGGTCTGGCAGGACCTCGTGGTGCCGGTGTCGCCGGACGCCCCGGAGTCGGTGCACCTGGCGACGTGGCCGGAGGCGGACACGGCACAGATCGACCGGACGCTCTCCGAGCAGATGCTGCTCGTCCGGCGCCTGGTCGAGCTGGGCCGGGCGACGCGCGCGGAGTCGGGCGTGAAGACCCGCCAGCCGCTCTCCCGGGCCCTGGTGGCGGCGACGGGCTTCTCGGCCCTCTCCACGGACCTCCAGGCCCAGATCACGGAGGAGCTGAACGTCAGCTCCCTGGCCTCCCTGTCGGACGTCGGCGGCTCGCTCGTCGACACGACGGCCAAGGCCAACTTCCGGGCCCTGGGCAAGCGGTTCGGCAAGGGCGTCCAGGACGTGGCCAAGGCCGTGGCGGCGGCGGACGCGGCGGCGCTCTCGCTGGCCCTCCGCTCGGGCGAGGCGACCCTCTCGGTGAACGGCGAGGAGATCACCGTCACCCCCGAGGAGGTCATCATCACGGAGACCCCCCGCGAGGGCTGGTCGGTGGCCTCGGACGCGGGCGCGACGGTCGCGCTGGACCTGGAGATCACCCCGGAGCTCCGCAAGGCGGGGCTGGCGCGTGACGCGATCCGGCTGATCCAGGAGGCGCGCAAGAACAGCGGGCTCGATGTGGCGGACCGCATCGCGCTGCGCTGGACCGCGACGTCCCCGGAGACGGCGGAGGCCCTGGCGGCCCACGCGGGCCTGATCGCGGACGAGGTCCTGGCGACGGACCACGCGGAGGGCGAGGCGGACGCGACGTACGGCCCCGCCTTCACGGACGAGTCCCTCGGCCTCACGTTCCGCCTCCGCAAGGCCTGACCCACCCGGAAGGGCCCGGCTCCCGTTCGGGAGCCGGGCCCTTCCCCGTTCCCAGGCGGCGGCCTCCTGGGCACAACGGACGACGCCCGCCCTCTCGTTGCGGGCATGCGTTCCTTCCCCCAGACCGCGCCCGGGGCCCCCACGCCCCAGCGGGACGATGGCCCACACGGGGTGGCTCGGCGCGGTCTGCGCCCGCGCAGCACGCACCCGGCGCACGGCAAAGGGCCGGGCCCCGGTTTCCCGGGGCCCGGCCCTTCAGCCTGCCGACGGCTACGCGCTCATCGCGCGACGACCCGCCGTCAGTTGTCGTCCTCGTCGATCAGGAAGCCACGCATCGGCGCCGGCGCCTGCTGCATCGGCTGCGGAGCCTGCGGACGGACCGGAGCCATCGGCTGGGTCATCGCCGGCGACATCTGCTGCTGGCCGCCGTAGGACGGGGCGCCGCCCATGGACGGACCCCCACCCATCGCGCCGTTGCCGCCGTAGGACGGCGCACCGGCGCCGGCCGAGGCCATCGACGGGGCCGGCGGCAGCGAGGCCGTGGCCGGGGTGCGCGGCGGAGCGAGCGAGTCGTCGGCCTGGGTCTCCAGCTGACGCAGCTGCGACTCCAGGTACGACTTCAGACGCGTGCGGTACTCGCGCTCGAAGCCGCGCAGGTCCTCGACCTTGCGCTCCAGCGTGGCGCGGGCGGACTCCAGGGAGCCCATCGCGACGCGGTGCTTCTCCTGCGCGTCCCGCTCGAGAGCGTCCGCCTTGGCGCGGGCGTCCCGCTCCAGGCCCTCGGCGCGCGAACGCGCCTCGCCGACGATCTTGTTGGCCTCGGAGCGGGCCTCGGCGATCGCCTGGTCGGCGGTCTGCTGGGCCAGCGAGAGGACACGCGCGGCGCTGTCGCCACCGGGGCCCTGCTGCGGCTGCTGCATCTGCGGCGGCATCTGCTGCTGCATCTGCTGCTGCTGCGGGTGCCCCATGGGGCCGCCCTGCATCGGGCCGGGACCCATCGGGCCGCCCTGCATCGGACCGCCCTGCATGGGGCCGCCCTGCATCGGGCCACCCTGCATGGGGCCGGCCGGAAGCTGCGGGGCACCGGACGGAAGCTGCGGCGGGCCCATCTGCGGCGGCTGCTGCTGGACCGGCGGTCCGGATATGGCGGCGGGCACGGGCGCGCCGGGACCGACGGGACGATCCTGCTGCTCCGGGGGCTTGCGCATGCCCTGCTGCTGCTGGTTCTGCGCGGCGGCACGCGTCGCGGCGGCCAGCTTGGCGCGCAGGTCCTCGTTCTCGCGGAGCAGGCGGGTCAGCTCGGCCTCGACCTCGTCGAGGAAGGCATCGACCTCGTCCTCGTCATAGCCTTCTCGGAGGCGGACGGTCGTGAACTGCTTGTTCCGCACGTCCTCGGGGGTCAGCGGCATCTCTTCTTCACCTCTACGTAGTCGTCGGCAGTCGGCAAGACCGTATCGTCCACATTCACCTCGCGAAGTTGCTCACGACGGAGATCAGGATGTAGACGATGATCATCAGAACGAAGAAGGACAGGTCGAGTGCCACGCCCCCGAGACGCAGCGGCGGGATGAGTCGCCGCAGAAGCTTGAGCGGTGGATCGGTGACAGTGTAGGTGGCCTCAAGGACGACCACCATCGCCTTACCGGGTTGCCATGAACGGGCGAACTGGAAGACGTAGTCCATGACAAGTCGGACGATGAGGAGGACGAGGAAGCACATCAGCACGATGTAGACCACCTGTAGTGCGACGCCCATCCCGCGTTTCCCTCTCCCCTGACTTACGTGCTCTCACTTGTTCCGGCCGCGTCGCGACCGGTCCGTCCGGTTCTCGTGTTCTCAGCTCTGGTTGAAGAATCCGCCCTCTGCGATCCGGGCCTTGTCCTCCGCCGTGACATCGACGTTAGCAGGCGACAACAGGAACACCTTCTGCGTCACGCGCTCAATGCTGCCATGGAGCCCGAAGACGAGTCCGGCGGCAAAGTCGACAAGTCGCTTCGCGTCCGTGTCGTCCATCTCCGTGAGGTTCATGATCACCGGAGTGCCCTCACGGAAGTGTTCCCCGATGGTACGGGCCTCGTTGTAGGTCCGGGGGTGCAGCGTGGTGATGCGGTAGGGCTCCCGCTCGGACACGACCTTGGGCATGATCACGGGTGCGTTCTTCTCCATGCTGGGACGTTCGGGTGTGATGGATGCCACGGGGGCGATTCGAGCCGGACGTCCGCTTTCGGCGAGTACGGGGACAGAATGGGACATCGGCTCACGGGGGGCCGGGGGCTGTACCACCCGTACCGGTTCCTCACGCTCCACCTGTCGCGGGGGCGCGATGTGGCGCCGGTCGCGCTCGGGCTCCGGCTCCAGCTCGGGTTCGAAGTCGTCGTCGGGGTCGAAGCCCCGGCCGTCGTACCCATCGTCCTCCACGAGGCCGAGGTAGACCGCCATCTTGCGCATCGCGCCGGCCATTCTCTGAGTCCTCCGCTCTGTGGTGGATCGCCATGCTGGCCCATGTCGCAGCGTCACCGAGTGCCCGCGATCCACGGGTCGTCCCGCTGTTCCGCGGAATGACCATATTTTCTGCTGTGGTCCGACTTGCTTCGCGACGTTACCCGAGCTTCGGGCGGACTCCGAGTACCGCCGTACCGACGCGTACGTGTGTCGCCCCGGCAGCGACGGCCTCCTCGAGGTCCGCACTCATCCCTGCTGACACCATGTTCGCAGCCGGACGGGTCGCGCGCAGGGCAGTCGACAAATCCATCAGCCGGTCGAAGGCGGCGCGTTGCCGCCCCGCGTACGGACCGGCGAGCGGCGCCACGGTCATGAGGCCGTCGAGCCGCAGGCCCGGGGCGGCGTCCACGGCGGCCGCCAACTCCTCGATCCCGTCGGGCGCGACACCCCCGCGGTCGCCCCGTGCGCCGGACTCGGCGTCGAGCGCGACCTGGAGGAGGCAGCCGATCTCCCGGCCCTCCCTCTCCGCGGCCGCGGAGAGCGAGGAGACGAGCTTCGAGCGGTCGACGGACTGCACCACATCGGCATAACCCACCACCGATCGGACCTTGTTGGTCTGCAACTGACCCACGAAGTGCCAGGTCAGGTCAAGGTCGGCACAGGCCGCCGCCTTCGGGGCCGCGTCCTGGTCCCGGTTCTCGGCGACGTGCCGTACGCCCAGTCCGTGGAGGATTCTCACGTCGCTCGCGGGATAGGTCTTGGTGACCACGATGAGCGTCACCTCCTCCCGCGGGCGCCCGGCCGCGGCGCAGGCGGCTGCGATGCGCGCCTCCACCCGGGCCAGGTTCTCGGCGAGTTCCGACGTGCGGTCCGTCATGTCTCTTCTCAGTCCAACCAGACATATCCCGCGAGTCGCCCCGTGGTGCGATCGCGGCGGTACGAGTAGTGGTCACCGGACTCCCGGGTGCAGACCGCACTGGCCTGCCGGTCGGCGACCCCGAGGCGTTCGAGCTGGGCGAGGACTCCGGCGGTGACGTCGACGGCCGGGGTGCCCCAGCTCGTCTCGGCCCAGGCGGCGGGCTCGGTCCCGGCGACCTCGGTCCGCATGGCCTCCGGCACCTCGTAGCAGCGCCCGCAGACGGCAGGGCCGGTGCGGGCGACGATACGGGCGGGCTCGGCACCGAGTTCGATCATGGCCGCGACCGCGGCGGGCACGACGCCCGCCACCATCCCGGGCCGCCCGGCGTGGGCGGCGGCCGCCACTCCGGCGACCGGGTCGGCCAGGAGGACGGGAACGCAGTCCGCGGTGAGGACGGCGAGGGCGAGTCCGCGCCGCGAGGTGACCAGGCCGTCGACCGACGGGATGCCGTCGGTGCCCCACGGTCCCCGCACCTCGGCGACGTCCGCGCCGTGCACCTGGTTCATCCAGACGACCGCCGCGGGGTCGAGCCCGAGGGCGCCGGCCGCGAGCGCCCGGTTGGTGCGCACCGCCTCGGCGCTGTCCCCCACCGCTCCGCCGAGGTTGAGCTCCTCGTACGGAACGGCGCTCACCCCGCCCCACCGGTCGGTGAAGGCGAAGTGCGCGCCGTTCGCGTCGAAGCGCTGTCCTATCACTTCAGGAAGTCCGGGACGTCCAGCTCCTCGGCCTGGCTGTCCGCGTACGGGCGGGCCGGCGGGACGACCGGAGGAGCGGGCGACAGCGGGGTCTCGCCGGCCGCGGGCGCGGGCTCGGCCGGAGCCTGGACCGGCGGCTCCTCGCGCGGGGCGACCGTGCCGAGGCCGCCCAGCGGGCGGGGGGTCTCGACGTGGCGGGGCGCCGGGGCCGGCTCTTCCCGCTTGGCGGAGACCGAGCCGATGACGTTGTCCCGGCGGGCCGGCGGCTGGCCGCCGTCGAAGCCGGCCGCGATGACGGTGACCCGGACCTCGTCGCCGAGGGCGTCGTCGATGACGGCGCCGAAGATGATGTTGGCCTCCGGGTGGGCCGCCTCGCTGACCAGCTGCGCGGCCTCGTTGATCTCGAAGAGACCGAGGTCGCTGCCGCCGGAGATGGAGAGCAGCACGCCGCGGGCGCCGTCGATGGAGGCCTCCAGGAGCGGCGAGGAGATCGCCATCTCCGCCGCCGCCACCGCGCGGTCGTCGCCGCGGGCGGAGCCGATGCCCATGAGCGCCGAACCGGCCTCGGACATGACCGACTTGACGTCGGCGAAGTCGAGGTTGATCAGGCCCGGGGTGGTGATGAGGTCGGTGATGCCCTGCACACCGCTCAGCAGCACCTGGTCGGCCGACTTGAAGGCGTCGAGCACGGAGACCTGGCGGTCCGAGATCGAGAGCAGCCGGTCGTTCGGGATGACGATGAGGGTGTCGACCTCTTCGCGGAGCTCGGCGATGCCGTCCTCCGCCTGGTTCGCGCGGCGCCGGCCCTCGAAGGTGAACGGCCTGGTGACCACGCCGATCGTCAGGGCGCCGAGCGAGCGCGCGATGTTGGCGACGACGGGTGCGCCGCCGGTGCCGGTGCCGCCGCCTTCTCCGGCGGTGACGAAGACCATGTCGGCCCCCTTGAGGACCTCCTCGATCTCCTCACGGTGGTCCTCTGCCGCCTTGCGACCGACGGCCGGGTTCGCCCCGGCCCCGAGGCCGCGGGTGAGTTCACGGCCGACGTCGAGCTTGACGTCGGCGTCGCTCATCAACAGCGCTTGCGCGTCGGTGTTGATCGCGATGAACTCGACGCCCTTGAGACCGACCTCGATCATTCGGTTGATGGCATTGACACCACCGCCGCCGACACCGATGACCTTGATGACTGCGAGGTAGTTCTGCGGTGCTGCCACGTCGAAGGCCTCTCGCCTCGAGTTACGTGTCGTCGCTGCGCGGTTGGTCGCGCCGCTCCGACGGATGCCGATTGGGACGGTCCGAAACGCCGACCCAAACCCTAACGTTGAAGTTTAGGGTTACCAGTGTCTCTGTTCGCTGGACTCTTCCGAACAGGACACTAAGTCGACAAGTGGCGCACGTTCAACGAACACGCCGAACCTCCCGTTTTTCTTTTCACCCTATGTGATCACCCGTAGCGCTGGCCAACCAGGGTGCTGGCCAGGGGTGATACCCGTCAACTCCTGGACGAGGCGGGCGCCGTGGGGGCACTTACATCGAAGTGCCCCGCTTTGGGAGTGGCCTTCAGGAGCGCGGTGAGGACGCGGGCCTTGACGGGCCCGTGTTCGCCGCTGCCCCAGAAGACGGTGCGCCCCCTGGTCAGCTCCAGAGTGACGGAGTCGTACGAGGTGACGCGCACGACACGAGTGTCCCGGGCGATTTCCGCCGGGAGTTCACCCCGGACGCGCACCGCCTCGCGGAGCAGCCGGTCCGCGCCGAAGCGGCGCAGGCTCGGCGAGGCCGCGCTGTGGAGGACGAGCCGGGGGATGCCGCGGGGCGCGGTGTCCACGGTGGCGAACCGCATTCCGGTTGCGTCCACTTCGACGAACCTCCCGCCCTTCTCGATGAGGAGAACGGGCTTCCGTTCCGTCACCTTCAGCCCGATTCCGTGCGGCCAGGACCGGACGACGTCCACCGACTCGATCCGCGGGAAACCCCTGCGCAGGCGCGCCTCGATGGCCTCGGTGTCCACGGTGACGAGCGGGGCGCCCATCGGGACGGCCGCGGCGGCCTCGATCTCCCGCGGGGTCAGGACCGAGGTTCCGGAAGTCTTCACACGTTCCACACGGAACCAGTTCGAGCCGTAGAGCGCCCAGAGGCCGCCGGCCGTGAGCAGCAGGACCGCGAGGGCGAGGAGGAGCACCCGGGCGCCGGGCGCCCGGAACCTGCGGTTCCGGGCGCCCTCGCGGGACGGACCGTCCGACGAGCCCCTCGACGACCTCTTCGACTCGCTCGCGCCGCTCTTCTCCGCGGTCGTCGGTCCGGCTGCCACGGTGCGTCTCCTGCCCTCAGCCGCCGCGCTACGCCTGTCGGCGCGCGGCGATCGCCTCGTACACCATGCCGACGAGCAGGTCGTCGGCGTCCCGGCGGCCGAACTCGGCGGCGGCGCGGGACATCTCGTACAACCGGTGCGGATCGGCCAGTACGGGCAGGACGTTGCCCTGCACCCACTGCGGCGACAGCTCCGCGTCGTCGACGAGGAGTCCGCCTCCGGCCTTGACCACCGGCTGGGCGTTGAGCCGCTGTTCGCCGTTGCCGATCGGCAGCGGTACGTACGCGGCGGGCAGCCCGACGGCGGAGAGCTCGGCGACGGTCATGGCGCCCGCGCGGCAGAGCATCATGTCGGCCGCGGCGTACGCGAGATCCATCCGGTCCACGTACGGTACCGGCACGTAGGGCGGCATTCCGGGCATGTTGTCGACGCGCGGCATTTCGTTCTTCGGGCCGACCGCGTGCAGGATCTGGATGCCGGAGCGCTGGAGCACCGGGGCGATCTGCTGGATCACCTCGTTGAGCCGCCGGGCGCCCTGGGAGCCGCCCGAGACGAGGAGCGTCGGCAGGTTGGGGTCGAGCCCGAACGCGGCGCGCGCCTCGGGGCGCACCCGCGCCCGGTCGAGGGTCGCGATGGTGTGCCGCAGCGGAATGCCGATGTAACGGGCGTTGCGGAGCTTGCTGTCCGGGGTGGCGACGGCGACCCCGGCCGCGTACCGCGAACCGATCTTGTTGGCCAGGCCGGGCCTGGCGTTGGCCTCGTGGACCACGATCGGCACCCCGAGGCGCTTGGCCGCCAGGTAGCCCGGCAGCGCCACGTAGCCGCCGAAGCCGACCACGCAGTCCGCCTTGGTGCGCTCCAGGATCTGCTCGGCCGCCTTGATGGTGCCGCGCAGCCGCCCGGGAACGGTGATCAGCTCGGGGGTGGGCTTGCGGGGCAGCGGTACGGCCGGGATGAGGGCCAACTCGTAGCCCCGCTCGGGCACGAGCCGGGTCTCCAGACCCTTCTCCGTGCCGAGCGCCGTGATTCCCACGCTGGGGTCCTGCCTCCGCAGGGCGTCCGCGAGGGCCAGCGCGGGCTCGATGTGGCCGGCGGTCCCCCCGCCGGCGAGTACGACATGCACCGAAATTCACCGCTCTCCGGACGGGCGCTTCTTGACGCGCCGTCGCATCGACTTCCATCTCACCCCGACCCGCTTGCCCCATCCGGGGCGGCGCATGGCCAGGGCCGCTTTCGCGGCGGGTTCCTGTCGCGCGAAGGCGATGAGGAGCCCGACGGCGAACATGGTCGGCAGCAGGGCCGACCCACCGTAGGAGAACAGCGGGAGCGGGACACCGGCGATCGGCAGCAGACCGAGCACCGCACCGATGTTGATCACGGCCTGCGCCGTGATCCAGGTGGTCACGCCTCCCGCGGCGAACCTCACGAAGGGGTCCTCCGTGCCTCCGGCCACGCGGATACCCGCATAGCCTAGAGCCGCGAACAGGGCGAGTACCGACAGCGTCCCCGCGAGACCCAGTTCCTCACCGGTGACCGCGAAGATGAAGTCGGTGTGCGCCTCGGGCAGTTGGCCCCATTTCTCGACGCTCGCACCGAGTCCGGAACCGAACCATCCACCCGACGCCAGAGCATAGATTCCGTGCGCGGCCTGCAGGCAGGGGGCCCCCTCGCCGCCGGGGTCGGAGGCGCCGATGCACTGGAACCGGTCCATGCGGTGCGGGCTCGTCCGGATGAGCAGCGCCCCGAGGGCGCCGGCCACCACGAGCACCCCGACGAAGAGCCGGGTGGGGGCTCCGGCGGTCCACAGCAGCCCGAAGAGGATCGCGGTGAGGATGATCGCGGTGCCCATGTCGCCGCCGAGCATGATGAGCCCCAGCAGCATGAACGCGCCGGGGACCAGCGGCACCAGCATGTGCTTCCACTGGGTCAGCAGCCGCATGTCGTTCTTGCGGGCGAGCAGGTCGGCGCCCCAGAGGATCAGCCCGAGCTTGCCGAACTCACTGGGCTGCAGCATGAAGGGGCCGCCGAGCGAGATCCAGTTCTGGTTGCCTCCGACGGAGTGCCCTATCCCCGGGATCTGCACGAGCACCATCAGGAAGACCGCGCCGACCAGGATGGGGTAGGCGAGGGCCCGGTGCAGCTTCACCGGCATGCGGGAGGCGATCAGCAGCAGTCCGGTGCCCAGGAGGGCGGCGAAGAACTGCTTCCGGAAGAAGTACGAGGGCACCAGCTCGTAGCGGAGCGCCGTGATCATCGAGGCGGAATAGACCATCACGAGCCCCAGGGCCGTGATGAGCATGCCCGCGCCGATGATCACGTAGTAGGCCGTCAGAGGCCGGTCCCAGGCCCTCCGCGCCCGCTCGTGGAGCCGTCGCAGCCCTCCGCCTCGGGGGCGTGCCGGGGATGCCGCGGCCCGCCCCCCGCCGCGTACGGCGGAGGGCCCGCGTGTCCCTGCGATCTTGCTCGGCATGGTCGCTGCCCCCTCCGGTCGTGCCCGGTCCCGCCGGACCCTGCCACGGGTCGGGTCAGGCGTCCCCGGTGGCGGCGAGGGCGCGGACCGCGTCCGCGAAGGCCTCGCCGCGCTTGTTGTAGTTGGTGAACATGTCCATCGAGGCACAGGCCGGGGCGAGGAGCACCGTGTCCCCCGCGCGGGCGAGCCGGGTCGCCTCGCGGACCGCCTCGGACATCGCCCCAGTGTCGGTCCGTTCGAGGTCCACCACCGGTACCTCCGGGGCGTGTCGCGCCAGGGCTTCGCGGATCAGGGCGCGGTCGGCGCCGATCAGCACGGCGCCGCGGAGGCTCTTGGCCGACTTCTGGACGAGCTCGTCGAAGGTCGCGCCCTTGGCGAGGCCGCCGGCGATCCAGACGATCGGGTCGTAGGCGGCCAACGAGGCTTCGGCGGCGTGGGTGTTGGTGGCCTTGGAGTCGTCGACGTACGCGATCCCCGCGACCTCCTCGACCAGTTCGATGCGGTGCGGGTCGGGCCGGAAGGCCTTCAGGCCGTCCCGTACGGCCTTGGCGTCGACGCCGAAGGCGCGGGCCAGGGCCGCGGCGGCCAGGGCGTTGGCGATGTTGTGCGGGGCCGGCGGCTGGACGTCGGCGACCTCGGCGAGCTCCTGGGCGTTCTTCTGCCGGTTCTCGACGAAGGCCCGGTCGACGAGGATTCCCTCGACGACGCCGAGTTCGGAGGGGCCGGGGGTGCCGAGGGTGAAGCCGATGGCGCGGCAGCCCTCCTCGACGTCGGCCTCGCGGACCAGGTCCTCGGTCGCCTTGTCGGCGACGTTGTAGACGCAGGCGACCTGGTTGCCCTCGTAGATCCGGCCCTTGTCGGCGGCGTACGCCTCCATGGAGCCGTGCCAGTCGAGGTGGTCGGGCGCCAGGTTGAGCACGGCGCCCGAGTGGACGCGGACGGACGGCGACCAGTGGAGCTGATAGCTGGAGAGTTCGACGGCGAGCACGTCGTACTCCTCGTCGCCGAGGACGGCGTCGAGGAGCGAGACGCCGATGTTGCCGACGGCGGCGGTCCGCAGGCCGGCCGCCTCCAGGATCGAGGCGAGCATCCGCACGGTCGTGGTCTTGCCGTTGGTGCCGGTGACCGCGAGCCAGGGGGCCGCTCCGGGGCCGCGGAGGCGCCAGGCGAGCTCGACGTCGCCCCAGATCTCCACGCCCGCCTCGGCGGCCGCGGCGAAGAGGGGCTTGTCGGGCCGCCAGCCCGGGGTGGTGACGATCAGCTCGGTGCCGGACGGCAGGGTGGCCCCGTCGCCGAGGCGGACGGTGATGCCCTCCGCCCCGAGTTCCGCGGCCTGGGCCCGGGAGCGCTCGTCGTCGCCGTCGTTGACGACGGTCACGTGCGCGCCGAGGCCGTGCAGGACGCGGGCGGCCGGGATGCCGGAGACGCCGAGTCCCGCGACGGTGACCTTCTTGCCGTGCCAGTCGAGCTGTTCCGTCACTTGTCCGCTGCCCATCCCGCGTAGAAGAGGCCCAGGCCCACGATCACGCACATGCCCTGGATGATCCAGAACCGGACGACGACCAGGACTTCGGACCAGCCCTTGAGTTCGAAGTGGTGCTGGAGTGGCGCCATCCGGAAGACGCGCTTGCCGGTCATCTTGAACGAGCCGACCTGGATGACCACGGACATCGTGATCAGGACGAACAGGCCGCCGAGCAGGGCCAGCAGGAGCTCCGTACGGGAGCAGATGGCGAGACCCGCGAGGGCGCCGCCGAGGGCGAGCGAGCCGGTGTCGCCCATGAAGATCTTGGCGGGCGAGGTGTTCCACCAGAGGAAGCCGAAGCAGGCTCCCATGAGCGCGGAGGCGACGACGGCGAGGTCGAGCGGGTCGCGCACCTCGAAGCAGGCGTTGGGGTTGGTCAGGGTCATGGCATTCGCACAGGACTCCTGGAACTGCCAGAGCCCGATGAAGGTGTACGCGCCGAAGACCATCACGGAGGCGCCGGTGGCCAGGCCGTCCAGACCGTCCGTCAGGTTCACGCCGTTGGACATGGCCAGGATCATGAAGAGCGCCCAGACCACGAACAGCACCGGGCCGATGGTCCAGCCGAAGTCCGTGATGAAGGAGAGCTTCTCGGAGGCGGGGGTGAGCCCGCGCGAGTCGGAGAACTGGAGCGCGAGCACCGCGAAGGCGATGCCCACGATCAGCTGTCCGGCCATCTTCGCCTTGGCCCGCAGACCGAGCGAGCGCTGCTTGACGATCTTGATGTAGTCGTCGAGGAAGCCGACGAGTCCCATGCCCGCCATCAGGAAGAGGACGAGCAGGCCGGAGTACGAGACGGGCTCGCCGGTGATGACCTTGGCGAGGGCGTACGCGATGAGCGTGGCCAGGATGAAGGAGATGCCGCCCATGGTGGGCGTGCCCTTCTTCCCGGCGTGGCCGCGGGGGCCGTCGTCGCGGATGAACTGCCCGTATCCCTTGCGGGCGAGCAGCTTGATCAGCAGCGGGGTGCCGATCAGGGTCAGGAAGAGCCCGATGGCCCCCGCGAAGAGGATCTGCCTCATCGGACGACGACCTCGCCCTCGGTGTCGAGGAGCGCCAGGGCGACCTGTTCGAGGCCGACCGACCTGGACGCCTTCACGAGGACGACATCCCCCGGACGCAGCTCACTGCGCAATAGATCGACAGCCGCCTGCGCGTCGGACACGTGCACCGACTCCTCACCCCACGAACCCTCGTTATATGCGCCCAGTTGCAGCCAGGACGCTTCCCTGTCCCCGACCGCGACGAGCTTGCTGACGTTGAGCCGGACGGCGAGCCGTCCGACCGCGTCGTGCTCGACGAGCGATGCGTCACCGAGCTCGGCCATCTTGCCGAGCACCGCCCACGTACGAGCCCCTCGGGCCTGTGCGGCCCTGCCCATGGCCGCGAGCGCGCGCAGGGCGGCTCGCATGGACTCGGGGTTCGCGTTGTAGGCGTCGTTGACGATCGTCACGCCGTCCGGACGCTCGGTGACCTCCATGCGCCAGCGCGACAGGGTGCCGGCCTCGGAGAGCGCGGTGGCGATCTCCTCGACAGGCATGCCCAGCTCGTGCGCGACGGCGGCCGCTGCGAGCGCGTTCGACACGTGGTGCTCACCGTACAGGCGCAAGGTCACGTCGCTGCACCCGGTGGGTGTGTGAAGCCTGAAAGAAGGCTGTCCGGACGCTGTGAGGTGGACGTTCTCGGCACGTACGGCCGCTTCGTCCGCTTCGCCGAAGAGGGTCACGCGGGCCTTGGTGCGGCTCGCCATCGCGCGGACGAGGGGGTCGTCGGCGTTGAGGACCGCCACTCCCCCCTCGGCCTCGGTGGGGAGCGACTCGACCATCTCGCCCTTCGCCAGGGCGATCTGCTCCCGGCCGCCGAACTCGCCGATGTGGGCGGAGCCCACGTTGAGGACGAGGCCGATGCGGGGCGGGGTGAGGGTGGTGAGGTAGCGGATGTGGCCGATGCCGCGGGCGCCCATCTCCAGGACCAGGTGCCGGGTCTCGTCGGTCGCGGTGAGCGCCGTGAGGGGCAGGCCGATCTCGTTGTTGAGCGATCCGGGGGTCCACACGGTGGGCGCGTGCCGTTCGAGGACCTGGGCGATCAGGTCCTTGGTGGAGGTCTTGCCCGCCGATCCGGTGAGGGCGACGACGTCGGTGCCGAGGCGTTCGACGACGGCGCGGGCGAGGGCCCCGAGGGCGGTCTGGACGTCGTCCACGACGATCGCGGGCACGCCGACGGGGCGGGCGGCGAGCACGGCCGTGGCACCCGCCGCGACGGCGCGTTCCGCGTAGTCGTGTCCGTCGACGTGCTCACCGGCGAAGGCCGCGAAGAGGCTGCCGGCCCGCACCTCGCGGGAGTCGATGACGACGGGCCCGGTGATCCGGGCGTCCGGATCCGGTATGTCGTGCGCCTGCCCGCCGACGATTTCGGCGATCTCGGCGAGGGAGAGGGCGATCACTGCTTCATCCCTGACTGTTCTGGTGGCTTGCTGTTCCGCTCGGCGCGGAACCCCGGGTGTGCGAGCGGTCGGCGATGGCCTCGCGCAGGACCTGGCGGTCGTCGAAGGGGCGTACGACCCCGGCGATCTCCTGGCCCTGCTCGTGGCCCTTGCCCGCGACGAGGACGGTGTCGCCCGGCTGTGCGCGGGCGACGGCGGCCGCGACGGCCGCGGCGCGGTCGGCGAGGACGAGCACGTCGCCGCGGTCCTCCGCGGGCACCTCGGCGGCGCCCGCGAGCATGGCGGCGAGGATCTTGAGCGGATCCTCGGAGCGGGGGTTGTCGGAGGTCAGGACGGCGGTGTCGGCGAGACGGGCGGCGGCGGCGCCCATCGGGCCGCGCTTGGTGGTGTCCCGGTCGCCGCCGCAGCCGATGACCACGTGCAGCCGGCCCTCGGTGACCTCGCGCAGGGAGCGCAGGACCGATTCGACGGCGTCCGTCTTGTGCGCGTAGTCGACGACGGCGAGGTACGGCTGGCCCGCGTCCACCCGCTCCAGCCGGCCCGGTACGCCGGGGACGGCGGCGACGCCCTCGGCGGCCCGCTTGGGGTCGATGCCGGCGACGGCGAGGGTGGCGATGGCGGCCAGGGTGTTGGCGACGTTGAACGGTCCGGGCAGCGGGGCCGTGGCCGAGATCCGCTCCCCCGCGGGTCCGACGGCGGTGAACGTCGAGTCGTGCGAGCCGAGGACGAGGTCCTCGGCGCGCCAGTCGGCGTCGGCGCGGCCCTCGGCGGAGAAGGTGACGACCGGGACGGTCGCCTCGTCGACGAGCCTGCGGCCGTAGGCGTCGTCGAGGTTGACCACGCCCAGGCGGCTGCGCGCGGGCGTGAACAGCCCGGCCTTCGCCTGGAAGTAGTCCTCCATGTCGGTGTGGAACTCCATGTGCTCCGGGCTGAGGTTGTTGAAGACGGCGACGTCGAAGACGCAGCCGTCGACCCGGCCGAGCACGAGGGCGTGGCTGGAGACCTCCATGGCGACCGCGTCGACGCCGCGCTCGCGCATGACCGCGAAGAGCGCCTGCAGGTCGGTGGCCTCCGGGGTGGTGCGCTCCGACTTGATGCGCTCGTCGCCGATCCGCATCTCGACGGTGCCGACGAGCCCGGTGTGGTGTCCGGAGCCGCGCAGTCCGCCCTCGACGAGGTAGGCGGTGGTGGTCTTGCCGGAGGTGCCGGTGATGCCGATCTGGAGGAGGTCGGCGCCGGGGCGCCCGTAGATCTCGGCGGCGAGTTCGCCCATCCGGCCCCGCGGGTCGTCGACGACCAGCACCGGCAGGCCGGTGGCGGCGGCACGCTCGGCGCCCGTCGGGTCGGTGAGGATCGCGGCGGCGCCGAGTCCGGCTGCCTGGGCGACGTAGTCCGCGCCGTGGGCGCGGGCGCCGGGCAGGGCCGCGTAGACGTCGCCCGGCCGCACGGCCCGGGAGTCGTGGGTGATCCCGGAGATCTCGGCGGTTCCGGGGGCGTCGACCCCCAGCTGCGCGGCCAGGTCGCCCAGGGGTGTCGGGCGGGCCTGCTCCGGCCGGGGCGGGGCGGTTCGGTACTGATCAGCGTGTGGCACGGCGGTGAGCGTACCGGGCGCACCCTGCGGGGGGCCAAAAGAGCCCGGGGCCTCGCCGGAGTTCGATTTCCGGTTCCCGGAATGGGGGGTGATCGTTGTCACTGGTGCTCCCGGAGTGTCACGGGGTGGGTTCGAAGGTGACCGGCAGTCGGGCGGGGTCGCTGCCCGTCGGGGCGACGCGGAGGGTCTTGAGGGCGAACTCCATGACCTTCTTGTAGATGGGGCCGCAGATCTGGCCGCCGAAGTAGCTGCCCTTGGTGGGGTTCTGGATGGCGCAGTAGACGGTGACCTGGGGGGCGTCGGCGGGGGCGAAGCCCGCGAAGGAGGCGGTGTAGCCCTTGTAGCGGCCGAGTTCGGGGTCGACGCGGTTGGCGGTGCCGGTCTTGCCGGCGACGCGGTAGCCGGGGATGGCGGCCCGTGTGCCGGTGCCCTCCCGGTCGTCGACGACGGACTCCAGCATCTGGGCCAGGGTCTTGGCGGTCCGCTCGCTGACGACGCGGGTCTCCCCGGGCTTGTCCGCCGGGGTGAAGCGCCCGTCGGGTCCCTTGGTGCCGCGGACCAGGGTGGGCTCGACGCGTACGCCTCCGTTGGCGATGGTCGAGTACACGGAGGCGGCCTGCATGGCGTTCACGGAGAGGCCCTGGCCGAAGGGGATCGTGTACTGCTGCGAGGTGGACCAGTCCTGCGGCTTGGCCAGGATGCCGGCGGTCTCGCCGGGGTAGTCCAGGCCGGTGGGGCTGCCGATGCCGAACCTGCGCAGGTAGGTGTGGAGGACCTTGTTCGACTCGGCCTGGGTGGCGCCGAGCTGGCCGGTGGCCAGGATGGTGCCGATGTTGCTGGACTTGGCGAGGACGCCGTTGAGCGTCAGGTACCAGGTGGGGTGGTCGATGTCGTCCTTGAAGAGCCGGTCGCCGCGGTGGAGCCGGTTGGGGACGGTGACGTGGGTGCCGGGGGCCGCCTTGCCCTCCTCCAGGACGGCGGCCATGGACATGACCTTGCTGGTGGAGCCGGGCTCGTAGGCGTCCTGGAGGGCCGCGTTGCCCATGGCCGCGGCGTTGGCGGCGGAGAGGTCGTTGGGGTCGAAGCCGGGGGCGTTGGCCATGGCGAGGACCTCGCCGGTCTTCGTGTCCTGCACGACGACGTAGCCCCGGTCGGCCTTGGACTTCGCCACCTGCTCGGTGATGGCCTGCTGGGCGGCCCACTGGATGTCCCGGTCGATCGTCAGCTCGATGTCGGAGCCGGGGACGGCGGGGGTGCCCTGGGAGCCCGCGGTGGGCACCTGGCGGCCGCCGGACTGGGTGAAGCGGATCTTGCCGTCCTTGCCGGCGAGTTCGGGGTCCAGCATGGACTCCACGCCGCCCGCTCCCCTGCCCTCGGCGTTGACGTAGCCCAGTATCCCGGCGGCGAGCTCGCCGTTCGGGTACACGCGCTTGGTGCTGGGCTCGCTGAGGATGCCGCCGAGGAGGTTGACGCCGGTGCCGCCGGCGGAGGGCTGGGCCTTCTGGCCGTAGACCCGCCGCAGGTCCTTGATCTGGTTCCAGACCTGCGGGGTCTGCTTGCGGGCCAGGAGGGTGTACCGGGACCTGGGGGTGCGGAGCTTCTTCGCGATCTCCGCGGGCTGCTTGCCGAGGAGCGGGGCGAGGAGCGCGGCGGCCTGCTCGGGGGCGTCGGGCACCTTGGCGAACTCGGGCGTGAAGAGCTGGGGGTCGGCGGTGATGTCGTACGCGTCGACGCTGGCGGCGAGCGCGATGCCGTTGCGGTCGGTGATCTCGCCCCGCTCGGCGGAGAGCGTGTACTCCTGGAAGCGGTACTTGTCGGCCTTGGCCGCGTACGCGCTGGCGTCGACGGCCTGGACCTGGAGCAGCCGCACCACGAACGCCGTCATGACCAGCGTCAGGCCGAGCGAGACCAGCCGCAGCCGGGGCCGGGGGCTGCCGAGCCGGATGGTGCGCGGCCGGCGGGCCGGCGGCCGGGGCGCGGTCCGCTTCGCGGCGGGGCGCGGGGCGGGGCGGGAGGTGCGGGCCCCGGCGGAGGCGGGCCGGGGGCGCGCGGGCCGGGCGGGTCCGGGGACGCGGCGGCGCGGGGGCTCCTTGGGGGGCACTGTGCGGGTCACCTGCCGGAGGTCGTCGGGGTGGGGGGCGCTGCGGGTGCGCCCGCGGGCGCGGACTGCGCGGGGGTGGCCGCCGGCACCGTCCGGGCCGGGTCGGGACCGGCCGGGTTCACGGCGGCGGGGGCCTGGGGCGGCGTGGGGACCGGTGTCGGGGTGGGCTTGGGCGCGGCGGCCCGCGAGGGCTCGCCGAGCACCTTGCCGTCCGGTCCCAGGAAGGCGGGGCTGCCGCCGGGGACCATGCCGAGCTCGCGGGCGCGCCGCTCCAGGGCGTCGGGCGCGGCGTAGTCGTCGACGTCGCGCTGGAGCGCCTGCTCCTCGTCGGTGAGCTCGGTGGTCCGGTCCTTGAGCTCGTTGAGCTGGAAGGACCCCTGGTTGAGGGCGGAGTTCAGCAGGAGCAGGCTGATCAGGCCGCCGCCGAGGAGGACGACGACCAGCAGGACGAAGGGGGTTCGGGCGGCCGAGCTCGGCCCCGACGGCATGAGCCGTCCGAGCCGCGCGGCCCGTCCTTTGAGCGGCCCCTTCGCCGTGCTCACAGGACGTCTTCCCGGATCCGCTCGGCGCCCCGGAGCCGGGCCGGGGCGGCGCGCCGGTTCTCGGCGACCTCCTCCTCGGTGGGCAGTTCGGCGCCTCGGGTGAGGAGCTTCAGTCGGGGCTGGTACTTCTCGGGGACGACCGGCA
Source organism: Streptomyces sp. NPDC014891 (assembly GCF_043081085.1). Taxonomy (NCBI): domain Bacteria; kingdom Bacillati; phylum Actinomycetota; class Actinomycetes; order Kitasatosporales; family Streptomycetaceae; genus Streptomyces; species Streptomyces sp. NPDC014891. The sequence continues at coordinate 90,625 of NZ_JBIBWF010000009.1, read as the reverse complement.
GGCCGGGCGGCGCGGTGGTGGCCGCACCGGCCGCGAAGACCTGCTTGACGATCCGGTCCTCCAGCGACTGGTAGGAGAGGACGACGACCCGGCCGCCGACGCCGATCGCCTTCACGGCCGCCGGGACGGCCTTCTCGACGCTGTCGAGCTCGCGGTTGACCTCGATGCGCAGGGCCTGGAAGGTGCGCTTGGCCGGGTTGCCGCCGGTGCGCTTGGCGGCCTGCGGCAGGGAGTCGCGGATGAGGTCGACGAGCCGGGCGCTGTTGCTGAACGGCTCCTTCTCACGCTCGCGGACGATCGCCGAGACGATCCGCTTGGCCTGCTTCTCCTCGCCGTAGGCACGGAGGATGCGGACCAGTTCGCCGGGCGCGTAGGTGTTGAGGACCTCGGCGGCGCTGATGCCGGTCGTCTGGTCCATGCGCATGTCGAGCGGGGCGTCCTGCGCGTAGGCGAAGCCGCGGTCGGCCTCGTCCAGCTGCATGGAGGAGACGCCCAGGTCGAAGAGGACGCCGTCGACGGAGGGGAGGCCGAGCCGGTCGAGGACCTCGGGCAGCTCGTCGTACACGGCGTGCACGAGGGTGGCGCGGTCCCCGTACGGGGCGAGCCGCTCGCCGGAGAGCCGCAGGGCCTCCTTGTCCCGGTCGAGGGCGACGAGCCGCACCTCGGGGAACTGCTGCAGGAGTGCCTCGCTGTGGCCGCCGAGTCCCAGGGTGCAGTCGACGACGACCGCGCCGGGGCGCCGCAGGGCGGGGGCCAACATGTCCAGGCACCGCTGGAGCATGACCGGGACGTGTCGGTCGTTGCTCAATGCGCCCTCTCAGATCCGGCGCGGAGGTACGGGCGAGCGGGTAAGGAGGCCGAGCCGTAGGTACCGCCGCACACACGGGGGGAGAAACCGCGGAAGTCGCTCGTTGTCTCCGTGAACTCCGCGTCACTTTAGTCCACGGGACCCGCCGGTCAATCAACCGGCTGGCGCGTCGCACGGCGCCGGGGAGCCGGCGGACGTCCCGGACGGCCCGCCCGTCCGGGGCCGGGTCTCCCGGGCCTGTGGACTGGCTCACAGCGGTACCCGATGGGGTCCTTTGTCCGTTCTCACCGCGGGTCCGGGCGGCCGGTGCCCCTTACCGTCGGTGCCATGTCGACCTCCGCGCACCCCTCCGCCGGCGCCCCGGCCGCCGGCTCCACCGTCACCGACCGGCTCGTCGCGGCCAACGAGCGGTACGCCGCGTCGTTCGGCGATCCCGGGAGGGACGCGCGTCCCGTGCTGGGCGTCGCCGTCGTCGCCTGCATGGACGCCCGCCTCGACCTGCACGCGGCGCTGGGCCTCGAACTCGGCGACTGCCACACCGTCCGCAACGCGGGCGGGGTCGTCACGGACGACGTGATCCGGTCGCTCACCATCAGCCAGCGGGCCCTCGGCACCCGCAGCGTGGTGCTGATCCACCACACCGGCTGCGGCCTGGAGTCCCTGACCGAGGAGTTCCGGCACGAGCTGGAGATGGAGGTCGGCCAGCGCCCGGCCTGGGCCGTCGAGGCCTTCCGCGACGTCGACCAGGACGTACGCCAGTCCATGCGGCGGGTGCGGACCTCCCCGTTCCTCCTCCACACCGACGACGTCCGCGGGTTCGTCTTCGACGTGACCACCGGCCTCCTGCGGGAGATCGACCCCGCTCCCGGCCCGGCCGCCGCCCCGGCGTAAACGCCTGAAGACCGGCATTTCCCTCGCAGTTGTCCGCACGCAAGTGACACGACCCGGCCGTGCGAACAAGAATGCTCGGGTACGACACCCTCCGCAGATCCCACGGGGGCAGGTGTCCGTGTTCCGGAAGGCCGAGGAGGGCCGGGTGACCACCTATGACGATCGAGCGAGCCTCACTGATCTGACCACCACCGCGGAGCGGGTGCGCAGATCGGTGGAGAGTGTGATCGAGGGCAAGCCCGAGGTCGTACGGCTTTCGCTGACCGTGCTGCTCGCCGAGGGACACCTCCTCATCGAGGACGTCCCCGGCGTCGGCAAGACGATGCTGGCCAAGACGCTGGCGCGGTCCATCGACTGCTCGGTGCGCCGCATCCAGTTCACCCCCGACCTGCTGCCCTCGGACGTCACGGGCGTGTCGATCTTCGACCAGCAGCGCCGCGAGTTCGAGTTCAAGCCGGGCGCGATCTTCGCGCAGATCGTGATCGGCGACGAGATCAACCGCGCCTCGCCCAAGACCCAGTCCGCGCTCCTGGAGTCGATGGAGGAGCGCCAGGTCACCGTCGACGGGCAGACCTACGAGCTGCCCAGCCCGTTCATGGTGGTCGCCACGCAGAACCCGGTCGAGATGGAGGGCACCTACCCGCTGCCCGAGGCCCAGCGCGACCGCTTCATGGCCAAGGTCTCCATCGGCTACCCGAGCGCCGAGGCCGAGCTCCAGATGCTCGACGTGCACGGTTCGGTCTCCCCGCTGGACGACCTCCAGCCGGTCGCCCACGCCCACGACATCCTCAAGCTGATCGAGGCGGTCCGCGCGGTCCACGTCGCCGACGCCGTGCGCCGGTACGCGGTCGACATCGTCGCCGCCACCCGCACCCACACCGACCTGAGGCTCGGCGCCTCGCCGCGCGCCACGCTGCACCTGCTGCGGGCCGCGAAGGCCTCCGCCGCGCTCAGCGGCCGCGAGTACGTCCTGCCCGACGACCTCCAGGCCCTCGCCGCGCCCGTCCTCGCCCACCGCCTGCTGCCGACGGCGCAGGCCCAGCTGAACCGCCGCACCGCCGAGCAGGTCGTCCAGGACATCCTGCAGCGCACCCCCGTCCCGGCCGCGGCCCCGCCCGCCGGACCGCACTACGGCCAGCAGCCCGGCGCCCGGCGGCTGTGATGACCACCGCTGCCGCGCCGGATGGTCAGCGGGGCGACGAGGACGACCGGGGCGGTCTGCGGGCCGCCCTCGGCGGCCTCACCACCCGGGGCCGCTCCTTCCTCGCCGCCGGAGTGGCGGCCGCCGCCTGCGCGTACGTCCTCGGCCAGGCCGACCTGCTGCGCGTCGGGCTGCTGCTCGCCACGCTGCCGCTGATCTGCGTCCTCGTGCTGCACCGCACCCGCTACCGGGTCGCGGCCTCCCGCCGGCTGACGCCGCAGCGGGTGGAGGCGGGCTCCGAGGCCCGGGTCCAGCTGCGGATGGAGAACGTCTCGAAGCTCCCGACCGGGCTGCTGATGCTCCAGGACCACGTGCCGTACATGCTGGGCCCCCGCCCGCGCTTCGTCCTCGACCGGGTCGAGGCGGGCGGCCGGCGCGAGGTGTCCTACCGGGTCCGCTCGGACCTGCGCGGCCGCTTCCCGCTGGGGCCGCTCCAGCTGCGGCTCAACGACCCCTTCGGGATGTGCGAGCTGACCCGCTCCTTCAGCGCGTACGACACCCTCACCGTCATCCCGAGGACCGAGGCGCTGCCCCCGGTGAAGCTCGTCGGCGAGGCCTCGGGGTACGGCGACGGTCATCAGCGCTCGCTCGCCCTCGCCGGCGACGACGACATCATCCCGCGCGCCTACCGGCACGGCGACGACCTGCGCAGGGTGCACTGGCGCTCCACCGCCCGCTACGGCGAACTGATGGTCCGTCGCGAGGAGCAGCCGCAGCGGGCCCGCTGCACCGTCCTCCTCGACACCCGCCGGATCGCCTACCAGGGATCCGGACCCGACTCGGCGTTCGAGTGGGCGGTCTCCGGCGCCGCCTCCGCCCTCGTCCACATGCTGGAGCGCGGCTACGCGGTCCGGCTCGTCACCGACACGGGCACCTCGGTGGCCGGCGAGGGTTCCGAGGGCTTCGCCGGAGCGGCCGACTCCGCCGAGTCCGCCGGTCTGATGCTGGACACCCTCGCGGTCGTCGACCACTCCGAGGGCGGCGGCCTGTCCCGCGCCTCCGACCTGCTGCGCGGCGGCGACGAGGGACTGCTCGTCGCCTTCGTCGGCGACCTCGACGAGGAGCAGGCGGCCCTCGCCGCCCGGATGCGCCACCGCGCGGGCGCGGCCGTCGCCTTCGTCCTGGACTCCGGGACGTGGCTGACCGGCGGCGCCGTCGCCGGGGCCGTCGAGGACCGGGTGCGGAAGCTGCGCGAGGCGGGCTGGACGGCGCTGGTCGTCCCGCCCGGGGCCAAGCTGGCGGACCTGTGGCAGCAGGCGGCCGGCGTCCGCGCCGAGTCCGCCGCGGCCGACACCTACGGAGGATGGTCATGAGCGGGCGCGCACGGCTGACCCTGGCCGCCTGGGCGGCCACCCTGATGGCGGCCGGGGCGCTGCTGCCGCTGGTCAGGCCGGCCACCTGGATCTTCACGGCCGCGTTCGTCCTCGCCCTGGTGAGCGGGGTGGGCACGCTGGCCCGGCGGGCGCCGCTGGCCCGCCCGCTGACGCTGCTCGCGCAGCTCGTCGTCGCGCTCCTGGCGCTGACCGCGATCTTCGCCCGCGAACAGGCGGTCCTGCTGTTCCTGCCGGGGCCGCAGGCCCTCACGCACGCCGCCGACCTGTTCGCGGCGGGCGCCGCGGACGTCGGCCGGTACGCGATCCCCGCGCCGGACACCGAGGGCATCCGGCTCATGCTGGTCGGCGGCGTGGTCGCCATCGGCCTCATGGTCGACACCCTCGCGGTCACCTTCCGGAAGGCGGCGCCCGCCGGACTCCCGCTGCTCGCCCTGTACTCGGTGGCCGCCGGTCTCTCCGGCGGCGGGGCCGGCTGGCTCTGGTTCCTCCTCGCGGCCTCCGGCTATCTGCTGCTCCTCCTCACCGAGGGCCGCGACCGGCTCTCGCAGTGGGGCCGGGTCTTCGGCGGCGCCCAGCGCTCCGGCCGGCCCGGCTCCGCCGTCGCCGCCGGCGGCCCCACCTTCGCCCCGGCCCGCACCGGCCGCCGGATCGGCGCCGTGGCCATGGGCGTCGCCCTGGTCGTCCCCTTCGCGCTGCCCGGTCTCACCGGCGGCCTCATCGGCGGCGGCGCCGGCGAGGGCACCGGCGGCGAGGGCCGGGGCGGCACCATCTCGGCCGTGAACCCGCTGGTCTCCCTCCAGGACAACCTGCGCCAGCAGGAGGACCGGGAGGTGCTGCGCTACCGGACCAACGCCCGCGACACCTCCGGCCTGTATCTGCGGCTCGTCGCGCTCGACCAGTTCGACGGCACCTCGTGGAAGTCCTCGGTCCGCCCGATCGAGGCCGTCCCGCGCCAGCTCCCCTGGCCGGAGGGGCTCTCCCGGAGCGTCCGGATCACCGAGGTCACCAGCAACTTCGTGGCCTCCGAGGGGTACGAGCAGAAGTGGCTGCCGATGCCGTACCCGGCGGGCCGCGTCGACATCGACGGCCGCTGGCGGTACGAGCCGGCGGGCCGGATGCTCGTCGGCGACGACAAGCAGACCACCCGCGGCGCCCGCTACACCGTGTCCAGCCTGGAGGTCCAGCCCACGTCCGAGCAGCTGGCCGCCGCCGGGGAGGCCCCGGAGCGGCTGCGCCGCGAGTACACCCGGGTCCCGGCCTCGCTGCCCGCCGACGTGAAGGCGACCGCGCTCAGGGTCACCTCCGGCGCGCGGAACGACTACGAGCAGGCGGTGAGGCTCCAGGACTGGTTCGCCCGGGACGGCGGCTTCCGCTACGACGTGGGCGTCGAGTCCGGCACCGGTGTGCAGGCGATCTCCCGCTTCCTGAAGGACAAGGAGGGCTTCTGCGTCCACTTCTCCTTCTCGATGGCGGCGATGGCCCGCTCGCTGGGCATCCCGGCGCGCGTGGCCGTGGGCTTCATGCCGGGAACGACGCAGACCGACGGCTCGGTCTCGGTCGGCATCCGGGACGCGCACGCGTGGCCCGAGCTGTACTTCGAGGGTGCGGGCTGGACGCGGTTCGAGCCGACCCCCTCCCGGGGCTCCACCCCCTCGTACACGCAGGAGAGCACGCCCTCGGGTACGGCCACCGGACCCGCCCAGCCGCAGCAGAGCGCCTCGGCGCAGCCGTCCGCCGCGCCGAGCGCCTCGGAGAGCTGCACGCCGCAGGAGCGCCGGCTCGGCGACTGCGGTCCCGAGGAGGCCGTGGCGGGCGCGGAGTCGTCCGGCGGGGGCCCCGACCCCCTGACGGTGGCGCTGACCGTCGTCGGCGTCCTGGCGGTCCTCACCGTCCCCCTGCTGCCGCTGCTGTGGCGGCGGCGGGTACGGGCCCGCCGGCTCGCCCCCGCCGGGGCGGGCGGGGCGCGCGGCCCCGAGGAGACGGCGGCGCGGACCCTCGCGGTCTGGCAGGAGATCGTCGACACGGCCTGGGACCACGGGGTCGAGCCGGACGAGTCGCAGACGCCGCGGCGGACGGCGGCCCGGATCGTCGACCGGGGCGGGCTGCCCGGCGAGGCGGCGGAGGCCGTGCACCGGGTGGCGGGGGCGGTGGAGGAGGCGCTGTACGCGCCGAACCCGCGGCCGGTGTCCGGGCTGGCGGAGGAGGCGGCCCGGATCCGGGCCGGCTTCCACGCGGCGGCGGACCGCCGGACCCGGCTGCTCGCCCTGCTGGCGCCGCGGTCCGCGGCGCGGGTGCGGTGGGCCGTGGCGGGGTGGTGGTCGGAGACGACGACGAGATGGTCGGCGCGACGCGCAACCCTCCGAACCCGCCTCCGCCACCCCCGCACGTCGCCCTGACGTGGTGGTGCGGCCCGCGGTACCCCCGGGCCGCACCACGACGCCGGGCTCGCCTCCCCACCCGGAGCCTGACCGCTCCCCACCCCGCGTCCGCGTGGGCACCGGCTCCGACAGGGCCCTGCGGGAAGGCGCGGGCCAGGCGGCACGACGAAGCCCCGCAGGTTCCGTGGTGTGCGGAATCTGCGGGGCTCGTCTCAAGGCTCGTTGCGCGGGGCCTCCGCTCGGGGGGCCGTCAGTGGCCGCCACCCTGCTGCTCGTCGCGGCGGCGCTGCCACCGCTCTTCCATCCGGTTCATCATGGAGCGTCGCTGCCGGGTCTGACGGCCACCGGCCGTCGTCCCACCCCTGGGGGCCTGCTGCTGCTCACCCGGCTTGGGCGCCTTGCGCCATCCGGTGACCGCCAGGACCGCGCAGCCCAGCATGACGAGGAATCCCACCACGCTGATCCAGATCTGCTGTGCGACCATTCCGGCCATGAGGAGCGCGATACCCACCAGGAAGCCGGCGACTGCCTGGTAGACCCGTCGCCGGGTGTACGTACGCAGTCCGCTTCCCTCGAGCGCTGTCGCGAACTTGGGGTCTTCGGCGTACAGCGCTCGCTCCATCTGCTCGAGCATTCGCTGCTCGTGCTCCGAGAGCGGCACGGAGTCCTCCTAGTCGTCGGTCGCGGGGGCGACCGGTTTGCGGCCCTTTCAGGATAGGCAGGGAATCGCCCCCGTGAAACCCGCCCTCAATGCCGAATAGCCAATCCGGGCCGCCATGCGGATCGGTTGCTGAGGCGTTGATTCCCCAGGCCCTTCTCCGTCATGCCGGATGCTGTCCCCCGATCATACGGGGCAGAGCCGGTTATCGGGCGGGCTGTGGCGTACTCCATCGAGTGCCGCGCCCCGCACCGCCGAACGGGTGGCCGTCCAGCTCAGGCGCGCTTCTCGCCCAGTACGTGCAGCTGGGTGGCGATGGCGTGGAAGGAGGGCAGTTCGGCCGCCGCCTCCTCCAGCTTCAGCAGGGCCTCGGCGGCACCGGGCTCGGTGTCGACGAGGACGCCGGGGACGAGGTCGGCGAAGACCCGGACGCCGTGGACCGCGCCGACGTCGAGTCCCGCCCCGTCGGCCAGTTCGGCGAGCTGCTCGGCGGTGAAGCGGCGGGGCACGGGGTCGCCGGTGCCCCAGCGGCCCGCCGGGTCGGCGAGCGCGTGCCGGGCCTCGGTGAAGTGACCGGCGAGGGCGCGGGCCAGGACCGCGCCGCCGACGCCGGCGGCGAGCAGGCTGAGGCTGCCGCCGGGCCGGAGCGCGGCGACCGCGTTCCGCACGCCTTCGGCGGGGTCGTCGACGTACTCCAGGACCCCGTGGCAGAGGACCGCGTCGTAGCCCTCCCGGCCGACGACGTCGAAGAGGCCGCTGATGTCGCCCTGGACGCCGGTGACGAGGTCGGCGACCCCGGCCTCGGCTGCCCGGCGCTCCAGCGCGAAGAGCGCGTTGGGGCTGGGGTCGACGACGGTGACCCGGTGGCCGAGGCGGGCGACCGGCACGGCGAAGTTCCCCGAGCCGCCGCCGGTGTCGAGGACGTCGAGGCCGTCCTTCCCGACGGCCTCGACCCGGCGGTCGAGGGCGTCCTTGAGGACGTCCCAGACGACGGCGGTACGCAGGGAGGCACGCGACGGGCGCGAGGTCGCCTCTCGACCGAAGACAGGGGAAGGGTCCGGCACGGCTGTTGACTCCTCGGTGACGGGTACGGACGCCCCCACCCTATGGCCTGGGGGGTGGCTTGCCGATCACGCCGCGGAGCCGGCCCGATCGGCGGTGCCGGCCCGGGGACCGCGAGGGGCCCTCGGGACCGGCGGCCGGGTCAGCCGCCCGCCTCGTCCGCGCCCGGCTGGCGGGGCAGCACCGGCTGGAGGGCGAGCAGCCGCTCGACCAGGCGCAGGAAGGTCGCGGCGTCCCTGAGCAGGTCGTCGGCCTCGCGCCGGGTCGCCGCGCCGGCGATGCCGGCCTCGGCGCGGGCCCTGCGCTCGGCTCCGGAGGCGAAGAGGGCGCTCCACTCGGTCAGCTCGGGCGCCAGCTCGGCCAGGACCTCCCAGGCGCTCCGTATCGGCTGCCGGCGGCGGGTCCCGGCCTCGGGCCTGGCGCGGGCGGCGAGCACGGCGGCTGCGGCGCGCAGGGCGGCCAGGTGGGCCGCGGCGTACCGCTCGTGGGGTCGGTCGAACGTGGCGGCCTCGGCGATGCCGGCCCGGGCCTTGGCGAGGAGGTCGACGGCGGCCGGCGGGGCGGCGGAGGCGCGCGGGACGGGGTGGATGTCGGACGCGGGTCCCGTCTGCGCGGGGGTGGGGCGTCGGCGGGGCGCGGCTGCTGCGGAAGGGCTTGCCATGACGAGTCCTCCTGTCGTCGCGTGACGGCTTCGTGGCCGTATGTGTCCATCGTGCCCGCCCCCACTGACATTCACGCTGACCTGGCGTTTTGCCTGAGTACCCCTCAGGGGGTAGCTTTTGGACTGACCAGTCAGTTCAAAAGGGGAATCGGGGGGTGGGCCCGTGGGAGCGGAAGCGGAAGCCGAGGAGCGGCCGCACGGCGCCGCCGTCGTCGCGGACGGGTTCGGGCTGAAGGGGCCGCGCGGCTGGGCGTTCCGGGAGGTGTCCTTCCGGGCGGAGCCGGGGGCACTGGTGGCGATCGAGGGCCCCTCGGGCTCGGGCCGCACCTGCCTGCTGCTCGCGCTCACCGGCCGGATGAAGGCCAAGGAGGGCACCGCGGAGGTGGGCGGCCTTCCGCTGCCCCGGAAGATGGCCGCGGTGCGCCGGATCAGCGCCCTCGGGCACGTCCCCGGCGTCAGCGAGCTCGACCCCGCCTTCACGGTGGCCGAGCACCTGGGCGAGCGGGCCCTGCTCCAGCGGCGCTTCGACGGCTCCGTCCGCACGTTCCTGCGCCGCCCGTCCGAGCGGCGCGCGGCGGCCCGGGCCCGGATCGACGAGGCCGTGGCGGCCTCGGGTCTCGACCTGGCCGCCCTGCCCAAGGGCGACCGGACCTCCGTGCGCGATCTGGAGCGCCTGGAGGCCCTGCGGCTCTCGATCGCCCTGGCGCTCATGGGCCGGCCCCGGCTGCTCGCCGTGGACGACGCGGACCTCAAGCTCTCGGACACCGACCGCGCCGAGGCCTGGGCGCTGCTGCGCTCGGTGGCCGGCTCCGGAACCACCGTCCTGGCGGTGTGCAGCGAGGCCCCCGAGGACGCCCTGCGCATCACCACGCTCGCCACCGACGCCGCCGAAGCGGCCGAAGCGGCGGCCGACGGCGGCGACGCGGGTACGCCCGCCGGCGCCGACGCCGCGGACGACGCCCCCGCAGACGACTCCGGCGCACCCGCCGCCGCCCCGTCCGCGGACACCGCGTCCGCCGCCGGACGTACCGAAGACGCCACCGACCGCGCCACCGAAGACACGACCGAGGAGGGGACGGCCGATGCGCTCGCCGAAACTGGCCGCGCTTGAGCTGAAGCGCTTCGGCAGGGGAAAGCTGCCGCGCGCCGCGCTCGTCGCGATCCTGCTGCTGCCCCTGCTGTACGGCGCCCTGTACCTGTACTCGTTCTGGGACCCGTACGGCAGGCTCGACAAGATCCCCGTCGCCCTCGTCAACGAGGACCGCGGGGCCACCGCCGACGGCAAGAAGATCAACGCCGGTGACGACATCACCCGGGGGCTCCTGGACAGCAGCACCTTCGCGTGGCACCGGGTCAGCGACGCCGAGGCGCGCAAGGGCGTGGAGGACGGCACGTACTACCTGTCCCTGACCATGCCCGGCGACTTCAGCTCGCGCATCGCCTCCAGCTCGGGCGACTCCCCCGAGACCGGCGCCCTGCGGGTGCGGACGAACGACGCCAACAACTACATCGTCGGCCAGATATCCCGGACGGTGTTCTCCGAGGTCCGCACCGCGGCCTCCACCAAGTCATCCCGGACCTTCCTCGACAAGATCTTCATCTCCTTCTCCGACATCCACGACGCCACCGCCAAGGCGGCGAAGGGCGCGGGCGACCTCAAGCAGGGCGTGGACAAGGCGAAGAAGGGCTCGAAGGACCTGGCGAACGGCCTCAAGGACGCCAAGGACGGCAGCGGCGACCTGGCCGCCGGCATGAAGAAGCTGGACAAGGGCGCGAAGGACCTGGAGAGCGGCTCCCGCAAGGTGGCCGCCGGCACCCAGTCCCTCGCCGACAAGGTGAACGGCACCGCCGACAAGGTCCGCCCCTACCTGGCGAACAACGGCAAGTCGATCCGGGACACCGCCCGGCTCGTCTCGGACTCCGCCACCGCCGTCCGCCACAACCTCGACGACCTGGTGAAGCGCGCCCCGGTGGTCCGCAGCGCGGCGCACCTGGCCGACGACGAGCTGGCCAAGGCCCACCAGGCGGAGTGCGTGGCGAAGCCCGAGGCTGCCGCCGCGTTCCCCACCGTCTGCGCCAAGCTCAAGGAGGCCTCGGTCACGGCCGGCGACGTCGCCACCATCGCGGACGACGTGCACGAGCTGACGAAGGGCAGCACGGGCGACCTCAAGACCCTCGACGCGCGGCTCGCGAAGCTCACGCGGCAGGCCGACGAGCTGGCCGCCCGCGCCCCGCACCTCGACCAGGACGTCTCGGACGCCATCCGGAAGATCAACGAGCTCAACACGGGCGCCAAGAAGGTCGCCGCGGGCGCGGAGAAGCTGCACACCGGCATCACCGGCGCCAAGGCCGGCTCCGTGAGCCTCGACACCGGCGTCGGGAAGCTGAAGAAGGGCGCGGGCGCCCTCGACGGCGGCCTGTTCAAGCTGGCCGACGGCTCGGGCACCCTCGCCTCCGGTCTGAAGGACGGGGTCGACCGGATCCCCGACTACGACGCGCAGGACCGCGACCGGCGCACCGAGGTCATGGCCGACCCCGTGCAGCTGGCCTCCCAGTCGCTGCACAAGGCGCCGAACTACGGCACCGGTTTCGCCCCGTACTTCATCCCGCTCTCCCTCTGGGTCGGCGCGATGGTCGCGTACATGATCATCCAGCCGATGAACCGGCGCGCGCTGGCCGCCGGCGGCTCCGCCTGGCGGATCGCCCTCGCGGGCTGGCTCCCGGTGGCGGCGATCGGCGTCCTCCAGGTCGCGGCCCTCATGTCGGTCCTGCACTGGGGCCTCGGCCTGCAGATGGCCCGTGCCGCCGGGACGGTCGGCTTCCTCGCCCTGGTCACCTGCTGCTTCTCCGCGATCATCCAGTGGCTCAACGCCCGCTTCGGCGCCGCCGGCCGGATCCTGGTCCTCGCGGTCCTGATGCTCCAGCTGACCTCGGCGGGCGGCACGTACCCCGTCCAGACCAGTCCGGGCTTCTTCAACGCCGTCCACCCGTTCCTGCCGATGACCTACGTGGTCGAGGCGCTGCGCCGGCTCATCACGGGCGGCGGCATCGGGCCCGTCTGGCAGGCCTGCGCGGTGCTCACCGCGTTCACCCTGGGCGCCCTGGCCCTAACCGCCGTGTCCGCCCGCCGGAAGCAGGTCTGGACGCTGGACCGGCTCCACCCCGAACTGACCCTGTGAGACCGGGCCGGTGAGACCCGCGACACCTGTGAGAATCGACCCCATGGACAGCAGCAGCACCCGACGCCAGGCCACCCGCGCGAAGCTCTACGAGGCGGCCGTCACCCTCATCGCGGAGCAGGGATTCTCCGCGACGACGGTGGACGAGATCGCCGAGCGGGCCGGCGTGGCCAAGGGCACGGTCTACTACAACTTCAAGAGCAAGACCGAGCTCTTCGAGGAGCTGCTGCGCCACGGGGTGTCGCTGCTGACGGCCTCGCTGCGGACGGCGGCCGAGGAGACCGCCGGGCGCGGCGGGAGCCGGATCGACGCGCTGGACGCGATGATCCGGGCCGGCCTCGTCTTCATCGACCGCTACCCGGCCTTCACCCAGCTGTACGTGGCCGAGCTCTGGCGCACCAACCGGGCCTGGAACTCGACGCTCCTGGTGGTCCGCCAGGAGGCCGTGGCGGTGGTCGAGGGGGTGCTGCGCGAGGCGGTCGCGGCCGGGGAGCTGAGCGACGAGATCGACGTCCAGCTGACGGCGGCGGCGCTGGTGGGGATGGTGCTGGTGGCCGCGCTCGACTGGCAGGCCTTCCAGAGCGAGCGTTCGCTCGACGACGTACACGCGGCGCTGTCCCGGCTGCTGCACGGCCGGGTGGGCGGCCGCTGAGCGGTCCGCCGCACGGCTCGGGCAGCGCGCCGGGCCCGGCCCCACAGCCCCGCCCCGCGCAACACAGCCCCGCCCCACGCCCCACGAAGCACGGCACACGGCACACGGCACGGCGAAGGCCGGCCGGTCGAGGCTCGATCCCCCCGAGCCCCGTCCGGCCGGCCTTCGCCGTACGTCCCCCGTGACACCCCCGTGCCCCGTTGCGGCAGGCACGCGGCCCCGGTTCCGCCGCCCCGTGTCGGCGGTCCCCGGGGCCGCGCCCCTTCCGTGGACTCCACTCTTCCGTCTCGGCGTCCGCCGCTCATCCGCGTACCTACTCATCTCGCGCCCTAGGTACGGATACTCAGACTGGTTACGATCGCGGGCGTGTCGGTACTCCCTCTGGTGTTCACCAGCGGCTGGGCGAGCGGGATCAACGCGTACGCGGTGGTCCTGCTGTTCGGCGTCTTCGGCGCGACCGGGCTCACCGACGAGGTGCCCGACTCCTTGCAGCGCACGGATGTCCTCGTCGCGGCCGGCGTGCTCTTCCTCTGTGAGGCGGTGGCGGACAAGATCCCGTACGTCGACTCGATATGGGATTCCGTCCACACGGTGATCCGGCCGATCGCGGGCGCGGTGGTCGGCGCCCTGCTCGCCGGGCAGAACGGCTCGCTGCCGGAGCTCGCCGCGGGCGCGGTCGGCGGTACGACGGCGCTGCTGAGCCACTTCGTCAAGGCCGGGACGCGGATGGCGGTCAACACGTCGCCCGAGCCGTTCTCCAACGTCGCCCTGAGCCTGGCGGAGGACCTCGGCGTGGCGGCCGTCGTCACGTTCGCGATCTTCCACCCCGTGGCGGCGGCGAGCATCGCGGGCGCCCTGCTCCTCGGGGGCCTGGTGATACTGGTCTTCCTCGCCCAGCGGATCCGGCGCTTCCTGCGCCGCAGGTCCCAGCGGCGCGAGGAGCGACGGCTCGCCGACGCCGAGGCGCACGCCCGCGCCAGACCGCCGTCCGGGGACGGCTCGGAACACTTCTGAGCCCGTTCGGGTCCGTCCGGGGCGCCGGATAGGGTCGCCGCATGGCACGGATTGTGGTGATCGGCGCGGGTCTCGGCGCCATGGCGGCGGCGGCCCGGCTGGCCGTGGCGGGCCACCGGGTGACGGTGTACGAGCGGGCGGCGACGTACGGCGGGGCGGTCGGCCGCTTCGCGCGCGACGGGTTCGCCTTCGACACGGGCCCGGGGCTGCTGCACCTGCCGGCCGTGTACCGGGACCTGTTCGTGAAGACCGGCAAGAAGCCGCTGGAGGCCTGCGTCACGCTGACCCAGGTCGACCCGGCGAGCCGTCACGTCTTCGCCGACGGCACCCGCGTGGACCTGCCGAACGCCTCCCGGGCCGGCACGGTCGCGGCCCTGGACGCCGCGCTCGGCGCGGGCGCGGGCGAGCGCTGGGGCGACTTCCTGGTGCGGGCCCGCGAGGCCTGGGACCGCACCCGCCGTCCGCTCCTGGAGGAGCCGCAGCCCGCCGATCCGGCACCGCTGACCCGCGAGCCGTACCCGGCGCCTAAGGCGGGCCTGCTGCGCCGCCCGACGACGACGCTCGCGCAGGTCGGGGCACGGGAGCTGCGGGACCCGCGGCTCGCGGCCCTGCTGGACGCGTACGCGTGGGCGTACGGCTTCGACCCGGCGACGGCCCCGGCCTCGGCCGCCGTCCTGCCGTACATGGAGCAGACCTTCGGCAGCTGGTACGTCGGCGGGGGCCTGCGGGCCCTCGCCGACGCGGTGTACGAGCGCTGTCTGGAGCGGCGTGTCGCGTTCGTCTTCGACACGCCCGTGGAGGAGGTCCTGGAGAAGGACGGCCGGGCGGCGGGCGTACGGCTCGCGGGCGGCGGGACCGTCGAGGCCGACCAGGTGGTCTCGGGCGTCCCGGTGCCCGCCCTCCGCCGCGACCGTGTCGTCGCCCGGATGTCCGGCGACGCGCCGACGCGTCACCAGGCCGTCGGCACGAGCCGGGTGACGGTCTGTCTGGCGCTGCGCGGCTCCCGCGAGGCGGACGCGGTCCACCGCACCGTCGTCCACGGGACGGGCGGGCGGCCGGAGGTGACGGTGCTGCGCCCGGACGACCCGGCGCTGCGTCCGGACGCGGAGCACGAGGCGGTCACGGTCACGGCGACCGTGCCCGCGTCCCCGGAGCGGGACGCGGCCGCGTGGGAGGCCTTCGCCGACCGGATGGTGGAGGCGGCCGGCCAGGCCGTCCCCGGCCTGCCGCAGCGGCTGCTGTGGCGGCACGTGCGCACGCCGGAGGACGTGCGGCACGACACGGGCGTGGCCGAGGTGCCGGGGCCCGCGCTGGCCGGGGCCGGCGGGCGGCTGCTCCCCGCGGGCACCCTGTCCCCGCTGCCGGGGCTCTGGCTCGCGGGCGGCTGGGCGCACCCGGGCGGCGGGCTCGCCCACGCGGGCATGTCGGGGGCGCTGGTCGCGGGCTTCGTCGTCGAGGGCGCGGACTTCCGCGGCTCCCGGTAGACGGCCGCGGGGCCCGGCGCCTCCGCCGGGCCCCGCGGTCGTTCAGTAGCGGTACTGCTGCTGGTCGTCCGGGTGCGGTTCGTAGCCGTAGTGGCCCGGGCCCTGCGGCTGCTGCTGCGGCTGGGGGGCCTGGTCGGTGTCGCGCTGCTGCGGGACCCAGACCCCGCCGGGCGGGGTGTCGTAGGTGTACGAGGGGGCGTACGGGTCGCTGTAGTAGGAGCCGTACTGCTGTCCGTCCGTCCCGGGGCCGATGTAGGGGTCGGAGTAGGAGGCGTACTGCTGCTGTCCGGCGCCCTGCCCGTAGTCGTAGGCGGGCTGCTGCTGCTCGTAGGCCGGCGCGTAGGGGTCGTACCCGGTCTGGTAGCCGGTCTCGTAGCCGGTGCCGGGGTCCGGGGAGGCGCCGTGGGACGCTTCCTGACCCCGGGTGTAGACGCCGTACTGGCCGGTGTCCTCGGGCATCGGCAGCGGCTCGTAGACGGCGGTGGCCTCCGCGGCGGGCGGGGCCTCGGCACCGTCGGGCCCGGGGTCCGGGGTCTCGTCGGTCTCGTAGGAGAGCTCGGTGACCTCCAGGGTGGGCCCGGCCTGCGCGGGCGGGGCCGACCTGCGGCGGCGGCTCGCTCCGGGGTTGCCGCCGAGCGCCCAGCCGGTCGAGAAGCCGCGGCGGAAGGAGAGCGTCACATAGGTCTGGCCGACGGCGAACGCGACGGCTCCGGCGATGATGACCGCCACCATGGACGTGAGGACACCGAGGACCACGCCGAGGAAGCCGCAGAAGGCGAGCACGCGCCAGCGCAGCCGCGCCTTGTACTGGAGCAGCACCTCCCCCAGCAGCCACAACGCGACCACGCCGAACGCGATGTAGAGGACCGTCCACCCCATGCCCCGCCGCCCCTCTCCACGGTCACCGCCGCGGAGAAGGGCGGGTACGACCGGTCACGACTGCTGGTGCAGTCCGAGATTCTCGTAGATCTCGATCGCGGTGGAGCTGTTCAGCGTGATGAAGTGCAGTCCGGGGACACCCTCGGAGAGCAGCCGCGCGCAGAACTCCGTCGCGAACTCGATACCGATGGAGCGTACAGCGGCGGCATCGTCCTTGACGGCGAGGATGCGCTCTTTCACATCCGCGGGGAAGTGGGCGTTGCTCAGCCGGGGCAGCCGGTCGAGGGTCTTCACGTTCACAACGGGCATGACTTCGGGGATGATCGGCGTCTCGCAGCCGGCCTTGACGACGCTGTCCCGCAGCCGCAGATAGTTCTCGGGGTCGAAGAACATCTGGGTGATCGCGTAGTCGGCGCCGGCGCGGCACTTGTCCACGAAGTGCCGGATGTCCGTGTCCCAGTCGAGGGAGCGGGGGTGCATCTCGGGGAAGGCGGCGACGCCGACGCAGAAGTCGCCCGACTCCTTGATCAGCCGGACCAGGTCGGCGGCGTACTTCACGCCCTCCGGGTGCTCGACCCAGTCGCCCAGCGGGTCGCCCGGCGGGTCGCCGCGGACGGCGAGCATGTTGCGGATGCCGGCGTCGGCGTACTGGCCGAGGACGTTGCGCAGCTCGGCGACGGAGTGGTCGACGGCGGTGAGGTGGGCGACCGGGGTGAGCGTGGAGTCGGAGGCGATCTTCTGGGTGGCCTTGACGGTGCCGCCGCGGGTGGAGCCGCCGGCGCCGTAGGTCACGGAGACGAAGCTGGGGCCGAGCGCCTCGACGCGGCGCATCGCGTTCCAGAGGACCTGCTCGCCCTTCTCGGTCCGGGGCGCGAAGAACTCGAAGGAGTACGACGTGCCGCCGGAGGCGAGGATCTCGCGGACCGTGCGGGCGCGGTCCGAACGGACGGATGCGGTACCAAGGGCCATACCGGCAGGTTAGACGGGCCACGGGGAGCCGTGTGAACGGCGTCCGCGAAGTGGACACCGTTTTGGACAGTCCGGAGGACGGATCCCTGGACGAACCTCCGGACGGCGGCGCGGACCCCCTACCGTCCCGCGCGCTCGCGGACCCGCTTGGCGAGGGCGGCCGTCGCGGCGGCCGGGTCGTCGGCCTCGGTGATCGCCCGGACGACGACGATCCGGCGCGCGCCCGCGTCCAGGACCTCGTCCAGGTTCGTCTCGTCGATGCCGCCGATGGCGAACCACGGCCGGTCCTGGGAGAGGCCGGCCGCGTACCGCACGAGGTCGAGGCCGGGCGCGTACCGGCCGGGCTTGGTGGGGGTGGGCCAGCAGGGCCCGGTGCAGAAGTAGTCCACGCCCGGTTCGACGGCGGCCGCGGCCGCCTCGGTCTCGGCGTGGCAGGAGCGGCCGATCAGCACCCGGTCGCCGAGGATCGCCCGGGCGGCGGGCACGGGAAGGTCTCCCTGGCCCAGGTGGAGCACGTCGGAGCCGATCGCGTGGGCGACGTCGGCCCGGTCGTTCACGGCGAGGAGCCTGCCGTGCCGGCGGGCCGCCTCGGCGAAGACGGCGAGGTGCTCCAGCTCCTCCCCCGCCTCCATGCCCTTGTCGCGGAGCTGCACGATGTCCACGCCGGAGGAGAGCACGGCGTCGAGGAACTCGGGAAGGTCGCCCTGGCGCCTCCGGGCGTCGGTGCAGAGGTAGAGCCGGGCGTCGGCGAGCAGCTCACGAGGCGTGGGCATGGGTGGTTCCCCCCGTCGGTGTCACGGGGTGGCTCCCCGTGGGTGTCGCGGGGCGGTACCCCGGCGGTGCGGCGCGGTCGGTCCGCGCCGCCGGCACGGGTGCCGGCGGTGGCGCGGCCCGGAAGGCCGGCCGCCGTCGGCACCCGCTCATGGCGTCCTGCGGTGCGGCGTCAGATGGCGAGCGCCTGAGCGCGGCGCTTCACCTCCGTGCCGCGGTTCTCGTTGAGCGCCTGCGCGGGCGTGCCCGGAAGGCTCTCGTCGGGAGTGAAGAGCCACTCCAGCATCTCCTCGTCGGTGAAACCGTCGTCCCGCAGCACGGTCAGGAGCCCGACGAGGCCCTTGACGATCCTGTCGCCCTGGATGAAGGCGGCGGGCACCTGCAGGGCGTTGTTCTCTCCACGGCGCACGGCGATGAGCTGGCCTTCCTTGATCAGCTGCCGCACGCGCGTCACCTCGACATCGAGCATCTCCGCGATGTCGGGCACATAGAGCCAGGCGGGGACGAGCGCATCGATCTTCACGTCAATCTCGGTCACAGGACAAGCCTGCCATCCCGGACTGACAGCCGGTAGTCGGGCCCCGCGCGACCGCCGCCTCGAGGGGGACGGCGGGGCCCGATCGGCGGGACGCCCCCTACGCGACCGCCGCCTTGAGGGGGACGGCGGGGTCCGCGGCCCGGGCGGGGTCCACGGCGGTCCCGGCCTCGATCAGCTTCCGTCCCTGGGCCAGGTCGCGGGGGCGGCCCACGGCGAGCAGGGCCACCGGGACCCCGGCCCGGAGCCACAGCACGGACCAGGCCGGCTCGGCCGGGTCGCCGCGCCAGAGCAGCTCGTCCGCGTCGGCGTGGTGGCCGGCGAACTGGACGAAGCGGCCGAACTGCTCGGACCAGAAGTACGGGACGGGGTCGTAGGGGCCGGGATCCTCGCCGGCGTCCGCCCCGGCGATCGTCGCGGCGACGGAGCGGGGACCCTGCAGGGCGTTGTCCCAGTGGTGGACGAGGAGGCGCCGCCCGTAGCGGGCGGAGGGGAAGGAGGCGCAGTCCCCGACCGCGTACACGTCGGGCAGGCTGGTGCGCAGCCGCTCGTCGGCGGTGACGGCGCCGTCGGGGTCGAGGGCGATCCCGGAGCCGGTGAGCCATCCGGTGGCGGGGCGGGCCCCGATGCCGACGACGACCGCGTCGGCGGGCAGCTCGCGGCCGTCGGCGAGGACGACCCGTCCGGGTGCGCCGGGTTCGACCGTGTGGACGCGGGCGTCGGTGAGGAGTTCGGCGCCGTTCTCGCCGTACCACTCGGCCATGGGGGCGGTGACCTCGGCGGGCAGCGCTCCGGCGAGGGGGCGGTCGGCGGCCTCGACGACGGTGACGGCGCAGCCGGCGGCGCGCGCGGCCGTGGCGAACTCGGCGCCGATCCATCCGGCGCCGACGACCACGACGTCGTGGCGGCGCTCCAGGACGGGTCCGAGCCGGACGGCGTCGTCGAGGGTGCGCAGCAGATGGACGCCGGGGACGCCGTCGGTGCCGGGCAGGGTGACCGGCTGGGCTCCGGTGGCGAGGACGAGGGCGTCGTACGCGACGGGTCCGGCCTCGGTGTCGATCTCGTGGTCGGCGGCGCGCAGCCCGGTGACGTCGAGGCCGAGGCGGAGCTCGATGCCGAGCTCGTCGAAGTCCACGTCGAAGGCGGAGTCCTCGGCCTTGCCGAGGAGGACGGCCTTGGAGAGCGGGGGCCGGTCGTAGGGCTGGTGGGGCTCGGCCCCGATGAGGGTCACGGGGCCGGTGAAGCCCCGTTCCCGCAGGGCGACGGCGGTCTGGACGCCCGCCATGCCGGCGCCGACGATCACGACGTGCTGCTGTGCCTGCTTCTGCTCGCTCACCCGACCACCTTACGCATCTGACGGACCGTCAGGAAGGGAGGGGTCTGCGCCCGGCCCGGAGCGGAAGCTAGTGTGTCGGGCGTAAAGCACTCGCGGGAGCCCGGACGCACCGGGCTGAGAGGGAGGCTGGGACGGCCTCCGACCGTACGAACCTGATCCGGGTCATGCCGGCGAAGGGAGGGGCTGGACGCCCATGCGTTCTTCCGAAGTCCACACGCCAGAGGAGCACGCGCCAGAGGTCCGCGCGGCCGCGGACCACGCGCCGGGAGCCGGGACGCCGGACGCCGCAGGACCGCCTGCCGCGCGGCCCGCCGCCGGAACGTCCGACGCCGGGCCGTCCGACGCTGGACCGCCCGCCGCCGGGCCGTCCGACGTCCGCGGGAGCGACGTCCTCGTGGTCGGGGGCGGGATCATCGGCCTGGTCACGGCCTGGCGGGCCGCCCTGCGCGGCCTGCGCACCGCCGTGGTCGACCCGGCCCCCGGCGGCGGCGCCGCCCACGTGGCGGCCGGGATGCTCGCCGCCGTCACCGAACTGCACTACGGCGAGGAGACCCTCCTCGGGCTCAACCTCGCCTCCGCCGCCCGCTACCCCGCGTTCGTCGCCGAACTGGAGGAGGCCACCGGCCACGACGTCGGCCACCGCGCCTGCGGCACGCTCGCCGTCGCCCTCGACGCCGACGACCGGGCCCATCTGCGCGAACTGCACGCCCTGCAGAGCCGCTGCGGACTCGCCTCGGAGTGGCTCAGCGGCCGCGAGTGCCGCCGGCTGGAACCGATGCTGGCCCCCGGGGTGCGCGGCGGGCTCCGGGTGGACGGCGACCACCAGGTCGATCCGCGCCGGCTCGCCGCCGCGCTCCTCGTCGCCTGCGAACGGGCCGGAGTGGTCTTCCACCGCGCCCTCGCCGAGCGCCTGACGGTGCGGCGGGACCGGGCGCACGGTGTCGTGCTCGCCGGGGGCCGGGAGCTGACGGCCGAGCAGGTCGTGCTCGCCGCCGGCAGCCTGAGCGGCCGCCTCGCGGGCGTGCCCGACGAGGTGCTGCCGCCGGTGCGCCCGGTGAAGGGCCAGGTGCTGCGGCTGCGGGTGCCCGCGCCGTACGCCCCCTTCCTCTCCCGGACGGTCCGGGCCGTCGTCCGGGGCAGCCACGTCTACCTGGTGCCCCGCGAGAACGGCGAACTCGTCGTCGGCGCCACCAGCGAGGAGCTCGGCTGGGACACCACGGTGACGGCGGGCGGGGTGTACGAGCTGCTGCGCGACGCCCACGAGCTGGTCCCCGGGCTCACGGAGCTGCCGCTGACCGAGACCCTGGCGGGCCTGCGCCCCGCGTCCCCCGACAACGCCCCGCTGCTCGGCCCCACCGCCCTGCCCGGGCTGCACCTGGCCACCGGCCACTACCGCAACGGGGTCCTGCTCACCCCCGTCACCGGCGACGTCATGGCCGAGGTGCTCACCACCGGCGCCCTCCCCGACGAGGCCCGCCCCTTCACCCCGCGCCGGTTCTCCGCCGCGCCCGCCCCCGTACGTCAGGAGCAGCCCGCATGAACGTGTCCGTGAACGGAGAGGCCCGCGTGCTCTCCGGCCCCGTCTCCCTCGGCGCCCTCGTGGCGACGCTCACCAAGGCCCCGTCCGGGGTCGCCGCCGCCCTCAACGAGACGGTGGTGCCGCGCGGGGCCTGGGAGACGACGCTCCTCGGCGAGGGCGACCGGGTCGAGATCCTCACCGCGGTCCAGGGGGGCTGAGCACGATGTCCGACGACCTGTTCACCCTGGGCGGTACGGAGTTCTCCTCCCGCCTCATCATGGGCACCGGCGGCGCGCCCAGCCTCGACGTCCTGGAACGCTCGCTGGTCGCCAGCGGCACGGAGCTGACGACGGTCGCGATGCGGCGCCTGGACCCGACCGTCCAGGGCTCCGTCCTCTCCGTCCTGGAGCGGCTCGGCATCCGCGTCCTGCCGAACACGGCGGGCTGCTACACGGCCGGCGAGGCCGTTCTCACGGCCCGGCTGGCCCGCGAGGCGCTCGGCACCGACTGGATCAAGCTGGAGGTCGTCGCCGACGAGCGGACCCTGCTGCCGGACGGCGAGGAGCTCCTCGCGGCGGCCGAGACGCTGGTCGACGACGGCTTCACGGTCCTCCCCTACACCAACGACGACCCGGTCCTCGCCCGGAAGCTGGAGGACGCGGGCTGCGCGGCGATCATGCCGCTCGGCTCCCCCATCGGCTCGGGCCTCGGGATCCGCAACCCGCACAACTTCCAGCTGATCACGGAGCGCGCCGGGGTGCCGGTGATCCTCGACGCCGGGGCGGGCACCGCCTCCGACGCGGCGCTCGCGATGGAGCTGGGGTGCGCGGCGGTCATGCTGGCGTCCGCGGTGACCCGCGCGCAGGAGCCGGTCCTGATGGCCTCGGCGATGCGGCACGCCGTGGAGGCGGGGCGGCTCGCCCACCGGGCGGGGCGGATCCCCCGCCGGCACTTCGCGGAGGCGTCCTCCCCCCACGAGGGCCGCGCGGCGCTCGACCCGGAGCGCCCGGCCTTCTGACCAGCGGCCCGCAGGGCGGGGCGGGTGGGCGTGGGGCGTGTCACAGGTGGGCTGCAAGGGGGGCCGGACACGCGGGCGGTGCCGTCGCGGCTCGTAGACTCGACGCCGTGGACACGACCCTTCAGGACCCCCTCGTCGGGCGGCTGCTCGACGGCCGCTACCGCGTCGACGCGCGCATCGCCGTCGGCGGGATGGCCACGGTCTACCGGGCCGTCGACACCCGCCTCGACCGCGTGCTCGCGCTCAAGGTGATGCACCCCGCCCTCGCCACCGACGCCGCGTTCGTCGAGCGCTTCATCCGTGAGGCCAAGTCCGTCGCCCGGCTGTCGCACCCCAACGTGGTGGGTGTGTTCGACCAGGGCGCCGAGGGCGCGTACGTCTACCTGGCGATGGAGTACGTCGCCGGCTGCACGCTCCGCGACGTCCTGCGCGAGCGCGGCGCCCTCCCGCCGCGGGCCGCCCTCGACATCCTGGAGCCGGTGCTCGCCGCGCTCGGCGCCGCGCACCGGGCCGGTTTCGTGCACCGGGACATGAAGCCGGAGAACGTCCTGATAGGGGACGACGGCCGGGTCAAGGTCGCCGACTTCGGCCTCGTACGGGCGGTGGGATCGGCGACCGCCACCACCGGCTCGGTCCTCGGGACCGTCTCGTACCTGGCGCCGGAGCAGATCGAGCACGGCACCGCCGACACCCGCGCCGACGTGTACGCCTGCGGTGTCGTCCTGTACGAGATGCTGACCGGCGGCAAGCCGCACGGCGGCGACACGCCCGCCCAGGTGCTCTACCAGCACCTGAACACGGACGTGCCCGCCCCCTCGGCCGCCGTCCCGGGGCTCGCCGTGGAGCTGGACGAACTGGTCGCCTCGGCCACCGCCCGCAACCCCGAGGTCCGCCCGTACGACGCCGTGGCCCTGCTCGGCCTGCTGCGGGAGGCCCGCGCCGGGCTCCGCGAGGAGCAGCTGGACGCCGTGCCGCCGCAGGCGCGGTCCGCGGCGCGGGACACCACGGACGACCGGACGAGCGTGATCGCCCGGGCGGTCCCGGCCGACACCGGTGCCGACGCCCACCCGGTCCTGCACACGAACCGGCTGCCCGTCCACGAGTCGGCGCCCGTCCCGGGCGGCCGTCTGCGCCGGCCGCCGCGCGGCCCGCTGCTCCTCGTCCTGGGCGTGCTGCTGGCCCTCGGCCTCGGCACCGGGATCTGGTACATCAACTCGGGCCAGTTCACCCGGGTCCCCGCCGTGCTCGGCCAGACGGAGCCCGAGGCGACGAAGCGGCTCACCGACGCCGGGCTGGACGTCGGAACGACGAAGCGCGCGTTCAGCGACGTGTACGAGCGCGGCACCGTGATGGCCGCCGACCCGGCCCCCGGCGAGCGCCTCCGGGGCAACGGGACGGTCACGCTCACCCTGTCCCGCGGTCCCGAGCTCGTGAAGGTCCCCAACCTCAAGGACAAGCCGCTCGCCGAGGCCCGGCGGATCCTCGCCGACGAGGGCCTGGCCGCCGGAGTGGTCACCCGGACGTTCAGCGACTCCGTCGCGCGGGGCGCCGTGATCGGCTCCGACCCCGAGCCGGGCACCGAGCGGTCACCCGACTCGGCCGTCGCCCTGGTGGTCAGCAAGGGCGCCCCGATCGACGTCCCCGACACCACCGGCGAGACCGTCGCCGACGCCACGGCCCTGCTCCGGGAGGAGGGGCTCACGGTGGTCGTCGCCCCCGAGCGGATCCACTCCCCGGAGGACGCCGGATCGGTCGCCGCCCAGTCGCTCGCCCCGGGCAGCCGGGCCGCCGAGGGCGACACCGTCACCCTCAGCGTCTCGAAGGGCCCCCGGCTCGTCGAGGTCCCGGACGTCGTCGGCGAGACGGTCGACGACGCCCGCGCGGTCCTGGAGGACGAGGGCTTCGAGGTCGAGGTCGAGAAGTCGTTCCCGTACCTCGGCAGCGAGGTCTCGGGCCAGTCCGTCGAGGGCGGCTCCACCGCGCCCGAGGGCTCCACCGTCACCCTCACGATCAAGGGACTGTAGACACTGATGCGCAACCCCGTCGGCGGCCACGTCCCGGTGGCCGGTGGCCTCGCCAAGGTCGGCCTCGGCTACGCCCGCGAACTCGGCGCCGAGACCGTGCAGGTCTTCGTGGCCAACCCGCGGGGCTGGGCCACCCCGCCCGGGAATCCCGCGGAGGACGAGCGGTTCCGCGCCGAGTGCGCCGCCGAGTCGATCTCCGCCTGGGTCCACGCCCCGTACCTGATCAACTTCGGCTCCCACACGGAGGCCACCGCGGAGAAGTCGGTCGCGTCGATGCGGCACTCGCTGCGGCGGGGCCGGGAGATCGGCGCGAGGGGCGTGGTGGTGCACACCGGCTCGGCGACCGGGGGCCGTCCGCGCCAGGTGGCGCTGGCGCAGGTCCGCGAGCTGCTGCTGCCGCTGCTCGACGAGCTGACGCACGACGACGACCCGGACCTGCTCCTGGAGTCGACGGCCGGCCAGGGCTTCTCGCTCTGCTCGCGCGCGGAGGACTTCGGACCGTACTTCGACGCGCTCGACCGGCACCCGAAGCTCGGGATCTGCCTCGACACCTGCCACATCTTCGCGGCCGGCCACGACCTGACCGGGCCGCACGGCGCGGCGCAGACGCTCGACCAGCTGGTGGCGACGGTGGGCGAGGGACGGCTGAAACTCATCCACGCCAACGACTCCGAGGACGTCGTCGGCGCCCGGAAGGACCGCCACGCGAACATCGGCGTGGGCCACATCGGCGAGGACGCCTTCCGCAACCTCCTGCGCCATCCGGCGACGGAGGGCGTGCCCCTGATCATCGAGACGCCCGGCGGCACGGCCGGGCACCTCGCGGACGTGGAGCTGCTCAAGAAGTTGAGGGACTGAGCGAGACCCACGTTGAGGAGTACCCCATGGGGGTATACGGTTCCTGTCAGGGAAGGAACCGCTACCCGAGCTGGGGGCCCCCGATGCAGGACGACGCACACGCACGGCACGACCACGGCGGCCACGCCGGACACGAGGGGCACCCGGGCCGGAGCGGTCACACCGGACACGCGGCCCACGCGGATCACGGGGGGCCGCACGGCGGACCGCACGAGGGGCGCGGCGGTCACCACTCCCCCGGCGGGGCGTCCTGGTCCACCGCCGCGAAGGCCACGCTGCACTGCCTCACCGGCTGCGCCATCGGCGAGGTCCTCGGCATGGTCGTGGGCACCGCGCTCGGCTGGGGGAACGTGGAGACGATGATCCTCGCGATCGTCCTGGCCTTCTTCTTCGGCTACGCGCTCACCCTGCGCGGCATCCTGTCCGCCGGCGTCGACTTCCGGACGGCCTTCAAGGTCGCGCTCGCCGCCGACACCCTCTCCATCGCGGTCATGGAGATCATCGACAACGGCGTCATCGCCCTGTGGCCCGGCGCCATGGACGCCCACCTCTCCGACCCGGTCTTCTGGCTGGTCCTCGCCATCGCGCTCGCGGCCGCCTTCGTGATCACCACACCGGTCAACAAGTGGATGATCGGCCGCGGCAAGGGGCACGCGGTGGTCCACCAGTACCACCACTGACCGTCGTCACCACCCGGGCGGGCGGCCCCGGGCGCTACAGCTCCGGACCGTCCCCCGGCTCCTCCTGGTAGGAAAACCGCTGCTCCGTCCAGGGGTCGCCGAGGTTGTGGTACCCCCGCTCCTCCCAGAAGCCCCGCCGGTCGGCGGCCATGTACTCGACGCCGCGGACCCACTTGGGGCCCTTCCAGGCGTACAGGTGCGGGACGACGAGGCGGAGCGGGAAGCCGTGCTCGGCGGTGAGCAGCTCCCCGTCCTTGTGGGTGGCGAAGATCGACCGGTCGTCGGCGAAGTCGGCGAGGCGCATGTTGGCGCTGTAGCCGTACTCGGCCCACACCATCACATGGGTGACCTGCGGCGCGGGCGGGGCGAGTTCGAGGATGGTGCGGGCCGGGACACCGCCCCATTCGGCCCCGATCATGCTGAACTTGGTGACGCAGTGCAGATCGGCCTCGACCGAGGAGAACGGGAGGGCCGAGAACTCCTCGTGGTTCCAGCAGCGCTTGTCGCCGTCGGCGGTCGCGCCGAAGACGCGGAACTCCCAGCGGTCCGGCTTGAACTTGGGCACGGGACCGTAGTGGGTGACCGGCCAGCCGCGCTGGAGGCGCTGGCCCGGCGGTAGGTCCGGTGAACGATCCGGCCGCCCCGCCTCCCGGTGTACTCCGCTCTCCGTCCGACCCATGTCATCCATGGTGACAGACGGCAAGGGGTGGTCATGACCAGGAGACCGCCCGCCCGGTCCGATCCGGGCAACTGCGACTAAGCCTGCACTTACTGGACGCCCCCCATTCGGGGTGCGAGGATGCCGCCATCCTGCCCAGTGACGGCGTAGACACGCAAGGTGGAAGGAGCCTCTGCAATGCAGGGCGACCCCGAGGTCCTCGAGTTTCTCAACGAGCAGCTGACCGGCGAGCTGACGGCCATCAACCAGTACTGGCTGCACTACCGCATCCAGGACAACAAGGGCTGGACGAAGCTCGCCAAGTACACCCGCGAAGAGTCCATCGATGAGATGAAGCACGCGGACAAGCTGACCGAGCGCATCCTGATGCTCGACGGCCTGCCCAACTACCAGCGGCTCTTCCACGTGCGGGTCGGTCAGACCATCACGGAGATGTTCCAGGCGGACCGCCAGGTCGAGGTCGAGGCCATCGACCGTCTGAAGCGCGGGATCGAGGTCATGCGGGCCAAGGGGGACATCACGTCCGCCAACCTGTTCGAGGAGATCCTGGCCGACGAGGAGCACCACATCGACTATCTGGACACGCAGCTGGAGCTGATCGAGTCCCTGGGCGAGGCGCTCTACATCTCGACGCTCATCGAGCAGCCGAGCTGACGTCCCGCGACGGGACGGGCCGCGGTCACCCGGAGGGCGGTCCCTAGGCGGCTTCCCCGAGCTCGGCGACGGGCTCCGTCACGAGCGCGGGCATTCCCTGGTCCAGCAGGTCGCGCCGCGGGCAGTTGCCGCGGCCGAGAATGGCCTGAATACGACGGACACAGGAACCGCAGTCCGTGCCGGCCTTGCAGGCCGAGGCGATCTGGCGGGGCGTGCAGGCGCCCGCATCGGCATGCGCCTTGACCTGCTTCTCGGTGACTCCGAAGCAAGAGCAGACGTACATCGCGGTTCACCTCCCACCGTGATCAATTAGGTTAACCTAACCTTACCCAACGCCGGGGGATCGTAAAAGCCCTGGCTACGACGATGGGGCGCGGATCACATGGATCCGCGCCCCATCGTCGTAGGAAGCTCCCTACTGATCGCGGTACATCTCCGCCACCAGGAAGGCCAGGTCGAGCGACTGGCTGCGGTTGAGACGCGGGTCGCAGGCCGTCTCGTAGCGCTGGTGCAGGTCGTCGACGAAGATCTCGTCGCCGCCGCCCACGCACTCGGTGACGTCGTCACCGGTGAGCTCGACGTGGATGCCGCCCGGGTGGGTCCCCAGCGCCTTGTGCACCTCGAAGAAGCCCTTGACCTCGTCGAGCACGTCGTCGAAGCGGCGCGTCTTGTGGCCGGAGGCGGCCTCGAAGGTGTTGCCGTGCATCGGGTCGGTGACCCACGCGACGACCGCGCCGGAGGCGGTGACCTTCTCGACCAGCTCGGGGAGCTTGTCGCGGACCTTGTCGGCGCCCATGCGGACGATGAAGGTCAGCCGGCCCGCCTCGCGGTCGGGGTCGAGGCGGTCGATGTACGTCAGCGCGTCGTCCACCGAGGTGGTCGGGCCCAGCTTGATGCCGATCGGGTTCGCGATCTGCGAGGCGAACTCGATGTGGGCGTGGTCGAGCTGGCGGGTGCGCTCACCGATCCAGACCATGTGGCCGGACGTGTCGTACAGCTTGCCGGTGCGCGAGTCCGTACGGGTCAGCGCGCCCTCGTAGTCGAGCAGCAGCGCCTCGTGGGAGGCGTAGAACTCGACGGCCTTGAACTCGGCCGGGTCGGTGCCACAGGCCTTCATGAAGTTCAGCGCGTTGTCGATCTCCCGCGCCAGCTGCTCGTAGCGCTGGCCCGAGGGGGACGACTTCACGAAGTCCTGGTTCCAGGCGTGCACCTGGCGCAGGTCGGCGTAGCCGCCGGTGGTGAAGGCGCGCACCAGGTTGAGCGTGGAGGCGGAGGCGTTGTACATCCGCTTCAGGCGCTCGGGGTCCGGGACGCGGGACTTCTCGTCGAAGCCGAAGCCGTTGACCGAGTCGCCGCGGTAGGTCGGCAGGGTCACGCCGTCGCGGGTCTCGGTGCCCTTGGAGCGGGGCTTCGAGTACTGGCCGGCGATACGGCCGACCTTCACGACGGGCACGGAGGCCGCGTAGGTGAGGACGGCGCTCATCTGGAGCAGCGTCTTGAGCTTGGCCCTGATGTGGTCGGCGGACACGGCGTCGAAGGCCTCGGCGCAGTCGCCGCCCTGGAGCAGGAACGCCTCGCCACGAGCGACGGCTCCCATCCGGGCACGCAGCTGGTCGCACTCGCCGGCGAAGACGAGCGGAGGATACGACTCGAGGTCCGCGATCACATCGCGCAGAGCCTCGGCATCGGGGTACTCGGGCTGCTGCGCCGCGGGCAGGTCTCGCCAGGTCGCCTTGGCGACGGCGTGGGAATCAGCGTTCACGGTCACAGGGACCACATTACGGGGTTCTTCGTCCGGTCCTGTCCCCCTGCCCAGTGACTGAGACACCTGCCCGAAATGTCACTCGCTGACATTCATGCCATCGAGTGGTGTTACCCTCTGGCCCGTTTCACTTTGAACATTCGTTTGAACAGTCGAACACAGGGGTGGGTGTGACCCAGAGGCACCGCAGGGACCGTAAGAAGAAACGACTCTTGTACGGCGCGGCGGCGGCCGTCGTGGCGACCGCCACGATCGGCACCCTCGCGGTCGCCTCCCCGGGCCTGCTGGGTGCGGCGGGCGACGGCGCGGCGGCCGGTGACGTCTCCCTCCAGTCGCAGTTCGCGAACGCGGCGCGCGAGTTCGACGTGCCGCAGAGCGTGCTGATGGCGGTGTCGTACCAGCAGACGCGCTGGGAGTCGCACGACGGCGAGCCGAGCACGACCGGCGCGTACAACGTCATGGGTCTGACGAAGGTCGACCCGGAGGACGTGCCCCAGAAGGTCACCGACGAGCAGATCGACCACTTCAACGGCTCGGGCCGGCCGGAGATCGAGAAGACCTTCGACCGCGCGAAGGTCCGGCAGATCCTGGAGAAGGCGCTCGTCGACACCGACGACCCCCGGCTCCACACGCTGGACAAGGCCGCCGAGCTGATCGACAGCTCCACCGATGCCGTCCAGAACGACACCACCGCCTCCATCCGGGCCGGCGCCGCGCTGCTCGCCGACTACCAGAAGCAGGCCGGCGCCGCGCTGTCCGACGAGGCGGGCGACTGGTACCCGGCCGTGGCCCGCTACAGCCAGTCCCCCGAGAAGAAGGGCGCCGACCTCTTCGCGAAGCGCGTCTTCGAGTCGATCCAGGAGGGCGAGCGCGCGGTCACCCTCGACGGCGAGCAGGTCGCCCTGCCGGCCGACCCCGCGGTCGAGCCGGTCAAGCCGTCGAACGTGCCGCTCGCGGCGACCTTCGCGAGCACCAGGGCGGCCGCCGCGGTCCCCGAGTGCCCCGCCGGCCTGAACTGCGACGCCAAGCTCGCCGTCCCCCCGTCCACGGTGAAGAAGAACTACACCGCGGGCGACCGCCCCAACCAGGGCATGGACATCCGCCAGATCGTGATCCACGACACCGAGGGCCCCTACGAGGGCTCGCTCAAGGTGCTGACCGATCCGAACAACGGGGGCAGCGCCCACTACCTGATCAGGGCCCAGGACGGCCAGGTCACCCAGATGCTCGAGAACAAGCACCTGGCATGGCACGCGGGCAACTGGACCCACAACATGCACGCCATCGGCGTGGAGCACGAGGGCTACGCCATCAAGGAGGGGAGCTGGTACACCGAGCCGCAGTACCGCTCCTCCGCCGAACTGGTGAAGTTCCTGGCGAACAAGTACGGCGTGCCCATCGACCGCGAGCACATCATCGGTCACGACGAGGTGGCGCTCCAGACCGACGCCGGCCTGGCCAACCTCCACTGGGACGCCGGCCCGTACTGGGACTGGAACTACTACATGTCCCTCCTGGGCGCCCCGCAGGGCGACAAGGGCGCGGGCGGCCTGCTCCGGGCCGGCCAGGTGGTCCGTGTGGTGCCGCCGTTCACCACGGCGAACCAGCCCAAGCTGACCGTCGGCGGCACGGCCGTGTCGGCGCGCCCGGCCAACTTCGGCTACCTGTACACGACGCCGTCCACCGGCGGGACGCCGCTGAAGGACCCGTACTTCACCTCGGGCCCCAACGAGGGCTCGAACTACGGCAACAAGGTCCGCGCCGGCGGTACGTACGTGGTGGCCGAGGCCAGGACCGACTGGACGGCGATCTGGTACGCGGGGCAGAAGGCCTGGTTCTTCAACCCCGGCGGCCAGTACACCGCGCCGGTGAGCGGCGCGACGACCGTGAAGGTCGCCTCGGGCCTCACCGCGGCCAAGGTCTTCGGCCGCTCCTTCCCGGAGACCGCCGCCTACACCGCGGCCGGGCTCTCCGCCCCGGGCGACGAGAACGCCTCCCTGACGAAGTTCTCCTTCGCCGCGGGCCAGTCCTACGTGAAGGCCGGCCCGGCGGTGAAGGGCGACGACTGGTTCGGCTCCGCCCAGAAGAACGTCGTCGGCAACACGCTGTTCGTGCCGATCCGCTTCCACCACAAGATCGTCTGGGTGAAGCAGAGCGAGATCGCGGAGGCCCCCGGCGCCGCCCCCGTCTCCGCGACCGACCGCTACAACCTCATCGCCCGCGACGCCTCGGGCGTCCTGTGGCAGTACCAGGGCACCGGCAGCGGCACCGCGCCGTTCCTCACGCGCTACCGCGTGGGCCCGGGGTGGCAGGACTACGACGCCGTCACGCCCATGACCGCGCTCCGCGCCGACGGCACCGGGGACATGGTCGCCCGCGGCAAGGACGGGGTCCTCTGGTACTACAAGGGCACCGGCAAGCCCTCCGCCCCCTTCGCCGGACGGCTCCGGGTCGGCGGCGGCTGGGGCGTCTACGACAAGCTGCTCGGCGCGCGCGACATGAACGCCGACGGGCGGCCCGACCTGATCGCCCGCGACAAGACCGGCGTGCTGTGGCTGTACACGAACACCGGCGCCGCTCCCAACCCCTTCGCCACCCGTGTCCGGGTCGGCGGCGGCTGGAACGTCTACAACGAGCTGATCAGCACCGGTGACATGACCGGTGACGGCAGGCCGGACCTGATCGCCCGCGACAAGACCGGCGTGCTGTGGCTGTACAAGAACACGGGCGGCTCGCCGAACCCGTACGCCACCCGTGCGAAGGTCGGCGGCGGCTGGAACGCCTACGACGTCATGGTCGGCCCGAGCGACCTCGACCGTGACGGCAGGCCGGACCTGATCGCCCGGGACACCACCGGCGTCCTGTGGTTCTACAAGAACACGAACGGCTACCCGAACCCGTACGCCCCGCGCGTCTCGGTCGGCGGCGGCTGGAAGGGCTACAACCTGATCGTCTGATCGGGGTCGCCCCGCCGCGGGGCCCGGTCCGTACCGTCCACGGTGCGGACCGGGCCCCGTTCCCGTGTCCGGCTGGGTTACAGTGCTCGCATGTACGCCTCCCAGATCCAGAACTGGTGGTGGACCGCTCATCCGGCGGCCCACTGACTGCGCGTACACCGACAGACACGCGAAGGCCGCCCGAGGGGCGGCCTTTCTCGTACCCGGGGCCGTTCCTCTCCGTACTCCCTCCGGAAGGAACCCGCCCATGGACCTCTCCCGTCTTCTCGATCCCGCCGGTCCGCCCTTCGCCCTGCTGCGCCGCCGCACCCCCGGCCGCGACCACGACACCGTCGAGGTGCTGACCGGCCGGGTCCACGAGGCCGAGCGCCTCGCGGAGCTGCCCGTCGGACCGCTGCCCACCCTCGCCCTGGTCCCCTTCCGGCAGATCCGCGAGCGCGGCTTCGACGTCCGCGACGACGGCACCCCACTCTCCGTCCTGGTCGCCGACGAGGTGCACGAGCTGCCGCTCGCCGAGGCCCTCGACCGGCTGCCCGCGCACGACGTGGCCGTCGAGGGCGGCGCGTTCGACGTCTCCGACGAGGAGTACGCGGGAATCGTGCGGCGGGTGATCGACGAGGAGATCGGCTCGGGCGAGGGCGCGAACTTCGTCATCCGGCGGACGTACACCGGGGAGATCCCGGGCTTCGGGCGGGCCGACGCGCTCGCCCTGTTCCGGCGGCTGCTGACCGGCGAGCGGGGCGCGTACTGGACCTTCGTCGTGCACACCGGCGACCGGACGCTGGTCGGCGCGAGCCCCGAGGTGCACGTGCGGATGTCGGGGGGCACGGTCGTCATGAACCCGATCAGCGGCACGTACCGCTACCCGGCGGGGGCCGCGCCCACCGCCGAGGGCCTGCTCGCCTTCCTCGCCGACCGCAAGGAGACCGAGGAGCTGTCGATGGTGGTCGACGAGGAGCTCAAGATGATGTGCACGGTCGGGGACATGGGCGGGGTGGTGATCGGACCCCGGCTCAAGGAGATGGCCCATCTCGCGCACACCGAGTACGAACTGCGGGGACGCTCCAGCCTGGACGTGCGGGAGGTGCTGCGGGAGACGATGTTCGCGGCGACCGTGACGGGCTCGCCGGTGCAGAACGCGTGCCGGGTGATCGAGCGGTACGAGCCCCTCGGGCGGGACGGGGTCGGCCGCGGCTACTACGCGGGCGCGCTCGCCCTGCTCGGTACGGACGCGAGCGGGGCGCAGACCCTGGACTCGCCCATCCTCATCCGCACCGCCGACATCGACGCGGACGGCGGGCTGCGGGTGCCCGTCGGGGCGACCCTGGTCCGGCACTCGGACCCGGCCGGCGAGGTGGCCGAGACGCACGCCAAGGCCGCCGGGGTGCTGACCGCGCTCGGGGTGCGGGAGGGCAGGCCCGGCGGCGGCGCGGCGGACCGGGCGCCCTCGCGGCTCGCCGACGACCCCCGGGTCCGGGCCGCCCTGGACGCGCGCCGGGCGGACCTCGCGCCGTTCTGGCTGAAGATGCAGGCGCGGTCCGCGGAGCTCTCGGGCCACGCGCTGGTGATCGACGCCGAGGACACGTTCACGGCGATGCTGGCGCACGTCCTGCGCTCCTCGGGCCTTGAGGTGTCGGTGCTGCGCTACGACGAGCCGGGGCTGCGGGAGCTGGCGCTGGCCCACGAGGGTCCGGTGGTCCTCGGCCCCGGTCCCGGGAACCCCGCGGACGCCGCCGACCCCAAGATGCGGTTCCTCCGGGCGCTGACGGCTGAGCTGGTGCGGGAGCACCGGCACGGTCTGCTGGGCGTCTGCCTCGGGCACGAGCTGATCGCGGCCGAGCTGGGCCTGGAGATCGTCCGCAAGCGGACCCCTTTCCAGGGGGCGCAGCTGCGGATCGACCTCTTCGGGCAGCGGCGGACCGTCGGCTTCTACAACAGCTTCACCGCCCGCTGCGACGACCGGACGGCGACGGAGCTGGCCCTGCACCGGATCGAGGTGAGCCGGGACGCGGAGACGGGCGAGGTGCACGCGCTGCGCGGCCCGGGCTTCGCGGGGGTGCAGTTCCACCCGGAGTCGGTGCTGACGACGGAGGGCGCGGCGCTCACGGCCTCCCTGCTCGCCGGGGTACTGGTCTGAGGGGGCGGGTGGCGGCCGCCTAGGCGGTCCTCGGGACCAGGACGTTCTCGCCGCGCCGGCCGGCGGTGTAGTCGAGGACGTTCTGGACCGTGGTGTCGATGATCTGGCCGACGGCGTCCTCGGTGTAGTAGGCCTGGTGCGAGGTGACCACCACGTTCGGGAAGGTGACCAGGCGGGCCAGGGTGTCGTCCTCGACGATCTCCAGGGACTTGTCGAGGAAGAAGAGCCCGGCCTCCGCCTCGTAGACGTCGAGGCCCACGCCGGCGAAGCGGCCGGCCCGCAGCTCGGTGACGAGCGCGTCGGTGTCGACGAGTCCGCCGCGGCTGGAGTTCACCAGGATGGCGTCGTCCTTCATGGTCCCGAGCGCGGCCGCGTCGATGATGCGGCGGGTGGCCGGCAGCAGCGGGACGTGCAGGCTGACCAGGTCGGCCTCGGCGAGGAGCCGGTCCTTCTCGACGTACTTCATGCCGAGGGCGACGCAGGCGGGGTTCTCGGCGACGTCCCAGCCGAGCAGGTTCATGCCGAAGCCGTGGGCGATGCGGGTGAAGGCCTCGCCGATCTTGCCGGTGCCGAGGACGCCGACCGTGCGGCCCCGCAGGTCGCGGCCCATCAGTCCGTCGAGGCGGAAGTCGAAGTCGCGGGTCCGGTTGGAGGCGCGGACGATCCGGCGGTTGACGGCCATGGCGAGGGTCCAGGCGAACTCGGCGACGGAGTACGGCGAGTAGTACGAGACGCGGGCGACGGTGAGGCCGAGGCGCTCGGCGACCTCCAGGTCGATGTTGTTGAAGCCCGTGGAGCGCTGGGCGATCATCTGCGTGCCGCCGGCGGCGAGGGTCTGCAGGACGCGGTGGTCCAGGCTGGCGTTGACGCTGGTGGAGACGATCTCGTAGCCGGCCGCGATGGGGGCGGTGTCCTCGCTGAGGAAGACGCTCAGGCAGCGGACGTCGTGGTGGCCCTCGAAGGCCTTCTCGATGAGGGGCTTCTCATCCGCCTGCACACCGAATGCCAGGATTTCCACGGTATTCCCCTCATCGACGGTGATGGGCCGGATACGCGCACTCCTCGCGAATATACGGCCCGCCCCGCCGCCCTGCCCGGCGTCCCCGGGACGCCGGGCGGGCCGTCCGCCGGCTCAGGCGTCGTCGAGGCCGCGCTCGATGGCGTACCGGACGAGCTCCACCCGGTTGTGCAGCTGGAGCTTGCCGAGGGTGTTCTGGACGTGGTTCTGCACCGTGCGGTGCGAGATCACCAGGCGCTCGGCGATCTGCTTGTAGCTGAGGCCCTTGGCGACGAGCCGGAGGACCTCCGTCTCGCGCTCGGTGAGCTGCGGGGCCTTCGGCTCGTCGGTGCCGGCGGTGGGGGCGGGCTCGGTGGCGAGCCTGCGGTACTCGCCGAGGACCAGTCCGGCGAGGCCGGGGGTGAAGACGGGGTCCCCGGCGGCCGTCCGCCGGACGGCGTCGATCAGCTCCTCGGTGCTCGCCGACTTGAGGAGGTAGCCGGTGGCGCCGGACTTCACCGCCTCCAGGACGTCCGCGTGCTCGCCGCTGGCCGAGAGGACCAGGACCCGCAGGCCGGGGCGGCCGCCGACGAGTTCCTTGCAGACCTGGACGCCCGGCTTCACCGGGAGGTTGAGGTCCAGGACGAGGACGTCGGGCGCGGCCGCGAGGGCGCGGCGCACCGCCTGCTCGCCGTCGCCGGCCGTGGCGACCACGTCGAGGCCGGCCTCGGCCAGGTCGCGGGCGACCGCGTCCCGCCACATCGGGTGGTCGTCGACGACCATCACCTTGATCCGCTGCTGCTCGCTCATCTTCCTTGTCCTGCCTTCCCCCGGGGAACCTTCAACTCGACTTCCGTGCCCTGTCCGGGGACCGAGATCAGCTCGGCCGTGCCGCCCAGATCCCGCAGTCTCCCCCGGATGGAGAGGGCGACGCCCATCCGACCCTCCCCCTCCGCCTGGGCGAGGCGGCCCTCCGGGATGCCGGGGCCGTCGTCCCGGACGGTGACGATCACCTCGTCGGGCCAGTCCTCGACGAGGATCCAGGCCCGGGCCCCGCTCCCGGCGTGCACCCGCACATTGTCCAGGGCGGCGCCGACGGCGGCGGCCAGCTCCCGGGCGGCGGGCGGCGCCAGCAGCACGGGCGCCCCGGGCTCGGAGAGGGTGACCTTCGCCCCGGCGCGGGGGGCGAGCAGCAGCCGCAGGTCGACGGGACCGTCGTCGTACTCCTCGTCCTCCTCGACGACCCGGACGACGGCTCCCTCGGACTCGTCCTCGGAGACCAGGCTGGGCCGGTTGAGGCCGCCGGCCACGAGGGTCCGCAGGGCCACCTCCTGCTCCCCGGCCATCCGGCCGAGGTCGGCGGCCTCCCCGCCGAGGGCGGTGCCGCGGCGCTGCACCATCGCGAGGACCTGGAGGACGCCGTCGTGGATGTCCCGGGCGAGCCGCTCCCGTTCGCGGGTGGCGGCCTCGATCTCCAGGGCTCGGGCGAGGGTCCGCTCGGAGGCGCGGGCGACCTCGACGACGTAGCCGATGGCGATGGAGGCGACCCAGACGAGGAGGACGTTGTGGAGGGTGTCCCGGCTGGGGTGGCCGCGCTCGACGAGGTTGGCGACGGCGACCAGCGACGAGGCGACTCCCGCCCACCGCCAGCCGCCCTTGATCGCGTACGCGAGGACCGATCCGGCGGTCCATATCGTCGGCAGGGTGGAGTGGTCGACGGACTGGGCCTGGGCGTCGGCGAGCGGGGTGAGGAGGATGCCGACGAGGGCGACGGTCAGGTCGGCGACGAGGAAGCGCTTGGTGCAGCTGGCCGCGTTCGCCACCTTGGGGAGGGTCGCGAGCGTCCAGACGCACAGGAACGCCAGATAGAGGAGGGCCACCCAGGGCCGCTCGTACCGCTCGCGCCCGAAGGCGAACAGCAGGACCGCGTAGACCATGGTCAGGACGCGGTAGCCGGTCAGCGCCCGCCACAGCGGCTGCTCGACCGACATGCGCACGACACGCTCACGCTTGGCCATCTCCCCCACCCCCGGACGTCCCCGGGGGGACGCCTTCCCGCCGGACGCCTACGCGCCGGACTCTTCCCGAGCGGCGATCTCGGCCTTCACGGCCTCCTTGGCCGCCTTCTCCGCGTCCGCGATCTGCCGCTTGGCGGCGGTCGCGTAGATGTCGACGTACTCCTGGCCGGACAGCTTCATGATCTCGTACATGACCTCGTCGGTCACCGAGCGGAGGATGAAGCGGTCCCCCTCCATGCCCTGGTAGCGGGTGAAGTCCAGCGGCTTGCCGATCCGGATGCCCGGACGCATCAGCTTGGGGACGACCTTGCCGGGCGGCTGGATCTTCTCGGTGTCGATCATGGCGACCGGGATCACCGGCGCGCCGGTGGCCAGGGCCACGCGCGCGAGGCCGCCGGGCTTGCCCCGGTAGAGGCGGCCGTCGGGCGAGCGGGTGCCCTCCGGGTAGATCCCGAAGAGGCCGCCGTTCTCGATGACCTCGATGCCGGCCTTGATCGCCGCCTCGCCCGCGCCGCGCGCGCCCGAGCGGTCCACCGGGAGCTGGCCGACGCCCTTGAAGAAGGCGGCGGTGAGCTTGCCCTTCACGCCCGGCGAGGTGAAGTACTCCGCCTTGGCGATGAAGGTGACCTTCCGGTCGAGCACCGCGGGCAGGAAGAAGGAGTCGGAGAACGACAGGTGGTTGCTCGCCAGGATCGCGGGTCCGTCGGCGGGGATGTTCTCCAGACCCTCCACCCAGGGCCGGAAGGCAAGCTTCAGGGACCCTCCGAGGGAGAACTTCATTGCGCCGTAGATCAACTCGCCATGCCTTCCGTGTGCCGTGGCGACGACTTTATCCCGTACCGGCGTACGGCCCCCGCTACGGCCCTGGTCGGTGTCGGTCCGGTCGCGTACCGTGAAGGTCCTTCCCCATCTTTCCGTCGCCTCGGCGCACCCGAGGGCGGACGCGAAGCCGAGCGAACAGGAGACCCCCGGTGCCGGTCCTTCCCGGAGCCGAGCCGTACCGCCATGAAGGCGGAGAGGTCGGCGTCCTTCTCTGTCACGGATTCACCGGTTCCCCGCAGTCGCTGCGCCCGTGGGCCGAGTTCCTGGCCGCACGCGGTCTGACGGTGTCCCTTCCGCTGCTGCCCGGACACGGCACCCGCTGGCAGGACATGCAGCTCACCACCTGGCACGACTGGTACGCCGAGGTCGACCGGGCGCTGGGCGAGCTCCTGGAGCGGTGCGCGACGGTCTTCGTGTTCGGCCTCTCCATGGGCGGGGCGCTGACCCTGCGGCTCGCCGCGCGGCACGGGGACGCCGTGCGGGGCATCGTCCTGGTGAACCCGGGGAACAAGGTGCACGGCCTGGCGGCGTACGCCCTGCCGGTCGCCCGCCATCTGGTCCCGTCGACCAGGGGCATCGCGAGCGACATCGCCAAGGAGGGCGTCACCGAGCTGGGCTACGACCGGGTGCCGCTGCACGCGGCGCACTCCGTGCGGCGCTTCTTCCAGACCGTGGACGCGGAGCTTCCGCAGGTCAC
Source organism: Streptomyces sp. NPDC014891 (assembly GCF_043081085.1). Classification (NCBI taxonomy): domain Bacteria; kingdom Bacillati; phylum Actinomycetota; class Actinomycetes; order Kitasatosporales; family Streptomycetaceae; genus Streptomyces; species Streptomyces sp. NPDC014891. The sequence continues at coordinate 51,991 of NZ_JBIBWF010000009.1, read as the reverse complement.
GCAGCCGGTGGTGCTGCTCCACAGCCCGCAGGACCACGTCGTGCCGCCCGCCGACTCGGCCCGGATCCTGTCCCGGATCTCCTCGACGGACGTCCGGGAGGTCCTGCTGGAACAGAGCTACCACGTGGCGACGTTGGACCATGACGCGGAGCGCGTCTTCGACGAGAGCCTGGCCTTCGTCGAGCGTCTCGCGCCGGGTCTCGTGGACGAGAAGGGGAGCAGGAGCGGTGGCTGAGGAGCAGGACGGCGCCGGGCGGGAGCCGCAGCCCGTCGACGAGGAGGCGGCGTGGGCCGCGATCGTCGCGGGGTACGGCGAGGAGCCCGCCGACCCGCCGGGGGCGAAGCCGTTCCGGACCGTCGAGAACCTGTCGCTCCCCGAGCCGGAGGGCGACGGCGAGGGTGACGGCGAGGTCCGGCCGGTGCGTCCGGCGCCGGCGGCCGGTAAGGGCACGCCGTGGAAGCCTAGGCCGGCGCCCGGCGGCGCGGCGCCCGAGGGCTCCGAGGAGCCCGGGGCGGAGGAGGAGCCGGAGGCGGGGCCCGAGCGGCCCGCGCTCGGCAGCTCCGTGGTCTTCGCGCCCGGCGTGCGCCCCGCGGGCCCGCGCGACTACTCCCCGGCCGAGCCGGACGAGGCGTCCGGGGACTCCGACGAGGGCCACTTCGTGCCCCCGGAGCCGCCCCCGCTGCCCGAGACGGACGCGACGACCAGGTTCGCCTGGCTGGCCGTGGTCGGCGGCCCGGTGCTGATGCTGGTCGCGGTCCTGCTGGGCTGGGACATGACGTGGTGGCTGACCACGCTGTGCATCGGCGGCTTCCTGGGCGGCTTCGCGACGCTGGTGGGCCGGATGAAGCACGACGACGAGGACGACGGTTTCGACGACCCGGGCCGCGGCGCGGTCGTCTGACCCTCCCGGCACCGGGGCCGCGCGCCGGCCGGTGGCCCGCGGCCCCGGCCGGAGGCGGCCCCGCACCTCAGGGGGCCGGGGGCACCCGCACCGCCGCCAGGACGGGCAGGTGGTCGGTGGCGGCCCGCAGGTCCCCGGGGTCGAGGTCGGTCGGCACCCCGCAGCCGAGGAACTCGACGCCGGGGGTGGCGAGGATCGCGTCGATCCGCTGGTGCGGATCGGCGGGGGTCGAGGTGTACGCGCCTCCCCAGGGGCTGGCCTCCCAGCCGTCCCGGAGTTCGTTCGCCAGTCGCCGGAAGGCGGGGCCGTCGGGCCGTTCGTTGAGGTCGCCGGCGACCAGGGTGTACGGGGTGCCCAGGGCGGCGACCCGGTCGAGGACCATGCCCGCCTGGGCGTACCGCTCGTCCTTGCGCAGGCTGAGATGGCAGCTGATGAGGCCGACCCGGGCCCGGGCGAAGCGGACGACGGCGGTCGCCAGGCCGCGCCGGTGCAGGCCCGGGGTGAGCGGCAGCAGGACGTCCTCGGTGCGTTCCACGGTGGCCCGCAGGGAGCAGAGCAGCATCGGTCCGGCCGCGGTGGCGCCGCCGCTCAGCATCACGAGCTCGCTCTTGGCGGCGAGCCGGGCCGCGTGTTTGCGCCAGCGGAAGAAGCGGGGCGCCTCCTGGACGAAGACGAGGTCGGGATCGCAGGCCCGGATGACCCGGGCGAGAGCGTCCTCGTCGTCGCGCATCGAGCGCACGTTGTAGCTGAGGACCCGGAGGACGGCCGAACCGTCCTCCTCGGTGCGGGAGTTGGGCAGCTCACTGATCGCCATGACAGGTAACGTACGACAACCGCCCGCCGCGTCCACGGGGACGCGACGGGCGGTTGTCGGACGAGTGGCCGCTCAGCCCTGGCGGGCGAGGTCCGCCGCGCCGACCAGACCGGCCTTGTTGCCGAGCTGGGCCGCGAGGACCTGGGCGTGCGGACGCCACTGGCCGCCGATCAGCCAGCGCCGGAAGGACTTGCGGATCGGGTCGAGGACGAGGTCGCCCTCGTCCGAGACGCCGCCGCCGACGATGAACGCCGAGGGGTCGAACAGCGAGGCGAGGTCCGCGAGGCCGGCGCCGGCCCAGCGGGCCAGTTCGCGGAAGGAGTCGACGGCGACCGGGTCGCCGGCACGGGCGGCCTGGCTGACGTGCCGGCCCTCGATGCCCTCGGGGGTGCCGTCGCCGAGTCCGAGGAGGACCTCGGCCCGCTCGGGGGTGGCGTTGGCGCGCTGCTTGGCGTAGCGGACGAGCGCGCGCCCGGAGGCGTACTGCTCCCAGCAGCCCTGGCTGCCGCAGCCGCACAGCAGGCCGTCCGGGACGACCCGGATGTGGCCGAACTCGGCGGCCACGCCGAAGCGTCCGCGGCGCAGCTTGTTGCCGATGATGATGCCGCCGCCGAGGCCGGTGCCGAGGGTGATGCAGATGACGTCCTCGTGGCCCTGGCCGGCGCCGAAGCGGTACTCGCCCCAGGCCGCCGCGTTGGCGTCGTTCTCGACGACGACGGGCAGGCCGACCCGCTGCTCGACCTTGTCCTTGAGCGGCTCGTGCCGCCAGTCGATGTTCGGCGCGAAGAGGACGGTGGCGCGCTTGTCGTCGACGTAGCCCGCGGCGCCGATGCCGACGGCGTCGATCGTGTGGCCCTTGCCGGCCTCGGACACGGCGGCGCAGATCGCGTCGACGATGCCTTCGGGGGTCGGCGGGGTGGGCACCTTGTGCGTGTCGAGGATGTTGCCCTCCTCGTCGACCACGCCGGCCGCGATCTTCGTGCCGCCGATGTCGACGCCGATGGTGAGTCCCATGTGTCCCTCAGTTTTCGGTCGAGCCCCGCTAAGGCCCACCGTACCCGAGGGGGACGGCCGTCCCGATCAGTCCAGGTCGATGTGCTGGCCGGTTCCCGGCCCCTCGTCGTCCTTGCGGTCGCCGTCGGGGGCCTCTCCGGCGGCGGCCCGGCCGGTGTGCGCGCCGCCGTCCGCGGCCGTCCCGTCGGCCTCCCGGCGCGGGTCGCGCGGGTCGTCGGGGGTCACCTTCCCGTCGCGGGTCCAGCGGGTCTCGTGGGACTCGACGGCGGAGCGGTAGGCGGCGAGCAGTTCGCTGCCCGCGGCGGCGAGGTGGTCGAAGACCTGCGGGTTGCGCTCGATCACGGGCTCGACGGCGGCCTTCGCCTGGTTGACGAGCTGCTGCACGGTCTGCGCGGCCTGGCCCGCGAGCAGCGGGTTCCCCAGTCCTCCGGAGACCTTCTCCGCGACGGCCTCGAAGAGCTTGCGGAACTCGTCGGCGGCGGAGCCGGTGTCCGCACCGCGCTCCGCCCGGCGGCGGGCCTTCTCCGCCTCCAGGTCCTCGGCGCACGCCCTGGCCCAGGCATCCGAATCGCTCATGGCGTACTCCTCACTGGCTGGTACTTCGACGGTACACGCCCCCTCAGGGGGTACGGGGCCAGAGCCCGGGGTCCGGGGTGAAGCGGACCCGGAGGTCCCCGTCGACGAGTGCCGCGCCGGTGACGGTGCAGCGGCGCAGGGCGGCCGGCAGGGGCACGTTGCGGCGGAAGGCTCCCGCGGTCAGGAGCAGTTCGTCACCCCTGCGGACGAGGGACAGCTCCTGCTTGACCGCCTCGGGGAGGCCGATGTGCCACACCAGGACGCCGTCCTCCTCACGCCGGTCCTCGACGGACCAGGCCGGTACGGGGTCGGGGAGGTCCGCCGGGCGGCGGGCGGGCGCCAGGAGCACGAGGTCCTCGGGGCCGCGGGGGTCCCGGCCGAGGTGCGGCAGCTCGTCGACCGCGCCGGCGCAGGCGCGCAGCTCCGCGAGGTGCCGGTGCTGCTCGGCGGTGAGTCCGGCGAGCCAGGGGTCCTCGGAGTCGGCGGGCAGCAGCCGGTTGGCGACGACGGAGTCGAGGGGGAGGCGCTGGAGCGCGAGCCCGAGCCGGGCGGCGCGCAGGGCGCGGACGGCGGCGGGGCCGGGTTCGAGGACCAGCCGGACGCTGGTGCCGGGCGCCTCGACGACGGCCTGGACGGCGGCCAGCTCGGCCTCCCAGCGGCCGGTGGTCTCGTACAGCCACTGGGCGGGCATCGGGACCCCGGCGAGCTGGGCCAGCATCGGGCGCAGGGCGCGGGCGGCCTGGCGCTCGGCGGGCAGGAGGCGGCGCAGATAGCGGCGGAGCTGCTCGGGCAGGGCCAGCAGGGCGAGGGCCTCGGTGAGCGGCGGGAGGTCGACGACGGCGAGGTCGTGGCCGCCCTCGGCGGCGTCGCGCAGGGCGCGGAGCAGGGCGAAGGGGCGGCTGCCGGGGAGTTCGGTGAGTTCGGCGTCCTCGAAGGGCGCGACGCCCAGCAGGTCCAGGGCGGCGGAGGAGCGGTCCTGGAGGCTGAGGAACTCGCGGCGGAAGTCGTCGGCCGGCCGGGGCCGCAGGAGGCGGAGCCCGTCGTGGTCCGGCAGCGGTGCGGCGTCCTCGGAGACGAGCAGGACGCGGCGGCCGGCGCGCGCCTCGGCGAGGGCGGTGGCGGCGGCGACGGTGGTCCGGCCGGCGCCGCCGAGGCCGGTGACAAGGATGATCCGCATGCGGAGGACGTTACCGGCGCCCTCCGCGGCGCCGGGCGCGGGCGTCCGTTCCGCCGGGACGGCTCCGGCCGGGGCGGCGCGGGCGCGGGGTGTCCTGCCGATCCGGCCCGTCCGGCGTGGCCCCTGAGGGCCTGGGGGGTGTCTTGTCGATCAGGCCGGATCAGGCCCCGCGAGCCCGGCCCGATCGGCAGGACACCCTCTCAGGCGCCCGACTCGACGCGCTTCTTCAGGCCCGCGAGGGCGCGGTCGATGATGACCTTCTCGGCCTTGCGCTTGATCATGCCGAGCATGGGGATCTTGACGTCGACGGTCAGCTGGTAGGTGACCTCCGTGCGGTCGCCGCCGCCGACCGGGGAGAGCCGGTAGGAGCCGTCGAGGGAGCGGAGCATCTGGGACTTGACCAGCGTCCAGCTGACCTCGTTGCCCCCGGTCCAGGTGTACGCGAGGGTGTGGTCGTCCTTGATGGCGCCGGCGTCGAGGAGCAGCCGGACCTTCTCGGCTCGGCCGGAGCCGTCGGTCTCCAGGACCTCGGCCTCCTTCACCTCGCCCGTCCACTCGGGGTAGCGGGCGAAGTCGGCGATCACACCCATGACGTCGGCCGGTGCCGCCTCGATGGTGATGCTCGAGCTGGTGTGTTCGGCCATCGCGGTGGCTCCTCCACTGTGCGGTCCGGCGGAAGTAAAAGGGGCACAGACGTGCCGACGGAAGGCTATCGCGCTGCGCGGCGGGGCCCGTCACCACTCCAGGGCGAAGGGCCTGCCCGTCGACGCGAAGTGTCCGACGTTCACGCACTCGGTGGAGCCGATCCGCATCCGCTGCGCCAGCGGCTGGTGGACGTGGCCGAAGAGGGCGTAGCGGGGCCGGGTGCGCCGGACGGCGTCGAGCAGGGCCCGGCTGCCGCGCTCGAAGCGGCGGGCGACGGTGTCGTACGTCAGGTCCGGCACCTCCGGCGGGATGTGGGAGCAGAGGACGTCGACCTCGCCGAGGGCCTCGACCTTCGCCGCGTACTCCTCGTCGGAGATCTCGTACGGGGTGCGCATCGGGGTGCGCAGTCCGCCTCCGACGAAGCCGAAGACGAGGCCGCCGAGCTCGACCCGCTCGCCGTCGAGCACGGTGGTCCCGGGCCGGGCGAACTCGGGCCAGAAGCGGGGAATGTCGACGTTGCCGTAGGTGGCGTAGGTGGGGGTGGGGAAGGCGGCGAAGAGTTCGGCGTACTGCCGGCGGACCGCGGCCTCGATCGCGGTCTCGCGGTCGACGTCGAGCTCGGCCCAGAGGCGGCGCCCCAGGTCGCGGGCCTCGTCGAAGCGGCGGGCGGTGCGCAGCTCGACCAGCCGGTCGGCGTTCTCGACGCCGAAGAGGTCGGGGAAGATCCCCCGGCTGTGGTCGGCGTAGTCGAGGAAGAGGACCAGGTCCCCGAGGCATATCAGGGCGTCGGCGCCGTCCCCCGCCCTGGCGAGGTCTCCGGCGTTGCCGTGCACATCACTGACCACATGGACTCGCATGGGCCCACCTTAGGGGGTGTCACCTGCGGTTACTTCCGAGTCCGGAAACCTGTGGATTACTGTGCGGAGAGCACCGCCACACAGGTGTGACGCACGGAACATCTGGCCGGAACCCCCTATCCGGAACCGTCTACCGATGGGTAACGTCCGGGCAGTCCAGTCGTGCTCTCCCCCACGGAGCACCCGCCAGTTCTTGGACTACACCGGTGCATCACACAGAGCCGTGGCGCCGGCGCCCGATGAGGAGCAGCAGTCTTGCGCGAGTTCAGCCTTCCGGCCCTGTACGAGGTCCCCGCGGACGGCAACCTGACGGATCTCATCCGCCGCAACGCCTCCCAGCACCCAGACGTCGCCGTCATGGGACGCAAGGTCGACGGCGTGTGGACGGACGTGACCGCGACGCAGTTCCTCGCGGAGGTCCGCGGGGCGGCCAAGGGCCTGATCGCCGCCGGCGTCGAGCCGGGCGACCGGGTCGCGCTGCTCTCCCGCACGCGCTACGAGTGGGTCCTCCTCGATTTCGCGATCTGGAGCGCGGGCGGTGTGACCGTACCCGTGTACGAGACCAGCTCGCCGGAGCAGATCCAGTGGATCCTCGGCGACTCGGGCGCGACCCTGGTGCTCGTCGAGAGCGCGGCCCACCAGGAGTCGGTGGTGTCGGTCCAGGAGAACCTGCCGGACCTCAAGGGCATCTGGCAGATCGAGGACGACGCGGTCGCGCAGCTGACCGCGACCGGCCTCGACGTGTCCGACGCGCTCCTCGACGCGCGCATGTCGGCGGCGAACGCGGACGACCCGGCGACGATCGTCTACACCTCGGGCACGACGGGCCGCCCCAAGGGCTGCGTCCTCACCCACCGGGCGTTCTTCGCGGAGTGCGGCAACGTGGTGGAGCGGCTGAAGCCGCTCTTCCGCACCGGCGAGTGCTCGGTGCTGCTGTTCCTGCCCGCGGCGCACGTCTTCGGCCGGCTCGTCGAGGTCGCGTCCGTGATGGCGCCGATCCGTCTCGGCTGCGTCCCCGACATCAAGAACCTCACGGACGAGCTGGCCTCGTTCCGGCCGACGCTGATCCTGGGCGTGCCCCGGGTCTTCGAGAAGGTGTACAACTCGGCGCGGGCCAAGGCGCAGGCCGACGGCAAGGGCAAGATCTTCGACAAGGCCGCGCACACGGCCATCGCGTACAGCCGGGCGCTGAGCACCCCGCAGGGCCCGTCCCTCGGCCTGCGGCTGAAGCACAAGGTCTTCGACAAGCTGGTCTTCAGCAAGCTGCGGGCGGTGCTCGGCGGCCGCGGCGAGTACGCGATCTCGGGCGGCGCGCCGCTGGGCGAGCGGCTCGGCCACTTCTTCCGGGGCATCGGCTTCACGGTCCTGGAGGGCTACGGCCTGACGGAGTCGTGCGCGGCGACGGCGTTCAACCCCTGGGACCGGCAGAAGATCGGCACGGTCGGTCAGCCGCTGCCGGGCTCGGTGGTGCGGATCGCCGACGACGGCGAGGTGCTGCTGCACGGCGAGCACATCTTCTCGCGGTACTGGAACAACGAGTCGGCGACGGCCGAGGCGCTCGCGGACGGCTGGTTCCACACCGGCGACATCGGCACGCTCGACGAGGACGGCTACCTCGCGATCACCGGCCGGAAGAAGGAGATCCTGGTGACGGCGGGCGGCAAGAACGTCGCCCCGGCGGTCATCGAGGACCGGATCCGGGCGCACGCGCTGGTCGCGGAGTGCATGGTGGTCGGCGACGGGCGTCCGTTCGTGGGCGCGCTGGTCACGATCGACGAGGAGTTCCTGGGGCGCTGGGCCTCGGAGAACGGCAAGCCGGCCGGCTCGACGGCGGCGACGCTCCGCGACGACACGGACCTGGTGGCGGAGGTCCAGCGGGCGATCGACGACGGCAACGCGGCGGTCTCCAAGGCGGAGTCGGTCCGCCGGTTCCGCATCCTCCCGGCCCAGTTCACCGAGGAGGCGGGCCACATCACGCCGTCCCTGAAGCTCAAGCGGAACGTGGTGGCGAAGGACTTCGCGGACGAGATCGAGGCGATCTACCGGGCCTGACGGTCCGGCGCGGGGACGGCCGGAGGGCCCGGGGCGATCACCGCCCCGGGCCCTCCGGCCGTTTCCACCGCCGCGCGGGGCCGGTGACGCCCTTCCGCGGGCCGGGGGCCCACAGCGCGGCCCTGGGGCCCTGCCGCGTCCGCCCCCAGGCAAGGGGGCCCAGCCCTTGGGCCCCGACGTCCGCCCGCCGGGCAGGGCGCCGCCCGGCGCCGCCCTGCGTCGGGCCCCGGGCGCTACAGAAGTTCCTTGAGCCGGTCCGCGAGGAGGTCCCAGCGCCACTTCTCCTCGACCCAGGCCCGGCCCCGCTCGCCCATCCGGGCGCGGAGCTCGGGGTCGAGGAGGAGGGTGGTGACGCGGTCGGCGGTGTCCTCGGCGGAACCGCCCCGGACGACCCAGCCGGTCTCCCCGTCGAGGACCGCGTCGGGGGCGCCGCCCGAGTCGCCCGCGACGACCGGGAGTCCGGTCGCGGAGGCCTCCAGGTAGACGATGCCGAGGCCTTCGACGTCGAGGCCTCCGCGCCGGGTGCGGCAGGGCATGGCGAAGACGTCGCCGGCCCCGTAGTGGGCGGGCAGCTCCGACCAGGGGACGGCGCCGGTGAAGCGTACGGATCCGGCCACGCCGGTCTCCGCGGCGAGCCGGTGCAGGTCCTTCTCGTACGGGCCGCCGCCGACGATCAGGAGGACCGCGTCCGGCACCCGGCGGAGGATCAGCGGCATGGCCCGGATCAGGGTGTCCTGGCCCTTGCGGGGCACGAGCCGGGAGACGCAGACGACGACGGGGCGGTCGCTCAGCCCGAGGCGGGCGCGGACCCCGGCGCCGCCCGAGCCGGGGTGGAAGGTCTTCTCGTCGACCCCCGGCGGCAGTTGCCTCATGCGGTCGGCGGCGGCGGGCGTGAGGGCCGTCGCGATCCGGGAGCGGGTGTACTCGCCGAGGTACGTGAGGGTGTCCGTGCCCTCGCCGATGCGCCGCAGCAACCGGCGGGAGGCGGGCAGCTGCGCCCAGCCGGCCTCGTGGCCGTGTGTGGTGGCGACCAGCCGCCGCGCGCCGGCCCGGCGCAGCGCGGGGGCCATCAGCCCGAGCGGCGCGGCCGCGCCGAACCACACGGACGTGCAGCCGTGCTCGCGCAGGAGCGCGGTGGCGCGGGCCGTGACCCGAGGTGTGGGCAACAGCATGGTGGTGCGATCCCGGACGACCGTGAAAGGCTGTTCGGCGTCGAACGCGGCCGTCGCCTCGATCCCTTCGCGGCTGCGCTTCCAGGTGGAGGCGTACACCACGATCTGCTCGGGATCCAGACGGAGGGCCATGTTGTGCAGGAAGGCCTGGATTCCGCCCGGTCGCGGCGGGAAGTCGTTGGTTACGATCAGGGTCTTGTGCATCGGGGCCGACAGTACCGCGAGCGCACCCACCGCCCAGCACCACCACTCCCCCGCGGCAGCGGGCCGACAGGACGAGGAACGGGACGGGTATGACGGGGGCAGTGGGAACGGGATCACGCGCGCGTCTCCGCCTCCCGCTCGGCCTCTGGGGCCTGACCCGGATCGTCCTCCTGCTGTGCGCGTTCAGGATCGTCGTGGTCCCCGGCCCGGACGCGACGCTGGAGGTCGAGCAGATCTACCAGGGCTGGTACGACGTCCTGCGGACCGGTGTGTACCCCCGGGACGACGTGACCTGGCAGTACCCGCCGGCCGCCGCGCTCGCGGTCCTCTCCCCCGCGCTGCTGCCCTTCCTCGGCTACAAGACGGCGTTCTTCGTGCTCGCGCTCCTCTGCGACGCCGTCGTCATGGGCCTCCTGCTGCACACCGGCCGCCGGGCGGGCCGGTCGATGCGGGGGGCGTGGCTCTGGCTGGCCGCGGTGCCCCTGCTCGGCCCGACCGCGTACGCCCGCTACGACATCATGGTGACGGCCGTCGCCATGGCCGCCCTGCTGGCCGTCCGCCGCGACCCGCGGGTCCTCGGGGTCCTCGCCGGCTTCGGCGCCGTCCTCAAGGTGTGGCCGGCGCTGCTGCTGGCCGGCACCCCGAAGGGCGGGGCGACCCGGCGCTCCTGGCCGGTGGCGGCGGGCACGGCGGCCGGGGTGCTGCTGCTGTGCGCGGCCTGGATGCCGGGGTCACTGGCCTTCCTCTCGTACCAGAGCGAGCGGGGCACGGAGGTCGAGTCGCTGGGGGCGATGGTCTTCCACGTCGCCCGGCACTTCGGCTGGGAGGGCGAGGCCCGGATGAACTACGGGTCGATGGAGTTCCTCGGCCCCTACGTGTCCTGGGTGTCGACCGGGGCGATGGTGCTGACCGCGGCCGCGTTCGGCTGGCTCGCGCTGTGGCGGTACCGGGCGCGCCGGTTCGACTCGTCGACGACGGCGGACGCGGCGTTCGTCGCGGTCCTGCTCTTCACGGTGACGAGCCGGGTGATCTCACCGCAGTACATGATCTGGCTGTTCGGCCTCGCCGCGGTCTGCCTCGCCTACCGCTCGTCGCGGATGCGGCGCCCCGCCCATCTGGTGCTGTGGGCGACGGCCGTGACGCAGTTCGAGTTCCCCGTCTGGTTCTCGCACGTGACGCAGAGCGATCCCCTGGGCATCGCGGTGCTGTTCCTGCGCAACGGCCTCCTGGTGTGGGCCGCCCTCTCCGCCTGCCGCACCCTGTGGCGGCACACGGTGACCGACGCCGGTGTCGTGCGGATCCCCGGACAGGCGCGGCAGCCCGAGCGCGAAAAGGTCCTGGCAGGTTCGGCCTGACGGTAGCGGCCCGAACACCGATACGCACGGGTGCTACCCTGATGCACCTTTGCCCGCCTGTGAGGTTCTCCTGCTGACATGAACAACCCGATTCTCTCGGTCGACACGCTTCAGCGGCACGGGAAAGGCGGCGAAGGGGCCGCTGCGGAGGCTGCACCGAAAACCCCCGCGGGAATATCCTGGAAATCCCTGACCCTGGTTTCCGGCGCTTTCTTCCTGTTGTATCTCCTGCTGTCCGCGCGCCGTCACGCGGCGAACCTGACGACCGGTTACGACCTGGGCATCTTCACCCAGATCGTCCGGTCCTACGCCGAGCTGTCCGCCCCGTACTCGAATCTCAAGGGGCCCGACTACAACACGCTCGGGGACCATTTCCACCCGATTCTCGCCCTGCTCGCCCCGGTATACCGGGTATTTCCGTCCAGCTATACGCTGCTGGTCTGCCAGGCCGCTCTCATCGCATTCTCCGTCGTCCCCCTGATGAAATGGGCGAACGAGGTCCGGGGACGGAACTTCGCCTACTGGACCGGCATCTCCTACGGCGCCTCCTGGGGAATAGCGGCACTCATCTTCTTCGACTTCCACGAAGTCGCCTTCGCGGTCCCGCTGCTGTCCCTCTCGCTCTGCGCGGCGGGCCGGGGGAACTGGCGCGCCGCCGCCCTCTGGTCGCTGCCGCTGGTGCTGGTCAAGGAGGACCTGGGTCTCACCGTCGCGGCGATCGGCCTCTATGTGGCGTGGAAGGGACCGCGGGTGACGGGGCTCGCCGTCGCCGCCTTCGGGGCCTGTGCGACGGCGCTGGAGATGGCGGTGATCCTCCCGTACTTCAACCCGCTCGGGCGGTTCGCCTATCTGCCGCCCGAGACCGCGGAGGAGGTCGGGTTGCTGGCGGAGACCGCCGGAACGCTCTGGCCCCCGATCAAGTGGCTGACCCTCCTCATGATCGTCGCCCCGACCGGCTTCCTGGCCCTGCGGTCGCCGATCCTGCTGGTGGCGCTGCCGACGCTGGCCTGGCGCTTCACCGGCTCGAACCCGTTCTACTGGGGGATGGAGTTCCACTACAGCGCGGTCCTCATGCCGGTCGCCTTCGCCGCCGCCGTCCACGCGGTCGCCGGCCGCGTGCCCGCGCGTCGGGTCGTGCCCGCCTGTGTCGTGGGCGCCGTGGTCACCGCCGTCACCTTCTTCACCCACCCGCTGCACGAGGTCGTCCTGCCGCGGACGTGGAGCGACTCGGCCTACGTCAGGACCTCGGACGCGCTCCTGGAGCGGATCCCCGACGGCGCGACGGTGGCGGCGTCGAACCGGCTGGCCGCCCAGCTCGCCGACCGGGCGGTCGTGAGCGAGGTGTGCCTCTTCCCCCGCTCCTTCCCGCCGAGGGAGCGGCCCGAATGGCTGATCTACGACGCCGCCGACACCTCCGATCCGGAGTGCGCGACCGGCCGGGAGCTGGAGACGGCCGACCCGCACGTCCCCGGCTACCGGGTCGTGGAGACCCGGGACGGGATCACCCTGCTCCGGCTGACCCCGGACGGGAAGCCCGCCCGGTAGGCCGGTCGGGGCCGCCCGCGGCGGCCCTCAGCCCAGCCGCTCCCCGAGGTACCGCCGCCACTCCGCGGTGAACTCCTCCGGAGTGGTGTCCAGCACGTCCCGGAGGGCCTTCTCCACCGCGCCCTCCCGGCCGGGGTGCGCGCCCACCGCGCGGTAGAAGTCCCGCAGCTCCGCCTCGCCCCAGCGGTCGGCGATCAGTGCGCAGGCCAGCCAGCCGCCCTCGTACGCCCTGGCCAGCGCCTCCGCGTCCGCGCCGAAGGCGAAGTCGGGGTCCTCCGGGAGCCGGGCGGGCAGCTCACCGGCCCGGACCGCGCGCAGCAGCTCGGGGGCCGCCTGCGCGGCCGTGCGGCCGGCGTCCCGGTAGGCGACCCAGTCGGCGAAGCCCTCGGAGAGCCAGACCGGGGTGGACGGGGTGGTGGCCGAGCGGGTGGCGACGTGGACGGTCTCGTGGGTGAGGACCAGCTGCCGGCCGAACTCCCCCAGCACCCCGTACGCCTCCGGGTTCACGATCACCCGGTCCGCGGGCGCGTCCGCGCCGCCCCGGGTCTCCCCCGTGGTGACGGCGGCGATGCCCCGGTAGGAGCTCCCCGGCGCCCCCAGGAGCTCCCCCATCCCGGTCAGCGACCCGGGGACCAGGACCACCACGTCGCGGGCCCACTCCGCGGGCCAGGCGCCGGAGACGGCGGGGACGGCCCGGTCCGCCGCGGCGGCGATCTCGCGAAGCCGCTCGGGCCTCTGGCCGACGCCGAGGACGAGCGAGCGGGCGCCCCGGACGGTCGTCACGTCGCCCTGCTCCCAGAGCTGCCGCGGGGCGCCGGGGGCCGGGCGGTCGCCGGTCACGTACCAGCGTCCGGCCCGCTCGGTCAGGTCGAGGACCCGGGAGCCGGTGAGGGGACGCCGGTCGTGACCGGCCAGCCGGTGGCCGAGCTCGGCGCGTACGGTGGCGCGGCCGGCCTCCGTGCGGTCGACCCAGGTGACCCGGTAGCTCCAGCCGTCGACGGGGACCGTCGCGAGCCGCCGGAAGACGGCGAGGGCCGTCGGGGCGTACGAGGCGTCGACGTCGGCCAGGTATCCGGGCTGGTCGCGGTCGAGCAGCGCCCTCGCGTGCCGGTCGAGGAGCGCCTGGAACTCCCGTTCGGCGGTGTCGGCGGGCCGGCCGGGGCTCGCGCCGCAGCCGACGAGCCCGGCGAGCAGGAGGAGCAGGACCGCCAGGCAGGCCGTCGCCGGCCTGCGCGCTCCACACCCCTGACCCGACACGCTTCCGATCGTACGGTCGGATCGCGGCGCGGACCGCTCCCGGTCCCGGCCGGACCGTGGTCCGGCCCGTCCCCGGCCGGCTCAGACCCGGGTGACCGTCACGTGGGACATCATGTTCACCGGGTCGTAGCGGACGGCGGCGCCCGGGTAGGGGGCGTGGATGACCTGGCCGTTCCCGGCGTAGATCCCGACGTGGCTGGCGTCGCCGCGGTAGGTGACGAGGTCGCCGGGCTGCGCCTGCGAGAGCGGCACCTGCCGGCCCGCGTACCGCTGCGCCGAGGAGGTCCGCGGCAGGCTGATCCCGGCCTTCCCGTACGACCAGACCATCAGACCGGAGCAGTCGAAGGCGGAGGGGCCGGTCGCCCCCCACACGTACGGCTTGCCGACCGCGCTGCGGGCGGCGAGCACCGCGGCGGCTGCCCGCGAGGAGCCGGGCGCCGCCTCGGCCATCGGGGGCAGCTCCTCCGCGCGCCCGCCGGAGCGGGAGGCCCGGTCGAAGTCGGCGCGCTCCTCGGCGGTGAGGCTCGCGAGGACCCGGCGGGCCTCGGCGAGCTTCCCCTCGACGACGCGCTTGTGACGGGCGACCTCGGCCCGGCTGCGCTCCAGCTCGGCCAGGGTCGCCCGGGCCTCGGACCGCTTCTGGTCGAGCCGGCGCTGCTCCCGCCTGAGCTCGCCGAGCGCGGCGCTCTGCCGGGCCGTGATCCGGTCGAGCGCGGAGGCCCGGTCGAGGTAGGTGTCCGGGTCGGAGGAGAGCAGCAGCGCGAGGGCGGGGTCGATGCCGCCGGAGCGGTACTGGGCGCCGGCGACCGAACCGAGCGCGCCCCGCATGCGGTTGATGCGCTCCTGGCCACGGGCGAGGCCGTCCTGGGCCTGGGAGACCGTGCGGCGCAGCGCGTCCGTCTTCTCGTCCGCCCGGTTGTAGCCCTCGGTGGCCTTCTCGGCCTCCTCGAAGAGCCGGTCCACCGTGGCACGGGTGGCCGCGGATCCGGCCCCCGGGTCGGCGCTCGCGGGGACGGCCCCGAGGGTCGCCGCCGCGGTGGCCGCGGCGGCGGTGAGGACGGTGACCCTGGCGGGTCGGCGGTGGGACACCACGACTCGCGCTCCGTTCGGCTCGACGCAGACTGGCGCGGCAGACAGTAGCCGTTGATCAGTCCCCGTCCAACGAAGGCGCCGGGCACACAAAATGACGCCCCGCCGGAGATCACAAGGTCACCGGCGGGGCGTCAGGTCAGCTCGCGTCGCGGCGAACCACCCGATTGGGCGGTACTGCTGCGCGGGTCGCGTCGGGCGGATCAGCCGCCGATGCGGACGCCGAACTGGAAGGTGCCCATGTAGTTCATGGACTCGTAGCGGACGCTGGCACCCGGCTTGGGCGCGTGGAGGATCGTGTTGTTGCCCGCGTACAGACCCACGTGCGACAGGCCGTTGAAGAAGACCAGGTCGCCCGGCTTGAGCTGGCTGCGGCCGATCTTCACGCCGTCGTTCTGCTGGGTGTACGTGGTGCGGGTGAGACCGACGCCGGCCTTGCCGTAGGCCCACTGGGTCAGACCGGAGCAGTCGTACGCGCCGGGGCCCTCCGCGCCGGACTGGTACGGCTTGCCGATCTGGGTGGCGGCGGCGCTGAGCGCGGCGGCGCCGAGACCGCTCGCGGGGACCTCGTTGCCGAGGTCGATGCGCTCGCCGGCGGCGCGGCTGGCGCGCTGCTCCTTCTGCCGCTCCTCCTCGGCCAGCTTGGCCTTCTCGGCGGCGGTGAGGGTGTTGAGGAGCTTCTGCGCCTCGGCGAGCTTGCCCTGGAACTTCTTCTTCTTCTCGCCGAGCGTCTTGCGGACGTCGTCGAGGTCGGCCAGCTTGGTGGTGGCCTCGGCCCGCTGCTGGGCGAGCGTGCGCTGCTTGGCCTGGATCGAGGTGAGCACGTCGGCCTGCTGGGCGCTCAGCTGGTCGATCGCGGACGCCTTGTCGAGGTAGGTGTCCGGGTCGGCGGAGAGGAAGAGCTGGAGCGCCGGGTCGATGCCGCCGGAGCGGTACTGGGCGCTGGCGACCGAACCGATCTGGTCGCGCAGGGTGTTGAGCTCCTGCTGGCCGCGGGCCACCTTGTCCTGGAGGTTGCCGATCTCGTCCTGCAGCTTGCCGCGGCGCTCCTCGGCGAGGTTGTACTGCTCCGTGGCCTCCTCGGCCTCGTGGTGCAGCTTGTCGACCTTCGACTTGACCTCGTCGATCTTGGGCTTGGCGGGGGCCGCCTGGGCACCGGTCTGGGCGGTGAGCGCTACGGCGGCGGCCGCGGTCGCGGTGAGAACGGTCACGCGCATGCGGCTCGGCTGCTTGGGTCGACGGTGGGACGCCACGAAGGCGAGCTCCTTCTTCCTCAGAGCCGCCCAACCGGTAAGGGGCAGGCGGTTCCTCCGCCGCCACCCCGGATGGGTGATCAACCGCGCGAAGGTTCGAGCCCCGACCCTAGTGACCAACTTGTGATCAGTTCAAATCCCACCGGCAAAAATATCCCTCACCGGCCACTTAATTTACACAGACCGCACAGGCAGTGATGGGCACTTGACGGTGCGCCCTCCAGAATCCGGGCATAGAGCGCAAGAGTTGCCAACTGCGACGATGCGTCAGGAGAGCCGCGAAAGCCGCTTCAGCAACAAGGCGGACGCCACGGGCCGGGCACCGGCCTTCGCCACCCCGTCGGCCACCTCGCGGTCGGTGGAGACCACCACGACCGGCCGGCCCGGCGGCTCCGCCCGCACCAGCTGACGGATCAACTCGTCGGCGGTCACACCGGGCTTGGAGAAGAGCACCCGCACCCCGCGCGGCGGCGCGAGGAGCACCGGGGCCGCCAGCTCCGCCCCGTCGAAGACACAGGTGACCTCGGCGCCCGAACGGGCCGCGAGGGCCGACAGGCTGCCGAGCAGCCGCAGCCGCTGCTTCTCCAACGGCATGGTGGGATAGCCGGTCTTGGTGACGTTGTAGCCGTCGACGACCAGATGCGCCTGCGGCAGTGCGAGGAGCTGGTCGAGCAGCGCCGGGTCGGTCTCGGAGAGCGCCCGGGCCGCGATGTCCTTCGGCGACATCCGGCCCGGCTCCACCGCGTCCACGGTGTCCGCCGGGTGCACCGAGACGGGAGGCAGGGCGAGTTCGCGGCGCAGCCCCTGGGCGGCGTCGAGCACGGTGTCGAGCAGCAGCCGCAGCCGCATGTCCTCGACCGAGCGCCCCTCGCGGGCCGACCTGCGGCTCGCCTCCAGGGCGGCCTCGACCTCGCCCAGCCGGGCCTTGAGCCGCCGGGTCTCACTCTCCGCGGACGACACCTGGGCCGCCGACTCCGCCTTCGCCGCGTCGATCTCGCCCTGGACGCGCCGCAGCGCCGCCTCGCCGCGCTTCACGTCGCTCTGGGCACTGCGCAGCTTGCGGTGAAGCGATTCCGCTTCCTTCCGGGCCGCCTCCAGGTCGTGGCGCAGCTGCTCGGTCTCGCCGCGCGCCCGGTCCCGGGCGGCGGCGAGCTCCTCGCGCATCCGCTCCAGTTCCCGGCGGCCCGCCTCGTCGGCGCGCTCGGCGTCGACGCGCTGGGCCTCCTCGCCCGCGGCGGCCACCAGTTTGACCCAGCCGGGCGGACGCAGGACGTAGGCCGCGGCCGCCACGTCGACGGGGTCGGCGGCGGCGGGCGGGGTGCCGGTCTCGACCGCTCCGGCCAGTTCGGGCTGACCCTGCCGGAAGCGCTCGCCGATCCGCTGCCGGAACAGCGGATCGCTCTCCAGGGCGGCCGCCATGGCGTTCCCGGCGAACTTGGCGCGCCGGCTCGCGGTGAACCGGGCGTACTGCCTCAGGGGGGCGGGCAGCTCCGCGACGGTCAGGCCGCCGAAGGCGTCGGCGACCAGCGCGACGACCCGCCGCCGTACGCCTTCCGGCAGTGGGTGGTCGAGCGTCTCGGCAGCGTCACCTGCCGCGCCGGCCGGCTCTCCACCGTGCGCGGGCTGCTCCACGATCCGTCACCCCTATGTCGTCCGCGCCGTCCCTCAGGAGGCGGCGCCCGGCCTGTCCACCAGTTCGATCTGGTCCACCGCGTTGCACCAGCGGCAGCGGACCGACTCGATGGTCTCACTGACCACCTGCCGCTCCTCGACCGTCGGCTCTCCCGCGAGGTCCAGATGGACGTACTCGACGACCTTGGAGGATCGCGTCACGTCAAAACGGGTCAGGTTGCCGCAGAGAGTGCAGCGCCAGCGGGTCTCGTCGGTCGGCAGGGGAACCGTCGTCATCGTGCCGTCCTTCTTCCTGTTGCGGGGTACCAGGTGCGGGAGCCGCGGTGCGCCGTCGAACTGCGGTCGTACTGCCCGTTACCCTACGGCCTCGCCGGTACGCGGGGGCACGGCGAGGCACTCTGTCCAGTTCGGCCCCGGTACGCCATGATCTGTCCATGATCGACTGGCGAGGTGCGGTCCGCGGTGTCCAGGGGTCCTGGCGGGGCCTCCGCAGCGGGCCCACGGTGACGTACGGACTGATCGCCGCCTGCTGCCTGCTCTTCGTGATCGGCCCGGTCTCCGGGCTCGATCCGGTGTACGGCACGGGGGACGAGCTCCTCGCGGCGCAGGGCGAGTACTTCCGGCGCTGGGGCGTCGTCCCCGCCGAGCTGATGAGCGGCGAGCCCCGCGCCCTGCTCACCCCGCTCACCGCGCTCTTCGTCCACGGCAGCTGGCTCCACCTGCTGGGAAACATGCTGTTCCTGTACGTCTTCGGAGCGATGGCCGAGGAGCGCATGGGTCCCGTCGAGTTCGCCCTGTTCTACCTGGGGACGGGCTACCTCGCCCTGGTCGGGTACGCGGTGGCGCACGCGAGCAGCGAGCAGACCCTGGTCGGGGCCTCCGGGGCGATCTCCGGGGTGCTCGGGGCCTTTCTCTTCCTCTTCCCGCGCTCCCGGGTCACCAGTCTCTTCCCCTTCCTCTTCTTCCTGCCGCTGCGCTTCCCCGCCTGGATCGTGCTGATCTTCTGGTTCGTGCTCCAGTGGCTGGCCGCGCGGGCCGCCGGATCCGGTCCCGGCGTCGCCTATCTGGCCCATGTGGTGGGCTTCTCCGTCGGCTTCCTGTACGCCTGGGGGCGCTACCGGGGTGGGGATAGAGTGAAAGCCCCAACCGCGGCGACCGAGGGAGAAAGCCAGCCGTGATCACCGCGATCGTGCTCATCAAGACCAGCGTGGACCGCATCCCCGAGATCGCCGAGTCGATCGCCGCGCTCGACAGCGTCAGCGAGGTCTTCTCGGTGACCGGCACCTACGACCTGATCGCCATGGTCCGCGTCCCGCGCCACGACGACCTCGCCGACGTGATCCCCGGCAACATCAGCAAGATCCCGGGCGTCGAGGCCACCGACACGCACGTCGCCTTCCGCACCTACTCCCAGCACGACCTGGAGGCGGCCTTCGCCATCGGTCTGGAGTCCTGAGACGGGTCCGGGGCACGGGTGAAGGGGGCCTCCCGCCGGGGAGGCCCCCTTCACCCGTACGAGTGAGCGCTCAGCCGCGGTCCGGGACGCAGCGGCCGTCCTCGGTGCGGTACTTCCACTGGGCGCCGTCGCGGACGAGCTCCTTCACGGCGCCGACGAACCGCTCCACGTGCTCGTCCGGGGTACCGGCTCCGAAGCTCACCCGGATGGCGTTGAGGGACCTCTCCCCCGGTGCGGCCTCGGGGGCGCCGCACTCGCCCGGGTCCTGCGGGTCGCTGCCGAGCAGCGTGCGGACTAGCGGGTGGGCGCAGAAGAGGCCGTCGCGGACGCCGATGCCGTACTCGGCGGAGAGCGCGGCGGCGAAGTGCGAGCTGTTCCAGCCCTCCACGACGAAGGAGATGACGCCGACGCGCGGGGCGTCGTCGCCGAAGAGCGAGAGCACCCTGACCTCGGGCACCTCGGCCAGGCCCGCCCGGACCTTCGCGATCAGGTGGCGCTCGCGGGCGACGAGCTGGTCGAATCCGGCCTCGGTGAGGGCCTTGCAGGCGGAGGCGATGGAGTAGACGCCGATGACGTTCGGGGAGCCCGCCTCGTGCCGGGCCGCGGTGGTGTGCCACTCCACGTCCACACCGCCGTCGGCCCGGCGGGCCACCTTGCGGGAGGCCCCGCCGCCGGCGAGGTAGGGCTCGGAGTCCTGGAGCCAGTCGGCGCGGCCGGCGAGGACGCCGGAGCCGAAGGGCGCGTACAGCTTGTGCCCGGAGAAGGCGATCCAGTCCACGTCGAGGTCCTGGACGGAGACCGGGTGGTGCGGGGCCAGCTGGGCGGCGTCGAGCACGATCCGGGCGCCGTGGGCGTGCGCGGCGGCGGCGAGCTCCTTCACCGGCCACAGCTCGCCGGTGACGTTGGAGGCGCCGGTCACGCAGACCAGGGCGGGGTCGTAGGGGTCGCGGTCGGCGAGCGCCCGCTCCAGGGTGGCGACGGCCTGCCCGGGGGTGCGCGGCGCGTTGAGGTAGGTGACGCGGGCGTCCCTCCAGGGCAGCAGCGAGGCGTGGTGCTCGGTCTCGAAGACGAAGACCTGGCAGTCGGCCGGGAGGGTGGCGGCCAGCAGGTTCAGCGAGTCGGTGGTGGAACGGGTGAAGACGACCTGGTCGCCGGGGCGGCAGTCGAGGAACTCGGCGACGGTGGCGCGGCTGTTCTCGAAGAGGTCGGTGGAGAGCTGGGAGAGGTAGCCCGCGCCGCGGTGGACGCTGCCGTAGTAGGGGGCGTAGGCCGCGACGTCGTCCCAGACCCGCTGGAGGGCGGGCGCGCTGGCCGCGTAGTCGAGCGCCGCGTAGGTCACCTCGCCGCCGGTGACGAGGGGGACGGTGACGTCCCGGCCGAGCACGGGCAGCGGGGCGGCGCAGCAGGGGTCGGCGGGCCCGGCGGGCGCGGTCTCGACGAGGGTGGCGGCGGTGGCGGTGGCGGCGTCAGGGCGTGCGGACATGGCGGTATCTCCCGGCGGGCGGTGCGGAATGGCTTCGGTGGACCCGTACGCGGCCGGACACGGCGGGGTACGGGGTGTTGCCTCGGAGGACACGGGTGCACGGGGGAAGCCCGCGGTGCACGGGGTACGGAGAAGTGACCCTGATCCGACGATCCGAGGGTGAAGAAGGGGCGTAGTCGCCCTATCGCATTCGCTTGCTCACGGAAAAAGCTCCTCGAGAGACCAGGACCCCTGGTGTTCGAGGGGTCCGCGCTTGCCGTAGACCTCGCTGCCTACGACCTGGTCATCACCCGGGGCACCCCGCCACGGACGGAGGGTTGCCGGACAGCAAGCCGGGGCCAAAACGCTGTCACTCGTGACCTGTGGAGCATCCTGCCACATGATCGCCGAAGCGCAAGACCCCGGTCCGCATGGTGGACCGGGGTCAGGGGGACGGGATGCCGTCAGGCGTTGCTGGCGGCGACCCAGCGTTCCAGGGACCGGAGGGCCGCGCCGGAGTCGATGGACTCGGCCGCCCGCGCGATGCCCGCGGCCAGCCGCTCCGCCAGCGTGCCGGTGCCGGGCTCCAGGGCGGTGAGCGCCGCGGCCGCGTTGAGCAGCACGGCGTCCCGCACCGGACCGGTCTCGCCGGCGAGCAGGCGGCGGGCCACGTCGGCGTTGTACGAGGCGTCGGCGCCGCGCAGCGCCTCCAGGGGCACCAGGTCGATGCCGACGTCCCGCGGGTCGAAGCGCTCCTCGGCGACCGCGCCGTCGCGGACCACCCAGACCCGGGAGGTGGAGGTGGTGGTCAGCTCGTCGAGTCCGTCGTCGCCGCGGAAGACCAGGGCGGAGTTGCCGCGCTCGGCGAGGACCCCGGCCACGATGGGCGCCATCCGCGGGTCGGCGACCCCGACGGCCTGGGCCCGCACCTGGGCCGGGTTGGTCAGCGGGCCGAGGACGTTGAACGTGGTCCGGATGCCCAGCTGGCCGCGCGCGGCGGCGACGTGCCGCAGCGACGGGTGGAACTTCACGGCGAAGCAGATGGTGATGCCGGCCTCCTCGGCGACCTCGGCGACCCGCTGCGGGGTCAGGTTGAGGTTGATGCCGAGCTTCTCCAGGACGTCGGAGGAGCCGGAGGCGGAGGACGCGGCGCGGTTGCCGTGCTTGACGACCTTGGTGCCCGTGCCGGCGACCACGATCGAGGCCATCGTGGAGATGTTCACCGTCTTGGCGCCGTCGCCGCCGGTGCCGACGATGTCGACGGCGGGCCCCGGCACCTCGATCACGTTGGCGTGCGCGTACATGGTCCGTACGAGACCGGCGATCTCCTGCACGGTCTCGCCCTTGGCGCGCAGCGCGACCATGAAGCCGGCGATCTGCGCGTCGGTGGCCTCGCCGCTCATGATCAGGTCCATCGCCCAGGCGGTGTCGTCGGAGGACAGGTCCCTGCCGTCGAGGAGTCCGTTCAGCAGGACGGGCCAGGAGCGGCCCGCCGACGTAGGTCCTCCAGCGGGGGTCGCAGCGCTCATGGCAGCTCCTGGTCAGTACGTGACGGCTAGGGCTCCACCCTATCGACCCGCGGGGACGGCGAAGAGCCCCGTCCATCGAATGGACGGGGCTCTCACCGTGGCGACTTGTCGGAAGTCGGGAGTTCCGGGATCAGTGGTGGCCGTGGCCGCTCTGGATCTCCTTGTACTCCTCGACCGTGGGCTTGGCGACCTGGCTGTCGCCGCCGTAGTAGCCCTTGTTGAGCTTGATCCGGAGCTTCTCCACGCGCCCGATCTTGCGCTCCACGCCGTTCTCGTCGACGCCCGCCGGAAGCTCCGCGGCGTCGTACTGCTCGTGCGCGGTGAGGCGGTGCAGCTCGCCCTGGCTGAGCGGCTCGTGGATCTCGACGAACTCACCGTGCGGCAGGCGCTTGATGATGCCGGACTCGCGTCCGTGCAGCACCTTGTCCTTGTCGCGGCGCTGGAGGCCGAGGCAGATCCGCTTGGTGGCGATGAACGCGATGACCGGGCCGACGAAGAAGAAGATCCGCACGAACCAGGTGATCGAGTTGATCGACAGGTGGAAGTGGGTCGCCCAGAGGTCGTTACCACCACCCACGAGCATGATCATGTACGCGGTGATCCAGGCGACACCGAAGGCGGTGCGCGTCGGAGCGTTGCGCGGGCGCTGCGCGATGTGGTGCTCGCGCTTGTCGCCGGTGATCCACGACTCGATGAACGGGTAGACCGCGATGGCCGCGAGGACCGCCGGGAAGATCGCCAGCGGGATCATCACGCCCAGGACGAGCGTGTGGCCCCAGAGGTTGATCTCCCAGCCCGGCATGACACGGATCAGACCCTCGGCGAAGCCCATGTACCAGTCGGGCTGGGCGCCGGTGGACACCTGGTCCGGCCGGTACGGGCCGATGGCCCAGATCGGGTTGATCGAGGCGACCGCCGCGATGATCGCGATGACGCCGAAGACCAGGAAGAAGAAGCCTCCGGCCTTGGCCATGTAGACCGGCAGCAGCGGCATGCCCACGACGTTGTTGTTCGTGCGGCCGGGGCCGGCGAACTGCGTGTGCTTGTGGAAGAACACCAGGATGAGGTGGGCGACCACGAGGCCGAGCATGATGCCGGGCAGCAGCAGGACGTGGGCCGAGTAGAACCGGGCCACGAAGTCGCCGCCGGGGAACTCCCCGCCGAACAGGAACATCGACAGGTAGGTGCCGATGACCGGGACGGACAGGATCGCGCCCTGCATGAAGCGGACACCGGTGCCGGAGAGCAGGTCGTCCGGGAGCGAGTAACCGGTGAAGCCGGTGAACATGCCCAGGAAGAACAGCAGGAAGCCGAACAGCCAGTTGATCTCACGCGGCTTGCGGAACGCGCCCGTGAAGAACACGCGCATCATGTGCACGAACATGCCGGCGAGGAAGATCAGCGCCGCCCAGTGGTGGATCTGCCGGATGAGCAGACCACCGCGGACCTCGAACGAGATGTGCATCGTCGAGTTGAACGCCTCGGACATCAGCTGTCCCTGGAGCGGGACGTACGGTCCGACGTACTCCACCTCGTTCATCGACGGGTGGAAGAACATCGTCAGATAGACGCCCGTCAGGATGATGATGAGGAAGCTGTAGAGGCAGATCTCGCCGAGCATGAAGGACCAGTGGTCCGGGAAGATCTTCCGCATGTTGGCCTTGGCCAGCGTGTAGATCCCCAGGCGTCCGTCGGCCCAGTCGGCCACCCGCTCACCTGCGGGTGCTTTCTTCGTATCGGTCACGGTGCTCATCCGCGCTCCCAGAAGGCAGGGCCGACGGGCTCGTCGAAGTCGCCGAGCGCCTCCAGGAAGCCCTTGTCGTTCACGCCGATCCGCAGCTGCGGGAGGGCGTGACCGGCCGGGCCGAAGATGACGCGGGCGCCGTCGGAGAGGTCGAAGGTGGACTGGTGGCACGGGCAGAGGACGTGGTGCGTCTGCTGCTCGTACAGGGAGATCGGGCAGCCCACGTGGGTGCAGATCTTCGAGAACGCGACGATGCCCTCGTGCGACCACTCGAGCTCGCGCTTGTCCTTGATGTCCTCCGGCTGGATCCGGACGATCATCAGGGCGGCCTTGGCGATCTCGGTCTGGAAGTGGTGGTCGTGCTCCGAGAGGCCCTCGGGCATCGCGAAGGTCAGCGAACCGACCGCGACGTCCTCGGGACGCAGCGGCTCGTGCGTGTTCATGTTGATGAGCTGAAGCCCCTTGGCCCACATGGTGGACCGGAGCTTCTTCTCGGGCAGCGGGCCCATGTCACGCAGCAGGACGATGCCGGAGAGCGGAACGAGCGACAGCGCGCCGAACATCGTGTTGCGGATGAGCTTGCGGCGGCCCATGCCCGACTCGGCGGCACCGGCCGCGAAGTCCGACATGACCTTGGCCTTGGTCTCGGCGTCGGCCGCGATCGGGTGACGCTCGTCCGCGATCTCGACGTCGGACATCAGGGTGCGGGCCCAGTGGACCGCGCCCGCGCCGATGAAGAAGAGGGCGAGGCCGAGGGTCCAGCCCAGCGCGAAGTTGAGCGCGGACACCCGGCCGAAGGGCCAGATGTACACGATCTTGTCGACCGGGAAGATCACGTACGAGGCGATGAAGCCGATCGTGGCCAGCATCGACAGCGTGAACATGAACGCCACGGCACGCTCGGACCGGCGTGCGGCCCGCTCGTCGATGTCCTGGATGCGGGGCTTGTGGGGCGGGAGGCCCGGGTCGGCGAACGGGTCGTCGGCGACCTTCACCGCGCCGTGCGCGGTGTCCTGCCCTGCCGGCAGGTTCTCTTCTGGAATCTCTTGGCTACTCATGACTTCTTGGCCTTAGCGGTGTGGGCCGCGACCCAGATGGCAACTGCGATCAGCGCACCCAGGCCGAAGACCCAGGCGAACAGGCCCTCGGAGACGGGGCCGAGGCCACCGAGCGAGAGACCGCCCGGGCTGTCGGCCTTCTCGCCGTTGACGGCCTGGACGTACGCGATGATGTCCTTCTTCTCCTTCTCGGGCATCGTCGTGTCCGGGAAGGAAGGCATGTTCTGCGGGCCGGTCTGCATGGCCTCGTAGAGGTGCTTAGGGCTCACGCCTTCGAGGTTCGGGGCGTACTTGCCGTAGGTCAGCGCGCCACCCTCACCGGTGAAGTTGTGGCACTGGGCACAGTTGGTGCGGAACAGCTCGCCACCCTTGGCGACGTCCGCACCGTCAGGGCTGTACTGGCTCTCGGTCGGCGTGATCGGGCCGGCACCGAGAGAAGCGACGTACGCCGCGAGCTGGTCGATCTCAGCCTGCGAGTAGATGTTCTTCTTCTTCGGGACCTGGGCGCCCGGCTGCTGGGCCGGCATACGGCCCGTGCCGACCTGGAAGTCGACGGAGGCCGAGCCGACGCCGACGAGGGAGGGGCCGTCAGAGGTGCCCTGACCGCCGGTTCCGTGGCAGCTGGCGCAGCCGACGGTGTAGAGCTTCTTGCCCTCCTCGATGGCGAGGGACTGGGCGGTTTCATCGGCCTTCGCCGTGCCCGCGGGCGCGAACGCGGCGTACAGCCCCCCAGTGGCCGCCAGCGCGAGAAGTAGGACGACGACCGCCGCCAGCGGATGGCGTCGTCGTGCGGAGAGCTTTTTCACGGATTACCCCGGTGTCAGGATCTTCTGCGTCGATGCTTGCTGGATGTGTCGGACCGCCGTGTCGGCGGCGCCGACTACTTGATCATGTAGATCGTGGCGAAGAGGCCGATCCAGACGACATCGACGAAGTGCCAGTAGTAGGACACGACGATGGCGGCGGTTGCCTGCTCGTGAGTGAACCTCTTGGCGGCGTACGTCCGGCCGAGGACCAGCAGGAAGGCGATGAGTCCGCCCGTCACGTGCAGGCCGTGGAAGCCGGTGGTCAGGTAGAACACGGAACCGTACGGGTCCGACGAGAGCGAGAGGCCCTCGTGCTTCACCAGCTCCGTGTACTCGAAGACCTGTCCGCCGATGAAGATCGAACCCATCACGAACGTGATGATGAACCACGACCGGAGCTTCTTCACGTCGCCCCGCTCGGCGGCGAAGACGCCGAGCTGGCAGGTGAGGGAGGAGAGCACCAGGATCGTGGTGTTCGTCGCCGAGAACGGGAAGTTCAAGGCGTCTGCCTTTTCCGTCCAGTACTCGGCGCCCATCACGGATCGCAGGGTGAAGTACATCGCGAAGAGGGCCGCGAAGAACATCAGCTCGGAGCTCAACCAGATGATGGTTCCGACGCTGGTGAGGTTCGGTCGATTGACCGACGGGTGCGCGTGCCCTGTTTCTACTGTCGTTACTGTCGCCACGACCGACATTATGTCGGTCGCTTATCCCGCCCTCACTCCGGGGGGTGCCGTTCGGAGTGTCAGAGGGGTGTGTCCAGCCCGAACGGCCCAGTGCGAGGCCCCCCTGCCACCCTTCGAACAGGTGTTGAACGGGTGTTGACGGGGTGTGGACCGGAGTAGCATCCGCGCATCGGTCGACGACGACCCACCCGCCTTCCCAGCCGGAGGAACGATGCAGTCGAGTGCCACGGTCCTGGTCTACAGCGACGACGCGAACACCCGCGAGCAGGTACGGCTGGCGGCCGGGCGCAGGCCCGCGTCGGACGTCCCCCCGGTGGAGTTCGTGGAGTGCGCGACCCTGCCGGCGGTGCTGAAGCGCCTGGACGAGGGCGGCATCGACGTCTGCGTCCTGGACGGCGAGGCGGTGCCGGCGGGCGGCATGGGCGTCTGCCGGCAGATCAAGGACGAGGTCTTCCACTGCCCGCCCGTGCTGCTGCTCATCGGGCGCCCCCAGGACGCCTGGCTGGCCACCTGGAGCCGCGCGGACGCCGCGGTCACCCTTCCGGTGGACCCGGTCGAGTTCGCGGCGTCCCTGGCCGCCCTGCTGCGCTCGCGCCTGTCGATCGACGCGTAGGGGGCCCGGGGGCGGGTGGAGGCCCCGCGGGCGGGCAGAACACCCCCTAGAGCGGCAGCGGCCGCAGGCGGGACTTCTCCGTCGAGGCCACCGGGCTTCCGGTGGCCTCGACCAGGGCGCTGCCCTCCCGCCACTTCTCCCACGGCAGGTTCCAGTCGCCGAAGCCGTTCCCGAAGGTGTCCATCGTGTCGCCGTAGCTGTTGACGACGCGGACGATGTCGCCGGCGCGGACGGTCTCGTAGAACCAGGCCGCGTTCCCGGTCGACATGCCGACGCAGCCGTGGCTGACGTTCGCCACGCCCTGCGAGCCGACCGACCAGGGCGCGGCGTGGACGTACTCGCCGCTCCAGGTGACCCGGGTCGCGTAGTAGACCGGCAGGTCGTACGACTCGGAGCTGCCCTCCGCGATGCCGATGCTGGTGCCCCGCATCCGGACGTAGTACTCCTTGCCGAGGATCACTTTGATGCCGTTTCGGGTGGAGAAGCCCGGCTTTCCGGTGGTCACCGGAATGGTATTGATCACTTCTCCGTTGCGCCGCACGGTCATGTAGTGCGACCCGGCGTCCGCGACGGCCTCGATCCGGTCGCCGATGGTGAGCTGGAGCGGCTTGGACTCGCCGCCGTAGAGCTTGTCGCCGACCTTGAGGCCGTCCAGGTTCCCGGTGACCGTGATCCGCGCGCCCGCCGGCCAGTACTCCTTCGGGCGGAAGTGCAGCTTCTTGTCGTCCACCCAGTACCAGGAGCCCTCGACGGACGGCGTGGAGCGGACCTTGAGCGCGCGTTCGACGACGGCACGGGCCTTGCGGTCCTTGACGGCGAGGCTGAGCTCGGCCGTGATGGGCTGCCCGACGCCGTACGTGCCCGTCTCCGGGCCGAAGGCCGCGGTCAGCGCCCGCTTGGCCGGGGTCGTCTCGAAGGTGAACGTACGGGCGCCCGGAGCGCCGTCCTCGTCCTCGGTGGCGACGCGGACCGTGTAGCGGGCGCCTGCGGCCAGGGCGGCCGTGGAGCGCCAGCGCCGCCCGTCCGCGGTGAGTTCGCCCGCCAGGTGGCGCCCTGCGGCGTCGACGGCGGTGACGTCGGTGATCCGGCCGTCGTCGCCCTTGGCCGTGACCTCCAGCGGCTTCTCGGGGTCGGCCTTGGCGCCGTCCCCGGGAGCGCTGACCGCGAGCTGGTCCGCCGCGTCGTACGCCCTGGCCGACAGCGGGTGGTCGTCGGCGCCCGCACACGCCGTGGCGCCTGCGGTGACGGTGACGGCCAGAAGAGTGCAGCTCAAAACAGTCCGAATGCGCGGCGTGTCGTTCATGACTTCACGCTAAGGACAATCCTCCCGACCAGCGCGTCTAGTACTGCAAAAGAGGGGCCCGGACACTTCTGTGACGAAGTGTCCGGGCCCCTCTCGGGTGCTCCGGTGGAGCGGGTGCCGCTACTGGTTCTGGTTCTCGCCGCGGTAGAACTCGAAGACCCAGCCGAAGAGGCCGACCAGGATCAGCGGGGCGGAGAAGTACAGGATCCACCAGCCCATGGCGATGGCCAGGAAGGCCAGCGCGCCACCGACGGCCAGCGACAGCGGCTGCCAGCTGTGCGGGGCGAAGAAGCCGACCTCACCGGCCTCGTCCGCGACGTCCGCCTCCTTGTCGTCCTGCGCCATCGCGTCGACCCGCTTGGCCGTGAAGGCCAGGTAGTAGCCGATCATGATGGACAGGCCGAAGGCCAGGAAGAGGGCCGTGGTGCCGACCG
The DNA here is from genome assembly GCF_043081085.1 of Streptomyces sp. NPDC014891. Classification (NCBI taxonomy): domain Bacteria; kingdom Bacillati; phylum Actinomycetota; class Actinomycetes; order Kitasatosporales; family Streptomycetaceae; genus Streptomyces; species Streptomyces sp. NPDC014891. Next base: position 23,356 of record NZ_JBIBWF010000009.1, on the reverse strand, counting down.
GCTCCTTCGACCAGACGCCGTACAGGACGGCCATGGCAAGGATGAAGACGCTCAGCCAGATGAACATCTTGCCCTGGATCTTCACTTGCCGGCCTCCTTGCCGCCCGTGAGGGCCTCGGCCGCGTGCCCCTTGTTCTCGAGCTGGTCGAGAGCCGCGATCTCGGGGTGGTGCAGATCGAACGCCGGGGATTCCGAACGGATCCGCGGCAGGGTGAGGAAGTTGTGCCGCGGCGGCGGGCAGGACGTCGCCCATTCGAGCGAACGACCGTAGCCCCACGGGTCGTCGACCTCGATCTTCTTGCCGTACTTGGCGGTCTTCCAGACGTTGTAGAGGAACGGCAGGATCGACAGGCCGAGCAGGAAGGAGGAGATCGTCGAGATCGTGTTCAGGGCGGTGAAGCCGTCGGCGTCGAGGTAGTCCGCGTAACGACGCGGCATGCCCTCGGCACCGAGCCAGTGCTGCACGAGGAAGGTGCCGTGGAAGCCGATGAACAGCGTCCAGAAGGTCATCTTGCCGAGCCGCTCGTCCAGCATCTTGCCCGTGAACTTCGGCCACCAGAAGTGGAAGCCGGCGAACATCGCGAAGACCACGGTGCCGAAGACGACGTAGTGGAAGTGCGCGACGACGAAGTACGAGTCGGAGACGTGGAAGTCCATCGGCGGCGAGGCCAGGATGACACCGGTCAGACCACCGAAGGTGAAGGTGATCAGGAAGCCGATCGTCCAGAGCATCGGTGTCTCGAAGGACAGTGAGCCCTTCCACATCGTTCCGATCCAGTTGAAGAACTTCACGCCCGTGGGTACGGCGATGAGGAACGTCATGAAGGAGAAGAACGGGAGGAGCACGCCTCCGGTGACGTACATGTGGTGGGCCCACACCGTCACGGAGAGACCGGCGATCGCGATGGTCGCGGCCACCAGGCCGATGTAGCCGAACATCGGCTTGCGGCTGAAGACCGGGATGACCTCGGAGATGATGCCGAAGAACGGCAGCGCGATGATGTACACCTCTGGGTGGCCGAAGAACCAGAAGAGGTGTTGCCAGAGCAGGGCTCCGCCGTTGGCCGCGTCGAAGACGTGCGCACCGAACTTGCGGTCCGCCTCCAGGGCGAACAGCGCGGCCGCGAGGACCGGGAAGGCGAGCAGGACCAGGACACCGGTCAGCAGCACGTTCCAGGTGAAGATCGGCATGCGGAACATCGTCATGCCGGGAGCGCGCATGCAGATGATCGTGGTGATGAAGTTGACCGAGCCGAGGATCGTGCCGAAGCCGGAGAAGGCCAGACCCATGATCCACATGTCGGCGCCGACGCCCGGCGAGCGGACGGCGTCCGACAGCGGGGAGTAGGCGAACCAGCCGAAGTCGGCCGCACCCTGCGGGGTGAGGAAGCCGGCCACCGCGATGATCGAGCCGAAGAGGTACAGCCAGTACGCGAACATGTTCAGCCGCGGGAACGCCACGTCGGGCGCGCCGATCTGCAGCGGCATGATCCAGTTCGCGAATCCGGCGAACAGCGGCGTCGCGAACATCAGCAGCATGATCGTGCCGTGCATCGTGAACGCCTGGTTGAACTGCTCGTTCGACATAATCTGCGTACCCGGACGGGCCAGCTCGGCGCGCATGAAGAGCGCCATGAGTCCGCCGATGCAGAAGAAGACGAACGACGTGACCAGGTAGAGCGTGCCGATCGTCTTGTGGTCGGTGGTGGTCAGCCACTTGATCACGACATTGCCGGGCTGCTTGCGCCGTACGGGCAGCTCGTTCTCGTACGAGTCCTCAGCTGCGGCGGCACCCTGGGTTTCGTTGTGGATGCTCACAGTTGGTTCTTCTCCGCATTCCTGGCCGGGTCCGTCTGCTCGATGCCAGACGGGATGTAGCCGGTCTGCCCCTTCTCGGCCAGCTCCTTCAGGTGCTGCTGGTAGCGCTCCGGAGAGACCACCTTGACGTTGAAGAGCATCCGGGAGTGGTCGACGCCGCAGAGCTCGGCGCACTTCCCGAGGAAGGTGCCTTCCTGCGTCGGGGTGACCTCGAAGGAGTTGGTGTGACCCGGGATGACGTCCTGCTTCATGAGGAAGGGGACCACCCAGAACGAGTGGATGACGTCACGGGAGGTCAGGATGAACCGGACCTTCTCGCCCTTCGGCAGCCACAGGGTCGGACCCGGGTTGCCGGTCTGCGGGTTGCGGTCACCGGGGATGCCGGCGTCGTAGACGCCGCCGGCGTTGTCCGGGAACTGGTCCTGGAACTTGTCCGGAATGGCCGCGAGGTTCTTGTCCGTCTTCGCGTCGCCCTTCACACCGGGCACGTCCTCGACGTAGTTGAAGGCCCAGCTCCACTGGTAGCCGACCACGTTGACCGTGTGGGCCGGCTTCGGGGAGAGCTCGAGGAGCTTCGACTCGTCGCGCGCGGTGAAGTAGAAGAGCACCGAGACGATGATGAGGGGGGTGACCGTGTACAGCGCCTCGATGGGCATGTTGTAACGGGTCTGCGGAGGTACCTCGACCTTGGTCCTGCTTCGCCGGTGGAAGATGACGGACCAGATGATCAGGCCCCACACCAGGATTCCGGTGATGAGCGCAGCGGCCCACGAGCCCTGCCACAGGGAGAGGATCCGGGGAGCCTCTTCCGTGACGGGGGTGGGCATACCAAGGCGGGGGAAGTCTTCCCAGTTGTACGAGCAGCCGGTGGCTGTCGCCAGGATCAGGCCCGCAGTCAGCACCTGCGGCAGCTTCCGCCGCATCGGGCGCCGCGACGAGCGGTCGGAGCCGTTGGGACTCACGTAGCGCCTTCCCGAGAGTCTCGGCCCGCAGTGGTCGGCCACGGCCGTCCGTCTCGCTGGTCGGTCGCCGCCCCGGCCGCGGGCAGGGGTTTGGATGTTTATGCGGACCAAACCCTACTGGACGCTATTTGGGGTCGCGCGGGGAGGGTGCCCAACGCGCCGTCCGAGTCCCCGAAGGGGTGGACTCCGGGGTTCCGGAGGGGGGTCGGACACGCCCGTTCGGCCGTCTGCCGGACTACGGCGACGCGCTTCTGACGAGGGCTCACCGGGGGGGAAGAGGTCGGGAGGGGCGCGGGGCGGGCGGGACGGGGATCCGGCCCGGTGGGACGGGGGCCGGGCCCCTGTGGGACGGGGGGCGCGGCCCGGTGGGGTGCGGCCGGGCCCGTGTGCGGGCAGGCCCTACCGTGGGCGGATGCCGTACTTCGACGCCGCGTCCGCCGCTCCGCTGCACCCCGTCGCCCGCCAGGCACTGCTCGCCTCCCTCGACGAGGGCTGGGCCGACCCCGCCCGGCTGTACCGGGAGGGGCGGCGCGCCAGGCTGCTGCTCGACGCCGCGCGGGAGGCCGCGGCGGAGGCCGTGGGCTGCCGGCCGGACGAGCTCGTATTCACTCCTTCGGGGACGCGCGCGGTTCACGCGGGAATCTCGGGATCCCTCGCGGGGCGTCGGCGTGTCGGAAACCGGCTCGTGGTCTCCGCGGTCGAGCACTCCTCCGTACTGCACGCCGCCGAGGCGCACGCGGCGGCCGGGGCCACGGTGACGGAGGTGCCGGTGGGACGGACGGGGGCGGTGGCCGCGGGCGCCTTCGCGGCGGCGCTCGACCCGGGCGACGCGGGGCCGGTGGCCCTGGCGTGTCTCCAGTCCGCCAATCACGAGGTGGGCACCGAGCAGCCGGTGGCAGAGGTCGCCGAGGCCTGCCGGGCGGCGGGCGTGCCGCTGCTGGTGGACGCGGCCCAGTCGCTGGGCTGGGGCCCGGTGGAGGGCGCCTGGTCGCTGCTCGCGGCGAGTGCGCACAAGTGGGGAGGGCCGGCGGGGGTGGGTCTGCTCGCGGTGCGCAAGGGCGTGCGGTTCAGCCCGCAAGGCCCGTCGGACGAGCGGGAGTCGGGCCGGGCGCCCGGCTTCGAGAACCTGCCGGCGATCGTGGCGGCGGCGGCCTCGCTGCGGGCGGTACGGGCGGAGGCGGCGGTGGAGGAGGCGCGGCTGCGGGCCCTGGTGGACCGGATCCGGTCGCGGGTCCCGGAGCTGGTCCCGGACGTGGAGGTGGTGGGGGACCCGGTGCGGCGCCTCCCCCATCTGGTCACCTTCTCCTGCCTGTACGTCGACGGGGAGACGTTGCTGCACGAGCTGGACCGGGAGGGTTTCTCCGTTTCGTCCGGTTCGTCGTGCACGAGTTCGACGCTGACCCCCAGCCATGTGCTGCGCGCGATGGGGGTGCTGAGCGAGGGGAACGTACGGGTGTCCCTGCCGGCCGGCACGGCGGAGGAGGATGTGGACCGCTTCCTGGAGGTGCTGCCGGGGGTGGTCGCGGGGGTGCGGGAACGGCTGGGCGCTCCGGCGACGGCGCCGTCGGCGGTGGCCGCGCCGGGTGCGGGCTCCCTGGTGGTGGACGCGCTGGGCCGGCGCTGCCCGATCCCGGTGATCGAACTGGCGAAGGTCATCGGGGACGTGCCGCTGGGCGGGACGGTGACGGTCCTGGCGGACGACGCGGCGGCGCGGCTGGACATTCCGGCGTGGTGCGAGATGCGGGGGCAGGAGTATGTGGGCGAGTCGCCCGCGGCGGGGGGAGGGGTGGCGTACGTGATCCGGCGCGCGACCTGACGCACCGGGCCTGCGGCTTCCACGCCGGAACCCGCACCCATGGTGCGACGACCTGTGGGTGCGGGTTCGGGAACAAGGGGCGTGGGGGCGGCGCGCCCGTGGGAGCGCCGGGTTCGGTTCGGTTCGGTCCGACCCGGCGTCCGGCAGGGGCCGCCTGGTGTCAGGACAGGTAGGACTGGACCTCCGACGCCGCCTCGTCGCCGTACGCCTTCGTGAAGCGCTCCATGAAGTTGGCCCGGCGCAGCGTGTACTCCTGCGTGCCCAGCGTCTCGATGACCAGCGTCGCCAGCATGCAGCCGACCTGCGCGGCTCGCTCCAGGCCGACGCCCCAGGACAGACCCGTCAGGAAGCCCGCGCGGAACGCGTCGCCGACGCCCGTCGGGTCGACCTTCGCCGTCTCCTCCGCGCACCCGACCTCGATCGGCGTGTCGCCGACGCGCTCGATGCGGACGCCCCGCGAGCCCAGCGTGGTGACGCGGTGGCCGACACGCGCGAGGATCTCGGCGTCGGTCCAGCCCGTCTTGGACTCGATGAGGCCCTTCTCGTACTCGTTGGAGAAGAGGTACGTGGCGCCGTCCAGGAGCGTGCGGATCTCGTCGCCGTCCATCCGCGCGATCTGCTGCGAGAAGTCGGCGGCGAACGGGATGCCCCGCGTCCGGCACTCCTCCGTGTGGCGGAGCATCGCCTCGGGGTCGTCGGCGCCGATGAGGACCAGGTCGAGCCCGCCCACCCGGTCGGCGACGGCCTTGAGCTCGATCAGCCGGGCCTCGCTCATCGCGCCGGTGTAGAAGGAGCCGATCTGGTTGTGGTCCTTGTCCGTGGTGCAGACGAACCGGGCCGTGTGGAGGACCTCGGAGATCCGGACCGAACCGGTGTCGACGCCGTGGCGGTCGAGCCAGCCGCGGTACTCGTCGAAGTCGTAGCCGGCCGCGCCCACGAGGATCGGGGTGCCGCCGAGCTGGCCCATGCCGAAGCAGATGTTGGGGCCGACGCCGCCGCGCCGGACGTCGAGGTTGTCGACGAGGAAGGAGAGGGACACCGTGTGCAGCTGGTCGGCCACCAGCTGGTCGGCGAACCGGCCGGGGAACGTCATGAGGTGGTCGGTGGCGATGGAGCCGGTGACTGCGATACGCACGGCGGGGTGCTCCTGCGGGAAGGCGGCAATGACGGACATTCACGCTACCGGCTGGAGGCCTCACTGCCGAACAGTGGAAACTACCCCAGAGTAGGCCTTTTCCCCGGGGGCGTGCGATGCATACGGTGCGCCCATGACCATCTACCCCGCTTCACGTGAGCGATACGAGTCCGAGCCGAGCCTCGCCGACCTGCGGGGCGACGGCGCACGGATGGCTCCGCACTGGGTGACCCCGGCCGCCCCCGTGCCGGATCCGGTCTCCCCCGCGCTGATCCACGGGGTCGTCGTCCCGGCGGCCTCGGCGCGGCTGATCGACGCGACGGCCGAGTACGGGGGCTGACGGAGGGAACCGTCCGCCCGCCCGCTCCGTCCCATCGGCGTCCGTTCGAGACGAGGGAGCGTTGCGGTGAGCGGTACGGAGAACGTACGGAGGCGGCGGAGCACCATCGCGGCCTCGGTGGCGGCGGGTGTGCTGCTCGCCGGGGGCGGTGGCGTCTACCTGGCCACCTCGGCATCCGGTGACGGCACCGGCGTGGGCGCGGCCGCGAAGGCCGCGGACGCCGGTCCGCCGCCCACGCTGCGCCTGGAGGAGGGCGGCAGCGGCGTCGCCACCCCCGGTGGCGACTCGGGGGGCGGTCCGGGCATCGCGCCCGGCGAGCCCGACCCCGGGGGCGGCCCGAACGGGACCGTCTACACAGCCAAGGGCCCACTCCCCCAAGGGCCCTCCTCGGCCGCGGTCCACCGGCCCGAGGGCCTGGTCACCTCGGCGGAGGTGACCAGGCTGGCCGAAGCGCTGGGCGTCTCCGGCAGTCCCTCGCTCGTGGGCGAGGTCTGGACGATCCGGCCGGAGAAGGACGGTTCGGGGGCCCGTCTCGACGTGGCGCGGAAGGCGCCGGGGAACTGGACCTACTCCTGGTACGACGGCGGCCCGGCGGGCGACGCCTGTCTCAAGGGCCGGGCCTGCCCGCCGCCGGGCGAGTCGAAGCCCGCGCCGGGCGGTACCCCGCTGAGCGAGGCGGCGGCGAAGGCTGCGGCCGCTCCGGTCCTCAAGGCGCTCGGCCAGGACGACGCCAAGGTCACCGCGACGGGTGTGGTGAACGGTTCGGTCCGGGTGGTCAACGCCGATCCGGTGGTGGGCGGGCTGCCGACGTACGGCTGGTCGACGGGGCTGCACATCGCACGGGACGGCCGGACGGTCGCGGGCAGCGGGATGCTCAAGGAGCCGGCCGAGGGTGCCGCGTACCCGGTGATCGGGGCGGCGAAGGCGCTCGCCGCGCTGAACGAGGACGCGAAGGGCACCGGCCCGATCGGGGTGGGGCGCTGCCCCACGGACCCGCCGGGCGCCGGCACGGCCGGTACGGACGGGAAGCCGGCGCCCGGCGGCGTGGAGCCCGCCGCGCCCGGTGTGGACGGGAACGGGAGGCCCGAGGACACCCGGACCGGCGGGACGCCGGCGCCCGGGCGCGTCGAACCGGTCCCGCCCTGCCAGACGATCGTGCAGCGCGCCGCCCCGGACCGGGTGCCGGTGACGGCCGCGGTGTTCGGGCTGGCCGCGCGCGACGTGGACGGCGAGCGGCTGCTCGTACCGTCGTGGCTGTTCACCGCGGACCCGGCGGAGGGCGCGCCGTACACGGTGGCGCGGACGGCGGTGGCCCCGGAGTACCTGGCGCCGCCGGCCACGCCCTCGCCGGTGCCGGCGCCCACGCGGCCCCCCGGGGACGACGGCGGGGTGCCCCGGGCCGTGGAGTCGGTCCGGGTCCAGGAGGGCGGCAGGGAGCTCGCCGTCACCTTCTGGGGCGGGGTGTGCAGCACGTACACCGTGCGGGCGGACGAGCAGCCGGACCGGGTGACGGTGCGGATCGTCGAGAAGTCCGACCCCGAGCGGGTCTGCATCATGATCGCCAAGGACTTCACGCAGACGGTGACGCTGCGCAGCCCGCTGGGCGACCGTCCGGTGGTGGACGAGGCGAGCGGGGAGGCGGTGCCGCGCCGCTGAGCGGCGCGCTCCGGCACACGCCGGAGGGCGGTGGTCCGGGAGGATTCCTCCTGGACCACCGCCCTCCGGCGTGCGAGGCCGCGCGCGGCCCGGCGGAGCTTAGCTGAACGAGTCGCCGCAGGCGCAGGAGCCGGTGGCGTTCGGGTTGTCGATGGTGAAGCCCTGCTTCTCGATGGTGTCGACGAAGTCGATCGAGGCGCCGCCCAGGTACGGGGCGCTCATGCGGTCGGTGACGACCTTGACGCCGTCGAAGTCCTTCACGACGTCGCCGTCGAGCGAGCGCTCGTCGAAGAACAGCTGGTAACGCAGGCCGGAGCAGCCGCCGGGCTGAACGGCGACGCGCAGGGCCAGGTCCTCGCGGCCTTCCTGGTCGAGGAGGGCCTTGACCTTGGCCGCGGCGGCGTCGGACAGGAGGATGCCGTCGCTGACAGTGGTCTTCTCGTCCGATACGGACATCTGCTTCTCTCCCGGTGTGTACGGAGACTGCTTGCCGACGGTTGCAACCGACGGTGCCCCGGATTCATTCCGGGCCGTGTGGGGTCTTTCTCTCTTCATGCTCGCACACCCTGTCCAGCGGCGGGGACGAGGAAGTCCCGCGGCGGCGGCAGCGAATTCGTCACATCGACACTATGGACATCGTCAACGTGACGTGAAGCGGTTATGATAGATAGCGTCATTTCGACGAAAAGGTTTCCCCGAAGAAAGGGTGCGTGACGTGACCACGGCCCAAGCCCGTCATGACCTCGACGTACAGCCGTCGCCGCTCGCCCTGCTTCTGCTCGGTCGCGAGGCCGACCCGAAGAGCGAGCGCGGCGTGGAGTGCCCCGGCGACCTCCCCTCGCCCTCCGACCCGGACCTGGTGGAGCGCGCCCGCGCCGCCAAGGAGAAGCTCGGGGACAAGGTCTTCGTCCTGGGCCACCACTACCAGCGCGACGAGGTCATCCAGTTCGCCGACGTCACCGGCGACTCGTTCAAGCTCGCGCGCGACGCCGCGGCCCGGCCCGAGGCCGAGTACATCGTCTTCTGCGGCGTGCACTTCATGGCGGAGTCGGCCGACATCCTCACCGGCGACGAGCAGAAGGTCGTCCTGCCCGACCTCGCGGCCGGCTGCTCGATGGCCGACATGGCCACCGCCGAGCAGGTCGCCGAGTGCTGGGACGTGCTGACCGAGGCCGGCGTCGCCGACCAGGTCGTGCCCGTCTCCTACATGAACTCCTCGGCCGACATCAAGGCCTTCACCGGCAAGCACGGGGGCACGATCTGCACCTCGTCCAACGCCGAGCGCGCCCTGGACTGGGCCTTCGGGCAGGGGGAGCCCGGCACGACAAAGGTGCTGTTCCTGCCGGACCAGCACCTGGGCCGCAACACCGCCGTCCGCGACATGGGCATGTCGCTCGACGACTGCGTCCTGTACAACCCGCACAAGCCGAACGGCGGGCTGACCGTCGAGGAGCTGCGCGCCGCCAAGATGATCCTGTGGCGGGGCCACTGCTCGGTGCACGGCCGCTTCTCGCTGGACTCGGTGAACGACGTCCGCGAGCGCATCCCGGGCGTGAACGTGCTGGTCCACCCCGAGTGCCGGCACGAGGTCGTCGCCGCCGCGGACTACGTGGGCTCCACCGAGTACATCATCAACACCCTGGAGGCGGCCCCGGCCGGTTCCAAGTGGGCGATCGGCACCGAGCTCAACCTGGTCCGCCGGCTCGCGAACCGGTTCGCCGACCAGGACAAGGAGATCGTCTTCCTCGACAAGACGGTCTGCTTCTGCTCGACGATGAACCGCATCGACCTGCCCCACCTGGTGTGGACCCTGGAGTCCCTCGCCGAGGGCAACCTCGTCAACCAGATCCGGGTCGACAAGGAGACGGAGAGCTTCGCGAAGCTCGCGCTGGAGCGGATGCTCGCTCTGCCGTAACGGTTCTCCCCCGATACGCCCTGAGGGCGCCCCGCGAGGTGCGGGGCGCCCTCAGGCGTTCTGCGGCTTCTGCGGGACGTCCAGCGGCGTCTCCTAGGCGTCCAGCGCGTCGAGCAGCGACGTGTCCGTGTCGGTGTTCGCCTCCGTCGGCTGCTCCGGGATGTCCTTGCCCTTCTTCGCCGCCTTCTTCTTCGCACGGCGCTCCTTGCGGAGCTCCACCATCGCGTAGAGCGTGGGGACGAGGAGCAGCGTCAGCAGCGTCGACGTGATCAGACCGCCGATCACCACGACGGCCAGCGGCTGGGCGATGAAGCCGCCCTCGCCGGTGATGCCGAGCGCCATCGGCAGCAGCGCGAAGATCGTCGCCAGGGCGGTCATCAGGATCGGGCGGAGCCGGTGCCGGCCGCCCTCGATCACCGCCTCGACGACGCCCAGGCCCTGCGCCCGGTACTGGTTGATCAGGTCGATCAGGACGATCGCGTTGGTGACGACGATGCCGATGAGCATCAGCATGCCGATCATCGCCGGGACGCCCATCGCGGTGTCGGTGGCCACGAGCAGGCCGATCGCGCCGGTCGCCGCGAACGGGATCGAGACCAGCAGGATCAGCGGCTGGACCAGCGACCGGAAGGTCGCGACGAGCAGCATGAAGACGATCGCGATGGCGGCCAGCATGGCCAGGAACAGGTTGAGGAAGGCCTCGGACTGGTCCTCGGAGACACCGCCGATGCTGGCGGTGGCGCCCTCGGGCAGGTCGAGCGCGTCGATCTTCTGCTGGAGGGTGGCGCTGACGGCGCCGGTGTTGTCGCCCACCGGCTTGGCCGTGATCGTCGCGGCGCGGGCGCCGTCGATCCGGGTCATGGAGACCGGGCCGGGGACGAGCTCGACGGTGGCGATGTCGCCCAGCTTCACCGGGCCGAGGGGCAGCGCCCTGAGTCCGGCCAGGGTGGTGACCGGCTTCGCCGAGGTGATGAGGACGTCGCGCTCGCTGTCGTCGAGGGTCGCCTTGGCGGCCGGGGTGCCCCGGACGGCCTGGCCGACGATCATGCCGAGCGAGGCGGAGTCGAAGCCGGCGTCGGCCGCCGCGGGCTTCGCCCGGACCGAGATGCGCGGGACGGACTGCGAGAGGTCGCTCTGGACGTCGGTGACGTCCTTCATGCCGGCGATCGCGTCCCTGACCTGGTCGGAGGCCTTCTCGAGGACCTCGGCGTCGGCGGCCTTCACGACCACGCTCAGGTCCTGGCTGCCGAAGCCGTCACCGGCGGCGATCTTGGTCTCGCCGATGCCGTCGAGGGCGGCGAGGCCCTTCTCGATGGCGTCCCGGGTCTTCTCGAACGCGGCGGAGTCCTCCAGGCTGACCTGGTAGGTGGCCTGGTTGGTGCCGGTGCCGCCGCCGAAGGCCGCCATGAAGCCGGACGAGCCGACGTTGACCTGGTAGTCCTTGACGCCGTCGGTGTCCGCGAGGAGCTTCTCGACCTTCTTCGCGGCCGCGTCGGAGGCGTCGAGGGCGGTGCCGGGGGCCAGCTCCTGCTGGATGCTGAGCACCTCCTGCTCGCCCTGGTCGAAGAAGTTCGTCTTCAGGAGCGGGGCCATGCCGAAGGTGACGATCAGGACCACGAACGCGATGGCGAGGCTGGTGAGCCGGCGCCGGGTCGCGAACCGCAGGACCGGCACGTAGAGGCGCTGGAGACGGCTCTTCTCCTCCTTCTCCTCGGCCAGCCTGCGGGCCTCGGCCAGGTCCTCGGGGGTGCCCTTGGGGGCGCGCAGGAACCAGTACGAGAGGACCGGGACGACCGTCAGGGAGACGAGCAGCGAGGCCAGCAGGGCCGCGGTGACCGTCAGCGAGAAGGAGCCGAACAGCTCGCCGATCATGCCGCCGGTCAGACCGATCGGCAGGAAGACGGCGACGGTCGTGAGCGTCGAGGAGGTGACGGCGCCCGCCACCTCGCGGACCGCGGTGAGGATCGCGGCCTGCCGCTCCTCGCCGTAGCCGAGGTGCCGCTTGATGTTCTCCAGGACCACGATCGAGTCGTCGACGACCCGGCCGATGGCGATGGTGAGCGCACCGAGCGTCAGCATGTTCAGCGAGAGGTCGCGGGTCCACAGCACGATGAGCGCGAGGACCACGGAGAGCGGGATGGAGACCGCGGTGACCAGGGTGGAGCGGATCGACGCGAGGAAGACCAGGATCACCAGGACGGCCATGACGAGGCCGAGGGCGCCCTCGGTGGTGAGGCCGGAGACGGCCTTGGCGACGGCCGGGCCCTGGTCGGAGACCACGGTCAGCTCGGCGCCCGCGCCGAGGTCGGCGCGGAGCTCGGGCAGCTTCTCCTCAACGGCGTCGGAGATCGCGACGGCGCTGCCGTCCTTGTCCATGGTGGCCATGACGGCGAGGCTGGGCTTGCCGTTGGTCCGGGTGAGGGAGACGCGCGGGGACTCCTCCTGGCGGACGGTGGCGACGTCGCCGAGGCGGACCGCCTTGCCCTTGCCGGGGGTGGCCGCCGGGATGCGGAGGTCCTCGATCTGGCGCAGCGAGGTGAAGCCGCCGCCGACCTGGATGGTGCGGCTCTTGCCGGTCTCGGAGAAGGAGCCGGCCGGGAGGGTGCCGCCGCCGGAGCGGAGGGCCTCGCCGAGCTTCATCGTCGTGAGGCCGGCCGCGGCGAGCTTGCGGTCGTCGGGGGTGACGGAGACCTGGAGGTCCTGAACGCCGGTCACGGAGACCTGGCCGACTCCCTCGATGCCTTCGAGGGCGGGCACGACGGTGCGGTCCAGCAGGTCGGCGAGGGCCTGCGGATCCTGGTCGGAGGCGGCGGCGAGGACGACGGTCGGGATGTCGTCCGTGGAGCCGGCCACGACCTGCGGGTCGACCGTGTCGGGCAGTTCGGCGCGGGCCCGGTTGACGGCCTGCTGGACGTCGGCGACGAGCTGCTTCGTCGACTCGTCGCCGTAGTCGAAGGAGGCCATGACGAGCGCCATGCCCTCGGAGGCCGTGGAGGTGACCGACTTCAGGCCGTCGACGGCCTTCAGGTTGCTCTCCAGCGGCTCGACGACCTGCTTCTCGACCACGTCGGGAGAGGCGCCCTGGTAGGGCGCGAGGACCGAGACCATGGGCAGCTCGATCGAGGGGAACAGCTGCTGCTTCAGCTGCGGTATCGCGATCGCCCCGAACACCAGGGCGACGATGGAGATCAGCCCGATCAGGGCCCTTTGGGCGAGGCTGAATCTCGACAGCCAGGACATGGGGTCTCTCTTCTGTGGCGTACGCGTCGACGGGCGGGAGCAGCCAAGGCGCCGGCCCGGATCCGCGGGATCCGCCGGAGGTGCCCCCCGCCTATACGATCTGCCATCGCGGCCCGGAAGTCCTCGCCCCCCGGGTCCACATCCTTATCCCGCGCATACCGCGTCTGGAGTACGCGGGAGTCGCCGGTCACTCCACCCTCGGACGTACCAGTCCCGACTCGTAGGCGGTGACGACCAGCTGGGCGCGGTCGCGGGCGCCCAGCTTGGCCATGGCCCGGTTGACGTGGGTCTTCACGGTGAGCGGGCTGACGTCGAGCCGCTCGGCGATCTCGTCGTTGGAGAGGCCACCGCCGACCAGGACGAGGACCTCGCGCTCCCGGGCGGTGAGCGCGGCGAGCCGCTCGGTGCGGGCCCGGCCGCCCTCGCCGACGGCGTCGGCACCGGGTCCCTGGGCGAGGAACGTGGCGATGAGCCCCTTGGTGGCGGCCGGGGAGAGCAGTGCCTCGCCCGCGTGGGCGACCCGGATCGCGCCGAGCAGCTCGTCCGGTTCGGCGCCCTTGCCGAGGAACCCGGAGGCCCCGGCGCGGAGGGCCTGCACGACGTACTCGTCGACCTCGAAGGTGGTCAGCATGACGATCCGCACGTCGGAGAGCTCCGGGTCCGCGGTGATCATGCGGGTGGCGGCGAGGCCGTCGGTGCCGGGCATGCGGATGTCCATCAGGACCACGTCGGCCCGCTCCGAGCGGGCGAGGGCCACGGCCTCGGCACCGTCGGCCGCCTCGCCGACGACCTCCATGTCCGCCTCGGAGTTCACCAGGACCTTGAAGGCGCTGCGGAGCAGGGCCTGGTCGTCGGCGAGCAGTACCCGGATCGTCATGTGTCCTCCCCCGTGCGGGACGTCACCGGCAGTATCGCCTGGACGCGGAAGCCGCCGCCGTACCGGGGGGCCGCGGTCAGGGTGCCGCCGAGCGCGCCGACCCGCTCGCGCATGCCGAGCAGCCCGTGCCCGCCGTGGGGGGCGGGGTCGGGGTCGGGCGTGGAGGTGCCGTTGTCGAGAACGGTGATCTCCACCGTGCGGCCCACCCGGACGACGCTGACCTCGGCCTCGGCGTCCGGTCCCGCGTGCTTGCGCACGTTGGTCAGCGCCTCCTGCACGATCCGGTACGCGGCCAGGTCGACGGTCGCGGGCAGCGGCCGCTCCCCGTCGGTACGGGCCAGGGCGACCGGCAGTCCGGCGTTGCGGAAGCTGTCGAGCAGCCCGTCGAGGACGGCGAGGCCGGGCGCGGGCTCGGTGGGGGCCTCCGGGTCGCCGGACTGGCGCAGCAGGCCGACCGTGGCGCGCAGTTCGTCGAGCGCGGACCGGCTGGCGTCCCGGACGTGCGCGAGCGCCTCCTTGGCCTGGTCCGGGCGCTTGTCCATGACGTGCGCGGCGACCCCGGCCTGGACGTTCACCAGGGCGATGTGGTGGGCGACGACGTCGTGGAGGTCGCGGGCGATCCGCAGCCGCTCCTCCGCGACCCGTCGGCCCGCCTCCTCCTCGCGGGTGCGTTCGGCGCGTTCGGCGCGTTCCCTGATGGCGTCGACGAAGGCCCGGCGGCTGCGGACGGCGTCTCCGGCGGCGGCGGCCATGCCGGTCCAGGCGAAGATGCCGACGTTCTCCTGGGCGTACCAGGGCGTGGGGCCGAAGGCCATGGCCGCGGCCGTCATCACCGCCATGGTGGCGAGGCCGACCCGCCAGGTGGTGGGCCGGTCGGTGCGGGCGGCGACCGTGAAGAGCGCGACGACGGCGCTCATGGAGACGGTGGCGGGCCGGGTGTCGTTGACCAGTTCCAGGAGGCTGACCGCCACCGTGAAGCAGAGGACGTGGAAGGGCCGGCGCCGGCGCAGCACCAGGGCCGCCGCCCCGAGCACCATGAGCAGCACGCTCAGGACGCTGGGCACCCGGTCGCCGAAGGTCGGCCCGGTCGGGCTGCCGTGGGGGTCGGTGAAGGACCCGGCGATCATCGAGACGAGCACGCCGAACGCGAGCGTGGCGTCGAAGGCGAGCGGATGCGCGCGGAACCCGTCGCGGAGACGGGCGAAGAGGCCGCCGGTGGCGGGTCCGGTGGGGGTCACGGGCACCAACGGTACGGGGCCGGGGGAACGGCGGTGCGCGGAAGGCGCGCGGTCCCGCCGCCCGGGGCCCGTCCGTCGGTCTCCCGTGGTGGCGGGAAGGTAGGCCGGTCGGCCGGGAGGGGCGGACGTGAGTTCGACGGCTCCCCCTGGGGGCGCGAGGCCTGCGGCCGGGGTCGTCGGCCGGGCTTCCCGGGCGTCAGCCCGGGGTTCCGGAAACGTCGGCCGGGGCGGGGCCTGCGGGCGTCAGCTCGGGGTTCCGCAAACGGCGGCCGGGGCCTGCGGGGGGGGCAACCCGGGGTTCCGGATCGGCGGCCGGAGTCTGCGGGGCCTCAGCCCCGGGCCCCGGGGCGCCATCCGAGGTTTCCGCGGCGTCCGCCCGGATTCCGAGGGGTCAGCCCGGGATGAGGCCGTCGTCGGAGAGCATCTCCCTGACCTCGTCCAGACTCGCGTCCGGAGCGGGCAGGATCAGCTCCGAGGGTTCGAGCGCGTCGTCCGGGAGCGGCTCGCCGAGCCGCCGGACCGCGCCGAGGAGGGCGTTCAGCGTGCGCCGGAACCCGTCCTCGTCCCCCGACTCCATCTCCCCGAGCAGCTCGTCGTCGAGCCTGTTCAGCTCGACGAAGTGGCTGTCGGCCAGCTCCCGCTGGCCCTCCCCCATGATCCGTACGATCATGACGCGTCCTGTCTGTTCGCGGGCTGTCGCCTACGTCCGGCGCCCGCGCGGACCGCTGCCCGCGCGGGCCGGTGCCTACTTCTCGAAGCGCGGGTGGGACTGGTGCTGCTGCGGGGCGTCCTGGGGAGCGGCCGCGCCGCCGCCCTCGATCGCCTGCTTCTGCGCCGACGGGCCGCCGGCCAGCTCCGCCTTCATCCGCTGGAGCTCCAGCTCGACGTCCGTACCGCCCGAGAGCCGGTCGAGCTCCGCCTGGATGTCGTCCTTGGCGAGCCCGGACTGGTCGTCCAGGGCGCCCGAGGCGAGCAGCTCGTCGATCGCGCCCGCGCGCGCCTGGAGCTGGGCGGTCTTGTCCTCGGCCCGCTGGATCGCGAGGCCGACGTCGCTCATCTCCTCCGAGATGCCGGAGAAGGACTCGGCGATCCGGGTCTGCGCCTGGGCCGCCGTGTAGGTCGCCTTGATGGTCTCCTTCTTGGTGCGGAAGGCGTCCACCTTGGCCTGGAGACGCTGGGCGGCGAGGGTGAGCTTCTCCTCCTCGCCCTGCAGCGTCTGGTGCTGCACCTCCAGGTCGCTGACCTGCTGCTGCAGCGCGGCACGACGCGACAGCGCCTCGCGCGCCAGGTCCTCGCGGCCGAGCGCCAGCGCCTTACGGCCCTGGTCCTCCAGCTTGGAGGACTGGCCCTGCAGCTGGTTCAGCTGGAGTTCGAGCCGCTTGCGGGAGGTGGCGACGTCGGCGACGCCCCGCCGCACCTTCTGCAGCAGCTCCAGTTGCTTCTGGTAGGAGTAGTCGAGCGTCTCGCGCGGATCCTCGGCCCGGTCAAGGGCCTTGTTCGCCTTCGCGCGGAAGATCATCCCCATACGCTTCATGACACCGCTCATGGGCTTCGCGCGCCCCCTTCTGACGGACTTCGGCTCCAGCTTTCGACAGGATCCACAGTACGGGCCCTGTCTCCATTACCGCACTGTTCGGAGCCGGATGCGCTCCTCCCCAAGGACGACTACGGCCGGCCTCCCCTCCCGCGCAGGGAGTAGATGGATCTAGGGGAAACCCGCGCCCGTCCCGCGTACGTACCGCCGTAGACGCACTCTGTTAGCGGATCGTTCCCGCCCGGCATGGGGTTCATGCCCGCCACCCCGTACCCTTGGGTTTTGTGTTCCGTAGCCGTTCGAAGGACGAGAAGGCCCCCACCGACAAGGTGACGGCGGACCTCTCCAAGCAGCCCCGCGACCCCGAGGCCCCCAAGGGCCGCCCGACCCCGAAGCGGAGTGAGGCGCAGACCCAGCGCCGTCGCGCCGCGACGGTGCCGACCGACCGCAAGGAGGCCGCCAAGCGCCAGCGCGAGGCACGCCGCTCGGACCTGGCGCGCCAGCGCGAGGCACTGGCCAGTGGCGACGAGCGTTACCTGCCGGCCCGCGACAAGGGTCCGGTCCGCCGCTTCGTGCGCGACTTCGTCGACTCGCGGTTCGCGATCGCCGAATTCTTCCTGCCGATGGCCGTGGTGATCCTCGTGCTGTCGCTGTTCGGCAACGCCAACCGGTCGCTGCAGAACATCTCGCTGCTGCTCTGGCTCGGTGTGATCATCCTGATCGTCATCGACTCCGTCGGCATCTGGATCCGGCTCAGGAAGCAGCTCAACGAGCGCTTCCCGAACGAGCCTAAGCGCGGCGCCGTCGCCTACGGTCTGATGCGTACGCTCCAGATGCGCCGCCTGCGACTGCCGAAGCCGCAGGTCAAGCGCGGAGAGCGGCCCTGAGCGCCGATCGTTCGGAGACCGTCGAGCGGGCCTTCGGTGCCGCGACGTCGGAGTCGGGGGGGCCCGTCCTGCCCGTCGTCGTGCACTGGCCCGCCGGTTCCGGCGGGCTGCGCGACACCATCCGGCAGGAGATAGTCGCCCGCCAGCTCGACGAGCAGATAGCCGGCCGCTACCCCGTGGGGCAGCGGCTCCGGATCCTCGACGCCGGCATGGGCCAGGGCACCCAGGCCCTCCGGCTCGCCCGCGCCGGGCACACGGTGACCGGCCTCGAGGCCGATCCCGACCTTCTGAAGGCCGCCCGCGAGTCGCTGGCGACCGAACCCGCCGGCATCCGCGAACGGGTCCGGCTGATCGAGGGCGACGGGCGCGAGACCGGGGTGCACTTCCTGCCCGGCAGTTTCGACGTCGTCCTCTGCCACGGCGTCCTCATGTACGCGGACGAGCCCGACGCGCTGCTCGCGGGGCTCGCCCGGATGCTCGCCCCCGGGGGGCTGCTCTCGCTGGTCGTGCGGAACGCCGAGGCCCTCGCGATGCGCCCGGGACTCGCTGGCGACTGGTCCGGTGCGCTCGCCGGCTTCGACTCCGACGTCTACACCGACGACGACGGCGTGAAGGTGCGGGCCGACCGCCTCGACGCACTGACCTCCACGCTCGCCGGGATCGCGGCGCCGCTGCACGCCTGGTACGGGGTGCGGGTCTTCACCGACGCCGTCCCCGCCGACGCGGGGCTGCCGCCCGCCGAGGAGCTCGACCGGCTGCTCTCCGCCGAGGACCGGGCGGGGCGGACCGAGCCGTACCGCCGGGTGGCGGCGCTGCTGCACCTCTGCGGGGTACGGGGCTGATCCCCGGGCCGCCCGTGCGCGGCGGGCGCGCCCGCGCGGCCCCGCGCGGCAGGCCCGGACGCCGACGGGCGGTGGTGCTCCGCTGATCGGATGCGCTCACCGGGCCCGGTCCCGGGACGGCACGGATACTCCGGACATGGACGTCTCCCGTGCCCGCGCTCCCCGTCCCCCGCGGTCTCCGCTCCCCCTCCGCTCCGGTCTCCCCCTCCGCTCCGGTCTCCTCCTGTTCGCTCGTGTCTCCCGCTCCCCCCTTCCGCCGCTGGCTGCCGTGGTCTGCGCCGTCGGGCTCCTCGGGGGCTGCTCGGCCGGCGGAGGAGCGCCGGAGCCGGAACGCTCCACGCAGGCGGCGGCGCCGCTCGCCGCGAACGACCTGGAGGACGACTACCGGGCCGTCATCAAGAACGTCCTGCCGTCGGTCGTGCAGATCGACGCGAGCGAGAGCCTCGGCTCCGGGGTCGTCTACGACGACAAGGGCCACATCGTCACCAACGCGCACGTGGTCGGCCAGGAGAAGACCTTCCGGGTCAGCGCCGCGACGGGCGGCCGGCCGGTGACCGCCCGGCTCGTCTCCTCGTACCCCGAGCAGGACCTCGCGGTGATCAAGCTGGACTCGCTGCCGCAGGGACTGAAGCCGGCCCGGTTCGGCGACTCCTCGGCCGTCGACATGGGCCAGATCGTGCTGGCGATGGGCTCCCCGCTGGGGCTGTCCGGCAGCGTCACCCAGGGCATCGTCTCCGCGACCGGGCGCACGGTCAGCGAGGGCCGGAACGGCGGGGGGACGGGGGCGACCATCGCGAACATGGTCCAGACGTCGGCGGCGATCAACCCCGGGAACAGCGGGGGCGCGCTGGTGAACCTGGACAGCGAGGTCGTGGGCATCCCGACGCTGGCGGCGGTCGACCCGGAGATCGGCGGCGGTTCGGCGGCGGGCATCGGGTTCGCGATCCCCGCCTCGACCGTGCGGACGATCGCGGACCAGATCGTGAAGGACGGCAAAGTCACCGACTCGGGCCGGGCGGCGCTGGACATCACGGGCCGCACGGTGCTGGACGACGCCTACGAGCCGACGGGCGTGGCGGTGGTCGAGGCGCCGGCGAACGGGGCGGCGGGGAAGGCGGGGCTGCGGCCGGGGGACGTGATCACGCGGCTGGGCGACACGGAGGTCACGACGATCACGTCCCTCGCGGAGGCGCTGGCCTCGCGCCGGCCGGGCGACGAGGTGGTGGTGACGTACGAACGGGGGGAGGAGACGCGGACGGCGACGGTGACGCTGGGCGAGATGTGAGGAGGGCGGGGGCGCTGCCGGGCGGGCTTCGCCCTGGCCGGACGGAGCCCCACGACGCCGAGCCCGGACCGCCGGGCGGGCTCCGCCCCCGGCGGAGCCGGGGGCGGTGGGTGGTCGGGCGGGGGTCAGGCCTCCGCGTTCAGGGGCATCGGGCCGTAGATCTTCGTCCCGTCCTCCGAGAGCGTCACCTGGTCCGCCCCGCCGCCCAGCAGGTCACGCCAGTTCTCGCCGATCCAGCTCTCCGCGTCGCCCTGGGTGGTGAACTCCTCGGGCGTCACCACCGGCTCGACCTCCGTGCCGTCGGACTTCTCGAACCGCCACGTCCATGCCATGTCCGCCTCCTGGTGCTCACCGGATGATCGGTTTCCTGCCCGCAGCGTAGCCGGGCGCGCACCGCTCGCGGTGGCGCGGGAGGATCTGAGGGTGGAACTGACTCTGCTCGGCACCGGTGCCCCGCTCGGCCTGCCCCGTCCCGACTGCTCCTGCGCCGTGTGCGCGCTCTCCCGCGGGCCGCGGGTGCGCGCCGCGACGGCGCTGCTCGTGGACGGGGCCCTGCTGCTCGATCTCACCCCGGGCGCCGCGCTGGCCGCCGCGCGGTCCGGGCATTCGCTGGTGGGGGTGCGACAGGTGCTGCTGACCCATCCGCACGACGGGCCGGCGGTGGAGGTGCCCGCCGGGCTGCCCACCGCCGGGCGGGTGCCGGACGGACGGGAGTTGACGCTGATCTCCGGTCACCGGGTGCGGGCGGTGCCGATGGACTCCCCCGGGACCGGGTACGAGGTGACCTCGGCCGAGGGCGAGACGCTGCTGTACCTGCCGCCGGGCGGGTCGCCTGCCGGACTTCCGGACGACCACCGGCGGCCGTACGACATGGTGGTCGCGGACGTGACGGGGCGGCCGGACGCGCTGGCCCGGCTGCGGGCGACCGGGGCCGTGGGCCCCGCGACCGACGTCGTGGCCGCGCACCTGGACCACGACGCGCCGACCGGTGCCGAGCTGGACCGGCGGCTGGCCGCGGCGGGCGCGCGGGCGGTGCCGGACGGGACGACGCTGTACGTGGGCGAGTACCACGAGGTGCCGGACGTGCCCCGGCGGACGCTGGTGACCGGCGGGGCGAGGTCGGGGAAGTCGGTGGAGGCCGAGCGGCGGCTGGAGACCTTCCCGGACGTGCTGTACGTGGCGACCGGCGGGAGCCGGGACGGCGACCCGGAGTGGGCGGAGCGGGTGGGCCTGCACCGGGAGCGGCGGCCGGGTTCGTGGCGTACCGCCGAGACCTGCGACCTCGTACCGCTGCTCGACGGGGACGGGCCGGCGCTCCTCGTCGACTGTCTGTCGCTGTGGCTGACGGACGCCATGGACCGGGTGGGCGCCTGGGACGACGCGAGGTGGGCGGACGGCGGGCAGGCGGCGCTGCGCGAGCGGACCGCCGAGCTGGTGGCGGCGGTGCGGGCGACCCAACGCACGGTCGTCGCCGTGACGAACGAGGTCGGATCGGGCGTGGTGCCGGCGACGGCGGCGGGCCGGCGCTTCCGCGACGAGCTGGGCCGGCTGAACGCGGCCTTCGCGGACGAGTGCGAGGAGGTCCTCCTCGTGGTCGCCGGTCAGGCGCTCGTGCTGCGCGGGTAGGGTGCCAGCACCGATGGCCCTCGCTGATTGTCACAAGGCGGATACCCGTGAACCTGGACGACTTCTCCGATCTGATCGAGCGCCCCGACGGGGGGATCCGGCGTGACGCCGAGGAGCGCCGCGAGCGGCTGGCGGTGCCGCCGGGGTCGCTCGGCCGGCTCGACGAGCTCGGGGAGTGGCTGTCGGCCGCGCAGGCCTCGGTGAAGGTGCGGGCGATCGAGCAGCCGAAGGCGGTGCTCTTCGCGGGCGACCACGGGGTGGCCTCGCTCGACGTGTCGGGACGCCAGGCGGGCACCGCCCACGCGCTGGTGCGGGCCGTGCTGGACGGGGAGAGCCCGGTCGCGGTGCTGGCCCGGTCGACCGGCGTGCCGGTGCGGGTCGTGGACGCGGGACTGGACTGCGATCCGGAGCTGCTGCCGGCCGAGGTGACGCGCCACCGCGTGCGGCGCGGCAGCGGACGGATCGACATCGAGGACGCGCTGACGGTCGAGGAGACCGAGGCCGCGGTCCGGCTCGGGATCGGGATCGCCGACGAGGAGGCGGACTCGGGCACCGATCTGGTGGTGCTGGGTGATCTGAGCGTGGGCGGGACGACGCCGGCCGCGACCCTGATCGCCGCCCTGTGCGGGACCGACGCCTCCGTGGTGACCGGCCGCGGCGGCGCGGGGATCGACGACCTGGCGTGGATGCGCAAGTGCGCGGCGATCCGTGACGCGCTGCGCCGGGCCCGGCCGGTCCTGGGCGACCAGCTGGAGCTGCTCGCGGCGGTCGGCGGGGCGGACCTGGCGGCGATGACCGGCTTCCTGCTCCAGGCGTCGGTGCGGCGGATGCCGGTGATCCTGGACGGTGTGGTGGGCGCGGCGTGCGCGCTGGTGGCGCAGCGGGCGGCGTTCCGGGCGCCGGACTGGTGGCTGGCGGGTCAGGTGAGCGGGGAGCCGGCGCAGGCGAAGGCCCTGGACCGGATGGCGCTCAACCCTCTGCTGGACCACGGCGTCCATGTGGGTGAGGGAACCGGGGCGCTGCTCGCACTCCCCCTCGTCAAGGCCGCGGCGGCGTTCGCCGCGGAGCTGCCCGAGCGTCCGGATCCGACCACTCCGGACGGCGGGGACACCGGCTCCGGGGTCTGACGCGGGGAAGCAGGGATTCGTCGGCTCCGGAGGCGGCCGCACGCGTGGCGCACGTCAGGTGCGCACGACGCGCGCGCGGCCGCCTCCGGCGTCGCCGCATGACAAACGACGCCCCATATGATCGCTTTTCATGGGAGAGGTCCGTTTGTCCGCCGAAGCAGCGCCCCGGGGCACCACGGCCCGTTCACGGCGCAGCGCCGCGTTCGCCGTCTGGTACCTGCGCGTCGTCACGTTCATCAATTTCCTGAGTGCCGTCTGGGTCTCCTTCGGGCAGGACCTGCGCCGGCACAACGAGGACAACTACTTCACTCCGTACCTGCTCACGGCCGGTTTCGCCTCGGGGGTCCTCACCCTCTTCCTGGCGATCACCATGCGGCGGCGGAAGCGGGCCGCGTGGATCCTCAACCTGGTGCTGAGCGGGCTGTTCCTGCTGCTCTTCGCGCTGGTGATGCTCTTCCCCGAGATCCGCCAGCACGCCCAGAACTGGATCTCGCTGGTCCTGACCGCCGCGTTCGTGCTCGCGCTGCTGCTGGGCCGGAAGGAGTTCTACGCGAAGGGGGACCGCTCCAACCCGTGGCTGGCGGCGGTGGTCGCGGTCGGCGGTCTGCTCGTCACCTCGCTGCTGGCGGCCGTCCTGGTCACCGTCACCAACACCTCCGGCGCCCCCTCCACCTTCCTGGAGCGCTGGCGGTACGGCGTGATGCGGTTGATCACCCTGGCCTCGGACGACTCGCGGTTCGCCGGGATCAGCACCCCCGGCTGGGTGGACGTGACCATCAACGTCCTGTCCACGCTGCTGCTGTTCGCGGTGCTCTTCGCCGCCTTCCGCTCCCGCCGGGCCACCGATCCGCTGACCGAGGAGGACGAGGAGCGGCTGCGGGCCCTGCTGGACAAGCAGGGCGACCGCGACTCGCTCGGCTACTTCGCGCTGCGCCGCGAGAAGAGCGTCGTGTGGTCGCCGAGCGAGAAGGCCGCCGTGACCTACCGGGTGGTCGGCGGGGTGTCGCTCGCCTCCGGCGATCCGATCGGCGACCCCGAGGCCTGGCCGGGGGCGATCG